>CAVVAE010000001.1:0-770315 GCA_963746185.1 uncultured Actinomycetota bacterium
CGACGGCAGGCGGATCGCGACGCAGCAGAGACCTGATACGCAGGTCGGGCTCACCGGCCGCCATGGCTCTCCGCCCACACTCGTCGCGAGGCCCGGGCTTCACATGTCAGGCCTTTGTGCATCTGTAACACTTACTAGCCGCGAGCTTGCTCGAGCTAGCACCGAAAGCGTACGACGACAGCAGGCCTCGAAGGGAATAACCCATGACGACCAGCCCGGCGAGTGCGACCGAACCCGCCTCGGAGGTAACGCCGCTGTCTGAGCTCACGCAGCGAGCGAATACTGAGGTGAAGCAGGTCATCGTCGGCCAGGAGCACATGGTCGAGCAGCTGATCGTTGCTCTTATCGCGCGCGGCCACTGCCTCGTCGAGGGCGTCCCTGGCATCGCGAAGACCCTTGCAGTGCGCACGTTCGCCGACGTGGTCGGTGGCAGCTTCGCTCGAGTGCAGTTCACCCCGACCTGGTCCCGTCCGACATCGTCGGCACCCGGATCGACCGACCCAGCAAGGAGAGCTTCGACGTCGAGCTCGGCCCGGTCTTCGTCAACTTCGTGCTTGCGGACGAGGTCAACCGGGCGCCCGCCAAAGTGCAGTCGGCGATGCTCGAGCTGATGGCCGAGCACCAGGTCTCGATCGGTGGCCAGACGTTCCAACTGCCTGACCCCTTCATCGTCATCGCCACCCAGAACCCGATCGAGTCCGAGGGCGTCTACCCGCTTCCCGAGGCCCAGCGCGACCGCTTCCTTTTCAAGGTCGATGTGACGCATCCGCGTGGCAACGAAGAGTTCGAGATCCTGCGCCGGATGAGCGTCGACCCGCCTCGCGCAAGCCAGGTGTTGAGCCCGGCGAAGATCCTCCAGCTCCGCGCCGCCGCCGACCGGATCTTCCTGCACAACCTCGTCTCGGAGTACATCGTCCGGCTGGTGCTCGCTACGCGTTCGCCGGCGGAGTTCCACATGCACGACCTCACCGGCGTCATCGAGATCGGCGCCAGTCCGCGCGCCACCCTGGGCCTGGCAGCCGCCGCGCGAGGGGTCGCGCTGATTCACGGACGCAACTACGTGCTGCCGCAAGACGTCGCCGCCGTCGCTCGTGACGTGATGGCGCATCGTCTCGTCCTCAGCTTCGATGCCGTCGCCGATGGAGTCGACCCACGCGTCATCGTTGACCGCGTGGTCTCGGCGATCCCGCAGCCCCAGGCGATCTGGAACAACGCCGCCACTCCGGAGTTCCGCTGACGTGGCAATCCGACCTCGTGCCGAACGGATGCCGCTCTCGCAGCTCGCACCCGAAGCCGCGTTGCGGCGTCTCGAGCTGCAGATCGTGCGTCGGCTCGAGGGCTTCCTCCACGGAGAGCACCTGGGTCTACTGCCTGGCCCCGGCACCGATCTCGCCGAAGCGCGTCTCTACATCCCGGGTGAGGACGACGTACGACGCATGGACTGGGCCGTGACGGCGCGTACCACCATTCCGCACGTTCGCGACGTCATCGCCGACCGCGAGCTGGAGACCTGGGCGATGATCGACCTCTCGCCCTCGATGAGCTTCGGCACGGCCGTGATGGAGAAGCGCGACCTGGCCGTCGCGGCCGTGGCCACGATGGGACTGCTGACGTTTCGCGTCGGAGACCGCTTCGGCGGGTACGTTCTGCGCGATGGCGTGCTGAAGCGATGGCCGGCGAGGTCCGGGCGGCTGGCACTCTTCGGACTGCTGCGCTCCCTGCTGCGCGAGCCCGCGGCTGACACGACGTCGCCGACCCAGAGCCTCGCTGAGGCCATCACGGCGGTCGGCCGGGCCCAGCGCAAGCGCGGATTGCGGGTGGTGGTGTCCGACTTCATCGACCTCCGTGACGCCTCGACCGACCCCGAAACGCCACCGTCGTGGGAGAAGGCCATGCGCCAACTGGCGACGAGGAACCAGGTCATCGCGGTGGAGATCATCGACCCACGTGAGCTCGACATCCCGAACGTCGGCACGATCCTGCTGCGTGATCCCGAGACCGGAGAAGTGCGCGAGCTCAACACCGCCGACAAGAAGGTGCGCGCCCGCTACTCCGCCGCCGCGAACTCCAACGCGAGCGCACTGCCCGGGCATTGCGTCGCGCCGGCGCCGGTCACCTGGTTCTTCGCACCGACTCCGACTGGGTGGCCGACACCGCGCGCTTCGCGCTGAAGCACCGACGGATGGCGGCTCGGCTGCACAAGCCGCCGGCTGGAGTGGCGCGATGAACTTCCTCGAGCCGGCTCGGCTTTGGCTCCTGTTGGTGATCCCGCTCTTGATCGCTGGCTACGTCTTGCTGCAGTACCGCAAGAGCCACTACGCCGTGCGCTTCACCAACATGGCATTGCTCGACAACGTCGTACCTCGGCGGGTCAACTGGCGGCAGCATGTGGCAGTCGGGCTGGCGATGCTGACCCTTGCGTTCGGGATCGTGCTCTTCGCGCAGCCGAGCAAGGTCGTCAAGGTGCCGCGCGAGACGGGCGTCACCGTCGTGCTCACGATGGACATCTCGCTGTCGATGGATGCCGAAGACGTCGCCCCGAACCGGATCACGGCGGCTAAGGACACCGCCAGGAGTTCCTCGGCCAGCTGCCTCCGGCGTTCAAGGTCGCGCTGGTCACTTTCGCCCGCCACGCCGAGGTCGTCGTGGCTCCGACGATCGACCGCACCGAGGTGACGGAGGCGATCGACGCCTTCAGCTCCAGGAGTACACCGCCACCGGAGAGGGCATCTACACCTCCCTCGACGTGGTCAAGCAGGCGTTGGGGACGAGGCACCAGATGGCAAGATGCCCGCGATGATCGTGCTGATCAGTGACGGCGCCCGGACGGTGGGGCGGTCGCAGGTGGCGGCCGCGGAGGCGGCCAAGGACCAGGGGGTGCCGGTCTACACGGTCGCTCTCGGGACCGACCCGGGACGATCTCCAGCGGCGGCGAGACCGTGCCGGTGCCGGTCGAGATCGAGCAACTGCAGGAGGTCTCCGACATCTCGGGGGCAAGGCCTACATCGCCCGAGTCCGGATGACCTGGTCAGTGCCTACCAGGACGTCGAAGGCGGGCTCGTCTACGGCCGAGCGGGCGACGCGACCTCGCAGTACATCGGATATCTGGTCATATTGTCGCTGCTCTCGACCGGTGCCGGGCTGTTCGTCGCCTCGCGCTGGCCGTAGCGGCCGTCTGGCGGCGCAGATGGCCGGGTTCGAGGCAAAGAGTGGTGCTGCAGTGACGGATGAGGCACAATGGGGCTGGAGTTCATCACTGACCTCGTGGTACGAGACCGCTGGGGAAGGCGAACCTCGAGCCTTGAGGAGGAACGGTGAACCGAACACGCACGGAGACCACAGGCGTGGCCACACGCGGAGTGTTGTTCGTGCACGCCTCGCCGTCGGCGCTGTGCCCCCACGTCGAGTGGGCGGTCGCCGGCGTCCTCGGCGTGCCCGTCGACCTCTCCTGGACCCCCCAGCCGGCCCGGACCGGCCCCTACCGCGCGGAGTACTCCTGGAGCGGCCCCGTCGGCACGGGCGCGAAGATCGCGTCGGCGCTGCGCGGCTGGGAGCACCTGCTGTTCGAGGTCACCGAGGACGCCACCATCATCAGCGAGGGCGCCCGCTTCTCCTTCACACCCGAGCTCGGCGTCTTCCACGCCGTGACCGGGCTGCACGGCGACATCATGATCCCCGAGGACCGGCTCAAGGCCGCCGTCGTCAAGGCGGCGGTCGGCGACCTTCCGCTGCTGGTCGAGATCGACAAGCTGCTGGGCAAGGCGTGGGACGAGGCGCTCGAGCCGTTCCGCTACGCCGGCGACGGCGCCCCCGTCCGCTGGCTCCACCACGTCGTCTGACGTTGACCCGGCACTGTGGTTCTTTGACCCGGCACGTTGTGGTCTTTGACCCGCCAGTTGTGGTCATGATGGCCACCGCAAGGATCTGAGCGAACAGAAACTGACGGTTCGCGCAACCGCGACTGACGGTTCGCGCAACCCGTGACGGGTCACGGCTAGAGGGGGATGTTGCCGTGCTGGCCGCGGAGTCCCGTGTCGGCTGCGGCCAACGCCGCAGCCAGCGCCGAGCGGGTAGGCTCGGCTCGACGACCTCGTCGACGACGCCGATCTCCACCGCCCTGTCGACGCCGCCGGCGATCAGCTCGTGCTCGGCGGCGAGCTCGGCCTCGACCTGGGGCGCAGGTCGGCGGCGACGGCCGCGATCTTGCGGCGGTGCAGGATCCGGACGGCGGCGATCGACCCCATCACGGCGATCTCGGCGCCCGGCCAGGCGAACACCCTGGTCGCGCCGAGCGACCGGGCGTTCATCGCGATGTAGGCGCCGCCGTAGGCCTTGCGGGTCACCAGCGTGACCCGCGGCACCACGGCCTCGCCGAAGGCGTGCAGCAGCTTGGCCCCACGTCGTACGACGCCGTCCCACTCCTGGCCGACGCCCGGCAGGTAGCCCGGCACGTCGACGACCACGATCAGCGGCACGCCGTACGCGTCGCACATCCGCACGAAGCGAGCCGCCTTCTCCGCTGACGGCGAGTCGAGGCAGCCGCCGAGCCGCAGCGGGTTGTTGGCGATGACGCCGACCGTGCGGCCGCCGAAGCGGCCGAGCGCCGTGACGATGTTGGGCGCCCACCGCTGGTGCAGCTCGAGCATCGAGTCGTGGTCGAGCAGCTCGCCGACGAAGGGGTGCACGTCGTACGCCCGCTTCTTCGACTCCGGCATCTGCTCCGACAGGTCGACGTCGGTGACGCGTTCGGCGTCGAGGCTGCGCTGGTCGCCGAGCAGCGCGACCAGCCGCCGGGCCTCGCCGAGCGCGTGCTCCTCGGACTCGGCGAGCACGTGGACGACACCGGAACGACGGCCATGCGGCTCAGGACCGCCGAGCCGCAGCATGTCGACGTCCTCGCCGGTCACGGAGCGGACGACGTCGGGGCCGGTGACGAAGATCCGGCCCTCCGGCCCGAGGATGACCACGTCGGTCAGCGCCGGGCCGTACGCCGCCCCGCCAGCCGCCGGCCCGAGCACGACCGAGATCTGCGGGATCTTGCCCGACGCCTGCGTCATCGCGTGGAAGATCAGCCCGACGGCGTGCAGCGACAGCACGCCCTCGGCGAGCCGGGCGCCACCGGAGTGCCAGAGCCCGACGATCGGCGCCTGGTCGGCCATCGCGCGCTGGTAGGCCTTGACGACGACCTTGCAGCCTTCGTTGCCCATCGCGCCGCCCATGACGGTGGCGTCGGAGCAGAAGGCGACGGTGTGGACGCCGTCGATCGTGCCGACGGCCGCGAGCATGCCGCTGTCGTCGTCGTCGCTGATCAGCTCGAGGCTGCCCGGGTCGAAGAACGCCGCAAGCCGCTTGTTGGGGTTGCGCGGGTCCTGGTCGCGTGGCAGCTTCGGCGGTTTGGCTGCTGCGTTGTTCGGGTGCCGTTGCTGGTGCGTTGTCGGTCGTGGTCATGGCATCGCCTTAGGCCGAGCGGAAGGCGATGGCGACGTTGTGCCGCCGAAGCCGAAGGAGTTGTTGAGGGCGGCGATGTCGCCGTCCGGCAGTTTGCGCTGCTCGGTGGCGATGTCGAGCTTGACCGCCGGGTCGAGGTTGTCGAGGTTGATCGTCGGCGGTACGACGCGGTGGTGCAGCGCCAGGATGGTCGCCATCGACTCCAAGGCACCGGCCCCTCCGAGCAGGTGGCCGGTCATCGACTTGGTCGAGGTGACGACGACGTGGTCGATCTCGCCGCCCGAGCGCGTTGGTGATCGCCAGACACTCGGCCACGTCGCCTTGCGGCGTCGAGGTGGCGTGGGCGTTGATGTGCATGATGTTCCTGGCGGTCAATTCGGCCTCGACCAGGGCCACTTCATCGCGCGGGTGGCGCCCAGACCTTCGGGGTCGGGCTGGGCGATGTCGTGCGAGTCGGCGGTGACGCCGGCGCCGGCGACCTCGGCGTAGACCGTGCGCCGCGGGCCTCGGCGTGCTCGGCGCTCTCGATGACCAGAGCGGCCGCCCCTCGCCGAGCACGAAGCCGTCGCGGTCGATGTCCCAGGGGCGAGACGCCCGCTCGGGGTCGTCGTTGCGCTTGGACAGCGCCATCATCTGCGCGAAGGCGGCCAGCGGCAGCGGGTGGATCGCGGCCTCGGTGCCGCCGACGACGACCACGTCGGCGCGGCCGAGCCGGATCATGTCGATGCCATGGGCGATCGCCTCGTTGCCGGACGCGCAGGCGGACACCGGCGTGTGCACGCCGGCCTTGGCGCCGATGGCGAGACCGACGTTCGCGGCCGGGCTGTTGGGCATCAGCATCGGGATCGAGAGTCGGGGAGACCCGGCGCGGGCCCTTCTCGAGGAGCAGGTCGTAGTTGCTGAGCAGGGTCGTGACGCCGCCGATGCCGGACGCGATGGCGACTCCGAGCCGCTCAGGGTCGACCTCGGATCGGCAAGGCCGCTGTCGCTCCAGGCCTCGATGGCGGCGATGAGGGCGAACTGGCCCGACCGGTCGAGCCGACGCGCCTTGACCCGCTCGAGCACCTCGGGCGGCTCGACGGCGACGCGGGCCGCGATGCGGACGGGCAGTCTGCTCGCCCAGTCCTCGGTGAGGGCGCGGACGCCGGAGGTACCGGCGAGCAGCGCCGCCCAGGTCGTGGGCACGTCACCGCCGACGGGAGACGTCGCACCGAGGCCGGTGACGACGACGCGTGTGGAACTCATCGGTGTTCACCTCAGGTGTGGGTAGTGGCGTTCGTTGTGGTCTGTGCAGCGAGGGGCTTTGCCGGGTCGACGTCGACGTACGGCTGGTACGACGCTGGCGACCCGGCTCGCACACGGGTCAGGCGTTCTGGGTGTTCTCGATGAAGGCGACGGCGTCGCCGACGGTCTTGAGGTTCTTGACCTCGTCGTCGGGGATCTTGACGCCGAACTGCTCCTCGGCGGCGACGACGACCTCGACCATCGACAGCGAGTCGACGTCGAGGTCGTCGGTGAACGACTTGTCGAGCTGTACGTCGTCAGCGGGGATCCCGGCGACCTCGTTGACGATGTCGGCGAGTCCGGAGCGGATCTCCTCAGTGCTGGCCATGGTGTGGCTCCTTGGGGTTGGGTTCTGCGGGCTACGGGATGGGATGGGCGGGTCTGACTTTCCCCGTGTTGTCGGGGAGTCCGCAGGGGTGCTGCGGAAGCTGGTGAGTGTTGGTTGATGCAGAGCCGTCACGGCAGCGGACCACCTGGGCGGCGTACGCGAGCCCGGCGCCGAACGCGATGAACAGCGCAGGTCGCCGCTCTTCGCCTCGCCGGACTCGAGCAGCGCCGCGGCCGCGAGCGGGATCGATGCAGCGGACGTGTTGCCCTGGTAGGCGATGTCGCGGGCGATCACCACCTGCTCGGGCAGCTTGAGGGCGCGAGCCATCGCGTCGGTGATGCGCATGTTGGCCTGGTGGGGCACGAAGACGTCGAGGTCGTCGACGGTGACGCCGGCCCGGTCGAGCGCCTCGCGGGCGACCTTGGCCATCTCGAACGACGCCCAGCGAAACACCGGGTTGCCGTCCATCCGCAGCGTCGGCATCTCGGGCTTCTCCATGTCGAGGACGTCGGTCCAGCTCTCGTTCTGCCGGATCAGGTCGTACTTCGAGCCGTCGGCGCCCCACACGACCGGCCCGATGCCCTCGGCGTCGGACGGTCCGACCACGGCCGCGCCGGCACCGTCGGCGAAGATGAACGCGGTGCCGCGGTCGGTCGGGTCGGTGATGTCGGAGAGCCGCTCGACCCCGATGGCCAGCACGTACTTGGCGCTCCCGGAGCGGACCATGTCGGAGGCCAGGCTGATGCCGTGGCAGAAGCCGGCGCAGGCGGCCGAGATGTCGAAGGCGGCAGCCGGGGTGGCGCCGAGCTCGTCGGAGATCAGCGTCGCGACGGCAGGCGTCTGCATCAGGTGGGAGACGGTGGCGACGATGACGCAGTCGATCTGGGCGGCGTCGATGTCGGCGCGTTCGAGCGCCTTGCGGGAGGCCTCGACGCTCATCATCTGCACGGTCTCGTGCGGCTCGGCCCAGCGACGCTCGATGATGCCCGAGCGGGTCTGGATCCACTCGTCGCTGGAGTCGATGCGCTCGCAGATCTCGGCGTTGGTGACGACCCGGCTCGGCCGGTAGCCGCCGATGCCGAGGATGCGGGCGTGCTGCGCACCAGTGGCGGTGGCGATCGGAGCGGTCATGTCACTCGCTTTCGGGGTGCAGCCGCACCAGCGGCTGGCCGGGGGAGACCAGGTCGCCGTCCTCGACGATCCACTCGACGATGGTGCCGCCGTAGGGTGCGAGGACCGGCGTCGTGCCGCGCAGGTTGGTGACCTCGCCGATCGTCACGCCGGGCGTCAGCAGTGCACCGAGCGGGATCTCGTCGGCCTGGTGGAAGGTGCCCTTGGACGGCGAGACCAGCATCCGCCAGGTCGGCGTCGAGTCCATCGGGGAGGCGTCGCCGTGCTTGTCGACGAACGCGCGGGCGTCGTCGAGCTGGTCGGGGTCTTCAGCGCGAACGTCTCCACGCCCTTGAGCTGCCGCTTGGCGATGCCGGTGAGCGTGCCTGCGGGCGGCATCTCGAGGATGCCGGTGACGCCGAGGTCGGACATCGTCTGCATGCACAGGTCCCAGCGCACCGGGTTGCTCACCTGGGTGACCAGCCGGTTGAGCACCTCGCGGCCGCTGTGGATGACCTGGCCGTCGCGGTTGGAGATCAGCCGGGTGCGGGTGTCGTGCGTCGAGATGGCGCGGGCCAGCTGGGCCAGGACGTCGACGGCGGGCCGCATGTGCTCGGTGTGGAAGGCGCCGGCGACGCTGAGCGGGATCAGCCGGGCCTTTCCAGGAGCGTCGTCGGCCAGTGCGGCGAGCTGCTCCATGGTGCCGGCGGCGACGATCTGGCCGGCGCCGTTGTCGTTGGCGGCGGTGAGCCCGTGACGCTCGAGGGTGGCGAGCACCTCGTCGCGGTCTCCGCCGAGGACGGCCGTCATCCCGGTCGGCGTGACAGCGGAGGCTGCTGCCATCGCGTGGCCGCGCTCGCGGACGAACACCATGGCCTGCTCGGCGGTGATCACGCCGGCACCGGTGGCTGCGGCGATCTCGCCGACGCTGTGGCCGGCGACGGCGCCGATGCGTCCGAACGCGTCGGCCGGGTGGGGGAAGAGCGCCAGGGCGGCGAGCAGGCTCGACGCGACGAGCAGGGGCTGGGCGACCGCGGTGTCGCGGATCGTCTCGGCGTCGGCCTCGGTGCCGTAGTGGGCGAGGTCGAGGCCGCCGACCGCAGACAGCCAGATCAGCCGGTCGGCGAAGTCGGGGTCTTCGAGCCAAGGGGTGAGGAAACCGGGGGTCTGGGCGCCTTGACCGGGCGCGACGATGACGAGCACGTCACCATCATGCCGTCTTTGCCGGATCGGGCCCGGGTCACCTCGAGCACGAAAGTTCAGGGGTGTCTTTGTAGGTTTCCTACAAAGAGAGCAGGCGGCCGAGCGTCAGCGCCACCCGCAGCGTGTAGGCGTCGCGCGCCTCGGAGGGCGACAGACCGGTCACGTCGGCGATCCGCCGGAGCCGGTAGCGGACGGTGTTCGGGTGGACGAAAAGTGCGCGTCCGGTCGCCTCGATCGACCCGCTGCTGTCCAGGTAGGCCGTCAGGGTCTCGAGCAGCCCCGAGCCCGCCTCCACGAGCGGCTGGTAGACCGCGGAGACGAGCTGGCGGCGGGCGTGGCCGTCGCCGGACAGCGAGCGCTCGGGCAGCAGGTCGTCGCTGGACACCGGACGCGGCGCGTCGGGCCAGGCGGCTGCCGCGCGGAGCCCGGCGACGGCCGCCCGGGCGGACACGTTGGCGGCCAGCAGGTCGCCGACGACCGGACCGGTCACGATCGCGCCGTCGCCGAAGTGGTCGGCGATCGGGCTGGCCGCCTTGTCGGGGTCGTCGACGCCGCCCAGCACGACGACGAGCCGGTCGCCCTGGACGGCACAGAGCGCGTCGAGGTGGTGCGCATGAGCCGATCGCTTGATCGCGTCGACGGCGGTCGCGGAGTCGCCCTCAGGGGTGAATCCGAGGACGACGCAGACTCCGCTGGTCGAGGCCCAGCCGAGTGCGGTGGCACGGGACCGAACGGCGTCGTCGGCCTCGCCGCGCAGCACCGAGTCGACGATCAGCGCCTCCAGCCGTGCGTCCCAGGCGCCGCGCTGCTCGGCGGCACGGGCGTAGACCTCGGCGGCGGCGAAGGCGATCTCGCGGGAGTAGAGCATGACCGACTCGCGCACCGACTGCGCGTCCTTCGCGCTGACGACCTGGTCGACGTGCGCCTCGACGACAGCGATCGTCGTACGCACCATCTCGACCGTCTGCTGCAGGGTGACCACGCCCGGTGAGCTCGCGCGGCGCGGTGCCGAAGACGTCGGCCGTGACAGCCGGTCCGGTGGTCGGGTCGCGGAACCAGTCGACGAACGAGGAGATGCCGGCACCGGCGATCAGCCCGATCCAGGAACGGTCTTCGGCAGTGAGGGCTCGGAACCACGGGAGGTCCTCGTGCATCTTGGCGATGGCCGCCTTGGTCAGTGAGCCGACCGACTCCTCCAGCTGGCGCGTCGCTGCTGCGCTCCCGCGTGCCATGACTCGAGCCTACTGGGAGGGTTTGTGATGTTTCAACAAAAGGCGAGCGGTGCGGCAGGATGACCGCGTGGACGGAATCGACAGCGCTGTCGGAGATCGCCTACTGGATGGAGCGGGGCCGCGGTGAGACGCGACGGGTCGAGGCTTATCGCAAGGCCGCGTGGGCGCTCGCGGAGCTGCCTCCCGGTGAGGTGGAGGAGCGGATCGCCGCAGGATCACTGACCGACGTGCCCAACGTCGGACCGTCCACGTCAGCGGTCGTGATGGAGGCAAGCAAAGGCGGTGTCCCGGAGAAACTGGCGACCTGCGGGAAAAAGGGAAGGCGCCGCTGGCCGAAGGTGGAGAGGCCTTGCGCGCGCAGGTGCGCGGAGACCTGCACGCACACTCGAACTGGTCTGACGGTGGGTCGCCCATCGAAGAGATGGTCGCGGCGGCGCGTGGACTCGGCCACGACTACCTGGCGCTCACCGACCACTCGCCGCGGCTCACCGTGGCCAACGGGCTGACGGCCGAGCGCCTCACCGAACAGCTCGGCGTGGTGGCCGAGATCAACGAGCGAATCGCGGCCGAGGGAGACGACTTCCGGCTGCTCCCGGGCATCGAGGTCGACATCCTCGAAGACCGGCAAGCTCGACCAGACCACGGAGATGCTCGGCGCAGCTCGACGTCGTCGTGGCGAGCGTGCACTCGAAGCTGCGGGCCGACTCCGAGACGATGACGCTCCGGATGGTCGGCGGGATCTCGAACAGGTTCACCAACGTGCTCGGTCACTGCACTGGTCGGCTGGTCGAGGGTGGTCGCGGCACGCGCCCGGAGTCACAGTTCGATGCCGAGGTGGTGTTCGCGGCGTGCGCCCAGTTCGACGTGGCCGTCGAGATCAACTCCCGGCCCGAGCGGCGCGATCCGCCGTCTCGGCTGATCCAGCTGGCGCTGGAGACGGGCTGTCTGTTCAGCATCGACACGGATGCGCACGCGCCCGGCCAGCTCGCGTTCCAGGAGTACGGGTGCGCCCGGGCCACGGCGAACGACGTACCTGCGGAGCGGATCGTCAACACCTGGCCGCGGGAACGGTTGCTCGAATGGACCCACGCGAAGCGCTGAATGGCAAGGCGCGGCATCGAGAAAAACACAACACGACAGGACAATCGCGACTCTTAGGGCTGGCCCGATTGGGTCATGGCCGAACCTCCCATGTCGGCTTATGTTCGATTCAAGGGGCAGGAACTTCAAACTCAGCACGCGCCAAGCACGATGATGGGCAGTCATCTGTGCTCGAGGGGCCTGCCCATCCGGGGTACACGGAGGGGATCGCTTTGAGTGTGTTGATGACGTTGCGGGTGGCCGGAGATGCAGGGAAGGTCGAGGCGCTCGCTGAAAACAAGCCGGAGATGATGCAAAGCATCGTCGACCGGGCGCAGGGACATGGGCTGATCTCACACCGCTTCTACGGCAACGAGGGAGCGGTCATGGTCATCGACGAATGGCCGAGCGAGGAGGCGTTCCAGAAATTCTTCACTGAGACGCCGCAGATCGCGGAGATCATGCGAGAAGCAGGGGTGACCACTGAGCCAGAGATCACGTTCTGGCGCGTGCTGGACACCAAAGACGAAGTGGGCTAGCCGTCCCCGTTGGCTCGGGGTAGGGGTGCTCCACGGCTTACGTGGGGGACGGCGCGGGAGTCGCGTTCACCGACCGTTGGTCGGTGCCCTCAATGATCGCGGTAGATGCCGTGGGAGGGTAAAAGAATGATCAAAGCAGTGGTCTTCGACGTGGGGGGCGTGTTGGAGACCGTCGAGGACCCAGCCAAGTGGCTCGAACGATGGCGGGACAGGTTGGGGCTTGATCCGGACGAATTTGCTGCCGCCATGAAGAAGTTGGACCCCGACGATGTGATCGGTGTCGGCCGGCTCAGCGAACCGGAGTTCCGGCAGCGTTACGTCGAGATCTTCGGCTTCGGTGAGGCGGAGGCCGACGCGTTCATGGCCGAGATGTGGGACTGGTACTGCGGGGAGCTCGACGTCGAGTTGGCGGACTACGCACGAGGGCTGCGACCGCGCTACCAGACAGCCATCCTCAGCAACTCAGCCGATGGTGCTCGCCGAGAGGAAGAGACTCGCTACGGCTTCGAAGAGATGGTCGACACGATCATCTACTCCCACGAGGTGGGTCTGGCCAAGCCCGATCCACGCATCTACGAGCTGACGTGCAAGCGTCTCAATGTGACGCCCGATGAGGTGGTCTTCCTCGATGACACGCCCGCCATCGTCGAGAGTGCGCGCGAGTACGGCATCATGGCCGTGCTGCACGAGTCCACGCCAACGTCGATCGCGGCGATCAACGCCCTGCTGGCCGAGACCCTCTGACCTCGCATTAAGATCCGACTGTCACGGGCCTATAGCCCCGCTACAGTCGGATCCTTCGCGTTGTGCCCGTCCACAGATCGTTAAGCGCGCTCTGATCTGTGTGGCTGGACTGGTGGGCTGGTCCGATGTTCGACACGAAACCTGGCGTTCTGGGTGCCAATCGCGACGAGTTTGTGACCTCGGCACGCGAGGCTGCGCGAGCTGTGGGTGTGCTGCGTCGCCAAGATGCGTGCCGGATGCTTGGCGAAGGACGGGTGGACGCCGAGTTGGAAGGTGGGAGGTGGCAGGCCCCCACGGCACTCGTCGTCGTACAGCACAATGGCCCGCTCACCCAGGAGCAGCGCATTTGGGTAACCCTGCTCAGCGCACCACCAGGGGCGATGCTTCACGGCCTATCGGGCGCCATGTACGACGGTTTGAAGGGGTTCGTTCCGGACGCGTTAACCATCGTGATCCCGGGCTCGTCTCGCAACCCGCGACGCAAGCAGCTGGTGTTGCCGCCCGAGTGGGGTGTCCAGGTGAGGTGGTCAACCAAGCTTGGAGCCGACGACGTCAACCAAATCGCGCTGCCCCCGCGCACTCGACTGCCTCGGAGCTTGCTCGACGCTGCCAGCGAAAAGGTGGCCGAGCGCCGTGCCCGCGTCATCATCCTCGCCGCAGTCCAGCAGCGGTTGGTCCGAACAGGGTTCCTCTGGGACGCGCTGAGTCGTCGCGGGCGATGTCGCAACCGCGCCATCATCGCGGAGTCGATCCGTGATGCTGAGGGTGGGATCGAGTCACTGCCCGAACGAGAGTTCGACCTGATTAGAGCCCGGCGCCGTCTGCCCGAACCGACGCGCCAGCAGGTGATGAGGCGGCGAGATGGTAGGTACTTCCTCGACGCAGACTGGCCGGAATTCGGGGTGCGCAGCGAAGTTCATGGCATCCCGCACTCGGAAGTGCGCAATTGGGACAACGACCTACTCCGTCAGAATGACGTCAATATCGGTGGGGGCGGGTTGCTGGTGTTCTCCTCATACGCCATCCGCCATCTCCCTCAGCGCGTCGGCGACCAACTCGAAGCCATGTTTGCTCGCCGCGGCTACCGAATGGCCTGACAAAGATCCGACTGTCACGGGGCTAGAGGTCCGCCACAGTCGGATCTTTGTGCTGGGGTCTAGGCGCCTGCGCCTTCTTGCTTGACGCCGGCCACGGCGGTTGGGTCATCGATCCGGTACCGCGCCAACGCGTCGACGGCTGCGGACCGGTCAACCGCTCCGCGTTCGGCCAGCGCCTCGAGCGCCGCAACCACGATCGACTCCGCATCGACCCGGAAGAAGCGCCTTGCGGCTGCACGTGTGTCGGCGAAGCCGAACCCGTCGGTGCCGAGTGAGTGCCAGTCGGAGCGAACCCACTGCGAGATCTGGTCGGGAACGGCCCGCATGTAGTCGCTCACCGCGAGCACCGGTCCATGAGTGGCGTCGAGCGTCGTCGTGACGTACGGCGTCTGAGGCTCATGGTCGGGATGCAGCAGGTTCCACTCGTCAACGCGTAGGGCGTCACGGGTCAGCTCGTTCCACGAGGTGACCGACCACACGTCAGCGCGCACCTTCCACTCTTCCGCCAGCAGCCGTTGCGCCTTGAGCGCCCACGGCACCGCGACACCTGAGGCGAGCAGCTGAATGCGCGGCCGGTTGTCGCCGTCGCCCGTGTCGGCCGACTTGGCCAGGTGCATGCCCTTGAGAATGCCTTCGGCGTCGACACCTTCGGGCTCGGGCAGCTGGACGGTGGGCTCGTTGTAGACGGTCAGGTAGTAGAAAACGTCTTCACCGTGCGGGTGCTCGTCTGAGGACCCGTACATCCGCTGAAGACCGTTCTGCACGATGTGGCTGATCTCGTAGGCGAACGCCGGGTCGTAGTGCACACAGGCCGGGTTGGTAGCCGCGATGAGCGGGGAGTGTCCGTCAGCGTGCTGCAGCCCCTCACCCGTCAGCGTCGTACGACCTGCGGTGGCGCCGATCAGGAAGCCGCGGCCGAGCTGGTCGGCGTACGACCAGATGGAGTCGCCAGTGCGTTGGAATCCGAACATCGAGTAGAAGATGTAAACCGGGATCATCGGCTCGCCGTGCGTGGCGTACGCCGTACCTGCGGCGATCGTGGAACCCATCGCGCCGGCCTCGCTGATGCCTTCGTGCAGCATCTGGCCCTGCACGGACTCCTTGTAGTTCAGCAACATCGCGCGGTCGACGCTCTCGTACTGCTGCCCATGCGGAGAGTAGATCTTGGACGTGGGGAACATCGAGTCCATGCCGAACGTGCGGTACTCATCGGGAGCGATCGGTACGATCCGGTGCCCGATCTCGGGGTCCTTCATCAGGTCTCGCAGCAGCCGCACCAACGCCATCGTGGTGGCAATGGCCTGCTTGCCGGATCCTTGCTTGAGCTCGGCGTACATCTCGTCACCGGGCAGCTTCAGGGAGACGGGGTCGACACGACGCTGGGGCAGCGGGCCACCGAGCTGACGGCGGCGCTCCAGCATGTACTGGATCTCCGGCGAGTCCTTGCCAGGGTGGTAGAACGGCGCGACCTCGGCATCGTCAATGTCCGCGTCGCTGATCGGTAGGTGAAGTCTGTCGCGGAACTTCTTGAGGTCGTCGTTGGTCAGCTTCTTCATCTGGTGGGTCGCGTTTCGACCCTCCAAAGCGTCGATCGTCCAGCCCTTGATCGTCTTCGCGAGGATCACCGTCGGCTGCCCGACATGTTCGGTCGCGGCCTTGAACGCGGCGTAGACCTTGCGATAGTCATGTCCACCACGCGGCAGCTTCTGGATGTCCTCGTCGCTGAGGTTCTTGACCATCGCGCGCAGGCGGGGGTCGCCACCGAAGAACTTGTCGCGGACGTACGCGCCGGTCTCGACCGAGTAGGTCTGGAACTGGCCGTCGGGCGTGGCGTTCATCTGGTTGACGAGCACGCCATCGACGTCGCGGGCCAGCAACGCGTCCCACTCACGGCCCCAGACGACCTTGATGACGTTCCAGCCGGCACCCCGGAAGGTCGACTCGAGCTCCTGGATGATCTTGCCGTTTCCGCGCACGGGCCCGTCGAGCTGTTGCAGGTTGCAGTTGATGACGAACGTCAGGTTGTCGAGCTCCTCGCGCGCGGCCACCCCAATCGCGCCGAGCGACTCCGGCTCACCCATCTCACCGTCACCGAGGAATGCCCAGACATGTTGCTCGCTGGTGTCTTTGATGCCGCGATTGGTCATGTAGCGGTTGAAGCGCGCCTGGTAGATGGAGTTGATCGCTGTGAGACCCATCGAGACGGTCGGGAACTCCCAGAAGTCCGGCATCAGACGAGGGTGTGGGTACGACGACAAGCCCCGGCCGGGACCGCGCGACACCTCCTGACGGAACCCGTCGAGCTGCTCTTCGGAGAGTCGGCCCTCGAGGAACGCGCGCGAGTAGATGCCAGGCGACCCATGGCCCTGGATGTAGATCTGGTCTCCGCCGCCGGGGTGGTCCTTGCCACGGAAGAAGTGGTTGAACCCGACTTCGTAGAGGCTGGCCGCTGACTGGTAGGTGGCGATGTGTCCACCGACTTCGAGGCCCTTGCGGTTGGCCCGTGACACCATGACGGCAGCGTTCCAACGGATGAACGCGCGGATCCTGCGCTCGATGTCTTCGTCGCCGGGGAACCACGGCTCGCGCTCGGGCGGGATCGTGTTGATGTAGTCGGTGCTGCGCAGTGCCGGCACGCCGACGTTGTTCTCACGGGCCCGCTCGAGCAGTTTGAGCATCAGGTAGCGAGCCCGGGTGCGGCCCTTCTCCTGCAGCAGCGCGTCCAGCGATTCGAGCCACTCCTGGGTCTCTTCGGGATCGATGTCAGGTAGCTGCGTCGGCAAACCCTCGTGGATCACCGGCGGGCGGTCACTAGCGCTGGCCACGTGCGTCCCCTTCGTCGTTCGGGGCCAAGGTCTTCGTCTGTGTCGGTGTTGGCCCGGCGTACCCTCTCCCCACCTTGGTAGGGACTGCTCATCCTCGCACCTTTGCGGTGCTGACTCATCTTCGTACCTCCAGCCTAGGCGCTGGGCGGAGAGGAACCGAGAGGTAGGCGGTGCGGGCCAGTGCACCGAGGAGGTGCCGCCCGTTTGTGTCAGTTTGTGGGAACCACTTGCGCATAGGCCCAGTTCACGGTGGACTACCCTGCGTCGAAGGTGCACCACCAGAGTGCGCCTCATGCAAGGAGGCAACGGGTGAGCGCGACCGCGGGCGGCGCGGAAGGCGGATCGGCTAGCCGGTTCGGGTTTCAGTCCGGGATGGTCATCCAGGAGATGGGCTGGGACGACGACGTCGACGAGGAAGTGCGCGCTTCGATCGAGTCCATCGTCGGTGCTCCCCTTGTCGACGACCAGTACGGCGACGTGGTCGACGCCGTCCTGTTGTGGTGGCGTGACGACGACGGCGACCTGGTCGACGGTCTTGTCGACTCACTCACCGACCTCGTCGAGGGCGGTGCCGTCTGGCTGCTCACACCGAAGGTGGGCCGACCCAACTACGTCGACGCCAGCGATGTCGCAGAGGCCGCTCCCACGGCCGGGCTCTCCCAGACGACAAGCGTTGCCGCCGGGCCTGACTGGTCGGCCACCAAGTTGGTGTCACCCAAGTCAGCCCGCTCCGGTCGGCACTGACCGAGCCACCTACGTTCCACTGTGGTCCTCAACCCTGTACGCGCCGCCAAGATTCTCGCTGACGCCGGGTTGCTCCGCCCTTATCGTCCGTCGAGGCTGCTGCGCTTGGGTTCGACAGTTCTCGGCTGGGGGATGGGTACGGCGGCCGGAGGGATCAGTACGGCGGCAAGGTTTCCCGATGACGTCGGCCTCATCGACGACCTCGGGGAGTTGACGTTCGAGCAGCTCCACCGCCGCAGCAACGCGTTGGCCCGCGGGCTTGCCATGCGCGGCGTGGGGGAGGGCGACGCCGTTGCAGTGATGTGTCGCAACCACCGCTACTTCATCGAGTCGAGCTTTGCAGTTGCGCGTCTGGGCGCTGACGTCCTCTACGTCAACACGTCGTTCGCGGGTCCTCAGGTCGTCGAAGTCCTCGAGCGCGAAAAGCCGGCGATGGTCATCTACGACGAGGAGTTCGCGGGTCTGCTCGACCAGGTCGATGGCGTTCCGCATCAACTGATCGCGTGGTCGGACACTGACGCTCGTGATGAAAGCTGCGAGAGCGTGATCGCAGCGACCGACGACGCTGACCTTCCGTCACCCGACCGACAGTCGCGATCGACCATCCTCACGTCCGGCACGACTGGTACGCCGAAAGGCGCGAGCCGAGGCGCAGGTGGTCTTGGCGCCGCCGTGCCGTTGCTGTCTTTGCTTCCGCTCAAGAGCCGGTGGACGACGCACATCGCGGCACCGCTGTTCCACACCTGGGGGTGGGCGCACTTCCAACTCAGCCTGCTGCTCGGATCGACGATGGTGCTAACCCGGCGCTTCGAGCCCGAGCGATGCATGGAGCTGGTCGAGGAGCATCGCTGTGACTCGCTCGTCGTCATCCCTGTCATGTTGAACCGCATCCTCGACGCCGTTGGCCCCGAGGGTGAGAACCCGACGTCGTACGACGTCAGTTGCCTTGCCGTCGTAGCCGCGAGTGGCTCGGCGCTGCCCGGTGACCTGTCGAGCACCTGGATGGACGCCTTCGGTGACAACCTCTACAACATCTACGGGTCGACCGAGTGCGCGTGGGTCACTATTGCCTCACCCAGCGACCTTCGTGCGGCACCGGGGACGGCCGGCCGGGCGCCGATGGGGACGGACGTGCGACTGTTCGATGACCAGGACCGCCCTGTGCCGGGGCGTGGGCCCGGGCGGATCTTCGTCCGCAACTCGATGCTCTTCGAGGGATACACCGGCGGCGGATCGAAAGATGTCATCGGCGACCTGATGGCGACTGGCGACATCGGTCGGTTCGACGCAGCCGGAAGGTTGTTCGTGGAGGGTCGAGACGACGACATGATCGTGTCCGGGGGCGAGAACGTCTTCCCGCAGGAGGTCGAGGATCTGCTCAGTCGCCACGATGCGGTCGTTGAGGCTGCGGCCATCGGTGTCGACGACGACAAGTTCGGGCAACGGTTGCGAGCGTTTGTCGTCGTACACGACGGTGGCGACGTGGGCGAGGACGAACTCCAGGACTACGTCAAGGCTAACCTCGCTCGCTACAAGGTGCCGCGCGAGATCGTGTTCCTCGACGAGCTGCCGCGGAATGCGACGGGCAAGATCCTCAAGCGCGACCTCGCGGCATACGATCAAGACGACTAGCAAGCACCCGCGACAGGATCGGAGACGTTCCTATGCCTCTCGAGATCGGTCAACCCGCGCCGCAGTTCACCCTCAGAAGTCAGCACGGCGAGGCGGTCTCACTGGCCGACTTCGCCGGCCAAAAGAACGTCATTCTCGTGTTCTATCCGTTTGCTTTCAGCAGGGTCTGTACGGGTGAGCTGGGCGAGATCCGCGATAACCTCTCCGACTTCGCCGACGAGCGGACGGCCATCCTCGCCATCTCCTGTGATCCGATGCATTCTCTCCGCGCGTTCACTGAGCAGGACGGCCTGGATTTCCCGTTGTTGAGCGACTTCTGGCCACACGGTGAGGTGTCGAAAACGTACAAAAGCTTCAACGAAAAGCTGGGCTGTTCAGCGCGTTCGACGTTCGTGATCGATAGCGAAGGCACGCTGCGGTGGCTGGTCGAAAACGAGATCCCCCAGGCGCGTGACCTCGACGATTATCGGAAGGTGCTGGCCGAACTCGGTTGAACCGTCATCAACTGGACGCACGTTTCCGTTCTTCATGAGCCCCCCGCCGAAGTTCTCATCAAAGTTTGGTCAAACCGCTGGCGGGTGACCCCGAAGCAGTGTTCGATTGCTCTAGGCACGACCGCCAGCGAACCGAGACGTTGGCGGTCGTTGCCCTTTGTCGGGGGTCTTTTGGGACGCTAGGCTTTCCCCGCATTTGGGGCGTATAGCTCAGCGGTAGAGCACCTGCCTTACAAGCAGGTGGTCGCAGGTTCGATCCCTGCTGCGCCCACCAGAAAACCGCAGTTCGATCCCAAGCACAGCGGGGTGCTATTCGGGCGCGTGCTGGGTCTCGGGGGACGCAGTCAGCGTGCGTGCGCGCCACACCACGCCGAGCGCAGGGTTGTCGGTGGGACCTGGCTCGATCCTTTCCACAGTGAAGCCCTCACGCTCGTAGAACGCACCAGCGCGCTTATTGGCAAGGAAGTGTTCGATATAGAGCCGATCAGCGTTTGCGGGCAGCTGCCGGGTGAGGGCATCGAGTAGCCCTAGTCCCACCCCGCGGCCGCGATGTCGTGGGTGGACGTACAGCTTGTAGACCACGTGGTCGGCTCCTCTGCGGCCGCGCTGCCCAACGCCGACAAGGTGCTCGTGGGTCTCGGCGATGACCACCAGGCCGTCGGCCACGGCTGCGTCGATGTGTGGCTCGTTCCACCACATGCGGACCTGCTCGTCTGCGGCGGCGACGCCGATCAGTGGGGTGTAGTGCGGTCGGATGTGCGTCTCGCCGAAGCGGCAGATTGCCACCACATCCTCGCGCCGAGCGTCCCGCACGACCAGTTCGGGCCTTGACGCCATCACAGCCTCCCGCCAACCAAGACACCCAATCTCGCACTGGCCAGGCTATGTCAGCACAGCGCGGGCGCGCGTTGTCCTCAGATGCGGGCAGGCTCGATCCCGACTGCTTCCACTCATGACCCTGAGTCACCGGTCGCAATTGCCTAGCGCCGTCCGTCGTACACCGCTGTAATGGACGCGTGAATGAGCCGCCGTCGGGAACGGTCACCCTGCTGTTCTCCGACATCGAGGGGTCGACCGCCCTGTTGACCCGTCTGGGGGATGCGTACGCCGACGCGCTGGACCTGGAGCGGCGGATCCTCAGGACGGCCTGGGCAACCCATGGCGGACAGGAGATGGGGACCGAAGGCGACAGCTTTTTCGTCGCTTTCTCCACAGCCACGGAGGCAGTCGCCGCGGCCGCTGAGGCACAACGGGAGTTGCGCACGGTTGCTTGGCCGCATGATGTCGGGGTCCGCGTACGGATGGGTGTTCACACAGGGAGCCCGATTCCGCACGACGACGGCTACGTCGGAATCGATGTGCACCGCGCGGCCCGGGTCGCCGGCTCTGCGCACGGCGGCCAGCTCGTGATCACCGAGGTCACTCGTCAGCTCGTGGGTGACCAGCTTCCCGACGGCCTTCGGACCCGCGACCTCGGCTGGCACCGGCTCAAGGATCTGTCCGCCCCCGAGCATCTCTTCGAGGTTTCAGGAGCGGGGTCCGCGGAGAAGTTTCCGCCCTTGCGCAGCCTGGGTGCAACCAGCAGGCTGCCGGCTGACGTGACCCCCTTGGTGGGTCGTGACGACGCGATGACCGAGCTGACCAGCTTGGTGCGCGACACCGACGTCCGCCTGATCACGCTCACCGGACCGGGTGGCACCGGCAAGACCAGGCTGGCCACCGCGCTCGCGTCCGCCATCGCAGAGTCCTTCGCGGACGGCGTGTTCTTCGTGCCGCTGTCGATGGTCAGCGATGCGGAGGGAATGGTGGGCGCCGTCGCCGAGGCAGTCGGGGTCAAGAGCGGCCAGCGCGAACTCCGCGACCTTGTTGAGGAACTGCATCCTCAACAGGCATTGCTCGTGCTCGACAACCTCGAACAGCTGGCGGGAGCCGCCTCGGTCGTGCATGAGCTGCTGGTGGGTGCGCCGCGGCTGGCCGTTCTCGCCACTGGGCGCGGACCGTTGCATCTCCGAGGTGAGCACGAGTACCCGGTCCAGCCGCTGGCCGTGCCTGCGGACGAGAGCTTGGCCGCCGCCCAGGCGTCCGGAGCCGTGGCCATGTTCGTGAGGCAGGCTCGGATGGTGCGACCTGACTTCGTGCTGGACGAGGAGAACCTCGCGTCGGTCGTGAAGATCTGTCGGCGTCTGGACGGTCTGCCCCTCGCGATCGAGCTCGCCGCCGCCCGGATGAAGCTGCTGAGCCCAGCCGCGCTCGTGGACAAGTTCGCGACGCCGCTGGAGCTTGGTGCCGGAGGACGAGATCTTCCAGCCCGGCAGCAGACCCTCCGCAACACGATCGACTGGAGCTATCAGCTCCTGGGAACCGAGGGTTGTCGAACCCTGCGCAGGCTGGGAGTTTTCGCCGGTGGTGCGTCGTTCGAGGCCGTGCAAGCGGTGGCCACCGACGGGAGCGACCCGTTCGATCGGATCTCCGATCTGGTCGACGTTGCGCTCGTCGCGGTGGCGGAGGACGACGACGATCAGCCACGAGTCGTGCTGCTCGGCTCCGTTCGCGACTTCGCTCGCGAACAGCTCGTGGAACGTGAGGAGTTCGACGATGCGAGCCGACGCCACGCGGAGTACTTTGTCGAGCTGGCCGAGACGTTGTCCGCCCAGCTGCACACCGGGCGTGACCTCTGGGCTCGCAACCAGCTCGAGACGGAGTACGACAACATCCGCGAGGCACTCACCTGGTCACTCAAGCCGGGCGACGCTGTGGCGCTGCCATCGGACCAGTCCGACTTCGGTCTCCGTCTGGCCGCGGCCCTGCGCGAGTTCTGGATCCTCCCGTACCCGGAGTCGAATCCGAAACATTGGCTCAAGCGTGCAGCCGAACTGGGCGCGGGCACCGACAGCGTGACCATGGCGGCCGTGCTGGCGTCCCTGGCGCGGGGGTCGAGCCAGGACATCGCGCAGCAGGCGCTCGAGATGAGTCGCCGGCTCGGCGACCAGAAGGGGATGGCCGAAGCCCTGCACATCCTCGAGTGGTTCCACGATGACGACCCAGAGACCGGGCTGGCCTTGCTGAAGGAGAGCATCTCTCTTGCCCGCGCTTCCGGTGACGACGTACGACTGTCTTGGGTGCTCGGCCGCAGTGCCAACCTGGAGATGAGACGAGGCCATCCCGACCAAGCTCTTGCGCTCCTGTCGGAGGCAGCCGATGTCGCCTGTCGGCGGGCGGACGACAGAACGGCGATGGAAGCCAAGCTCGACACGACGTACCCGTTGATCGCACTCGGACGACCCGAGGATGCCTTCACCAACTTGAAGGAGAACGTGGACACCATCCTGCGCGTTCGAGAAAGCCGTCTGGACGTCGACTTGCTCGGCGGCTACGCCGCGGTGAGCTCAGCCGTTGGCGACGACGCGCGGGCCGCCAGACTCGTAGGCGCCACTTGGGCGTTCGTTGCTGACTGGGAGGACGAGCCGGACATCAACGTGCGGGAGAACTGGATGCGGTTCTGGGGCGTCACGCAGTCACGAGAACGACTGGGGGAAGCGGCCTGGGACCGCGGTGTGCAGCTCGGCGCTCAGGATACGTTCGAGGAGGCGCTCGACCTCGGTGCCCATCTCTTCGCGGACGACGAGGTCGTCTCGGCCGGCTCATGAGGGCAGCAGGTCACGCAGGCTGAACCTTGCCGGGTCATTCTTCGTGTAAATGGTGGGAGGTTTTATGCCCGAGAGCCCAGTCGCCCTTATGCAGCAGCTGCATGACGAACATGCCGCCGCGCTGTGGGGCTTTTGCCTGCGACTCACGGGACAGGACCGGGCTCGCGCCGAGGACGTCGTCCAGGAAACGTTGCTTCGCGCCTGGCGCCACCTCGATGTGCTCGACCGGTCGCAAGGATCCGTCCGAGCATGGCTTCTCACGGTCGCTCGCAACATCGTGATCGACGACTGGCGTACGAGGCGTTCCCAGAGTGAGTTCCTGGTTGCCGACGTACCCGAGGGAACCGGCACTGGCGACCACACCGACGAGCTGCTCTTGTCGTGGATCGTTGCCGAGGCAGTCACCAAGCTCTCCCAAGAGCATCGTGCGGTGCTGTTGGAGTGCTACTACCGGGGCGCGTCTGTGGCGGACGCCGCGCGTCGGCTCGGCGTTCCTGAGGGCACGGTGAAGTCGCGCACCCACTACGCGTTGCATGCGCTTCGACTGGTGCTTGAAGAGATGGGGGTCAACGCATGAGCTGCGAGTTCGCCCACGACGACGCCAGCTACGTCCTGGGGTCCTTGTCCCCAGCCGAACGCTCGGCGTACCGGCTCCACCTGAGCGGATGCGTCGAGTGCACGCTCGCGGTGCAAAGCCTCGTCGGTCTGCCCGGGCTGCTCGGGCGGATCTCGGCAGACGTGCTGGAGTCTCCGCTTCTCGACGAGCCGGTCCCCGACACTCTGCTTCCCGCGCTCGTCGGGGAGGTACGACGCACTCAGCGCCGTCGTCGGTGGGTCGTCGCAGCGGCGGCGGCAGCCGCTGCGGTGATCCTCACGGCCGGTTCGCTGGCAATCGGGGGAGCCCTGAACGACGACAGCACGCCGGTCGACGGCTCGCCCTCGCCCGACACAACCGCTACTGGTCAGGCCATGGTGCCGGTGGGCTCTGAACCGTTGTCCGCCGAGCTGGCCATGACGAGTGTTGCGTGGGGCACCCGTCTCGACCTGACGTGCACCTATCGGGGTGCTGAGGGCGACCACGAGGGCTGGGCTGAGTGGAGTTACGTCATGTTCGTCCGGACTCTTGATGGCGACCTGGAGCAGGTCGCCACCTGGCGCGCGCTGCCCGGCAAGACGATGCAGCTCGCCGCGGCAACCGCGATGAGCCGGGAAGACATCGCCTCGGTGGAGATCCGCACTGTGGAGGGAAAGCCGGTGCTGAAACTGGTCGCGTAAGAGGTAGCCCTCTTGTCATCGGCCAGCGCGGCGGCGATCCCTGTCTCAGGGCTGTGAGGAAGGGTCGGTCGACGAAGGAGTCGGACTCGCCTGCGGACCGTACGCCGTGAAGAAGCGGTCCCGGAAGCTGTCCATCGGCCAGACCGGCGCTTCGGGGCTCGGGTTCATCCCGTGCTGCCAGCCCCATCCGGAGATCCGATCGAGCACGTCTGGGTCGTGGGCGATGATCGTGATCGGCACGTCGTGGCCCGGGTGGTCTCCCGTGACATACGAGTGGGGTTGGTGGTCGCCCAGCATGATGATCACCAGGTTGGGGTCGGGATACTCCTGAACAAAGGAGATCAGGCTGTTGAGTGAGTACTCGATGGATTTTCCGTAGACGGCTCGCACCTTGTCCGAGTCGCCGAACACCTCGTCGGGAGACTCGCCTTGTTCGGGCATGCCGTCGTAGATCGAGCCGTCACCGACTTGGTTCCAGTCCACCATGTGGGGCAGTGGCGTCCACGGGTGATGGCTCGACACGAGGTCGATCTCGGCCATGATGGGGTCGCGGTCGGTCTTTGCGAGTTCCAACCGCTGAAAGGTCGACAGGGTGTACTGGTCGGGCATGGGCGCGTAGCTGAACTCCGGACCCTGGTAGCCGACGTTCCTGGAGTCGTAGTACTCGTCGAACTGATAGAAGTCCGAACCCTCCGGCCAGTCCCGCGTGTCGGCCGGTACGTCGAAGACCGTCCGCCAGCCCGCGCGTCCGAAGGCCTGAGTGAGCGTCAGCCGGTCCTCGGTGATGAGTTGGTTGTAGCGCTGCTGGCTGTCGACCCACAGCCCGGACTGGAGACTGGAGTGGGCCAGCCAGCTTGCGGCACCGAACGTCGGCGACGTGAGAAACGCGCTTCGCGCAGAGAATCCGGCCGCGCGCAGCCGGCTGGTCCCGGCGTCGAGCACGGCATCGACCCCTGGCGAGAACGTCGAATCCTGGACTGCGATGCGGCCGTAGCTCTCGACGAACGCGAGGATGACGTCCTTGCCGCGAAGACCGGTCAGCATCTGGTCGCTCGGAGTGTCGCTGAAGCGGTCCTCGGCGATCTCCTTCGCGAAGGTATGCCGATCCGCGAAGTCGGCGCGCACCTGGCTCACCTCATCCAGGGCGAGGTTAGCCGCGCTGGTGGAGGCGACGCGCGCGCCCGGAGCGAACTGCAGGCCAAACACTGCGCAGACCAGCCACACCACTCCCAACGTCGTGACTGCTTGGGCCGAGACGCGGCGATGGCCGGCGACGAGCCGGGTCAGCCGGACGACACAAAGGGGCAAGATGACGAGGACGGCGACGATGAGAACTGCGGCGACGACCACGACGACCTTCGCGCCATTGGGGCCGATCGAGTCGCCGAGAACGTCGATGCCGGGGCGGAGGTAGTACCAGTCATTCACGGGATCGAAGGGCCGGTCGAGAACGGCGTAGAAGCCCATGTCGAAGCTCTTCAGGATGACCAGCAGGCCGAGCAGGACACCAAACATCGCCGCCACCACTCGCCTCATGCGGGGCCCCAAGACAAGAGTCACAGCGATGATGGCGAGTCCCTCGAGGGGAATCCGGACGAAGGTTCCGAGCTTCAGATCACTGAGGTGGTTGGGAGCGACGAGGGCGAACCAGACAAGCAGAAAAGCCACGATCGTGATCACCACGGACGCCGCCGTGCGGAGGGGCCCACGAGCAGGTTCCTGAGCCTTGCTCGGCTCACGCTTCGCATCGGCGCCGACGCCGCTCGCCTCGAGGGCTTCGGTGCTTGAGCTCGTCCCCAGCTGCCACAGTCCCCAGGCCTGGCGGCCAAACGACTCCGCCAGCAGCGATCAGGGAGACCGCGAGTGCAGCCTGCGACACGCCAAGCGGGAGGACGTCGGCCGCGACCACCGTCAGCACCACACCCTGAACAGCGGCGACGACCTTGCACCAGTAGCGCGGCGGCAGCGATTCCCGCAGCCATGGGAACACCCAGCTGGCTGCGACGAAGAGATACCGCGCCGCCCCGATGACGAGCACCCACCAGCCGGCGGTCTGGGCGACGTACACGCTGAGGACGAGGATCAGAAACGCGTCGACCTCCATGTCGAAACGCGCTCCCAGCGCTGACAGCGTGCCTGTACGTCGTGCGACCCAGCCGTCGACGGCGTCGAGGATGAGGGCTAACGTCGCGAGAGTCACCAAAGTCGCCACCGGTGTGGACCGGCTGAACGAGTCGGCAGTCAGAGCCGCCACGCCGCCGACCATGCCGGCGCGGATCAGCGTCACCCAGTTCGCCGGCCCCCACGCCTGTCCGCCCTGCCGGCTGATGCCAAGCGCGAGCGCTGCGCTGATGCCGATGGCGCAGGCCACGCCGACGGCCCACCCGTAGCCGCCGAGGCCAACTGTCGCGGCGAGCGCGCCGAGCAGAGCCAAGGTGTAGACAAACCCGGTCAACGGACCGGCGTGAACCAGACGCACCGTGCCTCCGTGTCTAGGGTTACGGGTTACGAGTGTCATACGGACAGGGCGACGCTTCGGTTCAGCCGGGCATGGAGAGGGTGACGACGATGCCGCGTGACGCGCTCGCGTTCTGGCTCAGTGAACCCGGTCGGGGAGAGATCAGGCCTGCTCCGCTGCAAGAGCCAGGTCCTGGGGACGTCCGTGTGCGCACGCTGCGGTCCGGGGTGAGCCGAGGGACCGAGACCCTGGTGTACCGCGGCGGCGTCCCGGTGGATCAGTACGCCGCGATGCGGGCCCCCTTCCAGGAGGGCGACTTCCCCGGCCCGGTCAAGTACGGCTATCTCAACGTCGGAGTCGTCGAGCACGGCCCGCAGGATCTGGTCGGGCGCACTGTCTTCTGTCTCTACCCCCACCAGACGGCGTACGTCGTACCCGCCGAGTCCGTTGCCGTCGTCCCCGAGGGGGTGCCACCTGACCGGGCGGTCCTCGCGGGCACGGTCGAGACGGCCGTCAACGCGCTCTGGGATGCCGCACCGCTGGTCGGAGACCGGATCGCCGTCGTGGGCGCCGGCATGGTCGGATGCTGTGTCGCACGTCTGCTCGCCCGGATTCCCGGGGTCCACGTCAGCCTCGTCGACGTCGACGCCACGCGGGCCGACGTCGCAGCGGCGCTCGGTGTCGACTTCGCGCTACCGACTGATGCCGCCGACGGCCGCGACCTGGTGGTGCACACCAGCGCGACGTCCGAAGGGCTCCAGAAGTCACTGGAGCTGCTCGCTCCCGAGGGCACGGTCCTCGATCTCAGCTGGTACGGCGATGCGCAGGTGCAGCTGTCTCTCGGTGGGTCCTTCCACTCTGCTCGCCTCGGCATCCGCGCCAGTCAGGTCGGCACGGTGGCCGCCGCGAGGCGGGGTCGTCGTTCGACCAGCGACCGGTTGGCACTCGCGCTTGAGCTCTTGCGTGACCCCGCGTTCGACGTTCTCATCACGGGCTCGTCTCGCTTCGAGGAGCTGCCCGATGTGATGGCCCGACTGTCCGACGGAAGTCTGCCAGCCCTCTGTCACACCCTCACCTACGACGAAGGGTAGAACCTGTGTTCAGTGTCACGGTCCGCGACCACATGATGATCGCCCACAGCTTCCGAGGCGAGGTCTTCGGACCTGCGCAACGCCTGCACGGCGCGACGTACGTCGTCGACGCCACCTTCTATCGAGAGGCCCTCGACGCCGATGGCATCGTGATCGACATCGGCCGGGCTGCCGAAGAGCTGCACTCCATCCTCGGGGAGCTGAGCTATCGCAACCTCGACGACGAGCCTGCATTCGCCGACCGCAACACGACCACCGAGACGATGGCCAAGGTGGTCGCCGACCGGCTCGCCGACCGGCTGCACGCAGGAGCCTTCGGTGATGCCGACGGCCAGCTGGCCAAGATCGTGGTGACGCTGCACGAGTCGCACATCGCGTGGGCAAGCTACGAACTGGCACTATGACCGCCGTTCACGTTGTCCTCCCGGGTGACATCGACGACCCGCTGCGGCCCAGCGGCGGGAACGTCTATGACCGGCAGACCTGTCGGGGGCTCGCCGCGATCGGCTGGTCAGTCCACGAACATTCCGTACCCGGCGGCTGGCCCTCGCCAGATGAGGCGGCGCTCGCCGGCCTCGCCGGCGCACTAAGCGGGATTGCCGACGGAGAGCTGGTCATGCTCGACGGCCTGGTTGCCTCCGCGGCTCCGGAGGAGATGGCTTCAGAGGCAGATCGGCTTCGGCTCGTCGTCCTCGTGCATATGCCGCTCGGCGAGAGCAGTCACGGGGGCAGCGTCACCGAGATACGGGTACGGGAGCGCCTGGCCCTGTCGGCCGCTGCTGTCGTCGTCACGACGAGCGAGTGGACTCGGCAGTGGTTGCTCGACCACTACGCACTGCCCGGCAGTCGAGTTCGCGTCGCCGAGCCCGGAGTCGAACGCGCCGATCTCGCACCTGGTACGCCGTCTGGCGGCGAGCTGCTCTGCGTCGGGGCAGTGACACCGGCCAAGGGATACGACGTCCTCCTTGCGGCGCTGGCGACGGTAATGGACCTGGACTGGCGCCTCGTCTGTGTCGGCTCGCTCGACCTGGATCCCGGCTTTGTCGACCACCTCCGCATCGCCGCAAAGGAGAGCGGGATCGCCGACCGGGTCTGCTTCACCGGCCCGCTCACCGGCACCGACCTCGACAACAGGTACGCCGCAGCAGACGTTCTCGTGCTTGCCTCACGCGCCGAGACTTACGGCATGGTGGTCACCGAAGCGCTCGCGCGCGGCCTTCCGGTCATCGCGACGACGGTCGGCGGGGTGCCGGATGCGCTGGGGCGTGAACTCGACGGCACCAGACCTGGCGTCTTGGTGCCGCCGGACAACGCACCTGCCCTCGCCCAGGCGCTCCGGGGCTGGCTCCTCAACAGTGATGGGCGGCAAGTCCTCCGAAGCGCCGCTCAGGAGCGGCGCTCGACGCTGTCCGACTGGTCGCAGACCTCGCTGACGCTCTCCCGCGTGCTAGCTGAGGTGGCCAAATGAACCGACAACCGGTCCCGCTCGTATTCACAGAAGAGCGCACGCAGAGCATTTTCTGGAGGAACGGAGCCCCTGCCATCAGCCGAACGTTGTGGGCCTGGGCGCGGCTGGCAGGCGGCGCCGCGATCCTGGTCGTGCTCATCACCCGGCTGGGTGCTGAGCCATTCCTCGACGCTATTCGCCTGACCAGTGCGTGGTCGTTGGCGATTGCTGTCGGGATCACGGCACTGACCACGGTGTGTTGCGCCTGGCGGTGGAGCATGGTCGCGACAACGCTGGGCGTCGACGTTCGCCTGCGCCCTGCGATCGCGGCGTACTACCGCTCTCAGTTCCTCAACGTGACACTGCCGAGCGGTGTCCTCGGTGATGTGGAACGCGCTGTCCGCCACGGCCGCTATGTCGGTGAGATGGGTCGAAGTTTCCGGTCGGTGGCGTGGGAGCGCGGTTTGGGGCAGGCAGTTCAGATCGGACTGACCGTGGCGGTGCTGCTCGTGCTGCCCTCGCCGTTTCGGTCGACCGTTTTGGTCTTCGCGGGGGTCGTCGTTGGTGTGTGCGTTGTGGCAGGGCTCATCGTCGTACTGCTGGCCAAGTCCGGGTCATTCAGGACACCACAACTGCCGGCCCGTATCGCGCGCGCCGTGGCGGACGACCTGCGCAAGATCTTGCTCGTGCGCCGCGTGTGGGGGAGCATTGTGCTGGCGTCCGGAGTCGCCGTTGCCGGCCACGTCGCGGTCTTCATTGTTGCGATGATGACCACCGGCACGACCGTGTCAGCGGGTCAGACTTTGTCGCTGGCGCTCATCGTGCTGCTGGCGTCATCGGTTCCGACGAACATCGCCGGATGGGGGCCTCGGGAAGGTGCGGCGGCCTGGGCATTCAGTTCCATCGGTCTGAGCGCCGCGCAGGGTGTCACGGTTGCCGTCGTGTACGGCGTGATGGTGCTGGTCGCTACGTTGCCCGGAGCGGCCATGCTGTTCGCAGGTTGGCACCACCAGGGCCGGCAAGACGTGGGAGCCACACGGCGCCCGGCGCACCAGTTGGAGGGAGTTGCTCGTGGCTGACCGTCCCTACACCGTGCTCAGCTGCGGCATGTCGATCGACGGGTTTCTCGACAACGCATCGGATGAACGGCTGATTCTGTCCAACGCGGCCGACCTCGATCGAGTCGATGCTGTGCGAGCCAGCTGCGACGCCATTCTCGTCGGCGCAGCCACCGTTCGAAACGACAACCCTCGGCTTCTGGTCCGCAGCCAGGCGCGAGTGGACGAGCGGAAGTCACGAGGGCTCACTCCCACGCCGATCAAGGTCACCGTGACCGAGCGGGCCAAGCTCGACCCGAGCGCGGACTTCTTCGCCGTTGGCGACACCGAGAAGCTGGTCTACTGCGTGAGCGAGACTGCGTCCGGATTGCGAGACCTGCTCGGACCCGTCGCGACGGTGATCGATGGCGGCCACGCGGTGCACATGCGCGGAGTAAGTGAGGACCTCCACTCCCGCGGCGTACGTCGCCTGCTCGTCGAGGGTGGCGGCACCGTCCACACTCAGTTCCTGACCGCTGGTCTGGCGGACGAGCTCCAGTTGGTTGTGGCTCCGTTCTTCGTCGGCGACTCCAAAGCCCGGCGATTCGTCGACGACGGCCGGTTCCCGTGGAATCCCGACCGCCGAGCAAAGCTGGTCGAGGTCCGCGCGATCGAGGACGTCGTACTGCTGCGGTATGCCCTCTCGAAACGCTGCGCTTCGGACTGACGGGAGCACGATGCCGCCAGACCGCCCACCACGGCGATCCGCAGCCAGCTCGGCGCGCGGCAAAGGCGGTTGGCGGTCACGGCTAGGGTTTCTCGTGTGACGACGTATCCGACCGTGGCTGAGGTGGTGGCCGCGCTCGAGGCCCGCTACCCGCCTCGGTGGGCCGACGACGGCGACGCGATCGGGTTGATTGTCGGCGAGCCAGCCGCGACCGTCGAGCGCATCGTGTTCGCGGTCGACCCGGTGCAGGCAGTCGTCGACGAGGCGATCAAATCTGAGGCCGACCTGATCGTCGTACACCACCCGTTGCTCTACCGAGCCGTCTCGACGGTTTCGGCCGACCGCCCCAAGGGAAAGGCCATCCACGACCTGATCTCGCACGGCATCGCGTTGTACGTCGCCCACACCAACGCAGACTCGCCGCGGTTCGGAGTCTCGGAGTCGATGGCCCTCGCGCTGGGACTGCAGGACCTCCAACCTCTGGTCGCCGATCCCGCCGACCCACTGGACAAGGTCGTCACCTTCGTTCCGACTGCGGACGCTCAGAAGATGATCGACGCGTTGTCCGACGCAGGAGCCGGCGCGATTGGCGACTACGACCGCTGCGCGTTCGTCACGCCAGGGGAGGGCACGTTCCGTCCCGGGACTGGCGCCAACCCCGCCCTCGGGAGATCCGGTGAGATCGAGGTCGTCGAGGAGGCGCGGATCGAGATGGTGCTGCCACGTGGTCGCCGTGATCACGTCGTCGCGGCGCTCCGGTCTGCCCACCCATACGAGGAGCCAGCCTTCGACGTCATCGAACTGGCCGCATGGGCCGGCGACCGAGGGAGTGGCCGCGTCGGCAAGCTCGAGCCTCCCGACCACCCTGCGCGAGTTCGCCGAGGCAGTCGCGGCCGCCCTACCCTCGACCGCCGTCGGGGCCCGGGTCTCGGGGGATCTCGATGGCGCTGTCGAGACGGTGGCGATCGCCGGCGGCGCCGGGGACTTCCTGCTCGATGACGTGCGCCTTGCTGGCGTCGACGTGTTCGTCACCTCAGACCTGAGACACCACCCGGCGTCGGAGTTTCGCGAGTACGACGGTCCGGCCCTGATCGACGTACCCCACTGGGCGGCCGAATGGACCTGGCTCCCGGTCGTACAGGACATCCTCACTCGTGACCTTTCCGACGAAGGGCGCCAGGTCAGCTCCCAGGTGTCGCGGATCTGCACCGATCCGTGGAACTATCGTGCCTCGAGCCCCATGACACCGGACGTCCCTAAGCGCTCGCTCGACGGATGACCCACCAGCCCTCGCGCCAACGCCACTCCGACCACAGGAGCAGACCCTGAAAGCCGACCCGCTCGCCCAACTGAAACTGCTCGACCTGCAGTCAGTCGACACGTCACTCGACACGCTCGAGCGCCGCCTGCGAACGCTTCCTGAGCAGGCTGCGTTGGAAGTCTTGGCGGAACGGCGCACAGACGTCAGCACGCGGCACGGGCGGGTCCAGACCGAGGTGGAGGACCTGGCCCGCGAACAGCGCAAGGCCGATGCCGACGTCGAGCAGGTCAAAGCCCGTCGCGCCCGCAACCAGGAGCGCATCGACGCCGGACTTGTCAGCGATCCGAAGCAGCTGCAGGCGATGCAGCACGAGATCGAGACGCTTCATCGCCGGATCAGCGACCTTGAGGACGAGGAGCTTGCCGTGATGGAGCGGCTCGAGACAGCCCAAGCCCAACTGGACTCACTGGGTGGGGAGCTCGTCGAGATCGAGTCGGGAGGGGTCGAGCAGCTCAAGGCCCGCGATGCCGCAACCGCCGAGATCTCCGAGCTGCAGCAAGCGGCCCGTGAGGAGAGGGAACTGCTGGTCGCCGACATCCCGACCGATCTGCTCACCCTCTATGAACGGTTGCGTGGCCAGCTCGGCGGTGTCGGTGTCGGTGCTCTCCACCAGAAGCGATGCGGCGGATGCCAGCTCGATGTCGGCGCGGCCGATCTGGCTCGGATGGCGACGGCACCGGCGGATGAGGTGATGCGCTGCGAGGAATGCAACCGCATCCTCGTCCGGACGCCCGAGTCGGGGATCTGATCACGACGATGACTGCTTCGACGAACGTCATCATCGAGGCTGATGGTGGCTCCCGCGGGAACCCTGGCCCCGCCGGATTCGGAGCGCTCCTCCGAGATGCCGACACGGGTGACGTGATCGCCGAGGCGGCGGAGTCGATCGGCGTCGCGACGAACAACGTGGCGGAGTACCGGGGATTGATCGCCGGTTTGGAGCTGTATCTCGAGCACACGCCCGACGCGCTCCTTGAGGTGCGGATGGACTCCAAGCTCGTTATCGAGCAGATGGCTGGACGCTGGAAGATCAAGCACCCCGACATGCGGCCGCTGGCGATCCAGGCCCAAAAGCTGGCGCCGTTCGGCACCGTCTGGACCTGGGTCCCGCGCGCAATGAACACCGACGCCGACCGACTCGCCAACCTGGCTATGGACGCGGCGGCAGCGGGGGAGGTGTTCGACGTCCACGCAGATCGCGGCGCTCCCGACGGACTCGACATAGAGAACCGGCCAGGTGACCCGACGCCCGAGGCCATGGAGCCACCGGCCGCAGGTGGCGGCCGCGGCCAGTCAGGAGCGGAGACTCCGGCACCGGCGCGTAACCCGCTCCTCGGCTGGACGAATTGGAGTGGCGAGGCCACCACGCTGATCTTTCTGCGTCATGGCGTCACCGTGCACACGGGCGAGCGCAAGTTCTCCGGTGCGGGTGGCGATGACCCGGGCCTGACCGAGGAGGGGCGTGGCCAGGCCGAACGCGCCGGCGCAAGCGCTCGCAGCCGATGAAGGCATCGACGCGATCATCGCCTCGCCGTTGCAGCGCACCCGCGACACTGCCGAGATCGTGTCGAAGGCACTCGGGCTCGATGTCGTCATTGAGGACGGCTTCCGCGAGTGCGCGTTCGGCGAGTGGGACGGGTTGACGCTCGCCGAGGTCGACCGAGCGGTGGCCTTCCGAGGTCGAGGCGTGGCTGGCTTCGATGGACGTCCGGCCGCCGGGCGGCGAGTCCATCGTCGAGGTGCAGAAGCGGGTGGAGGATGCGCTCGCGCGGACCTTGTCGGCGTATCGAGGGCAAGACCGTCGTTGTCGCCAGCCATGTCACGCCCATCAAGCTGTGCGTCCGCTACTGCCTGGATGCTCCACTCGAGTCGATCAACAAGATGCTGCTGGCACCTGCGTCGTTTACGACGCTGTCGTTCTTCGAGTCAGGTCATTCGTCGCTGCGCCAGTTCTCCGCACTCCCCTGAGCCTGGGCAACGCCGAGTGGGAGGCTGCGACACCAGAACAAGACTGTTCAGTGCCGCAACCGCCCACTCGCCCCCGTCGGCGGACTCAGCTGAGAGCGGCAGTCACGCGACCGGCACCGGTCGGCGCCGGATCGCGAGGGCTACGACGGTCAACGTGGCCAGGAGCAGCGCGGTGGCTACGAGGAACGCACTGTGAGCACCGGAGACGAACAGATACTGCGCCTGCTCCCGTGCCGATCCCGCGGGGATGTCCGAAGCCGCGTCCCGGCTCGCCGACCCGAACACGGTCACGAGCACCGCGAGGCCGAGTGAGGCGCCGACTTGCTGCATCACGTTGACGAGGCCGGAAGCGGCACCGGCGTGCTCGGGCGAAACGCCCTGCAACGCAGCCCCCGTGAGCGGCACAAACGCGCTGCCGTTACCGATGCCCACCAGCACGAGTGGTCCGAGGATGCTGAGGTATCCGCTCTGCTCGGTGAGCTGGGTCAGCCAGAGCAAACCCAGCGTTGACAGCGCGACGCCGACGATCATCACGAGTCGGTCGCCGTAGCGCTCGACCAAGGTGCGCGCGCTCGCTTGCGATGCCACGAACAAAGCAATGGTCACCGGCAGGAAGCCGAACCCGGTGGCGAGTGGCGAGTATCCGAGCACGTCCTGCATGAACAGCGTGAGGAAGAAGAACATCCCCGTCATACCGGCAATCATGAGCATTCGGGCCAGGTAGGCACCGCTGCGAGTGCGGTCTGCGAACAGGCTGAGCGGCGTGATCGGTGCCTCGGCGTTTCGCTCGACGAGGATGAACGCCGTGAGGAGTACGACGCCGAGCGCGAACGCCATCAGAGTCTCGGTGTTGCTCCAGCCGTGTGCGGCTGCGTGCACGAATCCATAGACGAGAGATGTCATCCCGAGTGTGGACGTGATGGCGCCGGCGATGTCGAAACGCACATGCTGTCGTGGTGTCTCGTCGAGGAAGAGACGCCCGGCGACGTACACCGCAACACCGATCGGGACATTGACGAACATCACCCATCGCCATGACGCCCATTCGGTGAGCATGCCGCCGGCGACGAGGCCGACCGCGGCGCCACCGATGGAGACAGCGGTATAGAGGCCGAGTGCACGAGTGCGTTCGCGGCCTTCGGCGAACCGCGACGTGAGGAGGGCGAGAACGGCAGGTGCAATCAGCGCGCCGCCGATGCCCTGCGCCGTGCGGGCGCCGAGTAGCACTCCGGACGTCGTCGCCATACCTCCGACGAGGGACGCCACGGTGAAGAGAGCCATGCCACCCAGGAACGCGCGGCGGCGACCGATCAGGTCACCCATCCGGGCACCGAGCAGCAGCAGGCCACCAAAGGCCAAGCTGTAGGCGTTGAGTACCCACGACAGGTTGGCGGGGGAGAAGTCCAGCGCGGTCTGCATCTGGGGAAGCGCCACGTTGACGATGCTCATGTCGAGCATCACCATCAGCTGCGCGACCAAGATGACGGCCAGCATGGTGTTGGGGTGGCCGCGCTCCGGCAGACGCCGGGCGCGGACGACCTCGGGACGGTCAAGGACCGGAGAGAGTGTCACGAGTTGATTCCTTCGGGTACGCTAGGGAGATAAACGGAAGGGCCCTCCGGTAACAATACGGAGGCATCCTCCGTTTAGCAAGGGATTAACGGAGGCAATCTCCGTTTCGCGCTTGAGTATCGTGCTGACCGACCCGGAGACCCGGGCTGTGTCGCCCCAGACAACGAGGACCACCTGTGACATCCGCCGAGACATCCGCAGAGACCACCGGCTCTGGCCGGCGGTTGCGCGCGGACGCTCAGCGCAACTACGAGACGCTCATCGAGGCGGCCCGCACCGCCTTCCGCGACTCCGAGGCCGATACGTCGCTCGAGGAGATCGCCCGCCGGGCCGGCGTCGGGATCGGCACGCTCTACCGGCACTTTCCGACGCGACTCGCGCTGCTCGAAGCCGTCTATCGCGACGAGGTCGACGAGCTCGACCGCAAGAGCCAGAAGCTGATCGCCGCCGACGATCCGACCAACGCGCTTCAGGCATGGCTCGTGCTGTTCCTCGACTACGCGACGACCAAACGCGCGCTCTTCCACGAGCTGGTCGGGGCGATCGGCAAGGACTCCGAACTTCTGACGCATTCACGCGGCGTGATCGAGCAGTCAGCGGAGGCCGTGTTGGGCAAGGCTCAGGCAGCTGGCGAGGTCCGAGCCGACATCGAGGTCAGCGACATCCTTCGCCTGGTCGGGGGTTGCACGATGATGCCCGGATCCAACGAAGAACAGCGCAAACGCATGCTTAGGGTGGTCGTCGACGGGCTTCACACCTGAACTTCATCCCTGCTATCTGTCAGACCAACCTCAGACGTCGGGGACGATGACGTCAACGCTCCCAGCCTTCCCCGGTGTGGGCTCGACCGCCCACCCGAGCTCTGTCAGTTTCCGCACGAAGCCTTTGGGTGTCCCCGGGTTGCCGCCATCTTCGAGCAAGCCGCGCACCAGGCGACCCTTGGTGGCCTTATTGAAGTGACTGACCACGGAGCGCGTGCCAGCAACTTCGTGCAGCACCCGCACCGAGACAACGCGTCGCACCTGCTCCTTAGTTGGTCTCCAAAAGTTCGCGTACATGCCAGACCTCAGATCGACGATGAGCTGTGTGGTGGTCAGCGGTCCCAGCACTTGTGCCAAGGGCTGGCGCCAGACAGACGCGACCGTGCCGAGGTCGGGGAAGGTGACGTTGCCTGAGAGCCGGTACGCCGGGATGCGGTCGCCGGGCCTGACCAGTCCGAACAACGAGCTCGTCATGAGCAACCGTGACGACGCGCGTCGTTTGGCGGCGGCCGACAGCGAGTTGAGCCCCAAGGCGTCGTACAAGACTCCGGTGTAGATGCGCCCGGCTGTCGCAGTGTGGGCCCCGTGGAGGGCGGCGTTGCGGGCGACTTCGTGGGCGAGGCCGGGTGGCAGGTCGAGGACGTGGCGTGCCTTGTCGGAGTCGCTGCTGCACAGCTCGACGAGCGAGTTGAGCACGGCTGATCGGGCGTCCGTCAGCTCGTGGAAGCTCAGGTTGGTCAGGTCAAGGCGGCTGCCGCGAACCGGAGCGAACTTGCTTTCGGACGGTGGCAACAAGACGAGCACCCCAGCGAGCCTAGAACGTGCCTCGCTGGCGGCAGCAGGCAGGCGATGCGGCGCAAGAGTTTGCGGGATGTACGAGGGGCTGGGTCCGGGGGCAGGGGAGCAGCGGAGTCGCGGACGGCCCATCAGCGTGATAGATGTGGACGAACGTAACCACGAGCGCCGGTGGTTCAGCGCGGCGCGAGGAATGGCCAAGGTGCGCTACCGCAATCTGTTCTCGCAGCCGGACTTTACGGCTCTCTTCGTCGCCGACGGGTTCTCGATCACCGGCAGTTATCTCGCCAGGGTCGCCGTGGGCGCTTTGGTGTACCAGCGCACAGGATCGCCTGCACTGACAGCCGTCGCTTTCGCGGTCAGCTACGTGCCCTACCTGCTCAGCCCTTGGCTGTCGACATTCGCGGACCTCTTCCCGAGACGCCGGCTGTTGATCATCGGCGACCTCGCGCGTGCCGCCTGCGTTGGCGGGATCATCATCCCGGGCCAACCCCTGGAACTGATCTTGACGCTGCTGTTCCTCGAGGCCATGTGCCGAGTGCCCTGGGGCTCAGCCCGGTTGGCTCTGCTCTCTGACATCTTGACCAAAGAGCACTTTCCGGCAGGCAATGCTCTCGTCTCGTCCACCCGGCAAGCACTTCAGGTGGGCGGCTTCGCGGCGGGCGGCATTGTCGTCGCCAGCATCGGAGCCCGGCCAACCCTGGTGGTCGACGCCGTCACGTTCGTGGTGTCCGCAGCGATTATCGGTGTGTACGTCCGGGAGCGGCCAGCACCGTGGATCGGCGACAGTCAGCCCGACGACGTCGTGCCCGAGACCGGCGCTGGCACCTCTCCTGCACCGCTTGATGCGGAGTCGATGACGCGCCCGACTACGTGGGCGAGCACCAAGGAAGGACTCCGGACGGTTGCCGATACGCCGCGCATGCCGCAGCTCTTCATGTTGCTCGGACTCGGACCCGCGATCGTCGTCGTCACCGAAGGCCTGGCCGTGCCGTTCGCCGACGAACTCGGTGGCGGCGTCACGTTGGCCGGATTCATCATGGCGGCGCCGCCACTGGGTAACGTCATCGGACTCTTCATCTTCGGCCGGCTGCCGTTTGACAAGCAGCAGCGGTGGGTTGCGCCGATGGCGATCTGTGGTGCTTTGATGATCGCTCTCGTCGGTGTGGCCGCGTTGACGGACGACTCGGCGTACGTGATCGTTGCCCTGCTCGGAGTGGCGGGTGCTTCACTTGCCTATGTCAGTGCCATTCAGAGCGAGATCAGCGCCGCCGTCGACCCCGCGGTGCGAGGCCGAGTGTTCGGCCTTGGGAACGCCGTGTTGCAGCTGGCGCAAGGTGGAGCCATCCTGCTCGGCGGAATAGTCGCTTCGTCGACCACTGTCGCGCCTTCGTTGATTGGCATCTCCGTCATCGGAGCGCTTGGACTGCTCGCAGTCACTTCCGGCTTGCCTGAGCTACAGAGCCGGATTCGCGGCGCTCCGGAGGCGACTCGCTGACTTGCGCGTCAGAGAGCAGGGAGCTGCTCGAGGGCTTCCGACAACGCGGCTTGGGTGTCTGAGTCTTGCCAGTCGTGGTCGACGATCGATCCTGAGAGGTACGCGTCGTACGCCGGCAGATCGAGATGTCCGTGGCCACACAGCGCTGTCAGGATGACCTTCTCTTCACCAGACTCCTTGCACAGAAGGGCTTCCTCGACCGCAGCCGCGAGGGCGTGAGTCGGTTCCGGAGCCGGCACGATGCCTTCAGTACGCGCAAAGAGGACGCCTGCGGAGAAGCACTCCGTCTGCGGTTTGGCCACTGCTTGGAGGTGCTTCTCTTCGTAGAGGTGGCTGATGAGCGGGCTCATGCCGTGATAGCGCAGGCCTCCGGCGTGGATCGGGTCTGGCACGAAGTCATGGCCCAGGGTGTGCATCTTGAGCAACGGCGTCATACCGGCCGTGTCACCGAAGTCGTAGGCGTAGGTGCCTTGCGTGAGCGAAGGACATGCTGCAGGTTCGACCGCCCGGACTGTGGGGTCCATCCGCCCAGCCCACTTCTCTCGGAGGAACGGGAACATCAGGCCCCCGAAGTTCGAGCCGCCGCCGGTGCATCCCACTAGCAGGTCAGGGGTCTCGCCGATCTTGGCGAACTGCAGAAGTGCCTCCTCGCCGATGATGGTCTGGTGGAGCAGCACGTGGTTGAGCACGCTGCCGAGGGCGTAGTTGATCGTCGGGTCCTGCGCTGCCACCTCGACGGCTTCGCTGATCGCGATACCGAGCGAGCCCGTCGAGTCGGGATGCTTGGCGAGGATTGCGCGCCCGGCCTCGGTGAGGTCGGACGGGCTCGGGTGGACTGTGCCGCCGAACGTCTCGATCATGATGCGGCGGTAAGGCTTCTGGTCGTACGACGCTCTGACCTGCCAGACTTCGCACTCCAGGTTGTACTGCGCACACGCGAACGCCAACGCCGTACCCCACTGGCCGGCGCCCGTCTCTGTCGTCAGCTTCCGGATCCCGGCCTTGGCGTTGTAGTAGGCCTGCGGTACGGCCGTGTTGGGCTTGTGCGACCCGGCGGGTGAGACACCTTCGTACTTGTAGTAGATCCGGGCTGGAGTGCCGAGCGCTTTCTCGAGGCGGTGGGCGCGGTACAACGGACTCGGTCTCCATAGCCGATAGACGTCCTGCACCTCGGCAGGGATGTCGATGTACTGGTCGGTCGACACCTCTTGCATGATCAGGTCCATCGGGAAGAGCGGAGCCAGGTCGTCGGGGCCGACGGGCTGTCCCGTGCCGGGATGGAGCACTGGCGGCGGTGGTGTGGGGAGGTCGTGGAGGATGTTGTACCAACGCGTGGGCATCTCGTCCTCTGTCAGCAAGACCTTGTGCTCGAAAGGCTGCTCGTCGCGGCTCTGCGCGGGCTGTTGGGCAGGAGAGTTCACGATGTCCTCCAACGATGTCGGTGATCAGGACGACAGAGTCGCACCAACCGCAGCGCACGTCTAGGTCGGGTCTGTTCAGCGCCGCTTGCGGCAACCGGGCTTGAGCAGATGGCCTAGGGTGGATGCGCTGGAGTGGCCGAGCCGAAAGGGGACCACGTCGTGCCGCGACGGAGCGTCAATCTGCATGACCAGGACGGGGCCGCGTTCGCCGAAGGCATGGCTGTGATCGAGGATCGCCAAGCAGTGCCCCAGGACTTTCCGCCAGAGGTGCTGGCGGCGGCCGAGCACGCCGCGGCCAACCCGAAGCTCCCCGATGTCGACCGCACCGACATCCCGCTGATCACCATCGATCCCGAGGGATCGATGGACCTCGACCAGGCGCTGCACATCGAACGACACGGAGACGGCTACCGCGTCCACTACGCGATCGCCGATGTCGCGGCGTTCGTCGACCCAGGTGGACCGATCGACGTCGAAGCGCACAAGCGTGGCCAGACGCTCTATGCACCCGACCACCGCGTCTCCCTCCACCCGCCCGTGCTTTCAGAAGGTGCGGCGAGCCTGCTGCCCGACCAGCTCCGGCCGGCCCTGCTCTGGACGATCGACCTCGACGACACCGGTGAAGGGGTGAAAGTCGACGTCGAGCGCGCCAAGGTCAGAAGTCGCGCACGCCTCGACTACGCGGGTGCGCAGGAGCAGATCGACGATGGAACCGCCGATGAGGTCCTCGTGTTGCTCAAGGAGGTCGGCGTCCTGCGCCTCGCGCGTGAGCAAGAGCGCGGCGGTGTCAGCCTTCCGTTGCCCGAGCAAGAGGTGGTGGTGGGCGGCGACCGTTGGGAGCTGGCATACCGCAAGCTGCTTCCTATCGAGGAGTGGAACGCACAGATCTCGCTGCTGACAGGGATGGGTGCCGCCGAGATCATGTTGTACGGCGAGGTGGGCGTCGTCCGGACCTTGCCGGGCGCGCCAGAGTCGGCCGTGGAGCACCTGCGTCGTACGGCCGCGGCGTTGCACCTCGACTGGCACCCCGACATCGACTATCCCGACTTCGTCCGGTCGCTCGATCCCAATAGCCCCACCGGCGCCGCGATGCTCAACGCCTGCACGTCCTTGCTGCGTGGCGCGGGGTACGTCGCGTTCGACGGCGGCGTACCCGAGCACATCGAACATGCAGCGCTGGCGTCGGAGTACGCCCATGTGACGGCTCCGCTACGTCGCCTCGTCGACCGCTACGCAGGTGAGGTCGCGGTGGCGTTGTGCGCCGACACCGACATCCCCGACTGGGTGCGCGCGCGGTTACGTGACCTGCCCAGAGAGATGGAGGACTCCGACCGGCGGACGCACCAGTACGAGCGCGCGATCCTCGACATGGTTGAGGCCGGCATCCTCGCCGACCGTGTGGGGGAGACCTTCACCGGCATCGTCACCGACGTCGACGGGAAAGATCCGCGCAAAGGCTCTGTGATGCTTCAGGACCCGGCAGTCGAAGCATCGACAACCAGCGCCGAGGCCGAGCTTCCGTTGGGCGAAGAGGTCACGGTCAAGCTCGTCGAGGCCGACCCGATAGCACAGAAAGTGCGGTTCGAGCTGGCCTGATGCACCGGCGTCCTGGCTAGTCACTTGCTGTACGTACTCGCCGAGGTGGTAGGACCTTGGGGCGCTTGGTCGTAGTACTAAGGACCGATTGAGACCGTGACTTCCTTCTTGCGATAAAGGACATGTGAGCTGAACGGGCTCGCCTTTATCCAGGAGGACCTGAGACGTGAACACAGCCAAGAAGACACTGACCGCCGTAGCTGCCGTCGCTGTGCTTGGGGGTGCTGCGCTGGCTGCTCCTCAGCTGGTGTCCGCGGCAAACTCAGCCGGCCCGAGCGCTTCCGACCTGAGCAGTTCCAGCCCTAGTACGTCGAGCCCCCGCACAGCTAGCCCGAGTACGGCGAGCCCTCGCACGGTTAGCCCGAGCACGGCGAGTCCGAGCACGTCGAGTCCGACTTCGTCCAGTCCCAGTACGTCGAGTCCCAGTACGTCGAGTCCCAGTACCTCGAGTCCCACCACGTCCGACGCCTTCGACGACCATGGGCGAAACAGCGGTTTCGACTCCGCGCATGATCGTGCCGAGCGTCGTGGCGGCGACGGCAATCACTTCGAGCCGGGCGATGACCACGGCCATCACTCCGAGCCGGGCGACGACCACGGTGGTGATGACCACGGTGGCGGCGATGACAACAGCGGCCACAGTGGTGGCGGTAGCGATGACAACAGCGGTCACGGTGGCGGCGACGACGACTGACCCACCCCTCCGCACCAAGATCCGACGCTGGCGTGGCTATAGCCCCGTGAGCGTCGGATCTTCGCGGTGGCACCGATAGGCTGGTGGGTGCGGGCGAGCCGACCGGGCGGCCGCGAGGCGAAAACCTCGAGGAAGGTCCGGACTCCGCAGGGCAAGGTGGTGGGTAACACCCACCCGAGGTAACTCGCGGGACAGTGCCACAGAGACAGACCGCCAACGGCTCCGGTTCGCCGGAGTACGGGTAAGGGTGAAACGGTGGTGTAAGAGACCACCAGCGCATCGGGCGACCGGTGCGGCTAGGTAAACCCCACCTGGAGCAAGACCAAGAAGGACCACCGGCCATTGGCTGGTGGTTCGCGCAGGTGCAGGGACCGGCAACGGTTCCTACGGGCGGCCCGCCCGAGTCTGCGGGTAGGTTGCACGAGCACGTCGGCAACGGCGTGCGTAGATGGATGGCTGCTCAGGGTGAGGTCGCAAGGCCTCACCCCCAACAGAATCCGGCCTATGAGTCGGCTCGCCCGCCCTTCTCTGGAGCTATGCTCAGCCGAGCTGCTGCATCGTGGCGCCGTCGTTCCGCGCGCCGTCCACGGCGAACGAACGCACCTCTGCGCGCCCGTCAGGTAGAGGTGTGAGCAAGCCCTTCATCCACTCGGTGTAGGCCTCGAGGCTGTCAACACCTTCCAGGGCGGCGGGCCTGGGCCGAGAAGCGTTGCGCCCGGATGGCAATACTGCTGACATTCGTCCCATCCCCGACCTGTCTCCCATGAACCGTTCCGCGGTCTCCACGATCGACGCCATGGGTACCCTCTCCTTCCGCTGACGCTCGGTAGTGACACCCCGCCATGCGACAGTGTTCCCGGCACTATCAACCGTCAAGAACACGGGTTTGGGCACCTGATCGCCGTGAGAGAAAGGCGCTGGTGGGTACTGGCGTTTGAGTCGAGCCGTCTCGCCACGATCAGGAGCTTGCATGAGGTTGCGCACCGTCTCGCCGAACGAGCGAGGCTGGACTCGGCGCCGCGCAGGAAAAGGTTTCATCTACCTTGACGCCGACGGCAACCGGCTCGAGTCAGCGGACGTCGAGCGGATCAAAGCGCTGGTCATCCCGCCGGCGTGGCAAGACGTCTGGATCTGCCCCTACGCGAACGGCCACATCCAGGTGGTCGGGACCGATGACGCTAGCCGTCGCCAGTACCTCTATCACCCGATATGGCGGCAAAAGCGAGACGAAGCGAAGTTCGACCGCATCCTCGAGATGGCCAAGCAGCTTCCGGCGTCCCGGCTGCGCGTCGCCGCCGACCTCTCCGAGCAGGAGCTGACAAAGCAGCGCGTGATGGCCGCGACCGTGCGGCTCATCGACGTCGGATACTTTCGGATCGGCAACGACGAGTACACCGATGAACACGGCAGCTACGGGCTGACCACGTTGGAGAAGAGGCACGTCCGTAAGCAGGGTGAAGGGCTGCTGTTCTCCTTCGTGGGCAAGTCAGGGATCGAGCACGAGATCGTGGTCGACGACACCGACGTGTGCGAAGTCGTGCAGCGAATGCGCCTGCGCCGCGGTGGAGGCGACCGCCTGCTGGCCTACAAGAACGGCAACAGGTGGCACACCGTCCAGGCAACGGATGTGAACGACTACCTCGCCGACATCTTCAAGGCCGAGGTGACCGCCAAGGACTTCCGCACCTGGCACGCCACCGTCATCGCCGCGATCGCCCTCGCCGACACCACCAGCCCAGGGGAGACCAAGACGGCGCGGCGCAGGGTGATTCGCGAGGCTGTCGCTGAAGTCGCGGATTATCTCGGGAACACGCCAGCCATCGCGCGTGGTTCGTACGTCGACCCGCGAGTCCTCGACCTCTATGAGGACGGGACGACGATCGCGCACGCCCTCAAACGAGCGCCACGACATCCGCAACGGCGCCAACTCCACCTGGAGAAAGCGGTACTCCGCATGCTGTCTCGCGCACCCAACTCTGCCCAGCGGTCAAGCCGTTCCAAGAAGGCCGCCTGATGTCTGCCACGCCCGAACGCCGGTTCGCCCTCACACCCCCATCGCCGTACGGCGACAAGTGGCGCGCCCGGCTGAATCGCCTCCCCGAGGAGACGCCAGCGTCGGCGCTCGGCATCGCTCCGGGAGACTCCGTCGTCGTACTCGGCGCGCATCCCGACGATGAGACGTTCGGACTGGGCGCCACGATCGCCGAGCTCGCGTCACGCGGTGTGGACGTCCATCTGGTCTCCCTGTCGGCAGCTGGGGCGGCGCTCGACCTGGTCGGAGTGAAGGTGCCCGGTCTCGCCGACCGGAGGCGGACCGAGTTCGTGCGGGCCGGCGAGGCCCTTGGCGCAGCGAGTGCCAAGGTGCTCGACTTCCCGGGCAGGCGGCTCGCTGAGTTCGAGCACAGCGTCGCCGCCGCTCTGACCATGATTCTGAGGCGTCGGCGCGCTTGCCACCTGTTGACCGTGTGGTGGCACGACCCTCAGCCAGAGCATCGGGCGGCGGGCAGAGCGGCCCTTCGCGCGGGTGAAATCACTGGCTGCCGGGTTTCCGGATATCCGATTTGGGCACAACACTGGTCCGATCCTGAACTCACCCTCACGAGAGCTCAAAACGTGACCATCATGTCGACGACACCGCGCAGCCGATCAGCTCGAGACGCCGCGATTGCTTGCTACTCATCCGAGCCCGAGCCGATGACCGGCGACCACGATCTCACCGTGCCAGACGCGCTGGTCACGTGGTCGCACGAACTGGTCATCCGGTGATGAGCATCGCTACGGACAGCGCCGCGACCCCGCCGGACTTCGACCGTCTTTACTCGTCCACCACCGATCCCTGGGCGGTTGCCGACTCCTGGTACACGCAACGCAAGCTCGCCGTCCTGATGGCGGCGCTGCCGTTTCAGCACTACGGCGCCGCGTGGGAGCCGGGGTGTGGACCCGGGCTGGTGTCGACCGCGATCGCCCCGCGCGTCGACGAACTGTTGGCGTCAGACAGTTCATCCGTTGCGGTCGAACTGGCGGGAGAGCACTGTAGCGGGCTCGACCACGTGACGGTGATCCAGTCGGCATTGCCGGATGTGCCGGTGAACAAGCCGGTAGATCTCATCGTGGCGGCTGAGTTCCTCTACTACCTGCCCCACTTGAAGGAGACTCTCGACGCGCTCTGGTCGGCCGCCGCGCCAGGAGCGCATCTCGCGTTCATGCATTGGGCGCACCGTCCCGATGACGCCTATCGGTCGGGCCCGGACATGCATGCACAGCTTGCGATTGACGCTGTCGAACGCGACGCCATGCGCGTGGTGACACATCAAGACACCGAGTTCATGCTCGACATCTATCAAGCCCGACCGTGACCGGCACGATCCTCCGTCGGCCTGAAGCCCGTGACTACACGAAGGGATGACGCAGATGCCAACCGCAGATCGATCTGGTGCGCGAGGCAGTCGACACCCTGGCGGAGCGGATGGCGACGATGGGGTTTCACCGGTGGGCACACCGGGCGCACTCGTCAATGATCGGTCGTGGGACGACTACGGTTTGGGCCCGCGCCAGTTGCGAGGAGCAACTCGCTGCACTCGACGTGGTGTACGACGGCGTCGTCGCCGACCATCGCGAGACCATCGAGATGGTGGGGAAGCTCGACCCGATCACCGAGGACATCCTGATCGGCCAGACCGCAGACCTCGAGCAGTTCCAGTGGTTCATCCGTGCACATCTCGAGACCAGCACTGGTCGGCTCGACACCCAGCGCGCCAAGACGGAGATGGGCGCTGCGAAGAAGGCTGTAGCGGCCGGCCGTCGTACGAAGAAGAGAAAGTAGGGCGCGGGTGGAGGCGTCAGGGGAGCGTCAGGATCTCGGCGCCTGACTCGGTGACGACGAGCGTGTGTTCGAACTGGGCAGAGCGTTTGCGGTCCTTGGTCACCACGGTCCAGCCGTCGTCCCACATGTCCCAGTCGATTGTGCCGAGCGTCAACATCGGCTCGATCGTGAAGGTCATCCCGGTCTCGATTACGGTGTCGAATCGCTCGTCGTCGTAGTGGGGGATGATCAGGCCGGAGTGGAACGTCGTGTTGATGCCGTGGCCGGTGAAGTCGGTGACGACGCCGTAGCCGAACCGCTTGGCGTACGACTCGATGACGCGGCCGATGACATTGACCTGGCGGCCAGGCTTGACCGTGGTGATGGCGCGGCGCAATGACTCCTGAGTGCGCTCTACCAGCAGTCGGCTTTCGTCATCGACGTCGCCGACGAGGTACGTCGCGTTGGTGTCGCCGTGGACGCCGTGGATGTACGCCGTGAGGTCGATGTTACAGATGTCGCCCTCTTCGAGGCGCCGCGAGTCAGGGATCCCGTGGCAGATGCACTCATTGACCGACGTACACAACGACTTCGGGAAACCTTTGTAGCCCAGCGTCGACGGATAGGCCCCGTGATCGCACATGAACTCGTGACCGACCCGGTCGACCTGGTCGGTGGTGACGCCGGGCGCGATGACCGAGGCCGCCTCGCGCATCGCTTGGGCCGCAATCTTGCCGGCGATCCGCATCTTCTCGATCGTCTCCGGCGTTTGGACGTGGCTACCACGGTGCGGCGCAGGCCCGGGCTTGCCCACGTACTCCGGCCGGGCGATGTCCGCTGGCACCGCACGGCGCGGCGAGACAGTGGAGGCAGTCAAAACAGTCACATCGGCGAGTGTAGTTTCTGTCTGGATCGGGCACGATGAGACGTGATCGGTCTCATCCACTCCACCGGGGTGGCGACGGACACTCGAGAGGAGGCTCGCGATGGCTGAGAAGTTCTTCTTCTGCCTGAACCACCACACGGTCGAAGGTGTCGATGGCTGTTCTGCGTCAGATCGGCTTGGCCCCTACGCCACTCGTGAAGAGGCCGAGCATGCGCTCGAGAAGGTGAAGCAACGCAACGAGGAGTGGGACAACGACCCGGCCTGGAACGACGACCTCTAGTGGCATTTCGGTGTATGTCGGTGGGGCCGCCGACGTGCGAGTGAACTGGCGACGGTCCGGACCCTGGGTCGGGATGGCGGGCATGCTCGTGGCGTTGTGGTTCTACGTGTTCATCGCTCTCGTGGCGCCGTGGTGGATGGTTCCCGTGATGGTGGCGGTGTGGATCGTCTTCTTTGCCGTCGCGGTGCGGAGTTTTTCGCGTCGGCCGCTCTTGGTGCTGGTGCTGCCGTTCGTCGCGATGGCCGTGTGGTTCGGCGTGGTGAGCGCTGGCGGCGCCTGGTGGGGCTGGGAGGCGTAGCGCGTTAGTAGCCAGTCGCGCCGTCGATGCTCTCCCTGAGCAGGTCGGCGTGGCCGTTGTGCTGCGCGTACTCGGCGATCATGTCGACGAGCAGCCAGCGGAGCGAGAACGGTTCGTCGCTTCGCTTCTCCGTCCCGGTGGCGTCGAGCGACGCAGCGGCGGCGACGATCTCGCGAGAACGTTGGCACTCCCGGCGCCAGACAGCGAAGGCCTCGGCCGGGTCGCCGTCGAGTGAGTCAAAGTCCTGGTTGGGGTCGTCGTCGGAGTAGTAGAGCATCGGGACGTCATCGCCGGCGTACTGAATCTGGAACCACCAACGCTCGACGCCGGCCAGGTGGCGGACGAGACCGTGCAGGCTCATCGTCGAGGGGTGCACGCTCGTGCGGGACAATTCCTCGGGCGAGAGCCCGTCGCATTTCTGCTCGAAGATCGTGCGGTAGTTGTCGAGAAATCCCGTGAGGATCTCGAGTTCGCTGCCTGTCCGTGGAACCGGACGGCGGCGATCGTCGGGCCATTGCTTGGAGAGGTTCTCGTCCGGGACCTGAGTCATGCGCGCCATCTTATGGATTCGTCCGACTGCACGAGCATCACCCGCGGGGAACTCAGTCGGACGAATCGACGCACGCTAGAACGTGTGCTCCTCGCCGGGGAACGTGCCGGCCGCCACGTCTGCGGCGTAGTCCTGGGCCGCCTTGAGCAGGACACCGTGCAGATCGGCGTACTGCTTGACGAATCGAGGCATCCGGCCGGTGCGCATGCCGGCCATGTCGGACCAGACCAACACCTGTGCATCGCAGTTCGGCCCGGCGCCGATCCCGATGGTCGGGATGTCGAGGCGCTTCGTGACCTCAGCAGCGACGTCTCCGGGGACCATCTCCATGACGACGGAGAATGCGCCGGCGTCCTGTAACGCAAGGGCTTCGTCGACGAGGCGCTGAGACTGATCGCCGCGGCCTTGGACGCGATAGCCGCCGAGGCCGTGCTCGGACTGGGGGGTGAAGCCGATGTGGGCCATGACGGGGATGCCGGACGTCGTGAGCTTCTCGACCTGGGGTACGACGGGGAGTCCGCCCTCGAGCTTGATCGCATGCGCGTTGGCTTCCTTCATGAACCGGACCGACGTGTGGAACGCCTGCTCGGGACTCGCCTGGTAGGAGCCGAACGGAAGGTCTGCCACGACGAGTGCCCGTCGTACGGACCGAGTGACCGCGCGGACCAGTGGGATGAGCTCGTCGACGGTGACGGGGAGGGAGGTCTCGTTGCCGTAGACGTTGTTGCTGGCCGAGTCGCCGACCAGGAGGACGGGGATGCCTGCCTCGTCGAAGGTTTGGGCGGCGTACTGCTCGTAGGCCGTGAGCATGGCCCACTTCTCGCCACGCTGCTTCATCTCGAGCAAGTGATGGGTGCGGATGCGCTTGATGGTGGCTCCACCGGGGGTGGCGGGCTGCGGGCCACTGCCGTACGGCGCTGCTGTCTCACTCATGAGTGACACCTTGTCTGCTCTCGAGGCTCCCTGATGAAGTCCCCGGACCAGTCTTCAGCGTGTCACGGAGGAGCGGGGGAGGCGAGCCGAGCGCGATGTCTCCTCGGTCACACGTCACACCCATGACGTCGTCGCTCACGTCGTTGAGTGGCTACTTTCTTACCGCTGAGCAGCAAGGTGATCGACCAGTTCGGCGAGCTCCTCGGTCCAGCCTTCGACGTTGCCTTCGCGGTGCTTGGGGTCGACGAAGCCAGACTCGCGCAGTCTGAGCGTTGTGCCGCCGTCATCGCGTGACGTCAGCCACCACTCGACCAAGGTCACCGGCTCGGTCTCGGACTCGTGGCCCCACGACCAGGCCAGATGGGTCGGAGCTTCGACCTTCTCGACGCGGATGGGGAAGACCTCGTCCTCGGCCCAGGTGAAGCTGCCCATGCCGCCGGGTTCGAGTTGCCACTCGGCCTTCTTGGGGAACCACTGGGCGAGTTCAGTGGCATCGCTGATGGCCAGCCACACCCTGTCGATCGGGGCGTCGAGTTCCAAAGTCTTCTCGATGGCGGGAGTCTCGGTCATGGGTGGTCCTCCAGGTGTTGGCGTAGGCGGGCGAGTCGGTCGTCCCAGGCGGCTGAGTAGGGCTCGAGCCAGTCGGCGAGTTGGCGCATCGGCTCGGTTTCCAGTTCGTGGATGCGCTCGCGGCCCCGGCGGTTGACGCGTACGAGGCCCGCGTGGTGTAACACATCGAGGTGCTTCGTCACGCCCTGGCGGCTCATCGTCGTACCCGAGCACAACGCCGTGAGGGTCTGTGGCCCGTCATCACGCAATCGGTCGAGGAGGCCGCGACGCACCGGGTCTGCGAGAGCCTCGAACACTGTGGTCACGCGAAGACAATAGGCAACCAATTGGTTGCATGTCAAGACCGAGTCCCCCACGCTTCTTTGCCAGGGCTGTCTCACCTTCCGAGATCCGCCGAAGTGGACAAGGCAAACCCACACTGTGCAAGGCAGGTTTGCCTTGTTAACAAGCCGTTTGGCTTGAAAACAAGGCAAACCCCGCGAGGGGTTAGAGGTGTTCGCGCCAGGCGTTGGTGATCGGGACGCGACGGTCTCGACCGAAGTTGCGGGCGGAGATCTTCGGGCCCGGCGGGTATTGGCGGCGCTTGTACTCCGCCCGGTCGACCAGGGTCACCACCCGCTCGACGAGCACCGGGTCGAAGCCTTCCGCGACCAGGTCTCCCGCGCCGAGGTCGCGTTCGACATACGCGTCGAGCACGCGGTCGAGCACCTCGTACGGCGGCAGCGAGTCGGTGTCGAGCTGACCAGGTCGCAGCTCAGCCGAAGGTGGTTTCGCAATCGCGTTCTCCGGGATTGGCGGTTGCTCGCCCCGTCGCACCGCCTCGGCGTTGCGCCACGTGGCCAGCTTCCACACCAGGGTCTTCGGCACGTCTTTGATCGGTGCGTAGCCACCGACCGAGTCGCCGTAGATCGTGGAGTACCCGGTGGCCACCTCGCTCTTGTTGCCGCATGCGAGCACGAGATGTCCGTGCTGGTTGGACAGCGCCATCCAGACCACGGCCCTGATCCGGGCCTGGAGGTTCTCCTCGGCAAGCCCATCGACGTCGACGACCTTGCGGAACGCCTCGACCATCGGCGCGATCGGCACCGTCTCGAGGTTGAGGCCTGTCCGCCGGGCCAGCTCCGCCGCATCCGTCACCGAATGCTCCGTCGACCACTCGCTCGGATTGGAGACACCGAACACGTTCTCCGGGCCTAGCGCATCACACGCAATGGCACCCACCAACGTCGAGTCGATGCCTCCAGACAGTCCCATCAGCACCGAGACGAACCCGTGCTTGTGCACGTAGTCGCGCAGCCCGGTGACGAGGGCGGAGTAGATCTCGCCGAGGTCATCCATCCGCGCGGCCATCGGCGCTGGCACAGCGTCGTACGAGGGCACCGGTTCAGGTGAGATGACCGTGCGTTCGACCCGGAGCCCGAAGAACCGGGTCTCGGGGTCAGGCATCGGGGCGGTCGCCGCCGGCAGATCGAGGTCGACGACGAGAAGCTCGGGCTCGAACTGTTGCGCTCGGGCCACGAGCTCGCCCGCTGAGTCGACGACCAGCGAGTCGCCATCGAAGACCAGCTCGTCTTGGCCACCGACCAGGTTGACGTACGCCAGCGCGCATGCCCCTTCGCGCGCCCGCCGGGCACACAGCTCGAAGCGCTCGTCGTCCTTGTTCGCTTCGTACGGCGAACCGTTCGGCACGATCAGCAGTCCCGCCTCCGCCGCATCGGCGGCTGCCGAGGGACCGTCCTGCCAAAGGTCCTCACAGATCGCGATAGCCACATCGACGCCATGCACCTGAATGATCGAGATCTTGTCTCCAGGAACGAAGTTGCGGATCTCATCGCCGACGCCGTAGTTCCACAAGTGGTGCTTGGCCTGGCGGGTGACGACCTGGCCGCCGTGAATCACGGCCACGGCATTTTGGGGAGTGTTCTTGGGCAGTCCGAAGCGAGGCGGTAGGTCAGCGGCCTGGTCGAGAAAGCCCACGACAGCGACGATGTCGCCCAGGCCTTGTGCGTCGAGGTCGACCGCCAGCGACTCGATGGCTGCACGCGAGGCTCTGATGAACGACGCGCGGAAGGCCATGTCTTCGATCGGGTAGCCGGTCAACACCATCTCGGGGAGTACGACGAGGTGGGCGCCACGCGCCGCCGCGTCCTTGATGGTCGCCGCGATCAACGACGCGTTGCCAGGGATGTCGCCCACGGTCGGGTTGACCTGGGCAAGCGCAACTCGGAGCTGAGGCACGCCTCCAGCCTATGCGCAGTGATGGCTACGCCGGTGCCGTCCCGCGCCTCGGCCCGCGGTATGCGTTAACGCGGTCGAAACATGCGCACGGCAGGATGAACCTATGGGTAAGCAAGAAGACTTTGTGCTGCGCGCGCTCGAGGAGCGTGACGTTCGCTTCGTACGGCTGTGGTTCACCGACGTGCTGGGTTCACTCAAGTCCGTCGCCGTGGCCCCGGCCGAGCTCGAAGGCGCGTTCTCCGAAGGCATCGGCTTCGACGGATCCGCGATCGAGGGCTTCGCCCGTGTCTACGAGGCCGACATGCTCGCGAAACCCGACCCCTCGACGTTCCAGATCTTGCCGTGGCGGGGCGAAGGTCCGTCGACGGCGCGGATGTTCTGCGACATCGTGATGCCCGATGGCGCCCAGTCGTACGCCGACCCGCGCTTCGTGCTGAAGCGCATCCTCAGCAAGGCCGCCGACCAGGGGTTCACGTTCTACACCCACCCCGAGATCGAGTTCTACCTGTTCAAGGACCGCCCGCGCGACGGCACCCCCCCCGAACCCGTCGACCGCAGCGGCTACTTCGACCACACGTCGCAGAGCCTCGCCCACGACTTCCGACGTGAAGCCATCACGATGCTGGAGTCGATGGGCATCTCCGTTGAGTTCAGCCACCACGAGGGCGGCCCAGGCCAGCAGGAGATCGACCTGCGGTACGCCGATGCGCTCTCGACTGCCGACAACATCATGACGTTCCGCGTGGTCATCAAAGAGGTCGCGCTGAGCCAGGGCATCCATGCGTCGTTCATGCCCAAGCCGTTCACCGAGTTCCCCGGCTCGGCCATGCACACGCACCTCTCACTCTTTGAGGGTGACCGCAACGCCTTCTTCGAGGTGGGTGCGGAGTACCACCTCTCCAAGACCGGCCGCGCGTTCATTGCAGGTCTGCTGAAGCACGCTGCCGAGATCACTGCGGTGACGAACCAGTGGGTCAACTCCTACAAGCGTCTCGCGGGTGGTGGAGAGGCGCCGGCGTACGTCTGCTGGGGACACAACAACCGCTCGGCCCTGGTGCGAGTGCCGATGTACAAGCCGACCAAGGGGCAGTCGACCCGTGTCGAGCTCCGCTCGGTCGACAGCGCCGCGAACCCCTACCTCGCGTTTGCCGTGATGCTGGCGGCCGGCATGAAGGGGATCGAGGAGAACTACGAGCTACCGGCCGGTGCAGAGGACGACGTCTGGACACTTACCGAAGCAGAGCGACGCGCGATGGGTATCGCTCCCTTGCCACAGAACCTGCACGACGCCATCGGAGTGATGGAGCGATCCGAGCTGGTAGCCGAGACCCTCGGTGAACACGTCTACGACTTCTTCCTCCGCAACAAGCGTGCCGAATGGGACGAGTACCGCCAGCAGGTGACCGCGTTCGAGCGTGCCATGATGCTGCCCATCATGTAGCGACAGCGTCGCTGATCTGGCTCTCGCTGATTGAGCTTGTCGAAGTCACCGCAGCCCGCTGGTTGAGCTTGTCGAAGTCACCGCAGCCCGCTGGTTGAGCTTGTCGAAGTCACCGCAGCCCGCTGGTTGAGCTGGTCGAAATCACCGGGGTCTCGACAGGGTTCGACCGCCGAGTGGGTCGGGTCTCGACGGGCTCGACCGCCGCAGGGAAGCCACCCGACCGCCGAATGGGTAGCCTCGGTTCGTGTCGACTCAGACGAAGGCCTTGCTGATCCAGCACGAGGACGAGTGTCCCCCCGCGTGGTTCGGGGAGTGGTTCAGCGCGGCAGGGCTTTCCTTCGACGTCGTACTCGGCCACCGCGGCGAGCCCATCCCGTCGACGCTCGATGGGTACGACGCCCTGGTGGTCCTCGGCGGCGAAATGGGCGCTCACGATGACGCCACCCACCCCTGGCTGACCCCGACCAAGGCCCTCATCCGCAGCGTGGTCGAGGCAGGCCAAGTCTTTCTCGGGATCTGCCTGGGCCACCAACTCGCGGGTGCCGCACTCGGTGGCGACGTACGACCCAACCCGAACGGTCAGGCAAAGGGTCTGACTGTCGTCAGCCCGACCGAAGCCGGCCAAGACGACCCGCTGCTCGGTGTCATCGAGCCAGGAGCTGTCGCCGTGCAGTGGAACGACGACGTCGTCTGGCGGTTGCCTGACGATGCCGTCGAGCTGGCGACGTCGCCCGACGGCACTGTGCAAGCGGCTCGGTTCGGCCGCCAGGCGTGGGGTGTGCAGTTCCACCCGGAGGCGGGGCCAGACGTGTTCGATGCCTGGACCGGCTCGGCCAAGTCCGACGAGACCCAGCGCGCGGAGCAGCGCAAGGCTGCCGCGCTCATTCGCGACGCCGAGGACCGGCTACGGCGTGATTGGGAACCGCTCGCCACTCGTTTCGCCACCCTCGTCCAGTCGGTAGATCGACTATTACCCGGCATGCCGTGATCGCCGGCCAGCTGAGCGCCACCCGACCGAAGGGTGGTTGCTGAACGTGGCCCGGGGCAGCAGCGCGTCCGGACGGTTGGCCAGGCTCGGCTTCGTCGATGTGGAGGCCGCAACCCGTAACTGGGCAGCGGTGGATTGCGCGGATGACGGGTTGCTCGAGAGCTTCGCTGCAGCCGCCGATCCTGACCTCGCTCTTCGATCACTGGCACGGCTGCTAGCCGACGGTGCGCAAGCTGACGAGCTGCGGACCGCTCTGATTCGAACGACCGAGCTCGGTCGCAGACTTGCTCTCGTCCTCGGTGCCAGTGAGGCCCTCGGTGATCATCTGGCTCGACACGCAGAGGACTGGCGGGAGCTCGCCGATCCCACTCTCGACGTGGTCCGACCCACCGCCGCGGGCATCGCCGAGACCCTCAAGGAAGCCCACGACCGTGATGAGCTGCGTCGCATCTATCGGCGGCTGCTTCTTCGGCTGGCGGCACGCGACCTCTCGTTGGGACTGCGCGTCGACGACGCGGCTGCCGAGCTTGCCGACCTGGCCGCCGGGGCCATCGAGGCTGCGTTGCACATCGCTCGAACCGAGGTAGGGGAGTCGTCGGGGCTCTTCCGGTTGTGCGTCATCGGGATGGGCAAGGGCGGGGCGCGGGAGCTCAACTACGTGAGCGACGTCGATGTCATCTTCGTCGCCGAACCTGTCGAGGGTGCCGACGAGAACGCGGCGATGAAGGCAGCAGCGGCGGTCGCCGCCACGATGATGCGCGTCTGTTCCGACCACACTCCTGAAGGAACGCTCTGGCCGGTCGATGCCGCGCTTCGACCTGAGGGGAGGTCCGGACCGCTGGTGCGCACGCTGAGCAGTCATGCGTCGTACTACCAGCGTTGGGCCAAGACCTGGGAGTTCCAGGCATTGCTCAAGGCACGACCTATCGCCGGCGACCGAGCACTTGGCGAGAGCTACATGGAGACGATCGCCCCATTGGTCTGGTCGGCAGCCGAGCGACCTGACTTCGTCACCGATGTCCAGGCGATGCGCCGCCGCGTGGTCGAGCACATCCCTGCCGGCGAGGCCGATCGGCAGATCAAGCTCGGCCCCGGTGGCCTGCGTGACATCGAGTTCGCCGTACAACTTCTGCAGCTCGTGCACGGGCGGTCGGACACGTCGCTTCGGTCGCCCAACACTCTTAGCGCCCTTGCCGCCTTGACCGCAGGTGGTTACGTCGGGCGTGAGGACGGCGCTTCGCTGGCCGACGCCTACCGGTTCCTCCGCACCTTGGAGCACCGAATCCAGCTCAGCCGGCTGCGCCGCACGCACGTGATGCCCGACGACGAGGACATGCTGCGCGTGCTCGGTCGGTCGATGGGGTTGACGAATGACCCGGTGACCGCCCTGACGAAGGAGTGGCGGCAGCACGCGCGCGAGGTCCGTCGGCTGCACGAGAAGCTCTTCTACCGACCACTGCTCGAGGCGGTTGCAGCCTTGCCCGGCAGTCACGTCCGGCTGACGCCTGACGCGGCTCGGCTGCGGCTCGAGGCACTCGGGTACGTCGACCCGACCGCTGCCCTGCGTCACCTGGAAGCGCTGACGTCCGGTGTCTCGCGCAGAGCCGCCATCCAGCGCACGTTGCTTCCCGCCATGCTCGGGTGGTTCGCCGACGCCCCCGACCCCGACAGCGGACTGCTGGGTTTCCGCAAGCTGAGCGACGAACTCGGGTCATCGCACTGGTACCTGCGGATGCTGCGCGACGAAGGCGCCGCCGCCGAGCGGCTGGCCACGCTGCTCGCGACCAGTCGCTACGCCACCGACTTGCTCATGCGCGCACCAGAGGCAACCGCCCTGCTCGCCGATGACGCCGACTTGCGACCGCGCGAGGCCGACGCGCTGGCCAGCGAGGCTCGCAAGGCTGCGCAGCGGCAGAAAGACCCCGTGGAAGCCATCACAGCGGTGCGTGCTGTACGCCGGCGCGAGCTGTTCCGCGTCGCAGCCGCGGACGTCTTCGGCCTTCTTGACGTCGACGAAGTCGGCCAGGCTTTGACCGCCATTGCCCGCGCCACTCTCGAGGGCGGGCTGGCAGCAGCCGAGGCAGCCATCGAGTCCGAGCGGCGAACTCCCGTGGCCACGTCTATCGCCATCATCGCGATGGGACGGCTCGGTGGTCGCGAGATGTCATACGGCAGCGATGCGGACGTGCTGTTCGTCCATCAGCCGTTACCTGGCGTGGAGGAAAAGGATGCGGCCGAAGCCGCCTTTGCCGTGGCGAACGAGCTCCGACGGCTCCTCGCGCTACCCGGAGCCGACCCGGCGCTGTCGGTGGACGCTGGCCTGCGTCCCGAGGGCAAGCAGGGTCCGCTGGTCCGGACTTTGGCGTCGTACGAGGTCTACTACGAGCGATGGTCGAAAGTGTGGGAGGCACAAGCGCTGCTGCGCTCGGCGCCGATCGCGGGCGACGCCGAGCTGGGAGAGCGGTTCACCGCACTCATCGACCCGTTGCGCTATCCCAAAGATGGCCTCACCCCTGAGGACGTGACCGAGGTACGTCGTATCAAGGCCCGCGTCGATGCCGAACGGCTCCCGCGTGGAGCAGATCCGGCCACCCACCTCAAACTCGGTCGTGGCGGTCTGGCCGACATCGAGTGGACCATCCAGCTGCTGCAGATGCGACATGCTCACACGTACGAAGACTTGCGGACGACCCAGACTCTCGCGGCGTTGGAAGCCTGTGCAGAGCATGAGTTGTTGTCAGAGTCTGACGCCGCCGAGCTCTCTGCGGCCTGGCGACTCGCCAGCAAGATCCGCAACGCCACCATGCTCGTGCGAGGACGGCCGTCAGACAGTTTGCCGAGCGAGACGCGAGACCGGTCAGGCGTGGCATTCTTGTGCGGCTACCCGCGAGATGCTGCCGGCCGGCTCACTGATGACTACATGCGGACGTCGCGGCGCGCCAGAGGAGCCGTGGAGCGGGTGTTCTGGGGAGAGTGACCGGTCCGGGTCACGTCAACCGCTCGACACCCGCTTGATGATCCGCTGACCTGGCAGACCGGCCGGGGTCATGGGTTCGTGCAGGATGCGGTCGCGCTCGCGCGGGGTGAGTCCGCCCCAGACGCCATAGGGCTCCTGCACCTTCAGAGCATGCTCGCGGCATCGGGCCAAGACCGGGCAGTGCTCGCAGTACTGCTTGGCCTGCATCTCGCGGCGTTGCCGCACGGGACCGCGCTCGGAGTCCGGTGGAAAGAAGACCTCGGGATCGACGCTCCGGCAGACACCGTCATACTGCCATTCCCACTGCTCGATGATCGGGGTTGGCAAGCGACTGAGGTTAGCCATTCAAGGTCCCCTTTCGAATGAATCGAAACTGCTCAGGCCCGAAACCCTGCAGCAAGGGTGAGGCTGAATTCGTCCAGTGCGAATTTCGCGCGTCAGCAGGCACTTTACGAGCAGACCCTGGGTATGTCGAGACCCGGAGGGCAGCTCTTTCACGGGCGCTGTGCACGACGCAGGCAGCCCCGGCTGGTTGAAGCATCACGCAATACACGTGGTCGTCGTACCCACCCGATGCGCGCCTAAACCTGCGCGATTTTGGGCGGGGAACGAGCCGGCTGCGCCGACGGGGGAGGAGGCACGGCAACCGGGCAGCAAGAAGGGCCCGGTGCCGTTGTTGATGGCTCCGGGCCCACACCCTCTGGGGGCTTGGTTGCGAGCCTTTCGGCTGCACGGTGTTGTGTACCAGATCCGCCCGACATGACCGAGAGCACGGCGGGAACGATCTATGCAAGATCTGAGCTAGGACCAAGGATGACTGGTGCGAAAGCTCCTTTACCTGTGTTCCACGGTAGGTGTCTGAGGGGGTGGTTGGAATCGGTTGATTGCCCACGACTCGCGACCGATCGGCGTCCTCAACATGGTCCGTTCAGCCGATGCGCTCAGAATGCGTCGGTGCTTGACAAGCCCGGCATCCTCCGATCGGACGATGCCGGACCTGACGTTCGGTTCGAACCTCGCCAGAGCGCTTCCCGCGCACCCCATACCTTCATATTCTCCTGTTATCGAGATCGGAGAGACCATGACGCTTCGGGACGTCGCCAGTGACGTAATCAGCCGGCAGGAGCCTGCCCTAGCGCAGCACTCCATTTGGGCTGAGCGCGCGAAGATGCTGCGCACCGACCGTCTGACGGGTCTCGCCAACAACTTCGCTTGGGACGAGCAGCTCGAGTACGCCATCGCAGAGACGGCCCGCTCCGGCGGCCCGCTGATCGTGGCCCGCGTCGACCTCGACAACCGCACCTCCGCCGACCTCGACGAGCAACTCGCCAGCTTCGCCGCTCGCGCCCACTGCGTCGTTCGCAAGGCTGACCTCTTCGCCCGCCTTGAGGGTGACGTCCTGGTGGTGGCCTTGGCGCACTGCCCTGTACCCGTGGCACGCACGATCCTTGACCGCATCCGTAGCTCGGCCGGCGAGGGCGAGTCATGCTCCGTCGGTTGGACGGTCTGGAGCTGTGGGGATTCCGCCGCCACGCTGATGGATCGCGCAGCCGGGGCGCTGACTACGGCCCAGTCCGCTGGCGGCAACCGCGTCGTCGAAGCCTGACGCTCACACAACCACCTGCTTCACCTGAGGGTCCGATTCGGATTCTGACCTCCGTCGTACCCGGTGGAGCCTCTACGTCGTACGCCGACCAGGGCGCAGCGGGGCGTCACGAAAACCTCTTTGAAGCCAGGGTCTTGGACGCTGATCAGCTCTCGGGGAGCTGCAGAGCGAACGTCGTCAACGCCAACAGCAGTGCCTGGGCGTGATGTAGCTCCGGGGTCAGCGCGTCACCGAAGACCTCCACCAACCAGGGCGTCCCGTCAGAAGCCTTACCTCCTGCAGAAATCCCTGCACGGAAGCCGGTCTGGATCAGGAAGCGGCGTTCGGCGTCGTCACCGTGCAACGCGTCCACGACGAAGGACGCGCCTTCGATCGCGCGAGCACTCTCAGGGAAGTCGGACAGCCGATAACCCTTCGGGTCGAGTTTTGTGGGCTGCCACTGACCGTCGCGCGTCTCCTCATCGCGAGGGGTGCCGCAGAATCGGTCGACGATCACATCGTTCTTGATCTCGCTGACCCACCAGGCAGCACCGTTCGACGACTCACAGACCGTGGCCGCGATCCGCGACAAGCGTTGTCCGACCTGGCCGGGCTCGGCGAAGATGCCCTGGATGAGGACCGTGACGGACTCTGCCAGTTCGCGGAAGTCGGCAGCCGTTCGGCGCGAACCGGGTACGCGAGCGCGAGTCGGGAGTGTGGTCGTGTTGCGGTCGGCCATCTTGTGGCGATACTGCTCAGCGTCCGCGAGGCGAAGGAGAGCGCGTACCTGGTCGGCCGGCTCGAGTTCGAGGCGAGTGAGTTCGACGCAGCTCGCGACGCCGCAGGACAGCCCATCGCCGTACGGGAGGAGGGCTGCGGCCTGGAGAAGCCGGCCCATCTCCTCCTCGACATCGTGAGGGGCCGCATCAGGAATGGCGAGCACGAACTCGTCACCGCCGATCCGGCCGGCCAAGGCACGGGGGAAGCGGCTGGCCGAGGTCGACACGAGCATGCCCACCTCGCGGAGCAGGCGGTCGCCGGTGGAGTGGCCGTGCTTGTCGTTGACGAACTTGAGTCTGTTGACGTCGCAGAGGACGACGGTGAGGCGTGGGGCGATATCGGGCTCGGATGCCCAGGCGAGCAGCTGTTCGTCGACGGCTCGGCGGTTCGCCATCTCCGTGAGCGGGTCTGTGTAGGCGAGCCGGTGAAGTTGACGGTGGTAGTCGACCCTCGCGATGCCGGCCGCAAGGAACTCGCTGACGAGCGCACCCAGCATCAGGCTGGACTCGTCGAACTCCTCGTCAGACTTCCGGGTGAGGTAGAGGACGCCCCAAACGATGTCGGACATGATGATCGGGAAACTGGCCGCCGAACCATGGCCGAGAGTGTTCAGCAGGTTCTCGTCGTACGGGAGCAGGCTGGGTTCTTTGATCGTCGCGGTCCACAGTTCGGCGGACTCCGACACGACTTGGGCTCGGGCCTGGTCAGAGACGGGGAACGACTCGTCGCCGTTCCACACGTCGAAGTCGTTGAAAGCACCGGACTTCTTCACGATGTCGATACGTCCGTGGCGATGGTCGATGCGGCCGACGTAAGCCCCATCGGCAGCCAGCTCGGATTCGATGAACGCCACGGCGACGTCGAAGAGGTCGCCAAGGTCGCTGGCGGTGCGAGTCGCGCGCGCCAGCGCATGCAAGCGATCCGGTACCTGCGCCATGGGTTCTATCTTGCCGTGTTTGCGGGTCGAATGGGGCGCCTGCGACTGAGCCAGCCGTAAAGGACGAGGCCTGGCTCCACCGTCTGGAGCGAGGAAATAGCCGTCTAGCGCTACGTTGCGTATGCGGGCGCTGACACAGAGTCGCAGGACGAAACGGTCTTTACCATAGTATTTAGCCGAGAGATCGATACGGCAACCGGTGCTCAATTCCGTCACTGACGATGCTGTCGAAATGTAGCGGCCCACTTCTTGCTGCCCGGGTTGCGAAACCCCCATTGCTCGCAAATGCTGCAGTCGGGTGCGTCGACGCCAGTGTCCTTGAAGCGCATTCGAGGTGGGGCATCTCGTGACATCATGGCCGCGCGACTGCTGCTCTGGCGGTTCAGTACACGGGGGTCCTCAGATGTCACGCAACCTACGTTCCCTGGCCACTGTCGGACTCGCTGCATTGACCATGCTGAGCGCCTCGACCGTGTTGACCCCCCCAGCTGCCGCACAACCGGCGACTTCATTCGCTCCTACACTCCAGCCGGTGACCGAGACGGTGGTGCACGGCGTCTGCCACGGTGGTGGACGGATCGTCTTGACGGCCGAGAAGACCGACGACGACCACTACGTGATGACAGCGACGACTCGCGGACTTCCCGAAGGCAGCCGGTGGCGCGGCGGTTTCTCATCGGCATCGAACGAGATCTGGGAAGATTCGGTCAATGTGCCGTTTCACGCGATGGCGGATGACGGTGGGTGGACCGTCTCCAAGACTGTCCCGGTCTTCGAAGCCCCGTACTTTGATGTTGTTGCGTTCGGGCCTGGCCCGATCAGAGTGGACGCACCCCATCTCTGCAGCGTGCTCGCCTCCCCGGCCCACCCGTTCGCGGGCGTAACCGCATGTCGGCAGGACATTCAGATGGCCATGGTCGCCGTCCAACGCAAGGACATTGGAGTTGTCGTGCGGTGGTTGGTCATCGGCCCTCGACCAGGATCGACGTGGGCCGTCGAGCTCAGCGCCGAAACCGATGGTGAGGGGACCAGCTCAGCGTCCACGGTGATCGCCAACAAACGTGGCGTGTTGCGAGGCAAGGAGGTCGTCGAGGACATGACCGACCCGAAGCTCAAGCTCACCGTGCGGTCGCTCCACGGGCAGCGATGCACGCTGAGCATGCTGCGCCTGCGCGCAGAGCCGATCACAAATCCGTCGGTTGTCCAGCAGAGTCATTCGGCCCCTCTTACGCAGACCGCGACCATACGCTCGCAGCTGACTTCGCAACAGCGGCTCCTTGACCGGCTTCGCTGACCAGTCGCCTGGGGAGGTCGCCCAGCGCCAGGGCTCGGTCACCTTGGTCCCGGAGAGACACCTTCTGGCGGTTTGACGGGGCTGTAGTGGTCGTGCCGGAAGAACGCCCGGAAGCTGCCGTGACCGGAGATTCTCGACGTAATCCGTTCGGTGACAATCTTGGTGGAGTCGCTGAGGTTGCCGAGACTCATCTCGATCGTCGAGGTGTCCGTGCCAGGGTCGTTGGGGTCGTACACGCGCAGCGTCAACTGGTCATCGTCGTCAAGGTCGTATGCGTAAGCCAGCACCTGATGGCAATGGCCGAGCTGCTTCACCTTGCCGGAGATGTCGGTGGGACGTACTTGCTTGCCGGCCACGAGGCCGAGCGGTGAGGGTCGACCTGCGTCGATGTCGCTCTTGATCTTCGGCCACTCCTCGTGCGCAATGACCTTGGGTACTCCGTCGATGATGAGGCTGTCGTCGTCTGGCGTCGACATCAGCTTCATGTACTGCACGACGTTCGACCCCAGCCCGTGGTCCAGCGCGAAGCTGTCCATCAGGCGGCTCGTCAGGTACTCCGTCAGCGGCGTCTCTCCCGATGGCGGCTCAGTAGTCTCCGGTACGCGCAACGGCGGTCGAGCAAGGAACATGTCGAGGGCGGCGTACACCATCCCGCCGCACACCCCGTTGGACGCATCGCCGATCGGGATCGAACGATCGGTGCCCGGGAGGTCGATGCTCACAATGGGGATCCCGGAGGGGAAGCGGTTCGTGAACTTCATCCCGGAGGTGCTGGGCAGGAAACCATCGACGTGTCCGCTCGGCATGGTGGTCCTCGTTTCTCCGCTTCAGGCGTCGTACGACGTGGTCGTCATCAGTAGGGAGCGACGTCACACCCCAGTGATACACCGAGGACGCGCCACCCTCCACCCTGTGGCAAGCGGCAGGCAGTCTCCCGCGCTCGCAGGATGGCGTGAGGACCTAGGGACTTGGCAACTGGCTCGGCTGCTCGTCTGCCTCGAAGCGATAGCCCATCCCGGGCTCGGTGAGCAGGTAGCGCGGGCGCGCCGGGTCGGGCTCGAGTTTTTTGCGCAACTGAGCCATGTAGAGGCGCAGGTTGCCGTGAGCGTTGTCGTAGCCAGGTCCCCAGACCTCGCGGAGGAGGTGTCGTTGGCTCAGAAGCTTGCCCGGGTTGCGCGCCAACACCTCGAGCAGGTGCCACTCGGTGGGGGTCAGCCGGACGTCGGACGGACCATCGGGGTTGGACACGGTGACACGCTTGGCTGCGAGATCAACGCGTACGTCGCCGAAGGTCATGACCGGCTGCGCGTCGTCCGCATGCGCTCGTCGAGTGGCCGCGCGCATCCTCGCGAGCAGCTCGTCGACACCGAACGGCTTGGTCACGTAGTCGTCGGCGCCGGCGTCGAGTGCGTGGATCTTGTCACTGCTGCCGCTGCGGCCGGACAGCACGATGATGGGGGCACTCATCCATCCACGTAGTCCATGGATCACCTCGATGCCGTCCAGGTCCGGCAGACCGAGGTCCAAGATGACCAGGTCGGGTGGGTGGTTGGCCGCCACCGAGAGGGCGTCGCTGCCTGTCGCTGCGGTGTCGACATCGTACGAACGAGCTCGAAGGTTGATGCGGAGCGCACGCAGGATCTGCGGCTCGTCGTCCACCACGAGAACCCGAGTCATGAAACGTCACGTCCGCTGACAGGCTGATGCGCTTCGCGCTCACGGCGGCCGGGCTCGGTCACAGAGTGACGCGCCCCGCGAGGCTGAGCCGCGACCAACGAGATCACCATCGTCAGGCCGCCTCCCGGAGTTTCCTCCGGGTTCAGGGTCCCGCCCATCGCCTCGGTGAGGCCGCGCGAAAGGGCCAGTCCAAGACCCACTCCCGTGGTGTTGTCGGTGTCGCCCAGTCGTTGGAACGGCGCGAAGATGCGGTCGAGGTCATCTCGCGGGATGCCTGGCCCACGGTCGACCACCCGAAGCTCAACCTGGCTGCCGAGAACGCTGGCCGCCACGATCGGTGGAGTCGACTCTGGCGAGTAGCGAAGTGCGTTGCTGACCAGGTTGGCGATGACACGCTCGAGCAAGCCAGGGTCAGCCTCGACGTCCGGGAGGTCTTCGGCGATATCCGTGACCACGTCACGTGCTGGAGGCCCGAGCTGGTCGAGGGCACGTGGAACAACCTCGCTGAAGCCCACCGCTTGGCGCTGGATGGACATCGCGCCAGCCTGGAGCCGACTCATGTCGAGCAGGTTCTCGACGAGCTGCGCGAGGCGGTCCAAGGACTCGTCGGCGGTGGCGAGCAGTTCCTCTTGATCGGCCACAGACCACTGCACGTCTGAGCCCCGCAGGCTGGTGACGGCCGCCTTCGCCGACGCGAGCGGAGTCCGGAGGTCATGTCCGACCGCTGCAAGCAACGCCGTACGCATCCGGTCGGCGGCCGCCAACGGGGCAGCAGCGGCCACGGCCTCGCTCAACTGCGAACGCTCGAGGATGACGGCGGCCTGCGCAGCAAACGCGCCGATCAGCCGCTGGTCCTCGGCAAGCAGTGACCGACCTCGAAGGGCCAACATGAGCGTGTCACCGGCCGGAACCTCGGTGTCGGCCTCGTGGGGACTCGCGCACGCCGGATCGCCGGCCGAAGCGATGGCATTCCAGTCAGCTGACGGTGTCGACGACCGCGTGGAGGGACGCCCCGAGTCTGCCCCGCTCCGTTGCAGCAACGTCACAGACGTCAGACCGAATGCTTCGCGAACACGTTCGAGAAGCGCCGGAAGTGCAGTCTCTCCACGCAGGATGCTGCCGGCAAGAGTGCCCAGCGTCTCGGACTCGGCCGCTGACCGCGCTGCTTGGCGCGTACGCCGAGCGGCCAGGTCGACGACCGAGCTGACCAAGGCGGCGACCACCACGAACACGGCCAACGCCAGAGTGTTGTTGGTCTCGCCGATGCTGAAGGTGTGGATCGGCGGCGTGAAGTAGTAGTTCAGCAGCAGCGAGCCGCCGATCGCGGCCAGCAATGCGGGCCAGAAGCCGCCGACCAGGGCGACTACCACGACCGCGAGCAGGAAGAGCAGGACGTCGCTGACGAGGTTGAGGTCACCCCGTTGAAGAGCGAGCACAAACGTCAGAGCGATGGGAAGAGCTACGGCCAGCGCAAACCCCTGGATGCGCCGGCGACGCGTGAGGCTGCCCCGAAGTCCGGGCAGTCCGCGACCCTTGCCCATCTCGTGATGCGTCACGATGTGCACGTCAATGTCGCCTGACGCCCGGATCGTTGATGCTCCGATACCTGCGCCACTGAAGATCGCGGACAGTCTGGAACGCCGACTGATTCCGAGGACGAGCTGTGTCGCGTTCTCGGCACGCGAAAACGTCAGCAGAGCTTCTGAGATGTCGTCGCCGATGACCTGGTGGTAGGTACCGCCCAACGTTTCAACGAGGCGTCGCTGCGATGCCAGCGCCGCCGGGCTCGCTCCGGTGAGACCGTCCGAACGAGCTACGTGCACAGCCAGCAGATCTCCACCAGAAGAGCGGGCTGCGATGCGTGCCGCACGTCGGATCAACGTCTCGCCTTCGGGTCCGCCAGTCACGGCGACGACCACGCGTTCCCGAGCCTCCCAGGTTCGATCGATGTTGTGCTGGCTGCGGTATCGCTGCAACGCCTCGTCGACCTTGTCGGCGGTCCACAGCAGGGCGAGCTCTCTCAGTGCAGTGAGGTTGCCGGGACGGAAGTAGTTGCCGAGTGCGGCGTCCACCGTCTCAGCGGCGTACACGTTTCCGTGTGCCAGCCGACGCCTCAATGCCTCGGGTGCCATATCGACGAGTTCAACCTGGTCGGCATTGCGCACCACCACATCAGGAACGCGTTCCTGTTGGGGGACTCCGGTGATCTTCTCCACGACGTCGTTCAAGGACTCGAGGTGTTGGATGTTGACGGTCGAGATCACGTCGATGCCTGCGTCGAGCAGATCTTCGATGTCCTGCCAGCGTTTCTCGTTTCGCGAGCCGGGGACGTTGGTGTGCGCGAGCTCGTCGACCAGGGCGACGCGAGGTCGTCTTGCCAGCACCGCGTCGAGATCCATTTCAGAGAAGGTCGCGTCGCGATGGTTCAGCTGCCGACGAGGGACGACCTCGAGGCCCTCCATCATCTCGGCTGTGTGAATGCGGCCGTGGGTCTCGACGTAACCCACGACGACATCGGTGCCTCGGTCGGCGCGGCGTTTGCCCTCACCGAGCATCGCGTAGGTCTTGCCGACGCCGGGAGCGGACCCGAGATAGACGCGGAGCAGCCCCCGAGTCTTCACGGCATTCGCACTCATGTCTCTAGTCTGCACTCACAGCCGGTGGGCCAAGGTCATCGAGGGCGAGGTTGAGCAGGACAACATTCACTCGAGATTCACCGATGAAGCCGAGTGTCCGGCCCTGGGTGTGGTCTGCCACGAGCTGCTCGACCTGTTCGGTGGCGAGGCCGCGTTCCCTAGCGACCCGTGCGACCTGCTCTTCGGCGTAGGCAGACGAGATGTGCGGGTCGAGGCCTGATCCGCTTGCCAGCAAGGCGTCCGGCGGGACCTGCGTGGGGGGTACGCCGTCCAGCTTGGCGGCAGTCCGGCGACGTTCCTCGATCGCGGCCAGCAGGTCGGCGTTCTCTGGCCCGTAGTTCGATGCCGACGTAGCGAGCGGGTCGTAGCCGGTGCCTGCTGCGGAGGGCCGGCTCTGGAAGTACGACGGATCGGGTTCGACGACGGGGACACCATCGTCGAGCACCGGCTCGCCCTTCCCGTTGAGCACAGGTCGCGTGAACGCCTGACCGATGAGGTCTGAGGCGACGTCCTTGTCATGCCGTGTCACCAAGGAGCCGTCCGCGTTTCCGGGAAAGACCGTTTGCGCCAAACCGGTGACGGCCAACGGATAGAACAGGCCAAGGATGACCGTGAGCACGACGAAGGCGCGTACGGCCGGCCCGAACTGACGCAATGCGGGGGAGAGTGGTGTGGCCATCGAGATGTCGTCCTTTCTGTGATCGGGACGGGTTAGTTGAAGCCGGGGAACTGAGAGACCAGCAGGTCGATGAGCTTGATGCCGATGAACGGCGCGATGATGCCGCCGAGTCCATAGATTGCGAGGTTTCTGCGCAGCATGCTGGCTGCTGACGACGGGGTGTAGCGAACGCCTCGCAGCGCAAGCGGGATCAGCGCCACGATGACGAGGGCATTGAAGACCACGGCCGAGACGATGGCGGACTGCGGCGTCGCCAGCCGCATGATGTTGAGCGAGTCGAGTCCGGCGTACACACCGGCAAACATGGCCGGGATGATCGCGAAGTACTTGGCGATGTCGTTCGCGATCGAGAACGTCGTCAGCGACCCGCGCGTGATGAGGAGTTGCTTCCCGATCTCCACGATCTCGATCAGCTTCGTGGGGTTCGAGTCGAGGTCGACCATGTTGCCGGCCTCCTTTGCCGCCGAGGTGCCGGTGTTCATGGCCACTCCGACGTCGGCCTGGGCCAACGCTGGTGCGTCGTTCGTGCCGTCGCCGGTCATCGCGACCAGCCGACCACCTTGTTGTTCCTGGCGGATCAGCGTCATCTTCTGTTCGGGCGTGGCTTCAGCGAGGAAGTCGTCGACACCTGCTTCGTCGGCGATGGCGCGGGCGGTCAACTCGTTGTCGCCGGTGATCATCACCGTCCGGATCCCCATCCGCCGCATCTCGTCGAACCGCTCCCGCATTCCCTCCTTGACGACGTCCTTGAGGTGGATGACGCCGAGAACCCGCGCAGGTTCGTCCGGCTTTGCCTGGGCGACCACGAGCGGCGTACCACCCGATCCCGAGATCCTCTCGACGATGGCACTCGTCTCCGATGTGGTGTCGCCACCTTGCTCACGGACCCAGGCCACGACTGCCGAGGCCGCACCTTTGCGGATGTGACCTCCGTCAGCAAGGTCGACACCGCTCATCCGGGTTTGCGCGGTGAAGGGGACGTACTCGACGCCTGCGAGTTCGCCGGTCTGGCGTTCCCGTAACCCGTATGAGGTCTTGGCGAGGACGACGACAGACCGGCCTTCCGGGGTCTCGTCGGCGAGGCTCGACAGCTGCGCGGCATCGGCCAGTTCTGCAGCGCTCACGCCATTCACAGGGGTGAACTCCGAGGCTTGCCGGTTGCCGAGCGTCACCGTACCCGTCTTGTCGAGCAGGAGGGTGTTGACATCTCCTGCGGCCTCGACGGCACGGCCCGACATGGCCAGCACGTTGTGCTGCACGAGGCGGTCCATGCCGGCGATGCCGATCGCCGACAACAGCGCGCCAATCGTGGTCGGGATCAGACAGACAAGGAGCGCGACCAGCGCGATGAGGGTCTGGGGCGCACTGGAGTAGATCGCGAACGGCTGAAGTGTGGCGGTGGCGACCAGAAAGATGACCGTGAGGCTGGCCAGCAGGATGTTCAGCGCGATCTCGTTGGGCGTCTTCTGTCGCGACGCACCTTCGACCAGCGCGATCATCCGATCCACAAACCCTTCACCGGGACGAGCCGTGATCTGTACGACGATCCGGTCTGAGAGCACCTTGGTGCCGCCTGTCACGGAGCTGCGGTCGCCACCTGACTCGCGGATCACCGGAGCCGACTCGCCCGTGATGGCTGACTCGTCGACGCTCGCTACGCCCTCGACGACGTCACCATCTCCGGGGATGAGCTGCCCTGCCTCCACCACCACTTTGTCGCCGAGCTGCAGCTTCGCGGCCGGCATTTCCTCCTCGACGCCATCGGGCCCGAGCCGGCGCGCGACGGTTTCGCGATTCGTCTTCCGCAGAGTGGCAGCTTGGGCCTTGCCTCTGCCTTCCGCGACTGCTTCGGCGAGGTTGGCGAAGATGACCGTGAGCCAGAGCCACACGGCGATGGTGAGCCCGAACCGGCTTGGGTCCTTCAGCGCCAGGACGGTCGACAGTACTGCGCCGACCTCGACGACGAACATGACAGGGGAGTGCACCATCACGCGCGGGTCGAGCTTGCGAACGGCATCTGGCAGTGATGTGAGGAGAAGTCTCGGGTCAAGCGAACCGCCCGCGATCCTGGTGGTTTCGCCGGGACGGTTGTCCAAGAGGGTTGCCATCACAGACCTTCCGCGAGCGGGCCGAGTGCAAGGGCCGGAAAGAACGTCAGGCCGGCGACGATGATCACGACGCCGATCAGCATCGACACGAACAGAGGGCGGTACGTGGGCAACGTTCCCGCGGTCTTGGGAACGGGTTGTTGGCGAGCCAGCGATCCTGCAAGCGCGAGCACAAACATGATCGGAAGAAAACGTCCGAGCAACATCGCCAAGCCAAGCGCGGTGTTGTAGAAGCCGGTGTTGGCGGCCAGCCCGGCGAAGGCTGACCCGTTGTTGTTCCCGGCAGACGTGAACGCGTACAACACCTCAGAAAGACCATGCGGCCCCGGGTTGAGGATGGACTCCTTGGGCTTTGACAGGGCCATCGCAAGGCCCGTGCCGGCCAGGACGACGATGGGCATCGTCAGGATCGACAGCGATACGAGCTTGATCTCGCGGGAGCTGATCTTCTTGCGCAGGTACTCCGGCGTACGTCCCACCATCAGCCCGGCCACGAAGACGGTCACGATCGCCAGCACGAGCATGCCGTAGAGACCCGAGCCGACACCGCCAGGCGCGACCTCGCCAAGACCCATGTTGAAGATCAGCAGGCCGCCACCGACAGCGGTGAACGAGGAATGGAATGAGTCGACTGCTCCGGTCGACGTGCCGGTCGTCGACGTGGCGAACAACGCGGACGCCGGCTCGCCGAAGCGAGTTTCCTTGCCTTCCATCGAGGCACCAGCGGCGTTGAAGGCTGATCCCGGATGTGTCATCTCCAGCACCGTCACGCCGATCAGCACCGCTGCCCAGATGACGCCCATCGCCGCCAGGATCGCGTAGCCCTGCCTCTTGTCCTTGACCATGAGCCCGAAGGTCCGGGTCAGACAGACCGGGATCAGCAGCAGCAGGAAAATCTCCAACAGGTTGCTGACGGCGTTGGGGTTCTCGAAGGGGTGTGCGGAGTTGGCGTTGTAGAAGCCGCCGCCATTGGTGCCGAGCTCTTTGATGGCTTCTTGTGAAGCGACGGGTCCTCCGGTGATGGTTTGGGCACCGCCGCTCACCGTCGTGATGTCGGTGCCGGCAGACAGGTTCTGGATCGCGCCGAGGGCGATCAGGGCGACTGCCGCCACCGCGGCAAGAGGCAACAAGATGCGGATCGAGCCTCGTACGAGGTCGACCCAGAAGTTACCCAAGCGGTCGGTACGTGACCTGGCGAAGCCCCGAATGAGCGCAACTGCCACCGCCATCCCGACCGCGGCTGACACGAAGTTCTGCACCGCCAGGCCGGCCATCTGGGTCAGGTGGCCCATGGTGACTTCGCCGGAGTACGCCTGCCAGTTTGTGTTGGTGACGAACGACGCGGCCGTGTTGAAGGCAAGACCCGGTTCGACGGACGGGAATCCCAACGACAGCGGTAGGTGGTCCTGCAGACGCTGGAGAGCGAAGAGGCCGAGCACACTGACGGCGGAGAACGCCAGCAGTGAACGGGCATACACCGGCCAACGTTGGTCCGCGTCGGGATCAACGCCGAGAGCTCGGTAGATCCCACGCTCGACCCGCCAGTGGCCGCCAACTGTGTACACACCAGCCATGTAGGCGCCGAGCGGTCGGTAGCAGACCGCTAACGCAACCAGGAGAAGGCCGACCTGGAGCAGACCCGCGAGAGTGTCGGACATCAGAACCTCTCAGGGAAGAGCAACGCGACGAGCAGATATCCCGTCAGCAGGATCGTCGCGACCAGCCCGGCGACATTTTCGGCGCTCACAGGCGTTCCAGCCCTTTCAGCACCAGACCGGTGACGGCGAAGAACGCCAGGGTGATCAGGAGGAACAGGACGTCGTCCATCGGGGAGCCTTCTTCGTCAGAGTTGATGAGGACGTCGTCCAGTAGACCTCTGAATCTGACGGTTTTCGGGCTCTCCTAACGGACCCCTAACGGGGATCTCGAGAAACCTGACAACCCGTTAACGCTGGCAGCGCGTTGCCGCTGCACAACCGCTTCTGAGCAACGTCGAACCGCTCAGCCTTGAAGGACCTTGACGAGCCGTACGTGGTCCTGACTGTGGAAGCGAGGCAACGGTCCGAGCGCGGCTGACATCAGGAGCGGGCCGTGCAGTCCCTCGATGCAGTCGCGCGGGAACGAGACCCTGACCCGGTCAGCGCCTGGACGCCACTGCGAGGTGACGTGGCAAGGAATGTCGTGGTCAACGTCGCCTTCGCCGAAGACATGCAAGCGGTTGAGGAACGTGCCGTCGGCCCGCCATCGTGACGAGGCCCAGAAATTGGTGTCCGGGTTGCCCGGCACGCTGAATCGCACCTGGAAATATCCACTGCCGGCGCGGAGGTTGACCACATGGACTCGACCGGCGATGCGTTCGGCTCCATTGGACAGTTGGGCTCGCGTGATGTCCCAGCGATTCTCCGCGTCACCGCGAGGGTCTTGCACGGAACGGGTATTCGCTGTTGCAGCCGTGGCCAAGGCCGCGATGAGCGTCATCGACAGGGCCGTTGCCATCAAGAGTGAACGTAACTTCATCTCAACACCATGCTCGGCCCAACGATCCGCGTCAATGGGAAGGTGGTCGACGGCGCTAGGGCGCCGGGTCGTAGATCCAGGCCTTGTCGGAGAGGGCGTCCTCAGTCATGCCTTTGCTGAAGTCGACTCCGCCGACGACGATCAGCTTTCCGTCGGCCCAGATTGCGGACCCGGGATCCGGAGGTGCGCCGGCAGGTTGTAGCAGCTTCGAATAGGTTCGCTCTCGGTCGTCGTACACCCAACCGCCGGTTGCCGCGAGTGGGCCGGCCAGTGCCTCGGCGGTCCATCCGCCGGTCGACTCTCCCGGCACGTTGTCGAGGTGCGTCCATCGCTGGGTCTCCGGGTCGAATGCGCCCCCGTAGGGGATGGTGCGACCGTAGGGATTGGTCTCGCCGCCATCGGCACCGCCGAGACTCGGGTCAACCAGACGTTTCCCGGTCCAGGTCCACTGCCAGCCGCCGATCTGGTCGCTCTTGGTCACGGGACCCCAGCGCATCGAGTCCAGGTCGAGCACGGTGGCGTGGACGTACGACGGCTCGACCCCGGGCTGGCGAACGAGATCCTGCCCGGTCAACACCAACCCGTGTGAGGTCAGGGTGGCGACGCGGTCGAATGACGGTCCGAGCGGGTCGGCCGGAAGGGGCGACCAAGTCCTGTCGGAAGGCTTGTAGATCTGGTCCGGCCCTGAGTGTCGCTTGCGAGTGCTCTCGACAGCCACGATGCCTCCGTCGACTGTCGTGAGCTGCGGGTATTCCGACCCAGCCGGAAGGTCGGGATGCATCGACCAGCGGTCCTCGGACGCGTCGTACGAGATCATCCGGTCCTCGACCACGATGAACACCTCGTCGTTGATGACGGCATGCGGAGCGTAGGGCGCGATGCGGATGGGCGCCGGTGCGGTCGGTCGCCACGTGTCTCGCGCTGGGTCGTAGGCGGCTCCGTCGAACGCGTAAGCATCGCTCGGTAGGGCGCAATCGGCATTCGGCGGACACGGCGGGCTGGTGTCTCCACCCAAGAAGAGCGCCTCTTCACCGGTCCACGCGGTGACGGCCCCAAGCCGCGGCGACAGCGGTGGAGTCGGGAGTTGGCGCCACTCGCCGGTGGCGGGCTGGATGCCGGGCTGCTCGGGCTCGGGGGAGTTCGCCTTCTCAACGCCACCGCACCCTGCACTGAGCAACACGGCGACGGCGATCAATGACCTCATGGGGTTTCGACGCTACAAGCGTGTCGCGCGTTCCGTGCTGCTTCGGCGAGGCTGCTGAGCGTGCCGGCTCACGCTTGTTGGGTGTGCACCGGCTCACGATGAGAGACTGGTGGTGTGAGTCCCGAGGAGCAGGCCGCCGGCCGTCGGTTGCGCGCGTCCTACTTGGAGCTGATGGCGGCGCGCGAACGCGTGCACGATGCAACGGTCAAGGCGTCAGCGTCGCTCCAGAGGTACCTCGATGACGAGCACATCTCAGCGCATCCTGACCTGGTGGAGCTCGACGTCCGGCTCGATGCGACGTACGACCTCTAGCCTCGCAGCATCAGCCCGAACGCTGTGTCGTCAGCCTCGGTTGAGCAGCTTCGTCGGTCCCGCCTCGCCACCGGTTGTGGAGCCGTAGTTGTCTCCCCAGACGTTGACCTTGACCCGATCCGGCGCATGATCGAGGCAGCTGCGGGGCATCACGATGATGTAGGAGCGCGGAGACTGCACGCGCTTGAATTCGAAGCGAGAGCAACGCACTTTCGTCTCATCTTCGCCCTCACCGGTTGCGGTGTAGTACAGACCCGTCGCCCACGTCGCGCCCGGATAACAGCCGCCCGTCGCGTGGTAGAGGAGTCTGCCGTTCCGGTTCCTGACCTCCACCGAGATGTAGTGGGCCCCACCGCACGGGTTACCAAAGCCGAACACCTTGGTGGTCAACGTGTTGGTGCCGTTGTTGACGACGATCTTGCTGATGTCACCGGTGCCGGCGCGAGTTTGCGACTCCGCCTTCGCTGCGTCACCGCCCCAGATGGCGAAGAGAAACCCAGCAGCAAGCAGGCAGATCAAGAGACGACGCACGTGGCACCTCCGAGTAGATGGTGTCGTCAGGATGCCCGTCGCTTTCCCGGCATGTTGTGTGTATGACGGCAGTCGACGTGTGCGGCTACCAAGGGTGAGCGTGACCGAAATCGCATGACGCCAACACGGCCCGCGACATCCTCGCCGTCGTACCTAGAGAGGGCGCCGTCCGCACCTGGCTTAGGGTGGTGCTCGCGATGAGGAGGTGAGTGGTGCACTGATCGGCCTACGAAGAGATGCGGCGATGCATCGCCGACTTTGTTCCGACCGACAAGAAGCTGACCGTCGTCGTCTTCGGTTCGCGCACCAACCCGAAGAAGATGGACGAGGGCATGGTCCATCGGGCCCTGCTGGAACATCTCGACTTCGAGCTGATCGGTGTCGATATCGACGATCGTCTCAATGTGGACGTGGTCATGAAGCAGCCGTACCGCGTGCCGTTGAAGTCCAACAGTGTCGATGTCGTCAGTTCCGGCCAAGTCTTCGAGCACATCCCGTTCTTCTGGGCATCGACCATGGAGATCGCGCGCCTGCTCAAGCCGGGTGGACTCTTCATCCTCACGGTCCCCTCGCGTGTGCACCCGCACTACAAGGTCGACTGCTGGCGCTACTACGCCGACGGAATCCGAGCGATGGCGGCGTTCGCCAAGCTCGAGGTCCGGCGCGCGGACACCGACTTTCCACCTCGTCGAGAGGGGCCGGGTCGCCACTACGACCTGATCGATAACGTCGACACCTATGGCTACTGGGGAGACACAGTCGGAGTGCTGCAGAAGCCGACCAACTACCCCTCGTTACGGATGGCCCTTGTGCGAACGCCCCTGCTGTTGTGGGCCAACCGGGCGTCCAAGTCGTTCGTGAGCACGGACGAACTTGCCGCCAAGGAGCGTGACCGGGCGAAACGCCGCGCCAAAAAGCAGGCGGAGCGCAAACGTGCTCGGGAGCGACAGCGGGCTCGCAAGCAGGAGAGGCGCCGTACTCGCGCCGAGGAAAGCGACCGTCGCCCGCCCTCGTGAAGACTCGACGGCCGCCGCCGCGACCCGGGCGCAAACTAGATGTCGTAGAAGTGAGTAGGACACGTGCATGCATCTACCTGCAGAAACGTCCCTAGAAGTGGCGCTGGGGCCGCAGTGGGGCCTCGTGTCCCCAGGCCCCACCTCATTACCGGTGCGGTCCGGCGAGTCAGTTCGAGGTCGGTGTCATCGACGGTCTGCTTGTGGTTTCGAGTAGCGCTTCGCATGTCACGGAGGTGTGCTCGGAGCTCCACGAACCTTGGCGCATGAGTAGACAGCCCAGGTCTGCTCCGTCCAGTCCCTGTTGGGTTTCGAGCACATGGTCGCGGTGACTAGGCTTGCCGCAACGAGCCCCCGCGGACCTGACCACGATCGAGTCAGGACCGGCCGAAGATCCTTCGCAAGAAGCCGGGGTTGTTGCTGGATTCGCTCGCGTCGGTCTTGGTGGCCTTGCCGTGCTCGCCGGGACACCACTGTCCATCGGGAACCCGCGCCTTGACGGTCGCGATGTGTTGGCCCCAGCCAGCCCAGGTGGTCTTCCCGCAGGTCTTGCATCGCACTGCTCGGCACATGAGGTGGTCTCGTTCAGCTGTGGGAGAAGCGGATGTCGGGCAGGACGCGGGTCAGCCAGCGTGGTGCCCACCAGGCCGCTCTGCCGGTGAGGCGCAGAAGTACGGGTAGCAGCACGAGCCGGACCAGGAAGGCGTCGAGCAGCACGGCGATACCGAGCACGATGCCCATCTCCTTGGGAGGTAGCGGCCCGGATAGCGCGAAGGTGAAGAACACCGCAACCATGACGGCTCCGGCTGCGAAGATGACCCGGCCGGAGTGCGCCAGCGAGCCGACCATCGCCTCCTTCGGGTCACTGGAGTGCTCGAAGAGCTCCTTGGCCGAGGCGAGCAGGAAGACCGTGTAGTCCATCGCGATCGCGAAGATCATCGCGAAGAAGAACACCGGCGCCCAGGCATCGAGGAAGCCCTGAGGCTCGAAGCCCAACAGGCCGGCACCCCAGGCCTCTTGGAAGACCAGGCGGGCGACACCGAATGCCGCGGCGGTCGAAAGCAGGCTGGCGAGGGTCCCGAGCAGGGCGATCAGCGGCGCCTGGAGCGCGACGAGGAGCAGCAGGAAGCCCAGCGCCAGGATCACTCCGATCACCAGCGGGGTGGAGTGATCGAGCTGGGTCTTGAGGTCGAGGTTCTCCATGGCGGCCCCGCCGACGTACGCCGTCGACGGCAGGTCAGTGCGGAGTCGGTCCACGGTCTCGCTCAGCGCGGGGTCGGACGGGTCCATCGTCGGCACCGCCTGGATCAGCGCGTACGACGATCCGTCGGCAGTCGGCATGGCGGCCATGACGCCGGCGATGCCGGGGTCGTCACCGATCACGGCGGCCGCGGCCGTCGCGTCGGCCTCGTCAACCACGATCGTGAGGGTCCCGGGGGCGCCGTCGCCGAACGCGTCCTGCACGCGGTCGTAGCCGACCCGGGCCGAGGAGTCCTCGGGCAGCACCTTGATGGACGGCATAGCGGTCGTCAGGCCGACGACAGGTGCGGCCAGGGCGAGCAGCACCACCAGGGCGGCGAGGCCGAAGGCGACCGGGCGCTTCCAGAGCCGCTCACCCCAGGCGGCGAACTTCGGGGAGCGGTGCTCACCGGAGCGGGACCAGGGCAGCGCGAGCTTGTTGATGCGGTGGTCCAGCTTGGCGAGCACCAGAGGCAGCAGGGTGAGCGTCGCGGCGAGCACGAAGACGACCGAGAGCATGATCCCGCCGGCCATCGAGCGGAACGACGGCGAGGGCACCAGCATGACCGCGGACAGCGAGATGAGGACGGTCGCACCGGAGAGGAGTACCGCTTTGCCAGCCGTGTCCATGGTCTCGGCGATCGCACGCGGTGGCGTGCTCCCTGCGCGGGCGCGGGCGGCCCGGTAGCGCACCACGACGAAGAGCGCGTAGTCGATGCCGAGGGCGAGCGCGAACATCATCGCGAAGTTCATCGCCCAGATGGAGACCGGCACGAACTGGTTGATCAGCACCAGGGATCCGGCCGACGCAACGAGCCCCGCGAGCGTGAGGATCAGCGGCAGGCCAGCGGCCACGAGGGCGCCGAAGGCCAGCACCAGGATCGCGAGCGTCACCGGCCACGAGTACAGCTCGGACTTCAGCATCGCCGACAGGTTGGCCTCGTTGAAGTCCGACCAGAGCAGCGAGGCGCCGGTCGGGTTCACCTGGATCCCCGAGGTGGAGAGGTCCTGCAGCGGCCCCTTGAGATCATCGGCGACGCGCACCATCTCGTTGGGGTCGGCGTTCGCGCCGGCCAGCAGGACCGCGGTGGTGCCGTCCTCGCTCAGGGTGGCGCCGGGCTGGGGTTGGAGCACGTCGGCGATGCGGGAGTCGTCCTGGAGCAGGGCGGTCGCGCTGGCGAGCACCTGTTGTCCAGCGGGTGAGGTGAGCGGGCCGTCGGTCGAGTGCACGACCACCTGGATCGCCGTCGAGGCGTTGCCGCCGAAGTGCTCTTGGGCGAGCTCGCGGGCGGTGACGGAGTCAGAACCGTTCGCCTGCCACCCGGCCCCGGAGAGCTCGGACTCGACGCGAGGCGCGAAGACACCCAGGCCGACGATCACCAGCAACCACACGACCGCGGTGAGGCGGCCGTGGCGCGTGACCGCGACACCGAGGCGGCCGAGAGGGCCGGGTCGGTAACCGAGTTCGGGCTCGGGGCCTGGGGCGGCGGCGTGGCGGCGGGTGTGCGTCGTGGACATGACGTTCTCTTTCGTTGATTCAGACGAGGGCGGGGAAGGCGCGGACCGCGGTGTAGACCGCGACGCCGAGCACGAGGACGGTGAAGGCAAGCTGGAGCCGACGGGCGTCGATGCGGTCCGCGAGCCGTGCGCCAGCCACCGCAGCGATGGCCGAGGCCGCAGTCAGGACCAGCACCAGCCACCAGTCGGGAGAGACACCGGAACCGGCACGGACGACGAGGGCGACTGCACTGGTCATGGTGATGACGACCAAGGATGTGCCGGCGGCGTACGCCATCGGGAGGGCGAGCGCGAGCAGGAGAGCGGGGACGACGAGGAAGCCTCCGCCGACGCCCAGGAAGCCGGTGAGAAGTCCGACCACGCTGGCGGTGATCAGCACCTTGACGGCACGGGGGCACCGGCAGGCAAACGTCGGGCTGAAGGTGATGATCGGGTCGTCCAGCGTCCCGCGCCGGTCATGGTGCTCCTCGCCGCGCACGAGACGCACTGCCATGACGACGGCGACCACGAGCATCAGCGCCGCGAAGCACGCGAGCAGGACCGGTTCCGGCACGTGGGCGGACGCCTTGGCACCGACCACGGCACCACCGAGGGCGACGGCCCCGAAGCCGGCGCCCCGGGCGAGCAGCACGTGGCCGGCTCGATAGGCAGTGACCGTCCCGATCAGCGAGGTCACTCCAACCACCACCAACGAGCCAGTGGTGGCCTGCGCAGGGGTCTGCTCGAGGGCGTAGACCAGCACCGGGACGGCGAGGATCGAGCCACCGCCACCGAGCGTGCCCAGGCTTAGCCCGATCAGGGCACCGGCCAGGATCGCGACGGCAACCGTGATCACGCGTCGGGGCCAACGAGGTGCAGACCCACTTCCGTGGCATTGTCGAACGAGTCGTCGATCGCGACGACCGTGCGTCCGGAGGCGTCGAGGAGCGAGGCTGCCACCGAGGCCCGGTAGCCGCTCGCGCAGTGCACCCACACCTCACCCGCCGGTACGTCGTCGACCCGGTCGTGCAGATCGTGCAGAGGCACGTTGACGGCGCCGTCGATCCGCGCCGCGGCGAACTCCTCCGCGCGCCGGACGTCGAGCACGACCACCTCACGGTGGTGACGCACCTCGGCGAGGTCGGCGAAGACGCCGGTGGCGAACGATGACAGCTCGTCGGCCCACTCCGCCGGGGAGCCGGTCGCGTGTGCGACGGGCCGGTCGATGCCGATGCGGACGAGCTCGCGCTGGGCCTGGGCGACGTCGTCGGCCGTCTCACCGAGCAGCGTGAGTGGCGTCCCCCAGGGAATCAGCCAGCCGAGGTAGGTGGAGAACTTCCCCTCGATCCCGAAGTTGAAGCTGCCGGCGACGTGCCCGGCTGCGAAGGCAGTGCGGTTGCGCAGGTCCACGACCCACTCGCCGTCCTCGATGCGGCGCCTCAGCTCCGCGGGCTCGGCCACCGACGGCGCGCTCAGGTCGGGCTCGGACGGACCGGCGGCGTTGGCCGGCATCATGTGTGCGTAGTACGCCGGGAAGGCGCCGAGCCCGTCGAGCAGCTCGCGGACGTAGGTCTCCTCGTCCTGGGTGAGCACCGGGTTGACGGTCTTCTCCACACCGATCGTCGACTCGGTCGCGTCGCTCTGGGTGGCGGCGCAGAACGACCCGAACCCGTGGGTGGGGTACACCTCGGCTGCATCGGGCAGCAGCTGCGTGAGGTGGTGGGCCGACGCGTGCTGGTGGCGGCTGAGCTCCTCGGTGTGCTCCTCGCCGAGCAGGTCGGGGCGACCGGTCGCGCCGAAGAGCAAAGACCCGCCCGAGAACACGCCGGTCGAGGCGTCCAGGTCGAGCTCGCTGCCCTCGGCCACCTCGACGAGCGCGTAGGAGAGGTGGGTGAAGGTGTGACCGGGGGTGGCGACCGCGACCACGCGCATCCGGTCTCCGACGGCCACGACCTCGCCGTCGCGCACAGGCGTACGGTCGAAGGACACGTCGTCGTCACCGTTGACGAGGTACGCGGCGCCGGTGCGCTGCGCGAGCGCCAGACCGCCGGTGACGTAGTCGTTGTGGATGTGGGTCTCGAAGACGTGGGTGAGGCGTACGTCGTGCTCGTCGAGCAGGTCGAGGACGCGGTCGATGTCTCGTTGTGGATCGACCACGAAGGCGACCGCGCCGTCATGCACGAGGTAGCTGCGGTCACCGAGCGACGGCGTCTCGATCGTGAGGACAGTGAGAGCGGTCATGGATCAATGTCCCTTTCGTCGGCCGGTGGCCCTGCGTCTTTGGAACCCCCTAGGGGGATGGCCATGACCGTAGCAGAACCCCCCGGGGGGTTGTACAGTTGAGACCATGGCCGACTACACGCTGTCCATCACTACCGAGCGTCCCTACGAGGAGACTGTGGCTGCGGTGCGCGAGCAGCTCGCGGAGGCGGGCTTCGGCGTGCTCACCGAGATCGACCTCAAGGCGACGCTGAAGACGAAGCTCGACGTCGACGTCGCTACGCAGATCATCCTGGGCGCCTGCCGACCAGAACTCGCCCACCAGGCGCTCCAGGCGGAGCCGTCGGTCGCCACGTTACTGCCCTGCAACGTCGCGGTCCGGTCAGTCGACGAGACGACGACCGTGGTCGAGGCCTTCGACCCGGCCCTCATGACCTCGTTCGTCGACGAGCCGAGCGAGACACTGCGTGCGGTATCCGAGGACGCCCGATGCCGGCTCACCTCAGCACTGAAGGCGATCTCGGCGCCTGACACCGCAGAAGGGAGCGAGTGATGGACCTCGAACCCGCCGAGATCAAGGCGATCATCACCCGCATGAAGCGCGCCAACGGTCACCTGGCCAGCGTGATCCGGATGATGGAGCAGGGGTCCTCCTGCGAGGACGTCCTCACCCAGTTGGCCGCGGTCAACAAGGCGCTCTCGCGTGCCGGCTACGCGATCGTCGCCACGGGTCTGCAGCACTGCTTAGAGGACGGCGACGGTCTCGAGGGCGTCGACGTCAAGAAGATGGAGAAGCTCTTCTTGGCCCTCGCGTAGGAGCGTTGATCAGCGCCAGCCTTTGGAAGTTTCGAAACCACGAAGGCCCCGGCTGTTGCCGAGGCCTTCGTTCGTCGGATTCGGCGAGTTCGAGCTCTACTCCTATATGTCGTAGTAGAGCTCGAACTCGTGGGGAGTGGGGCGCAGCGAGATCGGGAGGACCTCGTTGGTGCGCTTGTACTCGATCCACGTCGAGATCAGGTCGGGCGTAAAGACGTCGCCTTCGAGCAGGAACTCGTGGTCAGCCTCGAGCGCGTCAAGCACAGCCGACAGGGTCGCCGGCACCGTCTCGACGTCGGCGTGCTCGTCAGGCGGCAGCTCGTAGAGGTCCTTGTCGATCGGCTGTGGCGGCTCGATCTTGTTCTTGATGCCGTCGAGTCCGGCCAGCAGCATCGCCGAGAAGGCGAGGTACGGGTTGGCCGACGGGTCGGGGCAACGGAACTCGATGCGCTTCGCCTTCGGGTTGGCTCCCGTGATCGGGATTCGGATGCAGGCTGACCGGTTGCGCTGGCTGTAGACGAGGTTGACCGGAGCCTCGAAGCCAGGGACCAGCCGGTGGTAAGAGTTGACCGTCGGGTTGGTGAAGGCGAGCAGCGACGGGGCGTGCGCGAGCAGCCCGCCGATGTAGTAGCGCGCCATGTCGCTCAGACCGGCGTACCCCGACTCGTCGTAGAAGAGCGGCTCGCCCTCGGCCCACACCGACTGGTGGCAGTGCATGCCCGAGCCGTTGTCTCCGAAGATCGGCTTCGGCATGAACGTCGCGGTCTTGCCGTTCTTCCAGGCGACGTTCTTGACGACGTACTTGAACTTCATCACGTTGTCGGCGCTGACGAGGAGCTCGTCGAAGCGGAAGTTGATCTCGGCCTGGCCGGCTGTGCCGACTTCATGGTGCTGGCGCTCGACGATGAGTCCGGAGGATTCAAGCTCCTTCGACATCTCGGCCCGCAGGTCAGCGAAGTGGTCGTACGGCGGGACCGGGAAGTAGCCGCCCTTGTACTTCACCTTGTAACCGCGGTTGCCACCGTCTTCCTCGCGACCGCTGTTCCACGCGCCGGCGACGGAGTCGATCGAGTAGAAGCCGGTGTTCTGCTTCGTCTCGAACCGCACGTCGTCGAAGACATAGAACTCCGCCTCCGGAGCGAAAAACGCCGTGTCGCCGATGCCGGTGCCCTTGAGGTACTCCTGCGCCTTGCGCGCGATGTTGCGCGGGTCGCGGCTGTAGGCCTCACCGGTGAGCGGGTCATGGATGAAGAAGTTGACGACCAGCGTCTTGTCGGTCCGGAAGGAGTCGAGGTACGCCGTCGTGGGATCCGGGAAGAGCGCCATGTCGGACTCGTGGATCGCCTGGAACCCGCGGATCGACGACCCGTCGAACATCAGCCCGTCCTCGAACACCTCCGGGCCGAACGACGACACCGGCACCGTGAAGTGCTGCATGATGCCGGGCAGGTCGCAAAAACGGACGTCGATGAACTCAACACCCTCGTCCGTGATGTAACTCAACAACTCGTCGCGGTTGGCGAACATCGATCCTCCTTGCCTGCCAGTCAGCCCGGTCTGGCTGCTGGTCGTGATCACCGTAGGAGGCCGCGATTTCCCTGCCGTGTCTGCCGTGTTTCGCGCGTGTTACGTTGCCGCTCGTGACTTCCCCGACCCCCGAGCAGGACGGCTCAGAACACGATTACCCAGGTCGACGTCGCGGCCTCCCAGAGCTCGGACCGGGGGCAGTGGCCGGTTGGGGCCGACGAGTCCTCGCGCTTGTCATCGACTGGGCGCTCTCCATGCTTGCGGTCGGCGCCTTCATCGGTCAAGACATCTGGAGCAGCCAAGGTGCCGCTGGATGGGCACCCCTCGTGGTCTTCGCCTCGGAGGTGTGGATTCTCACGAGCTTGACCGGTGGGTCAGCCGGGCAGCGAGTGACGGGAGTGGTCATCCGTCGTACGTCGGGAGCGCCTCTCGACCCGCTGCGCGCCCTCGCCAGGACGCTGCTGATCTGCCTGGTAATCCCGCCCGTCATCTACAACCGTGACCAGCAGGGCCTGCACGACCTCGCGGTCGACTCCATCGCCCTACGCCGCTAGACAGTCACTGGCGGCCACGCATCGCCTGCCGAGCCTGCTTCGCACTCGTCGGCATCGGGCCTTTGGGGATCGGCATCTGGGGGCGCATCGCGTCAAGTGCCTTGAGCCGCTGCAGCACGTCGGTGACGTCGGCGGGCGTGATGTTCTTGGGCAGCTTCATCACGTGCTTCGCCAACTTCTTGACCGGTACGGCGTCTTCGCCTTCGTCGCCGCAGACGATGTCGTAGATCGGGGTCTCCCCGACGACGCGCGCGTGCTTCTTCTTCTCCACCGCAAGCAGGTTGCGGACACTCCTGGGGTTGCCCTCGCCGATCAGCACGATTCCTGGACGGCCGACGACTCGGTGGACCAGGTCTTGGTTCTTGGTCACGGCGATAGCGGGCTGCGTCTTCCAGCCTCGGCGGAGGATGCCGAGTGCGGCGGCAGCGGCCCCGGGCTGGCCCTCGACCTGGGCGTACGCGGAGCGCTCGGCGCGGCGGCCGAACACGATCATCCAGGCGAGCATCCCGGACGGGATACCCACGATGACTCCGGCGAGCGGGTGGATCAGCCACCAGAAGAGCGCACCGGTGATCAGGCCGACGCCGAGGAACCACGCGAAGCAGATCAGGCCGACTCGCTTGTCGTGCTCCTTGGTCATCTTGTAGGCCTGGATCAGCTTGCTGATGCTGCCCTGCTTCTTGGCTGCCGGGTCCTTGCCCTTACGTGCCATCGGTTCTCGTGCCCTCTTTGCGGTGGTGGGGTAGTGGTCAGTGCGACTAGTGGACGGTCTCAGCGAGTCGACGGGATTCGAGCGCCTGCTGGTAGAGGCGTCCCGCACGGTACGACGACCGCACCAGCGGACCGCTCATCACACCGACGAAGCCGAGGTCGAGTGCCTCCTGCTGGAGCTCGACGAACTCCTCCGGCCTGACCCATCGCTCGATCGGGTGGTGGCGCAGCGAAGGACGCAGGTACTGGGTGATCGTCAGCAGGTCGGTGCCGACCGATCGAAGGTCTTCCATCGCACCGGTGATCTCCTCGCGGGTCTCGCCCATACCGAGGATCAGGTTGGACTTCGTGACCAGCCCGACGAGTCGCGCCTGGTCGATCACATCGAGCGAGCGCTCGTAGCGGAAACCAGGCCGGATGCTCCGGAAGATGCGCGGCACGGTCTCGATGTTGTGTGCAAACACCTCCGGCTCAGCGTCGAACAGTTGCGTGAGGAAGTCAGACTTGCCGCTGAAGTCGGGAGCCAGCATCTCGACACCGACGCCTGGGTTGAGCTCGTGGATCTTGCGGATCGTCTCGGCGTACAACCAGGCGCCCTCGTCCTCGAGGTCATCGCGACAGACACCAGTGACCGTCGCGTAGCGCAGTTGCATCTGCTGGACGCTCTCAGCCACCCGCAGCGGCTCTCCGACATCGAGAGGCTCGGGCTTGCCGGTGTCGATCTGACAGAAGTCGCAGCGTCGGGTGCACTGGTCGCCACCGATGAGGAACGTGGCTTCGCGGTCTTCCCAGCACTCGAAAATGTTGGGGCAGCCAGCCTCCTGACACACCGTGTGGAGCCCCTCGGACTTCACCAGTGCCTGCAGCTGCTGATACTCCGGACCCATCTTCGCCCGCGTCTTGATCCAGGCGGGTTTCTTCTCGATGGGGGTCTCGGCGTTGCGCACTTCAAGGCGCAACATCTTCCGTCCCTCGGGTGCAATCGTCACGCGGCCCAGCCTACGCGGTAGACCTGCCTCCCCGGAAATGCGGGAAAACGGTGGTCTCAGGTGCCGAAAGACCACGGATTTCCCGCAACTCGCGGGAGGGATCGACGTCCGTGAACGAGCGGTGTCAGGCGAGCGGTTGGAGCCCGTAACTGATCGGAGCGCCGTCGCGCGTCGTTGAGGTGGCCTCGACATCTATGTGCGGCAGGTCGGGACTCTTCTCGTACGGCGTCCACGCCAACAGCTCGCGGAGGTGTTTCTCCACCAGGGGCAATGTCTCGGCGACGGTGACGTCTCGCCCGAGCTCGAGGCTCAAGGTGGTGACCCCGGCGTCGGCGATGCCGCACGGCACGATCGCGTCGAAGGCCGCCATGTCGTTGTCGCAGTTCAGGGCCAGGCCGTGCATCGTGACCCCACGCGAGACGCGCACACCCAAGGCCGCGATCTTCCGCTCCGGCCGGTCGCCGCTGTCCGCCAGCCAGACTCCGCTGCGACCCTTGACTCTTCCGCTCGCGAGTCCGAGGTCGGCGCAAGCGCGGATCAGGGCCTCTTCGAGCCGGCGTACGTAGTCGACGACGTACACATGCTCGGGCAGCTTGGTGATCGGGTAGCCGACGAGCTGTCCGGGTCCGTGCCAGGTGATCTTGCCGCCGCGGTCGACCTCGACCACGGGTGTGCCGTCGACGGGTCGGTCTTCGGGCTCGGTGCGTTTGCCCGCGGTGTAGACCGACGGGTGCTCGAGCAACAGGACCACGTCGTCGATCTCGTCGTTGACCCGTTGCGCGTGCAAGTCACGTTGCGACTGCCACGCCACGTCGTACGGCACGGCGTCGGCGCCGAATCCGGCTCGGACGAACGTGAGTGGAGCGCTGACGTCCAGTGCGGTCATCAGACGCGGCCTTGCACGTCGTACCTCGCGCTCACTCGCGACACCCTTCATCTGTGCGGTCTGTGCCGATCTAGGGTACGTCGCCGGGGGAGACGTCGCCGCATGCCGCTGGTTCAGAGGGCTGTGGACAACCGCCGCCGAGGTTCGCCGACCTGCGGCAGGGTAGGTCGATGCACTCAGCCCGACCGGAGCTCCACCCGCATCGTGCCGCTCACCGGCGCGCTCCGTCGTGGCTGCGACGCGTGATGACTTCGCTGGTGCTCCCGCTGACGGTGGTGGGGCTGGTGACGAGCGCAATGTACGGCGCTGGCCGCCTCGCCGAGCACCTTGCCCAGCCCGACCAGAGCACCACGCCCGCACGGATCGCCGCGGTGGCCTGGATGGAGCGAACGGCAGAACTGGTGTCGGGCTGGCGGCCACCCTCGCCCGCGTCGACGGAGCAAACTCGTGAGGGTGCGGAGAGTGGTGCGGAGGGCCGCTGGGCCAGAGCGCTGCGCGAGCTCGACCAGCGTCGGGCCGGCGCTTGGCGACTCGGGAGAGCGGACCAGTTGGCCGCGGTCTATGTCCCCACCAGTCACGCCTTGACTCGAGACCAAGCGATGCTTGGTGCCTACGCAGCCAGGGGCCTCCGCGTAGACGGCGCCAGCTTGTCGTTCATGCGGGTGCGCCTGATCCGCCGCGACGGCCGGACGGTGACACTGCGAACTGTCGACCAGTTGCAGCGGGCAGTGGCAAGACGCGACGACGGACAGAGAGTTGCGCTGCCACGTGACCGGCCTAGCCGACACGTGATCGTGCTCGAACGCAGTCCAGCAGGGTGGAGGGTCGCCGCGGTCACGGCCCTCTGACCGAGCAAGCTGCGCTATCCGCGCTTCGAGAAGGCAGCATCCAGCTCTGCCTCGATCGTGGGGTGCTGGAAGATGAAGCCCGACTCGATCAGTCGCTTCGGGGTGGCGTGCAGGCTGCCGAGCATGGCTTGGGAGAGCTCGCCCACCACGGCCTTCAGGGCGAAAGCAGGCACCGGGACGACCGTCGGTCGTCGAAGCTTCGCACCCAGTGCCTTAGTGAACTCGGCGTTGGTCGGTACGACGGGCGCGACCAGGTTGTAGGGCCCACTTATCGAGGAGCCCGTGGCCAACCGCGTCATGGCCTCGACGTAGTCGGTCAACGAGATGCTCGGGAAGAACTGCTGACCGTCACCCAGCCGACCCGCGACGCCCAGCAGGAAGGGGATCTTGATCAGCTTCAGCGCACCCCCTGAGCTGTCGAGCACCGGACTCGTGCGCGCCAGCACCACCCTCGCGCCGGCGTCGGTCGCTGGCTGGGTCGCTGCTTCCCACTGCCGGCACACCTCGGCCAGGAAGCCGGTGCCACTGGGTGAGTCTTCGTCGACCTGCTCGTCGCCACGGTCCATGCCGTAGTAGTTGATGCCGCTGGAGTTGACGAGCGCCGGCGGGTTGTCGAGCGCAGCGATGGTCGAGGCGATCGTGCCGGTGGTCTCCTGGCGGCTGTCGATAATCTTCTGCTTGTAGGCGCTGGTCCAGGGCCAGTGGCCGATCGAGGCGCCGCCCAGGTTGATGACGGTGTCGGCTTTGGCGAGAGCGTTGGGGTCGAGTCTTCCGTTGGCCGGGTCCCAGCGCTCTTCGTCGGGGCCGGTCGGCTCGCCACGGACGAGGCGCAGAACGCCATGGCCTGACCCTTGGAGGTGGCGGACAAGCGCCGTACCCAGGAATCCTGAGGCACCCGCGATCACGATCTGCATGCGTCTATCCTGCCTGGGCTTGGCGTGGTATGCGCGCCGAGGTCAGAGTCACTACGGTCGGGGAATGGCGATCTATGCGGTGCGGAAACGAGTCGCCTGTTACGTGACCAGGACGACGGAGTACGCCGCTGAGCTGCTCGTCTTTGACCACGCCGACGACGATCCGGCCGACCCGTCAGGGACCCAGGTCCCGGCCGGCGGGATGCTCCCCTATGAGGCTCTCGACACGGCGGCGTTGCGCGAGACATGGGAGGAGACGGGGCTGTCCGACCTCACGTTCGTCACGCAGTTGGGCGCTGTCGAGCTCGGCCTCGACGACCCAGGCGGTCCGTCGGTCACCAACTACGTACATCTGCAGGCGCCGAGCGACGGACCTGACTCATGGGAGCACACCGTCACCGGCGAGGGACACGACGGGGGCATGGTGTTCTTGTGCCGTTGGGAACCGCTGCCGCTCGAGTTCGAGCTCGCCGGCGACCAGGGCCAGTTCCTCGACAGACTCGCTGGCGGTTGAGCCTGCCGGCGGTCGAGCTTGTCGAGACCCGGTGATTTCGACAGGCTCAATCAGCGGGTCTTGAGCAATCCGGCGGTCGAGCTTGTCGAGACCCGGTGATTTCGACAGGCTCAATCAGCGGGTTACTAGATGCCGAGCTCGGACTCGAAGTTGGCCTCTTCGAGGCGCTGCTTGATCGTGCTGAGGAAGCGGGCTGCGTCGGCGCCATCGACGAGTCGGTGGTCGTAGGTCAGCGCGAGGTACACCATCTGCCGGATCGCGATCGTCTCCCCGAGGTTGGGGTCGCTGATCACAACGGCTCGCTTGACGACGGTCCCGGTGCCGAGGATGGCCACCTGCGGCTGGTTGATGATCGGGGTGTCGAAGAGGGCGCCGCGGCTGCCGGTGTTGGTGAGCGTGAACGTGCCGCCCGACAGCTCATCGGGAGAGATCTTGCTGTCACGCGTGCGAGTGGCAAGGTCGGCAATCTTGCGAGCCAGGCCGGCGATCGACAGGTCTCCGGCGTCCTTGATGACCGGCACCAGCAGTCCGCGCTCGGTGTCGACGGCGACACCGAGGTGCTCGCCGTCGTGGTAGGTGACCTCGCCTGCTTCGGTGTCGATCGATGCGTTGACCTGCGGGTAGGTCTTGAGGGCGTCGATCGAGGCCTTGGCGAAGAACGGCAGGAACGAAAGCTTGACGCCCTCGCGCTGTTCGAAGTTGGCCTTGACGCGGTCGCGCAACCGCGAGATCGCGGTGACATCGACCTCGACGACGGTGGTCAGCTGGGCGGAGACCTGGAGCGACTCGACCATCCGGGCTGCGATCACCTTGCGAAGCCGGCTGAGCTTCTCGGTCTTGCCGCGAAGTGCGCTGAGCTCGGGAGACGGAGCTGCCGGTGCGGCTGTGCTCGCGGCAGATGCGGCGGGGGCTGACGCGGACTTCTTGGCTTCCTCGGCCTTCACCGCGGCCTCGAGAACGTCCTGCTTGCGGATGCGCCCTCCGACGCCGGTGCCGCTCAGCGCTGCCAGTTCGACGCCGTGCTGGGCTGCGAGCTTGCGCACCAGCGGCGTGACGTAGCTGCGGGTGTCTCCCGCGTCCGCCGAGGAAGGTGCACTGCTGTGCTGTTGGGCAGGCTCTTGCGTCGCGCGTTGCGGCTCGGGCTGAGCTTCCTCCTTCGCTGCGGGCTGCTCCTCGGGCTCGGGTTCGGCTTCCGGCTCCTGCTGGGCGGACTCCTGCTCGGTGGGCTCCTGCTCGGTGGGCTCCTGCTCGGTGGGGTGTGACTCATCAGATCCGGAGTCGTCGCCTCCTCCGCCGGACGAGGCTGCACCCTCTGCGCCGATCAGGGCCAGCACGGCACCGACCTCGATGGTCTCGTCCTGCTCGGCCTTGATCTCCAGCAGCTTGCCGGCGACAGGGGAGGGGATTTCGGTGTCGACCTTGTCGGTGGACACCTCGAGCAGCGGTTCGTCGACGGAGACGTCGTCACCAACGGACTTCAGCCACTGGGTCACGGTGCCTTCAGTGACGCTCTCGCCGAGCGCGGGCAGCTTGACCTCCGTGGCGTCCCCGTCACCAGCAGGGCTCGCGTCGGCGGTTGGTGCCTGCTCGGACGACGGCTTCTCGCTCGCGCTCTCGTCCGCTGACTCGTCGGTGGATCCTTCGTCCTGGCCCTGCGACTCATCGCTTGACCCTTCGTCCTGAGCCTGCGACTCGTCGCTTGGCTCTTCGTCCTGGGTCTGTGACTCGTCGCCGGACGCCTCGTCCTCGCTGGGCTCTTCCGCCGGCTCGTCTGACTCGTCTGAGCTGTCGGAGCTCTTGGCCTGGTCACCCGACTGGTCCTGCTCAGACTCGTCGGCTGAGCCGCCATCGTCGCTGGACGACGTACTACTGGACTCGTTGGAGTCGCCGATGACCGCGAGCACCGCACCGACCTCGATCGTCTCGTCCTGCTCAGCCTTGATCTCCAGCAGCTTGCCGGCGACAGGGGACGGGATCTCGGTGTCGACCTTGTCGGTGGACACCTCGAGCAGCGGTTCGTCGACGGCGACCTCGTCGCCGACGGACTTCAGCCACTGGGTCACGGTGCCCTCGGTGACGCTTTCGCCGAGCGCGGGGAGGGTTACGTCTGTCGCCATATCGGTCGAGGTCCTTGCCTGTCTTCGGTCGGAGCAGCCTTCGCGGGTGTCAGTCGTACGTCGCAGGGCCAGCCTACGATGAATCGTGAGGCCTGTCTGATGGGCCTCGTGCAGCAGAGCATGCGTCCATCAGAGGGCCCTCAAGAGTGGTTGTGCAGGGGTTTGCCGGCCAGCGCGAGGTGCGCCTCACCGAGGGCTTCGTTCTGGGTCGGGTGCATGTGAACCAGTGGCGCGACGTCCTCCGGGAACGCCTCCCAGTTGTAGATGAGCTGGGCTTCGCCGATGAGCTCGCCGACCCGGGCACCCACCATGTGGACGCCGACGACGGGGCCGTCCTTCTCTCGGACGAGCTTGACGAAGCCCTGCGTCTTGAGGATCTGGCTCTTGCCGTTTCCGCCGAGGTCGAAGGTGAGGGTCTCGACCCGGTCATCGCCGTACTGCTCCTTGGCTCGCTCCTCACTCAGCCCCACCGAGGCGACCTCCGGGTTGGAGTACGTGACGCGGGGGATGCCGTCTTCGTTGATCGGGGTCGGCTCGAGGCCGGCGATGTCCTCGGCGACGAAGATGCCGTGCTGGAAGCCACGATGCGCGAGCTGCATACCGGGGACGATGTCTCCGACGGCGTACACGCCGGCCACGTTGGTCTGCAGCCGCTCGTTGGTGAGCACGTAGCCACGGTCCATCTCGATCCCCTGCGCGTCGTACCCGAGCTCAGTGGTACGCGGACCCCGACCGACGGCCACGAGCAACACGTCAGCGTCGTAGGTGTCGCCGGATTCGACGGTGACGCGTACGCCGGAATCGGTCTTGTCGACGGACGCGAACGGGGTGCTCGTCTTGAACGTGATGCCGCGTTTGCGGAACGCTCGCTCGATCACCTTCGAGCAGGCAGCGTCCTCCGCGGCAACCAGCCGGGGCAGCGCCTCGAGGATCGTGACCTCCGCGCCCAGCGACCGCCAGGCACTCGCGAACTCGACGCCGATCACGCCACCGCCGAGGACGATGGCGTGCTCAGGGACGGTCTCGCGTTGCAGGGCGTCCCAGCTGCTGATGATCCGCTCGCCGTCGAGGTCCAGACCTGGCAGGGACTTCGTGTAGGAGCCGGAGGCGAGGACGACGTGCCCGCCCTCGTAACGCGTGCCGTCGACGTCGATGACGTGGCGTGCGACGAGCTTGCCGTGGCCTTGGATGACGGTGATTTCGCGGCTCTTGATGAGACCTTGCAGGCCCTTGTAGAGACGGCTCACGACGCCGTCCTTGTAGGCGTTCACGCCAGGCAGGTCGACATCGTCCAGGGTCGCGGTGATGCCGAACGAGTCCGACTCACGGACTGAGTCGGCCACCTCACCGGCGTGAAGAAGGGCTTTGGTCGGGATGCAGCCGCGGTGCAGACACGTGCCGCCGACCTTGTCTTCCTCCACGAGCGCCACACTCATCCCGAGTTGCGAAGCCCGCAGGGCGCAGGCATAGCCGCCGCTGCCTCCACCCAAGATGACGATGTCGAATTGAGTGTCAGCGTCTGCCACGGTTCCCTCCGACCTTTCTGGTGCGTCGTCGACTTGGGGTGGTGTCCTCAAGCCTCGCCATCCTTGCACCATCGCGTGCAGGTCTGCCATGCAGGTGAGTACGGCGCGAAACACCCTTCATAGCGCGTTGGCCGCAAATGCCCTTCCGGCTTGGGGACGTGGGCGATACTGGGTCCACACCAAAGCGGAGAGGCAGCATCCATGGGTTTCCTGCGGCGCCGACGCAACAAGCCGGGCACGCTGCGTGCGGCCGAGTCCGCTGACGCGAAATACCTCGGGGAATGGATCTCCACGCGGAAGGGGATCGAAGGGTTCATCGAGCCGCGCACCGCAGTCACCGATACGACGATGTTGCTGGTGGCGATCGACGGAGAGTGGACTCGTCGCCGGGTGCCGTCGGTCGAATGGGCGCACAACTTCGCCAACAAGAACGGCATCCCGAGCTATGACGCGGCCGTGGTCGGATATCCCGACCGGATGCGCGAGTACAACAAGCGCAACAAGCGCTGATCCCAGCGCCCGGGTCAGTGGCGCCCAGCGCTACTTCATCGACCCGATCCGCCGCGTTGGCGCAGACTTCCCAGGGGACTCGCTCTTCTCGGTGGCGAGCTGGACGAGAGTGCGCACCGCCGTACCCGTGCCGCCCTTCGGCGTGTAGCCCCAGGCTGATCCCTCGTTAAAAGCCGGCCCTGCGATGTCGAGGTGTGCCCACGGGATCCCGTCGCCCACGAACTCACGCAGGAACGCCGCGGCATAGAGAGCGCCACCCCACTGCTCGGGGTTGTGCTGACTGAGGTCGGCGATCTTGGTCGTGCGGACCTTATCCTTCATCTCGTCCGGGATCGGCATCGGCCACATCAGCTCACCAGCGCGTTCGGCCACTCTCGGAAGCTCGGTGTGCAGGTGCTCGTCGTTGCTGAACACGCCTGACACCCTGTTTCCCAGCGCGATCACGCAGGCGCCGGTGAGGGTGGCCACGTCGATGATCACGTCGGGCTTGTCGGCGTTGGCGGTCGAGATGCCGTCGGCCAGGACGAGCCGCCCCTCGGCATCGGTGTTGAGCACCTCGACGGTCTTCCCGCCGTACATCGTCAGTACGTCGCCGGGGCGGGTGGCGTTGCCGGACGGCATGTTCTCGGCCAGGCAGGCGTACGCCGTGACGCGCACGGGGAGCCCGAGCTCGGCGATCGCGAACGTCGCAGCGGAGACGGCAGCCGCCCCCGACATGTCGCTCTTCATCGTGCTCATCGCGTTGCTGGGCTTGATCGACAGACCGCCGGAGTCGAACGTAATTCCCTTGCCGACGAAGGCGAGATGGGCCTTGGGTCTCGACGGCTTGTAGGAGAGCTTCACGAGCCGAGGCGGGTGCGTCGAGCCCTTGCCGACCCCCATCATCCCGCCGTATCCCTTGGACTCCAGTGCCTTTTCATCGGTGATGGTGACCGACACCTTCGAGCCCTTGCTCCGGCGCTTGAGCTCGTCTGCAAAAGACTCGGGATAGAGGTCGTTAGGCGGGACGTTGACGAGGTCGCGGGCGAAGTTGACGGCCTCGGCCACTGCTTCGGCATCTGACACCGCCCCGCGCGCGGGTCGCGATCGCGCGATCTCGCTGAGGAAGACGAACTCACCGATGGGCTCGTGCTTCTTGGTGAGATAGCGGTCGAACGCGTAGGCGCCGAGCATCGCGCCCTCGGCCACGGCACGGACCTGGCGCTCGTTGGTGGCGGGTAGTGCGAACGCGACGGTCTTCTTGCCCGAGAGCGCACGTGCGGCCGATCCTGCAGCGCGGCGCAATGACTCGACGTCGACGTCACCTGCGCTCTGGTGGCCGAGACCGACGGCGACGATCAACGGTGCCTTGGTGTCGCCTCGGGACGGCAACTTGCAGACGTCGCCGACTTTGGCGGAGGCGCCCAGCTCTTTGAGGGTCGCGGCGAATCCCTTACCCATGGCTGTGATGACGTCGTTCGAGCCCACGGCCGGAGTAAGCGTGTCAGAAGAGTGGTGGATCCCGATCACGACTGCGTCGGCCTTGATGTTGCGTGCTGAGGTGCTGCGCAAGCTGGCAGTGGTCACGGTGGAGAGGTCCCTCGTCGATGTGGGTCACTGGTCGTCGGTGACTCTACCTCGTCGGGTAGGTTCGCGAACCATGGCGGATACGACGACTCCAGACCTGCTCACCTCACCTCTTCACGATCGTCATGTCGACCTCGGCGCGAAGTTTGCGGAGTTCGGCGGATGGTCGATGCCGTTGGAGTACACCGGCGCGGTGAAGGAACACAACGCCGTGCGTGACAGCGTCGGCGTCTTCGACGTGAGTCATCTGGGCAAGGCGGTGGTGCGGGGCGCGGGCGCTGCGTCGTACGTCAATGCCTGTCTCACCAATGACCTCGGCAAGATCGAACCAGGCAAAGCGCAGTACACACTGTGTTGTGCCCATGACGGGGGCGTCGTTGACGACCTGATCGCCTACTTGCGAAGCGACGACGAGGTCTTCCTGATCCCCAACGCGTCCAACACGACGGAGGTCGTACGACGGCTGGCCGCTTCCGCACCTGACGGCGTCGAGGTCGAGAACCTGCACCACGACTACGCGATCCTCGCCGTCCAGGGGCGTGCCAGCGACGACGTGCTCGACGGGATGGGATTCCCGACCGGACACGACTACATGTCATTCGTCGAGGTCGACCACGAGGGGGTGCCGGTCGTCGTCTGTCGCACCGGTTATACGGGCGAACGTGGCTACGAGCTCGTCATACCCAACGCCGCTGCACCGTCAGTGTGGGACGCGATCATGTCCACTGGCGCTCGACACGGGATCGTGCCCGCCGGTCTGGGCGCTCGGGACACCTTGCGCACGGAGATGGGCTACCCGCTGCATGGTCAGGACATCTCGCCGTCCATCACCCCGGTCCAGGCACGGCTCGGCTGGGCGATCGGCTGGAAGAAGGACGCCTTCTGGGGAGATGACGTCCTGCGTGCGGAGAAGGCGGCCGGGCCCGCTCGCATCCTCCGCGGGCTTGTTGCCGCCGCTCGAGGGATCCCGCGTCCACACATGAACGTGATGGTCGGCGACTCCGATGATGCGGTCGGGGAGGTGACGTCGGGGACCTTCTCCCCAACCCGCAAGGCCGGAGTCGCGCTGGCGCTCGTCGACGCGTCCGTGGCTGACGACGACGAGGTGTACGTCGATGTGCGCGGTCGCCGCGAGCCGTTCACGGTCACGAAGCCGCCGTTCGTCACTCCAGGCGTTCGCGGGACCTGACCGGTCGACGTCAGTCCCCGCGTACGAACCCGAGTTCGTTGCCGTCAGGATCTTTGATCGTGAACTTGCGGGTGCCGTAGGGAGTGTCGAATAGCGGTTCGACGACGTCTGCACGGTCGCGCAGTTTCTCCCACCACTGATCGACGTCGTCGACGCTGAAGTTGTAGCGACCTGCGGCCGGCACAGGCTCGAGCACAGAGAGGGCGAACTGTGTCGGGCCGGTCTGGAAGTGCGCGTACGCCGGGGCGTCAGACGGCCAGTGGTTCGTCGCGGGCACTCCCAGGATTGACTCGTACCAGGCGACCGAACGGTCGAGATTGCTGACGTTGACCCGCACATGCTCCAGACGTGGCACATCCATGGCGACAACCCTAGGCGGGTCAAGTGAAGGAGGCGCGACGTGCAGTACGACGCAGCGCCGCCAGCACAGGAGAACCTCCGAGCAGGATGACACCGCCCGTCAGGATGCCGCGCGGGATGTCCCATCCCAAAGACGTCGTCGCCCAGAAGACCAGGTAGCGATGGACGTTCTCGGTGATCGGGTCACCGGTGACGTAGGTGACCTCTGGCCCGTACGCCGCGAACGGCCAGAACCACAGGTTGAGCAGCATGCCGTAGAGCACCCCAGCGACGAAGCCGTATGCCGCGAGCATCATCACTTCGGTGCGGCCGGAGGCACGCGGCAGCATCCCGGCGAAGAGACCGACCCACCCGGCGCCGAACATCTGGAACGGCAGCCACGGGCCGATGCCGCCGGTGATCAGCCCTCCCGCGAAGACCGTCAAGGCCCCGAGCACGAAGCCGAAGCCGCGCCCGAACACGCGGGCGCCGAGCACGATCACGATGAAGCTCGGCTCGAGTCCGGCAGTGCCCGGCCCGAGAGCTCGCAACGCAGCTCCGACGGCAGCGAGCATCCCGAGCAGCGCGACGGCCTTGGCGTCGATCCCGCCACTCGAGAGCTCGGCGACCACTACGGCTGCCAACAGCATCAGCAGGAGCACGAAGAACCACGGGGCGTCTGATCCGTGGGAGTTGTCCAGCGCGGTGCCCGGGTCGGCAAAGAACGGCCAAGCGTAGCCCACTAACCCGATCAGCGAGATCACGGTCAAGAGCACGACTGATCGCAAGGGCAGCCGGATGGCCGACTTGCCGGTGATGACGGGCGCGCTCACGGGAGCCCTCCTGGCGAAGACTCGTGGCCGTTTCTGGAGAGAGCGGCGGCCACGTCCGACACGGTCAGCCACGGCTGGGGCGCTAGCACTTTGGCCACCTGCGGCGCGAAGATCGGGGACGACACGACGACCTCAGCCGTCGGCCCGTCCGCGACCACCTCGCCCTCGGCCATCACCACCACCCGCGTCGCCACCTCCGCGACAAGCTCGACGTCGTGCGTCGCGAGTACGACGCCGTGGCCGTCGGCCGCGAGCCGCCGCAAGATGGTCATCAGGCGTCTTTTCGCACCGTAGTCGAGGCCGCGCGTCGGCTCGTCGAGCAGCAGCAACGGCGGTGCGGCGGCGAGGACCACGCAAAGGGCCAGGATGAGCCGCTGGCCCTCGGACAGGTCGCCGGGATGGCGGTCAGCTGGTACTTCAGGGGCGAGCGTGGCCAGCAGCCCAGCCGCCGTACCCGTGGGTGCGTCGGCGTCTCGGTCTGCGGTCGCCAACTCGTCAGCGACCGAGTCGGCGTACAGGATGTCGCTCGCGTTCTGGGGCACGAGTCCGACGGCCTTGATCAGCTGTGAGGCGCGAGCGCGGCTGGGGTCGAGACCGCCGCTGGTCACGACCCCGCGAGACGGCGTGACAAGTCCGACGAGGGCACGCAGCAACGACGACTTACCGGCCCCGTTGCGCCCCATCAACGCGACGATCTCGCCCTGAGCGAACACCGTGCTGACATCTCTTATCGCCGGCGCCACGCCATAGGTCACGACTAGGTGGTTGGTTGTTGCGAGCGGGTCGCCCGTGACAGCGGGGTGCAGGGCGGGTGCTTCGACATCGGCGAGCGACTTGCGAAGGTCAGCCGCTTCTCGGCGCGCGTCACGAACCGACAATGGCAGCGGTGTCCAACCGGCCAACCGGCCAAGCTCGACGACCGGTGGCGCGATCGACGACATCGCCATCATGGCCGCGGGGTTCCCAAACCGTACGGCGGCTCCGTCGCCTGGGATGAACAGCACCTGGTCGGCGTACTGCACCACCCGCTCGAGCCGGTGCTCGGCGAGCAACACCGTGAGCCCGAGGTCATGCACGAGCCGCTGCAACGAGGCGAGCACGTCCTCAGCGGCCTGCGGGTCGAGGGCACTCGTCGGTTCGTCCAGCACGAGCACGCGCGGATGGGTCGTGAGCACTGAGCCGATCGCAACGCGCTGCTGCTGACCACCACTCAACGTTGCGAGGGGTCGATGCCGTACGTCGGCCAGTCCGAGGACGTCGAGGGTCTCCTCAACGCGCTTGCGCATCGTGGCCGGCGACACCGACAGCGACTCCATGCCGTAGGCGAGCTCATCCTCGACGGACTCGGTGACAAAGCCGGCCAGTGGGTCCTGTCCTACGAAGCCGACGACGTCCACGAGATCACGCGGGCGGTAGGTACGGGTGGACCGGCCGTCGACGCGCACGTCACCTCGCACTGTTCCACCGGTGAAGTGCGGGACGAGGCCGTTCACGCACTTGAGCAGCGTCGACTTCCCCGACCCCGTAGGCCCGACGACGAGACACAGCTCGCCCTCGCTGATCTCGAGGTCGAGGTCCTGCAGAGTCGGATGCTCGGCATCGTTGTACGTGACCCGCACCCCGTCGAACGTGATCACGCGGCCACCTCCTCAGCGTCCGCCCGCTGTGGCTCGGGTTGCTGAAGCCGGTCTGGGCTCGGCGGCGCCAGGAACGCCGGCAACAGGCCCAGGAGTACTCCCACCAGTGCGAGCAATGGGAGCTGAGGGATCTCGAGCGGGTACGGCGGGATGACCGCCGACGGGTTACGGGACGCCAGCACGAACATGGCTGCCGCGCAGCCGAGCCCGGATGCGGCCACCATCCACTCGGGCAGTGCCCACGGGTCTGGCCGGTAGCGCGTGCGTTTCGTCCTCCGACCGCCCACGACGACGCCAGCAGCGGCCAAACCTGCACCGATCACCAGCATCGGGACGCCGAGCCAGCCACCCACGCTCGCGTCCAACAGTCCGTACAGCCCGATGCAGACACCGAGGACACCGCCGAACACCAGGAATCCCGTCACTCGCTTCGCGGCGACGGACACGTCGGTGGTCCGGCCGTACCCGCGGCTGTCCATCGCTGCGGCGAGCTCGACGGACCGGCCGAGCGCCCCTTCGAGCACCGGCATCGCGGTACGACGGAGCGCGCCGAGGCCGTGACCGTCGTACCCACGCAGCCGTTGCGCCGATCGCACGCGGACAGCATCGGCGACCAGTTGAGGGGCGAACGTCAACGCCACGACGGCCGCGACTCCGACCTCGTACAAGGCGCCAGGCACGCATCGCAGCAGCCGTTGCGCACTGGCGAGTGCGTTGGCGGCGCCGACGCAACAGATGATCGTGGCCAGCTGAAGACCCTCCGCGAACGCGATCAGCACTGCCTCCCAAGTGATCAGCCCGCCGAGCTTGATGCCAGCCAACCAGTCAGGCAGCGGCACCTCTGGTAGCTCGACGATCACGTGGATGCCCTGCGCCTGGCTGGAAAGCACGGCCTGCAACACGATCCGGATCGCGATGATGAGCAGACCGAGCCGCAGGAAGGCACCGTACGCATACGCCCACGGCGCTCGCGATCTCCGCGTCACCACCACATACCCCGCCACCGAGAGGATCAGCATGTTGATCAGCGGATTGGTGGTGCGACTGGCGGCGGCTGCGAGTCCGAGCGCCCACAACCACCACGCGCCGGGATGCAGCGGACGCGCGTAGCTGGGGGAGTGAACGGGTCGCATGAGAGGTCAGCCGGCCGTCAGGTCTGTCGTCTGCGCATCACCAGTGCGCCGGCCACGAGAGCGATGATGACGGCGATCGCGATGATCAACGGGACTGAGACGTTCGAGTCGTCGTCGGAGTCGCTGGAGTCGCTGGAGTCGCTGGCGTTGTTCGATGCGCTCGAGTCGCTCGCCTCATCGCTCGGAAGCAGCAACGTCACCGCCTGATCGGCTGGCGGCTCCTCGGCGTTGTTGACCGCGTCTCCACACCCTTCCGACGGATAGCCGCTGATGCCGCAGATAAACCCACCATCTCCTGTGCGGACCGACGTGACCGACTGCAACGCCTGCTGCACGGTGAAGGACGCGTCGACCGATGCACAGAGACCTTCCGCCTCCGGAGTCTCGTCGCTCCCTACCGCGTCGGACTCGGTGCCGTAGTCGACCACCACGGCAACGCGCTTCTTTCCGCTTTGCGCTTCGGTGTCAGCGCAGATCGCGTCAAAGTCGCCGTCGGCGCGGGGAAGCCTGGGGTCCTTGACCACGAGTGCCCAGCGGAACCCGTAGACGTCGCCGTCCTCGGGAAGCTGGGTGCGGTCGTTCGCGCCGACCTCCATGTAGTCCCAGGTGGACTTGGCGTCGTTCCAGTTGTAATAGCCCCAGTAGGTGTAGGCCTTGCTAGCAGTCGCTGTCGCCGAAGGCTGATGGCCGGTGGTTGGGGTTTGGGCGTGGGCAATGGTGGCCGGTCCTGACAACAGGAACACGGCACTCAGGGCAGATGCGCAGACTCGGCGCAAGATGGCCATCGGAGACCCTTTCGCGGAACGGTCAGCGAATCGCGTCCGGACCACTCAGTCTCAAGGCGTGCGCCCATCGTCCAACTGTCCGGCTCCGTCCCGCAGACCTCGACGGATAAGTGGAGCCGCATGCCCTCACAGGTTTTCCGGCTGGTGGGGCGGCTGGTAGGCACGCCTGCACTTCACGGTTGCGGGTCAGCGCCGGTCTTTCACCGGCTTGCCCTGCGAGGTCTAGCTATCTGCGAACCGTGTCACGGCGCGCTTCGTTAGTCAAAGACGGCTCAGCGTTAGGCTCGCCACACGAAGGCGGTACGTCGGAGTACTCCGAATTGCGCCGCTCCCGCTCAAGGCCTGCGCGGGTTTGGACAAGGCAGGCTGGTGACAATGAGGACACCCGAACGAAGACCGGCATCAGAGGTCTGGACCGAGCCGAGCCCAGGAGATGACATGGCGTGGACGTGGCGGATCGAGACGAGTGCAGGCGCACCCGTGTTGCTCGACTTCGACGTACCCGATTTCTCGTCCCAGAGTGACGCCGAGTCCTGGCTAGGAGAGGTGTGGCGCGAACTCGCGGAGGCCGGTGCCGGACAAGCCACGTTGATGGATGACGACCACGACGTCTACGGCCCGATGTCGCTGGCCACGGAGTAATCACCGGAGCCCATACGCTGATTGAGCGTGTCGAAATCACCGGTGCACGCTGATGATTGAGCTTGTCGAAATCACTGGAGCCCGCTGATTGAGCTTGTCGAAATCACCGGGTCACTTCGACAGGCTCAGTTCATCGCTCGACAAGCTCGACCGCCGAACGGTTACCTGCTGCGCGACTCGGGTGACTTGGTGAGGTCAGGGTCGCGTTCGATGACCGGCCCCAACACGTCGTCGATGGCGGCGAGGACGGTGCCGTCGAGCTTCTGACCACTGGCCTGGGCGTTCTCGGTGACCTGCTCTGGTCGCGAGGCGCCGATGATCGCCGACGAGATCGCGGGGTTGGCCAGCACCCAGGCAACAGCGAGCTGGGCCATCGTCAGTCCCAGGTCGGAGGCGATTGGCTTGAGCTGTTGGACTCGCGTGAGCACGTCATCGTTGAGTCGGTTGCGGATCGGTCCACCGGCTTCCTCGTGCGCGGCTCGCGAGTCGGCAGGTGGCTGCTCACCCGGCAGGTACTTCCCGGTCAGAACCCCCTGCGCGATGGGCGACCAGACAACCTGACCCATGCCGAGCTCGAGCGATGTCGGGATGACTTCGGCCTCGATCACTCGCCACAGCATGTTGTACTGCGGCTGGTTGGACACCAACGGAACGTGCAGCTCCCGGGCGATGGCGTGCGCGGCTCGGATCTGCTCTGCATTCCATTCCGAGACCCCGATGTAGAGCGCCTTGCCCGCGTGTACGACGCCGGCGAACGCCTCCATGGTCTCCTCGAGCGGAGTCTCGTGGTCGTAGCGATGGGCTTGGTAGAGGTCGACGTAGTCCGTGCCGAGCCGGGTCAGGCTGCCGTCGATGGCCTCGTGGATGTGCTTGCGAGAGAGGCCGGTGTCGTTGGGACCGCCGGGTCCGGTCGGCCAGTAGACCTTGGTGAAGATCTCCAGAGACTCGCGCCGGACCCCCTGTAGGGCTCGGCCGAGGACGGACTCCGCCTTCGTATTCGCATAGACGTCGGCAGTGTCGAACGTGGTGATGCCCTCGTCGAGAGCCTGGCGCACACACGCGTGAGCCTGTTCCTCCTCGACCTGCGAACCATGCGTCAGCCAGTTGCCGTAGCTGATCTCGCTGACTTTGAGACCTGATTTACCGAGGTGTCTGAATTGCATGATCTCGACACTACCCAGTGGGTTGTAAGAGCAAACGCGATGGGATCAGCGGCTGGGCTGTCTCGGCCGGACGTCGTACGCCGAGGGGCCGAAAGACGGGTCAGATCTTGTCGCCGGGCTTAACGGTCGGCTTCGGGAGGCGCAGTCGACGCATCTGCCACGCCCGCATGAGTGCGTACATCGTCGTACCTTTGACGGCCTCGTCGCCGAAGCGCTCCTTAATGCCTGTCCTGACACCCCGACGGATACGGATCGAGTCGATGATCACCAGCAGGAACACGGTGAGGAAAGCGCTGGAGGACAGCCGCGCCGCCCACTCCTGGTTGACGTAGAAGAGCGCGAAGATCACGAAGAATCCCGGCAGCATGAACTGCCCGATCGTGTAGCGCGAGTCAACGTAGTTGCGGATGAAGCTCTTGACCGGGCCCTGGTCGCGGGCGGGGAGGTAGCGCTCGTCACCTGAGTCCATAGCCGCGCGCTGCTTCTTGCGCGTCTCTTTCATCCGCTGGCGCTGAAGGGCCGCCGCTTCCTTGCGGTTCCTGGGCGGAGTCATCCGCTTCTTGCGGGCTGCCTCGGCCTCTTTGCGGGACGGTGTCGGACGGCCTTTGCCTCCGGGCTTCTCCTCGACCTCAGGAGCCTGCGCCGCCGACTCGTCGTTGGTTGTACGTCGACCAAACACCGAAACGTGCCCTACCTCGTGACTGGATGACCCTGCGCCCTCGCCGTTGTCGGGGAGCGCGTCCATGTAAGGCGGAGCCTACCTTCCGACGGCGCCGGGCATGGCATCGCGTCAGATCGCCCCGTAGGGTTGACGGCGTACGGCGATTCGGCCGTTCAACGGAGTGACGCAGAGGGGTAGGACGACTCGATGGCCAGCATCATGCAGCGGATCTCGCTGATCTTTAAGTCCAAGGCCAACAAGGCCCTGGACAAGGCCGAAGATCCGCGGGAGACGCTCGACTACAGCTACACCAAGCAGCAGGAGCTGCTCCAAAAGGTGCGCCGGGGGCTGGCCGACGTCGCGACGTCGCGCAAGCGCCTCGAGCTGCAGATGCAGCAGCTCGACCAGCAGTCGACGAAGCTGCAGACGCAGGCCCAGCAGGCGCTCGCACAAGGTCGCGAAGACCTCGCTCGTGAGGCGCTCACCCGCCGTGCCGGTCTGCAGCAGCAGGTTGCCGACCTCCAGACCCAACACGCGAACTTGCAGGGCGAGGAAGAGAAGCTCACCAACGCTTCGCAGCGCCTGCAGGCCAAGATCGAGGCCTTCCGCACCAAGAAGGAGACCCTCAAGGCGTCCTACACCGCGGCCGAAGCGCAGACCTCGATCAACGAGGCGTTCTCGGGCATCTCAGAAGAGATGGGCGACGTCGGTATGGCCATCGAGCGTGCCGAGGACAAGACCGCCCAGATGCAGGCTCGCGCCGGCGCGGTCGACGAGCTGATCGCTTCGGGTGCACTCAACGACCCCATCTCGGGTGGTAAGGACGACATCACTCGCGAGCTCGAGCAGATGGCGTCCACGGGTGACGTCGAAGCAGAGCTGGCCAAAATGAAGGGGCAACTCGGTAGCGCGTCCGCTCCCGCGCAGATCGAGGGTCAGCCGACCAAAGAGGAACAAGCATGATCATCCGCATTCTCGGCGAGGGCCAGTTCGACGTACCCGACGACAGCATCGACTCACTCAACGAGCTCGATGCCAAGCTCGAGGCTGCGCTTGAGGCCAGCGACGAGGCCACGTTCGGCTCTGCTCTCGGCGCTCTCCTCGACCGGGTGCGCAGCACGGGTTCTCCGGTGGCGATCGACTCCCTGGTGCCGTCCGACCTGGTGCTGCCGCACGAGTCGGCGAGCCTGGCCGAGGTCCGTGACCTGGTCAGTGGGGATGGCCTCATACCGGGCTGAGACTGCGCTAAGACTGCGCGGCTGACCGGAACAAAGGCATGACCTGGGACGTCGTATCAAGTACGGGGCCACCGCGGTCCCGCAGAAGTACGAGAGCACTCTCGAGAAGGTGAGGCACCACCCGCAATGGCAAGGACCCGATTCCGTAGTGACCGTGGCCTGACGGCCCGCATGGGGCTCGTCATGCTGCTGGTTGGTGCCTTGTATGTCACGGTGATGGCGATCCTGATCGCCACCAACACGTTCAGTATCCCGGCCGTGATCTTCATCGCTGTCGCGTTGGGACTTGGACAGTGGTACTTCTCCGACAAGCTGGCCATGACGGCCATGCGTGGTCGTGAGGTAACCCCGAACGAGGCGCCCGAGTTGCACGGCATGATCGACCGGCTCTGCGCGCTTGCTGACATGCCAAAGCCGCGGGTCGCCATCTCTGACATCGACGTACCCAACGCGTTCGCCACCGGTCGCAGTCCCAACCACTCGGTCGTGTGCGTCACCACTGGCCTGCTGCGTCGGCTCGATGGTGAAGAGCTCGAAGGGGTGTTGTCGCACGAGCTGTCCCACGTGGCCCACCGCGACGTGCTCGTCATGACGTTCGCCGGTTTCCTCGGTGTCGCTGCAGGGCTCGTGATGCGCTGGGGATTCTTCTTCGGTGGCGGACGACGTGACAACAACGGCCTGCCGTTCATCGTGATCTGGCTCGGCAGCATGGTCGTCTACTTCATCTCGTTCCTGTTGACCCGCGTGCTGAGCCGTTATCGCGAGCTTTCGGCTGACCGAGCCGGCGCCTACCTGACAGGAAAGCCGTCGGCGCTCGCCTCGGCGCTGACGAAGATCTCAGGCGACATGGCGCGCATCCCGACGCGCGACTTGCGCGCGGCCCAGGCGTTCAACGCATTCATGTTTGCGCCGGCCATCAACGCTGACTCGGTGAAGTCGCTCTTCTCCACCCACCCGTCACTCGAGCAGCGGCTGGAGCAGCTCGCGAAGATCTCCGGCGATCTTTCCCGTCCCACCAACTAGCCTCGACCGGTGAAACTCTTCCGCAATGTCTTCGGGCGCAGTGACCCGCCCAAGGCCAATCTCGACAACCTGTTTGGTGTTGCCTCCGCAGCGATCACTCTCGAGGCGTCGACGGGTTTCAAACCGACGGGGGTCGCCTCGGTCTGTTATCGCCAGGCCGAGGGCGGCGCCTTCGTGGTCGCCCAGGACGACGTACAGGAACTGCTGGACGCCGACGCCGGTCCCAAGGTCGAACGGTCGACCGACGAGTTCGGTTTCACCTGGCTGGTCTGCCGACAGGATCCGAACGACGTCTCGGCGTTGGTCACCGACCTGCACGCAGTGAACTCGTCACTCGAGAACGCCGGGTTCGGGCCTTCGTTGCTGTGCTCGATGATCGCGTTCGAAGACCCCGGCGGACGCAAGTTCGCCCTGGTCTACCTCTACAAGCAGGGCACGTTCTATCCCTTTGCGCCGCGCGGCGAGAAGCAGCGCGACAACGCGTTGGAGCTGCAGGTACGGGGCGTGTTGGACGGCGATCTCCCGATCGAGCCAGAGCTTGGTCGCTGGATGGCCATCTTCGGCGCCCCCGGCCTGTAGGTCCCGTCGCGGGGTTTGCCTTGTTGACAAGCCAAAAGGCTTGTTAACAAGGCAAACCTGCCTTGCAAACTGGGGGTTTGCCTTGTTGACCTCGCGAGATCTCAAGACGTGGACGGCGAGGGACGACGACGGGGCACCAAGGCGTGCGCCGCATCAGTCCTCGGCAGACGCCGCGGCCGGCAGGGCAAGCATCCGATCGAGTGCGACCAGGGCCTCTCGTGACGTGGTGGGGTCGACATCGATGACGTTGACCGGATTGCCGGCGACCAGGTTCTCCATCGCCCACACCAAGTGCGGCAGATCGATGCGGTTCATCGTCGAGCAGAAGCAGATGGTCTTGTCAAGGAAGACGATGTTCTTGTCCGGATGGGCGTTCGCGAGCCGCTGCACGAGGTTGAGCTCCGTCCCGATCGCCCACGAGGACCCCGAAGCGGCAGACTCGATCGTCTTGATGATGAACTCGGTCGACCCGACGAGGTCGGCCCTCGTCACGACGTCGTGGGTGCACTCGGGGTGCACCAGCACTTGAACTCCCGGCACCGACGCGCGTACGCCGTCCACGCACTCAGCAGTGAACCGGCCGTGCACGGAACAGTGTCCCCGCCACAGGATCATCGTGGCGTCGAGCAGCTCTTGCTCGGAGAGACCGCCCAACGGTCGGCGCGGGTCGTAGACCACACACGACTCCAGCGGGATACCGAGATCGAGGACGGCGGTGTTTCGCCCGAGATGCTGGTCGGGAAAGAACAACACCTTCTCGCCCTGCTCGAACGCCCAGCTCAGTGCAGTCTTCGCGTTCGACGACGTACACACGGCACCGCCGTTGCGTCCGCAGAAGGCCTTGATGTCAGCAGACGAGTTCATATAGGTGATCGGCACTGTGACATCGGCGATGCCTGCATCTGCCAGTGCGTCCCAGGCGTCCTCGACCTGCTCGATCCTCGCCATGTCGGCCATCGAGCAGCCCGCCGCCAGATCCGGCAGGATCACCCGCTGGTGTGCACCCGTGAGGATGTCGGCTGACTCGGCCATGAAGTGCACGCCGCAGAAGACGATGTACTCCGCGCTGGGCCTCGCCGCCGCCTCACGAGCCAGCTTGAACGAGTCGCCCGTCACGTCAGCGAACGCGATCACCTCATCGCGCTGGTAGTGATGACCGAGCACGAAGACCCGGTCGCCCAACGCCGCTTTGGCCGCCTCTGCGCGTGCGACCAGGTCGGGATCTGAAGCGGGAGGCAGGTCGCCAGGGCACTCCACGCCACGTTCCGAATGCGGATCGACGCCGCGACCGAGCACGAGCAACGGAAGAGACGGGGCGGTGGTCACCAGAGCACCTCGATGCGTCGTAACGGGAGAAGGAGCTGAAGTCTAGGGGGCGGTCAGAGGAAGTGAGCCGACGGGAGGTACGTCGCCGTGGGCGCCATCCCACGCAACGCGAGAAACCCGCGGTTGTGCAGCTCCAGCCCGGCCCGCAGGCCCACGTCGATCGCCCAACCGTGCTGCGCCGTGAGGTAGTTGAAGAAAGTCGGGACTTCGGGGTCGGCGGCCGCGAGAGCCGCCCACAACGTCCGCTCCGCAGCGTCCAGGTCGGTCGCGGCGAGCAGATACGGCCCGCCTGTTTCATAGAGGTAGGCGTAGCCGCGGCTCGCGCCCCTCTCGCTCACGAGCAGCCGGTGCTGGTCCATCATCACTGGGTGGTCGACACCGTGCCCGGCCCCGCGCGAAGCACGGTCGATCTCGTCCAGCAGCTCGACGTCTTCGAGTCCGCCTTCACGCACGTCGATGTCGCTCGGGAACGCCGCCCTGACGATGTGTCCCCACATCAGCATCGTGGGATGAACGTCAAACCCCGCGAGCCGGTAACGACGAATCGCCTTCACGTCGTTGGAAGAACAGATGATGCCCGGCCCGTCGGACGGTCCATGGGTCAGCGCTGCCTCGAGCAGTTGCTTGCCGGCACCACGCGTCTGAAGACCGGGCCTGACGGCGTACGTCGACAAGCCCCACATGCCTTCACGCACCAAGGCGGCGACAACTCCGAACACCCGACCGTCGTCGTCCACGGCGACCCAGCAGCCCGGCCCGTCGTGGGTGATGAGGTGCGTCATCCGATCGCCCCATTGGCTGGCGCGGGCTGGATTCCTGCGCTCGGGAGCCGGCCAGTCACCCGGCTTGGTGCGGACGTCAAGGTCGTAGAAGGCATCAGCAGTGACCGTTTCGACATCGGGTATGTCGTCGAAGGTCATCGGGCGGATCCTCACCAGGTGACCTTAAGACGTCCGGCCCTTGACGTGGAGAGGCGCCCGGGGACGAACCCGGGCGCCTCTCGAGAACTTGGCGCTAGTTCTTCCTCAGCGCGAAGTTCGCTGTCGTCGTACCTCCTGCCGTGATCTTGCTGATCTTCACCTGCGGCTGGTAACCGTCCTTGGCGGCGATGACCTCCAGCGGGCTGTAGCCCTTGTTGAGCCACAGCTGGTAGTAGCCGGCGTTGTCGGTCTTCAGCGTGTAGGTGACTGGTCCGCAGTTGCCCGACGTCTTGTCGTACATCGTGCAGATCTGAACCGTGACACCGGCGAGCGGAGCACCATTGGCGGCGTTCGTCACCGTGCCGCGGATCTTGCCCCACGAAGCCGGCGGGTTCACGTGCATCGCCACGTCGACCGGCTGCACCGAGTACGGCGAGTCGGTACCAACAGCGAGCGCGCCCAGGTAGTCACCAGGCTGCGAGACCATGGACGAGTCCATCGTCACCGTGACGGTGACGGTCTCACCGGGGGCAACGTCGAACTCGGTGTTGTCCTCAGAAATCCAGGGCACGTCGGCACCGCCGCCGCCACACTGGTCGTAGCCCGGGAGTACCTCAGCGAACTTCGTCGGTGCGAAGCCGCCCGTCGAGCCACCGATCTTGTACATGCCGCACGCGCCACCGCCGCGGTACTCGGCGTTGTTCGCGTTCGGCAACGTGGCCCAGGAGTCAGACGCTGGGTCGTACTCGGCGGCCTGGTTGGTGACCACGGCGCTGTTCGATGTGACACCCGCTGCGATCTGCAGCTTCTCGTTCGCGCCGCTGTATGACATAGCCCAGACGTCGTACGGAATGTCCGCCATCTTCGTCCAGGAGTCAGACCCCGGGTCGTAGATGTACGTCGACTTGCTCGTCACGTTGGTGTCGGCGTTGACGCCACCGGCACAGACGAGCTCTCCCGCGATACCGGCGCAGGCCATGAACGCGACTGGCGACGGGAAGTCGGCCAGCTGTGTCCACGAGTCAGCAGCTGGGTCATAGCGGTAGGCCGCCTTGGACGCCGGCAGGCAGTTGCCTGTGGTGCAGCCGCCGACGACGTACAGAGATCCGCCCAAGGAGGCAACGCTGGCAGCGCTGACGGACTTCGGAAGGTCAGCCACCTGGCTCCAGCTGTCGCCACCCGGGTCGTAGGCGTACACCGACGAGGTCGCGTCACCCGACGCACCCCAACCACCGACGAGGTACATCGTGCCGTTGACGAAAGCCGCAGCTGGTGACTCGAGCGGCTCAGGAGCATCGGCGATCGGCGACCAAGCCTGACTCGAAGCGTCGTAGACGAAACCGTCGGCGACGTTGTCGAGGCCGTTGAACCCGGCGACGGAGTAGACGAGGCCATCGTTGGCGGCGACAGCGTTGTCCATCACGGCAGTCGGGAAGTCGGCGATGTCAGTCCACGGGGCGGCAAAGGGGCGAGTGCTACGCAGTTGTGTTTCGCCCTTCTGCTGAGATCCCTTGTGGGCCTGGAGCACCATCGCCTTCGTCGTGAAGTTCCCCTTGATGTGTTGCAGGGGAGCTCCCTCGACGGATCCCTGAGCCATCGGGTCGAAGCCCGCATCCTGTTCACTCAGGTTGACGTGCACCGGGCTGGTGCCGTCATTGCCGAACGTGACTTGGCCGGTCCGTTGCTGGCCCATCCGCATGGTGCCCGAGATGCTGCCCCCGGAAACTGTCAGATGGCCGGCTTTGAGCGTCCAGTTCTTCCGCGTCATGAAGGCAGGTGCCACGTCCACGTTCTGCGTCACCGGCGTGTAATTGCCGCTGCTGGCGATGAACTTGTGCGAGCCGGTGAGCGAGCTGAGTAGCCAGTAGAAACCGTCACCCAGGTTCGCGTCATCCGGTGTCGCCGCGGAGATGCCCATGTCGTCGGGGTTGTCGACGCTCTGGACCTTGGCACCGTTGATCGGTGCGTTCGTGTTGTTGTCCTTGACGATTCCCGCCACGAGACCCGCGTGCGTGGGGTCGCATGTCCGGTTGCCGACGAAGACGTTGTCCAACTGCCACCACCAGCCGAACGTGCCAGTGAAGTGGAACCTCACCTGCACATCGGACTGACCAGCGGCCTGCGGGATCTCGAGGTCGATGTGACCGGTGACGTCCGTTGTGGTCTGGTGCCACAGGTTGGTCCACGTCGCGCCACCATCGATGCTCAGATCGACATCGCCCACCTGGCCTGAGATGCCGTTGTAGAAGGTGTCGAACCCGATCTCGGGGCTGTCTTGGACCGACAGGTCCACGATCGGTGTGACGAGTGAGCTGTCCTGGCTATGACCCGAGCCGTACTTGTCGGAGTCGATGATCGCCAAGTCGCCGTCACTCCCGGGAGGTGGTGCGCGGTTTCCGGGGTTGTCGAACACCCAGGTCTCGCCGTTCGCCTTGTTGTCGACGATCGACCAGCCATCCTGTGCCGTGGTCCCGGTCCATCCGGTGAACGCCTGACTCGTGCCGTCGTACGCGTAGGCGTATCCGGGAGCGATGCAACTGCTGGCGTCAACGGGCACGTCGACGTTCTGCTGTACGTCGCTGGCCCCCACAGTCACGGTCACGTCCGTGGTCTCGTAGCCGGGGTACACGGGTGCAACATGCATCGTGTAGGTCCCGACGGGGAGGTCCAGGCTGTAACGGCCCGTGTAGGGGTTGGTGAACAGCGGGCCGCCGGGCTGGCCATCGACCGTGATCTTCGCGTAGAGCGGCCAGCCTTGGCCCGACCCGTCCGCGACGGTTCCTGACACGGTGCGGCTAGGCACCGCGTCGAGTGCGAAGTCCGCCGTCGTCGTCTGGCCTTCGGTCACGGTGACACCGGTCTGCGTACCGGAGTCGAAACCGAACGCCGAAGCGGTGACGTCGTACGTCCCGGTAGGCAGAGAGATGTCGTACGCGCCCGAGGCATCCGTGGTGTCGCTGAAGCCGTCCGGCGTCGACACGGTGGCACCCTCGATGGGGTCTCCCGTTCCGGCGTCGGTGACGTCGCCAGCGACGTCGCCGTGAGGCCCCGTGGTCAACGAGCTCACGCCGTTGGGCGTGCCGAGACCGGTGGGACCGTCCCAGCCCGGTCCGGCTTCACAGAGGACGTCGCCGCAGCCACCGTTGGTGCCCTCGGTGATGTCGAACAAGCCACCGGGTGCGTCGTACGGGTAGTTGACGGGGAACGTGCCAGGCACCGGGGTGCCGGCCAGCGCGTACATCGAGGCGACGAGTGGTGCGGAGAGGCTGGTGCCCCCGACCTGCAACCATCCATCGAAGCCGAGCGTGTCGTAGACGGCGAGACCGGTTTCGGGGTCGCCGACCGCTGAGATGTCAGCGATCGCCCGGTTGTCGCACTCGGTCGCGACGTCGTCCTGGTAGTCCGGCTTTGGCTCGTACGGAGAACAACCGCTGCCTCCGTCGGCCCAGGCGGTCTCGCTCCAGCCGCGGGTTGAGCTGTCCTCGCTCAGGGTCGTTCCGCCGACGGCGATGACGTCTGGGTTGGTTGCCGGCCAGTTCGTGACGTTTCCGGTGTCGCCGGAGCTTGCCGTGACGGCGACGCCCTCGTGGCTGTAGTAGTGGTCGTAGTCCAGCTCGCTGGGGTCCTCACCAGGTACGCCGTAGGAGTTCGAGACGTACTTCGCGCCTTCCGCGACAGCGGTGTCTACCGCGGTGCCGAGGCTGTCGAGGCTGTTGTCGTCACCCTGGACGAGCAAGATGTTGCAGCTCGGGCAGGCTGCCGAGACGGCGTCCAGGTCGAGCGAGGTCTCCAACCCCCAACCCGGGTCGTCCGGTGGGTAGTCGGTGCCACCGTTCTGGTCGATCTTCCTGAAGCAGCCGTTCGCGGTCGTGCACGGGGGGAGCCCGAACTCGGCACGGAACACCGCAAGGTCGGCTTCAGCGTGGGAGTTGCCGAATGCATCGACGACGGCCACGGTCTGTCCCTGGCCGGTGGCCGGCAGGTTGTAGGCGGCCTGGATGTCGGCGGGGCCGAGCGCTGTCGGTGGTGGTGCGTTCGGGTCGGCCTTGATCTGGTGGTCAAGCGCCGTACGAACGACCGCGAAGCAACGCGCGAAGTCGCGCTTCAGGTAGTTCTTCTCCACCGTGTTGCAAGGCGCGTTGGTGTAGTGGCCTTGCGCGGCCTTTTGCTGCTTGTCGACCTTCTGGTCGGCTTTCTTGTGTGCGTTGTGGTCGGTCTTCTTGTCTGCGTGCTGATCGAGCTGTGCTCGATGGCTGCCACTCGTCGCCGCGTTGACGGACTCCGAGCTACCGGTCCGGCTGCCTGATGGGCCGCCTGCCGCCTGAACCGGTCCTGCCGCAAGCAGGGCCATGCTCAAGAAGGTGACAGGTGCGACTACCAGGGCCGTGAACGTGCGCAGGCGCCTACTTCGGGCCATGTGCAACTCACTCCTCGTGTGGGTGCTGGATAAGGCCCGCATCACCGGGCCGTTCAGGTCCTGGAGCGGACCCGTTGAGCACGTTAGGAGCGGCTGAATCGACTACTCAAGGTCATAACGTGGCTACTTTCTGTCATGTTCGGGTCAGGGACGGGTCAGTTCACGGGCGCGTGGATGCTTGCCAAGCAGCGGGGCTGTGGATACGTTTGAGCCGATTTCGGAACTAGTGTCGTGGTTGAGCCCTGGACGGGATGGTCGATGAGCCGCGGCAGGTCTTGGGGGAGGACACATGACGGCGCAGATTCAGACGGCCCGACCCGACGATTCCGAGCCCATCCGATCCCTGACGGTGTGCATCTCCGTTGACGCGATCGAACGGGCGCGCGTGGTCGCGGCACTCGATCCAGACGGCGTGGTCATCGTCGTACCTGACCGCCAGAGTGCGCTCGAGCTGCTCTCGGACAGCCACATCGCCAACACGCCGGCGCTCGACGTGGCCGAGGAAGCCTTGCAGGTCATCAGACTGGGAGATCTCCTCGTCGACCGCGACCGGGCCTTGGTGACGTGGGGTGGCCAGCCGGTTGAGCTCACCCATCTCGAGATCGAGGTGCTGGCCTGCCTGGCGGAGACCCCCGGACGGGTTTGGAGCTATGAACGGCTGCACCTGGCGGCGTGGGGCAGCCACTACCTCGGCGATCGCGACAGCCTGCACTCGTTGGTCAAGCGGTTGCGACGCAAGCTGCGCGCTGCCGGCGTTGCTGTGGACCTGCACGCCGTACGCGGCATCGGATTCCAGCTCATCCCGCTGGGAGAGATCGCTTCGTGGGACACGCCTGTCTGAGGTGGTTGGAGAGCGGGCGTTCTCTGGTTCCGCTCCGGCATCGGCAGCACCCGTCTCACCCTCTGGACTCAACCCACTTCGTGGAGGCAACCCCACTGTTTGCAAGGCGGGTTTGCCTTGTTAACAAGCCAGTTGGCTTGAAAACAAGGCAAACCCGGGGAGGGGGAGCCGTGACCCGATCTGCGGGGGAGGGGTGGTTGTTGCGACGATGTGGCCATGCGCGTACTTCTCGCCCCTGACTCCTTCGGCGGCACCCTGACGGCGGTCGAGGCAGCCGAGGCGATGGCCGAGGGCTGGCGACGTCGCTCTCCCGATGACGAGCTCGTCCTGCGGCCGATGTCTGACGGCGGGCCCGGCTTCGTCGACGTGCTGCACGCCTCCCTGGGCGGAGAGCTGTTGTCTGTCACGGTCATTGACCAGTACGGCGACGACACGCCCACCGGAGTGTTGATGGTCGAGGACACGGCCTACGTCGAGTCCGCCCAGGCCTGCGGGCTCCACCTCTCGGAACGGCGCGACCCCGAACGAGGTACGACGTACGGCGTCGGCCAGATGATCGCCGCCGCCATCGACGACGGCGCACGTCGAGTCGTGATCGGGTTGGGCGGTTCCGGCACCAATGATGGCGGCGCCGGGCTCTTGGCCGCGCTAGGCGCACGCAGCGAGCCTGGCGAGGCGCTGGTCGGCGGCCCACACTCACTCGAGCTGCTCACGTCGGTCGACCTGGCGGGATTGAAGGAGCGATGCGAAGGGATCGAGATCGTGCTCGCCTCCGACGTCGACAACCCGCTGTTCGGGCTGCGCGGCGCGACCAACGTGTACGGCCCACAGAAGGGCGTGACCGACGACCGCAAACACCACATCGACGCCCAGCTCGAGAAGCTGGCTGAGCTCACGGATCGCCAGATGGCCGAGGCCAAGGGTGCCGGAGCGGCCGGGGGGCTCGGCTTCAGTCTCCTGCTGGCGGGTGGCTCGCGGGTCGACGGCGTGGGCCTGGTGGCTGACGCGGTCGATCTCGCGACGCTGTGCCGCGAGGCGGATCTGGTGGTGACAGGAGAGGGTGCATTCGACTTCTCGTCACGTTCGGGAAAAGTGCCCTACGGAGTGGCGAAGATCGCAGGCGAGGCGATCAGGCCCTGCATCGCGCTCGCCGGTCAGGTTCTCGTCGGATCACGGGAGATGCGTGCGCTGGGCGTCGAGTCGGCGTACTCCGTCGTGGATCTGGTCGGAAAGGACGCGGCATTCGCCGAGCCTGCGAGCAGCCTGAGCGCACTGGCTGAACGCGTCGCTCGCACGTGGTCGCGCTGATCGCGGGCTCGTCTCGCGCCCCCGGGCGTGTCGCACCGGCTCAGGCGGGGTCAGATGCGCTGAACCGCCGCCTCCAGCGGGGTCGCGAGGCGACTGTCTCGGGTATGTGTGTGCGCTAACGATTCCCCGCCTGTATGTGACACCATGGGAATGTACGGCGGGACGTTTGCTGTTGTCCCGAGCAGGACAGGCGCCGCGGCGCATCGACCGACCACCTTGGAGCATGAACTATGACCGTCCAGGACGAGGCCAGCACGACGACCACCGAGACGCTCGAAACAGCGGCTCCCGTCAGCGGCGTCCTCTTGACCGATACTGCTGCTGACAAGGTCAGGACCCTGCTCGACCAGGAAGGCCGCGACGACCTGCGGCTCCGCGTCTCTGTCCAGCCCGGTGGCTGCTCAGGTCTGCGCTACCAGCTGTTCTTCGATGAGCGCAACCTCGACGGTGACAGCATCCAAGACTTCAACGGCGTTCACGTCGTCGTCGACCGGATGAGCGTCCCGTATCTGTCCGGCGCGAAGATCGACTTCGTCGACACCATCGAGAAGCAAGGCTTCACGATCGACAACCCGAACGCCGGCGGCTCTTGCGCCTGCGGCGACTCGTTCCACTAGGCATCCGCGACGCCGCGCGTCAGCTCGGCGGGAATGTCAACGCCCCGACTCCGCATTTGGCGGGCCGGGGCGTTGCTGCGTCTGGAGGCGGGTTGGGGTGGGCACCAGACGCGGGGTGTCGGCGTCCCGAGTAACACCGGCGGTGGTCTTTCCGTTCAGCGGATCTGCCAGCTCTGATCAGTCGAGATAGGGCCGGGTCAACGCTCCGTGCATCGAGATTTCCTCACACAACTCTTGCCAGCGGGCCTCGTTGGACAAGCGGTCGACCAGGGCTTGCTGGGGGAGTGGTGTGGCTGGGTACTTCAGCGCAAGCAGGCGCGCATCGTCGTACACGTCCTCGAGTGAGGACGGCTCCACATACGGGAGCGGCACGTGGTTCACGTTGTCAAGGTAGGCCGACGCCGAAGCGACGGCTAGTGGTACCGACGGGTAGTCTTACCCGACGTGCCTATCGCCGTAACCGGATCAGCCGCGACCGACCACCTGATGACCTATCCCGGGACGTTCGCCGACTCTCTCGTCGTCGACCAGCTCGACAAGATCGCGTTGTCGTTCCTCGTTGATGATCTCGAGGTACGCCGCGGAGGATGCGCCGCCAACATCGCCTTCGGCCTGGCCGCGCTCGGCTCGCGTCCCGTGCTCGTCGCGTCGGTTGGCGAGGACTTCGCCGACTACCGTTCGTGGCTCGAGCGACATGGCGTTGACTGCACGTCGTTGCACTACTCCGAGACGCGCCACACTGCGCGGTTCATCTGTACGACGGACAAGTCGCATGCGCAGATTGCCTCCTTCTATGCCGGGGCGATGAGCGAGGCGCGCGACATCGAGCTGGGACCGATCGCTGAGCGGGTTGGCGGTCTCGACCTCGTCGTGATCGCGCCGAACGACCCTGAGGCGATGGTCCGGCATACCCAGGAGTGTCGTGACCGGGGCTACCCGTTCGCAGCCGACCCGTCGCAGCAGCTCGCGTTCTCCGACGGAGCCACGATCAGAGGTTTCATCGACGGCGCGACGATCCTGCTGTCCAACGAGTACGAGGCTGCACTGACGGAGCAGAAGACGGGTTGGAGCGCCGACGACATCCTGAAGCGGGTCGGCATGCGCGTGGTGACTCTCGGTCCTGCCGGAGTCCGCATCGAACGGGTCAACGAGGAGCCGATCGTCGTCGAGGCCGTTCCGGGTGTGACGGCGGTCGAGCCGACCGGTGTCGGCGATGCGTTCCGCTCCGGCTTCCTGGGTGCTGTCGCGGCCGGGCTGTCGCTGCGCGCCGCGGCTGAGGTGGGTTGCGTGCTGGCCGCGTACGTCGTGGAACGGATCGGCACGCAGGAGTACCAGTTCTCACATCGGGAGTTCGCGGCCCGGCTGGGTGGCGCTTATGGCGACGAGGCCGCCGCTGAGGTCACTGCTTGGTTGGCGCCGGCAAAGCCGTGAGTCCGCGAGTCGCTTGAGTTTTGAGCTTGAGCTAGACGTGTCTGATCACGTACGTCGTGGCGGCCTTCGGGCCGGGCGTCGCGCCGTCGTACGGCGTGGAGGAGACGAGGACCTGGCCGCGCATGCGACACCAGGCGGCGACGTCTACCGCTGCCGCCGGGTCATCGGAGATCAGGCTGACCAGCTGACCTGGCTCGGTTGATCCGAACGTCCTGGCGAGTTCGATGATCGGCAACGGGCAGAGCATTCCGCGGCAGTCCACGGTGACGTCGGACTCGCTCACCCGCTGACACCGCCGCGTTCATCTGTCGAGACAGCGGCGAGGTCTGCAAGGCAAACCCACACTCTGCAAGGCAGGTTTGCCTTGTTAACAAGCCGTTTGGCTTGAAAACAAGGCAAACCCTCGACCGGGGAGGTCATGAGGGGAGGCCGGCGGAATTGCGGAGGCGGGCCACGATCTGGGCGGTCGTCGTGACGAACCGTTCCAGGTCGGCATCGGAGGTTCCGATCGATAGCGGAACCGACGGCGACTCCGGTCCGGCCACGGCGAACGTGCTGGGCGCGACCGACACTCGTATGTTGCCATGGGTGAGCACTCCCATCGCAGCCAGCACGTGACTTGGCTCGAGAGCCGACGACGTACACGCTGACCCGCTGGCCACAGCGAAGCCTGCCTTGTCGAGCGCCGAAACCAGCGCCTCCCCGTCGACGTACAAGCACGAGAGGTTCACGATGTGCGGCAGCCGCAAGTCGGAGTCGCCGGCGAGCTCGACGTCTGGGATCGCGGCGACAACTCCCTGCCGCATCCGGCGCGTAAGGGCAGCGAGGTGGAGGGCAGCCGTACGCCGCTCGGCCTCCACCGCCTGGAGCGCAGCGGCGGCCGCCAGTACCGCCGGTACGTTCACGAAGCCCGCCATCGCGCGCTCGCGCTCATCTCCCGGCCACGGCTCCCGCCAGCGCGTGCCTTTGCGCACGGCCAGGACTCCCACTCCCGCAGGTCCTCCCCACTTGTGCGCACTCGCGGCCAGCGCATCCCAAGCGGTGGGCGGGTCGACCCAACCGATGGCCGCGGCCGCATCGACCACGAGGGGTACGTCGTTCGAGCGACAGACCGCAGCCGCCGCCTCGACCGGCTGCACGGTGCCGACCTCATGGTTGGCCGCCTGCAGACAGGCCAGCGCGACACCCGGGGAGGCGACCGCGCCCGACCACGCATCCATGTCGACGCGACCCAACTCGTCGACGCCCACAGACAGCGCGGGCGACTCGCCCCGCGCCGCTGCCACCTCGTCTTGCCAACTGGCCGCGTAAAGCACCGACGAGTGCTCGACAGCGCTGTGCACCACGGCTTTTCCGACCCGGCGGCGGCCTCGTCGAAGGCCGAGCACGGCCAAGTGACAAGCCGTCGTGCCCGAGCCGACGAATGAGACCTCGTCAGCCCGGCACTGGAGCACCCCGGCTACCACTTCGCGGGCGTTGTCGAGCAGCATGCTGGCCTGGCGGCTTTCGCCGTAGAGCCGCAGCGGATCTGCCCAGCCTTGGTCGAGCGCCGCCAGGAAAGTGTTGCGGGCTGCCGGATGAAGGGGCAGGCCGGAGGCGCTGTCGAGGAACACACGCCGCCCAGCATCTGGCTCGTGTTCGGCAGTGCTCACGACACGACCGTATCGACCCCACCTCGCCCGTCACGACGAGACGCTCTGGAGTAGGGTTCTGCTGAACCAAATCACTCGGTATGACACCAACGAGGAAGGCGCCACGTGAGTCGAAACCTCACCGAGCGCGCCGCACGTCACCCCCGGGCTCGACGTGTGGTGGGATCGGCATTCGGTGTGCTGTCGCTGCTGGCCGTGACCGGGTGCTCCGAGGAGACCAAAGACGACTGGAAGCGGCTCGGCCTGCCCGAGGGTGCGAGCGACCGGACGACCTACATTCACGATCTCTGGATCGGATCCTGGGTCGCCGCGTTGATCACTGGCGCCTTTGTCTGGGGTCTGATCATCTGGGCGTGCATTCGCTACCGCCGCCGCTCCGACGAAGACCTGCCCACGCAGGTGCGCTACAACCTGCCGATTGAGGTGCTCTACACGATCGCGCCAGTCGTGGTCGTCGCCGTCCTGTTCTTCTTCACGGTGGAGAAGCAGAACGCCGTCCTTGAGGAAGTCGACAACCCTGACCACGAGGTCGTCGTGACCTCACAGCAGTGGTCGTGGACGTTCAACTACCTCAACGAGCCGGGCGCCGATGGCGAGGACGTCTGGGAGTCCGGCACGCCTGCCGACGAGCCCGAACTCTGGCTCGTCAAGGATGAGAGCGTGCGGTTCGACCTGCACTCACCAGATGTCATTCACTCGTTCTGGGTGCCCGCCTTCTACTTCAAGCGAGATGTTCTTCCGGGTCGTGACTCGTCGATCTATCTCACACCGACGGTGGAAGGAACCTTCGACGGCCGTTGCGCCGAGTTGTGCGGCTACCAGCACTCCCGGATGCTGTTCAAGGTGGTCGTGACAGACCGCGAGGGCTTCGACGCTCACATGCGAGAGCTGCTCGATGACGACCAGACCGGCGTGCTGTGTGGCGGCTCGGAGTCCTACACAGTGGCCGGGCTTGAAACCACTGACGAGGGAGGGGGCTGCGTATGACCGCCATCGATGCCCGTACGACGCCTGGCGCCGTCACCCCGGCACGCAAAAAAGGCGAGTTGATCGTCAAATACATCACGACCACCGACCACAAGGTGATCGGCAACCTCTACCTCGCCACCTCGTTCGCCTTCTTCCTCGTCGGCGGCGTGATGGCCATGGTGATCCGCGCTGAGCTAGCCCGTCCGGGTGAGCAGTTCGTCAGCGGTGAGGTCTACAACCAGCTCTTCACGATGCATGGCACCGTGATGCTGCTGCTGTTCGCGACCCCGCTGTTCGTCGGTTTCGCGAACTGCATCATGCCGCTCCAGATCGGCGCTCCTGACGTGGCGTTCCCGCGCCTCAACATGTTCAGCTACTGGCTGTTCTTGATGGGCGGGCTCATCACCCTCTCGGGTTTCATCGTGCCAGGCGGCGCGGCCGACTTCGGCTGGACCGGCTACACGCCGCTCTCAGATGCCGTTCGCTCGCCCGGGGTCGGCGGCGACCTGTGGGTGATGGGCCTGTGGTTGGTGGGTCTCGGCACGATCCTCGGTGGCGTCAACTTCGTCACCACGATCTTCTGCATGCGAGCCCCCGGCATGACGATGTTCCGAATGCCGATCTTCACCTGGAACATCCTCGTCACGTCACTACTCGTGCTCATCGCGTTCCCGATCTTCGCCGGCGCCCTGCTGGCGCTCGAGGCCGACCGGGCGCTGGGCGCCCACATCTTCGACGCCGCGAACGGGGGGCCGCTGCTTTGGCAGCACCTGTTCTGGTTCTTCGGCCACCCTGAGGTCTACATCATCGCGCTGCCGTTCTTCGGCATCGTCACCGAGATCTTGCCGGTGTTCAGCCGCAAGCCGATCTTCGGGTACGTCGGCCTGGTCGGCGCCACTCTCGGAATCGCCGCCTTGTCGGTAGCCGTCTGGGCCCACCACATGTTCGTCACGGGAGCCGTCGACCTACCGTTCTTCTCCTTCATGACGTTCCTGATCGCCGTACCGACCGGGGTGAAGTTCTTCAACTGGATCGGCACGATGTGGGGGGGATCTCTGTCGTTCGACACCCCCATGCTCTGGGCTGTCGGTTTCCTCGTCACGTTCTTGTTCGGTGGTCTCACCGGCGTGATCTTGGCGTCGCCGCCGTTGGACTTCCAGGTCTCCGACTCCTACTTCGTGGTGGCGCATTTCCACTACGTCGTGTTCGGCACTGTGGTCTTTGCGATGTTCGGCGGCTTCTACTTCTGGTGGCCGAAGATCACCGGTCGAATGCTCGACGAACGGCTGGGCAAGATCCACTTCTGGTTGCTCTTCATCGGCTTCCACACGACCTTCCTGGTGCAGCACTGGCTGGGTGTCGAGGGCTTCCCGCGGCGCTACGCCGACTACAAGCCGACCGACGGCTTCACCACGCTCAACGAGATCTCTTCGATCGGAGCGTTCGTGCTCGGAGCTTCGACGTTGCCGTTCCTCTACAACGTGTGGAAATCACGCCGCGGCCCGAAGGTCGAAGTCGACGACCCCTGGGGCTGGGGTCGCTCCCTCGAGTGGGCGACATCCTGCCCACCCCCACGCCACAACTTCGCGTCGTTGCCGCGCATCCGGTCCGAGAGCCCGGCGTTCGACTTCCACCACCCTGAGATCGCCCTGATGGAGCTCGAGCACAACGAGTCCTTCAACACTGAGGAGGAGTTCGCCGACACCTCCGAGGGCACCGGCCGCGCTGGTCACCTCAAGGAGCAGGTTGACGGTGCTCCGCCGCAGGGTTACGACGAGCCCGAGCCCGGTGACGGCGGTCAGCACGGCAAGGGAGAACCGCAGTGAAGATCGAGGCGTGGATCTTCGGGATCAACGGTGTCTTCTTCGCGCTGGTGACCCCGTCGTACTGGTTCCTGAGCGAGGACCCCACTGGCACCGCCGCCCTGGTCATGACCACCCTGCTGGCCCTCCTGGTCACGTTCTACATCGGGTTTCACGCGAACAAGATGGATCCTCGTCCCGAAGATCGCCGGGAAGCCGAGGTCTACGAAGGTGCCGGTGAGCTGGGATTCTTCCCGCCGTACTCCTGGTGGCCGCTGTGGTGTGCCAGCGCCCTGGCGACCTGCGTTCTTGGGGTGGTGTTCGGCTGGTGGCTGTTCCTCATCGGCGTCGGGGCCGGTTCGATCGCCCTGATCGGCTGGGTCTTCGAGTTCTACCGGGGCGAGCACGCCCACTGACAAAAGTCCGTTTTCTGCCGGTTCACGACCGGTGACCCGCGTCACCGGCGCGGTATTTCTCGGTCTCCGCAAACGTTGTTACCCTTGACACACGCACGTTGCGCATTCAAGGAGTTGTGTATGCCCGCACGGGGGACGCTAACCAAACTCACCGTGGTTGCCTTGGCAACCACGGTTCTCAGTCTCGCCCTCGTGGCGTGCAATGGGGACAGTAAGACCACGAGTTCCCGCGAGGAGCGAGCCGCAAACAACTCCGATCCTGGCTCCCACGAGCAACCTGAGGAGCCGACGACGTCGGTAGCCGCGATCACGGCCAATGTGGCTCGCAACAAGGCGACGCCTGTCGACACAGCGGTGACGGTCGATGTCGCAGACGGCACGTTCGACTCAGTCGTCCTCAAGACGGTCCAGAAGGCGAAGACGATTGCCGGCTCGTTCAACGACGCGAAGACCCAGTGGACCGCTGACAGCCTGCTCGAGCCTGGTACGTCGTACGTCGTCACGAGCAAAGCCACCGACTCCGAGGGACTGTCGAAGAGGTCGCGCACCCCGTTCATGACCGACGACCTCACCCTCGACGAGCAGACCTACCCCAGCGTCACCCCGCTTCAGGGCGAGACCGTTGGCGTAGGGATGCCGGTCATCGTCCAGTTCGACATCCCGGTCAAGGACCGCGCCGCCTTCCAGGAGCACATGGACGTCACGGCGACTCCGAAGACCCCCGGCAGCTGGCACTGGTACAACGACCAAGAGGTCCACTGGCGCCCGAAGACCTACTGGAAGTCCGGCACCGACGTGTCTGTTGACGTCAACGTCAACAGCGTCAACGCCGGAAACGGCATCTACGGCCAGATGAACCGGCACGTGGACTTCACGATCGGCCACTCGGTGATCATGAAGGCCAACCTGGCGACTGACCAGATGAGGGTCTTCGTCGACGGCGGACTGGCTCGGACCATCCCGATCACCGGGGGCAAGCCCGGCTGGGAGACCCGCAGTGGCATCAAGCTGATCGTCGAGAAGTTCGAGGTGAAGCGGATGGACGCTGCCACGGTCGGGATCGAAAGGGACGACCCGGAATACTACGATATTCCTGACGTCGAGTTCGCCCAGCGAGTAACCTTCACGGGAGAGTTTCTCCACGCTGCGCCTTGGTCGGTGTCGGCGCAAGGTTCCTACAACGTGTCGCACGGATGTGTCGGGATGAGCACAGAGAACGCCCAGTGGCTGTACGAACAGACGCATCGTGGCGACCCGGTTGAGGTCACGGGCACTCAGCGTGGTCTCGAGGACGGCAACGGCTGGACCGACTGGAACCAGTCCTTCGACGAGTACAAGCAAGCTTCGGCTCTCTAGCCGGCAAGACCGGAACCCCGCGCCCTGCTGTGAGGGCGCGGGGTTTCGCTGCGTCTGGGGAAGGGGTGTTCCGCAGCCACGACCGCGCACAGGTGCAGGATCGGGGCGGATATCCTCCGCCGAGACGCTGTTGCTGCGCACCGGAGCCTTCTGTGTGGATTCCCCGAATCTGTGGATGAACGCCACGCGGGATCGTCGCGAACCGGCACGCTCTTTCGATGTCCGAACGCACGGTTCACCCCGACCGCTCCACTTTGACGATCAGGACGAGCACGTCCCATCGCAGCAGACCAGCCAGTGCTGCCTTCGACGGCCGGCAGCCGTTCACTCGTGCTGACGCGATCGCCGCCGGCATCAGCCCTGCTGTCCTCCGCGGATCGCGCTTTCGCCGGATCTTTCGCGGTGTCTATCTCGACGCCTCTGCACCGTTAGACGCGGTGAACATGGCCCTTGCAGCGCTGATGCTTCATCCAAATCGGCCTATGCGAGCCATCTGACGGCGGCGAGAGTCTATGAGATCCCGGTGCCGCACAGCCGCTCGAGCACGTGAGCGTGCTTCGCAAGCAAGATCGGCGAAAGCATCCTGGCGTACGTAGCCACCTAGGGTCGGCCGGCGTCACAGTCGTCAAGCACCGAGGTGTTGCCGTTTCTGACGTCAGCGCCACGTTCATCGCTCTCGCGTCCTTGTTGAGCCTCGTCGACCTCGTCGTTGCCGGAGATGCCATGGTCAAGTTGGGATTGGTGACCGTCGAAGACCTCGTGGCAGCCACCGCCGGGTCGTCGGAGCGACATGCCGTGTCGGCGCGCAGAGCTGCGGCCTACGTCCGGCGAGGCGTCGACTCACCCATGGAGACTCGCCTGCGGATGCTGATTGTGCTGGCCGGTCTGCCTGAGCCCATGGTCAACCACATCGTGCGGCGATCCAACGGAGATGTTTGGCTCCGCTTCGACCTGAGCTACCCCTGGTTGAAGCTTCTCATCGAGTACGACGGCCGACAGCACGCGGACGACGTCCGTCAATGGCACCGCGACATCGAACGGCGCGAGCAACTCGACGAACTTGGCTGGCGGCTGCTGGTCGTGACCGCGAAAGGAATCTACAGCGAGCCAGAACGCACGATCCAACGAGTGAGATCGGCCCTACTTGAGCGCCACTGCACGAACATCCCGCGCGCATTGAGTGACGCGTGGCGGCCGTACTTCCCGGCAAGGGGCTGACGTAAGTGCGCCCAGGTGCAGCCGGAGCTGGTTGGTGAGCCAGTAACGCGCGACAACTGCGCACAGGTGCAGGACACGTCGGCGCGGCTGTGGTCAGGCGCCGGTTTGGCCGTCGATGCACTCGCGGATCAGGTCAGCATGACCGTTGTGGCGGGCATACTCCTCGATCAGATGCTGGTAGATCCAACGCAGTGACATGCTGCCGAAGCGGTCACTGACATAAGCCTCTTCGAGACTCGCGCCGGCGACTGCCCGGTCGCATGCTTCCCATTCAGCGACCAACGCGTCGTAGTCCGCCTCTGCGCGCGCAGGGTCGACGTCGTCGAAGGCCGGGTCCGAGTCGCCGTTCACGACATGGGTCATCGCGACCTTCTCGCCAGCGAAGCGGATGCGGAACCACGATCTTTCCGCGTCAGCGAGGTGCCGGATCAGACCGAGCAGACTCAGCTTCGACGGAGGAACGGCCTGGATCGCGAGCTGGTCCCCGGTCAGCCCCTCACACTTGTACAACAGCGTGGAGCGCTGCCAAGACAACCAACCCTCGAGCATGGTCCGCTCGTCGGCCGCAAACGGCTCATCGACCCGGGTGACGACGGGAGCGGTCCAGGTCATCAGCTCTGCCTGTTCGACTCCTCGAGGTCGAACTCGTCGCCGCCGACCATCCCGCCGGTCTCGATCCCCTTGTGTCCGTCGGGGTGCCCGTCCGTCAGTGCGTGGTCGGCCTCGTGGCGATGGTGGGCCACCTCTTCAAGCTCCTCCGCCGTTGGCTTGACCACGTCATCGGCGTACCAGAACTGCGAGAGTCGCGCCCGGACGCGTTCGACGCCTTGCTTCGGCGCCACGACCCTGTTCTCGTCCTCGCGAGGGGGGATCTCCAGCACCGTCGGATCCTCGCGCGTCAGCATGGTGTAGGTGCGCTCGGGACTGATCGGTTTGTGGATCTCGGCGTAGGCGCCTTCGGGGCTTCGAACGATCACACCTGTCTCGTAGCCGTGCAGCAAGACCTGGAGGTCGTGACGCTGCAACGACAGCGCCCAGCGACGGGCGATGACGAAAGCGAGCACTGGCCCGATGAAGACCGCGAACCGCATGAACCAGGTGACCGCGTTGAGCGACACGTGGAAATGTGTGGCGACGATGTCGTTGCCGCCCGCGATCCAGAGCAGACCGTATGCGGTGATGCCAGCAGCTCCGAGGCCCGTACGTGTCGGCGCATTGCGCGGGCGCTCGAGCAGGTGATGTTCGCGGTTGTCACCCGTGATCCATTTCTCGATGAACGGATAGGCGCCGAGCGCCGTGAACAGCAGGCCCATCAGCGCCAAGCCGGGGATCATCACGTTCCAGGACACCGTGTAGCCCCATAAGTGGGTTTCCCAGTTGGGCATGATGCGGAGCCCACCTTCGAGCCAGCCCATGTACCAGTCGGGCTGGGAGCCGGCCGTCACCTCAGCAGGGTTGTAGGGGCCGTACATCCAGATCGGGTTGATCTGCATCAGCGCACCCATCAAAGCGGTGACGCCGAAGACCATGAAGAAGAAGCCGCCCGCCTTCGCCGCATAGACCGGCAGCAGCGGGTAGCCCACCACGTTGTTGTTGGTGCGGCCAGGTCCCGGCCACTGGGTGTGCTTCTGGTAGACGAGCAGCAGCATGTGGGCAGAGATCAGCGCCAGCAGGATGCCTGGGATGAGCAGCACGTGCACGGTATAGAGCCGTGGTATGAAGTCGTCGCCGGGGAACTCGCCCCCGAAGACAAAGAACGACAAATAGGTGCCCACGACCGGGACGGACAGGATCAGCCCTTCGGCGATACGCAGTCCGGTGCCAGAAAGCAGGTCGTCTGGCAGGGAGTAGCCGGCGAATCCCTCGATGATCGCGAGCTGCAGCAGGCCAAGACCGATGAGCCAGTTGAGCTCACGTGGCTTGCGGAAGGCGCCGGTGAAGAAGATGCGCAGCATGTGGATCGTCATCGCGGCGAGGAAGAGGTTCGCCGACCAGTGGTGCATCTGCCGCATCAGGAGACCACCGCGGACGTCGAAGGAGAGGTCGAGGGTGGAGGCATAGGCCTCCGACATGGGAATGCCTCGAAGGTTGGCGTAGGACCCCATGTACTCGACTTCGGCCATGCTCGGCTTGAACCACAACGACAGGAAGGTGCCCGTCAGGAGCAGGATGACGAAGCTCCAGAGCGCGATCTCTCCGAGCATGAACGACCAGTGGTCGGGGAAGACCTTGCGGAGCTGCTTTTTCATCAGCCCGCCCAGCCCGGCGCGCTCGTCGAGCCAGTTGACGGCTCCGCTTCCGGGTGGTGGCTTCTTCCGCGACTTCGGCTGGGTCTCGGTCGACGTAGTCGACGCGTGGGTCGAGTCAGGTGTGGACGCGCTCATGTCGAGATCAACCCCGTTCCCAGAAGCTGGCGCCGACCGGCTCGTGGAAGCCGCTCATCGCGATGATGTAGCCCTCGTCGTCGACCCCGATGGGCAGCTGCGGCAGCGGACGCGCCGCGGGTCCGAACAAGACCTTGCCGTTGTCGGCCAGGTCGAAGGTCGACTGGTGACAGGGACAGAGCACCTGATGGGTCCGCTGATCCCACAGGCTGATCGGGCAGCCGACGTGCGTGCAGATCTTGGAGTAGCACAAGATCCCGTCGATGCCCCAGTTCTCCTTGCCCTTGGCGGGCGTGATGTCGTCGGGGGCCATCCGTACGACGATGACGGCGGCCTTGGCCCTCTCGATCTGCAGCTCAACGCCCTCGTACTCCGCGGGCACCGTGTTGCCGTCGGCATCCTCATGCTCGAAGAACAGGTCTGGCTCGGCATTGACGAGCTGTCCGATCATCAGGTCGGCGGGAGTGAGCGGCTTGCCGTCGACGTCTTGGACGACGCGAACGCCCTTCGTCCACACCGTCTCCTCGAGTTTGGTGCCGGGCAAAGGACCAAGGTCGCGAAGGAGCACGATGGTGGGCAGTCCGAGAAGCCCGACGCCGCCGAGAAGGCTGTTCCGGATCATCTTGCGGCGGCCGAAGCCCGACTCTTCCACGCCTACCTCAAAGGCAGCCAGAGACTCGGCGCGGTCCTCGGGTGCGGACGCGGTGGGGTGGCGGTACTCGATGATCTCCTGGTCGGCCATCAACTTGCGGGCCCACTGGATCGCGCCGGCGCCGAGAAGCACCAGGGCCAGGCCCATCGTCAGGCCGAGGGCGAGGTTGGAGGCGCCGTAGCCAAAGATCGTGTCGCCGTCGACCCCGTTGTCGATCGCGAAGTACGCCACGCAGAACAGGATCGAGAACACTCCAGCGAGGCTGAACATCGCCACGATCTGCCGCTCGGCGCGTTTTTCGAGCTTCGGGTCGACGTCGGTCGGGCGAGGGAGGTGCTCAGGTAGGCCGGGGTCGGCGAGTGGGCCCTCGTGGGGAGCCGGGACCAACGAGTCGTCATGCCGTCCTTCGTAGTCCTCGGGGTTGTCTTTGCCGGCTTTCCGGTGCGCAAACTCGTCGGTCACGGTCGTTTCTTCCCCACACGCACGCCATCATTTGCGATCCAGACGGTCACGAGAACCAGGCTACCGATGCCCAGCAGCCAGCCCCACAGACCCTCACTGACCGGGCCCATGCTGCCCAACCTGGATCCGCCGTACGCCGTCTGCGTCTTGAGCATGGTGATGTAGGCGACGATGTCGCGCTTCTCTTCTGGGGTGAGCACCTCGTCGGAGAAGACCGGCATCTGCTGCGGCCCCGTGAGCATCGCCTCGATCATGTGCTTGGGGCTGACGTCCCTCAGGTTGGGCGCCTGGCCGCCATGGGCGAGCGCGCCGCCGGACGCCGCGAAGTTGTGGCACGCCGTGCAGTTGGTGCGGAAGAACGCGCCACCACGGACGATCTGCTCCACGGTCGCGTCGCTGACGTCGTACTCGGACTCCTCGGGGATCGCTGGTCCGGGGCCGAGCGAGGCGACGAACGCCGCGAGGGCCTCGACCTCCTCGTCGGTGTAGGCCGCGTTCTTTTGGGGAATCTGGATGCCGGGCTGTTGGGCGGGCATCCGCCCCGTGCCGACCTGGAAGTCCACGGCAGCAGCCCCCACACCGATGAGCGGCGGCCCGTAGTTGCTGCCGTCCTTGTTGACGATCCCTTCGCCGTTCATCCCATGGCAGGAGGAGCAGCCGACGACGAAGAGCGCCCGGCCCTGCTCTATTAGGTCTTCGTCGGACTTCGAGGACTGGCCGGCGACGGCAGGGCGGAACGCGGCGTACAGCGCAGCCGTGACTACGAGACCCAGCAGGACAACCACGAGACCCGCGAGCGGGTGACGCCGTCGCGTCGACAGGAACTTCACGGAGCGTGTCCCTTCCCTTCCGATTTCAGCGGAGTCCGCCGGTGGCTATTGGAGCAGGTAGATGGTCGCGAACAACCCGATCCAGACGACATCGACGAAGTGCCAGTAGTACGACACGACGATCGCGGTGACCGCTTGCTCATGGGTGAACGTGCGGGCCATGTAGGTGCGGCCGAGCACGAAGAGGAAGGCGATGAGTCCGCCGGTCACGTGGATTCCGTGGAACCCGGTGGTCAAGTAGAAGATCGAGCCGTACGCCGACGACGGGATCGTGACATTCTCCCTGAATAGCTCGGAATACTCATAGACCTGGCCGCCGATGAAGAACGAGCCCATCACGTAGGTGAGGATGAACCACTCGCGAAGGCCCCACTTGGCGACCTCGAAGACGCGCCCTGATCGCCCGACCTGACCTCGCTCTGCAGCGAACACTCCCAGTTGGCAGGTGACTGAACTGAGCACCAGCACAGTGGTGTTGACGGAGGCGAAGGGAACGTTGAGCTTCTCGGTCTCCTGCGCCCACAACTCAGGCGAGACACCCCGGATCGTGAAGTACGCGGCGAACAGCGCCGCAAAGAACATCAGCTCGCTGGCAAGCCAGACGATCGTGCCAACGCTGACCATGCTGGGCCGGTCATGTTGGCCGTGGAGCCGCGAAGCGGGGATCGCCGTTGAAGTCGCCACGGGGCCATTATGTCTGTACGTCAACCCCGTGGCACGGCGACCCCCCGCCGGTCTCTGCACGAAGTCTCTAGGCTGGCTGGTGTGACATTTCTGGCGCACGCCGAGCACGGCGACTCGATCCCTGCGATCAGCCTTGACCGGGTCCTTACGGCATGGACGTTCGAGCCGCTTCCGGTCGCGGTCATCGTGCTGTCCGGCGCGCTCTACCTGTACGGCGTTTGGACCTTGCGCAGGCGCGGAGACCATTGGTCGGCCTTCCGCACTTTGGCGTTCTGCGGGCTTGGGCTCGGGTCTTTGGCGGTGGCAACGTGCTCGTCGCTGGCGACGTACGACACGGTGCTGTTGAGCATGCACATGGCTCAGCACATGGTGTTGTCGATGCTCGTACCGGTGTTCCTCGCGTTGGGTGCGCCCGTAACCCTGGCGCTCCGCACGCTGCCATCCGGTGGCCGCCGGGGGCTGTTGGCGGTGCTGCACAGCCGGGTGGCGGCCGTGCTCACGTTCCCGCCGGTGGCGTTCACGCTCTTCGTTGCGAGCCCGTGGGTGCTCTACTTCTCGGGCTGGTATGAGGCGACGCTGCGGTCGCCTGCGCTGCACGACCTGCTCCACGTGCACTTCGTCATCGTCGGCTGCCTCTTCTTCTGGCCGCTGCTCGGCCTCGACCCGGTGCCGGGCCGAGTGCCCTACCCGTTCCGGATGCTCACGGTGTTTGCCACCCTCCCGTTCCACGCGTTCCTCGGCATCACGATCATGTCGACGGAGACACTCATTGCTCTGGACTGGTATGAGTCGTTCGAGCGCACGTGGCCGCCGACCATCGCCGACGACCAGGCCCTGGCCGGGTCGATCCTGTGGGCGTCAGGCGACGTGGTGGGACTGGTCATCTTCGGCGTGCTGTTCGCTCAATGGGTGCGGCAGAGCCAGCGCGAGGCCGAACGAGAGGACCGGCGGCTAGACCGTGAGGAAGCCGCCCGCGAAGCTGCCCGGTAGCATCGCGGGAGCAGAGTTCCCGGCATGACGAGGCAGGTCACCGCAGATGAAGGTGCTGGTCTACAGCGACGACTCCAACACCCGCAGCGACGTCCGGCTTGCCCTCGGCAAGCGTCCGCATCCCGACCTGCCGGAGCTGGAGTACGTCGAGTGCGCCACCGAACCCGTGGTGATCGCCACCATGGACGCCCGTGAGATCGATTTGGCCATCCTCGATGGCGAGGCCGTTCCCGCCGGGGGGATGGGCATCTGCCGCCAGCTCAAGGACGAGATCTACCGCTGTCCGCCCGTGATCGTGCTGACTGGTCGGCGCGAGGACGGCTGGCTGGCGACGTGGTCACGTGCCGAGGCCGCCGTACCCCACCCGATCGACCCGATCGTGCTCGCCGAGACCGTCATCCGGTTGCTGCGGCCGCGGGCCGAGCTGACACCCGGCTAGTGGCCTGTGATGGCTGATACGGACGGCCGGCCGGAGGCCACCTGGCCTGAGGTGCTGTCGGCGCTGATTGCCCGCTCCGACCTCAGCGCCGCCCAGACTGGTTGGGTGATGCGCCAGATCCTGTCCGGCGATGCGACCCCGTCGCAGATCGCCGGTTTCGCTGTCGCTCTGCGGTCGAAAGGCGAAACGGTCGAAGAGGTCGAGGGCCTGGTCGAGACGATGTATGAGTTCGCAGCCCCGCTCGAGTACGACGGCCGCGCGGTCGACATCGTCGGCACCGGCGGCGACCGGTCCCACACCGTCAACATCTCGACGATGGCGGCGCTCGTCACCGCTGGCGCGGGAGTGCCGGTCGTCAAGCATGGCAACCGGGCAGCGTCATCGTCCTGCGGGTCGGCGGACGTGCTCGAGGGGCTTGGCATTCCGCTCGACCTGCCGGCCAGTCGGGTCGGCGAGATCGCCCGGGAGATCGGCCTGACGTTTTGCTTCGCTCCGATCTTCCACTCCGCGCTGCGTCATTCCGCCGTCCCGCGACGCGAGCTCGGCGTGGCGACGACGTTCAACTTCCTGGGGCCGCTGGCCAACCCGTCGCGTCCGGCCGCCCAGGCTGTGGGCGTCGCGGATGCGCGACTCGCGTCGATCATCGCGGCAGTGTTGGCCAAGCGCGGCGTCGACGGTTTCGTCTTCCGCGGCCACGACGGCCTCGACGAGCTCACCACGACGACCACGTCGCAGATCTGGTCGATCGTCGATGGCGTCGTGAGCGAGCAGGAACTGGACCCGACGGAACTCGGGCTTCCGCTGGTACAGCCGGCTGAGCTGAAGGGCGGTGACGTGGCGTTCAACGTCAACGTCGTCCGCCGCGTCGTCGAGGGTGACGCTGGGCCGGTCCGGGACGCCGTACTCCTCAACGCGGCTGCCGGCATCGCGGCCTACGACGTGACGGACAAGCCGCTCGTGGAACGGCTGGCGGCTGGCCTCGAAAGGGCGGCCGACGCCGTCGACTCCGGCGCCGCCAAAACCAAACTCACTGCCTGGGTGAGCGCCGCTACTCGCTGACCGTCGTGAATTTGCCTTGTTTACAAGCCAAAGAGCTTGTTAACAAGGCAAATCTGCCTTGCAGAGTGTGGGTTTGCGATTGCAGTGTCCACGGGGTGGACGGCAGTCCCTCTTCTACTCCTCAGCACCCAGGGAGAAGGCGGCCTCGAGGTCGTGGCTGGAGTAAGTACGGAACGCGATGTGGGTCTCCGTCGAGAGCACCCCGCTCACCTTGTTGATGTGGTCAGGAACCAGATCGGCGACGTCGTCATGCTTGCGGACGCGAAGGAGGGCGATCAGGTCGATACCGCCAGTGACTGAATAGACCTCGCTGACACCGCTGATCGACGCAATCTCTTGTGCGACCTCGGGGATCTTGGCGACGTCGGCCTTGATGAACACGATGGCGGTGATCACGGCGGCTCCTCGATGAGAGTGGGTACGCCGATGAGCCTAACGTCCGTCGCCGGCCGCGGCTTCAGGAGGCGAGCAGGTCGGCGTACTCCGGGTGCTGCTCGATGTACCAGACGTAGAACCCGCAGACCGGTCGGACAATGCGGCCGCCTTCGGCGGCGCGTGCGTCGTCGAGGGAGACCCTGGCCATCTCCGAGGCGATTCCCTGTTTGGCGTACTGCGGGAACACGCGGGCGTGGGTGAAGGAGATGACGCCGTCCCTCAGCTGATAGTCGGAGTAGCCGACCAGTTCACCGTCGATCCTCGCTTCGTAGCGCCCACGATCGGGGACGTTTCGGATCTGGACGTCAGTCATGCGGTCAAGCGTAGTTTGCGTCCAAAACTATGGCTGGCCGAAGCACGCGTCAGCGGGCGGGGCGAGAAAGCGTGGTCGCATGGCGGGGGCTGTCGAAGGGGACCAGGGAGTCACGCGAGGAGTCGATCGCATCGAGGAGCTCGCGTTGAGACTCGGCGCCGTCGATCGGACATGACCAGGTGCCATCAACATGGACGAGCCGCACCTCGGCCAGCTCGAGCCACTTCAGCAGCTTTTCGGACTCCTCGGGAGTGGCTGCGGGGGCGGGCCCGGGTCCGGGAATGATCGTGTCGGCACTGGCGCGCAACTGGTCGGTCCATTCGCGGGCACTCACGCCGGACGGTATGACGCCAGCGGCGGCGAGCCGTCCGTGCCGGACCACATGGACTTCCCACTGACGCGCGTCGTTGCGGCGGGCTGCGACGATCTCGGGGCAACCAGTGAGGCCGCGTAGCCGCTGAGTGCGCACAGCCGCCTTGATGAAGCTGGTCATCCGGTTGCGGTGAGAGGCCGCCTCCTCGAAGCGTTCGGTCGCAGCAAGGAGCTCCATCCGCTGACGAATAGCTGCGGTGACCGCGGCGGGGGAGGAATCGAGGGTACGGCGCAGGGCCTCGACAGTGATGGCGTAGTCGCTCTCGTCGGCGGACCCGTCACACGGTGACAAGCAGCGGCCCATCTCAGCCAGCACGCAGGCGCTGCGGCTCGCCTTGCGGGGGAGGCGGCCCGAGCACTGCCGAATCGGGAAGCTCTCGTGGAGCGCTGCAATGGCGGCCTCGGCGGCCTTGCGCGACCTGAACGGCCCGAGGTAGTCGGCATCGTCGTCGAGCACGACCTTGACGAGCGACAGCCGCGGCCACGGCTCGACTGTGAGCTTGACCCAGCTGACGCGTTCGGGAAACTTCGACCGGCGGTTGTAGCGCGGCTTGTGCTCGGCGATCAGGCGCAGCTCCCGGATCTCGGCCTCGAGGCTGGTGGCGCACGTGATGCCCTGCACGGACGTGGCCAGGCCGACCATCTCGCCCATGCGGGAGCGGGTTTCGCTCGCCGTGAAGTAGGTGCGCACACGGGTTCGGAGGTCTTTCGACGTACCTACGTAGAGGACCCGACCCTGGCCGTCACGGAAGAGGTAGACGCCCGGCGCGTGGGGGAGCTGCTCGGCAAGGTGGCGCTTCTTGCGTTGTGCGGCCGAGACGCGCGAGGAGAACGTCTGCAGCTCCTCGAGGGTATGCACGCCGAGGTTGCCGAGTCGTTCCATCAGTCCGTGCAGCACGTCGACCGTCGCGCGCGCGTCGGACAGAGCCCGATGGTTAGGCGTCGTGGTGGCGTTGAAGAGCCGTGCCAGCGACGACAGCTTGCAGTTGGGCGCGTCGTCGCGCGTGATGACCCGGCGGGCGAGCTTGGCCGTGTCGAGGACGTCGAACCTGGGCCAGCCGATGCCCATCTGCTCGGAGTAGTGGCGTAGAAAGCCCACGTCGAACGGGGCGTTGTGAGCGACGAGCACGCAGCCCCGCGCGAACTCCAGGAACGACGGGAGCGCGCTCTCTATGCGCGGCGCACCGGCAACCATCGAGTTGGTGATGCCGGTGAGCACCGAGATGAACGGCGGGATGGGTTCGCTCGGGCGCACCAATGTCTGAAACTCTCCGAGCACCTCGCCAGCGCACACCTTGACGGCGCCGATCTCGGTGATAGACGAGCCACCGGCGGCAGAGCCACCGGTGGTCTCGAGGTCGACGACGACGAAGGTCGTTTCGCGCAATGGCGTGCCGAGCTCGTCGAACGTCTGTTGTACGGCGGATGCGCCAATCCCTGCCGTGACGCCTCCGCCGACAACGGGTGTCGACGTGGTTGCCCCCAGGGTCGAGGCGGCGTCGAGCAGCGTGCTCATATTTCGAACGGTAGGCCCGCCCACCGACGAAATCGGCCACGACGCGCCCAGATCGGCGCGACACGACGAAGGTCTTCGTGACAGCCTTGCCTCGTGCCTGTGGGAATGAGCAAGTCCTTGATCGACCGCCGGTGGTATGCCCGCGCCTACCGGAAACTGTTCGGGGCTGAGGACATGCACAGCCACTATCGCTGGGACGCCATCGAGCCCTACATCGACTTCGACGCGGCCAGCACTCTCGAAGTGGGTGGCGGAGACGGCTGGGTCACCTTCGAGGTGGCGGAGCGCAACTCACACCCCATCGTGGTGACAGAGTTTGACGAAGCCAAGGTCGAGGAAGCCCGGCGCATCGCCGAACTCGGAAACTTCACCAACGTCGAGGTGAATCAGAAGGACCTCCGAGAACTCCAGGCTGAGCGCACCTTCGAGCAAATCTTGGCCATCGACGTCCTCGAACACATCGACGACGACGAGCTGGCGATGAAGCAGATCGTTGACGCACTCAGCCCAGGCGGGCGTCTCGTGGTCTCAGTTCCCACGCCTCGGTATCCCGACACGTTCGGTCGAGACTTCGCCGATCACCTGGGTCACGTCAGAGATGGCTACTGGTTGGACGAGATGTCCAGCAAGTTGACCGCCGCCGGGCTGACGGTCCGAACTCATCGCTACTACACGCTGAAGTGGACCTCCCGCGCTTGCCGGCTGTTCTACAAGAGCGGCATCCCGTATCCGATCGGCGTGCTCTGGGCACCCTTGGTGCGGCCACTGCTCCGGGCAACAGAGAGAAGAGGCGATGGAGATCGCCATGCGAGTAGCCTCGCGCTCCTCGCATTCAAAGAATGACGCCCGAGCCCAGTCCGACGGGAACACCGGCAGTGACTGAGTCGATCGACATCCTGCTGCCCTACTACGGCGACGTGGGCCTCATGCAGCAGGCCGTCAACAGCGTGTTGGCGCAGGACGATCCGGTCTGGACCTTGTACGTGGTCGACGATGGGTACCCCGACCCTGCTGTACGTCGGTGGTTCGAAGCGATGACAGACGACCGTGTCCACTACTTCAGAAACGAGACCAACCTCGGCGCCAACGGGAACTACCGGCGTTCCCTGGAGCTCGCGACGAGCGACTATCTGGTGGTGATGGGCGCCGACGACATCATGCAACCCGACTACGTCACGTCGGTGCGAAGCATCATCGCCAGGCATCCTGGGATCGCTGTCGTCCAGCCCGGCGTTCGCGTCATCGATGGTCGCGGGGAGCCCGCCTCGCCTTTGGCCGATCGCATCAAGCGGTCGATGTCGCCCGTCACCGAGCAGCACATCGAGCTGAGTGGCGAACAGATGGCTGCCAGCCTTTTGAAGGCCAACTGGACCTACTTCCCGTCGCTGTGTTGGCGGCGGGAGACGGTTCAGGCGATTGGCTTTCGTGAGGGCCTTAACGTCGTACAGGATCTGGCACTGCTCTTTGATGTCGCGAAGTCAGGTGGTTCGATCGTCGTCGATCCGAGCGTGGTGTTTTTGTACCGTCGTCACGGTGTGAGCGACTCAGCGGTGCGAGCGGTCGATGGCTCGCGGTTCGACGAAGAGCGGGCATTCTTTCGACAGGTAGCCGCGGAGTGCCGAGACCGCGGATGGCCCCGTGCCGAACGCGCGGCTCGCTGGCACCTGACGTCAAGGTTGAACGCCGCAAGCCTGCTTCCGGTGAACCTGAAGGCGAGGCGCATGGACGCCGTGAAGACCTTGCTGCGCCATGTGATCAGCTAGCGACCCGGGACGGCTCGCGAGTGACTGAGGCATCGTTAATGGTCAACCGCTGGGCTGGATCGTGAAGCGGATCGCTTGTTCGGCGTAGAGCTAGCGCCCACACCGCGCAGCCCAGGACGGCGAGACCGACGATGAGCCAGGTCGGATGGAAGACCCACTGGGAATCGGTCGACGAGGGAGCGCGGTTGGCCTGTTTGACGAGCACCGATGTGACGCTGATGACTTGTGCCAAGGACAGCAAGGCCCAACCTCCCGCGATTGCGCGATCGAGATAACGGTGGTCGAACCGAGCCGTCTCGAGGGCCAGACCGGCGAGGAACACCAAGCCAAACGCGTACGGAAGTCCGTACCGACCCTGCCAAACGGCGCCGTCGGTTCCGTAGATGGCTGTGCTGGCGGCCACGGGGACGATCAGGCTGATCAACGCGATCGAGATGATGGCTGCGCGGTGCCGACGACTGCCCGCCATAAGGGCCAATGCAAGTAGTGGAAAGAACACGGCCATGGCCGCGAGATAGACGGGGAGCGGGGCTTGCTCGGTGCGGCTGGGAAAGGCGGCGATGGACTGAAAGAACCAGAGTGGGATGCGGATCAAGCTGTTGAGCAATGGATGTGAGAAGTGACCAACGCCTTCGCGTGCGTTCGGTGTTTGAGTCACGATCCACCAAGCGCTGAGCACGGTCGCGACGACCACGGCTGAGACCACGGCGAGCAGTGTCATCCGGTGTTGCTTGATGATCCGACGCACTGCAGCGGTGCCCATCAACGCTGCAGTGGTGAGCACGATGAGAAGAAGCCAGACCGGACCAAGGGAGCGGACCGTGGTGACCACGATTGCACTGGGGAGTGCGGCGAGCAGCAGCATCCGTTGCGTTCGCCGGGGCAGACCAGGCTGGCTCAGTCCAAGTAGCGACATCCACAGTGCGACGCTCGCGCACATCTCGATGCCGTTGGGGGCGGCGATCGAGGCGCTGTACATCGTCACGGGCGTGACTGCCACGAGCAGGCCCACCACCGGCCACCTGGTCTTGGCCCAGGCACTGATCGCCCATGCAGCGAGTCCGAGGAAGAGGGAACAAAGCAGAGCGCTCACGATGCGCATGGCGTAGAGCGCGGTGGCGCCGTTGAAGGGCTCGGCGGCTGTTCCCATGACCCAGTAGAAAGCAGGGTGGTAGCTGGCGGCGGCACTCGCGACAGTGACGAGTCCGTTGCCGGCGTCGTCGACCGGACGGCAGTTGTCAGGTCCGGTGTAGTTCTTCGCTCGACACTGTTCTCCCGCTGCTTCGACGATGTCGCGCGAGACGACCACGAGCTCGCCGCGTCCATCCGCCGCGGGTACGTCGGAGGACCAGACCTCTCCGTGAGCAACGGCTGATGCTCGGTACGCGTGGTCGAACTCGTCGACACCTGCAAACGGTGGGAGTGCCAGGATCCATGCTGCCTGCATCAAGAACGTGCCCAGCACGATCAGGCCGGGAAGCCGCAAAGAAGTGCGTGTCATCGTTCGACAGTGGGTGTCGACTGGGCAACGGCCGACAACTCTGGGTCGGACGCTGCTCGCGAACGAGGACGCTCCCCCTGTCGCAACGCCTTGTCGATCGCGATCTGACGGGACAACGTGACGTACTTGTCTTCGAGGCGGCTCAGCCGCTGGTACAAACCGAGAGTGCTGAACAGGAACGCGATGACGAGTGCGTACAGCACCAGGTCGGCACCGCGACCCACGCCGATGAGGTTGGCGAGTTCCGTCACGAGGTCGGGAAACACGATGCCTGTCACTCCGAGAGCGAGAATCAGCACGGCAACGAGTCGTCGTACAGCCAGGTGGCTGGCGGTGCCCTTGCCGCGAAGCTCCAAGGCGGTGAAGGCCAGCAGACCGAAGACGAGGAGTGCCTTGATCATCGGGCGAACCGCAGCCTGTGAACCATCAGGTCGAAGACGATGTTGACCGCGTTGATCGACGACTGACCCTTCTGCCGCGAGTAGTCCGTGTAGAGGACCTCGATCGGCATCTCGCGGTAGGTCAGTCGGGCGCGGGCGATGACATTGAGGATTTCACTCGCGTGAGCCATCCCGTTGAGACGCAAGTGCAGCGACTCCGCGGCTCCGCGACTCAGCACCCTGAGACCGTTGTGCGCGTCTGTGAGGGCAAGGCCGGTCGTCACCTTCGTGAAGGCGACAGCTGCGCGCAGCACCAGGCGACGTGACGCGGGCATGTTTTGCGGGGTGCTCAGGAACCGAGATCCCAAGATGACGTCAACCTCGCCCTTCCGCGCCTCATCGACCATCGCAACAGCGTCGATGACACGGTGCTGGCCGTCGGCGTCGAATGTGAGGAAGAACTGAAGGTCGGCCGATCTGGCCAGGCCGAACTCGATACCGGTCTGGAGCGCGGCGCCCTGCCCAAGATTGGTGGCGTGGCGCACAACAGTCGCGCCGGCTGCAGCAGCGAGTTCTCCGGAGTTGTCGGCGCTGCCATCGTCGACGCAGACCACATGAGGAAACACTTCTCGGATCCGGGTGACGACCTCGCTGATAACGGCTGCTTCGTTGAACATGGGGATGATGACGCACGTGTCGGAGTACGACGAAGTGGCGCCCAGACCTGCCTCGGCAATGCCTGGTGCGGCGACCTCACGTGCGGTGGTGGACATGATCGATACCCCTTGGTGTGCGCAACAAATCTAGGCGTAAACAGGCCCCGATTAGCCTGCTGAGAGCTGATTTGACCGAACGGACGATGCAGGTCGACACGAACGGTCCACAGATCCAGGCTTCGGGCTCCCGGCGTGGCGTCGGGCCACCCGTTCCGACGTCTCGAACCCCTTAAAGACACCCGTTGGCTAGGGCGGCCTACTACGCTTGAGATGTACGCCGACGGACCGGAAAGGTGCTGATGTCCCGCCTCGCAGACGCCAAAGGCACCGGGCTTTCGCTGCCCGGGCCACAACAGCGTTGGCGCTGCTCGGGCTGTGGCAACCTGACGCGGTTCGACGTCGTACGCGATGCCCAGACTCGAGAGTTCTGGCATGTCGACCTGTCGGGGGAGGCCAGCGTCGAGGAGTCCGAGACGCTGGCGCAGACCGTGCGTTCGATCACCTGTCGCTGGTGCGGCCGTGACGACGCCATCGAGGTCGTCTCCCGACCGGGCGAGCCGACGCCGTGAGCGCGCCATCGGAGAACGAGCTGTCGCCTGCTCTGCGGGCCAAGATGATCGCCCTCGCTTCGCAGGGACTCAGCCGAATGCCGGCTCCACAGTTGCCGCCGTCGCTGCGAAAGTCGGCCTCGTTCGCCCCGGCCAAGCGCGCCAAGCTCGTAGGCGCGCAGATCGCGGTCGCGGTTGACAACGACGAGGAGTTCCGTGAGCACCTGGCCACCCAGGTGCGGGCCGCAAGCATCAAGATCGTCGAGTCTCTCGAGTCCGGCGAGGCCGTGAGTGAGGACTCCCTTGCCGACGCGGCCGCCGTCGCCTACATCGTCAGGCCCGAGGGTTGGTCCGATGTCGTCGAGGCCGCCGTCCGCGCCGAAGAGGAGCGCAGGGCGTCATCGGGTGGTGACGTCGCGGCGACCGTCGAGAAGCTGCAGGCCGATCTGTCTGTGGCGCGAGGTGAGGTCAAGGCCGTCCGCGAGAAGTTGCGTGGCCAGCTCGACCAGGTCAAGGCCGACAACACCCAGCTGAGGCGCACTCTTGGTCAGACCCGCGTCGAGCTCAAGGAAGCGCAAGACCTCGCCGGCACCGCTCGAGGCCAGGTTGAATCGCTGGAGCGTGACGCTGAGGCCGCTGCCCGAGCGGCCGATGCCGAGGCTCGCCGGCTTCGTCAGCGGATCGACCAACTCGAGTCGGAGGGTACGTCGATCCGGCGTGCGGCGCGTGATGACCGTGACGCCGAGAACGTCAGGCTTCGCTTGCTCCTCGACACGATCATGGAAGGGGCGGCGGGGTTGAGGCGTGAGCTCGCCCTTTCGCCGGCCGACTTGCTTCCTGCCGACACGGTTCCCTCTGTCGAGCCGGGAGTGGCATCGCAGACTTCGGGCGTCGGCCGAGCGCTGCTCCAGGACGACCCGGCGTTGTTACGGCGGTTGCTCGAGCTGCCGCGCGTGCACCTCATCGTCGACGGCTACAACGTGTCCAAGACTGCGTGGCCCTCCGCGCCGCTCGACCAGCAACGCGCCCGGCTCATCAGCGGGGTCGCTGCGCTCGTCGCCGGCAAGGGCATCGAGACGACGATCGCATTCGACGGTGCAGACCTCACGCATCCACCTGGTGTGACCGCACCGCGCGGTATCCGGGTGCGTTTCAGCCCTCCTGGAGTGATCGCCGACGACCTGATCCGCCAGTTGGTTTCGGCCGAGCCGTCGGGACGATCGATCATCGTCGTGTCGACCGATCGCGAGCTTGCGGAGAGTGTGACCAAGATAGGCGCTCGTTCCGTCGCCTCGGCCGCGCTGGTGGCCGCGATGCGCGCCTGACGTCGTCCCCGTCCGAGTCGCGCCTCTCCTGCTGGCAGGATCGTGGCATGGAGCTGGGCCGGAATGAGTGGACGCCCGGGGTGGTGACTGCCGTCAGCGCTAGCGCCGCCCACCGGTTCAGCAAGCAACCACAAACACAGGTCAGGCTGGTCGCGGGGGTGGGAGTCGAGGGAGACGCACACGCTGGGGTGACCGTGCAGCACCGCTCTCGTGTCCGTCGTGACCCGTCGCGGCCGAACCTCCGCCAAGTGCACATCATTCATGCGGAGTTGCACGACGAGCTTCGTTCCGCTGGCTTCCCGGTGGACGCAGGGGACATGGGGGAGAACGTCACCACCCGCGGCATCGATGTGCTCTCGCTGCCACGAGGGACCCGGCTCCATCTGGGGGCTACCGCAGTTGTCGAGGTCACCGGACTTCGCAACCCCTGCTACCAGCTCGACGACTTCCAAGCCGGCCTCACGCAGGCCACCCTCGATCGAGACCAGGACGGCGGACTGGTTCGCAAAGCCGGAGTGATGACCATCGTGCTGGTCGGGGGAGACGTATGCCGTGATGACGTGGTGGTCGTCGAACTGCCCCCACCGCCGTACCTCCCGCTTGGGCCGGTGTGAGCTGGCGTAGCGCCGGCGACGAGAGGCAGCCGCCTTGCGGAGAAGAACTGTCGGTGGGCGCGGCTAGCGTGATCAGTGACCAGTTAGTCGATACGACAAGATTCGGAGGCCGTCATGGCGGCGGAGGCCCCAAGTCCCCAACCGGAGCACCGGCACGGCCACGAGGAATGGCTGCCAGCGCTCAACACGTTCACGTCGCACACCGACAACGCGGCCTCAGCTGGGGTCCGCGACGACACCCTGGTCATCGACTGCGACCGTTGCACCATGCGCGGCATCGGGTGTGGTGACTGCGTCGTGACCGTTCTGCTCGGCGGTCCCCCCTTCGGTGTGGAGCTCGACGACGCCGAGCGGCGGGCCATCGATGTATTGGCCGATGCCGGCCTGGTGCCACCCCTTCGGATGGTCGAGGCCATCGAGTCTCAACACGTGGACCCTGCCTCATAAGCCCATAAGTCACTCTTACATACCGTTACGCGAGCGTGACGCAGGGTGACAACGTCGCCTAGCAGGAGCGGCGGATTAGGGTCCTTCAGATAAAACTGAGAAACTCGGGGGGAGGGTTGGCCCATCTCGGGCGTCATCTGTAGTGTGTGTCACTGGTTTCCCACTGGCGTGCGTACGCGCTGTCATGGAGACCGACCTTTCAGCAGGACGGGGGACCCCCTGCTGCCGTTATTGCTACTGAGAGGGAGACCGTCGACCCGTGTCGAACGGCCACGCACACCTTATGCCTCAGTCCATCAAGCGCATCTCGCTCGTGAGCGCTGCGGTCTTGGTAGGAAGCCTGATCCTCGCGGCTTCACCAGGGTCAGCCGATCCCCAAACACCTCAGGCGGATCCGAGCGGCAACCCCACCATCCAAGAGGTCAAGACTCGCGTCGACAACCTCAACCACCAGGCGGAGATGGCATCCGAGCAGCTCAACACCGTCCGCGAACAGATGCGGGCGGCCCAGAAGCGGCTCGACTCTCTGCAAGCTGACGTCGACCGCAAGCGCAGCACAGTCGAGAAGTTGCGCGGCCAGGTCGTGGGAGCCGCGGTGTCGGACTACCAAAACGCTGGCGGACTGTCGTCGACCACGTCGTTCCTGGTCGCTGATGACGCCGGCAAGTTCATGGACGACATGGCGACGAAGGCCATGGTCCAGCACCAGCAGACCGGCCTCCTCACCAAGCTCACGCAGCAGCAGCGTCAGCTCGGCGTGCAGGAGCAGCAAGCGCAGCGCGAAGTCGACGCTATCGAACAAGCCAGGAAGCAGGCTGCGGCCCACCAGGCGAAGCTCGACGAGAAGAGCGCTGCAGCTCAGGACCTGCTCGACCAGCTGGAGGCCGACCAACTGGCGCGGCTCCAAGAGCTCCAGGCTCAAAACACCTACGAGGCGCCGTCGCGCAGCGTCCCCCGCGTGAGTCTCAACGACGTCCCAGCTTCCGAGCGGGCCCAGGTCGCTGTGCAGACCGCGCTTGATCAGCTCGGTGATCCTTACGTCTACGGCGCGACCGGGCCAGACTCCTTCGACTGCTCCGGACTGACGATGTTCTCGTGGGCGGCCGCAGGCGTGTCGCTGCCGCACTCATCGAGCATGCAGCCAGGTGCCGGCACGCCGGTGTCGGTGTCCTCGCTGATGCCAGGAGACCTGGTGTTCTACTACTCACCGATCTCGCACGTCGGCATGTACATCGGTCATGGCCAGATCGTGCACGCCCCTCACAGTGGCGCCTACGTCGAGATCGTTTCGCTGTACTCCATGCCGGTGAACAGCGCGGTCCGAGTCGGCTGATCCGACCCACGCGCATTTCCTGTTTCCCCCGTCGGGCCATCATGGCCGGGCGGGGGAATCGCTCTTTCGGGACCTAGGATCGACACGTGGCAGACGGAGCTGAGGCGAACGCGGCAGGCCATCCGTCGAGTCGGCGGCGCCAGTGGGTCGCCCTTGCCGTCGTCGCCGCCGTGGTCGCGGTGACCGTCGCCTTGGTCTCGGCGAACGACGACAGCTCGGCGGAGCGCAACGGCGGAGGCTCTCAGGATGCCGGCGCTCCTACGGGGGGCCAGTCGTCGACCACCCCGTCGGACGTGGGGGCCCGGGATGCGCTCGCGATCGCCGTGCTCGCCGAACAGGAGCGAGCGTTGGTCCGGGACAGCCAAGCGGAGTACTTCGCGACCTGGGATGCGGACACCCGTGCTTCCCAGCAACAGGCGGAAACGACGTACGCCAACCTTCAGGCCCTCGACATCCGAAGCGTCGACACTCGCTATGTCGCGTCAGATATCGGCGGACTTACCCAGGCCGAGCAGCGCAGTATCGGCGGGACCGCATGGACGGCCGACGTCGATGTGGCATGGCGGCTCGCCGGGATTGACCGCGCGGACGCGCGCACCGCGCTGACCTATACGTTCGTGCAGCGCGGTGACGAGGTCGCGGTGGTGGCGATTGCTCGGACGGCCGGGGAACGCGAGCCGATCTGGCTACTCGGTCCGCTGGAGGTACGACGCTCGGACCGGACCCTCGTGGCGGCCGTCTCCGAACGGGAAGCAGATCTTGTCAGCCGCGCCCTCAAACAGGCAGTGGTTGACGTCGATGCGGTCGTGCCAGGCTGGAACGGCGACTTGGTCGCGTTCGTACCTGCCGACACCACTCAGCTCGAGGCTGTGCTGGCTGCGTCGCCCGGATCCTACGACGGCATCGCCGCTGTCACGACGACGATCGACGGGTCCCAAGAACGATCCGCGCCTGTCGCCATCGTGGTCAACCCGGACGTCTTCGATGGTTTGGGGCCGATCGGTTCGCACGTCGTGATCACCCACGAGTCGACGCACATGGCCACAGGTGCTGCCGCGGTGACGATGCCGCTGTGGGTTGCCGAGGGCTTTGCAGACTACGTCGGGGTCGGGTCGGTTGAAGTCCCGATCGGGGTATCAGCAGCCGCTGTCATGCGAGACATCAGGCAGCACGGTATCCCCGCCCAACTGCCCGACAACGCGGCGTTCTCGGGGGTGTCGGGGAATCTCGAGGTCGCCTATGAGGAGGCATGGCTCGCGGCGCGGCTGATTGCTCGTGACTACGGTGAGCGTCGGCTGGTCGCCTTCTACGAGGATGTCCGTGACCATCCCGATGAGCTGCAGCAGGCTCTGCGCGGCAACCTCGGCGTCAGCCTCCGGACGTTCACGGCGGACTGGCGCAACTACCTGAAAGACTTGGTTCGTGCGCAGTAGGTCGTCTCCCACTGTCGTGGCACTCGCAGCGTTGGTGGTGGTGACAACGGTTCTGGTCGGCATGGTGGTGTGGCTGACGCCGTGGAACGTCTACCCCGGGTTCGACGTCCCGGTGTCGGTCGGCAAGTACTTCACTCCCTCGCAGATCGCCAGGTCGGAGGCTTTCCATGACGACGCCAAGTGGCCGGCCTGGCTCGGACTCGTGGCCAATGTCGCCTTTGCCGTGGCCGTGGGTTTCACCTCCGTCGGCAAGCGGCTGGTCGCCAGAGTCCGCCAGCTGGTGACGCCGTGGTGGTTGCAGATGTTGGCCTTGGTGCTGGGAGTCCTCCTCATCCAGCTTTTTGTCACACTGCCGTTCGCTCTCTGGAGCAGCCAAGTGTCGCGCTCCTATGGCCTGTCGACGCAGAGCTGGGCCGGGTGGGCCGCCGACCTGCTCAAGTCGCTGGGACTGTCGATCGTGCTGACGTCGCTTGGCCTGCTCCTGCTGCTTGCACTCGCACGACGGTTCGCCAGCACGTGGTTCGCGCCGGCGGCGGCCCTCGCGGCCCTGTTGGTGCTGGGGCTGTCCTTCTCATACCCGATGGTGATCGAGCCGGTGTTCAACAAGATCACGCCGATGGCCGCGAGCCCGCTTCGGACTGACCTGCTGCAGCTGGCCCACGAAGACAACCTCGACGGCGCCGACGTGATGGTCGCTGACGCGTCCCGGCGCACCTCGGCCTACAACGCGTATGTCTCGGGCTTCGGTGCCACGAAGCGCATCGTTGTCTACGACACGCTGCTGGCCTCGAGCCCGGACTCCCAAGTCAAGCTCATCGTGGCTCATGAGCTCGGTCACGCGAAGCGTCACGACGTCCTCATCGGCTCGGCGATGGGCGCAGTGGGTGCTGCCGCCGCTGTACTGGCCCTCTACCTGGTGCTCACTCGAGAGGGGGTACGACGACGGGTCGGGGCCACGTCGGCCGGTGACCCAGCCGTCGTACCCGTGATCATCGCGCTCTCGGTCTTGGTCAGCCTCGCTGCTTCACCCATCGAGAGCGCGGTGAGTCGTCACATCGAAACGAGGGCCGATCTCCACTCCCTGCAACTGACGAACGACCCGACGAGCTTCATCCTGTTGCAGCAGCGGCTGGCCACGAACAACTTGTCCCACCTCCAACCTGACCCGGTGTTGAGCTGGTGGTTCGACAGCCACCCCACCACGCTGGAGCGCATCGCCATGGCGTTGGAGTGGGAACGCCAGCACGAGCCTGACGATGAATAGGACGTTGGTGGTCACCAACGACTTCCCGCCTCGCCGGGGAGGGATCGAGTCCTTCGTCTTTTCGTTGTGTCAGGAGCTGCCCGGCAAGGAGCTCGTTGTCTATACGGCGAGGATGGCGGGCTCGGACGCGGTCGACGGCGGCCTCGACTTCCCGGTCATCAGAGACCGGAGCCGGACACTCCTGCCCACCCCGCGGGTTGCCGGCGCTGTTCAGCGCGTGGCAAGGCTGCACGGGTGCGACCACGTGATCTTCGGCGCCGCTGCACCGTTGGGGCTGCTGGCTCGCGGGTTGCGACGCCATACCTACGTGACACACATCAAGGGACTGACGCATGGCCACGAAGTGTGGTGGGCCAAGATCCCATTAGCGCGGTCGATCTTGCGACGGATCGGCGACGACGTCGACGTGCTCACGTACGTGAGTGAGTACTGCTGGCGCGAGATCTCGCCGGCGCTGTCTCGGTCGGCCGCCGATCGGATGGAGCGGTTGTCGCCGAAGGTTGACCCCAACCGGTTTCATCCAGGCATCGACGGGTCAAGGTGGCGCCGGCGGCTGGATCTGACGGATACACAGCCCGTCGTCCTGTCGGCCTCCAGGCTGGTTCGCCGCAAAGGCCAGGACACGCTGATCAGGGCTTGGCCGGAGGTGATTCGTCAACGACCGGATGCGCAGCTGGTGATCGTCGGTGACGGGCCATCCCGACGGCGCCTCGGACGTTTGGTGCGCGAGAACGGAGTGGGGGAGTCAGTGCGGTTCGTGCCCGGCGTGCCCTGGGAGCAGATGCCTGAGGTCTACGCGATGGCCGATGTCTTCGCACTCCCGTGCCGCACCCGACTCTGGGGACTTGAGCCCGAAGCCTTCGGAATCGTCTTCTTGGAAGCTTCGGCGTGCGGCCTGCCACTCGTGGTGGGTGACTCTGGGGGAGCCCCGGAGGCGGCCACTGGGGCCTTGTCTGCAGTTGTATGGGACTCTGGCCGCGTCTGCGACCTGTCGCGAGCCCTCGCCGGTCTGATGCCTGCGTCACGGGCCTAGGGTTGCGGCGGATGGGTCCGGGAACACAAAAATCGCGACCAGCTGGGGTCGCGATTCAGAGGAACGTACAGATTCAGCCGTCGCAGTCCGCGGAGTTGGCCATGGGGGCGGTGTTTTCCATGGTCTGGCAGGTGCCGGAGTACGACGTGTGCAGGACCTGTCCGAGAGCGAATACTGCGGCAATGATCACGCCGGCGATGAGTGCGACGAGCAGCCCGTATTCGACAGCCGACGCTCCGTCTTCGGAGCGAAAGCGCCCGTGGGGACCCTTGCCGTTCATCTTGATCTCCGGATCTATCAGGTGGAAGAGACGGGGTGTGGGGATCAGTGCGATCCCCACACCCCGTCTCCAGAATTACGAGGAGCAGTTGCCGGATGCAGCGGTACCGGTCTGGCCGGCCTTGATCTGGGTGCAGGTGTCGCCGAAGCCCTTCTTGACAACCTGGCCGATCGCGAACACGGCGAGGACGACGACGGCGGCGATGAGGGCCACCAACAGGCCGTACTCGACAGCAGACGCGCCTTCTTCGTTGCGACGCTTCGGGCTAGAGAAGTTACGAATCATTTCAAGCATTTTCTGGTCCTCCAGAGTGGCGTGGTGCTGGACGGTCAATAGGATTTCCAGCTAGAGACAATGTTGCCGGTTGCGCCTTTTCTGCGGTATCGGGTGTGCGGCCATATCCCGTCAACCAAACGGTTGATACGACCCCCGCCCGAATGAACCGGCTAGTCCGCAGCGGGCATTGCGGATGTTTCAGGCGTGATCAGGCCTGATTGGATGGCCTTCATGATCGCCTGTGCACGATTGGCTGCGCCCAGTTTGTCGTAAATCTTGGAAATGTGAGTCTTGGTGGTGGATTCGCTGATGAACAGCCGGCGAGCGATCGGACCCACGCCGAAGCCTTCGGCAAGCAAACCCAGCACCTCGGTCTCACGCGGGGACAAGCGTGGGCCCGTGGGGGTCATTCGACGTCGCATGGCGCTCGCGAGGTCTGGCGCGGTGAACGACCGAGGCGAGACAGCTGCGTGCCGTGCCGCCGCGACAACGTCGTCGCTCGGAGCGTCCTTGGGCACAAACGCTGATGCGCCTGCCTCCAGAGCGGCAAACAGGTGCTCGTCGCCGGCGTACATCGTCAGCACGACGAGTCCTACTTCCGGGCGCTGCTCACGAAGCCGACGGACGGCCTCCAGGCCGCTCCCGTCGGGCAGCCTGATGTCGCAGACGACGACATCAGGACGCATCTCGTCAGCGATCTTCATGGCCTGCCCCACCGAGGATGCCTCGGCGGTGACGCTGAAGTCGGGGTTGCGGTCGAAGGCGCGACGAAGTCCCTGACGGATCAGGTCGTGGTCGTCAACCAACAAAACGGTGTAGGGCATGGGTTTCTCCATTGAGGGAAGGTGCGGCCGCTTCCGCGGGCAGCAGGACGGCGGACACAACGGTGCCACCACCGACACGATCGCCGATAGTGAGCACAGCATTGATCCGGGCCGCACGTTCGTTCATGATGTGCAGGCCATAATGGTCAGCCCGGGGACCGACGGCTCCACGGCCGTCGTCCTCGATGCGTAGTTCTGCAAACGGTGGTTCGACCCGACAGGTCACCCACAGGTTGTCTCCCTGCGAATGCTTACGGGCATTCGTTACTGCTTCTTGCGCGATGCGGAGTAGTTCGGTCTCCACATCGAGGCGTAGCCGTCGAGGACTCTCCTCGAGGGACATATGGACAGTCATGCCGGAGTTCTTACCGACCTCGCGCACGTAGTCGCCGAGGACGGCGCCCAGTCCGGCATTGCTCGAGACGCCGCTGCGCAGGTCGAAGATCGACAACCGCAGTTCGGTGACCACGCGGGTGAGTTCGTCGCGTAGATCGATGAGACCTTCTTGGTGACGCTGGTTGCACTGGTAGCGAGCCAGGTCGTCCACGAGGTAGCCGAGCGAGGCGATCTCCTGGGCGATGCCGTCATGGATCTCACGAGCCAGCCGGTGTCGTTCCTCGACCGTGGCAAGGGTCTTCACGTCACCGAACAGGGCGGCGGACTCGAGCCGGAGGGCTTCGTCGTTCAGCGAAGTCTGAACCTCCTCAAGCACCTCGTCTGACACCGAAACGGGACCGTCGACCACGACGACGCCAACAGCGCGATGGCCGACGATGAGCGGGATGCAGACCCGGAAGCGGTGGCTGGCCCGGCCGTGGGGCTCTGGCTGCTGCATAGTGCGTTGCAGCCCCATCGCCATCCTGATCACCGGATCACCGGCAAGGGTGGCCGTGAAGGTGTCATCGCCGCGATGCGCGACGACCATGGGCTGGTCCGACTCGTGGCTCAGCAGGAGGGCCGCTCGGTTGCCACCGAGCGCGCTCACGGCCGTCGAGAGCACGTTCTCTGAGACGACTTCGATGTCGAGGCCACCTGGCAGGTCTCGGGTGATCGTGCGGAGCTGACCCAGAAGTCGGTGCGCCGAAGCGTACGGCGAGATTCGGGTATCACGCTGCACTAGGTGGAGCTGCTGGATCCAGGCGCCGAGCAATCCAAAGGCGAAGCCCGTGACGATCCAGGGCCCGGCACGGTCGATGGGCTGGTTGAACGGCGTCGCCAGCTGGGCCTGCAACGTCAAAAGCGCGAGCACCTCGGCTCCCGTGACGGCGAAGGCACCGATCAGGCCACGTGCAAGGCCGGCCAGGAACGGCGGCGCGGCGACGTAGATGAAGTAGGAGTCAGCGGTGAAGTCGGTCATCGTCACCAAGGTGATGACGAAGACGGCCTCAGCCATGATCGCCACCAGGTACGTCCGGTCGATCGGGCTCTCGACAACCGCCCACCAGGTCATCACCGCGGCCACCGCGATGAGCAGGAGCAGGATCGAGGCCGAGTCGCCTGCGTCACCGGTCACGCAAGCCAGCGTGAAGCCCGCCAATAGGCAGAAACCTCTCGCTCCTAGATCAACGCGGGCGCGGAGGATGCCCGCGCGGAAGCCGTTACTCGACATGGATAAGACACTGACAGAGAGTGAGGACTAGTACGGATGGTTTGCCGAGAAATAGGCTATCTGGGCTATGTTCTCTAGCCCATGTGGTGTCTTTTCGCTGCTTTCGCATCGCGGCAACCTAGCCAAGGCCTCCGCCGCTGAATGCCGTAATCATCCCGATCATGCCAGGGCCGATGACGGCGATGAACAGGGTCGGAAGGATGCAGAACATCAGGGGGAACAAGATCTTGACGGGGATTTTTTGGGCCTTCTCTTCGGCGCGCTGGCGACGTTTGACGCGCATCTCGTGCGACTGGATGCGCAAGACCTGACCGATCGGGATCCCGAAGGCGTCGGCCTGGACCATAGCGGTGACGAAGGACTTCAGCTCGCTGATGTGGGTGCGCTCCCCGAGTGCTCGCATGGCGTTGGTACGACCCATGCCGATGTTCATCTCCTGAAGCACGCGGGCGAACTCTGCCGCCAAGGGCCCCTCGGTGCTCTTGGCCACTCGTGACAGCGAGGCGTCAAAGGCGAGTCCAGCCTCTACGGAGATGGTCAGGAGGTCCAGAGCGTCGGGCAGGTCTTTCTGCATCTGGTTCGAACGCTCCGTGCCCTTCTTGTGGATGATGAAGTTTGGGATCAGATAGCCGATCAGGCTGAGGCCCACGCACACCAGGAGGGTCATCTTGAGCGATGTGCCCATCACCATGGTGATGGCGATGCTGAGCAGCAACATCGAAGCGAAGCCGACAGCCTTGAGGCCAGTGATGCGGTCCACTGTCCACCCGACAGGGTTGCCGGCGACGTCGAGTTTGTGCTGGATACGCTGTGCGCCGTCCGCCGGTGACAACCGTCGTCCCATGGAGGCGAAGCGAGCAAGCATCGGCTCGAGCACGCGCTCGTTGAACGGCTTGTCGAACTCGCCGTGCATCTCGCTCGGAGCCGCTGACAGCGCTTCGAGGGCCGCGAGCGATCGCCCGACCGCGCGCTTCTCTTGTGTGGTCACGCCGATCACCGTCAAGGCGATGCCGATGGCGAGGAAAACGCCACCGACGCCGAGGATGAGCAGAATCGTGGGGGAGAGAGCGAACATGACTAGACCTCCACCTTGATGGCTTTCTTGAGCCAGAAGACACCGACGGTCATGGACACACAAGCGGCGCCGATCATTTCCCAGCCGAGCGTGGTGTGTGTCATCGGATACAGGTATGTCGGCCTCGCCAGCGCGAGATAGGCGACGAAGAAGGGAGGGAGTCCGCCAAGGATGAAGGCGCTGAGTCGGCCCTCAGCGCTGAGCACACTCACCTGACGGCGAAGGTACTCGCGCTCCCGGATCGTCGCGGCCACGTTGAGAAGCAGCTCGGCGAGGTTGCCGCCGACCTCTCGTTGGATGCGGACGGCCATCACGACCCACTTGAAGTCGATGCTGCCCATCCGCTCCGCGACGGTGTCGAGGGAGTCCTCGATCTCGACGCCAAGCCGCTGATCAATGATCGCCCGCCGGAACTCGCTCGCTACTGGCTCGCCACCTTCCTTGACGACCGTGTCGATCGCCTGGGGGAGGGACAGGCCGGCCTGCAAGGCACCGGCGATGATCTGAAGCGTCTGAGCAAGCCCGCTGTTGAAGGCCTTGATGCGGCGCTTCTCCTTGTAGGAGAGATACATGTAGGGCAGGACGAGCCCGCCCACCAGGAAGATCAGCGTGACGATGACGCCGCCGCCGGAAAAGAGCGCTCCAACGACGCCGGCTGCGATGGCGATGCCGACGTGAAGCAGCAGCCATTCTGCCGCTTTGAGCTGGAGACCGGCCCGGTCAAGCTTGTGCGACAGGGATTCCTCGAAGTCTCGCTTCTCCATCAGCTTGTCTGCCAGCGCGACAGCCGAGTCCTTGAGCTGCTGTGCACCTTGCTCCGGCTTCTCGCGCTTTTGGGAGCGTCGCATGCCGTGGACGGTGTAGAGGGAAAGCTGCTGCTGCATCGGGGTCATGTCCGCCGGCATCACTCGCATCATGCCGAAGCCGAGGACAGACGCCATTCCCACGAAGAGCATCACCACTCCGCCGATCAGGAGTGGCTTGCTGATGGCGGGAGCCTTGTCTTCGGAGGGCACGTACGCGGGGGGCGTTGACGCACCGTCGTTGGCGCCCTTGAGCGTCACGAACGCGGAGTCGGAGACCGTCTGTCCATCAGCCTGGACCGAGATCGCCAGCGTTGCACTCGTCGTTTCACCGCCAGGAGGCTCAAACGAGATGATGAGCTGCTTGGCGAGGTCACTGGCCTCTTCGGTGAACTGGGCCTTCAGCTTGTCGAGGTCAGAGGTGACGGTGACGACGCCGGCAGTAGTCTCGGCGATCCGGTCCAAGGGCGAACCAGCCGGGACCTCTTGCCCAAGGGAGAAGACATCGACGCGCACGCCGGACTTCTTTGCTTCGCTGAGAACGGGGGGCAGTGGAGCGGATGTGCTGTCCTTGCCGTCGGACAGCAACAGCACGCTGCGCTGTCCCTCAGTGCCAGTGAGCTTGAGAGCCTTGACCACACCGCCATAGAGGTGAGTCTGAGTCGTCAGTTTCAGCGCGTTGATCTGGTCGATCAGGGTCGAGCGGTCCTGCGTCGGGGTCTGGACGGTCTGGACGTCTGAGGCGAAGGTGACCAGCCCGACGTATACGTCGCTGGGTGCAGCCTCGACGTACGCGATGGCTGCGTTCTTGGCGGCCTCGAACTTCGGGCCGCTCATGCTTTCGCTGACATCCATGGCCAGCACGGAGGTACGCCGCAGAGATTCCGACGACTCATCGACAGGCTGTGCCTCAGCGTCGACCTGTTTCCCGCCGATGGTCACCGCGACGGTCGCCGGATCGGGTGAGACCCCAGCGGCGAGTCCCGGTACGGAGAAGAGCACCTGGACGGTGCCCTTGGTGTTTTGGATGTGGTCAATCCGGCCACCGTCGTCAGCAGCCGACGCGGCCAGCGGGAACGCCAGCATCAGCGGGACCACTCCGAAGGCCCCGAGGATGCGTTTGGTGCCTGCGTTCATCGAACCGGCCCGTCCAGCATGAACATCCGGTTGTCGGGAGTAACGCCATGGTGGGAGAGCTTCTCGACGAACTTCGGTCGCAGCCCCTTCGAACGGAGTGTTCCGCGGGCCCGACCATCGTCGTCGTAGCCAGCGCCGTAGTCGAAGACGAACAGGTCCTGGAGGGTGATGATGTCGCCTTCCATACCGACGACCTCAGTGACGTAAGTGATGCGGCGAGTGCCGTCCTTGAGACGGGTCTGCTGGACGATGAGGTCGACCGCGCTGGCCACCTGTTCGCGGATGGCGCGCACAGGCAGATCCATACCGGCCATCAGCACCATGGTCTCGAGGCGCGCGAGCGCGTCACGAGGCGTGTTGGCGTGCAAAGTCGAGATCGAGCCGTCGTGGCCAGTGTTCATAGCCTGGAGCATGTCGAGCGCTGCACCGTCACGGATCTCACCGACGACGATACGGTCGGGACGCATACGCAGCGAGTTACGCACGAGGTCGCGGATCTTGACCTCGCCCTTGCCCTCGATGTTCGGGGGACGGGACTCGAGGCGGAGGACATGATCCTGGTGAAGCCGGAGCTCGGCCGCGTCTTCGATCGTGACGATGCGCTCGTCGGTGGGGATGAAGGAAGACAGCACATTGAGCGTTGTCGTCTTGCCGGCGCCGGTACCACCTGACACCAAGATGTTGAGGCGACCGCGCACGCAGTCGTTCAGCATGTCGGCGACAGCTTGTGAGAGCGTGCCGAAGACGACCAGGTCGTCGACGGTGTAAGGGTCGGCGGAGAACTTACGGATCGTGAGGAGTGAGCCGTCGAGAGCCAGCGGGGGTACGACGGCATTGACACGGCTGCCGTCGGCGAGTCGTGCGTCGACCATCGGGCTCGACTCGTCGATACGGCGTCCGACCTTCGCGACGATCTTCTCGATCGTGCGACGCAGGTGCGCCTCATCGTTGAATCGCCCGTCGACCCGCTGGATCTTGCCGCTCTTCTCAATCCAGATGTCGAACGGTCCGTTGACCATGACTTCGGTGCAGTCGGAGTCGCGAAGGAACGGCTCGATCGGACCGTAGCCGAGGATGTCGTCTGCGATCTCCTGGGCGATCCGCACGCGGTCCGCCATGGTGAGAGGCGTGTCCTCACCTGCGATGACCTCTTGCAGGGTGGCGCGCACTTGCTGCTCGAGCTCAGACTGCGTCTTGTTGGCGTCGTACAGCTTCGGACCGATGCTGGTGACCAACCGCTGGTGGACGGTGCGCTTGACCTCTGCGAAGGGGTCCTCTTTGGAGTGGGTCCGCTTCCGCTGGCCGTCGTCGCTGGGCGTGGTGGCCTGCGTCGTCGTGCTTCCGCGGTCGAGCTGGGCTTGGGCGAGGCGATCCGCGAGGCTCACTTGGCTGCCCTCCGGCGAAGCAGGCCACCGCTGCGCTTGGACTGTGCGGGGACGTCGGCAACGTTCCCGGCGGCCTCAGGTTCTACGGCCGCCCGAGTCGGGGCGACGCACTCGCGTGCGAGCTTCTTGATGCTCTGTGACACGGCGTGCCGGGGGCTCTCGAGGACGATCGGGCGACCCTGGTTGATGGACGCGGGGACGTCGTTGCTCTGCGGGATCGCGGCGCTGATCTTGAGGTCGAGAGTCTGCTCGACCTCGGCCGGCGTGAGGCCCACCTTCATGTCGGCCCGGTTGAGCACGAAGCGCCAGTTCTCCCTGGGGTGGTTCAGCAGGGTCAGCGTTTCGGCGGTGATCTTCAGGCTCTTGAGCGCCGGCACGTCGAGCGTGCCGATCAGGAGCAGCAGGTCGGAGTCGTCGAACGCCTGAAGGACGACATCGTCGAAAGCGGGCGGCGTATCGACGACGACGAAGTCGTAGGTGTCCTTGAGAATGCCCAGCACCTTGCCCACCAGTTCGCCGTTGATCCGGTCCTTCGCTTCAGGCTGAACCGGTGCAGCAAGGACTTTCAGCCCGGGGGAGTGCTCGGTGAGGAGGGACTCCACAGCTGCTGGGTCGAGCTTGCGGTCGATGCCGACTGCGTCAGCGATCGTGTGAACAGGGAAGAGCTGCAAGACGATGGACACGTCACCGAATGCAAGGTCGAGGTCGACGATGCAGACGTTGCGCTTGCCACCTTCGGCGATGGCAGCGGCCAGGTTGGTCGACAGTGTGGTTTTGCCGACGCCGCCCTTGGCAGAGAAGACCGTGATGAGCTTGCCCCGCGGTCCTGACGGCTCGTCGGCTTGCTCCACGGAGGTGAGGGCAGTGTGCAGGGTGTAGACGCGAGATACAGCTTCGTTCAATCCCGTGAGGTCTCGTTCGTCGACAACCTCGCGCATGCCGGCGCGGAGTGCTTCCGCGAGCACGGCTGTGTCGACGCGTCGACGGACGAGGATGACGCCGAGCGCCGGCTTGGCGACTCGTAGCGTGTCGGCAAGTGCCACGCCGGCGGCGAGGTCGACCGACGGGCCGAGGATGACGGCGTACTCGCCTGGGTGGACGTCGAGGTGCCTACGCACCTGCTCGAGGCCGGTCACGATGGCAGTGCCTTGGCCGACTGCCGACTGCAAGGCCTCTGCAGTACCGGGGTCGATCTCAACGATGACGGTCATTGCAGCCCCTAGTTGAAGAGATTGGCGCCTGAGACGCCGGGTCCGGTTTGCACTTTGGACTTGTCATTGAGCAGACCTAGAACCAGCTTGCTGTGTCCTCCTGCGTAGATGACTCGCTCTGCCTGATCTTGACTGACGGAGATGGTGAGGATGGTTCGGGCAATCTGCTCGACGGTCTCGGCGCCGGTGGGATCGGTCGTTGTCGTGTTGAGCACCGTGGTGGTACCGACACCGATCACCTCTACCGTGGGGAGCAGCACGCGAACGTTCCCGGAGTCAGCGGCGGGGGCACCGGCGTCACCTGACACTGCCGCTTCATCGCTGACTCCGGTGGTGAAGATGACCACGTCGGAACCCGGCGTGACGAAGCCGGCGACGCGGGCGGGGTCGTCGAGTTGGATGGAGATGGCGATGTTGCCATCGGGGATGCTGAGCGACTGTTGCGATCCAGAGGTGCCGAAGCGACCGGGGAGGATCTGCTCACCCTTGAAGATCGTCGTCAAGGCGATCTCGCCGGTCAGCGCATCCGTGGTCGTCAGCGCACCTGGCAAGACGTTGGCGCGCGGCACCTCGACAAGATTGAGCTTGCCCGCCGACTGTGCGGCCTCGATGGTTTCGCCGGCTTCGATCTGGTCAGTGGCGGCTAGTACCTGAACGGGTGTCTGGTCGGCGACGGCTCGATCGTTGATGCCCTGCACGTACAGGAAGACCATGGCGGCTCCGAGGGCGGCAATCACGACTGCAACGATGAGCAGAACACTTCTGCGTCCCATGGGTGCGTCCTTACTGGTCTGTTCGTCTGGAAAGAAAGCCGCGGTTTGCCGACTCGCTGTGGTGCGAGCACCCTGGCTTGGTGGCTGTGGAGCGACCCCGGATCCTGGGGGATCTGGGTGTGAACCGCGCGGGTGTTCACCTCGAAAAGTTAATGCCCGTGGGTGTGGCGCGGCAGCCGAAACCATGAATCAGCCGACAAAATGAGACGTCCGTAGGGACCGGCATGGGCCGAACGGTTGATGGGTATAACGGATAAACCGGACGAAAAACTCACTCAACGCATCTATGACGTCACAGAGTGCTAGCCCTGTGGACAACGATGCAGACTACATGTAGAGCGACTCGACCTCGTCATGAAACGCGCGCATCACGACCGATCGTTTGAGCTTGAGGGTCGGGGTGAGCTCGCCGGTCTCCTCGGTCCAGTCGACGGGCAGGATGGCGAATTTCCGGATCGCCTCTGCCCGCGACACCGACGCATTCGCATCGTCGATCGCTCCTTGAACCTCGGCCAGCAAGTCGTGGTCATTCAGCAGAGAAGCCAGGGACCCGGTCTTGTGATGCGCCGTCATCCACGCCGCGAGTGCTTCGGGGTCGATCGTCACGAGGGCGGCGACAAAGGGCTTGCCGTCGCCGACGACCATGCATTGGCTCACCAGGCTGTGTGCGCGGATTCGATCCTCCAACACGGCTGGCGCGACATTCTTGCCACCCGCGGTCACAAGGATCTCCTTCTTGCGGCCAGTGATGCGGACGAAGCCGTCGTCGTCGATCTCGCCGACATCGCCGGTGTGCAGCCAGCCGTCGCCCTCTAGGGCCTCGGCCGTGGCGCGGTCGTTGTTGTGGTAGCCGCGGAACACCTGACCGCCGCGGAACAAGAGTTCTCCGTCGTCTGCCACCCTGACCGATGTACCCGGGATCGGCCGTCCCACGGTGCCGATCCGGATGGCGCTCGGCAGATTCACGGCGACCGCGGCCGTGGTTTCGGTCAGGCCGTAGCCCTCGAGTACCGGGAGCCCGATGCCACGGAAGAAGTGGGCCAACCGCTCACCGAGCGGGGCACCACCTGAGATGGCGTACAGCGTCTTGCCGCCGAGGGCAGCGCGCAGTTTCTTGTAGACGAGCCGGTCGAACAGCGCGTGTCGAGCGCGCATCAGTGGACCGGGGCCGCTGCGGTCGATGGCCTGGCTGTAGGAGATCGCCGTGTTGACCGCGGAGTTGAAGATCTTGCCACGCCCGTCTGAGGCGGCGCGCTGACTTGCGGTGTTGAAGACCTTTTCGAACACTCGCGGCACGGCCAGGATGAACGTCGGTTGGAAGGCGGCCAGGTCGTCGACGAGATTCTTGATGTCAGAGGAATGGCCTAGCCGAACGCGACGTTTGATGCTGCCGATCACGATGATGCGGGCAAAGACATGGGCCAGCGGAAGGAAGAGCAGGGTGCTCGCGTCGTCGAGCTCGAACAGCTCCTCGAGCACCTCGGTCGCTACTCCGAGCTCGAACATGAAGTTGCCGTGTGTCAGGACGCAACCCTTCGGGCGACCGGTCGTGCCGGAGGTGTAGATCAGGGTCGCGACCGTCTCGGGGGTGACTGCAGACCGCCGATCCTCCAAGTCGGCGTCGCCCACGTCGGCGCCGTCGGAGATGAGTGCGCCGAGTCCACCGTCGTCGATGCCCACGATCTGTTTCAACGCGGGAAGGTCCGCACGCACGGCCTCGATCTTCGCGTGGTGGTCCGCCGACTCGACGATGGCGAGTACGGCGGATGAGTCCGACAGCACCCAGCCGATCTGCGCTTCGGCTGACGTCTCATAGATAGGGACGGTGATGGCGCCGGCGTACCAGACCGCATAGTCGACCAGCGTCCACTCATAACGCGTCTTGGAGATCAGCGCGACCCGGTCACCCGAACCGACCCCGGCGGCCATCAGGCCCTTGGCGACCGACTGCACCTCGGCCAAGAACTCGCGCGCGGTGACGTCGCGCCACCCGCCCTGCACGCGGCGGCTGAACGCCACGTCGTCGCCATGCTTGTGCGCGTTCGTGACGATGTCATCCGTGAGGTTGCCGGTGGCCGGCACGGTGTAGGTGGCCGGGGCCGAGAACTCGCGCACGCACCCTTCTCCCAACGTCAGACTGTTCTCGCCGCAGAGTATCGCCGTGACGCCGTCCAACGGGCCTCAGGGCGGCTGTCGACAGCGGCGGGCGACGCGGGAGACAGACGACGTCAGCCTTGCGGCTGTCCGATGTTGACCATCCACGTAATTCCGAACTGGTCGATGCACATGCCGAACTCATCGCCCCACATCTGCTTCTCCAGAGGAATAACCACGGTGCCACTGCCGGACAGTTTCTCCCAGTAGCCGGTCAACTCGGCGGAGTCGTCGCCGCTGAGGCTCACAGAGATGTTGTTGCCGGGCTGGTGCTCGGTGCCCGGTGGGTTGTCGGCACCCATCAGCGTGAATCCGCTGTCGGTCTCGAGCATGCCGTGCATGATCTTGTCGGCGTATTGGGGACCGGCGTCACCGCCAGCTTCGCCATAGGTGTTCAGCGCCAAGGTGCCGCCGAAAATGCCGTTGTAGGACTCCATCGCTTCCTTGGCGTTGCCGTCGAAGCTGATGTAGGGGTTGAGGCGAGAGGCCACGAGATGCTCCTTTGGTGGTCGCGAAGGTCAGTCCAGGCAGACTATCTGCGGCGCCAGACAATGCCGCCGAACGACCGCTTCCTTTCGGGGGCGCGAGCCTATTGACAGGGGGTGCAATCGGCCATCGAGCCAGATCGTCCACGGCCGAGCGCTCTTCGTAGGAGTGCTCACTGCTCGTGAGAGAAGCGCTCCCAGGCAGACTGCCGGCTGATCTCGAGAGCCTTGCCGATGCGCGCCCAGGTCATGCCCCGATCGCGAAGGCGATGTACGCGGTCAGACACGGCTTCTTCGACCTGCTCGCGGGATGCATTGAGCCGCACCATCTCAGCAAGAAGCTCGTCGTCACTCTTGCCATCAAGAGGAGGAAAGGACGGAATCGGGCGGCCGGCGAACAGCCGATCACAAAGCTCGACACACTCCGTGCAGATGTAGACCCCGGGGCCGGCGACGATGTCGACTTCCGTTTCTGCCTTGCCGCAGAACGAGCAGCGGTGCTCGACCTGTGTAGGTGTCACTGTGGACATCGACCGTCTCCTTCTCACCATCCTGTCAGGCTACTCCTGACAGGATGCGTCAGGTTAACCCTGACAAGAGATGTCAGTCAAGGACCCGGAATGGGCAGGTCTACGGACCTCGCCCACGTCAACTGGCTGCGCTGCTACGAAGCAACGGCGTGACTACACTCGTCGCCGTGACTCTGCGCTTTACGGGAACGCTGGACCGCAACTCCGTCATCCGTGCCGTTGACCTGATCTCTGAGCTCGTCGCCCGCGATGAGGTCACCGCAGCCTGGACGCGCGAGTCGAGCTGCGCTGGTATGACCGTTGGCGGGCTGACCCGGCACCTGGCCGGCCAGCCCCTCCTTGTGGTCACGCGGCTCAAGGCCGACGACTCCGAGGACACCGGGGCAGAAACCATCGAGCTGCTCGAACACTACGCGCGGGCGTCCTGGGTACGCGAAGACCTCGACGGTGAAACCAACCGTTCGATCCGCGAGACGTCGGACAGGCAGGCGTCGGACGGACCCGACGCTGCTGTGGCCGAGCTATCACGTGTCCGCACTGAGCTGGAGCCGGTGCTAGCCGACCCGCCGCCGTTCACCTTTATCCCGTGGCAGGGCTGGTCGCTGGCCACCGACGACTTCCTTGTGACACGCCTGATGGAGATGGTCGTGCACGCCGATGACCTCGCAGCCAGCGTCGACGTTCCCACTCCGCAGTTCGGACCCACGGTGCTCGATCCCGTCTTCCGACTGCTCACTGCTCTGGCCGTCCGGCGTCATGGCCAGGACGCGCTGGTGCGCACGTTGGCTCGTCCCCAGCGCGCGCCGACCACCGTTTCAGCGTTCTGAGTCACGTGCCGAGCGTTCACATCATCGACGAGATCTTCGTCGTCGCTGCCCGGGCCTCGTTGCGAGATATCGTCTGCGACGAGTCGCGCTGGGCCGACTGGTTCCCGGGCCTGACCTTTACGGCGTACGACGATCGGGGTCTCGACGGCGTGCGGTGGAACCTGACAGGCGAACTGGTGGGAAGGGCAGAGGTGTGGCTCGAGGAGAGCGCAGACGGCACGATCGTGCACACCTACCTACGCGCCGAACCCGCCACGCCAGGGCGTAGCGCTCACCGGACTGCGTCAAGGGCGCGGACTCGCTATGCGCTGCCGTTCAAGCAACGGATGTTCGAGATCAAGGACGAGCTGGAGGGAGACCGCCTGGTGGGTCTGCCACGCGTACCGATCGAGCAGCGGGTAGTGTCGCCACCGATCAAACAGAGCGCTCCGCGACGACCCGGCGGGGCTTCCACGACCCGTCATCGACCAGCGGACGAAGGGGCGGCCGGACATGGCAGACCAGACGACGTCGAGCATCCTGATCGACGCTGACCCTGCCAGCGTGATGTCAGTCATCGCGGACTTCGACAGCTACCCCACCTGGGCCAAAGGCGTGAAGTCCGCCGAGGTGTTGACGGAGTACGACGACGGACGCGCCGGAGAGGTCGCCTTCGTGCTCGACGCGGCCCCGATCAGGGACGAGTACACCTTGTCCTACGAGTGGGAAGGCGACGAGCAGGTCACCTGGACCCTCGTCAAGGCGAAGATGCTGAAGTCGATGGAGGGTGCCTACCTCCTCAAGCCGAACGGCGACCAGACAGAGGTGACCTACCAGCTGGTGGTGGACCTCTCGATCCCGATGATCGGCATGCTCAAGCGCAAGGGAGAGCGGGTCATCATCGACACCGCCCTCAAGGGCCTCAAGAAGCGCGTCGAGGCGCAGGGCTGAAGCCGCCAGCCGCGGCTCACCCTTGGTTACCTTTGCGAATCATCCTGTTCACCGGCAAGGGCGGCGTCGGCAAGACGACCGCCGCCGCTGGCACGGCCACGCTCGGCGCGCGGCAGGGCTTGCGCACTCTGGTGCTGAGCACAGACGCCGCTCACTCGCTCGGCGACGCGTTCGACACTCCGGCCGGCGCCGAGCCGACCGAGGTGGAAGACCGCTTGTTCGTACAGCAGGTCGACGCCCAACGCCGCTTCGAACGGTCGTGGGGTGACATCCAGACCTACCTCCTCACCGTGCTCGACACGGTTGGCGTCGATCCGATCGCTGCCGAAGAGCTCACGATCCTGCCCGGCGCCGAGGAGGTGCTGGCGCTGCTCGAGGTGCGTGATCAGGCACGGTCGGGCCGGTGGGACCTGATCGTCGTGGACTGCGCACCGACCGCCGAGACGTTGCGTCTGTTGGCACTCCCCGAGGCGCTGGGTTGGTACATGGACCGCGTGCTGCCGATGGAACGCCGGATGGTCAAAGTGCTCAAGCCGGTGCTCACGCGCGCAGCCGGCGTGCCCATGCCGAAGGACTCGGTCTTCGACGCGGTCGAACGGCTGCACGCCGACCTGTCGGAGGTGCGCGACCTCCTGACCGCGCGTGGCGCGTCAGTACGGATGGTTCTGACACCTGAACGGGTCGTGGTCGCCGAGGCGCGGCGGTCGCTCACATCACTGTCTCTGTATGGCTACCGCGTCGACGGCGTGATCGCCAACCGGATCTTTCCCGCCACCGACGCCGATCCCTGGCGGATGCAGTGGGTGGCGGCTCAGGCCGAAATCCTCGACGAGGTGACGGCATCGTTCGCGCCGCTTGATGTGTGGCGTTCGCCTTACCGCCCGACCGAGCCCGTAGGGCTTGAGGAGCTGGTGGCGCTGGCGAGCGCGGTGTACGGCAAGACTGACCCGTTCGCGGTGCCGCGTGGTCCCGATCCCGTCGAGGTACGACGGTCGGGCTCCACCGTGCGCCTTCGGGTGGCCCTGCCGTTTGCGGACCGAGGCGACGTCGACGTGGCGCGTCATGGCGACGAGCTCGTCGTCACGGTGGGGTCTTACCGGCGGCTGCTGGCGCTCCCGGCGGCACTGCGCAAGACGAAGGTGACCGGGGCTGCGGTGAAGGACGGTGCGCTTGTCGTGCGGTTCGACACCTCCGCGGCCGAGCCAGTCGTCGCAGGCGGCGAGGGTCGTGCTGATGACGCGGTCCCAGGCACGATCGGCGACAATAACCAACCATGAGCACTGAACACGTCGGCACACTCGCTGAGGAGGCCGCCAAACTGGTCGCCGCCTTGCAGAACTGGGGAGCCGAAGCCGGCAAGGCGGCTGGTGCCACCGGCGCGTCCGGGGCCGAGGGTGGCGAGCAGGCCGACGCGTCGTACGACCACGCTTCGCATGACCCGACATCGCCGGAGTGCCGCTGGTGCCCGCTCTGTCAGCTTGTGCGTGTAGCCAGGGCGACGACGCCGGAGGTTCGCGAGCACCTGGCCAGCGCAGGAATGTCGCTGGCGCTGGCTTTCAAGGGCCTTCTCGACGGTGTGGACGACCCCTCGAGCCGCAGCGACCCGGTGGAGAAAATCGACCTCGACCTCGCGGAGGACTGAGTCCATGGCTCTCACCGTCGGCGTCGACGTCGGAGGAACGAAGATCGCCGTCGGAGTGGTCGACGAAGACGGCACGATCATCGACAAAGCGCGGGCGGAGACCCCGGCTGACGACCCAGAGGCCAGTGTCCAGGCGATCGTCGGTGTCGCAAAGCAAGTGTTGGACCGCCACCAAGGCGTTGCTTCTCTCGGAATCTCGGCGGCAGGGTTCATCAGCGCCGACCGGGCGACTGTGCTGTTCGCTCCGAACATCGCGTGGCGTGACCTGCCGTTGCGCGACCGGGTCGAGTCCGAGCTGGATTTGCCGATCGTCGTGGAGAACGACGCCAACGCAGCGGCTTGGGGTGAGTTCACCCACGGCTCCGCAGCCGACGCCAAGGATCTACTGATGGTTGCGGTGGGTACGGGAATCGGCGGCGGCCTTGTGCTCGAGGGTGAGCTCGTCCGCGGCGGCTTCGGGATCGCCGGCGAGATTGGCCACCTCCGCGTCGTACCGAACGGCCATCCGTGCGGCTGTGGACAGTTCGGGTGCCTCGAGCAATATGGCAGCGGATCCGCTCTAGAGCGGTTCGGGCGCGAGCAGGTGGCCGACGGCGACCGGCTGCTCGCTGAGGCTGGTGGCGATCGCGAAGCCATTGACGGACCACTCATCACCCGGCTCGCGCGCGAGCAAGACGAGTTGTGCATCCACCTACTGGGTGAGATCGGACGTTGGCTTGGGGAGGGGATCGCCAGCCTTGCTGCGGTGATCGACCCCGAAGTCGTCGTCATCGGCGGTGGCGTAGCGGAGGCTGGTGACCTGGTGATGGAGCCCGCCAGGAAGGCGTTCGACGAGAGGCTGCCGGCCACTCATAATCGACCGCATGCAGAGATCAAGATCGCCTCTCTCGGGAACTCTGCCGCAATCATCGGGGCTGCAGCGCTTGCGCGGAGGGAGACCTAAGGGTGGGGGTCTCATGCCACAGCGGCTAGCGGTCGGCATCGACATTGGCGGCACCATGGTCAAGGCCGGTGTCGTCAACGAGGACGGGATCGTGCTCGAACGGCTGACGCGGGAGACGCCATCGCTCGATCCCACCGGCGTCGAGGACATCATCGCTGAGCTGGTCGCCGATCTCGGTCGGCGGCACCTGGTCTGGGCGGTCGGAGTGGGGGCTGCCGGCTTTGTCGACGCGACTCGGTCGACCGTGCTCTTTGCCCCGCATCTCGCGTGGCGGCACGAACCCCTGCGCGATGCCGTACATCGACGCACCGGGCTGTCCACGCTGGTCGAGAACGACGCCAACGCCGCGGCCTGGGCCGAATGGCGTTTTGGCGCAGGTCAGAACGAGAACGACCTGGTCTGCATCACGCTCGGGACCGGCATCGGTGGCGGGATGGTGTTCGGCGGCATCCTGCACCGTGGCGCCAGCGGGATCGGCGGCGAGTTCGGGCACATGCAGGTCGTGCCGCAGGGACACAGGTGCGAGTGCGGCAACCGTGGCTGTTGGGAGCAGTACTCCAGCGCGAACGCACTGATCCGCGACGGGGCCGAGCTGGTGCGCTCCCGCTCACCACTGGCTGACGCACTGGTCGAGCGGACCGGCGGTGATCCGACGAAGGTCACTGGGCTGATGATCAACGAGCTCGCCATGGCCGGCGACCAGATCTGTGTGGAGCTGCTGGCCGAGGTTGGTGACTGGCTCGGCATCGGTATCGCCAACCTGGCGGCCGCCCTCGACCCGGGCACCTTCGTCATCGGCGGAGGAGTCTCCGATGCCGGCGACCTGCTGATCGGGCCGGCCGTGGCGTCGTATCGGCGTACGCTCACCGGCCGCGGCTACCGTCCCGAGGCACGGATCGTGCGGGCACACCTCGGCAACGAGGCTGGTCTCGTCGGGGCCGCTGACCTTGCCCGGGCTCACCGGCGCCGGAGTCGTCGCCGTTCTGGCTCACGGCCGCGTCGCGAGCACAAGCCGCTGTTCGGAACGTCGTGGGGCGTCACGCCCGGATCCGCTCCGTAAGGCTTCCGGCTTTACCGGGGGTTCTTCGCGGGTATGCGTGGCCTCGTCAGCGATCCACCAGCGTGACCTCGAACGAGTAGAGGTCCGGGCGGTAGGCGTGCAGTCCGAGCTCTACAGCTCGGCCTGCGTCGTCGTACGCCGTTCGCTTCATCGTGAGCAACGGGGAGCCACGTCTTTCGGTCAGCAGTCTGGCCTCGCGGGCATCGGCGCGTCGCGAGCCGATCTGCTGGTGCGCCACCCGAATGTGGATTCCGACCTGACGCAAGGTCTCGTAGAGCCCGTGCTCGGTGAGGTCGACCGACTCCAGGTTGATGACCGAGCAGGGGATCACGTTCGACATCAGAGCCAGCGGCTGGTCACCGACGAGGCGCAGCCGCTCGAGGCGCCACACGTCATCGCCCTTCTTGATCCGCAGCTCGAGCGCAGTGGCCGGATCGGCGTGGTCGCGCTCGAACGACAGCACCTGCGTGGCGGGGCGCCGACCGCTGCGGATCAGGTCGTCATTGAGGCTCGTCAGCTCGACCGGACGCTTGATCTGTGACTTGACCACCTGTGTACCTACACCACGCTTACGCACCAGCATTCCCTTGTCTACAAGGGTTTGCAGGGCTTGTCGCATCGTCGGTCGGGACAGACCAAGCTCGTTGGCCAGCGTCATCTCGTTCGGAATCCGCTCACCCGGCCCGAGGCTGCCGTCTCCGATGGCCGCCTCGAGCTGGGCCGCGACCTGGAAGTACAACGGAACCGGGCTGGAACGGTCAACTGAGAGTCGGAGAGGCATCGTGCTCTGACCTCCCTCGACGTCAACGTGCGGTGCTCCTGATTGTAGGGATTCCTTCTCCTAATGTCACTACGTCAGTATGTCCTGACAAACTATTGACAGAAGGTAGTGGGCTGCACAAGACTCTGTGCCGTGCGCCCGGTGGTGGCGCTCTGTTGCATACGGGCACAGATGAAGGCGGCTTCATGCCAGAGGGACAGGCTTCGGTCAGCGCAGGGCTCCAGTCGAGGCTCGCTGCTGCGCCAATCTCGTGGGGTGTGTGCGAGGTGCCGGACTGGGGTTATCAGCTCGCGCCGGACGTGGTGCTCACCCAGATGAGCAGTCTTGGATTCGCCGCGACGGAGTTCGGGCCAGACGGGTTCCTCGCCGATGACCCTCAGGCCAAGGCCGCCCAGCTGACGTCGTACGGCATGAAGGCCGTTGGCGGCTTCCTGCCGATCCTGCTCCACGATCCTGACCACGACCCGATGCCCGAGGTCGAGGCGTTCATCGACGGGTGCCTCGCTTCGGGCGCTGGGGTCATGGTGCTGGCGGCGTTCAGCGGGGCCGATGGCTACGACTCCCGTCCCGTGCTCGACGACGCGCAGTGGCGGTGCCTGCTGAAGAACCTCGACCGGATCGACGCTCGCGCGACGGAGCGCGGAGTGGTCGCCTGCCTTCACCCGCACATCGGCACCATGGTGGAGACGAATGACGAGGTCGAGCGCGTCATGCACGGGTCGCATGTCGGACTCTGTGTCGACACCGGTCATCTCGCCGTCGGCGGCTCGGACCCCGTCAAGATCACGACAGCTTTCGCGGAGCGTGTCCGCCACGTCCACCTCAAGGACGTCGACCTGGGGTTGGCCGCGCAAGTGCGGGCCGGTGACCTGGCGTTCGGCCGCGCAGTCAAACAGGGCATGTTCAAGCCACTGGGGGAGGGCGACGTCGACATCCTGACCTTGGTGGACACGCTCGAAGAAGCCGGTTACGACGGTTGGTACGTCCTGGAGCAGGACGTGATGCTCGACGACGCCGAGGCCGCAGCCGCGATCCAGGACGCCGTCCGCGCCAGCCGGGCGTACCTCACGCGCGAAGACCTGGTCAGCGGGGGCACGCGATGACCAACGACTCCGCGCCGGCGCCGTTCGAGGTGTTGACGATGGGCCGCGTCGGCGTCGACATCTACCCTCAGCAGGTGGGTGTAAGCCTCGAGGACGTGACGTCGTTCGGGAAGTACCTCGGTGGCACGGCCACCAACGTCGCGGTAGCGGCTGCTCGCCACGGACGGCGCAGTGCCGTGATCACGCGCACCGGTGCCGACCCATTCGGTCGCTTCATCCACCAGGCACTGACCGGGTACGGCGTCGACGATCGGTTCGTCGACGAGGTGGCCGAACTTCCGACCCCGGTGACGTTTTGTGAGATCTTCCCGCCGGACCACTTCCCGCTGTACTTCTACCGCGAACCCAAGGCCCCCGATCTCGAGATCCACGTCGAAGAGCTCGACCGTGACGCCATCACAGCAGCAAATGTCTTCTGGGTGACCGGAACCGGCTTCTCTCAGGAGCCGTCCAGGTCGACGACGATGGCGGCGCTCGAGCTCCGGCGCGAGTCAGCCGGATTCACGATCATCGACCTGGACTACCGACCGATGTTCTGGCCCGATCCGACCGAGGCGCACGCCCATGTGGCCGCTGCCCTGCCCCTGGTGGACGTGGCTATCGGCAACATCGAGGAGTGCGAGGTCGCCGTCGGCGAGACCGACCCGGACCGCGCTGCCGACGCTTTGCTCGCGGCGGGGGTCCAGCTCGCTGTCGTCAAGCAGGGACCGGCTGGGGTGCTCGGCGCGCGTGCGGGCGAGCGCGTCGTGGTGCCGCCGGTCCCGGTCGATGTCGTCAACGGTCTGGGTGCGGGTGACGCGTTCGGTGGGGCGCTGTGTCATGGCTTGCTCGCCGGCTGGCCGCTCGAGAGGATGCTGCGGTTCGCCAACGCGGCGGGTGCCGTGGTCGCCGGCCGGCTGGCCTGCGCCGACGCGATGCCCACGACGGCGGAGCTCGACGAGCTGCTCGAGGCGGTGGGCTCGTGAACTCCACCGTCGTCGCCGACCTGATCGCAGCACGCGTGCACCATCCGGAGCGGGTCGCCGAGCTGATGCAGCAGCGGACTCCGCCGACCTCACTGGTCGGAGAAACCGGTCGGCTGATGCTCGTGGCTGCCGATCACCCGGCTCGTGGCGCACTCCGTGCCGGGGACGACCCGATGGCGATGGCCGACCGTGGTGAGTTGCTGCGACGACTGATGATCGCACTCGAACGGCCGGGCGTCGACGGCGTGCTCGGTACGGGGGACGTGCTCGAAGACCTACTGCTCCTCGGAGCCCTCGAAGGCAAGGTCGTGATCGGGTCGATGAATCGTGGTGGACTCGCCGGGACCTGCTTCGAGATCGACGACCGTTTCACGGCGTACGGCGCCGAAGGAATCGCGCGCGCCGGCTTTCAAGGCGGCAAGATGCTGCTGCGCATCGATCCTGACGACCCCGCGACAGTCGCGACTCTCACCGCGTGCGCCGGTGCGGTCGACCAGCTTGCCGAGCGCAAGCTGATGGCCATGGTCGAACCCTTCATCTCTCATCGCGTCGACGGGCGAGTGCGCAACGACCTCAGCACGGCAGCAGTGATCCGCTCGGCCACGGTGGCTGCCGGGCTGGGCTGCACGTCGGCGTACACCTGGCTCAAGCTGCCCGTGGTGGACGGCATGGAAGACGTGCTCGCCGCGTCGACCCTGCCGGTGCTGCTGCTCGGTGGTGAGGTCCACGACGACCAACAGGGCCAGTTCGCGCTGTGGGAGAAGGTGCTGTCGAACCCTCACGTGATGGGCATGGTTGTCGGACGCTCGCTGCTCTATCCGCCGGGCGGCGACGTCGCCGCCGCCGTCGACGCCACGGTGGGGATGATCTGACATGGGGACTCCGTCCTACCACTGGCCGGCGGGCAGTACAGCGCACGGAAGCTTCACGCTCGACGTGACGACCGAGGCTGCCGGCTGGGACTACACCGGGCTGTCGATCGTCGAGCTTGCGCCGCAGGAACACGTCGACCTCGTCACCGGGGATGCCGAGATGCTCGTCGTGCCGCTCGCGGGATCGTGCGACGTCACGTGTGAAGAGGAGACGTTCCACGTCGCCGGTCGCGAAACTGTGTTCGACGGACCGACCGACTTCGTCTACCTGCCGCGCGACGCCTCGGCCACCGTGACCAGCGTCGTCGGCGGGCGCTTCGCGCTCCCTTCCGCACGCTGCGAACGCCGCCTGACGGCCCGCTATGCACCGAGCGCCGACGTGCCGGTCGAGCTGCGTGGCGCCGGCCAGTCGAGCCGGCAGGTCAACAACCTGTGCACCGCGGACTCGTACGAGGCCGTCAACATCCTGGTGTGTGAGGTGCTGACACCAGGCGGGAACTGGTCGTCGTACCCGCCGCACAAGCACGACGAGGCGCGCGACGACGAGAGCGTGCTGGAGGAGATCTACTACTACGAGGTCGCCCCCGGACCCGCCGGGCCTGGGATGGCCTACCAGCGGGTCTATGGCCACGAGGGGGCCGAGATCGATGTGCTGGCCGAGGTCAGGACCGGCGACGTGGTCGTCATCCCACACGGTTGGCACGGCCCGTCCATGGCGGTTCCGGGCTATGACCTGTATTACCTCAATGTGATGGCAGGACCCGACACCGAACGCGTCTGGAAGATTCGCGACGACCCCGCGCACGGCTGGATCCGCGACACCTGGGCTGAGCAGCAGGTCGATGAGCGGTTGCCGATGGGCGCCAAGAGGGAGCCGTCATGACGGTGAGACTTACGGTCGCGCAGGCATTGGTGCGGTTCCTGGAACAGCAGTACGTCGAGCGAGACGACGAGCAGAACGCGTTCTTCGCCGGCTGCTGGGGCATCTTCGGTCACGGCAACGTGGCCGGCATTGGTCAGGCGCTGCTCGAACGCGAGCAAATCGGAGCGACCGAGACGGCTCCGAACGTGCTGACCTATCGCCAGGGCCGTAACGAGCAGGCGATGGTCCACGCAGCGGTGGGCTACGCGCGTCATCGCGACCGGTTGGCGACGTACGCCGTCACCGCCTCTGTCGGACCCGGTTCGACCAACCTGGTCACCGGTGCCGCGCTCGCGACCGTCAACCGGATCCCTGTGCTACTGCTCCCTGGCGACGTCTTCGCGACCCGGGTTGCCAACCCGGTGCTCCAGGAGCTCGAGGATCCAGGCAGCCTCGACATCAGCGTCAACGACACCCTGAAGCCGGTGTCGCGCTACTGGGACCGGATCAACCGACCCGAGCAGCTGCCGGCTTCGCTGCTGGCCGCCATGCGGGTGTTGACCGACCCTGCCGAGACCGGAGCCGTGACGCTTGCGCTACCGCAGGACGTGCAGGCGGAGGCGTTCGACTGGACAGAAGATCTCTTTGCTCGGCGGGTGTGGAACATCCGGCGGCAGCCCGTCGACGAGGCTTCGATCGCGAGGGCGTCCGAGCTCGTCCGCGGGGCCAAGCGACCGCTGATCGTGGCCGGGGGCGGCGTCATCTACTCACGTGCCACGGCTGCATTGCGCGCCTTCGCCTCCTCGACCGGCATCCCGGTCGCCGAGACCCAAGCAGGGAAGGGATCGCTGGCGTACGACGACCCGCGCTCAGTTGGGGCGATCGGCTCCACGGGCACGACCGCTGCAAACCGGATCGCCGGTGAGGCTGATCTGGTCATCGGGGTCGGCACCCGCTATAGCGACTTCACGACGGCGTCCCAGACGGTGTTCGGCGATCCCGACGTACGGTTCGTCAACCTCAACGTGATGGCGTTCGACGCGCACAAGCAGTCCGCACTTCCGTTGATCGGGGATGCGCGGATCGGCCTGGAACAGCTCGCCGAGGGGCTGGCTGGCTGGTCCACTCCGGCGGCGTACCACGAGGAAGCCACCCGACTGGCCCAACAGTGGGACGACACGGTGCAAGAGGCGTACGACGTCCAGCACGGTCCGCTGCCTGCGCAGTCAGCGGTGATCGGTGCGGTGAACGACATCTCGCGACCCCAGGACGTCGTCGTCTGCGCCGCCGGTTCGATGCCTGGTGACCTGCACAAGCTGTGGCGCACTCGCGACCCCAAGGGCTATCACGTCGAGTACGGGTTCTCCTGCATGGGCTACGAGATCGCCGGCGGACTCGGAGTCAAGCTGGCCGCAGATGCTGCCGGCGAGACCCGCGACGTCTACGTCATGGTCGGAGACGGTTCGTTCCTGATGATGTCGTCGGAGATTGTCACAGCCGTGCAGGAAGGTGTGAAGCTGATCATCGTGCTGGTCGACAACCGGGGCTTCGCCTCGATCGGTGCGTTGTCGGAGTCACTCGGCTCGCAGCGCTTCGGAACCCGCTACCGCTATCGCACCGAGAACGGACTCGACGGCGACGTGCTGCCGGTCGACCTCGCGGCGAACGCAGCGAGCCTTGGTGCCGACGTCATCCGAGCCACCACGATCGACGAGTTCACGAAGGCGCTTCGCACAGCGCAGACCAACGAGCACACGACGGTCGTGCAGATTGAGACCGACCCACTCGTGTCCGCTCCCGATAGTCCCGCCTGGTGGGACGTTCCGGTGGCCGAAGTCTCGGAGCTGGGCTCGACCCAAGACGCCCGATCGACGTACGAGAAGGCAAAGCAGCAGCAGCGACGCCACCTGCGGCCCGCTGACGACGGAAGGCAAAGCTAGTGGTCAGGACGATCGAGCATTGGATCGGTGGCAAGCTCACCGCCGGCAGCAACGAGCGGCGGTCGCCGGTCTGGAACCCTGCCACGGGGGAGCAGCAGGCCGAGGTCGTCCTGGCCGAGACCTCCGACGTCGACGACGCGGTCCTCGTGGCCAAGGAGGCGTTCGCCGAGTGGTCGGAGGCGTCGCTGAGCAAACGCGCGAAGGTGATGTTTGCCTTCCGCGAGTTGGTGAACGCGAACATCTCTGCACTCGCTGAGATCATCACCGACGAGCACGGGAAGGTGCTCTCCGACGCCGCCGGTGAGGTGCAGCGCGGCCTCGAAGTCGTCGAGTTCGCCTGTGGCATCCCGCAGCTGCTCAAGGGTGAGTACTCCGACCAGGTCTCGACCGGCGTCGACCTGTTCTCGTTCCGCGAGCCGCTCGGTGTTGTCGCCGGGATCACGCCGTTCAACTTCCCCGTCATGGTCCCGATGTGGATGCACCCGGTCGCCATCGCGTGTGGCAACACGTTCGTGCTGAAGCCGAGCGAGCGCGACCCGTCTGTGTCGCTGCTTGTTGCGGATCTGTGGAAACAGGCGGGGTTGCCCGATGGCGTGTTCAACGTCGTCCACGGCGACAAGGTCGCAGTCGACGCCCTGCTCGACCACCCCGACGTGCAGGCTGTGTCGTTCGTCGGCTCAACACCGATCGCCCAGTCCATCCACCAGCGCGCGTCGGCCAACGGAAAGCGAGTGCAGGCGCTCGGCGGCGCGAAGAACCACGCCGTGATCCTGCCCGACGCCGATATCGACTACGCCTCTGACCACCTGGTCGCGGCCGCATTCGGCTCGGCAGGCGAGCGGTGCATGGCGATCTCGGCAGCGGTGGCCGTAGGCCCAGCCGGCGACGCGCTCGTCCAGGCCGTGAGCGACAAGGCTGACAAGCTACGCGTCGGCCCCGGCCGCGACGCCGACAGCGAGATGGGTCCGGTGGTCACGCCCGAGGCACGCGATCGGATCGTCACGGCGATCGGTACCGGTGAGCAGCAGGGCGCGACCATCACGGTCGACGGTCGGTCACTGGTCGTGCCCGATCACGAGGGTGGCTTCTTCGTCGGCCCCACCGTGATCGACGCGGTGACACCGGCCATGGACGTCTACCGTGACGAGATCTTCGGACCGGTGCTGTCCGTCGTACGCGCTGGGAGCGTCGAAGAGGCGATCGCGCTGATCAATGCGAATCCGTATGGCAACGGCACGGCGATCTTCACATCGAGCGGTGAAGCAGCGCGCTCGTTCCAACGCGGCGTGCACGTCGGGATGATCGGCATCAATGTGCCCATCCCCGTGCCCATGGCGTACTACTCGTTCGGCGGGTGGAAGGACTCGTTGTTCGGTGACAAGCACATCCACGGCCCCGAAGGGGTCTCCTTCTACACCCGGGCCAAGGTCGTGACGAGCCGATGGCCCCATGTGAGCGAGGGATCTCTTGCTCACCTCAGTTTCCCGACGGCGCGGTGATGTCATGTATCGGCAGCACCGTGACCCGAAGGACAGCAGCCCGCCGAGCGGCGGTCTTACAGGGAGGAAAAACATGAAGTTCAAGCGCGCACTACTGGCGGGACTCGCCATCGGCGCACTGCTGCTCTCGGCATGCAGTACCAGCGACGATGGCGGCGATGACGATAGCGGCGGGGGCGGTGGCGGCGACGCCAACGTCAACGCCAGCGACCTGCGGATCGACGTCATCACCCATGGTGCACCTGGCGACTCGTTCTGGGACGTTGTGAAGTCGGGCGCCGAGAAGGCGGGCGACGATCTCGGTGTCGATCTGCACTACCAGAGCGACCCGGATCCCGGGAAACAGAGCACGCTGATCGACGGCGCGGTCGCTGACGGCACGGGCGGTCTGGTCATTTCGATGGCCAACCCCGACGGTCTGGAGAACAGCATCAAGGCGGCCGTGGAGGCTGGCGTGCCCGTCATCACGATCAACTCTGGTATCGACCAGTGGCAGGACTTCGGGGCAATCACGCACGTCGGTCAGAGCGAGACGATCGCCGGCGAGGCTGCCGGTGACCAACTCAACGAGGCAGGCGCCCAGAAGGTCATTTGTGTCATCCAGGAAGCCGGAAACATCGGCCTCGAGCAGCGTTGCCAGGGTGCAGCAGACACCTTCGACGGGAGCATGGAGAACCTGCAGGTCGACAACACCGACCTGTCTGGATCTGAGTCGACGATCGAGGCGAAGCTTCAGGACAGCAGCATCGACGGCATCCTGACGCTCGGTGGCGACATCTCCGGTCAGGCCGTCAAGGCGGTTGAGGCCAGTGGAAGCTCCGCCCAGATCGGCACGTTCGACCTGAACGCCGACGTGGCGCAGAACATCATCGACGGGAAGTTGCTGTTCGCCATCGACCAGCAGCCGTACGTCCAGGGCTACCTGGGTGTCACCGGTATCTACCTCAAGCTGATCAACGGCAATGACATCGGCGGCGGCCAGCCGGTGTACTCGGGTCCGGCGATCATCACCAAGGACAACGCAGCCGACGTCCTGACGTACGCGGAGAACGGCACCCGGTAGGGGAGCCCGGTCGGTACGACGTGGTGCCCTGGGCTCGGCCAGGGCACCACTGACCACCCATTCATACCGACCAGCACCCCCCGGTCAGCCGGCCAAGCCCCGAGGAGGGCACACCATGACCACGACTGTTACCAGTCCCGAGGCGCCTGAGGCGCCACAGCAAGACGAGCACGACGAACGCCTGTCGGGCAGCCACCGCATGGCGCGGATCCTGCGGCGCCCCGAGGTCGGTGCCGCAGTGGCGACGGTGCTGATTTTCCTTTACTTCGCCCTCACGACCGACGCGTTTGCCCAGCCGTCAGGTGCGAGCACCTGGATCTTCACGTCGTCCGCCTTCGCCATCATGGCCACCGCGGTGGCGCTGCTCATGATCGGTGGCGAGTTCGACCTGTCGTCGGGCGCCATGATCGGTGCGACTGGACTCACCACCGGCATCATGATGACCGAATACGAGATGAACGTCTGGGTGTCGATCGTGGCCGCACTCGTGCTCGCCCTGATCCTCGGGTTCATCAACGGTCTGGTTGTCATGCGTACCGGTCTGCCGAGCTTCATCGTGACCCTGGGCACGTTCTTCGTTCTGCGCGGGGTCGACCTGGCGGTGACCAAGCAACTGATCAACCAGGTCTCGGTGACCAGCTTCCAGGAGGCCGACGGGTACACGTCGGGTCAGCAGCTCTTCGGGTCCTTCGTCAAGCTCGATCTCGGCTGGCTGCCGTGGGTGGACGAAGGCAAGGAGACGTTGACGGTGTACGCCGCGACGTTCTGGGCGCTCGGCGTGGTTGCGATCGCGACCTGGGTGCTGCTTCGGACCCGGTTCGGCAACTGGATCTTCGCCGTCGGCGGCGCCCAGACCAGCGCCCGGCAGGTCGGTGTCCCAGTCTTCCGGACCAAGGTGATCCTGTTCATGACAACTGCAGCTGCGGGCTGGCTGGTCGGGATGCTCTCGCTCTTCAAGACGACGACCGTGCAAAGCACGACCGGTGTCGGCCAGGAGTTCATCTTCATCATCTGCGCCGTCGTCGGAGGCTGCCTGCTGACGGGCGGCTACGGGTCGGCGGTTGGCGCCGCCTTTGGAGCACTCATCTACGGCATGGTGAGCCAGGGCATCGTCTACGCGGGATGGGACAGCGACTGGGTGTACGTCTTCCTCGGCGTGATGCTGCTCGGAGCGGTCGTGGTCAATAACTGGGTGAAGGCACGAGCGGAGGCAGTCAGATGAGCGACCAGACAACTCCCGACCCCGGCGGTCGGCGCCGCGCCTCCGACCCAGCGGTCGAGGACAAGCAAAGCAACGTGGCGGTCGACCAGCGCGACGAGACGCCTGACGTCTCGACGGCGGGGGTCGCGGCCGGCCCGGCTGCCGGTGCACCGGCCCTGCCGAAGCGCGGCGAGACCATCATCGAAGTCAACGACATCGGCAAGTCCTATGGCAGCGTGATCGCGCTGCGCGACGTCACGACGTCGGTCCGCGCCGGCGAGGTCACCTGCGTCCTCGGCGACAACGGTGCAGGCAAGTCGACGTTCATCAAGATCCTGGCGGGAGCGCATGAACACACCTCTGGTGAGTTTGTCGTCGACGGGATCAAGCGGCAGTTCTCGTCCCCCCGCGCGGCATTGGCACTCGGGATCGCGACGGTCTACCAGGACCTGGCCGTCGTCCCACTGATGCCGGTGTGGCGGAACTTCTTCCTCGGGTCGGAGGTGACCAAGGGCTGGGGTCCGCTGCGGCGGCTCGACATCCCGGCGATGAAGAAAATCACCAAGGTCGAGTTGGCCGCGATGGGCATCGACCTGCGTGACGTGGACCAGCCGATCGGCACGCTCTCGGGCGGCGAGCGTCAGTGTGTGGCCATCGCCCGTGCCGTCTACTTCGGCGCACGGGTTCTGATCCTCGACGAGCCAACGGCGGCGTTGGGTGTCCGTCAGTCGGGTGTCGTGTTGAAGTACATCGCTGCTGCCCGCGATCGCGGTCTCGGCGTTATCTTCATTACCCACAATCCGCACCACGCCTACCCGGTCGGCGACCGTTTCATGATGCTGAGACGTGGGAAGAGCATGGGCGACTTCCCTCGTGCGGAGATGACGCTCGACGAGCTGACCAGGATGATGGCCGGTGGAGCCGAACTCGAAGCCCTGGGTCACGAACTGCAGCGGGAGATGCCAGAGTCGGAGCTGTCGCGCTCTTTCGAGGAGGACCTCGAAACCCTCGACGCTGGGCATGACCGTCCTGACAAGGGCACGTGAGGTTGTGCCGACTCCTGAACTCGGCGTGGCCGTCGTGGGCTTCGGCTGGATGGGTGAGGTTCACGCCCGCGCCTACCTCCGGTTGGCTCAGCACTTCCCCGACGCTCCGTTGCGTCCACGATTGGTGGCGGTGGCCGACACCGACCAGAGTCGTCGTGACCGTGCTCGCACGGCGTACGGGTTCGAAGCGGCGTACGAGGGCTGGCCTGACCTGATCGAGCGCGACGATGTCGCCGCGGTCAGTGTCTGCGGTCCCAACTTCGTGCACCGAGAAGTGGCCGTTGCCGCGGCACGGGCGGGCAAGCACGTCTGGGTCGAGAAGCCGGCTGGTCGAAACCTAGCCGACACCCTTGAGGTCGCCGAGGCGGTCTCGGTGGCCGACGTGCAGTCGTCGGTCGGGTTCAACTACCGCAACGCACCCGCTGTCGAGCTCGCCCGGGAGCTCGTTGGCGCGGGCCGACTCGGCCGAGTAGACACCGTTCGTGTGCTGATGTCGAGCGACTACGCCGCACATCCGGACGCGGTGCTGTCATGGCGTTTCGACCCGTCGTACGCCGGAACAGGTGTGCTCGGCGACCTGGCGTCCCACGGCTTTGACCTGGCAGCTCACGTGACCGGGGACGTCGTGGGGGACGTCTCCGAGCTCGTGAGCGACCAGGCGACGTTCATCACCGAACGTCCGGAGGCCAGCAGCGAACTGGCGCGCTCCACGACGATCGCTGGCGGCACGCGCGGGCCGGTCGGCAACGAGGATCAGGTGTCGGTGCTGGTGCGCTACGCATCGGGAGCCCGCGGGGTCATGGAGTGCTCTCGCGTGGCCGTCGGTGACCAGTGCCGCTACGGCATCGAGGTCCGTGGTGACCGTGGCGCACTCAGCTGGGACTTCCGCCGGATGGGTGAGCTGAATGTCTGCCTCGACCAGGACTACACCGACGCAGGCTGGCAGGTGCGGTTGGTGACGCCGCGCGACGGCGCTTTCGGCTCCTTCCAGCCTGGGTCAGGGATCGCGATGGGGTACGACGACCTGAAGGTGATCGAAGGTGAGCGGTTCGTGCGGTCGATCGCCGAGAAGCGGCCGATCGGGGCGACGATTGCCGACGCGGTGCGCACCGGGCAGTTGGTCGAAGCCGTGCTCACGTCGATCCAGCAAGGCCGCTGGGTGGCTCCCGCAGGAGGTGACCGGTGACCAGCAAGGTCAGGATCGGCGTCATCGGTACCGGGGCGATGGGGACCTCACACGTGCAGACTCTGAGCCGATGGGTCTCTCAGGCCGAGGTCGTGACGGCGTACGACGCGGACGTGGCCAGGGTGAAGCAGGTCTGCCGTCAGATTGGCGCGCGAACGGCTGACGGTCCTGAGGCTGTCATCGGTGCCGATGATGTCGACGCCGTACTCATCGCCGCCCCAGACCCGTTGCACCAGGAGCTCGTGATGGCGTGCCTGACCGCGGGCAAGCCGGTGCTCTGTGAGAAGCCGCTCGCGACATCAGCCGAGGGATCGCGTCAGATCGTCGAGGTCGAGCTCGCTCTCGGCCGGAGACTCGTCCAGGTCGGTTTCATGCGTCGCTACGACCCCGCGTACATCGCGATGCGTACAACGGTGGCCGACGGTGAACTCGGGGTGGTCAGGGTGGTGCACTGCGTGCACCGCAACTCGGAGGCGCACCCGACGGCGACGTCGGAGGACATCATCTCGAACTCGATGATCCACGAGCTCGACGTCGTGCCGTGGTTGCTTGACGACTCGTGGTCGGCGGTGACGATCACGGTGCCGCGCGTGGCCGATGGCGCCCTGCGCGACCCGCAAGTGGCGGTGCTCGAGACGACCGGGGGAGCCGTCGTCACCACGGAGGTCTTCGTCAACGCGCGGTATGGCTACGACGTGCAGTGCGAAGTGGTGGGCGACCGTGCCACGGCCCGGCTGACAGCGCCCTACGGTCTCGGGTTCCGGCAGGATGGGCACGACGGCTTCCCGGTCGCGCGCGACTTCGTGGAGCGGTTCGCCGACGCCTACCGCTTCGAGCTCGCCGACTGGGCTGCCGCGGCCGCGAACGGCACAGCCGCTGGCGCCTCCGCCTGGGATGCACACCTTGCCGACCTGGCCGCTGCGGCCGGCCGGCGCTCTCTCGCCACAGGTGAGCGCGTCACCATCGAGTCCACCACCAGACCAGAGCTGTACGCCGGTCCCGCTGAGTGAGACCGCCGCGTTTGCCGATCGTCGAGAGGGACAGCCATGTCGGATCATGTCGTCGCCCCTAGCGACCGTGTCCGAGTCGGCCTGGTCGGCACCGGCCGGATCGGGACCTCCCATGCTGAGGTCATCGCTCGCCGCGTGCCCACTGCCGACCTGGTCGCCGTCGCCGACGCCGTCCCCGAAGCGGCAGCGGCGGTCGGCGCCATGCTGGGAGTCCGAGCCCACGCCAGCCCCGCCGACCTGCTCGCGGACCCGAGTGTTGACGCCGTCGTCATCGCGGCGGCGACGCCCGCGCACGTCGACCTCGTCGTCGCGGCCGCCGAGGCTGGCAAAGCGGTCTTCTGCGAGAAGCCGATGGCCTTGTCCATCGAGGAGGCGGACCGGGCGGTGGCGGCAGCGCACGCTGCCGGGGTCCCGCTGCAGGTCGGATTCAACCGCCGGTTCGCGGAGGATTTCGCAGCCGCGCACGAAGCCGTTGCCGATGGGGTGGTCGGCACACCGCACCTGCTCCGCTCGGTGACCCGGGATCCTGGACTAGCCAACCCTGGAGCGGTGCCACCCTGGACGATCTTCCTGATGACGTTGATCCACGATTTCGACTTGCTGCTCTGGATGAATGCCGGCACCCGGCCGGTCGAGGTGTACGCCGTTGCAGACGCCCTGGTAGCACCCGACTTTAAGTCCGCCGGACTGCTCGACACTTCCGTTGTCGTCGTCCGGTTCGCCAACGGCTCGATCGCGACGGCTGAGGCGAGCTTCTCTGCCGCGTACGGTTACGACGTGCGAGCGGAGGTGTTCGGTTCTGCGGGCATGGTGACCGCTGGCGACCAACGACGGACGTCGATGACGGCATACACGGCAAGCGGCCGGGCCGTCGAGACGGTCAGGTCCGATGTCGAGATGTTCCTCGAGGCCTACACCGCAGAGTTCGCCGAGTTCGTCGACGCCGTTCGTGAGGGGCGCGACCCGGCGGTGACGGGTCACGATGCGCGCCGCGCGCTCGCACTGGCCCTGGCCGCTGTCGAGTCGGTGGAGACAGGTCGTCCAGCCGCAGTGAGCGAGGTTCCGTGACGTCGCAACCGTGGTTTCCACTCGCGGCAAGTGCCGAGATGCTCTTTCTCGATCTCTCGTTCGTCGAGCGGGTACGACGGTTGCACGAGCTCGGATTCCTGGTCGAGATCTGGGATTGGACGACCAAGGACGTCGACGCTCTCGTCGCGACCGGCGCGTCGTTCTCGTCGATGACCGGGTATGTCGAAGGCAGCCTGACAGATCCGGCACGGGGCATCCCTCGGCTGCTCGAGACAGCCCAGCAGTCGGTCGAGGTCGCGCAGCGGCTCGGTTGTCCGCGACTCAACCTGCACGGCACCGGCTTGGACTCACTGGGCCAACCCGTCGACCCGGTCGAGGCTGCTACCGGGCGGATGTGGCTGCTCGCGCGTGACACCTTGGCGAGGCTCGCCGCCATGGCGGAGCAGGCGGGCGTCGTCTTCACGCTGGAGAACCTCAACACCGAGGTCGACCATCCAGGTGTCCCGTTCGCGCGAGCCGCCGACACCTTGACACTGGTCCGTGCGGTCGACAGTCCGGGGCTGCGGATGAACCTCGACCTCTACCACGCTCAGATCGGCGAAGGAAACCTGATTGAGCTGGTCCGTCGGAGCCTGCCGTGGATCGGCGAGGTCCAGGTAGCGGACGTTCCGGGAAGGTGCGAACCAGGGACCGGTGAGATCAACTACCCGGCCATCGCCAATGTCCTGGTCGGCCTGGGCTACGACGGCGTCGTGGCTCTCGAGGCCTGGGCGTCCGGCGACGACGAGAGCGCCTTGGAACGATTCCGGGCCGCCTTCTCTCCGAAACCGTGACCCTGACGTTCCTCTCGGCGGTTCAGCCGGGCGTCAGCGTGGGCGCCGGTAATCCGGAACGAGTTCCTGAACCAACTGCTCGAGGAACAGCCCCACATCCGTCACGATGCCGCGGGCTTGTGAGGAGCCGCGGTCGGCCAGCTTGGTGACCGTGGCCGGGTTGATGTCGACACACACCAGCGGCACTGAGGCGGGCAGGATGTTGCCGGTCGCCACAGAGTGCAGCATGGTCGCCACCATCAAGCAGAAGCCGACATTCGAGAGCTGGCCACGCATGGCGCGCTGTCCCTCGATCACGTCGGTGTAGACGTCGGGCAGCGGACCGTCGTCCCGGACAGACCCGACGAGCACGAAGTCCTTCCCTTGCGTCACGAGCGCATGCATGATGCCGCCGGTCAGCACCCCTTGATCGACGGCGTCCGCAATCGACCCGGCTTTGCGGATCGTGTTGAGCGCCCGGATGTGGTGCTCGTGGCCGTGCTCGACGCCGCGTCCCAACGCCAGGTCGACGCCCAGAGACGTGCCGTACAGCGAGGACTCGATGTCGTGGGTCGCCAGAGCGTTGCCCGCGAAGAGCACGTCGACGAAGCCGGCATTGACCATCGCCACCATGGCCGGCGCGGCACCCGTGTGGACCACACCCGGGCCGCCGACCCACAGCACCCGCTTGCCGGCCGCCTTCGCCTCGCGCATACCGTCGGCGACCTGCCGGACCAGGAGCGTCTGCGGCTTCTCACTCGAGACGTCGGACTCCATGAACCCGAACAGCTCTTGCTCGGTGCCGCCTGCAGGCAGCGGCGTGGTGACCTTGATCCCGGATGCGCCGCACACGACGAGCATTCCGGCCGTCACGTCCGACATCGGGAGCGTATAAACACGTGGGCTGTCGCCGGTGGTGTCGATGATGAGTCCACAGTCCATCTCGGGGTTGTCGACCAGCAGCCACTTGCCCTGGTAGCGAACCCGCGTCTCAAGGTTGGTGGTCGAGTAGAAGCCATCCGGAAACACGCCGTCGGTCTCAGCGGGGGAGACCCCCACCTCGCCTGGATCGACCATGTTGACGCCGCGCGTCTGCAGCCGCATCAGCGTCCGCTGGAGGGTCTCCTCGTCCTCGGCGCTGACCAGGATGCGTGCGTACGACGCGTCAGCCGAGTCATGCCCCAGCTCGAACTTCTCGATGACATGGTCGCCGCCGTACTCGCGGATGTCGTTGAGCACCATCGACAAGATGCCGCTGTCCATCAGATGGCCGGTGATCTCGACCGTCTCCGTTGCCTGCGTGGTCATGGGCGACAGGCTAGACCACGATCAGAGGCTGTCCCGCCATGGTGGCAACGGCTCGCCGAGTCGCCAGATCGGCGGCGGTTTTCGGCACAGGGGGTGGCTAGACCACCGCTCCGTTGTCGGAGGGGCCATCGGGGTCAATGCGGTCCTCCATCGTCGCCACGAGTGTCACAAATCCGCCCATGAAGGCACCGACTGCGGCCATCGACACCCACGTGGGCAGGGTCAGTGAGAACAGCACCGACAAGAGCAGCAGCGTCGGCCCGCCGATCAGGCCTACCCAGGCGAGCTGCTTGTACGGCTCGAGCTTGGGCAATGGAGGTGGGGGTTCGGGGATGAAGCGCTCTTCGTCGCTGGCCCGCACGCTGGCAGAGCCGTCAAAGTCGTCCTGGTCGTTGATGTCGTCATCGGCCGAGACGTCGTACGACGGTCGGGCGTCACGTCGGGACAACCAGCGCTTCAAGTCACCGGCCCGGTCGGGAGGTTCGCCGTCGGGCGAGGCGGTGTCGGCGTCCTGGCCGCTGTCAGCACCTGTGGGCGACCAGTCGACGTCCTCGTTGGCCGGCCAGGGGTGGACATCCTCGCTCAGCGGTCGATCGAATCCTGCGACGATCTGGGCCCACGTGAGGTCGTCGCTGGGAGTGACCAGTTCGGGGTCTCGCTCGGAGATGAGCGCACGCACCCGGTCGGCCTCAGCAGCATCGACGTACAACCGATCCCTGACGTCGACCCGGAACTCCGGTCGGTCGAAGCCAGACGTCGAGGTGGACTCGACAGGCTTCGTGTAAGCGGCCACGCCTTGACCTTTGAGGTCGTCAAGGAATGCATCGGCCACGCGGGGATCGAGGTCGGCGACCGGAGTGTAGGCGGCGGCGGTGAGTCCGTTGGAGCGCATCAGGTCGCGCCGGGGTGGGAGTCGCGGGGACGCGACGTGTCGGACGAGGAAGAGTCGTCGTCGATCGTGCTGTGCTTGCGGATGAACTCCGTGGACTCGCCGAAGATGCTCTCGGCGTCGTTGTCGAGGGTGGCCACGTGGTAGCTGTTGTCGAGCACGCGCTCGGTGACGTCGCGCGACGAGACCCGCTGCAAGACGAGCTGTGACGACAACGGCTCGACGACGTGGTCCTCGACCGAGCGGAAGACCACGACAGGTGCTGTCACCTTGGGCAGATCGTCGCGCGTCAGCCGCCACATGGTGCGGAGCGAATCGAGCGCCTTGAGCGGAGTGCGTTTGTAGCCGAACTCGTCGACTCCTGGTTTCTTGATGTCGTTGCCGATGCCGCTGACCGACGGGACGACGCGCTTGAGGATCGGGACGGCGATCAGCTGTTTGTTGACACTCGCCACGGAGGGGTTGACCAGCAACAGACCAGCGACGTCGTCGGGCCGGTCGGCCGCGAGTCGAAGAGCGAGACAACCACCCATTGACAGGCCGGCCACGAAGACCTCGGAACAGGACGCCCGCAGGTCATCGAGCGCGCAAGAAGCTTCGGCGTACCAGTCGGTCCAGACCGTCTTGTTGAGCTCTTGCCACTTCGTACCGTGACCTGGCAGTCGAGGAACGTCCACCGTGAAGCCTTCGCGCGCCAGGTGCTTGGCCCACGGCGTCATCGAGGCAGGTGACCCGGTGAATCCGTGGATGAGGAGCACGCCCGTGCGCCCACCGTCGGCGTGGAACGGCTCAGCGGGAGGCAAGACCGACACGGGTTCTCCTGGACGGGCATGGTTGCTCGGGTGTTTGACCTCATGGTGTCACGCCCGGCGATGGTTTTCGAGGGGTTCAGTACGTCGTCATGTCGGCGTCGACCGCGGGGTGGGATCGGCGTGTGACCGCGCGTGGCCGGCATCGTGAGGGCCGCGTGTCGTACCGCCTGAGGGGTCGTTGCTTGTGGGTGGTGCTGACCTTAGGGTGAGCACGACCATAGGAGGTCGAGGCGTTGTTCTACTGGATGCTCAAGTGGGTCCTTCTGGGTCCGCTCCTCAAGACGATCTTTCGGCCATGGGCCGAGGGGACCGAGCATGTTCCCGAACAGGGCGCCGCGATCTTGGCCAGCAACCACCTTTCCTACAGCGACTGGCTGTTCATGCCGTTGACGATCCCGCGACGGGTGACGTTCGTCGCGAAGGCCGAGTACTTCACCAAGCCGGGCCTCAAGGGATGGCTGCAGAAGACGTTTTTCTCCGGCGCCGGACAGGTGCCCATCGACCGATCGAGCGGCACTGCGGCTGCCGGCGCGATCGCGAGCGGCCTCAAGATCTTGGCCGAAGGTGACCTTTTCGGGATCTACCCCGAAGGCACCCGTTCCCACGACGGCCGGCTCTACCGTGGCAAGACCGGCGTCGCCCGGATGGCGCTGGAAGCCAAGGTGCCGGTCATCCCGCTAGCCGTGATCGGCACGAATGTGGTGGCGCCTCCGGGCAAGGTCTTCGGCCGGTTCGCCCGACCTGGCGTGCGGTTCGGCAAGCCGCTGGACTTCTCCCGCTACGAGGGTCTCGAGGACGATCGCTTCGTGCTGCGCTCAATCACCGACGAGATCATGTACGAGATCATGGAGCTCTCCGGTCAGGAGTACGTCGACGTGTACGCCGACAAGGCCAAGGAAGAGGCCCAGCGCGAGGCCAGGGAAGCCCGGGCCGGGGCGCGGGCGGAAGCCAAGGCCAAGGCGCAAGCCGAGGCGGAGGCCAAGGCGTCGCAGGAATCCTCACCGAACAGCTGAAGCGCCGTGACCTCGCTGTGCGCCGGCGCACGTATGCGGATCAGCTCTGGTGCCGGGAGTACTCCTCGAGAAAGCGGTGCTGGCTCGACGACTCCACGCTGCCTGGACGTCGCTGCCGCAGCAGAGCAAGAGCTTCGTCGACCGTCATACCGGTGGAGATGAGATAGGCCGCGAGCATCGTGCCGGTGCGACCGATTCCGGCACCGCAGTGCACCGCCACCTGACCACCACGGCTGAGGTGTTGGTCGACGTACGCCACGAACTGGTCGGCCTGCGCGATCGTCGGCGGTTCGAAATCGGTGACGGCGAGGTGGAGCTGGTCGAGCCCGGCCTCGGCAGCCGCGCCCGGCGGCAAGCCTGAGGTGTCGAGGGAGACCACTGCCGTGATGCCGTGCTCACGCAATTCGCGCAAGCCGTCGGTCACGTCGCCGGCGTACGCGGGATGCGCGAGCCCGGCGAGCTTGCCGTCGAGGACGTAGCCGAAGTTACGCAGCATTAACTGCCGTCCAGCCGGGTCAAGAACTCCTCAACAGCGCGAGCAATCTCCAGGTGCACCTCGACTGTTCGTACGGCGTTGTCCGGCACATGGACGAAGTGGGTGGCATCGGCGAAGTCGACCACCTCACCACCGAGCTCGCGTGCTCGCGGTGCGTCCCACGCAGGGTCGGCCAGTCCTCCGACGAGCAGCTGACGTGCACCTGCGGTTGCGTTGCGCGCGATGGCGTCGATCGATGTCTGCTGATGGAACAGGGGAGTGAACCAGACGGCGTCCAAGCCAAGTTCTGCCACGGTCGGGGACGCCAGCGTGCCGAGCGACTTGGCCATGACCAGCCTGGCGCGCGCTTGCGTCTCCGCCTCGAGCGCCGCACGTGCTTGGTCGCAGACCCAGGTCGACAGCGCGTCATCGCTGAGGTCATCGTCGGGCTTGTCCCACCACACTTGCTGAACCGTCCAACCATGCTGGACCAGCGCTTGTCGACCGAACTCGAGAAGCGGGTGGCTGGGGGCGTAACCGGCGCCGGGCAGGATCACCGCGACGCGATCAGACGGTCCGGACGTCGGATCCCAGCGCGTCGGCATACCTCCGAATGGTTGGCTCATGCGATTCACCCTGCCAGATCAGCGACGCTGTCGGAGTTGCCAGGAGATGAGGTCCTGCTGCAGCCTCGGTCTGACATGAGCGGCGGCCGAGCTGCTCATGATGTGGACGGATGCGTGGCCCGAGACCTTCACGCTTCCAGGCGTCGCTAGGTTAGTTGACCTAGCAATCACGGCTGCTGAGCCAACGTCGGCGAATCGTCGAGTCAACGCGAAGGGGTGCGCGCATGCGCGTCGGAGTACTGACCGGTGGCGGGGACTGTCCCGGTCTCAACGCTGTTATCCGAGCTGTCGTTCGCAAGGGCGTCGCGGAGTTCGACTACGACTTCGTCGGCTACCGCGATGGTTGGCGCGGACCGCTGGAGAACATCACCACTGAGCTGGGTATCCCGCAGGTGCGAGGCATCCTGCCGCGTGGTGGGACCATCCTCGGTTCGTCTCGGACCAACCCGTTCTCGGTCGAGGGCGGGGTCGAGAAGATCCGCAGCAACCTCGAGGCGGCCGACGTCGACGCGCTAGTGGCGATCGGTGGCGAGGACACCCTCGGTGTCGCGACGAAACTCTCCGATGTCGGCGTCAACGTCGTCGGCGTACCCAAGACGATCGACAACGACCTGTCAGGCACGGACTTCACGTTCGGGTTCGACACGGCGGTCAACATCGCGACCGAGGCCATCGACCGCCTGCACACCACGGCCGAGTCGCATCATCGCGTCCTCGTCGTCGAGGTGATGGGCCGCAACGCGGGGTGGATCGCTCTCCACTCCGGCATCGCAGGTGGAGCGAACATCATTTTGATCCCCGAGAAGCCTTTCGACATCGAAAACGTCTGCAAGCTGGTCGAGCGGCGGTTTGAGCTGCAGTACGCACCGATCATCGTTGTCGCCGAAGGCTCTGTGCCGGCCGAGGGGACGATGGAGACCATCAGCACCGATCTCGATGAGTTCGGGCACGTGCGGTACGGCGGCATCGGCGATCGACTCGCCCGCGAGATCGAGTCGCGCACCGGCAAGGAGGCTCGCGCCGTCACCCTCGGCCACATCCAGCGAGGGGGTACGCCGACCGCGTTCGACCGGTGGTTGGCGACCCGGTTCGGACTGCACGCCATCCAGGCAGTGCAGGACGGCGACTTCGGCAAGATGGTCGCGCTCCGGGGCACCGAGATCGTCCGGGTCGACCTGATCGAGGGTACGGGTGAGCTCAAGACCGTCACCCCCGATCTCTATGCCGAGGCTGAGGTGCTCTTCGGCTGAGCCGGGGCGGAACGGGTCGGCAACCGGACGCCCGCCGCTGCAACGAAGGCGTGCCTCTACGCTGGACCCGTGACCATCCCCACCCTCGAGCAGCTGTATGGCTACGGAGCCGCCCAGCAGCCGGCCTGGCCAGACCAGGGCGCTGTCGACGAAGCCGTGGCGACGCTGCGCTTGATGCCGCCGCTCGTTTTTGCCGGTGAGTGCGATGACCTGACGTCGCATCTCGCCGACGTGGCGGCCGGCCGTGCTTTTCTGCTGCAGGGTGGTGACTGCGCCGAGACCTTCGCGGGCGTCACGGCTGAGAACGTCCGCGCCAAGCTGCAAGTGCTGCTCCAGATGGCGGTCGTGCTGACGTACGCCGCTTCTGTCCCGGTCGTCAAGCTCGGCCGGATCGCCGGTCAGTACGCCAAGCCGCGTACCAACGACATCGAGGTGCGGGAGGGTGTCGCACTGCCGGCGTACCGCGGCGACGCCGTCAACGGCTACGCCTTCACGGCCGAGAGCCGGATTCCCGACCCGAAGCGGCTGGTGCAGGTCTACAACTCGTCGGCGGCGACCCTCAACCTGTGCCGGGCCTTCCTGCAAGGTGGGTACGCCGACCTGCGCCAGATGCATGCGTGGAACACCGACTTCGTCCGCACGAGCCCAGTGGGCGCCGTCTACGAGAAGATGGCCGGCGACATCGATCGTGCGCTGGACTTCATGAAGGCGATCGGCGCGGAGTCTGAGGAGCTGCACCGGGTCGCCTTCCACTCCAGTCACGAGGCGCTGATCCTCGAGTACGAACACGCGCTGACCCGGATCGACTCGCGCACTGGCCTGCCGTACGACGTCTCGGGCCACTTCCTCTGGGTCGGCGAACGAACCCGGCAGCTCGACGGTGCTCATGTGGAGTTCTTGTCGCGGGTGCGCAACCCGATCGGCGTCAAGCTCGGACCCACGACCACGACTGACCAGGCAGTCGCGCTCGCTGAGAAGCTGAATCCCGGCAACGAGGCCGGGCGGCTGACGTTCATCACGCGGATGGGCGCGAGCAAGGTCCGCGACATGTTGCCCAACTTGGTCGAGAAGGTGACGGCATCGGGAGTCACCGTGGGATGGGTCTGCGATCCGATGCACGGCAATACGTTCGAGACGTCGACCGGCTACAAGACCCGAAACTTCGACGACGTGATCGACGAGGTGCGTGGCTTCTTCGAGGTGCACCACGGACTCGGCACGTGGCCCGGCGGACTTCACGTGGAGCTGACTGGCGGCGATGTCACCGAATGCCTGGGTGGGGGAGAAGACATCGTCGAAGCCGGGCTCACCCATCGGTATGAGTCGGTCTGCGATCCCCGGTTGAACCGCACCCAGTCCCTCGAGCTCGCGTTCCTCGTGGCCGAGATGTTGCGGGCCAGCCGCGACTGACGTGCCCCGGCCGTCGTACAGGAGAATCAGCGGATGATTGACCTTCGTAGTGACACCGTGACGAGCCCGACCGACGCCATGCGCGCAGCGATGGTGTCAGCCGAGGTCGGAGACGACGTGTACGGCGAAGACCCGACGGTGCGGCATCTCGAAGAACGGGTCGCCGACATGTTCGGCTTTGAAGCTGCTCTCTTTACCGTGACCGGGTCGCTGGCGAACCTATTGGCGGTGCGCGGGCTTGTCGGTGTCGGCACTGAGGTGCTGTGCGAGTCGTCTGCTCACCTCGCCCGGGCTGAGCTCGGGGCGCACGGAGCTGTGACCGGGCTGACGATGCGCACCTGGACAGACCCTCGTGGGTACGTCGATCTTGACGCCATCGAGGCGATGATCGCCCCCGACCTCGGGCCGTTCTTCGTCACGACGGCGGCGGTGTCGGTCGAGAACACGCACAACTTCGCGGGTGGGCGCATCCAACCGCGCGATCGGTTGACCGGTTTGCGAGCACTCGCGGATCGTCACGGGATTGCCGTGCACCTCGACGGCGCGCGCATCTGGAACGCGCATGTCGCGACTGGCGTCGATTTCCGAGAACTCGCGGCCAACGTCGACACCCTCTCGGTGTGCCTCTCCAAAGGCTTGGGGGCGCCGATCGGTTCGTTGATGATGGCGTCGGCCGATCAGGTCGCCGAGGCCCGGATCTGGCGCAAGCGGCTCGGTGGCGGGTGGCGTCAGGCTGGCGTGCTCGCGGCGGCGGGGCTTCACGCACTCGACCATCACATCGACCGGCTCGTCGACGACCACGAGAACGCCCGGGTGATTGCCGAGGCAGCGGGAGTCGACCCTGCCGAGGTCGACACCAACATTGTGGTCATCCCGGTCGACGATGCACCGGCGATCGTGGCCCAGTGCCGAGAGGAGGGCGTGCTCGTCGGCGCGGTCGGCCCGCACGTCGTACGAGCCGTGACGCACCTCGACATCTCCGCGCAGGACGCCAAGACCGCTGCCGCCGTCCTCACCACCTGCCTCCCCTGACCCCCTCGCGGGGTTTGCCTTGTTAACAAGCCAAACGGCTTGTTAACAAGGCAAACCTGCCTTGCAGACTGTGGGTTTGCCTCCACGGGGCGGTGATGTCCCAGTCCGTGGACGTCGCAGACACTGACGGCGCGGCAGTACGACGGCACGTCTGTCGGTCAGACTGCGATGTGCGTGACTTCTCCCTCGACTTTTCGGCCCGGTGTGAGCTCGACCAGGTACATCGCCACGAGGACGAAGCCGCCTCCGACGACCATTCTCGCTGTCAGGTCCTCACCGCCGAAGAGCACGGCGAAGAACGCCGCGAACACCGGCTCCATGGTCATGATGATCGCGACCCGGGTCGGCGCGAGATGGGCCTGAGCCCACGTCTGGAGCAGCATCGCTGCGGCGGCGGCGACCAAGGCCATGTAGATAAGCGACAACCAGCCGGAGCGAGTGTCGGGCGCACCGATCCCGTTGGGAGCGCTGACCGCCGTGCAGACGACGGCGATCACCACCGTCTGCATCACGGCCAAGCCAACGGCGTTCGACGTGGTCGACCACTGTCCAAGCCCCACGATGTGCAAGGCATAGAGCAGTGCGGAGCAGAAGATCACGATGACGCCGTACGACACCGACAAGCCTTGCAGGGAAAGAAAGCCGAGTCCCACCGTGGCCAACAACACCGCGATCCAGACCATCTTGCCGATCTTCTCCCGAAACAGCAGCGCACCGAAGATCGGCGTCGCGACGACGTACATGCCGGTCACGAAGCCCGAGACGCTGGCAGGCGTGTGCTCGAGGCCAGTCGTCTGAAGCACCTGCGCCACGCCGTACACCGCGCCGAGCACCACGCTGTGCTTCACGTCATCGCGAGAGAGTCGTCGGACCTGCTTGTGCGCGACGGCGAGCAAAGCGGCAGCGGCTATCGCGAACCGAATGGAGAGGAAGTCGACTACCGAGACCTCGTGGAGGAGGTCCTTGATCAAGAAGAACGTCGAGCCCCAGGTGGCCGTAACGCCGAGCAATGCCAAGGTGGGCAAGGATCTCGCCAGCCGGCTAGTCACCGGACAACTCTAGGGCCGGGTTGGCACGAGCCGACGGCGGTTTCGACGCTCACAACTTGGCCACTCGACCGTAAGAAGGTGGCCGCTCGACGGTGAGAAGGTGGCCGCTCGACGGTGAGAAGGTGGCCGCTCAACCGGGTTGGGTTAGACGACTTCGATGGTGACCTTCGAACCGAAGGGGGCCATGTCTTCGCTTCCCGGGCTCTGACCCACCACGAAGCCGAGCCCGAAGTACGGCTCGTTGTGTACCACCTTGACCTCGAACCCGGCCTCGGTCAGCGCGTCCTCCGCGTCATTGACCCCGAAGGAGTTGACGTCCGGAACCTCGACGAGGTGCGGGCCGAGGCTGACGACGAGGCGAATCGAGTCACCGGCAAAACCGTTCCCATGCCGAGGGGTCTGCTTCAGCACGACCCCAGCCTCGACGTCGTCGTTGTAGCGCTCGACACGCTTGATCGAGAACCCGGCGTCGGCCAGTTCGCTCTCGGCGGTGTCAGCGTCCTTGCCGACGTAGTCCGTGATGGAGATCGGGCGCGGCCCGCGGCTGACCACCAGGTGCACGGGGTCGGAACGCTTGAGCTCGGTGCCCGCCTTCGGCGAAAAGCTGATCACGTCGCCCTCGGCGACACTCTCGCTCCACACCCGCCTCGGTTTGGCGACCGTGAGCGTGGCGCCCGTGATGGCCTTGATCGCCTCGGACTCGCTCATCCCCTCGAGGTCGGGCACGTTGTGTCGTTCAGGCCCCTTGGAGATGACGGCCTCGACGGTTCCGCCTTTGACGACGTTGTCACCCGCGTCGGGTTCGGTGGAGACAACGTGGCCGGGTGGGATCTGCTCGGAGTACGACGCCGACGCCACCTCGAACGACAGGCCGGCCTCCTCGATCGTGTCACGCGCCTCGCTCTGGCTCAGCGTGATCACGTCAGGAGTGGACTTGAAGCGCCCGACGCCGTACCACCAGCCTCCAGCGGCGGCGCCAATCGCCAGGAGCAGCACCACGATGAACGCGATCCAGCCGCCCTTCTTGCGCTTCGGCCTGCGGGGTGGCCCCGTCGAGGGCAACCCGGCTGGAGGGCCAGCGACTCCAACCGCTCGCGGGTCAGGCGTGGGGGACTCAAGTGTGTCGTGCCCGTCGAGACCATCGAGCCGGCGAGTGGGGCCGACGATCAAGGTGTGGTCAGTGCCCGGCGCCGGCACGAACTGGGGACCGGGGTGCAGGCCGTTGTCGCCGAAGTCGTCGTACGCCGCGAAGTCGAAGACCTCGTCGCCGGGTGGCGAAGCGGTCGAGCTGTCCCGCTCCACGTCGTCGAAGAGACCGTCGGGCGGGTCGAACTCGAGCTCGGGATCCGCGACGATCGCCACCGTCGGAGTGAGGTCGTCCGTGAGTTCCTGGTCGTCGAGCACACCGTTGTCGAGCGCGTGCCGCACACGCCGGAGCTGCCGCAGCATCACGTGCGCATCGGCGGGACGCAGGTCGCGCTGGCGTGCCGTAGCACGCGCGACGAGAGCGTCAAGGTAGGGCGGGATGCCGTCGATCACGGACGACGGAGAGGGTACGTCGTCGTGAACGTGCTTGTAGGCCACCTGGATCGGGCTGTCACCCCTGTGCGGCTTGACTCCGGTCAGCATCTCGAACAGCAGCACACCGAGTGAGTAGATGTCAGACCGCGCGTCGGCTGTGCCGTCGGTAACGAGCTCAGGCGGGAGATAGGAGACCGTACCCATCAGGACGCCACCCGTGGCGGTCGCCGTCGTGGCCGAGCTGATAGCCCGCGCCAACCCGAAGTCGGCCACCTTGACCTGGCCTCGCGGGTTGATGAGCACGTTTTCGGGTTTGACGTCTCGGTGGATGATGCCTGACTCGTGAGCAGCCGCGATCGCCTTGAGGATCTCCTCGAGCAACGAGAGGGCTCGCTGCGGTGGCAATGGCGCTTCTTCGCGGAGGACGTCGCGCAGGGTATGACGTCCGGCGACGTACTCCATCGCGAGGAAGAGCGTGCCGTGGTCGTCACCCTGGTCGTACACCGCGACCACGTTCGGGTGCGTCAGCTTGGCAGAAGCCCGCGCCTCCCGAACGAAACGCTGGCTGAACTCCTCGTCGTCGGCGAGGGCGTGCTGCATGACCTTGATCGCCACGACCCGGTCGAGGCGCAGGTCGGTCGCTTCGTAGACCGTGGCCATGCCGCCGCGCGCGATCTTCTCGCCCACGCGGTAGCGCCCGTCGAGCAGCTGCCCGACGAGCGGATCGGTGGTCGCGGACCTGTCCACTCCGCAGAGTCTACGGATTGCCCGAGCGCTGCCTGGTTAGCCTCGCCGCACCAGCCGTACGGCCACGGTACGGCGACCAGCCGACAGTCGCGCCAGACTCACCGCCGGGAGATGGCGCGCGGAGCAGCCGTGGCAGGCTAGGGCGGTGGCCATCGACCTCAACGCCCTCGTCCCCGCCTGGCTGACCCTGCAGGAGACCGCTGACCAGCTCGGCGTCAGCCCGAGCCGGGTGCGGCAGTTTGCCCGCGAGCGGCAGCTCGCGGTGGTCAGGCTGCCCGAGAACCGGGAGGCGGTGGTGCCTGCGGAGTTCGTCCAGGACGGCACGATCGTGAAAGGCCTCGGCGGCACGCTGATCCTGCTCGGCGACCGCGGGCTGAGTGACGAGGAGTCCATCGAGTGGCTCTTCACCGCCGATGACTCGCTGCCCGGTCGCCCCATCGATGCACTCCGCGAGGACCGCGGCAAGGAGGTCCGGCGGCGTGCGCAGGTCATCGTCTGACTCCGCACGCCGACGATAGGATCAGCAGGAAGGCGAGGGGGATCACCATGCACAGCTGTGACACCACAGCCTCCAACGAGTACCGCACGAGGATCGCGCGATGAGTGGACTAGCAAAGCTGCTGGCCGGACACACCGCGCCAGGCGTCTATCACTGGACCACCGCGACCGGCACCAAAGACGTCCAGCACGCGGTCGAGCACGCCGGCTGGCGGTTCGTGTGCCTCGACACCTGGGCCGCCGAAGGGAAGAGCGCCTTTCTCGACGCCTGTGAAGAGGCGTTCGCGTTCCCTGACTGGGTCGCCCACAACTTCGACGCCCTGACCAGTGCGCTGAGCGACGTTCGAGCCCCCGAAGACGGAGGGGTCGTCGTGTTGTGGGAGGGCTGGGCGCCGCTGGCTCGAGCAGAGCGCCGGGTCTTCGACGTGGCGGTCAATGTGTTTGCCGACCGGGTCGACCTGGAGCGAGCCGGCCCGTTTGCGGTCTTGCTGCGCGGGCCAGGCCCCGACGACGTACAACTGCCCGAACTCGACCCGCACCACTTCTGACGCTTGCGCGCGACTAGTGCGCGCGCTGGGTGGCACGGCCGGTGAGCACCTCGAGCGCCGTACGCGCCTCGGTGTCCTCGAGCGGTGCATGCACGAGCGCGGACAGCGCCGCAGTCGTGAGCTCGCCGATCACGGTCTCGACATTCGCAAGCGCACCGGTCTCTCGCAAAACCCCTTGTACGGCAGCGATTCCGGCCTCATCGACGTGGTTGTTTCCGACGTTCTTGCTGAGCACGGCATGTTGCCCAGGACTCGCCTTGTCGAAGGCCCGCGCGATCAGCAGCGTGCGTTTGCCTTCCCGGATGTCATCTCCGGTGGGCTTGCCCGTCACGCTGCTCTCACCGAAGACGCCGAGGATGTCGTCGCGCAGCTGAAACGCCTCACCCAGCGGAATGCCGTACGACGAGAGGGCAGCGAGCAGTCGCGGGTTGTCCTTGAAGAGTGCCGCGCCGAACTGGAGTGGCCGCTCGACGGTGTACTTCGCCGACTTGTAGCGGACGACACGCATCGCGTCGGCGGCGCTGCTCCGCGTATGCGTCTGGGTGAGCACGTCGAGGTATTGGCCGGCCACGACTTCGGTGCGCAGCTTGTCGAAATAGGTGCGCCCCCGTGCGAGGTCCTTGGGCTTGACGTCGCTCTGCGCGAGCAGCTCGTCAGACCAGGAGAGCAACAGGTCGCCTAGCAGGATCGCCGCGCTGCGGCCGAAGCGGTCAGCTCGGAGCACCGTCGCGTCTTCATCGCGCCGCTCACTCGTGAACACGTGATGGGCGGCCGGCTCGCCCCGTCGCATCGCCGAGTCGTCCATCACGTCGTCGTGGACCAGGGCGCTCGCATGGACGAGCTCGATCGCGCTCACCGCGGGGATGATCCCGTCGGCCTTCGCCGCGGGTCCGCCTGCCGCTCGCCAGCCCCAATAGGCAAAGGCGGGACGCAGTCTCTTGCCACCGCCCACAGCTCGACGTGCGGCGTTGAGCAGCGGCGTGACTTCGGCACCGAGCGGTGACAACGCGTGCTGCTTCTTGTCGATGAACTGGTCGAGAACCGCTGCTACTTGGCCACGGAACTCTGCGGTGACGGGCTCGACAGCAGGCGGGGAGTCAGACACTCTTGGCAGCCTACCTGGGCGTCCAGCGCCGCTCGGGGCGGTGCTGATGAGCGCCGGTGGCCTCCGAGCGACATCCGCGAAGTGGACCTGATCAACGGCCTTGCCCGGCTCGATCTCTACTGTTGACCCATGGCCATCGGCTCCGCACCGCGTCGTCCCGGACGCCCACTGTCTGTTCGTGAACTGATCGCAGAGGGCGACAAGTCGTTCTCGTTCGAGTTCTTCCCACCTAAGGACGATGAGGGCGAGACACGCCTGTGGCAGGCCATTCGCGAGCTCGAGCCGCTACAGCCGACGTTCGTCTCCGTGACGTACGGCGCTGGCGGGTCTACGCGTGACCGCACAGTCAGAGTGACCGGCAGGATCGGCAGCGAGACCACGCTGACGCCCGTCGCGCACCTCACGTGCGTGGGCCACTCACGCGAAGAGCTGCGGACAGTGATCGGCCACTACGCCGACGAAGGCATCCGCACGGTGCTCGCGCTGCGCGGCGATCCACCCGGCGGACCCGGGCAGCCGTGGACACCGACTCCCGGCGGCCTCGAGTACGCAAGCGAGCTGGTCAGGCTCGTCAAGGAGCTCGGCGACTTCAGCGTCGGCGTCGCTGCCTTTCCCGAAGGTCACCGCGAAGCGCTATCACTCGATGACGATGCACGCGTGATGCTCGAGAAGGACAGGGCCGGCGCCGATTTCGCGATCACGGAGCTGTTCTTCCGGCCGAGCGACTACTTCGCACTCGTCGAACGTTCAGCACAGGTCGGATCGGAGATGCCGATCATCCCGGGCATCATGCCGATCACCAACCTCCGCCAGATCAAGCGGTTCGCCGAGCTTTCCGGCCGGGACGTGCCCGCTGAGGTGGTGGCGCGCTTCGACGGGGTGACCGAGCCCGCCGACGTGCGCAAGATCGGTGTGGAGATCGCCACCGCGATGTGCGACGAGCTGCTCGAGGGCGGAGCGCCAGGGCTGCACTTCTACACGTTGAACCGCTCGCGGGCCACCCGCGAGATCTACGCGGGTCTCCGCCTGCCGGCCTGACTGGTCCGTTGCTCGGTAACCGTCAGGCTTTGCCGATGCGCGCGGCCACATGGGCTGCACCCCAGGCGACGTACGGGATCGAAGGTCCCGGGTGCATGGAGGCGCCGATCAGGTAGAGGCCGGGAAGCGGATGAGACTGAGCAGCGCGCTGAGTGTGTGCTCGCCAACCTGCCCAGGCGAGTCCGTACGACGATCCAGCCGTCTCGTGGAGCAGCTCGATCGGGTTCCTGTCGATGCGGGTCACCACCTGCTTGCGAACATCGATGCGGCGCCGCGCCATGGTGAGGACGACGTCCTCCTGCGCCGAGCCTCGCCGCCATACGGTCCAGGCGTGCTTGCCCTTCGGCGCTTGTCCCGTCGTAGACACCACCAGCAGCGGCTCACCATGAAGGACGACCTCGTCAGGAAGCGCAGGCACGTCGCCCTCCAACCCGAGGTGAGTCACCGCGACCGGGATCGCGGGTGTCGCGGCGTCGAAGACCTGCCGAGCCGGGGACGGCTGGTCGGCTGGCAACAAGTCAAGGAAGACCGCTCGTGGGTCGATGTCGGTGATGACCAGATCGGCGCGAATCGCCTTGCCTGCAAGGGTTTCGACACCAACCACGGCTCCATCGGCAACGGTGAGAGCTGCGACCTCGCAGTCAAGCTGCAGATCCACCGAACGCTCCTCCAAGCGAATGACGAGCGCCCTGGCCAGCGCTGCCATTCCGCCGGCGATGCCCCACACACCGAAGCTGCGCTCGACGTAGTTCTCGACAGCAGCGAAAGCAGGGACGTCTCTCGGATCTGACCCGTGAAGACGGAAGCGATGGTCGGCAAGGAGGCGCAGCCGCTCATCCTGGAACGCCTTCCGCAGTAGCTTTGCCAGCGAGGTGCGGGTCGACAAGGCGCTCGTGACCTCCTTGCTGCCGAGCAGGTCGCCGCCGGTCGGTACGTCGAGCACGCGAGTCCGCAACTGCTCCCACACGTCTGCCTGCGCGTCGAGGAACTCGGTCCACTTCTTCCCACGGCCAGGTCCGAGCCCCGCATCGATCGCCTCGGTCTGGGCAGAGCGAGAACCCGTCGGCAGGTCGACGATGCTGTGGTCTTCGAAGACATGGCGCCGTGCAGGTGTGCGGAGCTCGAGCTCGAGGTAGCGCTCGATCGGCCGGCCGGACTTGCGGAAGAGGTCGCGAAGCACCGCTGGCAACGCCGTTGACGTCGGGCCGGCATCCCACGTGAAGCCGTCGCCGGTTCGCTCGTTCAGAGCACCACCGGCGTACCCGTTGCGCTCGCACACGGTCACGGTATGTCCGAGCTTGGACAACCGGGCCGCGGCGGCGAGCCCGCCGAGGCCGGCTCCCACCACCACGATGTCAGCCATGGCAGGCCCGATCGAAGAACCCGCAGCCGCACCGCATCATGTGCGAACGTCAGGTGCCATCAGGCTGGAGCCGAAGCCAGCGTTCCAGGTGCGATCGGCGAACTCGAGCAACAGGATGCTCAGCGGAGCCACCCGTTCGCCGGGCCGGATGATTCCCTCCAGAGTGATCAGTCGGAAGAAGGAGCCGAGCGGTGAGGGTCCGGCGGTGACACTGCCGATGATCGTGTCGTCGGTTTCGGCCCGTTCCAGCTGTCCCTCACCGGCTGCGACCGGAACCTCGGTGTGCTCGTCGATGACGGTCGCTGGCGAGAGTCCCAGCACGTCGACGAACCGGTTGTCTTCGAGCTGCCGACACGCCAGCTCTTCGATGGCATGCGCCGACTTGGCCACGTCCCGGTCGATGAGAGCGTTGATGTGGACCAGTTCGAGCTGCGCGTCAGGCGCTGCACGAGCGAGCCGCGTCAGTCCACCGCTGAAACGCGGGTTGAACTCGGTGGGCCGGAAACCGTCGGTCGTGAGGACTCCGTCGAGTCCGAATCCACCGCGATATCCCTTGGTACGTTGAAGAAACTCGCCCAGATGTCGAGCGATCGAGCGCATCTCGACGGCATCTGCGTCGGGCGGGGCCCACGACGTACCGAGGCCGCCTGACACGAAGCGCCCGCGCTGAGGGTCGCGGAGCGTCGCCAGCTCGACCGGCCGAAGAACGACGACTCCGTCAGGCAGACAGATGCCGTGAATGCTGCACGGGACGCCTTCGAGGAAAGGCGACACGCGCACCTCGTCGCATCTCTTGGCGAAGAAGACCGACGCGTCCTGAGCTTGCTTCTGGTTGCGCACCCAGCGCACGTAGTCGCAGCCGCCGTTGGTCCCGTGCTTGGAGTCACCCGCCCACACGACCTGGTCAGTTCCCGACTCGGCCATCACGTGTCGGCTGGCGTGCATCAGCTCGTCGTACGTCGTGGGGCTGATCGCGGTGGGCGAGACAGCGGCACCGATCTCGTCGAGCATCGGGTCGACGATGAGCTTGTCCTCGAGCTGCGCCTGACCAGGTGGACGCCCACCCATCACGTCACGTCCGAGCATCGGCGTGTTGAGCCCGACCGGACTGACCCACCACGCCGCCTCTCGGTGGGGGTCGTAGGCCTCGATCGCCGAGATGACCTCCGGAGTCAGCCGCTTCCCGGCAACCATCCTGGCGCGGACCTGTTCCGTGAGGGACTCAAACCGGGGGGTGTCGAGCATGATGACGTCGGCATCGGACTCATCGGGGATCGGACCCGTGCCCCGCCCGTCGGCGAGGAGCAGCGGGCGATCTGCACCCCACCGCTGCAGGCGCTGGACGAGCATGGTCATTCCCGCGAGCAGCTCGAAGGAGCTGATGATCTTGCGGCCGGTCATCGGAGCGCAGAGGTGGCGCTCCCAGTCGTCGAGATCGGAGGCGGGCTCAGACATCGGCAGTCACCCGATGATTCTGCCAGCGCCGCCACCCTCGCCGGACCAGTCGGAAGAGTACGACGACCAGCACCACGCCCAGGACGAACAGCACTGTGGCGATGCTCAGGGCGAGCCAGGGGTGGTAGAGCACCAACGTGATGACGGTGACCACTGTCATGTCCTCGGCGAGCGAGACCGTGATGTTCGTGACCGGCTCGGGCGAGGCGTTGATCGCCAACCTCGTACCCGCCTTGACGAGGTGCGAGGCGAGCGCGGCTCCACCACCGACGGCGGCGTACAGGGCTTGGTTGACCGACTCGGCATCGCCGGCGATCAGATAGCCGAGCATGGCGCCGATCGTCGGCCGGATCAGGGTCGAGATGACGTCCCACGCCGAGTCGACGTACGGGATCTTGTCGGTGACGAACTCGACGAGGTACATCCCTCCCACGATGACCAGCACGCTGGTCTGCTGAAGGGACTCGGGCACTCCGTCGACCCCTGCAAACCGGCCGAGCAGTCCCAGCATGGCGATCACGGCGTACGCGTTGATCCCGCTGGCCCACCCCGACGTCAGCACGAGAGGCAGCAGGTCCACGGCGTCACTGTATTGCGATGGGTATGACGATGGCTCGCCCACAGGCTTGGCCGGGCGGGCAGGGAGCCTGGCCCGATAACCCGCGGGTAATGGGCACAGTCGGGTTTGGTCGTTGCGTCCTCAGCAGTGGTGTGTTTGGGTATAAAGGTTCTTTGCTGTGTTCAGCAGTTCCGCACCCGTCTGCTCTCCAGGGAGAAAGCATGTCGCACCCACCCCGCCGTAGGATGCTGTCTGCCGTGGCTGGAGCGAGCGCCTTGGCGCTCACGATCTCCGGTTTCGCGCTCGGTAGTCAGTCCTCGGCATCGGTTAACCGTCACGAGCCCACCGGCCGTGACTGCCTGCAGGCCGTCGGCGACGGTCCTGCCTCACACGCCCGTCAGCGCACCTTCGCGGCGGCAGCTCAGACGTACGGCGTTCCGGCTTCGGTCCTGCTCGGCGTTTCCTACATGGAGTCACGCTGGGACGACCACGGCGCCTCACCCAGTACGTCCGGCGGCTACGGCCCGATGCACCTCACCGACGTTGATGTCGAGCCCGCCGGCTTCGCCAAAGGCGACGGTTCGTTCCGGCCGTCCACCGGTCCTGACTCGCTCCATACGGCCTCCATCGCCGCCGATCTCACCAACCTCAGCGCGTCTCAGCTGAAGTCCGACGACGCCGCCAACATCTGCGGTGGAGCGGCGCTGCTCGCCTCCTACCAACAGGACCTGGGCAAGGCGTCCGGTGCTAACACTTCGACTTCAGCCTGGTACGAAGCGGTGAAGTCCTACAGCGGAGCCGTCTCGGCAGCCGATGCCGAGAGGTTCGCCACGCGCGTCTTCGCCACGATCAAGGGCGGGGAGGTGCGCACGACCAACGACGGTCAGAAGGTCAAGGTCGCCGCGCAGCCGGCACTCTCTACGCCGGCAGCCACGTCGTCCGCCTCTGCTGACGACGCCAAGAAACACATCGACTGCCCGAAGTCGCTCGACTGTGAGTGGATCCCGGCGCCGTACGAGCAGAACGACCCCCTGGACCCGACAAACTACGGCAACCATGACCTCGCGAACCGCGAGAAGAACCTCTCGATCGACTACATCATCATCCACGACACCGAGGCGACCTACGACACGACGATTGACCTTGTGACGGACCCGACCTACCTGGCGTGGAACTACTCGCTACGGTCGTCCGACGGTCACGTCGCCCAGCACCTCGACGCCAAGGACATCGGCTTCCAGGCGGGCAACTGGTACGTCAACATGCACTCGATCGGTCTCGAGCACGAAGGTTTCGCGGCGGATGGCGCGAGTTGGTACACCGAAGCGATGTACCAGAGCTCGGCGAAGCTGGTGACGTACCTCGCCAAGAAGTACTCGGTCAAGCTCGACCGTGCGCACATCATCGGCCATGACCAGGTGCCGGGCATCCTGCCGGGCAATGTCAGAGGCATGCACTGGGACCCAGGCCCCTACTGGGACTGGGAGCACTACATGGCACTGCTCGGCAAGCCGCTGCGTGGAGGACCTGGCGGCCACGAGGCGGCTAAGGGCCATGGTCCGGAGATCGTCACCGTTGCGCCAGGCTTCGACAACAACCAGCAACTGGTGACGGGCTGCGACGGAGCTGGGCCGTGCGAGACACAGGGCACGAACTTCCTGTACCTGCACACCGAGCCCAACGAGTCATCGCCATTGGTGAAGGACGTCGGACTGCACCCCGACGGTTCGGCGTCGACGACACTCGTGTCGGACCACGGTGCTCGCGTGGCGGCTGGCCAGAAGCTCGTCGTCGCACAGCGGTCGGGTGACTGGGTCGGCGTCTGGTATCTCGGCGCGATCGGTTGGCTGCACTCGCCGAAGCACCACGAGACGGTGTTGCGTTCGGACGGAAGAACCGTGTCGGCAAAGCCTGGGCGGGAGTCGGTGCCGGTGTATGGCCGCGCCTACCCCGAAGAGGCGGCCTACGCCGGCACCCAGGTGCCCTACCAGGCCGTGACGCCGTTGCAGTACACCATCAAAGCGGGTCAGAAGTACGTGTTGGCCGATGACCGGATCGACACGAACTTCTACTACGCCAAGACGTTTGACGCGTCGCTGCCCGACGACCACACCGTAATCACGGGACATGACAAGTACTACGAGGTGTGGTTCGGCCACCGGATGTTCTTCGTCCGCGCGGCTGACGTCGTCCTCAAGTAGCCGCCCCCAACCGAGTTGTCAGAACCCCATCAGGTCATGGTCTGGTGGGGTTCTGACATCGGGGTTGACGTCGGTCAAGTGATGACGACGGTGACGACGTTGGAGGCTTTGTCGGCGCCGACGTCGAACACACGGAACTTGTTGGGCCCGCTGCGGCCGGTCTCGACGTACGTCGAGAAGGTCCCGCCACTCACGCTGGCACTTGTCGGGAAGTCGACCCAGCTGCCGCCTTCGAGCCGCTGCACCTGCAACGTCGCTCCCGTCCCGGAGGCATATGTGCCGGTGAGGTTGACACGTTGGTAGGTGCTGGCCTGGTCAGGCGAAGCCGTCAGCTTGATGCCGGTGCGTCGAGGTTGCTGGGGTTTCTTGGTGGTCGTGGTCGAGCTGGGGCCCGTCGTGGTGGGTTGGGTCTGGCTAGAGTCGCTCGTCGGGGGCGTGGTGTTGTTGGTGGGGATGGTGACGCCGGACTCGGGTGCAGGCGTCTTGCCGAAGCCGGCGACGTCAGCAGCCTTGAGCGCGATGAGCGCGATGATTCCGCCGACGAGCAGTCCCACGACGAGGAGCACGGCGGCGCCGACCAGCAGCTGTTTGCGCCAGTCGGTTTCGTCGTCCATCAAGAACGCACCCCAAGCTCTTTCTCGCGTATGTGACCATCGGGTCGGATCCGCCTTTGCGGTTGCTTCTATGGTGACAGACGCGAAGGTGATCGCCAGGGTTGCCTGCGGGTCATGAGACGTCGATCTCGATCGCGTTGGTGAGCCGCCGGAGTTCGTCGTACGTCGTGTTGAAGACCGCATGCGAGTGGCCGGCCGCAGCCCAGATGACGGGGAACTCGGCCAGCGCACGATCGAGGTACGTCGGCAGGGCCGAAGGGTGGCCGAGCGGCGCCACCCCTCCGATGGTCTGCCCGGTGTGGCTGCGGACGAAGTCAGGCGACGCCCGGTCGAGTGACCGGACCCCGATCGTCTCGGCGACGCGCACCTGGTCGACGCGATGGGCTCCCGAGGTGAGGATGAGCACGGGGTCGCCATCGGCGTTGAAGATCAGCGAGTTCGCGATGGCACCGACCTCGCAGCCAAGCCCGTCGGCAGCCGCCTTGGCGGTCTTGACCCCGTCGGCAAACGTGTGGACGGTGCCGTTCCAGCCGGCCGCGTGCAGCAGGTCTGTCACGGCGTCGACGCCGGAGTGGCTGAGCGACGCAGCTGGCGAGCGAGAAGCGCCGGCGGCCGGATCGGAAGGTGTCTCGGCGGTCATGCCTTCGACCCTAATCAACGGTCGTGACACCTGAGACACCGAACCAAGATCCGACACTGACGGAGCCAGGACCACGTGAACGTCGGATCTTGGCAGCTTCCCGCTTCTCTGACTAAAGTCAGAGAAATGGACGAGAGGGTAGCGCAGGTCAGGCGCTTCAACCGGGTGGTCACGCAGCGGGTCGGTGCACTCGCCGACCGGTACCTTGCACGTGACCGATCGCTGGGCGAGGCCCGGCTGCTGTGGGAGATCGGCGTCGATGGTCGCGATGTGCGGTCGCTGAGAACCGATCTCGACCTCGACTCCGGGTACGTGAGTCGGCTGCTCAGGTCGCTGGAAGACGGTGGCCTGGTCACAGTCGGGACGAAGGAGTCCGACAAGCGGGTGCGCATCGCGCGGCTGACGCGCACCGGCAAGGCAGAGCGCGCCCTCTTGGACCGCCGCAGCGACGAGTTGGCGTCGTCCTTCCTCGAGCACCTCAGTGAGAAGCAATGCGCGCGCCTCGTGGAAGCGATGGCCGAGGTCGAACATCTCCTGACCGCGGCGATGGTCAGCGTCGTACCCCTCGATCCCGCCCACCCGCACGCCCGTCACTGCGTGGACGAGTACTTCTCCGAGCTCGACCGCCGCTTCGACACGGGGTTCGACCCGAGTCGCAGCATTCCCGCCGACGACGAGGAACTGCGTCCGCCAGCTGGCCTGCTCGTGGTGGCCTCGCTGCGGTCGGTCCCGATCGGCTGCGGCGCGCTTAAGTTCCACGACCACGAGCCTGCCGAGATCAAGCGCATGTGGGTTGCTGAGTCGGCACGCGGTTTGGGAGTGGGCCGTCGACTGCTGGCCGAGCTCGAGAACCAGGCGGCTGACCACGGGGTCAGTCGTGTCAGGCTCGAAACGAACCAAGCACTCAAGGAAGCGATTTCCCTGTATCGCTCGGCCGGCTACGCCGAGGTTGCCCCGTTCAACGACGAGCCCTACGCACACCATTGGTTCGAGAAGGATCTGCGTCCTGGCTCAGCTTCACCCTCTCCTGCACGAAGCGCTTGACGGACTGGCAGGAGAGAGGTTTACTGGTGACATTCGAACAGATGTTCGAACACCTCGGATGATGTTTCGCGGCTCATCCGATGAGGCGGATCGCTGCGGCGAGGGTGGCTTCGACCCCCATCCTCGCCGGGCGGCCGCCGGGTCGAGCCAGGAGTCCTATGGTTCCAGCCGGTGGGAGGCAGCACGCCAGATGCGCATGTACGACGAACCCATCGAGGTCCGGCGCGGCCTCGTCGCAGGACAGGAAGCACCCGAGCAGTTCATCTGGCGTGACCGGCTCTGGGTGGTCCGCGACATCATCTCCCACTGGGTGGAGACCGGCGCCTGGTGGGAGCAGTCCGGCATCGCCGCACTGCTCGGTGTCGGAGTCGGCAGCGCTGACCGGGCAGACAGGTCCGGTGGAGCAGGTTCACCGATCGAGGACGCTGCTCCCGATGACTCCATCCGGCTCGGTGCCGACCTCCTGGGGGAGCGCGACGTGTGGCGGGTCGAAGCAGGCCGTGGTCGGAGCCGGTCCAGGCGCACCAAGCCTGACTCTGACGCTGAATCCACATACGGAGTGTTCGACCTTGCCTTTGACTGGACCGAGGGCCGCTGGCAACTCATCCGATGCATGGACTGAGGGGCCGCCTCGATGGATCCCTTCGTCCACCTCCATGTCGCCTCCGGCTACTCACTGAAGTACGGCGCCTCGTCCCCGCGGCGTCTGGTCCAACGTGCCGTCGAGTCCGAGATGGACACGTTGGCGCTGACCGACCGCGACGGGGTCTACGGTGCCGTCCGGTTCGCCAAGGCGTGCATGAGCGGGGGAGTGCGCCCGATCCTGGGGGTCGACCTCGCGATCGAACCGTCGGGGCTGCTTGGCCCCAGTGCTCCCGTGCTCGATCGTCAGCGGGTCCCGATGAGCTCGGTCATGCTCCCCGCGAGGTCGGCCGCGTCTGCGGGAGGCGGCGCCGACACCCGCCGGGCCGGCCGGTCCCGCCTCTCACCGGCCCGCGGTGGCAGCTACCGCGAACCTGCGCTTCCCCGGGTCACCTTGCTCGCCGGCAGCAAGGCCGGCTGGGCCGCGTTGTGCCGGCTCATCTCGGCCACCCACCTCCGAGGTGAGCGCGGCACGCCGGTCACCACCCAACAGCTCATCGCCGAGCATCTCGCGGGTCTCTCCGGTGATCACGATCTGCTGGTCATGCTCGGTCCAGCGTCTGAGCTCGGCTGGGCTGCCACGTTACGGCGTGACGATCTAGCCCGGGCGGTGCTGACGTCATGGCAGGGCATCACTCACTCCAACGACCTGCTCATCGAAGTGGTCTCACACCGCATAGCAGGCTCAGGTCCTGGGTCGAGCTCACACGCCGCCCGGATGGCTGGCCTCGCCACCTCGCGTGGTCACAGCGTCGTCCTCACCAACGCGGTGCGCTACGCCGATCGCAGTGACGCGCCCGCCGTCGACATCCTCGACGCCGTACGACGGCTGGTTCCGCTCGACGTCCGCCATATCGACCGGGCGAACGCCGAAGGCTTCGTGAAGTCCGGCAAGGAGATGGCCGACATCGCCGACGAGATCTGTCGGTTGGCCGGCTTCGGCCACCGTGAGGCCGACCGGTTGGTGGCGCGCACCCGACAGATCGCCGACCGACTCGCCCTCGACCCCCGGGCCGACCTCGGTCTCGGCGAGGTCCACTTCCCGGAATTTGAAGTCAGCAGCGGGACCTCCGGCGGTCGAGCTTGTCGAGACCCCTCAGGGATTTCGACAGGCTCAATCACCGGGGCTGGGGATGCGGCGTTGCGGGCCAGGTGCGAGGCGGGGATCGGGCGGCGCTACGCCCCCGACCAGCACGCCGCGGTCAGCCGACGCCTTGCCGACGAGCTCGGAGTGATCGCCCAGCTTGGCTATGCGTCGTACTTCCTCACCGTCGCCGACGTCGTCGAGCTCATCGGCGAGATGGGGGTCAGGGCGGCGGCCCGTGGATCGGGTGCGGGCAGCCTCGTCAACTACTTGCTCGGCGTCTCCGGTGTCGACCCGATCCGCTACGGCCTGCTGATGGAGCGCTTCCTCTCTCCCTTACGACAGGCGCTGCCTGACATCGACATCGATGTCGAGTCCGCACGCCGCACCGAGGTCTACGAGCGGATCCTCGACCGCTACACCGGTAACCGTTGTGCCTGTGTATCGATGATGGACAGCTACCGGGTCCGGCACGCGATCCGCGACGTCGGCGCTGCCCTGGGCATGCCCCCGGGTGAGATCGACTCGATCGCCAAGGCGTTCCCGCACATCCGCGCCAAGGACGCGCGTACGGCGCTGCGGGAGCTGCCTGAGCTGCGGGCGTCGGGGCTCGGTGAGGAGCGGCTCGACGTGCTCTTCCGGCTGGTCGAGAAGCTCGACGGGTTGCCCCGCCACATCGCCGTCCACCCCTGCGGGGTGCTGCTCTCCGACAACACGCTGCTCGACCGCACTCCGGTTGAAGCGAGCTACCTCGGTTTCCCGATGAGCCAGTTCGACAAGGACGACGTCGAAGACCTCGGGCTGCTCAAGCTCGACGTCCTCGGCATTCGCATGCAGTCGGCGATGGCTCATGCCACCGAGGAGGTACGCCGCGTCGACGGCATCGACATCGACATCGACGACGAGGCGCAGGCTCCGCGTGACGACCCAGCGACGTACGCCCTGATCCAGAGCACGAAGACGCTCGGGATGTTCCAGATCGAGTCACCGGGTCAGCGCGAGCTCGTCGGCAAGTTCGGACCCGAGACGTTCGACGACATCATCATCGACATCTCGCTGTTCCGTCCCGGCCCGGTCAAGAGCGACATGGTGGTGCCGTTCCTGCGCGCCAGGCAGGGTTGGAGCAACGCGGAGTACATCCATCCTGACCTCGAGCCGGTGCTCGGCCAGACCTGCGGGGTCGTCGTCTTCCACGAGCAGGTGGTCGAGATGATCGCGGTGCTCACTGGCTGCACCCTGGCCGAGGCCGACGAGGCGCGGCGGGCGCTCGGTGACCACGAGGGCAAGCACGACACGAAGCGCTGGTTCTTCCCGCGGGCGCTGGGGCGCGGCTACTCCACCTTCGTCGTGCAGCAGTGCTGGAAGGTGCTCGAGGCGTTCGCGTCGTTCGGGTTCTGCAAAGCCCATGCGGCCGCGTTCGCTCTCCCGACGTTCCAGTCCGCCTGGTTGAAGACCCATCACACTGCGGCCTTCCTTGCCGGGGTGCTGACCCACGATCCTGGGATGTACCCCAAGCGGCTGATCCTCGATGACGCTCGCCAGTTCGGGATCACCGTGCTGCCGCTCGACGTCAACTCCTCCGACGACGTCTACCGGGTGGAAAAGATCCCGCTGATTGAGCCTGTCGAAATCAAGGATTCGCCGATTGAGCCCGTCGAAATCCCTGAGGGGTCTCGACAAGCTCGACCGCCGGAGGGCTCGGCGATTGAGCCCGTCGAAATCCCTGAGGGGTCTCGACAAGCTCGACCGCCGGAGGGCTCGCTGATTGAGCCTGTCGAAATCAAGAGCCTCGGCGCCGGCTATGGGATCAGGTTGAGCTTGGCCGATGTGAAGGGGATCAGCGACGCAGAGGTGGCGCGCATCATGGCGTCCCGGCCCTACCAGTCACTCACCGACCTCTGGCAACGGGCCAGACCGTCCCGACCAGTTGCTGAACGCCTGGTGCTCGCGGGTGGACTCGACACCCTCTACGGCATCGGTTCGCCCGTGCCCGTACGCCGCCGGGGCACCGTCACTCGCCGAGACCTGCTGCTTCAAGTGGCGGAGCTCGACCGATGGAGCCGGGCCACCGACAAGGCTGTCCGTGCCGCCTCGTCGTCGCAGTCCCGGTCCCGGGCCAGGATCGCCGCCTCCCGCTCAACCCAACCCATCTCGGGGAGCAACGACCCGAAGGTGCTGGCGGCCGCCCAATCGCAGGCGGCCAACCCGGTCGAGCCCGTCACTGCCGTCCAGCTCACTCTCGACCTCAACGACACCCCCGCTCTCACCGAGATGTCCGGCCTTCCGGAGATGTCAGGGGGAGAGCGGGTCCGGGCAGAGCTGGAGATCCTCGGTCTCGACGTCAGCAGCCATGTCGTCGACTTCTACGGCCCGATGCTGCGCCAGCTCGACGTGACCTGGTCGCGTGACCTGCTCCACCGCCGAAGCCGTTCCGAGCTGCTCGTGGCCGGAGTCAAGGTCGCCACCCAGACACCACCGATCCGGTCCGGACGGCGGGTCGTCTTCTTGACACTCGACGATGGCACCGGTCCGGTCGACGCGACGTTCTTCGAAGATGCTCAAGGACCCTATGCCGCGACGCTGTTCCACTCCTGGCTGCTCGTCGTCCGAGGTGAGCTTCGTCGTACCGGCCCCAAAGGGGTGTCCCTGCGCGCCACCGGATGTTGGGAACTGCCGACCCTGCATGAGATCTGGCAGCGCGACGGGGTGGCGGGCGTGCATGACTTCATGAGCGAGCCGCCTCTCGGTTTCAGCGCCGACAGTGTCAGTGGTGAGCAGTCGGTGCACGGGGCAGCCGAGAGTAGGTCCACGCGGCCAGTGATGACGCAACCCCCGAGCTTCGACGAACCCCACGACCCCAGTGGTGAGCAAGAGACCAAGGCCGGTGGCATGGGCAGACGCCGGGTGCTCGTGCACGCCAGTGGGTTCAAGCAGTCGCCGTACTCCGACATCCGTCCCGCCGGTGAAGACACCAAGAGCGTCCCCCGAAAGTTGTGGCACCGTTCCCCAGGAAGCGCGGGCTAATGCGTGCCCTAGGGTTGATTTGCCGAGAGTCGCGATCCCTGCCCTCGACTCGCGAAGGAGGCTGTTCGTGGTCGAACCCCGTCGGAGCGCGATTCGGACTGCCGTGGTCTGGGATGCGTTGTACGCCGTCTTGCAGTCTCGTCACGACGCCGTCCAGCCCACCCGCCCGCTGCAGGTCATCGACCTCGGCGGTGGCACGGGTGGCCTTGCCGTCCGGATCGCCGAGCTCGGACACCAGGTGGTCGTCGTCGACCCCAGCCCTGACGCACTGGCGTCACTCGAACGACGAGCCGCCGAAGCTGACGTTGCTGCTCCGCTCCCAGGATCCGTCAGAGGTGTCCTCGGCGACGCCGCCACCCTGCTCGATGTCGTCGCACCAGGAGAGGCCGACGTGGTGGTCTGCCACGGTGTCCTCGAGGTGGTCGACGCCCCGGCGCAGGCGCTCCAGGCTGCCGCTACCGCCCTGGCCCCCGGCGGTTCCCTCAGCGTGCTGGCCACGCAACGATCGGCTGCCGTCTTCGCTCGGGCTGTTGCCGGACATCTCGCCGACGCCCGGACGTTGCTCAACGACCCTGACGGTCGATGGGGAGCCGGCGACCCGATGCCTCATCGCTTCACGCGAGACGAGCTGGTGGCGCTGCTCGACCAGGCAGGCTTCACCATCGCCGAGATCCACGGCATCCGGGTGTTCACCGACCACATCAGCAGCTCCGCCGTCGACTCCGAGCCAGGAGCATCCGAAGCCTTGCGGGCACTCGAGGCCGAGGTGGCCAGCCACCCAGACTTCCTGGCCATCGCCACCCAGTTGCATCTGCTCGCCACCAAATCTGCATAGCCGACGCCGATGAGCGACGCCGGGTGCACGATCATCCACGTCGACATGGACGCGTTCTATGCCGCGGTCGCGATCCGTGACCGCCCAGAGCTGAGTGATCTCGCCGTCATCGTCGGTGGTGGAAACCGGGGCGTGGTGTTGTCAGCCACCTACCCTGCCCGGGAGTACGGCGTCCGGTCTGGGATGCCGATGACCCGTGCCCGCCGGATGTGCCCGCATGCTCTCATCATCAGTCCCGACTTCGACGACGTCACCGCTGTCTCGGCCGCGATCATGGAAACCTTCCGGAGCGTGACACCCAAGGTCGAACCGCTCTCGGTGGACGAGGCGTTCCTCGACATCTCAGGTGCGTTACGTCGGTTCGCATCGCCGACCCAGATCGGGGAGTACCTCCGGGCGCGGATCGCCGACGAGCAACGGATCACCTGCTCGGTCGGGATCGCTGCCAACACCCAGCTGGCCAAGCTGGCATCTCGCCGGGCCAAGCCAGACGGGCTGTTCGTCGTACCTGAAGACGAAGCGATCGGGTTCTTGCATCCCCTCGGTGTCGAGGAGCTCTGGGGTGTTGGCGACAAGACCACAGCGGCACTCCACCAACTTGGGCTGCGCAGAGTGGGCGACTTGGCGCACACGCCGGTCGGAGTACTGCAGCGGGCGATGGGTCCGATGTCCGGTGCCCGGCTGCACGCGATGGCCTGGGGTAGCGACGACCGGCAGGTGGTTCCGCGACGGGGACCCGACGAGCCTGAGCACAGCATCGGGTCCGACGAGACATTCCACCGCGACACCGATGACGCCACCGTCGTACTCCGGGAGCTGTTGCGGCTCTCGACTAAGGTCGCGTCGCGGATGCGGTCCGCCAACGTGGCCGGACGCACCATCACGCTCAAGGTCAGGTTCTCCGACTTCACCACGATCACCCGCTCACGCACGTTGCGCGATGCCACGTTCCTGACGTCGGAGATCTACTCCACCGCGGCCGACCTGTTCGCGGCGCTCGGACTTGAACGCGCTCGCATCAGGCTGGTCGGGGTGCGAGTCGAAGGCCTCATCGACGCCGCCCGCGCTGCCCGTCAGATGGTGCTGGGCGAACGCCCGCACGGATGGGAGGACGCCGAACGGGCCGTCGACCGGGCAGCCAACCGATTCGGGAGCTCGGCTGTGCGGCCGGCGACGCTGATCGCGACCTCCCGACAGTGACCCCGGCAGCCCCGGTCGCGAGCGCGAGGCCGGTCGGTGCGTTTGCCGACGCGTGTCGGAAGACGTACATGTGCGGACGGCCAGCCGCCAGGCCTGGGCATCAGCTCACGACACCCAGCGGCAGGCCGACCGTCTTTGGCGTGCTCCCCGGAACAAGTTCCGGGGAGCCCTGAGGATTGAGCTCACGGACGCCAGCGGCAAGCCGCTGGCGTCCTCAGCTCAATCCCAGTTCCCGTACACGCTGACGTAGAGCGGCTTGTTGTAGGTCATGTTCCACAGCTGGCGGGCATCTTCGATGTACATGTTGATGCAGCCATGGCTGTGCCCGTTGAACGGATCGATCATGTAGCCCGACCCGTGGTAAGCCTCGCCGCCGTCAAAGAACTGCGAGTAGGGCATCGGGCTACCCCCGAAGCTGCGTGACGTGTGGTCCTTGTCGCGGTAGTACACCCGCGTGTTGCCGACCCGCGTCGGGGTGTTGGAGCCGCCGCCACGGACCAGCCAGGCATTGCGGATCTCGCCATTGCGCCACAACGTCACCTGGTGCATCGACCGGTCGTAGCAGGCGTGCCAACCCTTGCGCTTGCAGGCTCGCGGAATCGCGCCGGGGTGCCGCAGCGTGTCCCGCAGCAGGTGTTGCCAGGTGGCATGGCCAGCCACACCGGTCTTCCGCAGACCTTCATGGCGCTGGTAGCGGGTGACCGCGGCGGCCGTCAGGTCTCCGAACGTGCCGGTGACACCCGCCCGATAGAAGCCGGCCCACCGGAGGCGGTACTGCAGCTCGTAGACGTGGTCGATGCTGTAGACCGAATTGTCGGACTGTCCGCGCCGAGTGATCTCGCGGGCGTAGGTGTCGCTCATTCTGAACTTGTTCCGGTGCGGTGCCACCGCCTGGACGCCTGTGACGCCCTGGGCGACCGAGCCGCCACGCTGCTGAGGACTGGTCGACGTCGCGTCCGCACGCGTCGCCACGCTGAGCGTGGGGAGGCTGATCGCCATCGCGGCTGCGCTGAGGACACCCAAGAGCTTCTTCATGTGCTTCCTTCGTGCGCACGCCCGTGCGCTGAGTGCTGAGTGATCGAACCGACCCGCCAGGGTGTTGCAGCCGGGACGGCATAGCCTAATGCCCTGATCCGGACATTGCTGCTAGTCCGTCCGGGTTCGTGGAAACTGGGGACTAGGGCGGGTCCCTTCGTTCTACACTTCCCAAGACGCCACAAGCACCAATTTGGTTGCCTGGCTTTCGCACCCATCGAAGCGTGCATAGACTGGAAACGACTACCCGACATCATCCCTCGTCGGTTGGAGGACACGGTGCCGCTCTCAGAAGAGGAGCAGCGTCTGCTCGAGCAGATGGAAGAAGCGCTCAGCGCGGAGGATCCGAAGTTCGCCTCCGCCCTGCGTGGGGCAGCCTCACGTTCTCACCACAAGCGGGTCATGATCGCGTCCATTGTCGGCTTCGTGGCCGGGGTCGCCATCTTGATGGCTGGTGCCGTTCAGATGATCACCTTGCTCGCCGTCGGCGGCTTCCTCGTCATGCTGGGCTCTGCTTATCTGGCCCTCACGCATTGGCGACGGATGGGTGACCCCGAGCTTCCCGACAATGTGCACCCGATCAGCAAGTCCAAGGGAAGCCAAACGACCCCCCGACAGTCGGGCTTCATGAACCGGATGGAAGACCGCTGGCGTCGTCGTCGCGACGACTACTGATCCAACGGTTCCTGCCGAGCGAAGCGCTGGCGCACCTTCGCCCACCTGACCCGCAGGTCGTGCAGCAACGATGACGGCCAGAGGAAGGCTCGGATGCGCTGACCTCGTTCGGCTGCCTTGGAGATCACCGCCATCACCTCCTTCGCGTCGTTTGCTGGCGCCGCACCCGGCAGGGGTGACGTGGCATAGCGAGCCCGTTCGACACTCAGCGTGAGTCTTCGCAGTGCAGCCCCACCCGTCGCGTGTCCGTCGAGCATCGGAATGACGGCACGTTCCCGCGCTCGCGGCGTCATGGATCCGGCCCACGGCAGGCGAAGGTCACGGATGTGGTCGCGCAGTTCCGCCCAAGCAGATTCCGCAGCTTGGGTGCCGTCGATCGGACGGGTCATCCGGTTGCGTCGCACGCTGCGTCGGACAACGGCCGGCAGCAACGCCACGATGAGCAGCACGATGACCGCTAGCCAAAGCCTGGATGGTACGGCGCCACTGACACCCGACGAGCCGTCGGCGCCTGCTGCCGATGCTGACGTGTCGACGGTGTCGTTAGGTCTCGCCGCGGATTCGCTGATCGTGCCGCTCGCCGTTGGCGCCGTGGAGGTCGGCGAGGTGGGATCCGGGTTTTGCGCCCAGCTCGGAAGTGGTGCGCCGACACCTGGCGTCGGCTCGAAACGCACCCAGCCGGCTCCTTCGAAGTACAGCTCTGGCCAGGCGTGCACATTGTGCGACGTGAACACCCAGTCGTCGCCGTCAAGCTCCTCTGGCTGCAAGAAGCCGACCGCCACCCGGGAAGGGATTCCCAGCTCGCGTGCCATCATCGCCATCGTTGCGGAGAAGTGTTGGCAGAATCCGCGACGCTTGTCGAGGAACTGAGCCATCGCCTGGTAGCCGTACCCATACCCGGCGTCGAGGGTATAGGTGAACTGAGTCTGGTCCCTGAAAAAGGCCTGGAGCAGCACCGCCTGGTCGTAGTGAGTCACTGCGCCGGCGGTGATCGACTCGGCGAGGTCCTCGACGATCTGGGGGACGTTGTCAGGTACTTGGAGATAGCGGTTGCTGATGTCGGTCGGCACCGAACCAGCTTCCGCGAGGACTTCCGGAGACGGGTCGATGCTCGAGTAGGAGACGTCATACGCCGGTAGGGACTCGGCCGCGTTGTCCGACGTGGCGGCGACGGTCTGATCGCTCGGGACATACGACCAGGAGTCGCCAACCGCGACGAAACGCGAGTTGTAGGGGACGGGCAACCACGAGCTGTCCTTCGGGAATTCGTCAGTCGGGGTGATCGTCATGGAGTGCGGCGTCGTGCTGACCTCTTCAGTCAGGCCGACGGGCGAGGGCAGGATGTTCGATAGCGGCAAGGTGTCACCGAGGCTGATCGAGTGAGCAGACCACGCGTCGGCGCCAGGTTCGTCCAACATGGCCAGGCGCAGGTACTGCGGTCGGACGTCGCCCTGCACGCGCAGGACGTCTACTGGCTCCTTGCGTCGGAGGCTGCTCGCGAGGCTCACCATCGGATCGCTGAAGCTCAGGTTGGACCCGCCCGGACCGTTCCCGGTTCCGCCTGTGCTGAAGAACATCGTGGTGGCGAATGACGGGATGAAGATCGGCAGCACGACGGCAAACGACAGGGCGAGCAACGAAATCCGCCGGCCGGTTGCGGTCAGACCGCTGGTGTCGATGGTCGTCGTGCCCGCGTCCGTGGTAGTGCTGCGGACGACCAGCCGGCCCCAATGGGCCAGCCGATCTCGCTCGTCCACCATCAACAACGCGATGAACCCGATCGCGCCGGGAACGAACCCGAGGAACGGCACTCCCTCCGGCAGCGCCGCGACCGGAACGGTGTAAAGGGCGAGCAGCGGAAGCCCAGCGAGCGGTACCCGGTGCACGGTCACCGCGAGGAAGTCAACGAGCACCGCAATGACGGCGATGTAGAAGACGACCAGCATCGTCAGCCCGGTGTTCGCAGGTGCGGGGGCAGCGTACTTTTCGGCCACGTCCATCGCCGACTGGATCGATGTTCCGAGGCCTCGGAACATTTCAGCCGTGGGAATGAAGCCGTACTTGAGGTGGTGGCCGAAACCGATGAACATCAGCTCGGCCAGTACGACGAGCTGCGTCACCAGCACGATCAGGGCGGGAGTGCGAGCCCAGCGCAGGGCCGCGCCGAGCAGGACCATCAAGCCGGCGAGGAACACGCCGGTGAACCAGAAGCTCTTCTGAGTCAGGGCTGGCAGAAACGCGAACGCCATGGCTGATGTCGCCACCCAGCCCAGAAAGGCGAGGCGGTAGCGATCACCGACGGCGTTGCTCATGCTGCCGGTCCCTCGTGGGCCTGCTGTGCCTCGGCAATGTAGTCGCGCTGCAGGCGGTTGCTTTGGCTCAAGTCCTTCCAGATCGTCGGCAACCGGTCTCCCGGGCTGGCCGTCACGACATTCCAGCCGTTCTGCCGCAACGCGGCTGCTTGCTCATCGACCGGCGCCAGCTCTGCGTCGCCGATCCGCCCGGACCGTGCCCACGCTGCCACGTCGATGAGGATCGCCATGGCGCGCGTGGCGCCACCACGCAAGCTCGCCAATGCCGCGACGTCCGTGGTCGACGTCCCACCGAGGATCGCGATCACCAGGCCGGAGGCGTTGGCCTCCGCGGAGGTGGAAGAGAAGTCAGAGCGGGTGGACGTGTTGACGACGGCCAACGAGTCGAGCAGCAGCTGCACCTCCACCGGGCCGCTGATGCCCCGGTCGTGCCAGGTGACATCGCCACCACGTGCCTCGTCGGTGAGGAGCCGCACGGTGAAGCCTTGCCCGGCCAGGTGGGCTCCGATCGACGCGCAGGCCGAAACGGCGTACTCGAAAGACGATGCTGGACCTGATCCGCGGTGAGCAACGTGGCGGGTGTCGAGCAGGACTGTGGCGCGACTTTGGAAAGGCTGTTCCTCCCGGCGCACCATGAGTTCATCAGTGCGCGCGGTTGACCGCCAGTGGATCCGTCGTAGGTCGTCACCCATCCGGTACTCGCGCACGGTGACGTCCTCCGTGCCGGCGGCAGCAAACGCCCGCGGTCGGTTGTCGCCGGTGCCGGACCAGTCGCCGGACAGCCGTACGACGGGAAGGTCCACGACGACTGGAGTCACCACGAGAGAGCCGCGAGCGGTAAACGCACGCGTCAGCTCGACGAATCCGAACGGGTCGCTGAGCCGCACTGTCAACGGACCGATCGTGTAGCGCCCGCGGATTTCCGAACGGACGGTGTAGGTCATCGAGCGCGTCCAGCGTGGCCGCAGTTGGTCCAACACGAAGCGGGGCCGGCTGCCGAGGACGTAGGGCACCTGGTCCTCGAGCAGCATCAGGCCGGTGGGGACACGACCTGGATTCTCCATGTGCAGTGAGATCGCCGCATTCTGTCCGCTCTGGACGCGCGCCGGGGTGATCTCTCTCGTGCACGAGAGCAGGTAGCGAGACCGGTTGGCCACGATCGCCGTGATGATCGGCAACGTGATGAGGAGCAGGCCGACGCGGAGCAGATCCTGTTGGCCCAGCACGATCGCGCACAGGGTGGCGGTGATTCCTGCGGACAGGAACGCCCGGCCACGGGTGGTGAGCGTCGAAAGGGCTGAGCGCATTGCTGGCCGGACCTAGTACGAGGAGTCGGTCGCCGGATCCTCGGGCACTGGCAGCTGGCGCAGTATCGAGGTGACAATCTGCTCGGCTCCGCGACCACCCATCTGTGCTTCGAGGCCGGTGATGAGTCGGTGCGCGAGCACCGGGACCGCCAGCACCTGGAGGTCGTCGGGGATGACGTAGTCGCGCGCCTGCAGCGCCGCGTGCGCGCGCGCCGCACGGATCAGGTGCAAGGTGCTGCGCGGTGACGCGCCGAGTCGCAGGTCGGGGGAGCGACGTGTTGCTGACGTGATGTCAATGGCGTACTGCTTCACCAGCTCCGACACGTGGACAGTGCGCACGATGTCGACGAGCTTGGCGATCTCGCCGCCGTCGGTCACCGGCTCGAGGTCGTCGAGCGGGTTGGCGGCGCTGTGCGAGTCGAGCATGGCGAGCTCGGACCGAGGGACCGGGTAACCCATCGAGACCCGACCCATGAAGCGGTCCCGCTGCGCCTCGGGCAAGGGGTAGGTGCCTTCCATCTCGATCGGGTTCTGAGTGGCGATCACCATGAACGGCGGGGTGAGCTCGTACGTCGTACCGTCCACCGTGACCTGCCGCTCCTCCATGCATTCGAGCAGCGCCGACTGGGTCTTGGGTGAGGCACGGTTGATCTCGTCGCCGACCACGATGTTGGCGAAGACGCCACCAGGCCGGAACTCGAACTCCCGGGTGTCACGGTTGTAGATGCTGACGCCGGTGACGTCGGACGGAAGCAGGTCGGGGGTGAACTGGATGCGCTTGACGGTGCAGTCGATGGATCGCGCGAGGGCCTTGGCCAGCATGGTCTTGCCGACGCCCGGGACGTCCTCGATCAGCAGGTGTCCCTCCGCGAGCAGCACGGTGATCGAGGTGTGGACCACGTCGGACTTGCCTTCGATCACCTTCTCGATGTTGTCGCTCACTCGGTTCGTCACCGATGCGAGGGTGTCGAAACTGCTCATCTATCTCCCCTTGACTATGCCGCCCACACACATGACTCCGGATCGCGAGATCCGGAGACCTGAATCTTGGCAACTTCGAACGCTCCGAGCGATGCCACAACGATAACGATGTGGTGACACGCCCATCGACGAACAGCCGGTGCTGGTCCGCGCGACCCCCGAGCCAGCGCGATGTGATCGGGCGATGTCAGGACCGTGCCCCACTTCCCACCACCCTGCCCTTCAGGTGTGCCCGACGAACTTGCCGTGGCCGCGTGGCCTGGCAGTTTGCCCGCCATCTCGAGCTCGTCCCGGCGGTCGGCAGCTGGAAAATCCGCGCTCGAACTTGCGTAAAACGCGGCGGTGGTGGTGAATGGTGGGGTAAAGTGGCGCGCAGTGGAGGAAAGGGAGAGGTGGTGGCTCGATGTTTCTGGGTACCCACACCCCGCGGCTCGACGAGAAAGGTCGGCTGTTTCTCCCCGCGAAGTTCAGGGACGAGCTGTCGGAGGGACTTGTGGTCACACGAGGGCAGGAACGTTGCCTCTACGTCTGGCCCAGTTCGGAATTCCGCTCGTTCACCGACCAGCTCCGCAAGGCGCCGGTCACGAACAAGAGGGCACGCGACTTCATGCGGATGTTGTTTGCCGGCGCCTCGGCCGAGACCGCCGACAAGCAGGGCCGCGTCACGTTGCCATCGATGCTGCGCGATTACGCCGGACTCCACCGAGAGTGCGTCGTGATCGGTGCCTACAACAGGGTCGAGATCTGGGACGCGGAGTCCTGGAACACCTACAGCGCCGAGCAGGAGCCGGCGTTCGCCGACTGGTCAGAGGAGGTGCTCCCCGGCACCAGCGAGTTCTGACCTCCAGATCGACCCGTCCGACCGACCTTCAGGACCGACGCAACAACCGACCGACATCGACCGCACAGACCGGGTCGTACGTCGAGGTCTCCGGACCGCTTCTTCGCCCAGCTGGCTCACCTTCCCCGGTGCCAGACGGAGCAGAGGGAGCGGTCGGGGACCTGGGCCGTACGAAACGGCACGCACCCCCAGATCACCGACCATCGTCACCACCACACACCGCGAACGTCACACCAGAATCGAAGGGTCGAACGCATGTCGAGTTGGGGAGTACTGGCTCCCGACCAGGAGCCGCCGGTGCGCCGGGTGCGCGAAGAGGTCAAGGACGGTGCCGCCGTGGTGGTGGTGTCCGCCGCTGCTTCGACCTTCATCGCGCTGACCGTCACGTTGCTGATGAAGCTCGTCGGCTGACGGTCCGATGCCCACGCCTCGCCACATCCCGGTCCTCCTTGATCGGGTGGTCGCTCTGATCTCTCCCGCGCTGCAGCAGCCCGGGTCAGTACTCGTCGATGCCACCTTGGGTCTCGGCGGGCATGCCGAGGCAATCCTCGAGGCCTGTCCTGAAGCTCGGGTGGTGGGTCTGGACCGCGACCCCGAAGCCCTCGGCCTGGCAGCTGCGCGACTCCAACCGTTCGACGAGCGCATCACGTTGGTGCACGCCGTCTACGACCAGATCACGACCGTCCTCTCCGACATCGGCCTGCCCAAGGTGCAAGGAGTGCTGTTCGACCTCGGCGTCTCATCGCTGCAGCTCGACGAGCGAGAGCGGGGCTTCTCCTACGCGCATGATGCTCCCCTCGACATGCGCATGGACCCGACTGAAGGTCGTACCGCGGCCGACGTGCTCAACACTGCCTCCACCGCTGATCTTGCGCGGATCTTGTCGCGGTACGGCGAGGAGCGGTTCGCTCGGCGCATCGCGGCGTCTGTCGCACGCGAGCGTGAGAAGGCGCCCTTCGACAACAGTGGCCGGCTGGTCGAGCTCATCCGAGCGGCTATCCCGGCGGCTGCAAGGCGCACCGGCGGCAACCCGGCGAAGCGCACGTTCCAGGCGTTGCGCATCGAGGTCAACGACGAGCTTGCCGTACTCGAGCGGGCGTTGCCGGCAGCCGTAGACGCCCTGGCGGTCGGCGGCCGCATCGTCGTGATGTCCTATCACTCGCTCGAGGACAGGTTGACGAAGCACGTTCTCGCACCCCGGTCGGCGTCGACCGCCCCACTCGATCTCCCTGTGGTGCCGCCCGGGCACGAGCCTGAGCTGCGCCTGCTCACTCGCGGAGCCGAGATGGCGAGCGACGCAGAGATCACGGCCAACCCGCGAGCCTCTTCGGTTCGGGTACGTGCGGCTGAACGAGTCAGGGACGTGGCATGAGTTCCTTTCTGAGCTCGGCACGCGCACGGTCGCTGCGACCCACCGGCCAGCTTCCTCGACCACGGCTGACGATCGTCCCGAAGGTCGCGGCAAGAGCGCCGCGGATCCCCTTCGTGTTCCTGGTGGTCTCGGTGCTGGCGGCTGGACTGATCGGCCTACTACTGCTCAACACCGCTCTTCAGCGCGGTGCATACACCGTCACTGATCTCCAGCAGACTTCGGCGAACCTGACCTTGCGTCAGCAGAACCTCGAGATCGAGGTGGCGGCTCTCCAGTCTCCCCAGCGGATCAGTGAACGGGCGCTGCGGCTCGGGATGGTGCAAAACGACAGCCCGGCCTTCTTGTCGCTGTCCACCGGCAAGGTGATCGGCGTTCCCGCTGCCGGCGTGGCGGGCAACCGACCGGCCATCGGCTTCACCCCTGCCCCAGGCCACCACTCCACCAAGATCGCGCCGCTCTTCGCAGGTCAGGGCAACAGCGAGAGCACCGGCGTGCAGAAGGTGGCCAAGCCGGACACAAAGGCCGACAACACTGGCGGTTCCTCCCAGCATCAGGGTGATCGACAGGCTACAAATAACACCAGTAACTCTAATCAACACTAGTCACAGAGACACCAGAGGTCACAGCCGTCGCAGTGGAGGGAGCACCAAGTGGCGCAGCGACCACCGCGCGGCGGGGGAAAGCCCGCGCGGAAACCCGCGAAGAAGGCCGCGAAACGGCCGACTGCCGCTGCACCGCGCTCGCGTGCTGCTGGTGCCAAGCGCCCGGCGGCCAGCAAGAAGAAGGCCGCCAGTTCATCGCGTCGTACTGCCTCGCCGTCGAGACCGACAGCGCGCCGGATGCGCTCTCGTCTCAGGCGCGCTCCACGTCGGGTGCGTCTCACCACGGGACCGTTCCGGCTCTGGAGTGCGTTTTGCGTCGTTGCCTTCGTGCTGTCGTTGTTTGCGGCCAGGCTGATCCAGCTGCAGGGGATCGATGAGAACGACTACGCAGCCATGGCGGCTTCGAAGGGCGCCAAGACGGTGACGATCGAAGCCCCGCGCGCACCGATCTATGACCGCAACGGCGTTGCACTTGCCCAGACGATCGACGCGTCCAAGCTCGTCGCTGACCCGACGGACGCGCACGACGACGCGGCGCAGATCGCAGTCGTCCTCCACCAACAGCTTGGCCTCGACTACATCGATGCGCTCGCCAAGCTGCGCAAGACGAGCACGCGGTACGTTGAGCTGGCCCGTCACGTCAAGCCCGAGCTCGCGGCCGCCGTCGTACGCCAGATTCAGAAGGCCGGCTACCCAGGGGTCTACGCCACGGATGACACCTCGCGGATCTACCCAGGAGGCAACGTCGCAGCGAACCTCATCGGCTTCGTCAACGCCGAGGGTAAGGGTGGCGCCGGATTCGAGTCAGCACTCGAGCAGACGTTGGCTGGCGTCGACGGTTCGGCCACCTTCGAGATGGCCGACGGTCAGCAACTGCCGTTGGCCGACAGCACCATCGTGGCGCCCAAGGAGGGCACCGGTGTCCGACTGACGATCGACCGCGATCTCCAGTATCTCGCGCAGCAACGCCTCGCCGACGCGGTCAAGCAGGTAGGCGGCACGTCGGGGTATGCCGTGGTGATGGACGTCAAGACCGGTCAGCTGCTCGCTCTGGCGGACACCCCGACGTTCGACCCGAACCGACGTGAGCTGTTCCCGCGAGAGACGTACGGGTCCGAGGCATTGCAGGACGTGTATGAGCCGGGAAGCGTCGAGAAAGTGTTGACGTTTGCGAGTCTCATCGATGCTGGTTACGTCACTCCTCGCACCCGCATCTCCGTACCGTCGGTGCTCCCTCGCGCCAACGACGAGACGATTCACGACTACTTCTCTCACGGCATGCTGCATCTGACAGCGACGGGTGTAGTCGCCAAGTCGTCCAACATCGGAACCGTGCTCGCGGCGCAGAAGATGCGGGACGGTGAGCTCTATCGCTACCTGCGAGGCTTCGGCCTTGGCAGCCGTACCGGTGTGGGACTCAACGGCGAATCGCCTGGTCTGTTTCCGAAGCCGCAGGACTGGTTGCCGATCACCCATGACACGATCGCGTTTGGCCAGGGGATGTCCGTGAACGCGGTGCAGATGGCAGCAGCGATCGCCACCATCGCGAACGGCGGGACGTACGTGCAGCCCTCACTCATCGAGTCCTACGTCGACTCGCACGGCGACGTGACGCCGGCCGATCCGCCCACCGAGCGCCGGGTGGTCAGCGAGAAGACCGCCAAGCAGGTGGCTCTGATGATGGAGGCCGTCACTGGGCCGGACGGTACGGCTCCGAGCGCCAACATCAACGGCTATCGGGTTGCGGGGAAGACCGGAACGGCGCAGCGCGTCGAAGAGTCATGCTCGTGCTACGACGGATCGTTCACGGTGTCCTTCGCGGGATTCGCCCCAGCCGATGACCCTCGGTTCGTCGTGTACGTCGTCGTCCAGCAGCCCAAGGACGGCGGCGGTGGTGGTACGACGGGGGGTCCTGTTTTCCATGACCTGATGGCCGCCACGTTGCAGAAGTTCGGCGTTCCTCCCACCGGTCGACACTCACCCGCCCTGCCGGTGGAGTGGTGAGACGTCGGTAGCCTCGCCCTGTGCCGTCAGCTGAGTTCTCACCCTCGAGCGCGCCAACGCGTCCGACGCGCACTGACCCTGTGGGGCTGGGCGAAATCGCCAGGCATCTCGCGGTTGCGACGCCCGAAGGTCCGTCGGCATCCGGATGGGTCACCGGCGTCACGCAGTCTTCGCACACGGTCCGACCTGGGGACCTCTACGTAGCCCTCCCCGGTGAGCGAACGCACGGCGCGCGGTTTGCGCGTGCAGCCGCGGAGGCGGGTGCCGTGGCCTGCCTCACGGATGCCGAGGGCGCAGACCTGGCCGCGGACAGCGGTCTGCCGACACTCGTTGTCCCGGCCCCGCGCAGCGTGCTCGGGTCGGTCGCGTCACTGGTCTACGGCCATCCGTCGCGTGACGTGACTCTGATCGGCGTCACCGGAACGCAGGGCAAGACCACCGTCACCCAGCTTATCAACGCCGGGCTCGCCGGACCTGGTCGTCGTACGGCTGTCATCGGCACGATGGGGACGTGGATCGACGGCCGCCCGGTGAAGAGCGCCCTGACGACGCCCGAGGCTCCCGACCTCCACGCGCTCTTCGCGGTCATGCGCGAGCTCGATGTCGACGTGTGTGCGATGGAGGTGTCGAGCCACGCGATCGTGATGGGGAGAGTGGACGGGGTGGTCTTCGACTTGGCCGTCTTCACGAACTTTGGGCGCGACCACCTCGACTTCCATGCCAGCGTCGACGACTACTTTGCCGCCAAGGCGCAGCTCTTCACACCCGAGCGAGCGAAGCGCGCATTGCTGAACGCCGACGACATGTACGTCGCTCAGCTGGTGACGAGTGCGCAGATCCCGAGTCACACGTTCTCCGTGGCGAGTCGCGACGCGGACTGGCGGTGCAGCGACGTCGCGGCGACCCAGAACGGTTCGACCTTCACCGTCGACGGGCCCGATGAGCTGCACCTGTCCACCAGCGTCGGTCTGGCAGGGTCGTTCAACGTGATGAACGCGCTGACCGCATTGGCCAGCATTGGTGAAGTAGGTGCAGACGTGGCCGCCGCCGCTGCCCGGATCGCTGCCGTGCCGGCCGTGCCCGGCCGGATGGAGCGGGTCGATGCCGGCCAGGACTTCACCGTGATCGTGGACTACGCGCACAAGCCCGATGCCGTCACCGCAACGCTGGAAGCACTGCGCCCGGTGACCCCCGGGCGCCTCGTCATCGTGATCGGTGCGGGAGGCGATCGTGACCAGGGCAAGCGCCAGCTGATGGGGGAGATTGCCGCGAGGATGTCCAACGTCGTCATCGTCACGGACGACAATCCGCGCAGTGAGGATCCGGCAGCCATCCGAGCCGAGGTGGTCACCGGAGCGAAGGCTGCGTCGGGAGAAGCGACGATTATCGAGATTGGCGACCGCGAGCAGGCCATCGCGCGCGCACTCGTCGAGGCGACGGAAGGCGACACGATTCTGATCGCGGGCAAGGGACACGAGACCGGTCAGGAGGTCGCTGGGGAGTTGCTTCCGTTCGATGACCGTGAGGTAGCGCGCGCCGTGCTGGCGTCTCTGCAGTCTGGAGCAGACCGTTGATCCCGATGACCTTGGCTCAAGTGGCCGCCGCTGTTGGTGGTGAGCTGCACGACACCGGACCGGACGACATCGTCATCTCCCGCGATGCTTTCGTCGACTCGCGTCAGGTGGTCGAGGGCGGACTGTTCGTTGCCGTTCCTGGCGAACGAGTCGACGGTCACGAGTACGCCGCGCAGGCTGTCTCGGACGGTGCGGCTGCCGCCCTGGTGACGCGACCCGTCGGAGTCCCAGCCGTCGTGGTCGACGACTCGGTCGCCGCGTTGGGGCGGTTGGCCCACCACGTGCTCGAGAGCCTTCCGTTGCTACGCGTCATCGGAATCACCGGTTCGCAGGGCAAGACGAGCACCAAGGACATCCTCGCGCAACTCCTCGAGCGCACCGGCCCGACGATTGCACCCACCGGCTCGCTCAACAACGAGATCGGGGTTCCACTCACAGCTCTTCGTGTCCAGGCCAATACGGCGTACCTCCTCAGCGAGATGGGCGCACGAGGTCGCGGCCACATCAGCTACCTGACAACGATGGTGAAGCCCACCGTGGGCGTCGTCCTCAACGTCGGACTGGCGCATCTCGGTGAGTTCGGCACCAAGCAAGACATCGCGGCAGCCAAGGGCGAGCTCGTGGAAGCACTTCCGCGCGACGGTCTTGCCGTGCTCAACGCTGACGACCAGCTTGTCGCCGTCATGCGTGACCGGACAGCGGCTCGCGTCGTGACGTTCGGAAGCGAGAGCGACGCCGACGTGCGGGTGGGCTCCGTGCAACTCGACGAACAGGGGCAACCCGGCTTCACCCTCAGCACGGGTGCCGACGAAGCCGACATCCAGCTTTCGCTGGTGGGGGCACACCAGGCCGGGAACGCCGCTGCCGCCGCTGCGGTCGCCATCGGGCTGGGCATGCCGTTCGCAGACGTGGTCGAGGGGCTGCGTGCTGTGCGGGTTCGGTCTCCCTGGCGGATGGAGGTCTCGCAGACCGAAGGTGGACTCACTGTCGTCAACGACGCGTACAACGCCAACCCCGACAGCATGCGGGCCGCCCTGACCTCGCTCGCCGAGCTCGGCCGTCGGCGGGGTAGACAGACGCGAACGTTCGCCGTGCTCGGCGAGATGAGGGAACTTGGTGAGGCGAGCTCCGACGAGCACAACGCCATCGGACGATTCGCCGTGCAGCTGGGCGTCTCGCAACTCGTGGTCGTGGGAGACGAAGCCTCGCCGATTCATCAGGGGGCCCAACTCGAAGGGTTGCAAGACAACCAGTCCGTGTGCGTGCGCGACATCGACGCAGCGATAGGTTTTCTGCGTGGCGCGGTGCGGCCGGGTGACGTGGTTCTTGTGAAAGCATCGCGGGCAGCCGGGCTCGAGAACGTGGCCCAGGCGCTGATCGACGGTACGGCGATCGAGGATGCGATGGAGGCTGACGGATGAGGGCGTTGCTGCTCGCCGGTGGACTCGGGCTGATCTGCACCCTCGTTGGAACCCGGTGGGCGATCTCGGTCATCACCACGTCGGGATACGGGCAGCCGATCCGCGAAGACGGACCGACGTCGCACCACACCAAGCGAGGCACGCCCACCATGGGTGGTCTCGTGGTCATCCTCGCGACGCTTGTCGGGTACTTCGGCGCCAAGCTGCTGACCGGCGACACCCCTTCGGCGTCGGCACTGCTGCTTCTCTTCCTCTTCGTCGGGCTCGGCGCGGTCGGCTTCGTCGACGACTACATCAAGGTCGTCAAGCAACGCAGTCTCGGTCTGCGCAGCAGGGCCAAGTTCGGTGGGCAGACCGTGGTCGCGGTCATTTTCGGGTGGGCGAGCCTGCATTTCGAGGACGACCGGGGCAACGCCTTGGCCTCGCCCGCGATTTCGTTCATCAGGGTGGTCGACTGGAAGATGCCAACGGTGCTGGTGATCATCTGGGTGCTCATCATGATCGCGGGTACGAGCAACGCCGTGAACCTCAGTGACGGCCTTGACGGTCTCGCAGTTGGCAGCTCGATGATGGTCTTCGGCGCTTACACACTTGTGGGCATTTGGCAGAACAACCAATTCTGCCGGATCACCCCCGGACCCCAGTGCTACAACGAGATCCGAGATCCGCTCGATCTCGCCGTCGTCGCCGCGGCCATCACGGGTGCCTGCTTCGGTTTCCTCTGGTGGAACGCGTCACCGGCCCAGATCATCATGGGGGACACGGGTTCGCTGTCCCTGGGCGGTGCGATGGCCGGCCTGGCCATCATGACCCGCACCGAGCTGTTGTTGATCGTCCTTGGCGGTCTGTTCGCGATCATCACACTGTCGGTGATCATGCAGGTCAGCTATTTCAAGCTGACGAAGTGGCGCCTCGGAGTCGGACGACGGATCTTCAAGATGACTCCGCTTCAACATCACTTCGAACTGCTCGGCTGGGCCGAGGTGACGATCGTGATTCGGTTCTGGATCGTGTGCGGCATCTGTGTGGCGACGGGTCTCGGGATCTTCTACGCCGAGTGGGTGTCAGGTGTATGACGCCGGCGCGTGACACGTCTTGGCTCCCATTCGCCGTACGCACGTCGCCGTGGCACGAGCTCCGGGTTGTGGTCGCCGGACTCGGGGTGTCTGGGTTCGCTGCGGCTGATGCGCTTCAGCATCTAGGCGCAAGCGTCATCGTCCTTGCCGACTCCGATGACGAGGGCGCACGCGACAAGGCCACGCTGCTGGAGATCCTCGGGGTCGATGTGCGTCTGGGTGCGGGATCGACCTCCGCGTTGCCTGAGGGCGTCGATCTCGTCGTCACATCACCTGGGTTGCCGCCATCGCAGCCACTGTTTGGCGCCGCAGTCGACCGAGGCATCCCGATCTGGGGCGACGTCGAGCTCGCATGGCGGTTGCGCAACCCGGAGCACGAGACGCCGTGGCTGTGTCTGACCGGCACCAACGGCAAGACGACGACCGTCCAGATGCTCGATGCCATGTTGCGGGCCGAGGGACTGATCAGTGTCGCGGGTGGCAATGTCGGCATCCCGATGTGCGAAGTGGTGATGAACCCCGAGCCGTACGACGTTGTCGCGGTGGAGCTGTCGTCGCACCAGCTGCACTGGATGGACTCGCTCTCGGCGCACTCTGCCGCGGTCTTGAACGTTGCTCCCGACCACCTCTCGTGGCACGGCGACCTTGATCGCTACAGCGCCGCCAAAGCGAAGATCTACCACAACGCTCAGGTGGCTTGCGTCTACAACGTCGAAGACCCCGCCACCCAGCGGATGGTCGAGGAGGCAGACGTCATCGAGGGCGCCCGCGCGATCGGCTTCACTCTCGGCGTCCCGGCAGTCGGCATGCTGGGTGTGGTCGACGATGTACTGGCGGACCGAGCGTTCATCGAGGGACGTGACCGCAACGCCGCCGAGCTGGCCAAGGTGTCCGACGTACCGACCGGTGCCCCGCACAACGTCGCGAACGCCCTGGCCGCAGCAGCCCTTGCGCGCTCCTTTGGCGTCTCGGGCGCGGCCGTACGACGGGGGCTGCAGACGTTCTCGCTCGACAAGCACCGGATCGACGAGGTCGCCGTCGTCGGGGGAGTCCGGTACGTCGATGACTCCAAGGCGACCAACCCCCATGCGGCGCTGGCCTCGCTGCGCGCGTTCGACTCGGTGGTCTGGGTGGCAGGAGGTCTCGCCAAGGGCGCGACGTTCGACGACCTCGTCACGTCGGCATCGGACCGGTTGCGCGGCGCCGTCGTGCTCGGCGCCGACCGGCAGCTCATCGCCGACGCCCTCGCGCGACACGCCCCCGATGTCCGCGTGATCGAGGTGTCCGACACGGACACTGGTGTCATGGAGCGGGTCGTCAACGCCGCCACCAGCCTCGCCCGCGAGGGCGACACCGTGTTGCTGGCGCCGGCGTGCGCGTCCCAGGACCTGTTCGTGAGCTATGCCGAGCGCGGCGACGCCTTCGCCGCGGCCGTGCATCGGCTCAGCGGACACTGAGGCACGGTCCGTCGACCACCCGTCGGCCCGTGCCTGCTGGCGGCTCGGGAGGTGCGGGCCACGACTTGGGAAGGGCGGACGTGGCCACAGCCACCGAGGGACGTGTGCGCGACGCGAGTGGCGACGGCCTGACGGCTTCGCTCAAACGCACGCTCGACAAGCCCCTGACGTCGTACCACTTGGTGCTCGGCGTTTCCGGTCTGTTGCTCACCCTCGGACTCTTGATGGTGCTGAGCGCGTCGAGTGTCTCGTCACTGCGCGAGTACGGCAGCTCCTACGCGATTTTCATGCGCCAGGCGATGTGGGTCGCGATCGGACTGCCGCTGGCCTGGGCCACGTCGCGATTGCCTCGAGGCGTCATCCGCGCACTGTCGTGGCCTGCGCTGCTGATCTCGATCGCGTTGATTGCCCTCACCTACGTGCCCGGCATCGGGGTGAAGGTCAATGGCAACCAGAACTGGATCTCGTTCGGCGGCCCGTTCCAGCTCCAACCTTCCGAGCTGGCGAAGCTTGCTCTGGTGCTGTGGATCGCCGACATCTATGCACGCAAGGGCCGGCTGCTCAACCAGTGGCGGCACCTGCTCATCCCGATGGTGCCCGCCTGCTTGGTCGTCGTGAGCCTGGTGGTCGGGCAAGGTGACCTCGGCACGGCCTTGGTGCTGTTCGCGATCATCCTGGGGATGTTGTGGGTGGTCGGTGCGCCGATGAAGTTGTTTGCCGGCACCTTCCTGGTAATCGCTGTGGCGGCATTCGCCTTGGCGAGCACTCAGAAGGAACGCGTCGATCGGCTGACAGGCTTCCTCGACCCGATGGCTGACTACGGCGGAAGCGGGTGGCAGGCGAGCCACGGCTTCTTCGCCCTGGCCACGGGCGGACTGTGGGGTCGCGGCATCGGTGCGAGCAACCAGAAGTGGGGCGGCCTTCCCGAGGCACACACCGACTACATCTTCGCGATCATCGGCGAGGAGTTCGGGCTGTTCGGCACGATCGTGGTCCTGCTGCTCTTCGTGACGCTGGCGTACGCCGGTGTGCGGATCGCCGCTCGCAGCAAGGACACGTTCATCCGCTACGCGTCTGCGGGCATCGTCGTCTGGCTGCTGGCACAGGCGATGATCAACATCGGTATGGTGCTCGGGCTGTTGCCGGTGATCGGCATCCCGCTCCCGCTCATCTCCTACGGAGGTTCGGCCTTGTTGCCGACACTTGTGGCGCTCGGTCTGCTGATGTCGTTCGCGCGCACCGAGCCCGGTGCAGCCGCAGCCCTGCGGGCCCGACGTCGTACGTCGCGTCGTGCCCTCGCCTCACGAGGACGATAGGAATTCAGGCGGTGCGAGTTTTGCTGGCCGGTGGTGGCTCTGCCGGTCATACGTCTCCGCTCATCGCGACCGCGGATGCTTTGCAGCGCAAGGTTCCGGGCGTCGAGATCCTCTGTTTGGGCACGGAGCGAGGACTCGAATCGCGCGTCATCCCCGAAGCGGGCTACCGGCTCGAGCTGATCCCCCCGGTGCCGTTGCCCCGCAAGCCGTCGATCGACCTGTTGCGCGTGCCGAGTCGGCTTCGCGGAGCGGTACGGGCGGCCGGAACCGTGGTCACCGAGTTCGACCCAGATGTGATCGTCGGCTTCGGCGGATACGTCTCAATGCCCGCATACCTGGCTGCCCGCAAAACCAAGCGCCCGTTGGTCATCCACGAAGGCAATGCGTTGCCGGGTATCACGAACCGGTTCGGTGCGCGCTTCTGCACGCGGCTCGTCGCCACGTCGTTTCCCGACACTCCGATCAAGCACGGCAGGTTCGTCGGACTTCCCATTCGTCGAGCGATCTCGACGCTCGATCGCGCCGGGATGCGATCGCTCGCTCGTGACCATTTCGGCCTCGAGCAAGGCCTGCCGACGCTGCTCGTGACCGGGGGTTCACAGGGCGCCAAACGCATCAACGACACGATCTCCGCGTCGGCTTCCGATTTCGCGGCAGCAGGTGTTCAGGTGCTGCACGTGATGGGTCTCAAGGGCGAGGTCAACCTGCCCGACGATCGTGGCGCCTCTGCACCGCCGTACGTCGTCGTCCCGTACGTCGACCGGATGGACCTGGCGTATGCCGCCGCCGACGCGATGGTCGGGCGTTCGGGCGCCAACTCCGTGACGGAGGCGGCATCGTTGGGGCTGCCTTCGGTGTTCGTGCCATTGCCGATCGGGAACGGCGAACAGGCCCTCAATGCCAAGGCCGTCGTCGATGCCGGCGGCGCGATCCTGGTCGACGACGGGGAGTTCACCCCCGGCTGGGTCAAGGCGCACCTCACGTCCTTGCTCACCGACCCTTCCCGGCTGGCAACGATGAGCGCCGCGTCGAGCGGCCTGATTCGCCGTGACGCAGACGAGGTGCTGGCCGACATGGTCGTCGCCGCGGCAGAGGCAGGATCGGCCAGCTCATGAAGGTCGACGCCCCTGACGTGATCGAGCCCTGTGAGGAGCTCGGTCACGTGCACTTCGTCGGTGTCGGCGGCGCCGCGTTGTCGGGGATCGCCCGGGTTATGGCCGGGCGCGGTGTCACGGTGACGGGAAGCGATGCCAAGGACTCGGCGTTGCTCGACTCGCTCCGGGCGATCGGGGTCGTGTGCTGGGTGGGCCATGACGCTTCACACGTCGACGGAGCCGACACCGTCGTCGTGTCCACAGCGATCAAGGAAGACAACCCCGAGGTCGTGCGTGCGAGGGAGATGGGAGTTCGGTTGTGGCCGCGTTCCGCGGCGGTGCAGTCCTTGTTGCTCGGCCACACGGCGGTCATCGTCACGGGCACTCACGGCAAGACGACCACCACGTCGATGCTCGCGACGGCACTGATCTCGACAGGTGCCGATCCGTCGTACGCGATCGGTTCGACGTTGACGGCGTCCGGTCTCAACGCGGCCGCGGGTTCGGGGGACATCTTTGTCGCCGAAGGCGATGAGAGCGACGAGGCGATCCTGGTCTACACGCCGTCGGGAGCGATCGTTACGAACGTCGATGCCGACCACCTCGACTACTTCGACACCCCGGAGGCCTACGCGGCCGTCTTCGACGAGTTCGTGAAGCGAATCCAACCTGGCGGCTTCCTCGTTTGTTGTGTCGACGACCCTGGGGCCGCGCGGCTTGCCGACCTCGCGAAGTCGTACGACGTCGACGTGCTGCGTGTCGGCCAGGCGCCCGGGTGCGACTTCCGGGCCACCGCCCTGGCGTTCGTCGGCGAGACCTCGACGTTCAACGTCTCTGACCATGGCAAGAGCCTCGGCGCTGTCACGCTCCAGGTGCCCGGGATCAACTACGTCATTGACTCACTCGCCGCTTTGGCTGCCGGGCTGCGACTCGGCTTCAGCTTCGATGAGCTGGCTGTCGGACTCGCGAGCTTCCGGGGGAGTGCGCGGCGGATGGAGTTCAAGGGCGCAGTGGGTTCCGTGCGCGTCTACGACAGCTATGCGCACCACCCTGCGGAGATTGCGGGTGACCTGCAAGCGGCTCGAGCCGTCGCCGGTGAAGACCGTCTCGTGGTCTGCTACCAGCCGCATCTCTTCAGCCGCACCAGGATCTTCGGTGCCGCCATGGGTGTGGCACTGACTGCGGCCGACGATGTCGTCGTGATGGACGTCTATGCCGCTCGCGAGACACCCGAGCCCGGCATCACCGGCGCAACCGTGGCCGACGCTGTGAACCTCCCGACCGGACACGTGTGGTTCGAACCGCAATGGGACAGAGTGGCCGAGCGAGTTGCCGAGCTGGCTACGCAGCACACAGTTGTGCTCACGATGGGCGCGGGCGACGTGACCGAGATCGGGCCGCAGGTGTTGGCCTTGCTGGCGGGGCGCGACGGGGAGGGGATCGCTGATGGCGACCGGCTCTGACCCCTCCCGGTTTACCAAACTGCAATGGCGGAGACGGCTGCGCAGAGCCCGTCCGATCCTGATCATGGTCGGTTCACTTACGGTGGTGGCGTTGGCCGGATGGGCCGTCTTCTTCTCCTCGTGGCTGGCCACCGACAAGGTCGACGTCGAAGGCGTCGAGCACCTCTCGACCTACGAGGTGTTAGCAGCTGCCGATGTCGATCTCGGCGTACCCCTGGCTCGGATCGACATCGACGCGGTGCGAGATCGAGTCTCCGAGGTACCCGCCGTCGCCGACGTGTCCGTGCACCGTTCGTGGCCGCACACGTTGACGATCTCGGTTTCCGAACGGGCTCCGGTCGCCACGTTGCACAAGGACGGTTGGTGGCTCATGGACAGCGAGGGCGTGATGTTCCGCAGGTCTGCGCATCGTGACCCGTCGCTGCCCGTCGTCGCGTTCGAGGGGACGCTCGACGACCAGGCTCGGCGCGAGGTGGCGGCTGTCATCGCGGCGTTGCCGGCCTCGGTGATCGACGACATGAAACGGGTGCGAGCTCACTCGATGGACTCGATCTCCCTGATGCTTCGCGATGGCAAGGAGGTCGTGTGGGGGAGCGCGGCCGAGTCGGATCGGAAGGTCGAGGTGCTCGCTGTGCTGTTGCGGCAGCGGGCGAAGGTGTACGACGTCAGCGTTCCCGAACAGCCAACCACGCAACGTTGAACACCCGCCGGTTTGTCGGTGGCCAGGACGCGGCGCGATGAATTCGAGAGATCGCCGCACGTGCGGCGTGTCGGCTTCGTGGCGGGTGTCGGGTGACCTACGTTTTAGCGCAACGCGAGGTTGACATAACTATAACTCTCTACTTGAGGGTAAGAGTTGGACCCAATCTCGAGGACTTCCCCGCAGCCTCCTGGATCGAGCACGGGCCCAGGACAGCAAGCAACAGTTTCCAACCCAGTTCCTCGCCGTGGCGGGGAAGCGATCATCGCAACGAGAGGCATGTGCCGTGGCAGCACCGCAGAACTATCTGGCGGTCATCAAGGTTGTGGGTATCGGCGGTGGTGGAGTCAATGCCGTCAACCGGATGATCGAAGTCGGACTCCGCGGGGTGGAGTTCATCGCTATCAACACCGACGCGCAGGCACTGCTTATGAGCGATGCCGACGTGAAGCTCGACATCGGCCGGGAACTGACCCGAGGTCTGGGCGCCGGGGCTGACCCCGGCGTGGGCGGCAGAGCCGCCGACGACCACGCCGAAGAGATCGAAGAGGTCATCAAGGGCGCCGACATGGTGTTCGTGACCGCTGGCGAAGGCGGTGGCACCGGCACCGGTGGTGCACCGATCGTCGCCAGAATCGCTCGCTCGCTCGGTGCCCTCACGATTGGTGTCGTCACGCGACCGTTCGCGTTCGAGGGTCGCCGTCGCGCCAACCAAGCAGAGGAAGGCATCTCCGCGCTTCGCGAAGAGGTCGACACTCTCATCGTCATTCCCAACGACCGACTCCTGTCCATTTCCGACCGCAACGTCAGCGTGCTCGACGCGTTCAAGCAGGCCGACCAGGTGCTGTTGCAAGGTGTCTCCGGCATCACCGACCTGATCACGACCCCCGGGCTGATCAACCTCGACTTCGCCGACGTGAAGTCCGTGATGTCGAACGCCGGCTCGGCGTTGATGGGGATCGGCCGTGCCAACGGCGACGACCGCGCCGTCGTTGCAGCAGAGATGGCAGTGTCCAGCCCGCTGCTTGAAGCGTCCATCGACGGTGCCCATGGCGTGTTGTTGTCGATCTCCGGCGGCTCAGACCTTGGGTTGTTCGAGATTAACGAAGCCGCGGCTCTGGTGTCGCAGGCAGCGCATGCCGACGCGAACATCATCTTCGGTGCCGTCATTGATGACGCCCTCGGTGATGAGGTTCGGGTCACGGTCATCGCGGCCGGCTTCGACGGTGGGATGCCCAAGCGTCGTGACCAGTCGCAACCCGCGCTGCGCCGCGAGAGCAATGGGACGCCCGAGCCTGGCAGATTGCCGCAAGCCGTCGTGGCTCCGACCGACGGCCCAGCTCCAGCGGAGCAGCCGGCAGTTGCGGCGGCACCGCAGCCGCAGGCACCGGCGCCGGCGGCTCAGGCACCGAAGCAGCGACAACCACGCGCGATCCCGTTCGACGACAACGAGGACCTCGACGTCCCCGACTTCCTCAAGTAGTCCGTGTTCGCTCGCCGCGACCACACCCGGGCCGATGCGGGGCGCGTCGACCTCGCGTTCACCGACCGACACGGCGGAGTCAGCACAGAGCCGTTCGACAGTTTTGACCTGAGCCGATCCAGGCCGGGTCGAGACGATGAGCTGCAGGCCAACCTCGACTTGTTGGCAAAGGAATTCGGAGTAGCTGGGTTTGCCACCATGCACCAGATGCACGGCGCCGACGTCGTCGAAGTGTCGGCGCCTGGACCGGTCGCGACCCCGTGCGATGCGCTGATCACGACCCAGACCGACGTTGCCCTGTGCGTCCGGGTCGGAGACTGCGTACCCGTCATACTCGCCGACGCCGAGTGCGGAGTTGTTGGCGTCGCGCATGCAGGAAGGCCCGGTGTGGTGGCTGGCGTCGTACCCGCGGCGGTCGACGCGATGCGCCAGCGCGGTGCCGAAAGGATCGAAGCCTGGGTGGGCCCGCGGGTATGCGGGGGGTGCTACGAAGTCCCCGCATCGATGCGCGACGACGTCGCAGCCGTGGTTCCCGCGGCCTACGCCTGCACCACGTGGGGCACACCCTCGGTCGATATCGGTGCCGCTGTTCATCACCAGCTGCTGGCCGCCGGCTGCACGGTGTACGACCGTGGCCGATGCACGGTCGAGTCGCCCGACCTCTACTCACATCGCCGCGATGCAGAACGGTCAGGTCGGTTCGCCGGGATCGTCGTACGCCGGGGAGGGGACCGTGACTGACGCAAGACGTGACGAGATCGAGTCCGGCCTTCAGGCGGTGCGGCAGCGGATGGCCGAGGCGGCCGAAGCGTCTGGACGCAGCGCTGATGCGCTGACCCTGGTCGTCGTGACGAAGTCCTGGCCGGCGAGTGACATCGAGATCCTCCATGATCTCGGCGTCAACAACATTGCCGAGAACAAACATCAGGAGGCCACCGACAAGGTCGGCGGTCTTGCGACGCGCGAGATTCGGTGGCACTTCGTGGGCCGGATCCAGTCCAACAAGGCGAGCAGGATCGCCGAGTACGCCGATGTCGTGCACTCGGTCGACTCGGTGCGTGTGGCACACCGGCTCAACTCAGGCGCCCACCAGTACGACCGCACCGTTGACTGCTTCATCCAGGTGAGCCTCGATCCGCCCAGCCAGCAACGAGGCCGCGGAGGCGTGCCGCCGTCGGAGATCGAGGAGCTCGCCTACACAGTGAAGACGGCCGGCGGGTTGCGACTGCTCGGCGTGATGGGGGTGGCGCCGCTCGGCAAGGACGCGGGTCCGGCCTACGAGCGACTGGTCGAGGTGAGCCGACGACTTCAGGCCGTGCACCCTGACGCGACCGCAGTGTCGGCGGGAATGAGTGACGACTTCGATCAAGCCATAAAAGCCGGTGCAACACACGTGCGTGTCGGCCGCGCGATACTCGGTGAGCGGCATCGGCTCGGGTAATGTCAGATCAGGCAGCAGCGCTGAATCAGCGACCAGGCTGCATCAACGATGAGGTGGAGGAACCGAGGTCATGCCGGGTGCAATGCGCAAGGTCGGGGTATACCTGGGCCTGCTCGAAGACACGGACCGCTACGAAGACGACTACTACGCCGAGGACGACATGTCGCAGGACACGTCCGCCCGACCGGTGCAGGCGGTGCGCGACGACCGTCCGGCTCCGGTGGCCTCTCTGTCCGAGCGTCGTCGACCGACCCAGGTGGTGACGGAGTTGTCTCGAATCACGACGCTCCACCCGCGCAACTACAACGAAGCGCGCACGATCGGCGAGCACTTCCGCGAAGGCATTCCGGTGATCATGAACCTGTCGGAGATGGACGACAGCGACGCCAAGCGCCTCGTAGACTTCTCTGCGGGTCTGGTTTTCGCCACCCGAGGCACGATCGAACGCGTGACGAGCAAAGTCTTCCTGCTCTCGCCTCCCAACGTCACCGTGGCCGCTGAGGACAAACAGCGCATCGCCGAGGGCGGATTCTTCAACCAAAGCTAGAGGCTCGCTAAGCCTCCTGCGTCGAAATGCCCTTGGCTCATGTCTCGGCGGGCCGACTCCAACCTTTGTGGCGACCGTCTAGGCTGCATCCGTGGTCGTCCTCGGCGTCATCATCGAACTCGTCCTGTGGTTCTACATCCTGCTCATCCTCGCGCGACTGGTAGCCGACTGGGTGCAGATGTTCGCGAGGTCGTGGCATCCGCGTGGACCGATGCTGATCTTGCTGGAGATCATCTACTCGGCAACTGATCCGCCCATCAACCTCTTCCGAAAGTTTGTTCCACCTCTCCGACTGGGTGGTGCGGCGCTCGACCTTTCAGTCATTTTTGTGCTCTTGATTTGCTACGTTTTCCTGTACCTGAACCGCCGGACTCTGCTGCTCGGTTAGGCTAGACAAGCGGTGTGGCACCCGTCAGACGCTCTCGATACGGAGTAGCGTGGCATCGCACGTACATAATCAGATTGGACTACCTGAGGTGAGCTCATGCCGTTGACGCCCGAGGACGTACACAAGAAGACGTTTACGCCCGTCCGCTTGCGCGAGGGTTATGACATGGGGGAGGTCGATCAGTTCCTCGATGAAGTTGAGGTCGAGCTCACCCGGCTACACCAGGAGAACGACGACCTGCGCAGCAAGCTCTCGACTGCCGCCACGTCGGCGCCAGCCGCCGCTCCTGCTGTGATGGAGCCGGTGCCGGAGCCCGAGCCGGAGCCCGAGCCAGTGAAGGAGCCGGAGCCCGTCTTGGCGGCCGTTCCTGCCCTGCCCGCCGTCACCACCGTGCCTGAAGCCTCCAGCGCAGCCGCGAGACTGCTGGAGATCGCCACTCACAACGCCGACCAGCTGGTCGACGAGGCGAAGAACGAGGCCGACAAGATCCTCGGCGAGGCGCGCATCAAGTCCGAGCGCCTCGAAGCCGACTCCAAGGCGAAGAGCGAGCGCGTCGAGTCCGACGCGCGCACGCGCGCTGAGAAGCTCGATGCTGAGACGTCCGAGCGCCGGAGCACACTGTTCGGCCAGCTCGAGCGCGACAAGGACAACCTCGCCCGTGAGCTCGAAGACCTTCGTGCGTTCGAGCGTGAGTACCGCAGCCGGTTGAAGGGCTACTTCCAGGCCCAGTTGCGTGCGCTCGACGGCCAGGGCGACGGCGAGGTTCCGCTCACCCCTGCTGCCGACGGAGAGACGCCACGTCGTCTGCGTGAGCTACTCGGCGAAGACCAGCAGCAACAGCACTGAGCCCAATCTGAGATAGCAACAGGGCCTCGACCACAAGGTCGGGGCCCTGTTGCCGTCTGGACTCAAACCTTCTGCAAAGAGAACGCGACGCCAAGATCGGCATCTCGCTGCCAGTCGGCCTCAGGTGTGTCGACGCGGGTCGTCGTCACCGCGAGCACCTCCCGCGAGACAAGGTCGGAGTGTTCGGCGAGCGCGTCAGCAGCCGCACCGTCGCCCGACCAGTTCAACGTGATGCGGTCGGAAACATCGAGGCCGCTGGCCTTGCGTGCTTCTTGCACCATCCTGATGACCTCGCGCGCCAACCCTGCGCGCACCAGCTCAGGCGTCAGGTGCAGATCAAGGGCCACCGTCTCACCGTGCTCGTTGACGACTGACCACCCTTCGCGCGGACGCTCGGAGATGATCACGTCATCTGAGGTGACCTCCACGCCGCCGACGGTGGCGACACCACGGGTCGACAGGGCTTCTGCCAGCTCTGCTGCGTCGGCAGCCGCGATGGCGGCCGCCACCTGCGGCGTCTCCTTGCCGAAGCGTTTGCCCAGGTTGCGGAAGTTGCCCTTGGCCGAGTGATCGACCAGGTCGCCTGCTGAACCGAACGACTCCACCGCTACCACGTTGAGCTCGGCCATGATCTCGTCCTTGAGCTCCTCAGAGAGTCGCTCGAACGCAGCCGACGGGATCAGCACACGCTGCAGCGGCTGCCTGGTCTTGATCTTCGCCTCGGCGCGGGCCGATCGACCCAGCTCGACGAGTCGGCGGGTCAACGCCATCCCGGCATCGAGCGTCTCGTCGATGCGTTCTTCGTCGTACGTCGACCAGTCGGCGAGGTGCACAGACTCCGCTGCGGTCTCGTCGTCGGACCGAATGACGTCTTGCCAGACGCGCTCAGTGATGAACGGGGTCAGCGGCGCCATCAACCGAGTGAGTACGTGGAGAGTCTCGTGCAACGTGGACAGGGCGGCCGGGTCGCCGTCCCAGAACCTGCGGCGCGACCGCCTGACATACCAGTTGGACATGTCGTCGATGAACTCGCTCAACAGCATCCCGACACGTTGTGTGTCGAAGCGGTCGAGTGCATCAGTGACGTCGCGCGTCAGCTGGTTGAGCTGGGACAGCAGCCAACGGTCGAGCACGGAGCGATCTTGCTCGGGCGGCGCCTGCTGGTCAGGAGTCCAGCCGTTCGTCCTGGCATAGAGCGCATGAAAGGCGACCGTGTTCCAGTAGGTCAGCAACACCTTGCGGACGATCTCCTGCAACGTCGCGCGGCCGATGCGCCGCGCCAGCCAGGGAGAGCCCGATGCGGCCATGAACCAGCGAACCGCGTCAGCCCCGTGCTCATCCATCAACGGCATCGGCTCGAGGATGTTGCCGAGGTGCTTGGACATCTTCCGTCCATCCTCGGCGAGCAGCAGGCCGACACAGACGACGTTCTCGTACGACGATCGGTCGAACAGCAGGGTGCCGATTGCCATCAGTGAGTAGAACCACCCACGCGTCTGATCGATCGCCTCGCAGATGAACTGTGCCGGGAAGGCGTTCTCGAACTCTGCCGCCGACCCGTCCACGTAGGGGTATCCCCACTGCGCGAACGGCATCGAGCCGGAGTCGTACCAGGCATCGATGACTTCCTTGACGCGTCGGGCCTCGGCCCCGCACTGGGGGCACGGCAGGGTGATGTCGTCGACGTAGGGCCGATGCGGGTCGACCATGCTCACGTCGTGGCCGGCGAGCTCGCCGAGCTCGGCGAGAGATCCTACGCACGTGAGGTGGTTGTCTGCACATCGCCAGACGGGCAACGGAGTTCCCCAGTAGCGAGTGCGAGAGAGCGACCAGTCGACGTTGTTGTTGAGCCAGTCGCCGTACCGGCCCCACTTGATCGTCTCGGGGAACCAGTTGGTGTTCTCGTTCGCGCGCAGCAGCTCGTCCTTGACGGCGGTCGTGCGGATGTACCAAGCGGGCAGCGCGTAGTACATCAACGGCGTGTGGCAACGCCAGCAGTGCGGATAGGAGTGTTCGTACGCGACGTGCCGGAACACCACGCCACGGCGCTCGAGCTCTCGGACGAGGTCGGCGTCGGCATGTTTGAAGAACTGGCCGCCGACGAGCCGGACACTCTCCTCGAAGTGGCCGTCGAGACGCACGGGGTTGACCACCGGCAGGTCGTACGCCTTGGCGACCGTCATGTCTTCCTCGCCGAACGCAGGGGACTGGTGGACGAGGCCAGTACCGTCCGCGGTCGTGACGTAGTCGGCGAGCACCACGAAGTGCGCTGCCTTGCCCTCGGGGAAGGTGACCAGATCGAGCGGCCGCTGATAGGTCCAGCGCTCCATCTCTCGACCGCTCAGCCGCGACTCGATGGTCCAGCCGTCACCCAGCGCCGACTCGAAGAGCGGCTCGGCGACAACCAGGGTCTCGTTGCCGTCGGTCGCGACGACGTACTCGACCTCGGGGTTGACCGCGACTGCGGTGTTCGACACGAGCGTCCAGGGCGTGGTGGTCCAGACGAGCAAGGCGGCGCGGCCGGCCAACGGACCGGAGGTCAGCGGGAAGCGGACATAGACCGACGGATCCGCGACCACCTCGTAGCCACCGGGCTGGCCGAGCTCGTGGTCGGACAACGCGGTCTCGCAGCGCGGGCAGTAGGGCGTGATCCGGAAGGCCTCGTAGAGCAGCCCCTTGTCGAAGACCTGTTTCAGCGACCACCAGACACTCTCGATGTACGACGGATCCATCGTGCGGTAGGCCCGGGACGTGTCGACCCAGTAGGCCATCCGCTCGGTCATCTCCTCGAACTCCTGCGTAGAGCGCAAGACAGACTCTCGGCACTTCGCGTTGAACTCAGCGATCCCGTAGGCCTCGATCTGCGCCTTGCCGGAGACGCCGAGCTCTTTCTCGACCCCCACCTCCACATGCAGTCCCTGGCAATCCCAGCCCGCTTTTCTGTCGACGCGGAAGCCCTGCATGGTCTTGTAGCGCGGGAAGAGGTCCTTGAAGACGCGGGCCTCGACGTGGTGCGTGCCGGGCTTGCCGTTCGCCGTTGGTGGGCCTTCGTAGAACGTCCAGCGAGGCCCGTCTTCGGTGCGTTCGAGCGACCGGTCGAACGTCTTGTGGTCGCGCCAGAACGCCATCACCTCTCGCTCGAGAGCGGGCAGGTCGACCTGGGGAGGGACCGCCTCGTCGCCGGCAGGCTGGGTGTCTTGGGTGCTCATCGCGTCGGCACTTCCTCGGGTCTTGCCATTCGTCTCTCTCCGTCGTCACGGTGGCCTGAGCCACGTGGGGCGAAGGGACGAAGCCAGCCGAGCGCCGGTCCGCGGTACCACCCTCCTTGGTCGGCCGCCTCAAGGAGACGATCGACCCTCTCTGCGTGCGCCGCGGTCGGTTCTAATAGGCGGGGATCCCGCTGTTCTTCCGACAGCTCCGAGGTGATGGCCCCATCTCAGCCGTACGACGCGCACCCAGTCTAGGGGATCCCACCGGTCCGGCTCACTCACATATTCCGGTCCACCAGAGCGTGGTTGTTTGAAGGTGGGGCAATAACCGCCTATCCTCTCGGCACTGTGTTCACGGGGAACACGCCGTACCGATGAGAGGCCGAACTGATGGCTGCCAGGAACAACTCGGCGATCAAGGCCGTTCGGAAAGTGGTGGCCAAAGCCACCAGCCGCAGGTCGACAACCTCCAAGCGCACGGCGAAATCGGTTCCGGCGAAGTCCACCAGGCCCAGCACGAAGAAGACGGTGGCGGCCAAGAAGACTTCGCCTGCCAAGAAAGCGGCTGTGAAGAAGACTGCGGTGAAGAAGTCGACGTCCGCCAAGAAGACCGCAGCGAAGAAGAGCGCACCAGCCAAAAAGACGCCCGCGAAGAAGGCTGCGGCGAAAAGGACTGCGGCGAAAAAGACTTCGCCCGCCAAGAAGACCGCAGCGAAGAAGAGCGCACCAGCCAAAAAGGCACCCGCGAAGAAGACTGCCACGAAGAAGACTGCGGCAAAGAAGAGCGCACCGACCAAGAAAACCACCGCAAAGAAATCTGCGCCCGCCAAGAAGACCGCGGCGAAGAAGAGCGCACCAGCCAAGAAGGCAGTCGTGAAGCAGGCTTCGGCCAAGAAGACGGTCGCGAAGAAAGCTCCGGCGAAAAAGGCTCCCACCGAGACCCCTGCCAAGAAGGCCGCCGCCAAGAAGGCTCCGACGAAGCAGACCACGGCCAGCCCCGGCCCCGCGAAGAAGGCCCCACCTGCAGTGACGAACAAGGCCCCCGCGAAGAACGCGACATCAACAGCCGCAGCACCGGCCCGGCCGGCCGCCCCGCCCAAGAAGGCACGAGGCGGCCGTCTCGCCGTACGCGCAGGCGAGAAGCCCTGGACTGCGAAAGAGATCCGGGCGGTCCGAGCGACGCTCGAACAAGACGCCAGTCGTCTCCAGACCGAGATCACCGCGACCGAGGTCGAGATCGACCACCTGCTGAGGGAGGGCGGCGAGGGGGCCGGCAACGACCAGGCTGACGTCGGCTCCAACACGTTCGAGCGCGACCACGAAATGACGATGGCCAAGAACGCTCGTGAGAGCCTCTCCGTCGTCCTGGCGGCGATCGCGCGCATCGACGCAGGCACTTACGGTATCTGCGAGTCCTGCGGTCAGCCGATCGGCAAGATGCGGCTGCAGGCGTTCCCCCGTGCGACACTGTGCATGGAATGCAAACAACGCCAGGAACGTCGCTGAGCGACGACGCGACCCCCTCCACAGCAGCAGCCCGCAACCATCGGATCACGCTCTGGGCTGTCGTTGCCGTGGCCACTTTCCTGCTTGACCAAGGCACCAAATGGTGGGCCCAGCGCGCTCTGTCCGACCAGCGTCCGCGTGACGTGATTGACGGCTGGCTGCAGTTTCGACTGACACACAACCCGGGCGCGGCCTTCAGTATGGGCACCAGCTACACGGTCGTGTTGACGATCATCGCGCTCGTCGTCGTGGTGATCTGCATCAAGATGGCCAGCCGGCTCGGCAGCGTGGGTTGGGCGGTCGCGCTTGGGCTGCTCCTCGGTGGCGCACTCGGGAACGTCACCGATCGCATCTTTCGTGACCCGGCGCCGTTCCGCGGCCACGTCGTCGACTTCATCGAGTTGCCGCACTGGCCGGTCTTCAACGTCGCTGACTCAGCGATTACGTGTGCTGCCGTGCTGTTCGTGCTGCTCAGCTTGCGCGGCGTCCACCTCGACGGCACTGTCGAGCCTCGCCATGCGAAAGACACGCCTGCTGACCCCGACCAGGGATCGTCCATCTCATGACGTTGTCGCCTGGGCACAAAGTGGTTCACGTTCCCGATGGCCTCGCTGGTGAGCGCGTCGACTCCGCCATCGCCCGAATGTTCGGGCTGTCACGCACGTCCGCCGCCGAGCTTGTCGCGGCGGGCGAGGTGCTCCTCAACGGCGTTGCGCCCGCGAAGTCCGACCGCGTCGAGGAGGGCGCCTTTCTCGAGGTGACGATCCCGCCGCCGGCCGCAGGAGTCGTTGTACGCCCCGAAACGGTCGAAGGACTTCGGATCGTGTATGACGACGACGCGTTCGTGGTCGTCGACAAACCGGTCGGCGTCGCGGCACATCCCAGCGTCGGGTGGACGGGTCCGACCGTGCTCGGACACCTCGCCGCGGCCGGGTTCACGATCTCGACCTCGGGAGTGCCGGAGCGCAAGGGCGTGGTGCAGCGCCTCGACGTCGGGACGAGCGGCCTGATGGTCGTCGCGAAGTCGGAGCACGCCTACTCGAAGCTGAAGCGAGCGTTCAAGAAGCGCACGGTCGACAAGACCTACCACGCGCTGGTGCAGGGTCACCCTGACCCGCTACGCGGCACCATCGATGCCCCGATCGTTCGCCATACCAAGCACGACTACAAGTTCACGGTCGGACACGGCGGCCGCCACAGCATCACCCACTACGAGACGCTCGAAGCCCATCGCTTCGCGTCGTTGCTGGAAATCAAGCTCGAGACCGGCCGTACCCACCAGATCCGGGTGCACATGAGTGCGCTGCACCATCCCTGCGTGGGAGATCTGACGTACGGCGGTGACCCCGTCCTCGCCAAGCGCGTCGGCCTCGAGCGGCAATGGCTGCACGCGGTTCGCTTGGGTTTCGAACATCCGGACAGCGAGGCATGGGTGGAGTTCGAGTCGCCCTACCCCGACGACCTCGCGCATGCGCTTGACGTGATCCGCGACTCGGATTGAGCCGGTTGCCATGACGTCGTACGAACAACCAACGGCTGGCGCGGAGCTGGTGATCCGTCGGGCGCGACCCGATGAGGATGAGCTGGTCGCGGACCTTTTCTGGAAGGTGCGGCACGAGAACGAGCCGGCGATCCCTCCCATGGTCCACCCACGAGACGATGTGGGCGGGTGGGTCCGTGAGGTCATGTTCGAGCGGTACGACGTCTGGGTTGCCGAGATGGATCGTGGCCTGGCGGGTTTCATGGCTCTCGGGCAGCCCGACTGGATCGAACACCTCTACATCGACTCCGCCTTCACGGGTCATGGGCTCGGCGGCCGCTTCGTCGACCTCGCCAAGCAGCAGCTGACCGGGCAGATCCAGCTGTGGACGTTCCAGAGCAACGTCGGCGCTTGCAGGTTCTACGAACGGCACGGCTTCGACGCGGTGGCAAGGACTGACGGCGACAACGAAGAGGGAGCACCCGACGTCAAGTACGTCTACCACCCCGCGAGCTGAGCCCCGGCCCATCACCGACAAAACTGCCTACTGGGGTTGATGCGACCAGTTGCTGGCTGGGCTCGTCGCGGTTCCTGCCAGCGGTTGATGTCGGAGTTGGTCTTGTGGGTCGCGCCCTGGGCACACTCGGTGTCGTGGGGACGGCTGGAAGCGATCATCGACGCCGCCGTCATCGACGCCGACCCAGAAGCCGCCGCCCTGGCCGTCCAGCGCGCCGAGCAAGCGCAAGGGGTGTGGCTGCGGGCGTCCAACGACCACGGCATGAAGGACATCTACATCCGCACCGAGGCACCGGCGGCGATCTGGTTCGACGCCTCCGTCGACCGGGTCGCCGACGGACTCGGTCTGCTCGGCGACACCGCCAGCAAAGACCTCCGCCGCGCCAAAGCGGTCGGGATCTTGGCCCAACCGCAGCAGGCGTTGGACCTGTATGACGAAGTGGCGGCCAGATACCTCCCGGGAAGGGTGAGGGTGGGGGCGGGGGGACTCGCAGCGCCGTCCAAGAGCGAAGCGAAGCCGCACGAGCCCGCCGGCACCAGCCGACCCCAGCGGCCACCGGCCACCCTCTACGTGCACGTCTCCCAAGATGGGTTCAGCCGTGAGGACGGTGCTGGGGTGGCCCGGTTCGAAGGCGCCGGACCGATCACCCTCGACCAAGCCAAACGCTTCCTGCGCGACTGCGACGTCACGATCAACCAGTGATCGACTTGGCCCACCAGACCCCGGTCGACGCCTACGAGGTCCCGGACCGGCTCCGCGACGCGGCATATCTACGCAGTCCTGTTGACGTGTTTCCCTACGCCACCAGCACCAGCCGCACACGCGACATCGACCACACTGAGGCGTATCGAGATCCTGACAACGGTGGTCCACCGGGCCAAACCGCGTTAGCGAACCTGGGTCCGATGGTCAGGTTCCACCACCGGGTCAGGACCCACGGCCGATACTTCTTGGCCGACCACACCGGCACCAACACGGTCACCCGTCCTGCTGCGTGAAGTACGGCTGCCATCAGCCCAAGCGCCCCGCTGCCGTCAGAACGCGTGGTCGGCCGTGACCGGCCTCGTCGTGCCGGCCTGGACCCCCCGCCGAGCCGAAAACCGAGAACGGGAGCGAGGGCTGCGAAGGAACAGCCACGCCGGCCCAACCCACATTTCGACCGCCATCGACCCCGAGCCGACAGGTCTCGACGGGCGGGCTCCGGACCACCTCGAGTGTCGCTGCCTTCTGACATCCTTCGGAGAAGTAGGCTGTGGTCCTTCCCCCAGCCGCACCGGCTGTTCCCCGAGGTGCCGCTGAGTTCGACCTGCCCGCAGCAGCCGCAAGCCGCCAGTCCCCGGCCATCATCGTGAGGAGTCCGCCGCCGATGTCGGACAGTTTCGTCCACCTCCACGTGCATACCGAGTTCTCCATGCTCGACGGCGCGGCCAGGGTCGGGGAGCTGTTCGACGAGACGGCCGGGCTCGGCATGCCTGCCCTGGCGATCACCGACCACGGCAACATGTTCGGCGCCTTCGAGTTCTACCAGGCGGGCAAGGCTCGCGGGGTCAAGCCGATCATCGGGATCGAGGCCTACGTCACGCCTGGCACCAGCCGGTTCGAGCGGCGGCGGGTGCAATGGGGCAACGGTGGCCCCGACGACGTATCCGGTGGCGGCGCCTACACCCACATCACGATGCTGGCCGAGACGACCGAGGGCATGCACAACCTGTTCCGGTTGAGCTCACTCGCCTCGATCGAGGGCCAGTACTACAAGCCGCGGGTCGACCGCGAGCTGCTCGAGCGTTACGGCAAGGGCATCATCGCCACGACGGGCTGCCCATCCGGTGAGGTCCAGACCCTGCTGCGGCTCGGCAAGTACGACGCCGCGCGCGAGGCCGCTGCCTACTACCGCGACGTCTTCGGACCCAACAACTACTTCGTCGAACTGATGGACCACGGCCTCGACATCGAGAAGCGGGTTCGCGCCGACCTGCTCAGGCTGGCCAAGGAAATCGACGTGCCACTGGTCGCCAGCAACGACCTGCATTACACCCGACCCGAAGACGCCATCGGGCACGACGCGTTGCTCTGCATCCAGTCCGGGTCGACCGTCAACGACGTAGACCGGTTCAAGCTCGACGGCGACGGCTACTACCTGAAGACACCCGCGGAGATGCGCGACATCTGGCGCGACTTCCCGGAGGCGTGCGACAACACGTTGCTGATTGCCGAGCGCTGCAACGTGGAGTTTGCCGAAGGCCGCAACCTGATGCCGCGGTTCTCCGTTCCCGAAGGCGAGACCGAGGAGACCTGGTTCGTCAAGGAGATCGAGACCGGTCTCGTCAAGCGCTACCCCGACGGGATCTCTCCCGAGGTCCGCGAACGTGCCGACCTCGAGACGTCGATGATCCTTCAGATGGGGTTCCCGGGCTACTTCCTCGTCACGGCAGACCTCATCAACTGGGCCAAGGCCCAAGGCATCCGGGTCGGCCCCGGCCGAGGTTCGGCCACGGGCGCGATCGTGGCCTACGCCATGGGCATCACCGAGCTCGACCCACTGGTGCATGGTCTGCTGTTCGAGCGGTTCCTCAACCCCGAGCGCGTCACGATGCCCGACATCGACATCGACTTCGACGAGCGCCGCCGCGGTGAGGTACTCCGCTACGTGACCGAGAAGTACGGCGACGACCGGGTTTCGCAAGTGGTCACCTACGGCACTATCAAGGCCAAGCAGGCACTCAAGGATGCGTCACGGGTGTTGGGCTATCCCTTCACCGTGGGCGAGCGCATCACCAAGGCGCTCCCGCCGGCAGTGATGGGCAAAGACATCCCGCTCGGCGCAATCTTCGACCAGAAGCACCGGCGCTATGGCGAGGCCGGGGAGCTACGCGGGCTCTACGACAACGACACCGACGTCAAGAAAATCATCGACACGGCTCGTCAGCTCGAGAACCTCAAGCGGCAGTGGGGCGTGCATGCCTGCGCGGTGATCTTGTCGTCGGAGCCGCTGCTCGATGTGATGCCGATGATGCGGCGTGAGCAGGACGGCGCGACCATCACGCAGTTCGACTACCCGACCTGCGAGACGCTCGGCCTCCTCAAGATGGACTTCCTCGGCCTCCGCAACTTGACCGTCATCGACGACTGTCAGGCCAACATCGCGGCCAACCGAGGCGAGACGGTCGAGATCGAGGGACTCTCGTTCGACGACCCGGTGACCTACGCGCTGCTGTCTCGCGGCGACACGCTGGGCGTCTTCCAGCTCGACGGCGGCCCGATGCGCTCGCTGCTCCGCGCGATGAAGCCTGACTCGTTCGAGGACATCTCCGCGGTGCTGGCGCTCTACCGCCCCGGTCCGATGGCAGCCAACGCCCACATCGACTACGCCGACCGGAAGAACGGACGCAAGCCGGTCACCGCGATCCACGACGAGCTCGCCGAGCCACTCGCCGAGATCCTCGACGAGACCTATGGGCTGGTCGTCTACCAGGAGCAGGTCCAGGCGATCGCGCGCAAGGTCGCTGGCTACTCGCTGGGCCAGGCCGACCTGCTCCGCCGGGCGATGGGCAAGAAGAAGAAGTCCGAGCTGGACGCCCAGCTGTCGAACTTCACTGCCGGTATGCAGGCGAACGGCTTCTCGACCTCGGCGATCAACGCCCTCTGGAACACCCTGCTGCCGTTCTGCGACTACGGGTTCAACAAGTCACACACTGCCGGCTACGGGCTCGTCTCGTATTGGACCGCCTATCTCAAGGCCAACTTCCCGGCTGAGTACATGGCCGCGCTGCTCACCAGCGTCCGCGACGACAAGGACAAGTCGGCCGTCTACCTCAACGAGTGCCGACGGATGGGGATCAAAGTGCTCCCGCCGGATGTCAACGACTCCGACGCGGACTTCACCCCGGTCGGCACCGACATCCGATTCGGCCTGAACGCCATCCGCAACGTCGGTCACAACGTCGTCAGCGCCCTGGTCGCCGCCCGCACCGAAAAGGGGCGGTTTGCCAGCTTCCATGACTTCGTCGACAAGGTCTCGATTCAGGTCTGCAACAAGCGTGTGCTCGAGTCCCTGGCCAAGGCTGGCGCGTTCGACTCGCTCGGACACTCGCGGCAGGGGATCGTCACCATCCACGAACGAGTGGCCGAGCGGGTGATCGAGCAGAAGAAGCAGGCCGAGGTCGGTCAGTTCTCGTTGTGGGAGGGTCAGGACGAGGAAGTCTTCTCCATCGATCCCGAGCCCATCGCTTCCGCCGAGTGGGACAAGCGATCGCTGCTCGCCTATGAGCGCGACATGCTCGGGCTGTACGTCTCCGACCACCCGCTCAACGGCCTCGAGCACGTGCTGGCATCGGCGGCCGACATCTCGATCGGGCAACTGATCACCGATGAGTCCCGTGAGGAGGGCAGCATCGTCACGGTCGCCGGACTCATCACCTCAGTCGTCCGCAAGACCACGAAGAAGGGCGATCTCTACGCCGTTGTCACCGTGGAGGACCTCGAAGGCGCCATCAACGTCATGGTGTTCCCGCGCGACTACCAGCTTTCCTCGACCCTTCTCATCGAGGACTCCGTCGTGCTCGTCAAGGGCAAGCTCAAGAGGAGCCGCGACGATGCGCTCGAGATCACTTCGCTCGAGATCACCGTGCCTGACTTGGAACGAGGAGCCTCCAACGGTCCCGTGGTCATCTCGATGCCCGCGGTGCGAGTAACGCCCCCGATCGTCGACCAGTTGAAGGATGTGCTGGCGACTCATCCTGGGGTGGCCGAAGTGCATCTGAAGCTTCAGTCCGCCGGCCGCACGATGGTGATGCGGCTCGATGAACGCCTCCGCGTGGCACCAACGCCGGCGTTGATGGCCGATCTCAAGGCGCTGCTCGGTCCGTCCTGCCTGTCTGCCTCGTAGTGGACAGGCACTCCTCAGGGTCGCCACTAGGATTCACCACGTGACCTTCCCCAGTCCGTCAGCGCCTCCTCCGGGAGCGGCACTGCCGTCGTACCCCGGCGAAACACCGGAGCCAGACGACGACACGAGCTCGTTCCGTGAACGCGTGGTGTTTGTCCTGGCCTGCATGGGGGTCGGTGCTGTGGCTGCGATTCCGGCTGGGTGGCTGTGGGCGCAAGTGGCGGATCCGCCTACTGCAACGCTCACCGCCGCCGGGCTCGAGTTCGGCGAGCTCGAGTTCGACAAGGTGACCGGAGTGACGATGTGGTTCATGGTCATCGGTGTCGGCTTCGGTCTCGTGCTCGGAACTGTGGTCGGCTGGATCGGGCGCCGCCATGGCCTTGTCACAGCGGTCGCTGTGTTGGCGATGTGTGGCGTGGCGACCTACCTCACGATGCTGTGCGGAGTTCACTGGTTCGGACCTGACAACGGGATCGACATGGTTGGCCTCTTCACCAACACCACGCGACAGCCGCTGGTGGACGCCAACGTCGGCGATGTCATCAAAAGCGAGTTGGCCGTGCGGTCGAGCGTCGCCTACCTCGGTTGGCCGATCGGGGGGCTAATCGGTGCTATTGCGGCGATCTTCGGCTGGCCGAAAGCCGCAAAACCGGCCTGGATGGCCCCACCCTCAAGTAGCCTCAGCGTTCAGTAGTTTCACCAACGAGGGGTCCACACATGTCGAGCACTACGCCGCCTCCCGGTCCGGGAGGCCCCGGTTGGGGTTCCCAACCACAGCAGCCCGGCCCACCACAGCAGCCCGGCCAAGGCCAACCGGTTCCGCCGGCTGGGTATGGCCCGCCCGCGGGATACGGCCAGCCGGGTGCGCCCGGACAGCCGGTTCAGCCCGCCGGATACGGCCCCTACGGACCAGGTGGACCGTTCGGACCGGGTGGTCCTGGGGGACCGGGCGGTCAACCGCCCGCGTCGGGCTCGAGCGGCATGAGTCGCGGGGTCAAGATCGGCGCCATCGCTGTTGCTGTCGCGGTCCTCATCGGTGGCAGCGCCTTTGCCATCAAGGTGGTCAAGGACAAGTTCAATGCGGCAGGCCCGCAGGCCGCGGAGGCGATTCCGGCCGATGCGATCTTCTACGTCGGAGTCGACCTCGACCCGTCGGCGTCGCAGAAGGTCAACGCGTTGCGCTTCCTCAACCACTTCCCAGCCTTCGAAGAGGCTTCGGGAGTAGAGGACGCGAAGGACGACATTCGCAAGACCATCTTCGACAAGACTCTTGAGGCATCCCCGTGCGACGAAATCACGTACGACGCTGACGTGAAGCCCTGGATAGGCAGCAAGTTCGCGTTCGCTGGTATGCCCCCCGACGGTGACAGCAGCGAACCGACGCCAGTCTTCGCTGTCGAGGTCACCGACGAATCAGCCGCCAAGAAGGGACTCGACAAGCTCGCCTCGGCGTGTGCGTCGGAGGCCCCTGACTTCGGCCTAGCGTTCAGCGGCGACTACGCCCTGATCGCCGAGACCCAGGACCAGGCCGACAAGTACGCAGACTCGGCGGACTCGAAGTCGCTGTCAGACGACGCAGACTTCAACGACGACATGGACGCACTCGGCGACCTCGGAGTAGCGACTGCGTGGGTGGACATCGACGGCGCGATCGACATGTTCGGCAGCGAGCTCGACCTCACGGGAACAGACTCCGGGCTCGACTTCTTGCGCAGCAGCTATCAGCGCGCTGCGGTGACGTTCCGCTTCGAAAGCGACCATGCCGAGTTCGCCACCAGCATCTACGGCGACACACCTGACATCAACCACTCTGAAAACCAGATCGTCAACCTGCCTGACTCGACCGTGTTCGCGGCCTCCGAAGCGGGTGGCGGTGAGCGGCTCGCAGCCTCATGGGACGACATCATGAAGGCGGCGGAAGCCTCGGGAGCCGACATCGAAAGTGAGATCTCCGACTTCGAGACGCAGACCGGCCTCAGCATCCCTGACGACATCGAGACGGTCCTGGGCGACAACCTGTTGTTCGCGCTCGACAGCGACGGCTTGACTGCCGACGCCATCGAGGCTGAGGACCCGACGGTGCTGAACGCCGGTGTGCGCTTCTCTGGCGACAAGGACGAGCTCGAGGCCATCTACGACAAGGTGTTGGCGATCGTGCAGGACGAGGCCGACACCGATGTGCCGTTCAGCAAGAAGGAGACCGATGACGGTCTGGTCATCGCCACGAATGACTCTTATGCCGACGAGCTGTCCGGTGACGGAAGCCTCGGAGACACTGACGCATTCACGTCTGTGGTCGACGATGGCGGTGACAAGGAGTTCGTGATGTTCTTCAACTTCGACGCAGTCGAGGATCAGGTCCTCGAGGCGGCGGTGCGAGCCGGTGTCTCACAGGACATCATCGAAAACCTGCGTCCGCTGCAGGCCATCGGATTCAGCAGCGACACCGACGGCAAGTACAACAACAGCACGATCGTGGTTTCCGTCAACGACTAGTTCGGACACCACTGGGTGCGGGCCATCATCGTCGCCGGCAGCGACGGGATGGCGGTGATCGCATGCAGCTCGGAGCGCATCATCGATGTTCCGAGCTGCAGGCGGCTGGTGACGTCGGGGGCTTCGAGCAGGTTCTGCCGCTCGGCAAGGTTCAGCACGAGCGCCGCGGCCAACGTGTACGAGAGGTCGACCGGATCGGTCGGGGTGTCTCCTTCGAGCACGTCGTCGCCGCGGAGCTGCGCGACAGCGCCGCGATATACGTCGAAGAGCACTCGCGCGATGTCGGCTGCCTGCTGGGCGTCGGCCGGATTTCCTTCTGCGCCGTCCGGAAGCCATTCGACGTCGGCCCGCAGGTACTCGTGTGAGGGGTCCAGGCTCTCGACGTGGAACCGTCGGCGACCGATGACCATGATCTCGAACGAGCCATCGGGGTTGGCCGTGACTTCGGTGACCAGGGCCGCGCAGCCGGTTCGCTGGATCGTGTGTACGCCGCGGGCCCCGACTTCGTACCCGACCTTGATCGCCACGACACCGAACTCACGCGCAGCGTCAGGGGGAAGCGCGATCAGGTCCCGAACGAGCAGGCGGTAACGGTCCTCGAAGATGTGAAGCGGCATCACGATCCCGGGGAACAGCACCGTGTTCAACGGGAAGAGAGGAAGCGGCTCGCTCACCTCTCGAACCTAACACCCGACTCCTAGCCACTGGCAGCGTTCGCGAGACGCCGCGGTCTCTGCAATAGCTGGCTTCTAGACTGGTCTGATGATCCGTCACATCGACGTGCGCGGCAGGCGAGCCTCAGGCGAGCGTCTGGACTACCGCGCGCTCGTGCCGCGAGCCGAGTTCGACGTCGAGGCTGCGATGGAGCAGGTGCGGCCGCTCTGCGAGGCGGTCAGGCTCCACGGGCACGACGAGCTGATCAGTCAGGCGGCCAGGTTCGATGGCGTCGAGATCACGTCGGTGCGGGTTCCTCAGGAGGCCTTGAAGCAGGCACTCGACGCACTCGCTCCCGACGTTCGCGCGAGCCTCGAAGAGTCGATCTCGCGTCTCCGCACCACGTGTGAGAGCGAGCTCCCCGCCGACGTCACCACCACGGTGTCCACTGGCGCGAGCGTGAGCCAGCGCAACGTCGCCGTCGAGCGGGTGGGCTTGTACGTACCGGCCGCGAAGGCGCCGCTGATCTCGTCAGTGCTGATGAACGTCGTACCCGCTCAGGTCGCTGGAGTGCCGTCGCTGGCCCTCGCGAGTCCGGCCCAGCGCGAGCACGGCGGTCTGCCGCACCCGTCGATCTTGGCCGCTTGCGCACTGCTCGGCATTGACGAGGTGTACGCCGCGGGAGGCGCCGGTGCGATTGCCATGTTCGCCTATGGCTATGCCCTGCCTGACGACCCCGATGAAGGCTGCCGCCCGGTCGACCTCGTGACCGGTCCGGCGAACATCTACGGGGTCGCGGCCAAGCGATTGCTGCGCGGCGTGGTCGGCATCGACTCCGAGGCCGGCCCCACCGAGATCGCCATCCTCGCCGACGACAGCGCCGACCCTGGCTATGTCGCGGCCGACCTGATCAGCCAGGCCGAGCACGACACGATGGCCGCCAGCGTGCTCGTCACGCCGTCGCCTGAACTGGTGACAGCCGTCGACCGCGAGTTGGCGCGGCAGGTCGGTGAGACCAAACACGAAGAGCGCGTCCGGGAGGCGTTGTCCGGCCAACAGTCCGCCATCGTCATCGTCGACGACCTCGACCAGGGAGAGGCCGTCGTCAACGCATACGCCGCCGAACACCTCGAGATCCACACCGATGACGCGGCTGAGCGGGCCGACCGGATCCGCAACGCCGGAGCCATCTTCGTCGGTCCGCACGCGCCGGTATCGCTCGGTGACTACGTTGCCGGCTCCAACCACGTGTTGCCGACGGATGGTTGCGCGTGCCACTCGTCCGGACTCTCGGTACGCAGCTTCCTCAAGACCGTGCAGGTGATCGACTACACCTCCGACGCACTCGCTGAGGTCGCGTCGGACGTCTACACGCTGTCCGAAGCCGAAGACCTCCCCGCACACGGCGACGCCGTGCGCATCCGGCTGGACCCGTGATGGCTGGTCCGAGACTGCCGCTGCGCCCTGATCTCGCGGGGATCGAACCGTACGGCGCTCCGCAGCTCGACGTACCCGTGCTGCTCAACGTCAACGAGAACCCTTACCCACCGTCGGCAGCGGTGGTGACGGCGATGGCCGGGGCCGTCTCGAGGGCCGCGGTATCGCTCAACCGCTATCCAGACCGGGAGGCGGTGGAGTTGCGGGCAGCGCTTGCGAGCTACCTGGGTCACGGCCTCACCACTGAACACGTCTGGGCGGCCAACGGCTCCAACGAGGTGATGCTGCAGGTGCTCCAGGCGTTCGGTGGACCCGGCCGCACCGCGCTGTCGTTCGCACCGACGTACTCCATGTACCCGGAGTACGCGCGCGACAGCTCGACGCGGTGGGTCACGGGTCATCGGACGAGTGACTTCCACATCGACCTCGACCATGCACGAGCGTTGATCGAGGCCGAGCAGCCCGACGTGCTGTTCATCGCGTCGCCCAACAACCCGACCGGGACCGCAGTCTCGCTCGACACGCTGAAGGCGTTGTGCGCGGCCGCGCCAGGCGTGGTGGTGGTCGACGAGGCCTACGCCGAGTTCCGGCGGGCGGGCACCCCGTCGGCGCTCAGCCTGCTCGCTGACTTCCCAGCACTGGCAGTGACTCGGACGATGTCGAAAGCGTTCGCCTTGGCAGGGGGACGACTCGGTTACCTGGCCGCCAGCACCGACTTCGTCGACGCCCTCCGCGTTGTGCGGCTGCCCTACCATCTCTCGTCCGTCACTCAGGCCGTTGCACGCGTTGCCCTCGACCACCGTGACGAGCTGCTCGGCAGAGTGGACGAGCTGCGCGCCGAACGAGATGCAACGGTCACCTGGCTGCGCCAGCAGGGGCTCGATGTCGCTGAGTCCGACGCCAACTTCGTGTTGTTCGGTACATTCAACGACCGGCACATTGTGTGGCGGGGTCTGCTGGACCGCGGCGTGCTGATCCGAGAGACCGGCCCCGACGGGTGGCTTCGCGTATCGATTGGCACGCCGGCCGAGATGGCCGCCTTCCGCCAGGCCCTGACCGCCGTACTTCCCCGAGGAGACACCCCATGACCACTCGTACCGCCCGGATCGAACGGGCAACCAGGGAGTCGAAGGTCGTGCTCGAGCTCGACCTCGACGGGACGGGTCACTCCGACGTCTCCACTGGCGTCGCGTTCTACGACCACATGCTCACCTCGTTGGCCCGGCACGCCCTGTGGGATCTCACGGTCATAGCCAACGGCGATGTCGCTGTCGATGCGCACCACACCGTCGAAGACGTGGCGATCGTGCTGGGTGAGGGGATTCGGGAAGCCCTCGGCGACAAGGTCGGCATCCGACGCTTCGGGGATGCCCTGGTGCCGCTCGACGAGGCGCTCGTGCAGTGCGCGGTCGACGTGTCGGGTCGGCCCTATTGCGTTCATGACGGAGAGCCGGCGGGTCAGGAATATGTCGTGATCGGCGGTACTTACGTCGGCTCGCTGACCCGTCATGTGATCCAGTCGATCAGTGCGCATGCATCCATCGCGATCCACGTGCGGGTGCTGTCGGGCCGAGACCCTCACCACATCGTCGAGGCGCAGTACAAGGCGTTGGCCCGAGCCCTTCGCGACGCGGTCGCCTTCGACCCGCGGGAAGGCGGGGTGCCGAGCACGAAGGGCAGTCTGTGACGGCTCGCGTGGTGCTGCTCGACTACGGGTCAGGCAACCTGCGCTCCGCCGAGCGGGCTCTGGTTCGGGCTGGCGTCGAGGTCGACGTGACGGCTGACTACGAGGCTGCTTTGGGGGCCGATGGGCTTGTCGTGCCGGGAGTCGGGGCTTTTGCGGCGTGCATGGCCGGCCTCGCCGCCGTACGCGGTCCGGAGATCGTCGGACGACGGCTCTCCGGCGGGCGTCCGGTGCTGGGTATCTGCGTGGGTCTTCAGGTGCTGTTCGAGCAGGGGATCGAGCACGACGTCGAAACGGCTGGCTGCGGCGAGTGGCCAGGCCGCGTCGAGCGACTCCAGGCTGCCGTGTTGCCCCACATCGGCTGGAACACCGTCGAGGCACCGGCAGGCAGCGAGATGTTCGCCGAAGTCGAATCGGAGCGGTTCTATTTTGTGCACTCCTACGCCGCCCGTCGTTGGGACTTGGTGACGGACGGGCATACGAAGCCACCGGTGGTGTCCTGGACCGTGCACGAGAAGGACCGTTTTGTCTCCGCTGTGGAGAATGGGCCATTATGGGCAACCCAGTTCCATCCAGAAAAGTCCGGTGATGCGGGAGCCGTTGTGCTGCGAAACTGGGTCCAACAGTTATGAAGACCCTTGCGAAGTCCGTCATCGTCATTCTCGTCGCCGTTGCCTGTTTCGGCTGCGCGTCCGACAACCCAACCGAGGCTCCTCCACGGGACGCACCGAACTCGACGACGGGGCATTCGACCTCAGCGCCGGAGGACCAGACGCAGGCGGTCGCCGTCACCTTCCGCAAGACGGGCGGCCTCAGACCCGTCGACGAACGCACGACGTTCTCAGCTGATGCGAGCCCACCTGCGGGATACTCCCAGGCGCAGGTCGACAGCATTCTGGATGCGGCCTCCGACCCGGCGTTCAAGGATCTCGACATGCCTAAGGTGCCCGCCAACGCGTGTTGTGACCTGCAGTCCTACCAGGTGACGATCGCCTGGGCCGACGGCAGCTCGCGCACTCTCGCGACGGTAGACGGGCTCGAGGAGCCCAAACTCTTCCAGGATCTGCTGGGCATGTTCTGATGGGTCAATGAGCAAGGAACGCGCGCTCCGGCGTGCCGCTCGCGAGGCCGACCGTGAGAAGCGGGAAGCAGAGCGCGCCCGGGCCGAGGCCGCTGCGGCGAAGCGGCGTCAGTTGCGCGACCGACTCACCGGCTGGCTACCCCGCCGAAAGGTGTGGTCGAAGTCCAGCGGCCTGCTCGCCGCGAAACGTCGCCGACGTCTCGGCCTGCTCGCGTTTGGCTTCTTCGTCGTCCAGTTGATGACCTGGATCGTGACCCCGGTCTGGGGGCTCCGAGTGGCCGTGTTAATCGTGAGCTTGTTCGCACTCCCTGTCGCTGCGGTGTTGGCGTCGTCCACATGACCACCCTGCAGCTGCTGCCTGCCGTCGACGTGTCCGAGGGGCGCGCCGTCCAGCTCGTCCAGGGCGTTGCCGGCAGCGAGCAGGTATTCGGCGAGCCGGTCGAGTCAGCCGTGCGCTGGCAGTCGGCGGGAGCTCAATGGGTGCACCTGGTGGACCTCGACGCGGCGTTCGGGCGTGGACACAACCGCGATCTGCTGTCGGACGTCGTCGCGGCGCTCGACATCGACGTGGAGCTGTCGGGCGGGATCCGCGACGACGAGAGCTTGACCGCCGCCTTGGCAACGGGATGCCGCCGCGTCAACATCGGCACCGCAGCGCTGGAAGAGCCCGAGTGGTGTGCCTCGATCATCGCCGAGCACGGTGACCGGGTCGCGATCGGTCTCGACGTTCGGGGTACGACCTTGGCAGCCAGGGGTTGGACCCGCGAGGGCGGTGACCTCTACGAGGTGCTCGACCGGCTGAACGCACAAGGATGCGCGCGCTACGTCGTGACCGACGTCGACAAGGACGGCATGTTGCAAGGGCCCAACCTGGCGCTGCTGCGTGATGTCTGCAGTCGTACCGATGCGCCAGTGGTCGCATCGGGTGGCGTGTCGACGCTCGATGACCTGATTGCGCTGACCACGCTTGTCGGTGATGGAGTTGAGGGCGCGATCATCGGTACCGCGCTCTACACCGAGGCATTCACCCTCGAGGAGGCGCTCGCGGCTGTCGACGCAGCGGACAGCCGCGCTGATGTCGGCCCACGATGACCCTGGCGGTCCGAGTCATCCCGTGTCTGGACGTCGACGACGGCCGGGTCGTCAAAGGTGTCAACTTCGCTGGATTGCGCGATGTCGGTGACCCTGTCGAACTGGCCAAGCGGTACGACGCCGAGGGCGCCGACGAGCTGACGTTCCTCGACATCACCGCTTCGAAGGATCGGCGCGACACGGTATTGGATGTCGTCCGTCGTACCGCCGAGCAGGTATTCATCCCGCTCACCGTCGGCGGCGGAGTCAGGTCTGCTGAGGACGTCGACACACTCTTGCGCGCAGGTGCCGACAAGGTGGTGATCAACACCGGTGCGATCGAACGCCCGGAGGTGATCGCCGAGATCGCTCGAAGATTCGGCCGGCAAGTGCTGGTGCTGAGCGTCGACGCGCGCCATGGTCCCGGTGTGCCGTCAGGGTTCGAGGTGACGACCCACGGGGGATCGAGGGGCGCCGGTCTCGACGCCCTCGCCTGGGCGAGCCAGGGCGCTGAGCTCGGAGCAGGCGAGATCCTGCTCAACGCGATGGACGCTGACGGTACGCAGGACGGCTTCGATCTCGAGTTGATCGCAGCCGTCCGGTCCGTCGTGTCCGTCCCGGTCATTGCCAGTGGCGGTGCCGGGGAGGTTGGCCACTTCGCGCCCGCGATCAGCGCCGGAGCGGACGCCGTTCTGGCGGCGAGCGTGTTCCACTTCGGGACGCTGAGCATCTCCGACGTCAAGCACGGCCTCGCTGCCGCCGGCCACCCCGTCCGCTAACCGACTCGTCAGGGTGTAGTCGTCCTCCAGCACGACGACACCCTGACAAGTCGGGTGGGTCAGAGGCCGAAGTGCTGCTTCGTCAATCGCCTGACGGCTGCCTGAGGTCCGTCGAAGGAGACGTCGGCGACGTCGGGCCGGCCGTAGACGAACAGCGCGAGCTCGGTCGGAAGCCCTCGCACTACTGCCGGCTCGTCTCCCTTGCTGGCGACCGAGACGTCATCGGTGTCGGCTCGTGCCAGTGAGACCGGAACCCGGGAGTGTCGCATGATCGCTTTGGCGAAGATCCGGATGCGGGACCAGACCTGGTTTTCCGCCCACACCGGCAGGACCCGTCGTGACCAGCTCGGTTGGGCTCGCCGCACATCTTCGTGATGGATGAAGAACTCCAACGTGTTGAAGTTCTTGTCCGTGCTGCGGCTTCCGAAGATCGACAGCGTCGGAGGCCCCGACCTGACCCGTTCGACCAGCTCCGGAAACGCTGACTCGACCACCAGCGTCTCCACCGCGGCGTCACCGTATTTCGGAATGGCCGCCTTCAGCGAGCTGAGCGGATCGCGTTCCCGCGCGACGAGATGAGCGGCCAGATGGTGGGTGTCCCATTTCCCGGACAGGGTCGGCGCGGCGGGACCGAGCTCGTCGAAGAGGTCGCACAGCAGAGCCCGCTCGACGAGCGAAACGGCCGGCCCGCTTGTGCGAGTGGCGCGTGCGTCGTACGCGAGCCGGAGATCCCGTTGGTCAGCCATGGCGGCCATCGTACGGCGATGGGTGAGAATGTCCCCGTGGACGTCAACCGCGACAACGCCTCGACCTCGGCCGCCGTTTCAGACGACGCGACCGTGGTGTTCAACGAGCAGGGATTGGCGCCGGTCGTCGTCCAAGAGGCCACCACCCGGGCAGTTCTCATGGTCGCCTGGATGAACGCTGACGCGCTGCAGCGCACCCGAGAGACCCGCCGGGCGACGTACTGGAGCAGAAGCCGTCAGACACTGTGGGTCAAGGGCGAGACGTCTGGCAACACCCAGCATGTCCGCGAGGTACGGCTCGACTGTGACGGCGACACCATCTTGCTGGTCGTCGACCAGGTGGGTCCGGCCTGCCACACCGGCGCCACGACATGTTTCGACGACGGCGTACTCCTCCCTGACGAGGGGTCGGCTTAGCGTTCTGGCCCGTTGGGCGGGACTGTCGGAGGCTGGTGCTGGACTGGTTCGTCAAGGCAGCGCCACCGCGAGGAGCCACCGATGAAGTACGGACTCGACATCTCACCCGCAGGTCCTTGGGGCGAACCCGGGAGAATCGCGGAGCTCGCCGCACTGGCCGAGCAGCACGGGTGGGACGGCGTCTTCTGTGAGGACTACGTCGCCTTCCCTGGGGGCGTCGACACGTACGACACGTGGATCACGCTTGCTCTCGTCGCCGAAGCCACCGAGCACGTCACGCTCGCCACGATGGTCACCCCGCTGCCGCGTCGTCGACCCTGGACGCTCGCCTCTCAGGCCATCACCGTCGACCAGATCTCTGGCGGACGGTTGGCGCTCGGCGTGGGAATCGGCGACGGGGACTCCGCTGACTTTCACCGCTTCGGCGAGCCCGCTGATGCACGGAAGCGAGCCGAGATCCTCGACGAGTCGCTCGAGGTGCTGGTCGGTTTGTGGTCCGGGCAGCCCGTGACGTTCCATGGGCGCCACTTCGACCTGGAGGAAGCCGAGCTCCGGCCGACGCCGAAGCAGCGGCCACGTATTCCGATCTGGGTCGGCGGGGCGATCACGAAACGACGCCCCCGAAAACGCGCGTTGCGCTGGGATGGCTCTTGCCTCTACCGGATTCCGCCCGATGAAGGCTGGGAGGATGTGACTCCCGACGACGTACGACGGCTCCGTGAGGACGCCGATCAGCGACCAGGCGGCGGTGACGGCTTCGTCATCACCGTCGGTGGCCGCGAGCGGGCAGCCGACCTTGACGCCGAACGCCGCCACGTCACCGAGCTAGCGGCGGCCGGCTGTGACTGGTGGCATGAGTACGTGCCGCCACGGCTCACCCTCGACGAGGCGAGGCGGCGGATCATGTCCGGACCCGTGCGCGCCACAATGGACGCGTGAACACAAAGATCCGGTGCCGTGGCTGACGACGCCCCGGCCACGACGCCCGCACGTCCAGCCGGGCGAAGCGGCGGCTACGGGCCCGCGCTGTTGCTGGGTCTCCTGGGTGCTGTCGGCATGACCGTCGGAGTGGCCAGGCCCTGGATTGTCGCCACCGCAAAACAACGCGGTGTGCCACCCATTGAGGCGAGCGTGACCGGTGCCGACCTGGCCCCGCTTGCCGGGGCGCTGGGAGTCGTCGTGCTTGCGGCGTTCGGGGCGATCATCGCCACCAAGGGTTGGGTGCGCCGTGGGTTGGGGCTTCTGATCACCGTGGCATCGCTGATTGTGCTCGTCGCTGCGATCCACCCCGGCGGGGCGAGTGAGGCACTCGAAGCGGGGCTGTCCAACAAAGGTTGGACCGGCGGCGACTACTCGACCAGCACGCAGGGGTGGCGCTGGGTGGTGCTCGTCGCGTCGCTCGTGTGCGCGATCGCGGGCGCGGCCGTGGCACGGCTCGGTGGGCGCTGGTCCACGATGGGCAAGGAGTACGACGCTCCGACGCGTGGCCCCCGCTCATCAGGCTCCACCACCACCGCCGGGGGCGAGGCGATGAGCGAGGCCGACGTGTGGCGCGAGATCGACCAGGGTCGTGACCCGACGCAGACCGGCTGATTGCGACCCGCCACAATAGGGGCAGACGAGAGGAGCCCGCCTATGGCCAGCCACGGTTCGACCCCCGCTGCGTGGACAGCTGTCACGCTCGTGCTGATCGCATTTTGCGTCAGTGGTGTCGGTCTCATGATCGACAACTGGGTCGTCTTCTGGGTCGGCGTTGCGCTGGTCGCGGTCTCTATCGTCGTCGGCAAAGTCATGCAGGCGATGGGCATGGGTACTCGGTAACCATGACTGTTCTCGACGAGATCATCGCGGACGTTCGCGTTGATCTCGCGGCGCGTCAGGAAGCCGTCAGTCTTGATGAGCTCAAGGTGCAAGCCGCCCGCCAGGATCTCGCTCTTGACCCGATGCCCGGATACCGCGCGCCAGGCATCTCCGTCATTGCCGAGGTGAAGCGTTCAAGCCCGAGCCAGGGTGCGCTCGCCGACATCAGTGACCCGGCCGCTCTCGCTGTCGACTACGCCGCCGGTGGGGCAGCCACGATCAGCGTGCTCACCGAGCAGCGCCGCTTCAGCGGCTCCCTCGATGACCTCCGCCTGGTGTGCCAGGCCGTGACGATCCCGGTACTCGCCAAGGACTTCATCCTCACCTCTTACCAGCTCTGGGAGGCTCGGGCCGCCGGCGCTGACCTCGCTCTGCTCGTCGTGGCGGCGCTGACCGACAACGAGCTCGGTGGCCTGATCGACCGCGCCCGCTCGATCGGCCTGACCCCACTCGTCGAGGTGCACGCGGCCGAAGAGATCGGTCGTGCGGCAGACGCCGGAGCCGATCTGATCGGCATCAATGCTCGCAACCTCAAGACCCTCGAGGTCGACCGCGACACGTTCGCACGACTGGCTCCGCTCATCCCCGACGGGATCACCCGGGTGGCTGAGTCGGGTGTTCGAGGCCCGCACGACGTTCTCGAGTACGCCCGCAATGGCGCGGACGTCGTACTCGTGGGAGAGACACTCGTCACCGGGAAGGACCCACGCAGAGCCGTCTCTGACATGGTGGCCGCCGGCGCGCACCCGGCGCTCAAACAAAGGCACTGACTCCCCGACATGTCCCCACTCACCAACCCCATGCCTGACGCGGCTGGGCACTTCGGCAGGTTCGGCGGCCGATTCATGCCCGAGGCCTTGATCGCTCCGCTTGACGAGCTTGAGGAGCACTGGCGTCACGCGATGTCCGACGACGATTTCACGACCGAGTTCGCTCGGCTGCAGCGCGAGTACGGCGGACTGCCGAGCTTGCTGTACGACGCGGAGCGGTTCTCCGAGGTCGTCGGGGCGCGGGTGCTGCTCAAGCGCGAGGACCTCAACCACACCGGCGCTCACAAGATCCGCAACGTGCTCGGTCAGGCTTTGCTGACGCAACGGATGGGCAAGAAGCGGGTGATCGCCGAGACGGGAGCGGGTCAGCACGGCGTTGCCACCGCGACCGCGTGCGCCTACTTTGGCCTCGACTGTGTCGTCTACATGGGCGAGGTCGACACCGAGCGACAGGCACTCAATGTGGCCCGGATGAAGATGCTTGGTGCCGAGGTGATTCCGGTCATGACCGGCAGCCGCACCCTCAAGGACGCGATCAACGAGGCGTTGCGCGACTGGGTCGCGAACGTCGAGTCCACGCACTACCTCCTCGGTACGGCGGCAGGCGCCCATCCGTTCCCCGCCATGGTCCGCGACTTCACCCGTGGAATTGGCGACGAGACGCGAGCACAGACTCTCGAGCTCATCGGTCGGCTGCCTGACGCCGCGCTCGCCTGTGTCGGCGGCGGCTCCAACGCGATCGGCATGTTCACCGGCTTCATTGACGACGAGTCCGTGCGGCTGTTCGGCTTCGAGGCCGGCGGCGACGGTTTCGAGACCGGGAGGCATGCCGCCACCATTACCGCTGGCGAGGTCGGAGTCCTGCACGGCACGAGGTCGTTTCTGTTGCAGGACGACGACGGACAGACGATCGAGTCGCACTCGATCTCAGCCGGCCTCGACTACCCGGGCGTCGGGCCGGAGCACGCGTGGCTGGCCGAGTCGGGTCGAGCGACCTACCGGCCGATCACCGATGCTCAAGCCATGGAGTCGATGGTCTCGCTCGCCAAGACCGAAGGCATCATCCCGGCGATCGAAAGCGCCCATGCGCTCGCGGGCGCGGTCGACGTAGCGCGCGAGCTGGGCCCCGATGCAGTGCTCGCAGTGTGTCTGTCGGGCCGCGGCGACAAGGACATGGACACCGCCGCGACCTGGTTCGGTCTGATCGACAAAGCGCCGCCGCAGTGAGCCCCGCGGGTGGGGTCGGGTCGACACTGGCAGCGACCAGATCGGCCGGGCGGGCCGCGTTGGTGGGCTATCTACCCGCGGGCTTCCCGACCGTCGATGCGTCGATAAACCTGATCCGCTCGATGGTTCGCGGCGGCGTCGAGATCATCGAAGTCGGTCTGCCGTACTCCGATCCGGTGATGGACGGGCCGACGATCCAAGCCGCGGCACAAACGGCGCTGGAAGGCGGCACCCGCACCTCCGATGTGCTGCGGGTCGTCGAGGCCGCCGCCGAGATGGTCCCGACCCTCGTGATGACCTACTGGAACCCGATCGAGCGGTACGGCGTTGACCGCTTTGCAGCTGACCTGGCCGCCGCCGGGGGAGCAGGTCTCATCACACCTGACCTGATTCCCGAAGAGGCCGGCGAGTGGATCGCTGCTGCAGACAAGCACGATCTCGACAAGGTCTTCCTGGTGGCCCCGTCATCGACACGAGCCCGGCTCGAGTCGACGGCGGCTGCCTGTCGAGGCTTCATCTACGCGACTGCAGTCATGGGCGTTACCGGAGCCCGCGCAGAGGCGAGCGCCGCGGCACCGGGCCTGGTCGAACGGGTGCGCGGCGTCACTGACCTTCCTGTCGGTGTCGGCCTCGGAGTGTCGAATGGTGCCCAGGCCGCACAGGTGGCTGGCTATGCCGACGCCGTCATCGTCGGCAGCGCGTTCGTCTCGGCCGTCGACCAGGCGGCGGACGACGTCGGGTCGGTGGCTGCGGTCTCGGCGCTAGCAGCCGACCTGGCACGCGGGGCCCGAGGGGAACTATGACCGCTGCCGACGAGTTGAACCAGCGATGACCAAGGCCAGCTCAACGACATCGAGAAACAGGCTCGTCCTGTCGGCTCTGTCCGTTGCGTCCGTCGTCGCCCTCACTTGCACTGCCTGCGGAGGACCACCGAAGACAGCCGACGCCACACCAGACAACCCTGGTGGGGTCATCGTCTCCGAGGAACCGGATGACTCGCGTTTCCTGGGCGCCGAGCCTGCCTCGCCGTACACGATGCCCGACATCACCTTGACCGCGACGAACAACGAGGACTTCAACCTCGTCACCGACACGGCTTACCCCGTCACCCTCGTGTTCTACGGCTACACGAACTGCCCCGACGTCTGCCCGCTCGTGATGAACGATCTCGCGTCGGCGATGCTGCAGCTGCCCGATGACGTGCGCGACAAGACCCAGCTGCTCTTCATCACGACCGACCCCGCCCGCGACTCCCCGGATGTTCTGCGTGCCTACCTTGACCACTACAACCCCGACTTCGTTGGGCTGACCGGATCGCTCGACACTGTGGTCAAGGCGGCTCATGACATGGGTGTGGCTATCGATGGCACTCACAAACTGCCGAGCGGCGGCTACGACGTCGGGCACGGCGCTCAAGTGATCGGCTTCAGCGGCGACAAGGCTCCCGTGATCTGGACGGAAGGCACGCCGGTGTCTGACATCGTCTCCGATGTGACCGCCCTGGCCGGGTCGTGACGGCGCCCGCCCCGGCTGCGCGATAGGTTGCAGTCGCGATGAACCTAGCTTCGATCCCCAGCCCTAGCGACGGCGTCTGGCATCTCGGTGCCTTCCCCGTGCGCGGTTACGCGTTGTGCATCATCCTCGGGGTCGTGGTCGCCGTCTGGGTCGGTGACCGTCGGTGGATCGCGCGTGGCGGGCAGCCAGGGACCGTCGGCGACATCGCCGTCTGGATGGTCCCGTTCGGACTCATCGGTGGCCGGATCTACCACGTGCTCACCGACCCTGAGCTCTACTTCGGTGAGGGCAAGGACCCGATCACCGCCCTCTACATCTGGCGGGGTGGACTCGGAATCTGGGGCGCCATCGGGTTAGGCGCCCTCGGGGCGTACATCGGTTGTCGTCGCCACCAGGTGAAGTTTCGTGCTTTCGCCGACGCCATGGCACCGGGAATCGCGCTGGCTCAGGCCATCGGCCGATGGGGGAACTGGTTCAACCAGGAGCTGTATGGCAAGCCGACCGATCTCCCGTGGGGCGTCGAGATTGACCAGAACCACGGAGGTGAGCCTGGCACGATCTACCATCCGACGTTCCTCTATGAATGTCTGTGGGACATCGGCGTTGCCGGCCTGGTCATCTGGCTCGACCGCAAGCTGAAGCTTGGCTATGGCCGGGCGTTCGCCCTCTACGTGATGGCCTACACGTTCGGCCGCGGCTGGATCGAGTACCTGCGCATTGACGACGCCAACCATTTCTTCGGTGTCCGGCTCAACGTGTGGACCTCGGTCGTCCTGTTCATCCTCGCGGCGGCGTACTTCGTGATCATGGGGCGTCGGCATCCAGGCCGGGAAACCGACGTGGAGCCTATTCCGACCGACGATGCCGATGCCGTCGACGAACCGGCCGACGCTGATGCGGAGGTCGAGGAGCACTCTCCGCGACGAGACCGCCGACGAAGCGGACGACGGCGCCGACGACGAAGTCGACGACGATGCGGAAGACGAACAGGTTAGGTCCACCTGAGTCAGCGCGGTCGGTGATGCGACGCGAGAATGTCGGTCATGGCAGACACAAGCGCACCGCATGCGGCTGATGTCCCCGACGACGCTGAGAGCGTTGCTGACGAGGAGATCGAGCACGAGCATCCCGATGTCACGGGCGGCTGGCTTCGGCCGGCGGTGTTCGGCGCCATGGACGGTCTCGTCTCCAACTTTGCGCTGATCGCGGGAGTGGTCGGCGGTACCAGAGGCGACCACACCAACCCGGTCGTGCTGGCAGGGTTCGCGGGGTTGGCCGCTGGCTCGTTCTCCATGGCCGCCGGCGAGTACACCTCGGTGGCTAGCCAGGCGGAGTACGCCCAGCACGAGATTGAAGTCGAAAGACTCGAGATCCTCGGTCACCCGAAGGCGGAGCAGGCCGAGCTTGCGCAGATGTACGTCGACAAGGGCATCGATCGCGACCTCGCGGATGCCATCGCCGAACAGCTGCATGCTGACCCCGACCTAGCCCTCGATGTCCATGCACGTGAAGAGCTCGGCGTCGATCCTGACAATCTGCCGTCTCCCGTGGTGGCTGCCGTGTCGTCGTTCATCTCCTTCGCCGTCGGCGCCGCTATTCCGATCGCGCCTTACCTGCTGGGGGCCGAGACACTGTTGCCTGCGCTCATCGTCAGCCTGGCGGCGCTCTTCGCGTGCGGTGCCATCGTCTCGTCGGTGACGACGCGCACGTGGTGGTTCGGCGGCATCCGGCAGATGATTCTTGGCGGCCTCGCCGCCGGGCTCACCTACTTCGTCGGAGACCTCGTCGGGGCATCGATCGCCTAAGCGACCGGGTCGCCTAGCCCTGACTCGAACCCCGACCTCCAGCTGGGATACTCCAGGGTCCACCCGAGCTCACGCTTGGCCTTGGCGTTGGAGGAGCCGCGGATCTGCGTCATCAACGAGATGCCGTGCTCACCGATCATCGGCCGAACCAACCATGCGGGCAGTCGACGCGGAGGCTTCGCGCCGATCGCCGCTGCGAGATGCGGCAGCCACTCCGACACCGGCGCAGGTTCGTCATCGGTGATGTTGTAGACGCCGGGCGCACCACGTTCGAGTGCGAGCATCGTTGCTCTGGCCGCGTCATCGATATGGATCCACGACCAGATCCCAGACGCCGTACCGACGAGCGGGAGCTGCCGCTTGCGGATCAGCTCGTACATCTCACCACCTGGCTGAAAACCGGTGCCCGGACCGTAGAACGTGCCATAGCGCAGGGCCGTGCCGTGGAGGTCGGGCGATGAGGTCACGACCTGCTCGACGTACTTGATCGCGTCCAGAGTTTGCCGTGATGCCTTCGTCGGGTGCGAGTCCAGCGGGTCGGCTTCGTCCTTGACCAGAGAACCGGTACGTTCGTTCGGCCATCCCGTGTAGCTCTGGGCGATGAAGCGTTTCGCTCCTGCAGACACCGCGGCTGCGAGCAGCAAGTCGGTTCCTCGGGTACGAAGCGCGTTCGTCGCCGCGAACGTCGCGTCGAACTTCTTCAGATTGCTCGCGCCCGACAGTGAGCTGAGCTGATGGATGACGGCATCTGGCCGAGCGGCCGTCATAGCAGCCGTGACGCTCTCGGCATCGAGCCCGTCCATCACGGCCGGCTCGACGCCGGCTCGTTGCAGCGACGCAGTATTGGCCGCCGATCTCGTCGTTCCGACGACGTCGTGTCCGGCGTCGACGAGAAGGGGCAGCAGTCGCCGCCCTAGTGCGCCGGTTGCTCCGGCGAGAAGGATCCGCATGGTGATCTCCTTTCGATACCCGTACGACGAGGGACCTCGTCTGTTTGTGACAGCCCGTTGTGGTTGCATCGGGGCATGAGCGAGCTCGCATCGGCCCACGCAGAGTTGCGGCCGCTGATGTTCTCGATCGCCTACCGGATGCTTGGCAGCGTGGCGGAGGCCGAAGACGTCGTACAGGAAGCATTCCTTCGGCTGCACAAGAGCGCAGCAGATGGAGTGGTTCCCCGTTCACCGGACGCACTGGCGACGACGGTCACCACTCGGCTGGCGATCGATGCGTTGCGGTCCGCTCGTCGGCGTCGCGAAGAGTACGTCGGGTCGTGGCTGCCCGAAGTGCTGCTCGACGATGACAGCGACCCCGCGCACCAGATCGAGCTCGACGACACCGTCTCGATTGCGTTCCTCGTGGTCTTGGAGCGGCTGTCGCCGGTCGAGCGGGCGGTGTTCCTGCTTCGGGAGGTCTTCGCCTACGGGTACGCGGAGATCGCCGTGGTCGTTGACAAGAGTGAGGACAACTGCCGGCAGATCCTGGCACGGGCGCGACGTCACGTTGATGACGGCCGACCTCGCTTCGATCCCTCGGCCCGGCGAAGAGCAGAGTTGTCGGAGCGCTTCTTCGCCGCATTGCGCGACGGTGACGTCGCGGGGCTCGAGCGCATCCTGGCCGACGACGTGATGTTCTACGCCGACGGGGGCGGGAAGGCGCCGGCCGTCCGCGCCCCGATCCGTGGGGCGGTGCAAGTCGCACGGTTCCTGGTCGGGCTGATTCGGTTGGCGCAGAAGGCGAAAGCTCAGATGGAGCCGGTGCTGGCGAATGGTCAGCCGGCAGCCAAGGTGCTGAGTGCCGATGGGTTGGTCCTCGGCGTGCTCTCACTCGACATCGAACTCGGCCGGGTCACGGGATTGCGTAACCAGATCAACCCAGACAAACTTGGTCACTTAGGCGCGGTCGGCGACCTGACGGCGCTGATCGCGGGCGCGAACGATGACGTCTCATGAGGCCGTCTCGGCGCGACTGACGGCGTTCGATTTTCCGGTGTCTTGAATCGTGGGTGCGTTGCAGACCACGGTTATTGCTTTCCTGTAGTCTCACCGAATCAATGCCAGGGCCAACGTCGTCCCGCAGCAGTACGCAGATTGACTCAGCATCGACTGAGCACGACTGAGCACGGACCCCACCTCGACACAGCACAACCCTCGACTGACGTGAGGGTGTTGGTCGAAGTGACGACGACGGGAGACAAGGCATGCACGCTGTCCCGCCGCCCCAAGGGCTGTACGACGGACGCCACGAGCACGACGCCTGTGGAGTCGCCTTTGTCGCGACCCTGACGGGTGAGGCGTCACATGACATCGTCGCGAAAGCGCTGACTGCGTTGCGCAACCTCGAACACCGAGGGGCCTCGGGTGCTGAGACGGACTCGGGCGACGGCGCCGGCATCCTGATGCAGGTGCCAGACCGGTTCTTCCGCGAGGTCTGCACGTTTGACCTGCCGCCGGCCGCCAGCTACGCCGTGGGGACAGCTTTCATTCCCGGCAACGACGAAGCGGTCGCGAAGACCAAGAAACACATCGCGGACCTCTCCGCCGAGGAGGGCCTGCGCATCCTGGGCTGGCGTGATGTGCCTGTCCAACCCCAACTGCTCGGAAGCACCGCTCGTGGGTGCATGCCGACGTTCGCTCAGCTGTTCGTGGCAGCCGAGTCGGGCCGCGTGGTCGGGATGGCTCTGGAACGGATGGCGTTCTGCCTGCGCAAGCGCGTCGAGCACGAGACGGGCGCCTACTTCCCGTCGCTGTCGTCGCGCACGATCGCCTACAAGGGCATGTTGACGACAGACCAGCTCGACCACTTCTTTCCCGAGCTCACCGACGAACGGGTCGCCTCCGCGTTGGCCGTCGTCCACTCGCGATTCTCGACCAACACGTTCCCGTCGTGGCCGCTGGCTCATCCCTACCGCTTCATCGCGCACAACGGCGAGATCAACACCGTGCAGGGCAACCGCAACTGGATGCGGGCTCGAGAGTCGCTCCTCCGGTCGGACCTGTTCGCCTCCGTCGGAAGTCAAGGTTCGCGAAGTGCCGAGGCCGGAAGCATCGACCGGATCTTCCCCATCTGCACCCCGGATGCGTCCGACTCGGCGTCTTTCGACGAAGCGCTCGAGCTACTCCACCTCGGCGGCCGCTCACTTCCGCACTCGGTGCTGATGATGATTCCCGAGGCATGGGAGAACCACGCCGAGATGGACCCGAAACGGCGAGCGTTCTATGAGTTCCACTCCACTGTGATGGAGCCATGGGATGGACCAGCCTGTGTCGTCTTCACTGACGGGACTCAGATCGGAGCCGTCCTCGACCGCAACGGGCTTCGTCCCTCGCGCTACTGGGTGACCGACGACGGTCTCGTCGTGCTCGCCTCCGAAGTCGGCGTGCTCGACCTCGCGCCGGCCTCGATCGTGCGCAAGGGCCGACTGCAGCCAGGCCGGATGTTCCTCGTCGACCTGGACGAGAAGCGCATCATCGAAGACGACGAGGTCAAGGAGACGTTGGCGGCCGAGGCGCCGTACGACGAATGGCTGCACGCCGGGCTGATCCGGCTCAGCGACCTGCCCACCCGCGAACACATCGTCCACACCCATCGCTCCGTGACCCGGCGGCAGCAGATCTTCGGTTATACCGAGGAGGAGCTGCGCGTGCTGCTCACGCCGATGGCGCGAACGGCGGGCGAACCGATCGGCTCGATGGGCACCGACAGTCCAATCGCCGCGTTGTCTGACCGGCCGCGTCTCCTGTTTGACTACTTCAGCCAGCTATTTGCACAGGTCACCAACCCACCCCTTGACGCGATCCGCGAGGAGCTTGTCACGTCGCTTGCGGGCAGCATCGGCCCCGAGGGCAACCTGCTCGATCCCGGGCCGGCGTCGTGCCGTCAGGTCGTCGTGCCGTTCCCCGTCATCGACAACGACGAGCTCGCGAAGATCATCCACATCAACCGCGACGGCAACCTGCCGGGCTACTCGACCCACGTCGTGACGGCGTTGTACGACGTTGAAGGTGGCGGCCGTGCCCTTGCGGAGCGGCTTGACGCCATCTGCGAGGAGGTCTCCAACGCCATCTCCGACGGGGCGCGCATCATTGTGCTGTCGGACCGGCACGGTACTGCAGACGAAGCACCGATCCCTTCTCTGCTGATGACGGGCGCCGTGCACCACCACCTGGTGCGGGAGAAGACGCGCACGCAGGTCGGCCTCGTCGTCGAAGCGGGTGACGTCCGAGAGGTCCACCACGTCGCCCTGCTGATCGGTTACGGCGCTGCGGCCGTCAACCCCTACCTCGCGATGGAGACCGTCGAGGACCTCGCCCGCCAACGCGTGCACCTGACCGAGGTCGAGCCAGAGCAGGCGGTCCGCAACCTCGTCAAGGCGCTCGGCAAGGGTGTCTTGAAGGTGATGAGCAAGATGGGGGTCTCGACGGTCGCGTCCTACACCGGAGCGCAGATCTTCGAAGCTGTCGGACTCGACTCTTCCGTCGTCGATGCCTACTTCACCGGGACGACCTCGAAGCTGGGAGGCGTCTCGCTGGATGTGCTGGCGCGAGAGGTCGAGCAACGGCACCGCCGCGCCTATCCGGTCGACGGCATACCGCCGGCGCACCGCAAGCTCGACATCGGTGGCGAGTACCAATGGCGGCGCGAGGGCGAGCCACACCTGTTCGACCCCGACACGGTCTTCCGGCTGCAGCATTCGACTCGTTCGGGCCGCTACGACATCTTCAAGCAGTACACCAAGCTCGTCGACGACCAGTCCGCACGACTGATGACGTTGCGCGGGCTGTTCGAGCTCGCCGCTGACCGTGAGCCGATCTCCATCGACGAGGTCGAGCCGGTGTCCGAGATCGTCAAACGGTTCTCCACCGGAGCCATGTCCTACGGCTCGATCAGCCAGGAGGCACACGAGACACTCGCGATCGCGATGAACCAGCTCGGTGGGAAGTCCAACACGGGGGAGGGCGGCGAGGACTCCGACCGCTTGCACGACCCGACGCGTCGTAGCGCGATCAAGCAGGTGGCGTCGGGTCGCTTCGGCGTGACGAGTGAGTACCTCACGAACTCCGACGACATCCAGATCAAGATGGCGCAGGGCGCGAAGCCAGGCGAAGGTGGCCAGCTGCCCGGCCCCAAGGTGTATCCGTGGATCGCCAAGACCCGGCACTCGACTCCTGGCGTCGGGCTCATCTCACCACCCCCGCACCACGACATCTACTCGATCGAAGACCTCGCGCAGCTGATCCACGACCTCAAGAACTCCAACCCCTCGGCGCGGATCCACGTGAAGCTCGTCTCCGAGGTCGGAGTCGGGACGGTCGCAGCCGGAGTGTCCAAGGCACACGCCGATGTCGTGTTGATCTCGGGTCATGACGGCGGCACTGGCGCAGCACCGCTCACGTCGCTGAAGCACGCGGGCGGCCCCTGGGAGCTCGGGCTGGCTGAGACGCAGCAGACGTTGCTGCTCAACGGACTACGTGACCGGATCGTGGTGCAGTGCGACGGCCAGCTCAAGACCGGCCGTGACGTGGTCATCGCGGCCTTGCTGGGTGCCGAAGAGTTCGGCTTTGCAACGGCACCGCTTGTCGTGTCGGGCTGCATCATGATGCGGGTCTGTCACCTCGACACGTGCCCGGTCGGCATCGCCACCCAGAACCCCGTGCTGCGTTCTCGCTACGCCGGTAAGGCCGAGCACGTGGTCACGTTCTTCCAGTTCGTCGCCGAAGAGGTCCGAGAGCTGTTGGCGCAGCTCGGTTTCCGCTCTCTCGACGAGGCGATCGGACACGCAGAGGCGCTCGACACGAGAAAGGCGGTCGACCACTGGAAGGCCTTCGGCCTCGACCTGACGCCGATGCTCCACGTACCGACGTTGCCGGAGGGCGCGGCGCGCCATCAGACGGTGGCGCAGGATCACGGTCTAGCACGCGCGCTCGACAACGAGCTGATCGCGTTGTGCCGCCCCGCCATCGATGCCGGCGAGCCGGTGCGAGCGCGGCTACCGGTGCGCAACGTCAACCGCACCGTCGGCACGATGCTCGGCCACGAGGTGACCAAGGCGCACCCTGAAGGCCTTGCTGACGAGCTCATCGACCTGACGTTCACGGGATCGGCCGGTCAGTCGTTCGGCGCGTTCCTGCCACGCGGCATCACGTTGCGCCTCGAAGGCGACGCTAACGACTATGTCGCCAAGGGGTTGTCTGGAGGCCGGATCGTCGTACGTCCTGAGCTCGAGGCGACGTTCGTGGCTGAGGACCAGATCATCGCCGGCAACGTCATCGCCTATGGAGCCACGAGCGGTGAGGTGTTCATTCGCGGGCAGGTCGGCGAGCGCTTCGCCGTGCGCAACTCGGGCGCCTCGCTCGTCGTTGAGGGCGTGGGTGACCACGGCTGTGAGTACATGACTGGCGGCGAGGTCTTGGTGCTCGGGCCGACCGGCCGCAACTTCGGCGCCGGCATGAGCGGCGGCGTCGCCTATGTGCTGGACCTGCTGGAGACCCGGGTCAACCCCGAGCTGGTCGAGCTCGGTCCGCTGTCGGACGAGACAGCCGAGCACGTACGACGGCTGGTCGACCGGCACGCCGAGGAGACCGGGTCGCCGGTTGCCAAGGCGTTGGCGCTCGAGTGGCGGTCCGCGCGGCGTCGGATCACGCAGGTGATGCCACGTGACTACCGCCGCGCACTCGAGCTGATGGCCGACGCCGAGCGCGACGGGCTCAGCGAAGACGAAGCAACCGCGGCGATGATGGGAGCACTCCATGGCTGATCCTCGCGGGTTCCTGACGACTCCACGGGAGGTCGCCGAGCGCCGCCCCGTCGATGAGCGGGTGCAGGACTGGAACGAGGTCTATCCCGACGACGTCGGCCGCACGTTGCTGCCGATCATCAGCAAACAGGCCGGGCGCTGCATGGACTGCGGCATCCCGTTCTGTCACCAGGGCTGCCCGTTGGGCAACCTGATCCCCGAGTGGAACGACCTCGTCTATCGCGACGACTGGGAGGGTGCGATCGAGCGGCTGCACGCCACCAACAACTTCCCGGAGTTCACCGGTCGGCTGTGTCCGGCGCCGTGCGAGACGTCGTGCGTGCTCGGTATCAACCAGGAACCCGTGACGATCAAGAACGTCGAAGTCGCCATCGTCGACAGGGCGTGGGACGCCGGCTACATCCGGCCTCAGCAGGTCGACTGGCTCACCGGCAAGACGGTTGCGGTGATCGGGTCGGGACCCGCTGGTCTCGCCACGGCTCAGCAGCTCACTCGGGCAGGTCACACGGTCGCGGTCTACGAGCGTGACGACGAGATCGGCGGCTTGATGCGCTTCGGCATTCCCGAGTTCAAGATGGAGAAGCGGCAGGTTGACCGGCGGCTCGACCAGATGCGCAGGGAAGGCACCGTCTTCCGTTGCAACGTGGCGGTCGGCGTCGACGTGACCGGTCCTGAACTGTTGGACCGCTTTGACGCGGTGGTGCTCGCGACTGGTGCCACGCTGGGCCGTGACCTGCCGATACCGGGCCGGGAACATCGCGGCATCCACCAGGCGATGGAATACCTTCCGCAGTCCAACCGGGCCGTCAAGGGAGAGTCCGTCTCTGATCAGATCACGGCTGCCGGCAAGCACGTGGTCATCATCGGCGGCGGTGACACAGGCGCCGACTGCCTCGGCACAGCACACCGGCAAGGCGCGGCGTCGGTCACGCAGCTCGAGATCATGGCGCGCCCGGGTGACGACCGTTCCGAGGCGCACCCGTGGCCGACGTACCCGATGGTCTACCGGGTCTCGTCCGCGCACGAGGAAGGCGGCGATCGGGTGTATGCCGTGACGACCCAGGAGTTCGTCGCTGACGCCGACGGTCGCGTTCGATCATTACGGCTTGCCGAGGTGGAGATGCGCGACGGCCGGTTCGAACCCGTCGAAGACACGGAACGTGAGATTCCCGCGGAGCTAGTGCTGTTGGCCATGGGGTTCACGGGACCTGAGCAGGACGGGATCGTGGCTCAGCTCGGCCTGGATGTCGACGACCGCGGCAACGTCGCCCGGGACGCGGCGTACATGACGTCACGGCCAGGAGTGTTCGTCGCCGGCGATGCGGGTCGTGGACAGTCGCTGATCGTATGGGCGATCGCCGAAGGTCGGTCAGCTGCTGCTGCGGTCGACACCTACCTCACCGGCTCGACCACACTGCCAGCGCCGATCCCGCCAACTGCCCGACCCCTCGCGGTCTAGCCGGGCACGCGGCTGCTTGTAGGCTCGTGGTCGTGCGAAGAGCGAAAATTGTCTGCACCCTCGGGCCTGCGACGTCGACCTACGAGAAGATCCGCGCGCTCGTCGATGCGGGCATGAACGTCGCTCGCCTCAACCTCAGCCACGGAAGTCATGCAGACCACGAAAAGCTCTATCAGATGGTGCGACAGGCCTCAGACGAGAGCGGTCACGCCGTCGGCATTCTGGCGGACCTGCAAGGGCCGAAGATCAGGCTGGGTCGGTTCGCCGACGGACCGGTGGATGTCGGTCGCGGCGACGAGTTCACGATCACGACGCGAGACGTCGGCGGCGATCAGAACAGTTGCTCCACGACGTATGCCGGCCTGCCTGGAGACGTGAACGTCGGTGACACCATCCTCATTGACGACGGCCGCGTGCGGATGACCGCCATGGACGTCAACGGAACTGACGTCCTCACTCAGGTCGACGTCGGCGGCAAGCTGAGTGACAACAAGGGGATCAACCTTCCCGGCGTAGCGGTCAGTGTGCCCGCGATGAGCGCCAAGGATATCGACGATCTGCGCTGGGCTCTTCATCTGCGCGCCGACATGATCGCGCTGTCGTTCGTGCGGTCAGGAGAAGACGCAGCTGACGTGCGCAGAATCATGGCGGACGAGGGCGAGTGGCTTCCCGTCATTGCCAAGATCGAGAAGCCGCAGGCCATCCACCAACTGGACGACATCATTGCCGCGTTCGATGGTGTGATGGTGGCGCGTGGCGACCTCGGCGTTGAAATGCCCCTCGAAGACGTGCCGTTCCTGCAGAAGGAGGTCATCGAGACCGCTCGCCGTAACGCGAAGCCCGGGGTGGTGGCGACGCAGATGCTGGAGTCGATGATCTCCTCGCCTCGTCCGACTCGAGCCGAAGCGTCCGATGTGGCGAATGCTGTGCTCGATGGTGCCGATGCCGTGATGCTCTCGGGTGAGACCAGCGTCGGTCAGTACCCCGTCGAGACCGTCGAGACAATGGCGCGCATCATCGAGTCGACGGAGGATCACGGCCTCTGGCGGATGGCGGCGATCGAGTGGGAGCCACACACCCGAGGCGGCATCATTGCCAAGGCTGCAGCCGAGGTGGCTGAGCGGGTGGGTGCGAAGTATCTGGTGGCCTTCAGCCAGTCCGGTGACACCGCCCGGAGGCTCTCGCGCTATCGCTCGATTGTCCCGGTGCTGGCGTTCACTCCCGAACCGGTCGTCCGGTCACAGCTCGCGATGACTTGGGGTATCGAGACTTTTCTTGGCGAAGGTGTCGAGCACACCGACGAGATGGTCATGCAGGTCGACCGGGCGCTCCTCGACGTCGGTCGATGCGAGGAAGGCGACCAGGTCGTCATCGTTGCCGGCAGCCCTCCCGGGATCCCGGGTTCGACGAACGCACTCCGCATCCACCGGATGGGCGACGCTATCCATGGTGTGGCTCCGGCGTACCGTTCGCACGGCGGCCGAGCGACCACCTGACACTGGTCAGGACTTTGGTCCGACATGTTGATCTAGCGCGGCGACGGCCTCTCGTCGGGCGACCGACAGACTGTTCGGTCGCGCCATCCGCCACCGGATCTCGAGCAGGTCGAGCGCCCAGCCGCAAATGGTGATGATGTCGGCTGACGCGTTGGAGAAGACGTAGCGGGGATACTCATAGCGCTTAGGACCGTCCTTGAGATTCCTGACCGTCCAATTGGTGACGCGGCACCCATCGGAGTGAAACAAACCGCGCAGCAGCAGCCCGGGATGCTGCCGGACGATGTCGCGCTGCCACTCCTCCAGGACAATCCGTCTTGTGTGCTTCCTGCCAGGACCGTGCTGCGGAAACAAACACGGCCAGTGCTTCCAGCCGATGGCGTGGCCACGCAACCGGTCAACTGGCGTGTGTGAGGCCGACCGCCAGGCTTGGTCCTTCGCATCAGTGACAAGATTCGCGGATTGATGTTGGGATACTTCGCGTCGTTGAAGACGTGCAAGGTGTACACGCCGCGCCGCGAAAGGGTGATCCAACCATCGCCCAGGTACCAGCCGAGCAACTCTGCATACGCTTCATCATCGAGGGGAGCGCCATCGCACCGCGGACACGCAACGCTGGTGTGGACTTGTCCGCGGGTTTTGCCACGGCGCTGATAGTCGCGCCTCCAGCGGCGAATGGTCTTAATGGCCACACCGTGGGCGGCTGCAATCTCCCGATCAAGCACCCCCGCGTCGGACATGCGCAGAGCATTGTCGACGATTTCTTGGGGGCGGATGTGCGGCATCAAGTGAGTGTCTCGCCCATTGCCGACAATCGATGAGGGTTGGGTGCCGGGTGTGGGATTCGAACCCACAAGCCCTTTCGGGCAATGGTGTTTGAGACCATCGCGTATGCCGTTCCGCCAACCCGGCCTGGGAGGCTGCAAGTATAGAGGCGTCGATAACCTTCTCATGTGACCGCAGCCGAGCAGGACCAAGCCCCGCGCGTAGTCATCGCCGAGGACGAGGCACTGATCCGGCTCGACCTCGCCGAGATGCTGGGGGAGGAGGGGTACGACGTCGTCGGACAGGCTGGTGACGGTCAACGTGCGGTCGAGCTCGTGGAGGAGCTTCGCCCCGACCTCGTCGTCCTCGACGTCAAGATGCCCAAGCTCGACGGCATCTCAGCCGCAGCCAAGATCGCCCAACAGCGGATCGCCCCGGTGGTGATCCTCACTGCGTTCAGCCAACGCGACTTGGTGGAGCGCGCCCGCGACGCCGGCGCGATGGCCTACCTCGTCAAGCCCTTCGCGAAGAGCGACCTGGTCCCGGCGATCGAGATGGCGCGATCCCGTTTCGCCGAGCTCGAGCAGCTGGAGGCCGAGGTTGCCGACCTCACCGACCGGCTGGAGACGCGTAAACTGGTCGACCGAGCCAAGGCGATCCTTCAGGAGACCCTCGGGATCAGCGAGCCTGACGCATTTCGATGGATCCAGAAGACCGCGATGGATTTGCGGCTTTCGATGCGAGATGTCTCCGAGGGCGTAGTCACGCACGGCCTCGATGTCACGAAATGACAACGACGCCCGCGCGTGGGACGCCGATTCGCTGACTCAGGCCGTTTTAGACGCTAGGTTGCACAGCATTCCATCGTGCCGACGCCTATGTCGGCTGAACAATCAAGATTTCGGAGGGTCCATGATCCGTCCCACGCGTACAGTGCGGCTGTTAGCAGTCTCCGCTGCAGCGGCTTTGCTCCTCACCTCCTGCGGGAGCGACGACAACAACGGTGATGGTGGCGGTGACACACCGAGTGACTCGCCCAGTGACACGGCGCCCGCTAAGAAGGGCGACGGGACCCTCACCGTCGGAGTTCTGCAACCACAGACCGGCGACCTCGCGTTCCTCGGGCCTCCGCAGTTCGCGGGTATCGACCTGGCCATCAAGGACATCAACGCAGCGGGCGGTGTGCTCGGTAACCAGGTGAAGTCGATCAAGGCCGATGAGGGCGATGGAACCCCCAACATCGCAGGTCAGTCCGCCGACAAGCTGCTCGATGGTGGTGCGGATGTCATCATCGGTGCCGCCGCCTCGAGCGTCTCTCTCTCCGTGCTTGACAAGCTCGTCGGCGCAGGCGTGATGGAGATCTCCGGATCCAACACTGCTGCAGAGCTCGACGACTATCCCGACAAGGGTCTCTACTTCCGCACGGCCCCCTCGGATGCTCTCCAGGGCGCGGTGCTCGGCGATCTCGTTGTCAAGGATGGCAACACCAACGTTGGGATCCTTGCGCGTCAAGACTCCTACGGTCAGGGCCTGGCCGACCAGGTGGAAACGACGATCGAGGAGAAGGGCGCCACGGTCTCAAAGAAGGTGCTGTACGCCGCCGACGCAAAGAAGTTCAACGCGGAAGTCAGCCAGATCGCGGCCTCGAAACCCGAGGCGCTCGTGCTGATCTCCTTCGAAGAGGGCGTCAAGATCATCCCGCAGCTAGTGGCGGCTGGCATCGGCCCGCAGGACATCCCGACGTACCTCGTCGACGGTAACACCGCCGACTACTCCAAGGAGGACTTCGACGTCTCGGGCGTGAAGGGTACAATCCCCTCGCCCGAAGAGGTTCCAAAGGACTTCAACGACCTCTTGCTCGGGATCAACCCCAAGCTGGACAGTTTCACCTATGGTCCGCAGGACTACGACGCAACGGTCATGGCGGCACTTGCAGCCACGGCGGCCGGCGACGACGCCGGCGTGTCCATGGCGACAAAGATGGTCGAGATCTCGAGTGAGGGCACCGAGTGCACCACCTACGCAGACTGCGTCAAGCTTCTCGAAGACGGCGAGGACATCGACTACAACGGTGTGTCCGGTCCCGTCGACCTGAACGACGCCGGCTCGGTGTCGAAGGCCACCATCAGCATCAACCTGTACGACAACAGCAACAAGTTCAAGCAGATCGACTCGGTCTCAGGTGTGCTTGAGTAAGTGACGTAGTACTACGCAAGGCCCGGACAGTTCAACTGTCCGGGCCTTGCCTTTCGGACTGCTCAGGCTTTGGCGAGGGTGCCTAGGTAGAGTTCGATGACCTTGGGGTCGTTGATGAGGTCCTTGCCGCTCGCGGTGTATGCGTTGCGCCCTTGGTCGAGCACGTAGCCACGGTCGCAGATCTGCAGGCACCGTCTTGCGTTCTGCTCGACCATCACGACCGACACGCCAGCCCGATTGATCCGCCTGGTCTGGACGAAGACCTCGTCCTGCATGACTGGGGATAGGCCTGCTGACGGCTCATCGAGAAGCAGTACCGACGGCTCCATCATCAAGGCCCTGCCCATGGCCACCATTTGTCGCTCGCCTCCTGACAGAGAGCCGGCACGCTGCGATCTACGATCCCTCAGGGCAGGAAACAGTCCACACACGAAATCGAAGCGCTCACGAAAGCTCTTGGGGTTCTGGAAGACGCCCATCTCAAGGTTCTCCTGGATGCTGAGCGACGGAAACACGTTGCTCGTCTGCGGAACGAAGCCGATCCCCGCCGAGACAAGGACGTCGGCCCGCTCGTTGGTCACATCGTCGCCGTTAAGCAGCACCTTGCCAGAGCTCACTTTGACGAGACCGAACAATGCCTTGAGCAGGGTTGACTTCCCGGCCCCATTAGGTCCGATGATGCCGACCAGTTCACCGGGCTGGCAGTACAGGTCTGCACCGTTGAGGATGTTGACACCGGGAAGGTAACCGGCGATCAGGTCGTCGGCCCTCAACACTGCTCCGTCGGCGGCCGCCAGGTGTGCTGAGCGCTCCGGGGTGCCCGATCCAGTCTGCTCGTCAGCCATTCTCTTCACCCCTGGTGTCGATTTCGAGCTCTTCCTGAGCCTTTGCGAGGATGCGCTCTTCTGCCTCGAAGTCGAGCACGGTGTCGTGATGAGCACCGAGGTAGGCGTCGATCACGCGCTGGTCGCTCATGACCGAGTCTGGTGGCCCTTCAGAGATGATCTTGCCCTGCGCCATCACAATCACCCAGTCGGAGATGTCGCGCACCATGTCCATGTCGTGCTCCACGAACAGCACTGTCATGCCATCCTCGCGCAGCGACTTCACGTGACCAAGCAGCGACTGCTTGAGGGCTGGATTGACCCCAGCCATCGGTTCGTCAAGCATGACGAGCTGCGGCTCAACCATGAGCGCGCGCGCCATCTCCAGGAGCTTGCGCTGCCCACCGGACAGCGAGCCGGCGAAGTCATCCTTCTTCGGATGCAGCGAGAAGCGCTCGAGCAGCCTGAGCGCCCGCTCGGTGTTGGCCTCCTCCTGACCGCGCCACAGTCCCCGGAACATGGCCGACATCAAGCTCTCACCCTGCTGATCCTTCGCAGCCATGCGCATGTTCTCCATCACCGTCAGCCTGGATAGCACCTTGGTCAGCTGGAAGGTCCGGACCATCCCTCGTCGGGCCACCCGATAGGAAGGCACCCTGTTGAGGCTCCTGCCGTCGAAGGACCACGTGCCCTCGTCGGGTTTGTCGAAGCCGGTGAGGAGGTTGAACAACGTTGTCTTCCCAGCGCCGTTGGGCCCGATAAGGGCAGTGATGACGCCACGCTGGATCTCGACATGGCCGACATCGACCGCCGTGAGCCCCCCGAAGCGGCGGACGACTCCGTCCGCAACGACGATGGGATTGGGCTTTGCCGCACCAGGCTCGTGTTCCACTCCGGCGAGGGAGGCGCGCGAGGCCGTGGACTGGTCTGTTTTCGCCGGCGTCTCCTCGACCGCTCCCGGTGAGGTTGACTCAGTGGGCATCGAGCGCCAGCTCCCTTCGGTCGCCGAAGATTCCCTGCGGTCTGAAGATCATCAGCAACATCAACGCGAGACCCAAGAAGATGAACCGCATGAGGCTTGCCTGGTTCTGCGTCATGATGGACTCAGGGATCAGCGGGTCGCCCGGTTCCGTCGCCGCGGAGAAGAACAGGTCGAGGAAGCTGATCAGGAACCAGAAGATCACCGCGCCCACCACTGGGCCAAGCACCCTGGCGGCGCCGCCCACGAGCAGCACGGTGTAGGCGAAGAACGTGATGTCGGTGGCAAAGAATGACGGGTTGATCGACGCACTGTTGAGACCGGTCATGAAACCGGCCAGAGCGCCGAACAGGCCGCCGATGATGAGCGACTGCATTTTGTAGGAGTACACGTTCTTGCCCAGGCTGCGGACCGCATCCTCGTCCTCACGGATGGACTTGAGAACGCGCCCCCAGGGGCTGCGCATTAGCAGGTAGACAATGAGGCACGAGACCGCTACCAGTGTCCAGCCGACCACCAGCAGCCAAAAGTCGTAGGCACGCCACTCGACCACACCGTTGATTCCCATCGCCTCGTTGAAGGGGTTCATCGAGGCGAACGAGCCCGAGAACTGCTGCAGCCCATCCTGACCGCCGAACTCGTCCTTCAAGCTGACGGAGCCGAGCACCTGGCGGATGATCTCGGCTGCCGCGATCGTCACGATGGCAAGATAGTCAGCCCTCAGCCGCAGGGTGGGGACACCCAGCAGCAACGCCAGCACCACGGTCATGGCTAGCCCAACGGCGATGCCGAACCAAAAGTTCAGGCCCCACGTGCTCACGACGGAGGCCAACGAGTACGCGGCCACCGCCATGAATCCGGCCTGGCCGAAGTTGAGCAGACCCGTGTAGCCGAAGTGGACGTTGAGCCCGATCGCGGCAAGGCAGTAGACGACGGCCGCCGGCCCCAGCCCCTGCTGGAGACCTTGGCTGAACATGCTGTGCCAGTCCATGGACTTCTCCTTGCCTTATCCGACTCGCCCGGCTCGGCCGAGCAGGCCTTGCGGGCGGACGAGCAGTACGCCGATGAGGATGACCAACGCGCCCACCTCCTTCAGCTCGGGCGCCACCACGAGCGTCGAGACGTCTATGAAGATGCCGATGATGAAACTTCCGGCGATGGCTCCCCAGATCGTCCCGAGTCCACCGAGCGTGACGGCCGCGAATACCAAGAGAAGCATTTTGAAGCCGACCTGATAGTCAAAGCCCTGGGTGACACCGAGCAGCACGCCTGCGAGCCCCGCGAGTGCTGCGCCGCCGATCCACACCACGGCGATGACTCGCTCGACGTTGATGCCTGACGACGCGGCCAGGGCGGGGTTGTCGGCGACCGCGCGGGTGGCCTTCCCGATCCGGGTGCGCTGCAACGCTAGCGTAACGACGACCAGGACGACAGCAGCCAGAATGGAGACGTAGACGTCCCTGGGTGTGATGGTGATGGCCCCCACTTCCCAGGGGGTGGGGCTGGAGTACTGCGAATAGAGACGGGTGTTCGCACCCGCGAGGTACTGGTACAGGTTCCGCAAGAAGATCGAAAGGCCGATGCTGACGATCATCATCGCGATCAGCCCCGTTCCGCGGTTTCGAAGCGGCGCCCAGAGCCCGCGGTTCATTGCCCAGCCGAAGAGTCCGGAGGCCAGGAACGCCACGACGATCGCGACGACCACCGTGACGTCGGTCCCGGCTACCGTGATGTCGCCAGGCAGTTGGTCCACCCCGAATGCAACCAAGGCGCCAAATGTGATGAGCTCGCCGTGCGCGAAATTCACCAAACCCGTGGTGCCGAAAATCATCGACAAGCCGAGAGCCGCCATGGCGAGGAGCAAACAGAACACGATGCTGCCGACGAACAGTTGGAGCCCCTGCACGAATTTGGAAGTGCCCTCAGGCTTGTCGCCGATGGGGAAAGTGATCGACACATCCGAGTCGAGAGTGATCCGCTGCTTAAGCGTGACCTTGTCTGGGTCCGTCAGCTTCGTCCCTTCGGGGAGGGTGCTCTCGTCGATCTTGATGACGTAGGTCTTGCCGAGGTTGTCGATCGCGCTGCCTGGGAGGGGGATGTCGAATATCCCCGTCTCGTTGCTCTGCGTCGTACCGACAACATTTCCCGACTCGTCCTCCACCGAGATGCTGACTCCCGGGACCGGAGACGCGGGGTCATCTCGTGTGTCCCTCAGACAGCCGATGACGTGGATCGTGTTGTCGTCTCGTGGCGGTGGCTGCTCGCATGTGGGCGCGGCAGCCTGTGCGTTTCCCGACATCATGAGTGTCGCGATGATGGCTGCCGACAACAGTGCCGCGATGCTAGTAAGGCGCACTCGCACTGATGACTCCTGTCACGGCTGTTATGGTGTGAAATTGGCCGGGCGCGCACGAACTGGCAAAGCCTCTGCTAGCACGCGGTCACCTTTGCGGGAGCATAGCGGCAGCGGACCGAGGCGGACCGTAAACGCCACACAATTTCGAACGGATCTGTCATAGGCGGGCGCTCGCAGCCGACTGCACCCCGCTTGCTGGCCCACTCATGCGAGAGCGCGTCGGAGACTCAGCGCAATAGGACCACGGCTTCGGTGAGCAGGGGCGCGACCAGCAACGCCGGGAGGAGGTCGCCAACCGGGATCTGTTTGAGCTGCAGCAGCCGCAGCGCGACGCCGACGAGCAGCAGCCCACCGGTGGCGGTCAGGGCCGCTAGGTGCGCGTCCGGCAGCACGTTCCCCAGCAAAGCTCCCACGAGCGTCAGCGACCCTTGGACGACGAGGACGACTACAGCTGACGCGGCGACGCCCCACCCGAAGGACGCGGCAAACGCGATCGCTGCGAACCCGTCGAGGGTCGCCTTCAGAATCAGCTGATCCGCCCCGTTGCCCAAACCATCAGACAGCGACCCGAGAATCGTCAGCGGACCGACACAGAACAGCATGGACGCCGCCACGAAGCCCTCGATGAAACGCCGCCGTTCGTCGGAGTCTGACTCTCGTGCCAGCCTGCGTTGGAGGAAGCCACCGAGGTTCTCGAGCCGGAACTCGATCCTGAGTAGTGACCCTGCGATGCCGCCGACCAGGAGTGAGCCGAGCACGATGAGCACGGGCGCTGAGTCGCCGACAGCGTCCGACAGGTCGGGCTCGGTGACCGCGAACGCCGACAGCGCGGCCACGAGCAAGGTGACCAGGCCGAGGGCGTCGGTGACGACATCACGGGTGCGTGGCGGCAGCCGATGGCCGAGCAAGACGCCGATGGCCGAACCGAGGAGCACCGTTGCCACGTTGACCATCGTGCCGAAGCCGCGGAACACGTCGGGTGCCTCCTTGGGGCAGGTTGTCTGACAGTTGTTGCGTACATGTTTCAGGGCTGCAACAGAAGAATCCAGCCTCCCGGGTGGCAAGACACGATCGTCCGGTCGTAGTGTTAGTCCGCGCACGCCGGCCTAGAGCCTAACGACTCGACCGGCCGCACCATGGCCACTCGGGGGAGTGACAGATGTGGAGAGCGATCATGACCCGAGGCTCGGTACTCATTCGCGACGCCGTCCCTGAGGACGCGCAGGCACTGCTGGGTATCTGGACCGACTTCACTGCTGAGTCCGAACGGATCATTGGTGACGAGGAGTCGTGCGCTGAGACAGAGCGTGCGGTGATCAGGCTCGACACCGACCCCTCCGAACGGCTGTTGGTCGCTGTGGTCGACGACGAGCCGGTGGGGGTGGCCCACCTGCGGCGCGCGCCGATCTCACCGATCCACGAGGAGGACGCCGTCCACGTCGGCTACCTGCACGTGCTCAGCGGTTTCCGGCGGCGCGGGGTCGGCAAGCAGCTCCTCGAAGCTGCCGCTGACTGGGCAGAAGAGAAGGACTCCAAGCACATCGTCGCGTCGGTGGCAGCCACTGCACGCGACTCCAACCGCTTCCTCGCGAGGCTTGGCCTCGGTCAGGTCGCGGTGGTCCGCGCCTCGACGGTGGCGAGCCTGCGATGCAAGCTCGGTACGGCGGCGCCAAGGACCGTGATGGAAAACGTGATTGCCGCGCGGCGCCTGATGCGCAGAAGCCGCGCTACGTCCTAACGACCTTCGGCCGTTTCGGGCGGTCGAGCGGGGGTTTTCGGTGGTCGAGCTTGTCGAGACCCGGTGATTTCGACTGGCTCAATCAGCAGGGGATTTCGACAGGCTCAATCGGCCTGCTTCGGTGATTTCGACAAGCTCAATCGCCGGAGAAGGCGGGGTCCTTGGTGATCAGCTGGCAGGTGATCCGAGCGGTGCACACCCGGCGGTCGGACTCGTCGGAGATGACGATCTCGTAGCAGGCGACAGTGCGGCCGAGGTGGATCGGCGTTGCGACGCCGGTGACGACTCCCTCGGAGATGGCCCGATGGTGGGTGGCATTGATATCGACGCCGACGGCGATCCGGTCCGGCTGGCCATGCAACGTGGCGCCGATCGAGCCGAGGGTCTCGGCGAGCACGCAAGATGCGCCGCCGTGGAGCAGTCCGAAAGGCTGCTGATTGCCCTCGACGGGCAGCGTCCCCACGATGCGCTGGGCGCTTGCCTCGAGAATCTCGATTCCCATCCGGTCGAAGATGTTCGCCGACATGAGCAGCGTGGGGGCTGGGTCGGGGTCGGTTTCCGCTGAGTCGTCTCGCTGTGTCATCTGATCTCCCGCCGCGTCGTACTGTCTGACCGCCAGACTAGAGTCGCCCTGTGGCCGCGACTGACTCGACCTCCACTGCCAATCCGACCGAAGCGTCCGCCGGCAAACGCCCGGTGCTGCTGCTCCTCGACGGGCATTCTCTCGCCTATCGAGCGTTTTTTGCGCTCCCCGTGGAGAACTTCTCGACGACGACCGGGCAACCCACCAACGCCGTCTACGGCTTCACCTCGATGCTCATCAACGTGCTCCGCGACGAGGCCCCGAGTCACCTCGGCGTCGCGTTCGACGTGTCGCGAAAGACGTTCAGGTCAGAGGAGTACGCCGAGTACAAAGCCAACCGCTCCAAAAGCCCCGACGAATTCAAGGGTCAGGTGTCCCTCGTCCAGGAGGTACTCACGGCCCTACGCGTGACCGCGATCGAGAAGGACGGGTTCGAGGCCGACGACGTCATCGCCACGCTCTCCACCCAGGCCGAAGCGGCCGGCTTCGACGTGCTGATCTGCAGCGGTGACCGCGACACCTTCCAGCTCGTCTCCGATCACGTGACCGTCCTCTACCCGCGCAAGGGTGTCTCTGACCTCGCGCGGATGACGCCGACGGCTGTGTTCGACAAGTACGGCGTCCAACCGCACAAGTACCCCGACCTGGCAGCGATGGTCGGCGAGACGAGCGACAACCTGCCCGGGGTCCCGGGGGTAGGCCCCAAGACGGCCGCCAAGTGGATCACCCAGTTCGGCTCTCTCGACGAGATCATCGCCCGCGTCGACGAGATCACCGGGAAGGCCGGGGAGGCGCTGCGTGAACATCTGGCCGGAGTCATCCGCAACCGGCGCATCAACGAGCTCATCCGTGACCTCGACCTTCCGGTCGGCCCGACAGATCTTGAGCAAAAGGCCTGGGACCGAGACGAGGTGCACAAGATCTTCGACGGTCTGGAGTTCCGGGTGCTTCGAGACCGGCTCTTCGAGACGCTGTCCGCTGACGAGCCGCCGGTCGAGCCTGGTGTCGCCGTCGAGGGCGAACGCCTTGGCGCCGGCGCGGTCGCCGGATGGCTAGGCGAGCACGCTGAGGGCGACGCTCCGACAGGTGTCTTCGTGCAAGGTCAGTGGCAGGCCGGCACCGGCCAGGTCAACGCCGTGGCGCTGGCCGAGTCGGGCGGCACCGCCGCCTGGATCGACGCGACTGAGATCGGCCCTGACGACGAGGCTGCGCTCGCGGATTGGCTGGCCGACCCCAAACGAGGCAAGGCCCTGCACGATGCAAAGGGACCGATGCTGGCCCTGGCGGCTCGGGGATGGCCGCTGGGCGGGTTGGCCGCTGACACCGCCCTGTCGGCGTACCTCTCGCATCCTGACCAGCGTTCCTACGACCTCGCCGACCTGACCCTGCGCTACCTCCATCGTGAGCTCAAGGGGGGAGAGGTCTCGACCGACCAGCTGTCATTCGACCTCGATGGCGACTCGGCGGAGTCCCAGGAGTCGATGGAGAACGCCAACGCCGTGGTTGACCTGGCGGCGGCTCTCCAGACCGAGCTCGAGACTCGTGGCGGATCCCGGCTTCTTGCCGAGGTGGAGCTTCCTCTAGTCGAGGTACTAGCTCGGATGGAGCAGGTCGGGATTGGTGTCGACGTCGACCACCTCACCTCGCTCGAGGCGCAGTTCGCCGGCCGGGTCAAGCAAGCCGCTGATGACGCGTATGAGGTGATCGGCAAGCAGATCAACCTCGGCTCGCCGAAGCAGCTGCAAGTGGTCTTGTTCGACGAGCTCGGCATGCCCAAGACCAAGCGCACCAAGACCGGCTACACCACTGACGCTGAGGCGTTGCAGAACCTGTTTGAGAAGACCGAGCATCCGTTCCTGCAGCACCTGCTGATTCACCGCGACGTGACGCGGCTGCGGCAGACCGTCGAAGGGTTGCTCAAGACCGTCGCGGACGACGGCCGGATCCACACCACGTTCAACCAGATGATCGCTGCGACCGGCAGGCTCTCCTCAACCGAACCCAACCTTCAGAACATCCCGATCCGCACTGAGGAGGGGCGTCGCATCCGCGAGGCGTTCATCGTCGGAGACGGCTTTGAGTCGCTGCTCACCGCCGACTACAGCCAGATCGAGATGCGCATCATGGCGCACGTCTCCGACGACGCCGCCTTGATCGAGGCGTTCCACTCGGGCGAGGACTTCCACTCCGTCACGGCGTCGCGCGTCTTCGAGGTCAAGGCCGACGAAATCACCGTCGCGCAGCGCTCGCGCATCAAGGCGATGAACTACGGCTTGGCCTATGGCCTGTCGTCGTACGGCCTGAGCCAGCAGCTGAAGATCGAGACCAGCGAGGCTCGCACCCTGATGGACGAGTACTTCGAACGGTTCGGCGGCGTGCGTGACTACCTTCATGGCGTCGTCGAGGAGGCCCGCCGCACCGGGTTCACCGAGACCCTGTTCGGCCGACGCCGCTACCTGCCCGACCTCACGAGCGACAACCGCCAGCGACGCGAGATGGCCGAGCGGATGGCGCTCAACGCGCCGATCCAGGGGTCGGCCGCCGACATCATCAAGGTTGCGATGCTCAAGGTCGACGCGGCGCTCGCCGCCGAGGGCCTGCAGTCACGTGCGCTCCTGCAAGTGCACGACGAGCTCGTCTTCGAGGTAGCCCCCGGAGAGCTCGAGGTGCTCGAGCAGCTCGTCCGACGCGAGATGGCCGCTGCCGCGCAGCTCGCGGTGCCGCTGGAGGTCTCAGTCGGGGTGGGTCGCACCTGGCATGAGGCTGGTCACTAGCCCCACGCCGAACGCGACCACCGTCACGAGGATGACGAGGCTGGACACCGAGTCCAAGACGGGTACGGCGATCACGGTGACCAGCGCGGCACCGAGCCACAGCACGACGCTGGCATGCGCCTGGCCGGCGATCGTGTCATACACCAGGATCTGCAACGCGGCGAACATCGTGCCCTCCAACGCGAACAGCCAAGCCACGTCGGCCAGGTCGGTGTAGTCGCTACCACCGGCGAATGTCACCGCGAGATCCGGAAGCATCCAGGCGGCCAGCACGGCCACCAGTCCGATCCCGAGCGTTGTCAGCATGGGCCTGAGCCACGGCCGCCCAGCGCGGTCGGCCGCCATCGAGGGGAACGCGACGACGAGGGCGAACGTCGAAAGGAAGAGGCAGGTTTTCGCCACCACAGCGCCCGCAGCGTATATGCCGGCGTCGTGGTCGTCGAACAGGTACACAGCGAGGAGCACGTCGAGGTTGATGAACACGTACAGCGCGAGCAGCGTGTGCCCGTTGCGCCACAGCTCGCGGAGCAGCGGCTCGTGGTCGCTCTCGACGTGGGTGGGCAGTCTCACGTAGAACGCACCGAGGAGCGGTGGCGCCAGGCTGCCCAAAGTGATGCCGATCATCGCTGATCGCACAGAGGTGTCCACCAGCAGCGCCGCGGTGCCTCCGACGAGACGGCCCGCGCCCATGGAGAGGTAGATCATGGCGAGGGCGGACCACTGGCGCTGGCCTTGAGTGATCCCGGCGTAGGCCCCCATCAGGGTGAGGGGAACGCTCGACACGCTCACCAGTGCGGCTGTGACGAGGTCGTCGAGGTGCAAGACCTGGTTGATGACCGGCGTCAGCGCGAGCAGGAGGAGCCCGACCGCCGCCGACAGCTTCCAGGAGCTCACGAAGACGTCCCGGGTGACGCTGGGCTGATGGCTGGCGTCGGAGGTGGCGAGCCGGCGGGCCGCGGTCGCCTGCAGAGCGAGGGAGGGGACGCCGGTAACGATCAGGATGCCCATCAGTGCGCTGAACGCACCGAAGTCGCGAGGCCCGAGGAGATGGGCAGCCAGCAGCGTGAACGCGTAGGTGAGGACGTTCATCGCCATCATCCCGGCGGCGATGATGCCGGTGGCCCGGGCGTGGTCGTCGTACGTCGCCGGCGCCGCCACGGAGTCCATAGGTGACTAGTGTGCCCGCCCTGGCGGCTCGCGGACGGTGGGCGCGCGCTGTCGGCAGGGGTCAGTCGCCGCGCTTGCGGCCAGCACCGGTCGCTCCTCTACTCCCAAGTAACTTCTGTCACATCAGGTGGGCGGCCCATGACAATGCGTCACGGGCCGTGACACACTTCGGCCCGAGGGAGCGGCGGGACACGCAGAAATGTCGTGGACGGACCATGGCCTGTCCGCCGAACGCACCATGTTGAGAACACTGCTTGCCGGTGCCATCTTGGCGATCTTCGGAGCGCTGACGATCGCATTCGGAGATCTGCTCGGCCTCGATCTGGACCACGTCGCACTCTTGGGCGTTGCGCTCGGGGCAGTGCTGGGGCTGGTGCCGGACAAGACGTCGCTCATGCGCGTGCCGGGATTCTTGGCGGGGATGGTGATCGCCTGGGCGGTCTTCGGTCTGCGGGCTTCTACCTTGCCCGACACATCCTCAGGTCGCGCCGTGGCCACTTTTATTGCCATCGTCTTGTGCGTTGGGGTCACAGTGGTGTCGATGCGTCGCATCCCGTTGTGGTCGACGCTGCTCGGTGCCGCTGCCGTCGTTGGCGCGTACGAGTCGACGTACACCAATGCGCCGTCGCAGTTCATGCACGAGTCGGGTACGGCGTTCACGACCGTGCTCCTCGCCGCCGCGATGGGCTTTCTCGCAACGGCGATCCTAGGCCCGGAGATCGAACGCGATCGCGACGGTGACCAGGTCGCCCACGAAGTAAACGCATCCAGCGACGACCGGTCTGGTCTTGTCCGTTCCGAGGAGCCCGTCAAGTGAAGGTCCTGCACACGAACTTTGGTCGCGCCGTCGTCGGCGTGAGCGCCCTGTCATGGCTCCTGATGACTCCCGTGGCCATGGGCGCCGCCGCCCACGACGAAAGCGGTGACGTCGACGTCACGAATACCGAAACTATTCAGATCTACACCGACGCCAGTGGCAAGGTCGACACCAAGCGCATCTATGAACAACTCGTCCTCACGGGCAACGGTGACGTCGACCTCGAGAACCCGGTGTCGACCGACGGTCTGCGCAACCTCGACGGCTTCTCCGGCGTTGACGTCGAGGACGGCTCGCAGTTGATCTCTACGAGCGTCGATGGTCAGAAGCGGATGCGCACGGTCAGTGACTTCAACGGCACCATTCCGCTCGACGTGTCCGTCACTTACCTCCTCGACGGCGAGGAGATCCAGCCGGACGATCTCGTGGGCGAGAGTGGCGACCTCGAGGTCAAGTACCACGTCGAGAATGTCACCGGCCAGATGCAAGAGGTCGAGGTCGACGACGGGATGGGCGGCACGGTCACCCGAGACATCGAGGTCGTGTTGCCGATGGTTGGCTCGTTGAGCACCCTCCTGCCCTCGAATTTCACCGACGTGCAGTCGGATCAAGCAAACATCGCCGGCGACGGTCGCGGCGCCACCAAGATGTCGTTCACGATGACGCTGTTCCCGCCGATCGGCGCTCCCACGGCTGACTTCGGCTACACGGCGAAGATCACCGATGGCCTCATCCCGCGGGCCACGATCTCGGCCCTTCCCGTGAACCCGCTCGAGAGCCCGTCATTCAAGGGCGGCGCCGAGAGCTACCAGGGCGGATCAGAAACGGGTGCTGACCTCACGGCCGGCGCCACCGAGATCGACGCCAACCTGCTGAAGCTTCGTGATGGTGCGGCTGACCTCTCGCTGGGCTTGATGAAGCTGTACGACGGCGCTGGTCGGCTGAGCGCCGGCCTCAACGACGAGGCGGTCCCGGGAACAGAGAAACTGGCCGACGGCTCGAGCCAGCTCTCCGACGGCGCCGACCGGCTGTTCATGGGCTCCGGCGATCTCGTCGAAGGCATGGTCAAGCTCGAGGACGGGACCGTTCAGCTGTCCGACGGTGCAGATCGCGTGAACGACGGTGCTGGCGACGTTGCCGACGGGGCCAGCAGGCTCCATGACGGTGTGCGGACCGCACGTAACGGCGCGAGCGATCTCCACGACGGCGCACGCAAGCTCGAGAACGGTGCAGTCCGACTTGCCGCGGGGCAGTCCTCTTTGTCCGCTGGGCTGAAGCAGCTCTACGACGGTGTCGACCAACTGCCGGCGTCTGTCAGGCAGCAGCTCAAGAACAATCCGGACTACGTCCGGCTCCTCGGCACGCTTGACACGATTGTGACCGGCGTCGGTGAAATCGGCGATGCCCCGACCAAGGAAACGTTGCTCGGGGCGGTCAACGCCATCGAGTACGGGATGCGCTACCCGGTCCCGCCGGCCAACCTCGACTGCAACGTGGCGTTGTCGGGACAGGTGCCCGTGCGCTGCGGGGCTCTTGATGGTGTCGACTTCATTGCGTCCCAGTTGACGCAGGGAGCCACCGATCTCAACCAGCTCAAGAGCGCCATCGCTCCTCTTCTGGCCGCCAACAGCTGCGCGATGCTCGACCCCAACACGCCCGCACCTCCTGCCAACCAGACTGGCTTGTGCGTCGCCGTGACCAACATCTGGTACGGGCTCTACAGCCCCTCACCGACAGCACCGGGCGCTCAGGCAAAGGTGGGGCTGGCCGCGAACAACCTGCGCGGAATCACCAGCAAGGTCGACGGGCAACTCCTCGACAACGACGGTGATCCGGCTCTCGAAGGTCTCCCCAAGCTGCGTCGGGTGCTGTCCAACGGCAATGCTCAGACGTGCAACCGGACCGATCCGTCAGCACCGAATGCCTGTGGGATCAAGGAAGCACTCACCATCATCAGGGCCGGTGTGCCGCTTCTCGTTGACACCCTGACGACACAGATCTCGACGGAGCTGAACGCCAAGATCGGAGTCCCGACGGCAGGCTGCAATCCCAAGAAGACGTTGCGATGCGCAGCGGCAGCATTGGCCGACGGCGGAGCCGATCTCGCGGATGGAACCGTCAAACTGGCGGATGGGACGAAGCGACTGGCCGACGGCACGATCGTCTTGGCGGATGGCACGAAGCGACTTGCCGACGGCACGATCAAGCTGAGCGACGGCGCCCAGAAGCTGGCAGCGGGGGCGGGAGATCTGAAGGACGGAGCCGGCCAGCTCGAGGATGGCGGCGTTCGCCTTCACGACGGGGCCAGCCAGCTCGCGGACGGGTCAACTCAGATCGAAGGCGGGCTCACCACCCTGCTCGATGGTCTCGTTGACGCGGCCGCCGGGTCTGGCCAGCTGCGCTCCGGCCTGCACAAGGCGGCAGACGGTGCCCCTCAGATCGAGGAAGGTGCGAGCAAACTGTCCAAGAAGGGCACGCAGAAGCTGATCGACGCGGGCTCCGACACCACGGTGACATTCGGGGTGAAGTACGCGCAGATCAAGGCTGGCGCCGATCGCGCCCAGACGGAGTCGATGGCGTACGGCGCTCCCGCTGGTGCTCATGGCCAGACGGCGTACACCTATGAGATCCGTGGTGAAGACGGCGAGGGTGGCCGCAACTGGACCCGGGGAATTGCTGCGCTCGCCCTCTTCGGGCTTGGTGCGGGAGCGGTCCTGCTCCGCCGCCGGCTGCTCTGATCCGACCGGGTGACCTGGGCAGAGTCAGGCCGCCCGGGTCACAAAGATCGCCGTGCCAGGCAGCATGGCGCCACGGACAGGTCCCCAACCACCCCAGACGCGCGTGTTGTCTGACGGCCAGCTCGGCTCGACCAGCCGTTCCAGGACGAGCCCGGAGGCATGGATGCCGCTGATCCAGTCACCCAAGGTGTGGTGCGGTTCGACGTAGGTCGGTTGGCCCTCCTCGTCGACTTCGACGTACGGGGTGCGGTCGAAGTAAGACCGGATAATCGTCATCCCCTCGGACGTGGGGTCGTCGGGAAACATCCGCCGCACCGGGTGCACCACCGAGAACACGAACCGTCCGCCAGGGCGCAGCACGCGCGCGACCTCGGAGAGGGCGGCCGCGATGTCGATGACAAACGGGAGCGCTCCGAACGCCGAGCACGCGATGTCGAAGGACTCGTCGGCAAGGGGAAGGGCCGTCACGGTGCCGCACACCGTGGGTACGACGATGGACGTCTCGGCGTCGATCCGCCGCGCATGCTGGAGCTGACGGAGGGACAGGTCGAGGCCCACCACGTCGGCACCTTCGGCAACCAGCCACCTGCCGCATTGGGCGGCACCAGAGCCAACCTCGAGGACTCGTGCTCCCTGCACATCGCCGAGCAGTCGCGCATCCTTCTCGTCGAGCCCCTCAGGTGACCAGATGAAGCCGACGTCACGCAGGAAGTCGCCGTGTTCGTGCTGGTACTCGTCGGCCGCGGCGTCCCAGTCGGACTGATTGGCTCGCCGCGTCTCAGCGTCGCTGACCGGGCGGAACTCGCTGCGCACAGATCCACTGTAGGAGGGACTGACATTCGTCATGGATAGATCGTGATGGTTGGCCCAGGGGTTCATCGCACGCGGCCAGCACGATGGGGGACATGACATCAACGCATGCTGTCCCAGCGGTCGCCATCGCCGGACTCACCAAGAGGTTCGGCACCGTCACCGCAGTCGACCACCTCAACCTGCTGATCGAGCCCGGCGAGATCGTTGCCCTGCTCGGCCCCAACGGCGCGGGCAAGACAAGCACCATCGACGTCCTGCTCGGGTTGTCGAGCCCGACCCAGGGAGACGTGCAGGTCTACGGTTTGACACCTCAGCAGGCGATGTCGAGAGGCCTCGTCTCGGCCGTCATGCAAACGGGTGGCCTGCTCAAGGACTACACAGTTGAGGAGACCGTCCGGCTCACCGCATCACTCTTCTCGACGAGCCGCCCCGTCCGCGAAGTCATCGCTCGGGCGGGGCTCGAACACGTTGCCGACCGGCGCGTCGGCAAGTGTTCCGGGGGAGAGCAGCAGCGCCTGCGTTTCGCGCTGGCGCTGCTGCCCAACCCGCAGTTGCTCATCCTCGACGAACCGACGACCGGGATGGATGTGCAAGGGAGACGAGACTTCTGGTCTGCGATTCGCCACGACGCACAGCAGGGCCGCACCGTCATCTTCGCGACCCACTACCTCGAGGAAGCTGACTCCTACGCCGACCGGATCGTGCTGATCCGAAGCGGCTCCGTCGTGGCAGACGGCACAGCCACTCAGATCAAGGGCCTGGCAGCGGGACGCACCGTTCGGGCCACCCTGCCGGAGATGCAGCAGCTCGACCTGCGCGACCTGCCGGGAGTCGAGTCAGTCGAACGACGTGGAGACATGGTTCTCGTGCACGGCACCAACAGTGACGCGGTCGCACGGCGGCTGCTCACCACGACCGGCGCCCACGACCTCGAGATCACCTCCAGCAACCTCGAAGACGCCTTCGTCGCTTTGACGAGCGACGGCGAGTCAGCCGATGACCAGACTCGCGAAGACCTGCAAGGAGCACACGCATGAAGACCCTGGCACCTTCCGCCTCCGCTGAGGCGGAACCGCACCGTACCCCCGCCCTGGGCGGGTTTTCCTGGACCTTCGTCGGCCTGGAGATCCAGCGGATGCTTCGCAACAGGCGCACGCTGATCTTCACGTTGATCATGCCGACCGTGTTCTTCCTGCTCTTCGGCACCGATTCCACCTACCGCAACGAGAGCGACGGTCGCGGCAACGTCACGGCCTACATCCTGATCAGCATGGCGGTGTACGGCGCCATGCTCGCGACCACTAGCGGCGGTGCCTCCGTCTCCGTCGAGAGGGCCGAAGGCTGGAGCCGCCAGCTTCGCCTGACGCCGTTGCAACCGGTCGCCTACATCGCCGTCAAGGTCGTCGTCGCCATGTCGCTGGGCCTTGCCTCGGTGCTCGTCGTGTTTGCTGTCGGCTCGTTCTTCGGTCCGACGATGCCCGCCAGCGTCTGGATCGCCTCGGCCCTGTTGGCCTGGCTGTGCTCGATCGTGTTTGCTGCCTTCGGCCTGTTCATGGGCTACCTGCTGCCCAGTGAGAACGTCATGCAGCTCCTCGGACCTGTCCTGGCGCTGCTCTCCTTTGCCGGCGGCCTGTTCGTGCCGCTTGACCAGATGAGCAGCACGTTCGCAGCGTTGGCCAAGTTCAGCCCGGTGTACGGCGTCGGAGTCATCGCCCGGTTCCCGCTCACCGAAGACGGCACGTTGTCGGTGGCAGCCCTCAACGTGGCGATCTGGACTCTCGTGTTCGTCCTGGGAGCCGCCTGGAGATTCCGCCGCGATACAGCCCGGGTGTGAGGCTGGGCTAGCGTCGCGTCATGAGCACATCCGGTGTGGTCGAACACCAGCAGCAGCCACCCTTCTGGCGACATGGCTGGCTCTTCGCGGCGATCTGGCTCGTCTACTTGGTACAACCCCTCAAGGTGATCCTTGATGAGGGTGCAGGCTGGCGGCAGGCCCTAGGTCTCACGTCGTTGCTCGCGTTCGTCGTGATCTTCATGGTGGGGATCGGGCAGGGTCGAGACGTCCGGCGCAGGTCCGACTCCGAGATCCCCCTGGTCCGCAGCTCGGCTGTCGTCCTCGCCTTGCTTGCGTGCGTGGCGGGGATGGTGCCCGCGGCAGGGGCCGCCGCACTGACCGGCGTGACGTTCGCCGCGGCGACCGCCGCCATCATCATGCCGCTCCGACTCGGGTTGGCGACGGCTGGCCTGCTCTTCGCCGCCACCGAGATCGTCGTACGACTGGTCCCGGGATGGGAGGACAAGGGCTACGGGCTGAGCGTGATCCTCGCCGGGATCGCGGCTGGTGCGTTCCGGCTGGCATTCGAACGCAACGCTGCTCTCCTTCGGGCCCAGCAAGAGCTCGCCGAGCTCGCTGTCGAGGAGGAGCGGTCGAGAATCGCCCGCGACCTGCACGACATCTTGGGTCACTCCCTCACGGTGATCGCCGTGAAGTCCGAGCTGGCGCAGCGGCTGCTCGACGTGGATGTCGAACGCACCAGGGCCGAGCTCGTCGACCTCGAGGAACTCTGTCGTGACGCACTGGCTGACGTTCGCGCTACGGCGCTCGGCGTCCGCGGCGTCTCACTAGCGGGAGAGATCGCCACGGCTCGCTCGGCACTGGAGTCCGCCGGGATCGAGGCCACCCTGCCGACTGCTGCTGACGGGGTGTCCAGCCGTTGGCGCGAGCTCTTCGCTTGGACGATTCGGGAAGGTGTGACGAACGTGATCCGACACAGCCAGGCTCATGAGTGTCGCGTCGAGATGTCCTCAGATCACGTGAGCATCATCGACGACGGCGTGGGCATGAGCAGTGAGCGGGTGGCCGCCGGACAGGGTCTTGCCGGACTACGCCAACGAGCCGAACTCGCCGGTGCGTCGATGTCGACCGGTCCCGCTCCCGACGGGCATGGGTCTCGCGTCGTCGTCGAGGTGCCGTCGTGAACGCTGGCCCCATCCGGTTGCTGCTCGCCGACGACCAGAGCCTGGTGCGCGGCGCACTCGCAGCGCTCCTTGATCTCGAGCCAGATCTCGAGGTGGTCGCAGAGGTCGGCCATGGCGACCAGGTGGTCGACGCCGCCTCGCGACATCAGCCAGACGTCGCGCTGCTCGATGTGGAGATGCCAGGTTTGGACGGTGTCGCCGCTGCCCGTGAGCTGCATCGGGTGATGCCGGCCTGCAAGATCTTGATGGTCACGACGTTCGGGCGGCCCGGATACCTGCGGCAAGCGATGGCGGCTGGTGCCGCCGGGTTCGTCGTCAAGGACACGCCTGCGCGACAGCTCGCCGACGCGGTACGCCGGGTGCATGCCGGCTTGCGCGTGGTGGACCCAGGACTAGCCGCGGACTCGTTGACCCATGGCGAGTCGCCGCTCACGCAACGGGAGTCCGACGTGCTGCGCGTCGCCGCCGACGGAGGAACGGTCGCCGACATCGCTGGCGCGCTTCACTTGTCGGAGGGCACCGTGCGCAACCACCTGTCGAGCGCCATCGGCAAGACCGGAGCGCGTACTCGCGCAGAGGCGGTCAAGCTGGCAGACGAGAACGGATGGCTGCTCTGACCGGCCTGGCGTCACTGGAGTCCGATGCAGGTGGCTATTGAGCCTGTCCCTGCGACTCCGTCGCTAGAGACAGTCCATCAAGCGTCGCACCGACTGAGGCGCAGACCTTGAGGGTGAGCAGGTGGTCGGCCCGAGTCCGGCCGAGGTTGACCGCCGCGATCGGGATCCCGCGCCGGCTGGCGGCCAGGGCGTAGCGATAACCCGAGTGCACCATCAGCGACGATCCGACGACGAGCATGGCATCAGAGGTGGCCAGCGCGGCTGTCGCCTGGGCGTGCCGCCAGGGTGGGACGTTCTCGCCGAAGAAGACCACGTCAGGCTTGACCACGCCACCACAGCGAGGACAGCCCGGAACCACGAAGGTCGAGAAGTCGAGGCCCTCGAGGTCAGCGTCTCCGTCAGGTGCGACCGGGGCATCGAGGCCGGCCCACGACGCGTTGAGCGTCTGGAGATGGTGCTGCCAGGCAGCGCGTGCCGAAGCGTGACGGCAGCCCATGCACGCGACGCGGTCGAGACGACCGTGCAGGTCGATCACCCTGCGGGAACCGGCGGCCTGATGCAGCCCGTCCACGTTCTGGGTGACGAGCAAGCCGACCGGGCCGGTGCGTTCGAGGCGGGCCAATGCATGGTGGGCCGCGTTCGGGGACGCCGAGCCGAAGCTGCGCCAGCCGATCAGGCTCCGCGCCCAGTAGCGCGACCGCATCAGTGGGTCGCGGACGAACGGCTGGAACTCGACCGGCCGCTGCCGCTTCCAGTCACCGTTGGTGTCGCGGTAGTCAGGGATCCCCGACTCGGTGCTGCAACCGGCACCCGTGAGAACGAACACGCGTCGGTGCCGAGACAGGAAGTCGCCCAGCGCGGCGGCGTCGCCCAGCGGTGGCTCCAGAGACGGAGCCATCAGCCGGCGCGAGGAGGGGTCCCGGACGAGGCTCATGGCTCTTCGAGGCTACCTGCCGCGAACGCTGGGGTCCGGTCCTGACAACGCCGCGTGCAGGCTCTCGGCCCCACGCGGCAGGATGGGGCGCATGAGTGAGGCGAAGATCGGGTACGCCGCAGCCCTCGAACAGTTCGCACCTGGCGAGATGATCGAGTTGTGTGAGACGGCCGAGCAGCACGGTTTCACCGGCACCATGGCGGCCGACCATTTCCAGCCGTGGATTCCTGAGCAGGGCCAGGCGTCGTACGTCTGGAACGTCCTCAGCGCCCTCGGCCAGCGCACCACTGGCGACCTCGGTCCGGGCGTGACGTGTCCGACGTTCCGCTACCACCCGGCCATCGTCGCGCAGGCTGCGGCCACCCTCGAGGCGATGTACGCCGGCCGGACGTGGTTAGGACTCGGGTCGGGTGAGGCGCTCAACGAACACGTGGTCGCCGGCTACTGGCCCGAAGCACCGCAGCGGATCGCGATGATGTTCGAGGCGATCGACGTGATCCAGAAGCTCTTCACCGGCAAGGACGTCAAGCACAAGGGTGAGTACTTCCAGCTGCACACGACGCGGCTCTGGACGATGCCCGCGACTCCGCCGCCCATCCTCGTCGCGACAGCGGGACCCATCACCGCCAAGAAGACCGGAGCCCGGTGCGACGGCATCATCACGCCAGGCGCTACGACCGAGAAGGTAGCCGGAGTGCTCGCCAAGTTTGCCGAGGGCGCGGCCTCGGCGGGCAAGGACGCGGCCACCATGCCCAAGCTGTTGCAGCTGCACTTGTCGTGGGCACCCACCGATGAGCAAGCTCTCGAGAACGCGATGACCCAGTGGCCCAACGGCGGCATGAAGTTCCCCAAGCAGGACATCCGATCGCCGTACGACTTCGCTCAGATGGCCGCCCTCGTACGTCCTGAGGACTTCGAGGGGAGGATGGTGATCGCGTCGGATCCCGACGTCCACCGAGCGGAGATCCAGCGGTTCCTCGACCTCGGCATCACTCAGATCTACCTGCACAACGTCGGCCGCAACCAGACCGAGTGGATGGAAGTCTTCGGCCGCGACGTGCTGCCGAAGCTCAACGCCTAACCCCAGAACGCGCCCCCATGCTCATGGGCGTCCGAGCCTTCGTAGCTCGGTGGAACACTCTGCGAGCAGCCTTGCGGCCGCCTCCAGCTGCTGGCCGGCGGGGCCATCCTCTCGAACATCCGAGGTAGCTTCAGACAACTCGCGCGAGAGCGGCTTGTCGCCGCCATCACCGTTGACAGGCAAGGCCTCGGTTAAGGCCGGCGTGCTTGTCCGGCTCACCGCGTCTTGGATCTCCGCCGGTGAAACGAACACCACCCCTTCAAGCGTCAGCAGCCTGACGCCGAGCAGGCGGGCGAGGACCGACGCCTCTACAGCGAACCCACCCGACAGGTGGTCAGTCCGTGCGAGCCGGGCCCCGAGGGGACCCGGATGCTTGACCACGATCTGTCGATCGGAGGCCGCCGTTGCCGTACGCGTCCAACCCTTGGGACGCCTTCTGCGTCGCCGCCATAATTTGCTCATAGCGCTCACGTCCTGCCTTGGCTCCCAGCACGTATCCGGCTCCGAAGGCCGCGATGACTGCCAGCTTCACTCGCTGGCCTTACGCTGCCGAATCGCGGACACCGCAGCGCTTGCCAACGACAGCCCCACGAATGTGCCAACGGCGGTGAGTCCTGACTTGGCGACCGCCGTCGGCCGACCAGAACTCAATGGTTCCGTCAGCTTCTCCCACGTCGACTTCCTGCGAAACATGCTCGTCACATCCTTTCTCAGCGTGTCTTCTGGAGGGCCTTGACCAAGGCTGCCTTGGGCATCGAGGACCGGCCCTGGATGTCCTTGGCCTTGGCAAGCTGCAGGAGGTCCTGCCGGGTCATTGACCCGAGCGGCGGCCTCCCAGCTTTCTTGGACTTCTTGATGACGGCCCTCGCGGCCGTCGACGAGGTCGCCCGTACCGCCTTGGCCTTGTCCACCGCTGCGTCTGCGCCCACAGCATCGCGCCGGGCATGGGCCGCGACTCGCTGCGCTTGCTGGTGAGCCTCATCGGCTGTGGCTTGGGCAGCTGCGGTGGCTTCGTCCGCAAGCCTTCGTGCCTCGGCCAGCTGTGCGGTGGCGTCACTCAACAGCTCTTGTGCCTTCGCCTGTGAGTCCTCGGCATCGCTCCGAGCCTGCTGCGCCCGGGCTTCGGATTCCGCCTCCTCGCGAGCGATGATCGTGTCTGCTTCGGCCTGCGCGTCCTGCCGCGCTTCTTCGACTTGTGCGTCCGCAGCACGACGGGCCTCGGCGACCCGATCGTCGACGCGCTGCGCTTGCTCACGGCGCACCTCGCTCACGTGCGACTTGCTGTCCTTGGCGACCTGCTTGGCGCGAGCCACCTGTTCTTTCGCCTCGTCGGCGGCCTGGAATGCTCGGTTCTCCGCGTCATGCGCCCTTTCGCTGGCCGCGCGCGCACGCTGGAGCCGCAGCTCCACCGAGTCGCCTGACAGGGGCAACGCATCTTTGAGCGAGGCTCCTGCGCTGCGCATGGTGTCGACGAAGCCGAGCCCGTTCGAGGGCGCGACCTTGCTTGAGCGCTTTGCGGCCTGTTCGCTCTTGCCATTGGCTGACCTGTTGCCTCTGGTCGGGTGGAGCGCCTGAGCGAGCAGCCATGAGGTGTTGCGCGGCAGGTCTTTCACTCCCAGCGCCACCATCGATGTGACATTGCGGTGCGATTGCTTGTTCGCCATGGTCCCTCCCTCAAGTCCAGCCAGCGAACTTATTGGTCCTGTTCGAGCCGACTGCGTACCCACACCGTGGTGGGACTAACGGAAGCGACAAAGGTGCGGCGTCAGTCCATGCTGGGGAAACCGATCCCGATCGTCGTCCCGGTCGGCACGAGCGTCCCGGGCGCGATGCTCTGATGAGTCACTGGCGGTTGACCGTAGCGTTGTGAGACGTAGGACGCCTGGGTGAGCTGTACGCGCAGTCCCGCGTCGTCCAGCCGCTCGGAGGCGTCGCCCAACAACAGCCGTTCGCATACCGGGACGACCGCATAGCCCTGCGGCACCTCGCGCAACGACGCGACGATGTTGTCGATCACCGACTCCTGGTCCGACCTCACGACCATCTGGAAGTCCGCCTCGGGCACGATCACCATTCGTTGCTTGACGCCATAGGGTTCGCGGAGGTCCACCTCGAATACCAGGTGACCCGCGATCTCGTCGACCTCGTGGGGGGCACGCCCAAGCGGAATCACGCTCGTCAAGGGGTCGCTGAACGAGACACTCGACGACTCTCCGCGAACCAGACAAGAGCTCAACCGAGCCGCATCGGGGTAGAGGACGGTGTCGCCACCGCCCGTGCCGCATTCGGTGAGGTTATGACCCCATGCCGCAGGTACGGCGACCGCCAGCTGGCCGTACCCCACCAAACGCGTTCCAACGGGTGCCACGAGCGGTCGCGGAGCTTCCGCCGCGGGTTCGCGATCGGGGCTGTCGCCAGCGGCGAGATGTACGCCGGCGGTGACTACCGCGGTGACGAGGAGTGCAGCAGCGACGAGTGGGGCAGGGGAGTGGCGCGACTTCTGCGGCACACTCGTGAACCGCTCTCGCAGCGAGAGCACGACCTCTTGAGGGTCGACATCGGCGTCCGCGCGCTGGCGAAGGCACGCCCGGACGCGTCGCTCGAAGCTGGCGAGCGGGTTGGCCTCTTGGCGGTCGCCGGGCTGTTGTGGCGCGACGGTAAGCATCAGCTCTCGCAGCGCCTTGACCGCGGTGGCGGTGGGTCGCGGCGTGCGCCAGCGCAGGGCTCGGCCGATCTCCGGTCCGCTGAAACCGCCGAAGCAACGCAGCACGACGACCGCGCGTTGGCGGGGTGCAAGGTCCTCGATCGCTTCCCAGAGCGGGTCTTCGTCCGATCCGAAGCCGAGCACCGTGCCGAGACGCAGGTTGTGGTGTTCCTGCAGCTGGAGTCCGCCGCCACCAGCCGGCTTCGTGGCGCGTGCATGACGCAGGAACGTGTCGATCACGACGGCGGTGGCTGCTGCTCGCGGTTGGCGGCTGCGCTCGAGGCGCGGCCACGACCTGAAGATGGGCATCCACGCCTTGGCCGTGATGGCTCGGGACTTCTTGCGATCACCCGTCACGAGGTAGGCAAGATCAGCGAAGAAGCCAGCGTTCGCCACCACGAACGCCTCGAAGCTGTTCGCCACGCTCCCTGGTTGGTCGTTCACGACGAGCGCCACGCTCCACGCCGACCTTGGTGTCGCGGCGGCTGCCGTCGGCTGTTGCATGCCGCACTCGTCCCAGCGTAAGCGAGACTGCGTGTGCCCGTGACCTACGCTGACACGGTGACCATCCACTCCGACCATCCCTTTATGGCTCCCGAGGGCCAGCGGGACCCGGTCCGCCGGCTGCGAAGCCGACTTGGGGGCACCGTGTCGTTGTGGACCAGCGGATCACCGGACGCGCGCGCGGGACTGACGGTTTCGTCGTACGTCGTGGCAGCGGGTGAACCCGGCCATGCCCTGGCACTGCTCGACCCAGAGGCCAGCCTCACCGAACTCATCCTCGAGACGCGAACAGCGGTTCTGCAGCTCCTCGAGTGGGAGCACCGCGACCTGGCCGACGCCTTCGCCGGCCTCGCCCCAGCGCCGGGCGGCGTGTTCACGATGGGCACGTGGGAAGACACCGAGTGGGGCCCGCGGCTCGTCGACGCCTCGACCTGGGCAGGTCTTCGTCTCGTCGACGCCCCGCCGACTGAGGTTGGTTGGTCGTTGCTGGTGGACGCCGTGATCGAGAACGTGGAGATCGGTGAGGAGCGCGCCCCTCTTGTCCATCGGCGTGGCCGCTACCAACGCCCACCGTCCTAAACCCCAATGGTCAGAAGGTCACCACGTCATGACGTGTGACGTTCTGACAATTGGGGTGGGGGATCAGAGTGCAGCGAGATAGGCCGCCAGCGCGTTGTCGTCCCAGCGGGCTTCGAGATCGGCGACCACTCGCTCGGCCACCTCGACCGTCGTACCTTCCGCTGTGACCCAGTTTCCGCGCGCCCAACCCTCGAGGTAGGCATCGCTGGAGGTGTCGCCCAGCCGCATCGCCGCCTCGTCAATCGCTTCCTGAAATCGGGCCGGCAACGGTGTCTTCGTCGTCTGGTCGCCGTCGCGGACGACGACCAGTGAGGGCAGCTCGCGCCACGAGGTCACTTGGTACTCAGCCACGAGCGCGATGATAGTGACGAGCCACCAGCCATCGGAGGTCTCCAGGCCGTGATGAAAGGGTGGTCAGCATGGCAACGGACGCTCTTCCGGACGACGGCACTCAGCTCGATTGGTTCGGTACGCCGCTGACACCGCTCGCCGGCGGTTACAGCGGCGAGACGTTCCTTGTCGGCGACTTGGCTGACCGAGTCGTCGCCCGCATCTACCGCCGAAACCCTGACAGGGCAGCGATCGACGCCAGCATCCTTCGGCTGGTGAAGGGCATCGTTCCCGTGCCGGAGGTGGTCGAGCTGCGGCCCGCCACCGCCGATACACCGGCGGTGCTCGTCACCGAGTTTCTCGACGGTGTGCTGCTGGAGCGAGTCCTCCAAGATCCGCCGCCTGACCTGGACTGGGCAACACTGGGCACGAACCTCGGCCGAGTTCTCGGCCGCCTGTCGGGTATGCCGTTCTTGAGCGCTGGCATGTTCGTCGACGCGAACTTGAGCATCAGTACCGACGACATGCCGACCGACTTGGTCGCCTGGGCCCAGCACCTTCGAGACACGGGGCGGATCGCCGCCTGGTCAGAGCCTGACTGGCACGCAGTGCTGACCCTGATCGACCAGGCCGAGGACTTGCTCAATGACGAGAACCCGCAGCGCACTGTGCTCGCCCACAGCGACTTCAACCCGAAGAACATCCTGGTCGACCCCGTCGAATGTCGGATTGTCGGACTGCTCGATTGGGAATTCGCGCATGCGGGTTCCATCCACACCGACTTCGGCAACATCACTCGGTTCGAGCGGGACGACCGGCTCGTGGGCCCGATGACTCAGGCCTTCGTCGAGTCGGCGCCAGGCGAGATTCGGAAGCCCTTTGAACAAGGCCGCGCGACAGATCTCTGGGCGCTGGTCGAGCTCGCCGGTAGGACACCGTCCAACGCCGTAGGTGAGCTCGCGAGTGAGCTCCTGCTGGCCCAGGCTCGCAGTCAGGATCTCCAGGCGTGGCCGTGGGAAACGCCCCGCGTTGACCCGTAAGGCGCAAAACCCGTACCCTAGATGTTGCGCTATGGGCCTGCATGACCTCAGACCGAGCAGGCTCGTGCTCGCTGTTCTCACCATCTAGCCTTCTTTCCCGGCTCACTCTGGCCAGGGTCACACGGCAGGACCGCGATCCAAGGGCCTTTGGCGTGCACGCACGACTTTCTATCCACCTATCGGAGTTCCTACTACATGACGAGCAGCATCGAGGCCCCTCCCGCCGCACAGGAGACACCGCAAGTAGCAGTCAACGACATCGGATCGGCGGAGGACTTCCTCGCCGCCATCGACGCGACGATCAAGTACTTCAACGATGGCGACATCGTTGACGGGATCATCGTCAAGGTCGACCGGGACGAGGTCCTGCTCGACATCGGCTACAAGACCGAGGGCGTCATCCCTTCGCGTGAGCTGTCGATCAAGCACGACATCGACCCCGGCGAAGTCGTCGCCGTCGGCGACAAGGTCGAAGCCCTCGTTCTCCAGAAGGAGGACAAGGAAGGCCGACTCATCCTCTCCAAGAAGCGCGCACAGTACGAGCGCGCCTGGGGCACGATCGAAAAGATCAAGGAAGAAGACGGTGTCGTCACCGGCTCGGTCATCGAGGTCGTCAAGGGCGGTCTGATCATCGACATCGGGCTGCGTGGCTTCCTGCCTGCTTCGCTCGTCGAGATGCGTCGCGTCCGTGACCTCCAGCCGTACGTCGGGAAAGAGCTCGAAGCGAAGATCATCGAGCTCGACAAGAACCGCAACAACGTCGTGCTCTCACGACGTGCGTGGCTCGAGCAGACCCAGTCCGAGGTCCGACAAAACTTCCTCACCCAGCTGCAGAAGGGCCAGGTCCGGCCTGGCGTCGTGTCGTCGATCGTCAACTTCGGCGCCTTCGTCGACCTCGGCGGTGTCGACGGTCTCGTGCACGTCTCTGAACTCTCCTGGAAGCACATCGACCACCCGTCCGAGGTGGTCGAGGTGGGCCAAGAGGTCACCGTTGAGGTGCTCGACGTCGACATGGACCGCGAGCGCGTCTCGCTGTCGCTGAAGGCGACGCAGGAAGACCCGTGGCAGCAGTTCGCTCGCACCCACCAGATGGGTCAGATCGTCCCAGGCAAGGTCACCAAGCTCGTCCCGTTCGGCGCCTTCGTGCGTGTCGACGAGGGCATCGAGGGTCTGGTGCACATCTCCGAACTGGCTGAGCGCCACGTCGAGATCCCCGAGCAGGTCGTGCAGGTCAATGACGACGTGATGGTCAAGATCATCGACATCGACCTCGAGCGTCGCCGCATCTCGCTGTCGCTCAAGCAGGCCAATGAAGGTGTCGACAGCACGTCCGACGACTTCGACCCGACCCTGTACGGCATGGCAGCGTCCTACGACGCCGAGGGCAACTACCTCTACCCCGAAGGGTTCGACCCCGAGACGGGCGAGTGGCTCGACGGCTACGACGACCAGAAGGCAGCCTGGGAGAAGCAGTACGCCGAGGCGCATGCCCGCTGGGAGGCGCACAAGCAGCAGGTCGAGGATGCCTCCAAGGCTGAGGTCGAGGCCGGTGAAGCGTCGAGCTACTCCTCTGAGGAGGCGTCGACCGACGAAGCGGCCCCGAGTGCCAGCACCGACACGGACACCGGCACCGGCACCCCCGCAGCACCGTCGCCCGAGGAGCCGGCCACCGATGGTTCGCTCGCCTCGGATGAGGCGCTGCAGGCCCTCCGTGAGAAGTTGACCGGCGGCCAATAACCGACCGGCTTCATACCAACGTCTCAAGGAACGACCCCGCACCCCTTTGGGTGCGGGGTCGTTTCGCGTGCGTGGCTACCCTTGCGCACATGGGAAAACCGGGCTGGTCGCGGCTGACGCGCGGCTCGCTCGCTCAGTCTGCGGTGGCGATGGTGGCTGCTGGCGTTGTCCTTGCGGGGTGTACGTCGTCCACGAGCTCCGAGGTACCCGCCGCGCCCTCGAGTTCCGGAAACGAGTCCACCACCGTGCCGTCTGGCCCGCGTTGGGTCGTCACGCTTGGCGACAGCTACATCTCCGGAGAAGGTGCTCGCTGGGCCGGGAACACGTCCGGTGCGGCACGTAAGGTCGATGCGCTCGGACCACGTGCGTATTTCGATGCCAGCGGAACAGAGGCAGCACCCGGCTGCCATCGCGCTGACGAGTCGATCGCTACGCTCGCCGCGCCCGGCATCAGGGGCAAGAACTTCGCCTGCTCCGGTGCACGCACCAACAGCGATGCCTCCGGAGTCCGGTTTCGGCCGGGTCTCGACTTCTACGACGATCACGACGGCCATGTCGGCCAGGCCCTTGCGTTGCAGCGTTTCGCCTCTGATCACCAGGTCTCTGACGTGATCGTCTCGATCGGCGGCAACGACTTCGGTTTCGGCGCGATCGCGGGCAACTGCGTATCGGCGTTCCTCAACACAGCTGGTGGAGTGGAACGTTACTGCAAGGACGATCCCTCATTGGTAGCTCGGTTCGGTCCCCAAAGCGCCCAGCAGATCCGGATGAAGATCAGCAATGCGCTGGGCCGAGTCGCGCTCGCGATGCGGCGCGCAGACTACGCGGCATCGGACTACCGACTGGTGGTGCTCACCTACCCGTCACCAATTCCGCCCGGCGACCAGCTTCGGTACGCGCAAGATCAGCGCTATCGGGTGGGTGGGTGTCCACTCTTCGCTGCGGATGCGACGTGGGCCAACGACGTCGCTTTGACCACGATCAACGGCGCGGTCTCTGAGGCGGCGCGTGGCAGTGGGCTCGAGAACGTCGAGGTGCTTGACGTGAGCCAGGCTTTTGTCGGCCACCGGCTCTGTGAGCAAGGGGCGCATCAGTTGGAGGAGACCGGCCTGGCCAACTGGCATGCACCAGCAGCAGTCGATCAGCTGGAGTGGGTCAACAAGATTTACTTCACCATCGCGCCCTGGCAGATCCAGGAGTCTTTGCATCCTGGCTACTGGGGGATGGCGGCCGAACGTGCGTGCGTGCGGTTGCTGCTGGAGACGTCACCCGGTGATGGCCCGATCAGCTCACATCAGTGTGTGGGCGACGGGACGGGGCTACGCAACGGTGCACCCGCAATGCGTCTCCTGGGTTGAGGTGGGTGGGCTCAGGGTGGACTCAGCGGTGCGGCTTGGCGACGTACGGCGTACTGGGCAAGTCAGGAGTGGGGGACCAGTCTCGAGGGAGGCCGGAGCCGGATCGGAAGCCATACCCATCGAGTTTGATCATGCGGACCAGGTGGGCCGCGTACCACGCGCCGACGACGGCGAGGGCGACGAGCGAAAGTGTTACGCCGATCGATGTCATGGCAGTAAGTCTGCCTCGCGTGAAGTCCTGCCACTAGTGGCAGAAGTGCCCCCCTACCTCGATTTCCTGCCAACTTTCTGGCAGGATGAATCCGTGCTGAAAAACGTTGCGGTGCTCGTCTATCCCGGTGTCGCCCCCTTCGAGCTCGGTGTGCTGTGCGAGGCCTGGGGCCTCGACCGCTCCGACCAGGGCGTTCCCAGCTTTGAATTTTCCATCTGCACGCCTGAGCCCGGTCGCGTGGCGACCAGTTTGCCCGGGTTCGGGCTCGAGGTAAGTGAAGGGCTCGACCGGTTGGCCGATGCCGACCTGATCTGCCTGCCAGCGATGCCCCGCGACCAGCCCGTGCCGCCAGCCGTGATCACCGCTCTCCAGGCCGCCTACGCCCGCGGTGCCCGGCTGCTCTCGGTCTGTGCCGGCGCCTTCGTGCTCGGCGAGGCCGGCCTGCTCGACGACCGGCTCTGCACCACGCACTGGAGGTACGTCGACGAGCTCGAGGAGCGTTTCCCGCTGGCGAAGGTCAACTGCGACGTGCTGTACGTCGAGGACGGCCCGATCATCACCTCGGCCGGATCCGCAGCCGGCCTCGACGCCTGCCTGCACGTGATCAGGCAGGAGTTCGGCGCCAGCATCGCTGCCACCGTGGCTCGTCGGATGGTGGTGGCTCCGCATCGCGACGGCGGCCAGGCCCAGTTCATCGAGTCCCCGGTGCCGACGATGACAGCCGACACCTTGCAGCCGCTGCTGGAGTGGATGGGTGCACACATCGGCGAGGAGATGAGTGTCGAGTCATTGGCGGCTCGCGCCGTGATGGCGCCGCGCACGTTCGCGCGACGGTTCAAGGCCGAAACGGGTACGACGCCGTACCACTGGATCACTAACCAACGCGTGCTGCTGGCCGAACGCCTGCTCGAGGAGACCGACGACACCGTCGAACGGATCGCCACCCGGGTGGGTTTCAGCAACGCCACGGCCTTCCGTCATCACTTCGCGCGGCTGCGCGGCACGAGTCCGCAGGCATACCGCCGCTACTTCAAGGCGCCGCCCACGCCGACGGCGTCACGCCACGACGTGTCCCTGTGACCCGCTGATTGAGCTTGGCGAAATCATCGGTGGTCTCGACAAGCTCGACCACTGAAGGGATCCCGCTGAAAATGTGACACGCTTGGCCGCATGCTGCGTGTGGGTCTGACCGGGGGGATTGGTTCGGGCAAGTCTTCGGTCAGCCGGCTACTGGCAGAGCATGGTGCGGTCGTCATCGACGCCGACCTGCTGGCCAGGGAAGTCGTCGCGGCGGGCACCCCCGGACTTGCGGAGATCGTGATTTCGTTCGGTCCGGAGATGGTGACCGAAGACGGCGAGCTCGACCGGGCCGCGATGGGCCGCCGGGTCTTCGGCGACGACGAAGCCCGTCGGCGACTCGAGTCGATCGTCCATCCCCGTGTCCGCGCCCGCGCCGCGGAGATCGAGGCCGAGGCCGCCCCTGATGCTGTGGTGGTGCACGACATCCCACTGCTGGTGGAGACCGGCCAAGCCGACAAGTTCGACGTCGTCGTGGTCGTGGACGCGTCGCCGGACGTCCGGGTGGAGCGGATCATGCATGCACGTCAGATGAGCGAGGAGGACGCCCGAGCCCGGATCGCTGCGCAGGCAGACAGAGAGCAGCGGCTCGCAGCTGCCGACCACGTCCTCAGCAATGACGGGTCGTTGGAGCAGCTGCGAACCGCTGTCGATCGCCTCTGGGGCGAGCTCTCTGCAGGCGTTACGCGCTAGTTGTCGTCGGTCAGGCGGCTAGGTCAGGGTCGGCGAGCTTGCGCAACAGCGCGAGTGCCTCTCGCTCGAGCTGGCGAACCCGCTCGGCTGAGACCCCGTGTCGCGCGCCGATGTCGGCGAGCTTCTCTTGGCGCCCGTCGACCAGCCCGTAACGGGCCCGGATGACGTCGGCCGACCGGTCGTCGAGCAGTTCGACGAGCTGGTCGAGGCGCCGGCGAGACTCCACGTCGAGGAACGCCGAGTCGGGTCCGGGCGTGGTCTCGCGGGCGACCAGGTCGCCCAACGACGTGTCTCCGTCCTCGTCGACGGGTGTGTCGAGGCTCACATGGTCACGACCCCAGTTAATGAGGTCGAGCACGCGCTCGAACGACATGTCGAGCTCTGCGGCGATCTCGTCAGGCTCCGGGTCACGGCCGAGCTGGCGCTCGAGCGTGCGGCGGGCTGAGCCGATCTGGTTGAGCTCCTCGACGACGTGCACCGGCAGCCGGACGACACGCGCCTGCTGGGCGATGCCGCGGGTGATCGCCTGACGAACCCACCAGGTGGCGTAGGTCGAGAACTTGTAGCCCTTGGCGTAGTCGAACTTCTCCACCGCACGGATCAGCCCGGTGTTGCCCTCTTGGACGAGGTCGAGCATCGGCATGGCGGAGCGGCCGTACTTGCGGGCAATGGACACGACCAACCGCAGGTTGGCCTGGATGAACTGCTTCACCGCGCGCTCACCGTCTTCGACGAGCCACTCCAGCTCCTCGCGACTGGCCCGCATCGGTGCCCCACCCTTGGCTCGTGCGACCCGACCGGTCTCGAGCAGGTGCTGCGCGAGCAGCCCTGCCTCGATGGCCTTGGAAAGCTCGACTTCGGTGGCAGCATCGAGCAGGGGGGTGCGGGCGATCTCATCGAGATACATCCCGACGCTGTCGCGACCGTCGATCGCGCCATCACGCGAGTCGAGTGTTGCGCTACGACGTGTAGCCACGGCTGCTCCTCTCCTCTGGTATTGCTCACCGGACGTATCGATACAACGCGTCCGGGTGACCCTAAGATTCCTGCTTCTGACTAGGTGTTTTGTCGGTTCAAAGGGTCCGCATCCACCGGCGGTGGAATAACTGTTGAAACGCCTTGCTCCTGGGCTTAGTTGCCCGTCTCAGGCGTTTCTTACGCCCGTTCAGGAAAGGTTCAGGTTTTGTGGCCTAGTCGTGACCGTGGATCGGGTCGTGGGAGGCACCTGAGGTGTCCACAATCCAGGCCGTGTAGTCAGCAATCTCGCGCCAGGCGTCGTACCGTCCGCTGGCTCCGCCGTGGCCCGCAGACATCTCGCACTTGAAGATCACCCGGCTCGAATCAGGCAACGTGTCGCGCAGCTGCGCGATCCATTTGGCCGGCTCGACGTAGAAGACGCGGGTGTCGTTGATCGAGGTCAGGGCGTAGATCGGGGGATAGGGACGGGCTTGGACGTTTTCGTACGGCGTGTAGGACTTCATGTAGGCATAGACCTCGGGGTCGTGAAGCGGGTCGCCCCACTCGTCCCACTCGACCACGGTCAACGGAAGCGACGGGTCGAGGATCGTGGTGAGCGCATCGACGAAGGCCACCTGCGCCACGATGCCGCCAAACAGGTCAGGAGCCTCGTTGGCGACCGCACCCATCAGCAAGCCACCGGCACTGCCTCCGAGCCCCACGAGGCGTTCGGAGGTGGTCCAGCCGGTGTTGACGAGGTGTTGTGCGGTGTCGACGTAGTCGGTGAACGTGTTCTTCTTCTCCAGCAGCTTGCCGTGCTCGTACCAGAGCCGCCCCATCTCGCCGCCACCCCGGATGTGTGCCAGTACGAAGACGATGCCTCGGTCAAGCATCGAGAGGCGCGAGATGCTCATGAACGGGTCGTAGCTGATCTCGTACGAGCCGTAGCCGTAGAGAAGCAGCGGAGTCTCGCTACGTGGAGTGACGCTCTTGTGCCGGACGATCGAGATCGGCACCTGGGCGCCGTCGCGAGCGGTCACCCATTCACGTGTCTGAACGTAGTCGTTGGGGTCGTAGCCGCCGAGCACGGGTTGTTGTTTGCGGAGGTGCAAGTCGCCGTTGGCTGGGTCGTAGTCGTAGACCGTTGCCGGGGTGACGAAGGAGCCGTAGCCAAGACGAACGAACGGCTGCTGCCAGTCGGAGAAGCCGCTGGCCCCCGCTTCGAACAGCTCTTCCTCGAACGGGATGTTGGTGCCGGCGCCGATCCCGTCGCCGTCAACGGTGAAGACCCGGACCTGCGCGAGACCACCCTCCCGCAGGTTGACCGAGAGTGTCGTTGCCGAGACGTCCATGTCGGTGAGTCGAACGGTGTCGCTCGGCTCGATCACCGTGGTCGCCTCGTCGAGAGACGTCAGCGTCATCGGGCCGACTCCGAGCGTGAAGTTGACGGCATGCTTGTTGTGGAGCACCAGCAGCCGGTCTGCACCCCCGATGACGGCGTGGTCGACCTGGTACTCCACTCCGGTCTCTCGGGGGACGACCACCCGGAACTCTCCGGTGGGGTCGTTCGCCTCGAGGATGCGCATCTCAGACGTGATCTTCGAAACTGACGAGAGGATGAGTAGCCGGTCCGACGTCGTACGACCGACACTTGTGGAGAAGCGGGCATCAGTCTCGTGATGAACGAGTACGTCGTCTGCGCTCGTCGTACCGAGGGCGTGCCGCCAGATCTTGTCGGCCCGCCAAGCGTCGTCGACGGTGCTGTAGAAGAGCTGGGTGCCGTCGGCTGACCACGTCACGGCGTACAGCGTGTTGGGGATCTCGTCGGGCAGCAGCTCGCCGGTCCGCAGGTCCTTGACCCGGATCGTGTAACGCTCGTTTCCGACCACGTCAGTCGAGTAGGCGAGCAGGTGGCCATCGAGAGAGACGGTGAAAGCGCCGAGCGAGAAGAACTCGTGGCCCTCCGCGAGCTCATTGCAGTCGACCAGCACCTGCTCCCCGGCGACCTCGACCCCCGGCTCCAACGTCGGGGGAGTCCAATCGCCGGCAGCAGCCGCCGTGCGGCAGACCAGCGGGTACTGCTGCCCCTCGATGGTGCGTCGGTAATACCAGTGGTCGCCGGTCCGCGTCGGCACCGAGAGGTCGGTCTCCTGGGTGCGCGTCTTGATCTCGTTGAACACCGCCTCCCGCAGATCAGCCAGCTGGGCGGTCTGCTGGCGGGTGTAGGCGTTCTCGGCCTCGAGGTAGGCGATCGTGTCGGGATTGTCCTTCTCGCGGAGCCATTCGTAGTTGTCGACGAAGGTGTCTCCGTGGTGGACGCGCTCGATCGGGCGCTTCTCCGCGACCGGCGGAGGCGTGCTCTCGACAGGAGGTGTGGAGCTGGGGGACGTCTGGGTGTCGGTCACCTCGCGACCCTACCCACGGATCGTGGCGTTGCCGAGTCGGTATCCGATGCCACCGGGTTGGCGGGTCAGATTTCCGGAGTAGCGGGGAAGGCCGGCTCAACCTTCAGGTTGTCCTCCAGCGGGGGCTGGGCCAAATCTCGCACCGACCTCGAGAGCAGGGTCAGGGCGCAGATCACGATATAGACGATCCCAGACACCACGAGGACATCCTGAGTCCCGAAGACGCTCGCCAGTGGCCCGAAGACTGCAAAGCCGATCGGCATGGCGATGTAGGAGCCGAACGCGTCGTAGGACGCGACGCGCGAGAGCAACTCGTTAGGGATGTGCTCATGCATCGCCGTCTGCCAGCCGATCGAGAAGACTTCCATGCCACAGCCGGCGACGAAGAAAAGCATCATGAGGGGAAGGACCTCTGGGTCGAGACCGAGGACCAGAATCGGTCCTGCTAGCAGCGACATCCCGATCATCCCCGCACGCACCGGGTAGGTGAGCCGCACTTTCAGCAAGATCACGGTCATGATCAGCAAACCGGCTGCCTCGGCACTCAGCACCCAGCCCCACGCGGCCTCGCCGATCGTGTCCTTCGCGACGACCGGGCCGAGCGTGAGCAACGCTCCGGCATGGATGGCGTTGAGGAAGCCGAAGGCGAGGACCACCACCCAGACCCAGGTGAACGATGTGAAGGCCGACCAGCCCTCCCGCATCTCCCGCCACATGGACGGTGCCTCGATCTTCTCGGCCGCGACCGAGGCAGGGAGTTTCACCTTGGCCATGCAGGCAGCTGCGACGGCAAAGCTCAAGGCATCGACGGCGATAGCCCACCCGGGCCCTACGGTGACGACGAGCAACGCACCGATGGTTGGGCCGATCATGGCGAGCCCGTTGCGAGAGAATCCGAGCATCGCGTTGGCCTGCTGGATGTGGCTCCGCGGCACAACTTGCGGCACGACACCCTGCATGGCCGGGAACATGAAGGCCAGTGCGCACCCGTTGAGAGCCTCGAGCACGATGATCATCCACAGCTCAGCGGTGCCCGTCAGCAACAGCACCGCAACCAGACCCTGGGTGGCGGCGGACATCAGATGGGAAACCTGCATGACTACTGAGCGAGAGAACCGGTCGGCGATGACGCCGCCGATCAGCAGGAAGGCCACCAACGGGATGCTGTTGGCGGCGAGCACCAGGCCGAGGTCGCTGGCCGAGCCGGTGAGGTCAAGGACGGCGAATGTCAGGGCGACCGGGGCCATCGTCGACCCAATGGTCGAGATGAAGCGCCCTGCGTAGTACCAGGCGAACCGCCGGTCGGAAAGCGGCGACAGCGCGTCGGGCAGCCTCATCGGTGCGAGTCCTCCGTGTCTTGCTCAGCGGCAGCATCGTCGCCGGATTCCATCCGGAATGCCACGGTCGACAAGCTGATATGCACGGTGCCCTCGGTGCGTGGTGGTTTGGCGGCTTTGTGAACAAGTTCGCCAGCCTGACGCAAGGAAGTCAAGACGTTTTCCCAGTCGGCGGGGTCGAGCCACATCTCGGCGTCGACGAAGTCACCCGAATCTGCGGCCACGACGGCATGGCGGCGGACGATCTCCTGGCCGAGTGCCTGGAGGAACAGTTCCCTGTCCTCGGGTGAGTGCTTGGTGCCGGCGGGCTTGGTGTCGTGCTCCCAGGGGTGCCGGTAGCGCTTGGCGATGCCACCGCGGATCTTCTCCTCACCCGCCTCGGCTACGCGGCCGGCAGCGGCCAGCACGCGGAGATGGTAGGACGCGTTGGCCTGGGTGATGTTCAGCTCTCGAGCGATCTCCGCGGCACTCATCGCCGTGCCCGTGAGCAGGGAGAGCATCTGCAACCTGAGGGGATGCGCGATAGCGCGGAGTCCACTGACCTCCAAAGACATGTTGGGTAGTCTGCTGCCTTGCAATGCGACTGTCAAGCACTCCTTTGGGGGTAGCACGAGCGAAGGCCGCACGGTGAGGTAAGAATGGCGACATGACCGTGCGCTACCACCTCAACGCCGACGTCGGAGAAGGCTTCGACTCCGACACCGAACTGATCGAGATCGTCACCCAGGTCAACGTCGCCTGCGGGTTCCACGCCGGAGACGACCAGACGATGCTGGAGTTGTGCACGCTGGCGAAAGCCAATGGCGTGCTCGTCGGCGCCCAGCCGTCATACCGAGACCGTGCGAACTTCGGTCGCGTCGACGTGGAGATCGAGTACGACGACCTGGTCCGCGACGTGACCGAACAGGTGGAAACGCTCCAGGCGATCGCGAAGGACGTGGGTGTGACTGTGTCCTACCTGAAGCCCCATGGCGCGCTGTACAACCGGATCGTGCGAGACGAGCAGCAGGCGCGCGCGGTGGTCGACGTCGCGCTGGCTCACGGTCTGCCGTTGATGACCCTCCCGGGCTCGGTGGCGCAGCGGCTCGTCGAGAAGGGAGGCGGTGAGGTGATCCGCGAGTTCTTCGCTGACCGGGCCTACGACTCCGATGGCCGGCTGGTGTCGCGCACCGTCGAGGGGTCCCTCGTCACCGACCCGGTCATGGTCGGCGAGCGGGTGCGCCAGCTGCTCGCAGCCAACACTGTCACGACGATCGACGGCGACACGATTCAGGTGGAGGTCGACTCGATCTGCGTCCACGGTGACACGCCCGGGGCTGGCGAACTGGCCGCGGCGGCACGCGACGCCCTCGGGCTGGCGCTCGGGTGAGATGCCTGCCGGTCGGCCCGGATGCGCTCCTCGTCGAGCTCGACGACGACCGGGACGTTGAGGCGACGTACGCGATGATCGGCAGACTCGCCGGCTCGAGCGAGGAACTGACGCGACCACGGGATGTCGTTCCGGCTGCACGGACGGTGCTCATTGACGGCATAGCGCCCGATGCCTGGCGGACGGTCCTGCTCGACACCTGGGCACAGCAGCGATCCGAGGATCACGAGGCCGACAGCGAGCCGACGCTTCCGCAGGAGGTCGTCACGATCCCTGTCCGGTACGACGGGGCCGACCTTGAGGAGGTGGCCGGGCACTGGGCTTGTGACGCGGCAGAGGTGGTGAGCCGCCACCAGCAGGCCACGTTCACGGTGGCGTTCTGCGGGTTTGCGCCGGGATTCGCCTACTGCCGGGGCGAACCAGGTCTGCCCGACGTGCCGCGCCGCAGCGACCCACGGACGAAGGTGCCTGCTGGAGCGGTCGGGCTGGCGGGTGGCTACTGCGGCGTCTATCCCCAGGAGATGCCCGGCGGATGGCAGCTCATCGGCACCACGTCGGCCGTGATGTTCGACCCCGATCGTGACCCGCCCGCCCTCTTGTCGCCTGGCGACCGGGTTCGCTTTGAGGCGCAACGTTGAGTCTGCTTGTGGAGGCGACCGGCTCGCTGATGCTGGTGGAGGACCTGGGCCGCGCCGGCTTCGCCCACCTCGGGGTTCCCCCGTCAGGAGCCCTCGACGTGGCTGCCCTCGCCCTGGCCAACCGGCTGGTGGGTAACCATGAGGACGCGGCCGGCTTGGAGGTGTTGCTGGGCGGTGCACGGCTGCGCGCCGAGTCGTCCACGCGGATCGCGATGACCGGGGCGCGGCTAGGGCTCCGGGTGGGAGGTCGCGACGCATCCTGGGGATCGGCGGAGTCGGTGCGGGCGGGAGAGCAGATCGAAATCGGTACCCAAGGTCGCGGTTTGCGGTGTTGGCTCGCGGTGGCCGGTGGGATCGACGTCCCCGTCGTCCTCGGCAGCCGGTCCACTGACACGTTGACAGAACTCGGACCGAGCGTGGTGTCTGTCGGCGATCGGCTCCCGGTGGGGGAGCTACCGTCTCCCGCCGTGGGCGCCAGTGCCGTGGTAGCGGACGAGGACTCGTCTGCTGCGGTGTTGACGGTTTCGCTGGGGCCTCGCGACGACTGGTTCACCGCTGACGCGATCGACGGATTCTTCAAGCGCGAGTACGTCGTCTCAGCCTCGTCGAACCGCACCGCTCTGCGGCTCGAGGCCGACCAGCCGCTGGAGCGCTGCGTCGAGACTGAGCTGCCGAGCGAAGGGGTGGTCACGGGCGCCGTGCAGGTGCCGACGAACGGGCAGCCACTGATCTTCCTGGCCGACCATCCCGTGACAGGTGGCTATCCGGTGCTCGGCGTCATCCCGCCGGCGGACCTGGCTCGCTGTGCGCAGGCGCGTCCAGGAGATCGGTTGCGATTTCGGCGGGCGTCAATGGGTCGTCCTCGACGATAACCGGGCGTCGTACGAGGTCGGGATCATCGGCAGCCAAGGTGCGTACTGGTCCCGGACCCGTCTTGGCGGTCTCGAACCTGACCGTGACCCGTCCCACCCCCGCACCCCAAACCCACCCTGGTCCGAACTCGCGGTGCTCGACGTCCATGCCGGGCATCCAGCCACGTCCGTGCCGCGGGCGAGACTCGAGGTCGGCGCCTTCGGGAATCACCAGCGGCTCGTCGAGCTCGTCGTCCTCGTCGACGAAGAGATCGTCCTGGATCCAGTCCGACAGGCCCGACACCCCGACCCCGAGCAGGCGGACGCCGGCTGACGTATCGAGTTCAGCGAGCAACCCCCTCGCCAGTCGGCTGACCACGGCTGGACGGTCGGTGGGCCCGACAATCGTGGCCGAGCGCGTCATCGTGGTGAAGTCGTGCAGCCGAACCTTGACCGTGACCGTGCGGCCCGACAGCTTCGCCTTGGTCAATCGCTCGCAGACGCTACGGGCATGCCGGTCGATGATCGCTGCCAGCAGCACCGGGTCGACGAGGTCGATGTCGAACGTGTCCTCGACCGAGATCGACTTGGTCTCCCGCTCGGCGATCACGGCGCGGTCGTCTTGCGCGCGGCCAAGTGCGTAGAGGCTGTTGCCGTGGGCCTGGCCGACGACGCGGATGAGCTCCTCGGCGCTGATGCGTTGCAGGTCTTCGACGGTCTGTACGCCGACATGACGGAGCCGCGCGGCCGTCGCCGGACCGACTCCAGGGATCACGGTCACCTGCATAGGCCCGAGCAGCTCGAGCTCGGTGCCCGGGGCCACGATGACCGTGCCGCTGGGCTTCTCGAGCTCGCTGGCGATCTTGGCGATCAGTTTCGAGGTCCCCAGTCCCACGGAGGCGGTGAGGCCTCCGGTGGCCTCCCGCACGTCCTGCTTCAAGGTCGCGGCCACCTGTTCGAGCCCGGGAGGGCTCAGATCGAGGTCGGCAGGTGAGGCGGCCAAGTCGACGTACGCCTCGTCGAGCGACAGCGGCTCGACCAGCGGCGACAGCTCGTGGAGCTGGCGCATGACGATGACGCTCGCCGCTCGGTAGGCGTCGAACCGGCCGACGAGGAACGCTGCGTGTGGGCAGCGCGACCGCGCTTCGGCAGTCGACATTGCGGAACGTACCCCGAAGCGACGAGCCTCGTACGACGCGGTGGCGACCACGCCCCGCCCGCCGACCCCGCCGACGATGACCGGCTTGCCGCGCAACGACGGCTTGTCCCGCTGCTCGACCGCGGCAAAGAAGGCATCGAGGTCCAGATGCAGGATCGACGCCACGTTTCGCACAGGCCCATCATCGCCGATCGCGTGTCCACAGATGTTGGTCGGCGGCTGTCGCTCCGGAGTGTCCATGACGAGGGTCATGCCATGTCGAAGAAGAGTCGCACCCTCAAACGTGCCCGAGCGCAGCTGCGTGACGGGCAACCCGCTGTCACCAAGGTCAAGGACCCAGGCGAGATCCTGGCCATGATCCCTTATGTGCTGGGATTCGATCCCGCCGAGAGCGTCGTCGTGGTCGCTCTCGAGGGTCCCCGTCGCCGTTTCGGTCCCTGCTGCCGGGTTGACCTGGTCGACGATCCCGATGACGCGTCCATGCAGGCCGGCTACCTCGTGGATCTTGTCGAGCAGCACGGCTTCGGACCACTGATCATCGCCGCCTACAGCGACCGCCCGGCCGTAGCTGACCGGGTCATGGTGGATCTGCTGGCTCGCCTCGAAGGCCGCGCCGTCGAGGTGGTCGAGGCGCTCCGTGCCGACGGATCCCGCTGGTGGTCCTACGTCTGCAGCGATCCACAGTGCTGCGGTAGCGACGGCACACCGTACGATGCCGGCACCTCTCGCGTCGCTGTCGAGGCGGTCGTGGCCGGACTGTCGAGGGCTCCGGACCGCGAGTCGCTTCGTGAGCAGTTCGAGCCGGTGCGGGATCGGCAGGCCGCGCTTGTCGACGCGATTGGTCGACCTCTGGAACCGCCGGAGCCGAGCGGAGACGAGGTCGTTCAGGTCGTCAACACGTGGATGGGTCGAGCAGACGAGATGCCTATCGACGAGATGGCGAGGTTGGTGCTCGCCGCTCAGGACGTTGGGATCCGCGACCAGGTCTGGCGTGCGATGACTCGCGAAGACGCGGCAGAACACCTCGCGCTGTGGCGCCGCCTCATGCAAAGCGCTCCTGACGGACTGATGGCTCCCGTCGGCGGGCTGGCCGCGTTCGCGGCGTGGCTGTCGGGCCGTGGCGTGCTGGCCTCGCATGCAGCCGAGCGGGTGCTCACCGTCGAGCCGAGCTACTCGATGGCGCGGCTGATCCTGGGTCTATGCGAGCGCAGCGTCAACCCGTCGGTGTGGTCCGAATTCTCTGCTCCGGGGGGTGGTTGACCTGAAACAGGTCACCGCATCCATGAGGGTGGCGCCTGGTCCCGAACCAGGGCAGGCTTGGCTCAGTTATCGCCGGAGATCTGCGGTCACGCAGATACCGGTCGGTGAGGAGGCCACCGATGGGTCAAGACGTCGAGCGCAAGGAGTTCACCCGCGAGGACCGCACGCGCTACCGCGAGAAGGTCCGGCAGTGCCTCGACGTCTTCGCGCGGATGCTGCGCGAGTCCCGCTTCGATGTCGAACGCCCGATGACCGGCCTCGAGGTCGAGCTCAACCTGGTCGACGAGAACTGTGACCCGGCGATGAAGAACGCCGAGGTGCTCGACCTGATCGCTGACCCCGACTTCGTCACCGAGCTCGGCCAGTTCAACCTCGAGATCAATGTCCCTCCCCGGCGGCTGTCAGCGGGAGGCATGACGGCATTCGAGAAGAACGTCAGAGACAGCCTCAACGCCGCCGAACAGAAAGCCCAGCAGGTGGGCGCTCATATGGTGATGGTCGGCATCCTGCCCACGTTGCGCACCCAGCACATGCACCCCGACACCCTGTCAGCGAACCCGCGCTACCGGCTGCTCAACGACCAGATCTTCGCTGCTCGAGGCGAGGATCTCGATATCTCGATCCGCGGCGTCGAGCGGCTGAAGGTCACCGCCGACTCGATCATGCCCGAAGCCGCGTGCACGTCGATGCAGCTACACCTACAGGTGAGCCCGGACGACTTCTCGACCTACTGGAACGCCTCGCAGGCAATCGCCGGCATCCAGCTGGCCCTCTGTGCCAACTCACCGTTCCTGTTCGGCAAGGAACTCTGGGACGAGACCCGCATCGCGTTGTTCGAGCAGGCCACCGACACCCGCAGCGAGGAGCTGAAGTCACAAGGGGTGCGCCCGCGTGTGTGGTTCGGCGAGCGCTGGATCAACTCGATCTTCGACCTCTTCGAGGAGAATGTCCGCTACTTCCCGGCACTCTTGCCCATCACCGAGGATGAAGATCCGGTCGCTGTCCTCGACCAGGGCGACACCCCCAAGCTGGCCGAGCTGCGGCTGCACAACGGCACCATCTACCGGTGGAATCGTCCGGTGTACGACGTCGTGCGAGGCGTCCCACACCTGCGCGTCGAGAACCGCGTGCTCCCCTCAGGTCCGACTGTCGTCGACATGATGGCCAACGCCGCCTTCTACTTCGGTTTGGTGCGCTCGCTTGCTGAAGACGAACGACCGTTGTGGTCGCAGATGTCGTTCTCAGCGGCCGAGGAAAACTTCCACGCCGGTGCCCGGGATGGCATTGCGGCGCAGGTCTACTGGCCGGGACTCGGCACGGTCGGTGCGGCTGAGCTCGTGCTTCGGCGGCTGCTCCCGCGTGCACACGACGGACTCGACCGTTGGGGCGCCGAACCCGCCGAACGCGACCGCCTGCTGGGGATCATCGAGCAGCGATGCCTCCAGTCGAGCAACGGTGCGACGTGGCAGAAGCAGACGTTCCACCGCCTCTTCGATGCCGGAGCCATGGATCGTTTCGATGCGCTGCGCGAGGTGGTTCGGCGCTACTCGAAACACATGCACGCGAACCTCCCCGTGCACGAATGGCCGCTCGACGAGTAGCTCACATTTTGCGTGTTCATCCCTTCACGCTAAGCGATAGGTCGCTCCCGGCGTATCGCGTCTTGAGTGATTTCCGGTAGCGTTCGCCAACAGTCACCGGGTCGTTGGGAGGAGCCACTCATGGGCGTCATTGTTGTGGGCTACGTGCCGAAGGCCGAGGGGCAGGCCGCGTTGCGGCTCGCCGCTGAGGAGGCGAAGCTCCGTAACGCAAGCCTGGTGGTCGTCAACTCTCATCGTGGTGGTCGCGAGTTCGACCGTGAAGACGCCGTGGAGTCGGAAGCGCAGCTCGAGGAAGTGCGGTCACAGCTGAAGGACGCCGGCGTCGAGCACGAGATCCGCCAGCTCGTACGCGGTATGGACCCGGCCGAGGACCTCATCAATGTCGCCGCAGAGGTGAGCGCTGACTTCATCATCATCGGACTTCGTCGTCGCAGCCCCGTCGGGAAACTGATCCTGGGCAGTAACGCTCAACGCATCCTGCTCGACGCCCCGTGCCCCGTACTGGCCGTCAAAGCAGCAGAGTAGGAGGCGGCGTGACTTTGCAGATCGCCCAAGACGAAGCTGCTGACGAGGTCCTCTCGACCAACGCGTTTGCGCTGTTGTCAGGGATGCTCCTCGACCAGCAGTTCCCCATGGAACGTGCGTTTGCCGGACCGGCCAAGATCCTCGATCGATTCGGCACGCTTGACCCCGAGACGATCGCGACGGCACCGCCAGAGGAGTTCGCCGAGATCTGCGCCATCCCTCCCGTAGTCCACCGGTTCCCCACCTCGATGGCGGGCCGGCTGCAGGAACTGGCCCGCCACGTCGTCGACAACTACGGCGGTCGCACGGCGGCCATGTGGGAGGACGTCGAGTCCGGCAGCGAGCTGCTGAGACGCCTGTTGGCCTTGCCGGGCTTCGGCCGGCAGAAGGCCCAGATCTTCGTAGCGCTACTCGGCAAGCAGCTCGACGTGCAGCCTGAAGGGTGGGAGGCCGCCGCGGGGGCGTACTCCGAGGAAGGTTCGTACCGGTCGGTCGCCGATGTCCGCGATGCCGCGTCGCTCGAGAAGGTGCGCGCCTTCAAAAGAGAGCAGAAGGCCAAGGCGAAGTCCGCGTCGTAGCCGGAGTGTCGTCGGTCAGCTCGGTCGGATCGTCACGCGAGCTGATCTCGGCGACGTCGTACGTCGGCAGGCACCGGTCGGGCAGCCTCGACAGGAACGGGCACAACGTCGTCTGCCGTCATCCGTAACGGGAGCACGCCCGCCCACGTCCCGGCCTCCACATCGACTCCGTCGTCGATCGGCCCGCCGGAGCGTTGCTTGACCGAGGCCTCTCGGAGCGGCAGCGCGACCACGGCTGTCGCCGCGAGCTCCTTGCGCTTGTGCGGGCGCATCGTGGTCGCACGGCCCGGCACGGCTTGGTCGACGACGAGGTCAAGAGCGAGGCGCTTCTCATCGTCGTCCCCGACCAGCCTGGCTCGGCCGATGATGACGGCCGAGCGGTAGTTCATGGAGTGGTTGAACGCGGAGCGGGCCAGCACGAGCCCGTCGATGTGAGTCACCGTGGCGCAGATGACGTTGTCGGGCGCGGATCGGAGCGCTCCGGCCGCGACAGAACCGTGCAGATAGAGGGTGCCGCCGGGGTCAGGGCCGTCGGGATCGACTCCGAACGCCACGGGTATGACGAGGGGGTGGTCGTCCATCAGGACGCCGAGGTGACACACCAACGCCGAGCCAAGCACGTCGAAGAGCGCCGCCCGGTCGGTGTGCGCGCGCTCCGGGTGGCGGTGGATCTGGGTGCGACTGGTGGGGGACAGCGTCGGTGGCCCCTCCTCGGAGTCGGCCCCGGTCGTTCTCGTGACTCGGGGCTTCGTCGTCTGCTCTGGCTGGGTCATGGTGACTATTCTGCGTTCCCCAAGTGGCTGTCGTCATCAGCCAATTCCTGCCATTCTTGATAGGCCACCAGTGGTCGAGGAGTGGTCCGATGCCGCAACCAGCAGCCCCGCTCGCCGTCACGCTCGATCGGACGGCGGCTGCCTCCCTGCCCGCACAGCTCGCCACGCAGACCCGCGCACTCATCGCAGCGGGCAGCCTGCTGCCGGGACAGCGACTCCCGAGCAGCCGGGCTCTTGCCACAGAGCTCGGAGTTGCCCGGGCGGTCGTTGAGAGAGCATTCGACCAGCTGCTCGCCGAGGGTTGGGTGGTGGCGAGGCGTGGTGCGGGCACGTTCGTCCAGGCCCTTGAGCGGGCTTCAGCAGCACCGGCGGGAACCAAGCCGAAGGACGTGGTTCACAAGGACCGTCGGGCGCGGCAGCAGCGACGACGCGCCACGCCAGCCTCACTCGTACGCTTCGACACCGGCACCCCGTGGGTCGATCCTCGTCATCACGCTGGTTGGCGACGCGCGTGGCGCGAGGTCTCCGCCGCGACGATGCCGCCCGGCTATCCCGACGCCGCAGGACTCCGTGAGCTGAGGGAGCAGGTCGCCTTGTACGTCGGCAGCCACCGTGGGCTCGCATGCACGGCTGACGAGGTGATGATCACGACAGGGACCACCCACGGGCTGAGCCTGCTGCTCGAGCATCTCGGTCCTGGGGCGGTGGCGATCGAGGACCCGGGCTACCGGGCCGCTGTTGAGGTTGCCAGAGCGCAGGGCGCCCGCGTTGTGGATGTGCCAATCGACGACGAGGGCATCGACGCCGGCTGGCTACGCAAGTCAGGTTCACGCGACGTACACGCCATCTATGTGACGCCGGCCCACCAGCACCCCCTTGGCATCACGATGTCGGGGCCGCGGCGAGTGGCGTTGTTGGCCGAGGCACGACGGCGAGGTGCGGTCGTGATCGAGGACGACTACGACTCGGAGTTCCGGTACGACGTGGCGCCGCTTCCCGCGCTGGCTCAGCTGTCACGCGACGTGATCTATCTCGGCACGGCCGCGAAGACGGTGCACCCTGGCTTGCGGATGGGTTGGCTGGTGGGACCGGCTGAGTTGGTCACGGAGCTCTCCGAGCGGCGCGCGCATCGCCACGACCATCCGAGCTGGCCGCTGCAGCGGGCAATGCTCAGCATGCTTCGCGAGGGCTACGTCGACCGTGTCGTTCGAACCGCACGGCGGGTGTATGCCGAACGGAGCCTGCTCGTGCGTGAGCGGCTCGGCGCACACATCGACGTCTCGGTCGGCGGCGCCGGGATGTATGTGACTCTGGCGATGTCACCCGAGGAGGTCGCGGAGGCGGTTTCGGAGGGCCAAGCGGTCGGGCTTGACCTGCCTTCGTTGCGCGAATACTGCCGCACCAGCAGGAGACATGGGCTCGTTCTCGGCTTCGGAGGCGTCACTGACGATCAGCTGGCACGAGCCCTCGATGTGGTGGAGAGAGTCGTACGCCGAACCGGGGTCGTGGCTTGAGCGCAGCCGAAGTCATGTCACAATAGAGGCGCGGCGTCTTGACGTGACCGGGCCTCGCCGCGCCCCGAGTCAAATCTATGAGAGGACGTTCGTGTCGACGAGCACGTCCCGCACACTGCCCGAACCCCTGCTTTCCCACCCGTCGGTGGTGCGCCTGATCGCGCAGGGCCAGCGAGATGGCGAGGTGTCGCCGAACGACATCCGCAACACGTTCGATGAAGCCGACGTGTCCGCCGCCCACCGCAAGGCACTGCTCGCGTATCTCTCCCGCGAAGGTGTCACGGTAGCCGTGAACGTTGATGACACCGCCGGCCGCAAGCGAGTTTCCGCGGCTGCGGCCGCGGGCAAGCGCACGACCGTGTCCTCCGCGGCGAAGAAGCCCGCCAAGAAGGCGGCCACCAAGACCGCGCCGCCCAAGAAGGCCAGCGCGAAGAAAACCAGCGCGAAGGCCGAGACGAAGTCGAAGTCCTCGTCCACCGCCAAGGCTACGAAGTCGACGAACGCCACGAAGTCGGCGAGCAAGAGCCCCACGAGCGACAAGTCGACAGCGAAGTCGACCACTAAGCCTGCTCCCAAGTCGACGGCGAAGTCCGCTCCCGCCACCAAGAAGACCGCTGCTGAAGCGAAGCCAGCCAAGACGGCTGCCGCGAAGAAGTCGACGGGCAAGAAGGCCGATGGCGGTGCTGAGTCGACCATCAAGACCGGTCCCACTGTCGCTGCCGCAGGTGTTGCTGGCGTCGCGGTCCTGACCGAGGCGGAGGCCGAAGCGAAGCGCCTCCTGGCCGACATCGACGACTCGGTGTTCGAGAAGGATCTCGCGACCGACCCGACGCTCAAGGAAGACGAGAAGCAAGGCTTCACGATCTCCGAGGCTGACGAGGCCGACGAGCCCGAGCAGACCGTGACCGTCGCAGGCGCGACAGCCGACCCGGTCAAGGACTATCTCAAGCAGATCGGAAAGGTCCCGCTGCTCAACGCCGAGATGGAAGTCGAGCTTGCGAAGCGCATCGAGGCCGGTCTGTTCTCCGAGGAGAAGCTCGGCCGTGAGGGCAAGATCTCAGCGAAGATGCTCGATGAGCTGGGCTGGATCGCTGAAGACGGCCATCGCGCGAAGAACCACCTGCTCGAGGCCAACCTCCGACTCGTCGTGTCTTTGGCCAAGCGCTACACCGGTCGAGGCATGTTGTTCCTCGACCTGATCCAAGAGGGCAACCTCGGTCTGATCCGTGCCGTCGAGAAATTCGACTACACCAAGGGCTACAAGTTCTCGACGTACGCCACCTGGTGGATCCGGCAGGCGATCACGCGTGCCATGGCCGACCAGGCCCGCACGATCCGGATCCCAGTCCACATGGTCGAGGTCATCAACAAATTGGCCCGCGTCCAGCGCCAGATGTTGCAGGACCTCGGTCGCGAGCCCACGCCTGAGGAGCTCGCCAAAGAGCTCGACATGACGCCTGAGAAGGTCGTCGAGGTCCAGAAGTACGGCCGTGAGCCCATCTCGCTGCACACCCCGCTCGGTGAGGACGGCGACTCGGAGTTCGGCGACCTGATCGAGGACTCCGAGGCGATCGTGCCTGCGGACGCCGTGTCGTTCACGTTGCTGCAGGAGCAGTTGCACGCAGTTCTCGACACCCTGTCTGAGCGCGAAGCCGGCGTCGTCTCGATGCGGTTCGGTCTGACCGACGGCCAGCCGAAGACCCTCGACGAGATCGGCAAGGTTTACGGCGTAACCCGCGAGCGGATTCGGCAGATTGAGTCCAAGACGATGTCGAAGCTGCGCCACCCTTCGCGGTCGCAAGTCCTTCGCGACTACCTCGACTAAGACAGCTCCAGCGTGGTTGGCTCGAGGATGCAAGTCCGCGAGGTTGACTAACTCAACCTTCAGCGACACGCGTCACTAGCGGCCCAGGCTTCGCTGGAATGCACGTCGCGCGGCAGGAGCTGGTGTCGCTGGCTGAGCGACCTTCACGGTGCGGTGATTGATCGGCGTCCACGATGCGGTGATGGGCTTGAACAACGTGAAGGCTCCGCTCGTCGTCGTGCACACGATGCCGGGGTTGGCGGTGTCGCTGATGCGGACAGTTTCTGCACCCGACATCAAGGTGGGGAAGCCGGCGCCGGTAAACGTGGCCGAGTCGGCGGTGTACACGTGCGTGTTAGGACCGATGGTGTCGAGGTCAGCCACGCCGCAGATCACGTCCACACTGGTCCCGGGGGCCGGGCTGTCGGGGATGAGAAACGCCTTGAAGCTGACTTGATAGATGCCGGGTTCGACCGGCTGTTGCCAGAACGAGAGGCCCTGCGAGACATCGCCACGGTCGCCGGCCTTGTAGGTGACGGCGCGGCTGGACAGAGCCGAGGCGCCCTGCCCGTCGAGAAGGTCAGCGTTGAGTTTTCGGACCCGTGCCGGCGAGCTGACAGCCAACGATGGTCGCGCGTTTCCCTGGGTGGTGAGTCTCAGGGCTGGCCCTGTGCCGTGCTTCGTCAAGACGGTCGTTTTATGTTCATGATTGATCCGGCCGAGGACAAGGCTGTCCCCGGTGGCAGCGAACGTCGCGTAGTCGACGCCCACGACCAGCAGGGCAGCTGCACTGAGTGTGGCGATAACGGCGGTTCCAGATACTCGCATGTGGACTCTCGATCGTTTGGGGTGCCGCAAACGATCGCAGCGTCCGTCGTGTCGTGCAAGCGACACGGCGAGGGCTTCGTCAGCAGATCCCGCGGAGGTAACGTCGTCGTGTGCACAATGCGAATCGGTGGGCCTTTTGCGACCTCGGCCACAAGCATTGGGGGTCGCTGGGTGCGGCAGGTCTGCTGCTCACCCGCCGTACGACACAGGGGCCGGTAGTGCTCCTGCAACATCGGGCGTCGTGGGTTCACTATGGCGACACGTGGTCGATTCCTGGCGGCGCCATTCACATCTGCGAAACGCCCCTCCAAGCTGCGCTGCGCGAGATGGTTGAAGAGACCGGTCTCGACGTCATGCCCACGTCACGGGTGGTGGCTGAGCACGTCGACGACCACGGTGGTTGGAGCTATACGACGATCGTCGCCTCGTGCGCCCTTCCCATCGCATCGGTGCAACGCGGCGAGCAGCAAGACCTCCGGTGGGTAGACGCCGCCGACGCGCAACAACTCCTCCTGCACCCGGGCTTCGCCGCTACCTGGCCGGACGTTCAAGCCTTGCTGGTTTCCGCGTGATGCGGTCCGTGCGGGATTACGGTTCCCAGACCTCCGAGACATCGAGGTTGTAAAACGTCGGCGGTCCGTCGGTGAGTTCCATCATCTTGCGCGAAAATTCCGCGGTTTCGGGGCGGTTGGAGTTCTCCATCGCCGACTCGTACGAGTCAAACTCCACAATGTTGAAATAGCGCCCCGGGTGATCCCGATCGGCCGTGATGGCGACGCGTTTGACCGTGCCGCCTGCCGCGGACCTGACTTCGTCTCCCAATTTCTTGACGGCGTCAATCTGCGACGTGGTGAACTCGATGATCTGGATGAAGCCGGGCATGGTCATCTCCTCGTAGGTGAAGGGCTGTCGCAAAACTAGGCCCGTTGCGGGGCCTCGGCAAGAGGAAGTTGCCGCCCCTTTCCACTGATGTTCCGGAACTACATCAACAGCCGCGTCTGCGGCATTTCGTAACGTAATTCTGGCTGCCAGCGAATTGTCAATTACACAGAGTGATAGTTGAGGTTTAACCCTCTTTTGGAGCATCCGCGTGGCTAGAATCCCGCACTATGGCTCTGCTCACAGAGACTGTGCCTTCCCCGGCGACCGGATTTAGCCATGAGGCGTTCCTTTACGAAGGCGATGCCGACTTTGTCGAGGGCACCGCACGTTTCTTGCAGACCGGAATCGACAACCTCGAACCGATGCTCGTCGCCGTCTCCAGCCGCCGGATCGCGCTGCTTCGGGAGCAGCTCGGCTCCGATGCAGATCGCGTCGCGTTCGTCGACATGGCTGAGTTGGGTCACAACCCCGCGCGCATCATCCCGGCGTGGCGCGAGTTCCTCGACGAGCAGGGTCACGCCGGCGGAGCCGTCAGGGGCGTCGGTGAGCCGATCTGGTCCGGGCGCAGCGCTGCTGAGCTGGTCGAGTGCCAACGCCATGAAGCTTTGCTCAACGTCGCCTTCGGCGGTGCCTACGCATTTTCGCTGATGTGTCCTTACGACGTCAGCGAGCTTCCCGAGCCCGTCATCGCCGAAGCTCTTCGTAGTCATCCGCTTGTCGTGCGCGACGGCGTCGACCACTTCAGCGAGGCCTCGGCACCGCACGAGATGGCCGATGCGTTCCTCGACATCCCGCTTCCCGAACCGACCGTGCCGTTTCGCGAGATGGAGTTCGGCTACGGCGAGCTGCACGGCCTGCGTTCGCTGGTCACCGGCGTAGCCCGCCGTACGACGATGAGCCACGACCGTTGCTACGACTTCGTCCTCGCGCTCAGCGAAATCGCCACCAACAGCGTCATCCATGGCGGTGGCAACGGGATCTTCCGGATCTGGACTGAGTCAGACCGAGTGGTGAGCGAGATCCGCGACCAAGGTCAGCTCAATGATCCGATGGCCGGAAGGGAACAACCTCCGGTAGACGGCTTCGGGCAGCGCGGCCTGTGGATGGTCAACCAGCTCTGCGACCTGGTGCAGATCAGAGTCTTCCCCAGTGGCACCGTCGTTCGCCTCCACATGGCGATCGCCTGAGCCTGCGTCGTTTGATCCTCAATCCGGCGCGCGCCACCGCCGTGAGTCGCTCATTCTGCTGGCCCACTAGGCCACGAAGACGACCGCGGACAGCCAGGTGCCCGCCGCCAGGCACGATCCGGCGAGCTCGATGAGCACGGAGAGGCCGACGGCCTTCAGCGCGAGCTTGGTCGACGCCCAAGCCTCCTCATGGCGGGGGAGCCGACTCCGCTCGGCGGCGTACACACCGAAGACGAAGCCCACGGGAAGACCGACGATCGGAATCACGAAGAAGCCTGCGATCCCGAAGAGGGCGCCCCAGACCAGCGTGGAGTTCGGCACTCCGCCCGTGCGCATCTGCCGGCCAGGTACCGCGTACTTCAGCACCTGTGACCCCGCCAGGAAGACGGCTGCGATGGCGAACGTCACCCAACCGACGGTGCCACCCACCTGGGTCGACCACACCAAGATCGCGGCCAGGACGAGCAAGGCTCCTGGAAGGACCGGTACGACGACGCCGATGATCCCTACCAGGATCGCCACACCGACGAGGAACGTGCCGCCGTCGCTCATGGCGACAACTGTGCCTGAAACGCAGCAGTGACGGCCACCTCGTGGTGGCCGTCACATGCAATGTCTGGGGGTAGGCCCGAAGGTCAGATCGGGTCGGTGGCCGGGGCCTCGTCGGCGGGCGCGCTGGGGCTGTCGACCAGTCGACCGGTTTCGTCCTGGATGGAGGCGGCGACGAGTTGGAGCTTCTCGGCGTGCTCGCGGGCGTGGTGAGCGCAGAACATTAGCTCTCCGCCGCTGGTGAGTTCGACCCGAACGTAAGCCTGGGCCCCGCAGCGATCACAACGGTCGAGCGCTGTGAACTGCGGACTGGGTGCGACAGCTGTGGTCACTTGGGCCTTCTTCCGTTACTCGTTGGGACTAGCTCTACCGATAAGAACATTCAACCAGGGCGCTGCATTCCTGCTGTGGTGCCACCGCCTGTTGAGACTGCTCGCGGGCGATTGCATCTGACCCTAAGACGCATCGTGGCCCCTCCACGGTGCCATCCGGGGGATCTGTATCCAAATCGTGTCCGCGTGTCGCAAGTCTACGGCGTGGGAAAAGGTTGCGCCGGAGTTGGCCGGTATCGTTCAAGGAGTGGCCGAACGGCCGACCTGATACCACCACATTGTGCCCAGAGGAGAGTCATTGCCAGCCCGAGGCTCTGCCGTCGACGCGTCCTACAACGCACGCCATCTGCTCGTCCTCGAAGGGCTTGAAGCAGTCCGCAAACGGCCAGGCATGTACGTCGGCTCGACCGACACCCGCGGCCTGATGCAGTGCGTCTGGGAGATCATCGACAACGGGGTCGATGAGGCCCTTGCCGGGGTTTGTCATCGCATCGACGTCATCCTGCACGCCGACGGATCCGTCGAGGTGCGCGACGACGGACGGGGTATACCGGTCGACGTCGAGCCGAAGACTGGACTGGCTGGCCTCGAGGTCGTCTTCACCAAGCTGCACGCCGGTGGAAAGTTCGGTGGAGGATCCTACGTCGCTACGGGTGGTCTTCACGGTGTCGGCGCCTCAGTCGTCAACGCGCTGTCCGCCCGCCTCGATGTGGAGGTCGACCGAAGTCCGGTGACGCAGGGGATGTCGTTCAAGCGTGGTGTGGCAGGCAAGTTCGACGGCAAGGGTCCGGACGCCGGTTTCACCCCGGGCTCGGGACTCACCAAAGGGGCGCGTGTCAAGAAGGGCATCACCGGCACTCGCATTCGGTTCTGGCCCGATCGGGAGGTGTTCACGAAGGACGCCGCCGTTGCCTACGACGAGCTCGTCACCAGGGCGCGCCAGACGTCGTTCATCGTTCCAGGTCTGGCTATCGCGATTCGTGACGAACGCGGTGACGAGGTCGTCGAGGACAGTTTTCGTCACGATGGCGGAATCGCTGAGTTCTGCGAGTTCCTGGCCTCTGACGAACCGGTGACCGACGTACTCCGGCTGCAAGGGTCAGACGTCTTCACCGAGACTGTGCCGTTGCTCGATGACGCCGGGCATATGACCCCGCAAGACATCGAGCGTGAGCTCACCGTCGACATCGCGTTGAGATGGGGCACCGGCTACGACACCGAACTGCTGTCGTTCGTCAACGTGATCGCAACGCCCAAGGGCGGCACGCATATCTCAGGCTTCGAGCGTGGTCTGACCAAAACGTTCAACGATGTCGTGCGACAGATGCGTGGCCTTATCAAGGCCGGCGAGGCCGATCTCGTCAAGGACGACGTGCTCGAAGGGATGACCGCCGTCGTGACGGTGCGGCTGGCGGAACCGCAGTTCGAGGGCCAGACCAAGGATGTGCTCGGCACTCCAGCCGCGTCGCGGATTGTCAGCAAGGTCGTTGCCTCAGAGATGAAGGCGTTCCTCACGTCCAACAAGAAGGCTCACAAGGCGCCGGCACGCGCCGTCATGGAGAAGGTCGTCAACGCGGCACGCACGCGCATCGCTGCCCGCCAGCAGCGCGACACCCAGCGCCGCAAGAACGCTCTCGAGTCGAGTGCGCTGCCGGCCAAGCTCGCCGACTGTCGCAGCAACGACGTCGACCGCAGCGAGCTCTTCATCGTCGAGGGTGACTCCGCGTTGGGCACGGCCAAGCTGGCGCGTGACTCGGAGTACCAAGCACTGCTCCCGATCCGCGGCAAGATCCTCAACACCCAGAAGAAGTCGTCTGGAGAGATGCTGCAGAACGCCGAGTGCGCCTCCATCATCCAGGTCATCGGCGCTGGCAGTGGCCGCACCTTCGACCTCGCGCAAGCCCGCTACGGCAAGATCATCTTCATGGCCGACGCCGATACCGATGGCGCCCATATCCGTTGCCTGCTTGCGACTTTGGTGCACAAGCACATGCGAGAACTGCTCACCGACGGGCGCATCTACTCTGCTGTTCCACCTCTGCATCGCATCGAGCTTTCCAACCCCAAGAAGGGGATGCCCAAGTACGTCTACACCTACAGCGACGACGAGCTGCAGCGGAAGCTCGCCGAGCTGAGCAAGAAGGGTGTGCGGTGGAAGGACCCGGTCCAGCGCTACAAGGGCCTCGGCGAGATGGATGCCCACCAGCTGGCGGAGACGACGATGGATCCACGTCACCGCACGCTGCGTCGCATCACTATCGATGAGGCCGAGGGCGCGGATCAGATGTTCGAGCTGCTGATGGGCAACGACGTTGCCCCACGCAAGGAGTTCATCGTGCAGGGCGCCTACGAGCTCGACCCTGAGGCGATCGACGCCTGACGCGGGCTGCGATAAACCTGTGGCCGGTGATGGCGTGGGCACCCAGACTTGGCTGATGAAGAGTCTCGAGGAGATCTGGCCATCGTTCGCGCTGAGCATCACGTCTGGACCGCTTGAGCTCGCAGCTGTCCGGGACGACGACATTCCTGCACTCGTCGACCTTGCCGAGAACGGGATCCACGATCCGGCGGAGATGCCCTTCCTGTTCCCGTGGACGGCCGCTCCTCAGACAGAGCTCGCACGCAACATGGCGATCCACTACTGGGAGAGCCGAGTCAAGATCTCGCCGGACCGCTGGTCGCTCGGGCTCGTCGTACGACGGGAGGGACAGATCGTCGGGATCCAAGCCTTCGACACGGTGAACTTTCTCGTCACCCGCACTGGTGAGACAGGGTCGTGGCTGGGGATGAAGCACCAGGGCCAGGGGACAGGAACCTTGATGCGGCAGACGATGTGCGCATTCCTCTTCGACCATCTCGATGCTGAGGAGATCACGTCGGCCGCGTTCGTCGACAACCCGGCGTCGGCCGCCGTGAGTCGCAAGGTGGGATACACGCCCAACGGGGAGACCCGCGAGAAGCGGCGTGACGGCGAGCTGGTTGTCTGCCGGCGTCTCCTGCTCAAGCCCGAGGACTTCGTTCGCTCCAAGTTCGACGTGCACGTCGCGGGTCTAGCCGGCTTCCGGCGGGTCATCGGCCTCGACGACTGAGCCAATGTTTGCAAGGCAAACCCACAGTGAGCAAGGCAAATCTGCCTTGTTCACAAGCTCTTTGGCTTGAAAACAAGGCAAACCCGGATCGCTCAGAGGCCGAAGCCGCCCATCCCTCGTTCCTTGGACGCCGCGGCGCCTCGCAGCAGCCACAGCGAGAGCGCGGCGGCGATGACGGCACACACTGCGGCGCCCCAGAAGATGGCATGCAGCTGGGCGATCCCCGCATCCTTGAGTGAATCGACGTAGGCGTCGCAGATGCGGCCCGACTTGCAGACATCGGCGATCGTCGGCTGATCGGCGGATACAGCGTAGAAGCGGCGCAGACCGATCGTCGTCAGTGCCGAGATCCCGACCAGCATGCCGACCATCCGGGCCACCACGAGGAGTGCCGAGGCAATCCCGTGGACGCTGTCCTTCGTCGCTGCCAGCAGGGCTGCGTTGACAGGCGCGATCGACAGGCCGAAGCCCAACCCACCAAGGACGAGCGGCACCGTGGCGCTCACGTGGTCGAGTGACGTCTTGTCCCACTGCGCCATCCAGGCGAAGCCGATGGCAGCGAAGCCCATCCCGACGGCTGACAACACACGCACGTGCACGCGCCGGATCAGGTAGCCACCCAGCACGGCACCTACCGGCAAGGCAGCGAGGAATCGCACAAGCACGAGTGCCGCGCCCAGTTGAGAGTCGGGGTACGTCGTCACCCGCGCGAAGATGGGGACGTCGACCAGCGCTGCGATGAGTGAGGAGCCGACGAAGAACGAGACCGCGACCGCACCCCACGCAGCGCGCTGCGAAAGTGCGCCGTGCGGAATCAGCGGAGCGGTGGCACGTCGTTGCCGCCACGCAAAGAGGCCGGCAGCGATCGCACTGCCGGCCAAGTAGTACGGCCCTTGTGGTGAGAAGACCTGCACCTCGGGGTCGGCCGTGGAGAAGGCGAGCACGATGCCCGCCAGCGACAGACCGAGCAGGGCAGCGCCCGGGAGATCGGCGGATCGGGCCACTTGCCGGGACGCCCGCAGGTTGACGAGCGGCCGGCTGGCCGTCAGCTCGCGGAGCACGAACAGGGCGGTCAGCGCGTAGACGGCGAGCGCCATCGGCGTCGTCCAACGGGTGTCACCGACGTAAGGGACGTAGGCCAGACCGGTGTTGAGTCCACTGGTGAGACGTTCGGGCGCGGTGAGCAGAAGGGCCAACGCCACCACAGCAGCGGCGCCGAGCAAAGCCCCGAGCACATCAGGCCACGGGCGCACCGCAGCCCGGCTGGAGCCGCCCGCGTCTTGTGTTGGTTCAGACGTGACGGCGCTGGGTGAGCGCGAGAGCACGACCAGCGCCGCAGCGAGCACCAACCCGGCTGCCGTGTTGATCCAGAAGATCGTGTGCCAGGTCGAGTTGGCCAAGATGATTGCGCCGTACAACGGGCCGATCACGCTGCCGAGCTCCTGCACCGCTCCGACGACGCCGAGAGGCAGACCCCGGCGCTCGACGACCCAGATATCAGCGACCAGCGCGAGCGTTGCCGGCACGAGGCCGCCGCCACCGACACCCTGGAGGAAACGTCCGACCACCATCGAAACGAGGTCATACTCCGCAGCTGTGACCAGGGAGCCGATCGAAAAGACCACCAATGAACCCACCAGGACAGGCACCCGGCCGCGCAGGTCGGCGATCCGGCCGATCAGCGGCAGCATCGCGATGTAGCCGAGCAGGAAGCCGGAGACGACGGGTGCCGCCTTCTGCAGCTCGTCGATGTTGAGTCCGACCGAGGCCATCATGTCGGGCAGCGCCAGAACGACGACGTAGGTGTCCGCAGCCGCGAAGCCGACCGCGATCGCGGCCATGACGAGCAGCGTCCGCGGGGCTAGCCCAACGGCTTTGGGGGTCTGGGTCACGGATGAGCTCAGGGAGCGCTGATGTCGACCGAATCGGCGTCGAGGTCGAGGTCGATCGTGTAAGTGACGTCGTCGTACCCGTCGTAGAACGGCCCGGTGACCTTGACGCTGTCGATGCTGTTGTCGTCGGTGAGCGTGTAGGTGACGTCGAAGTCGTCGGTGCCGGCGGACGGGAAGACTCCCTGGACCGCCTCGCCGGCAAGGGTCCCGTCGATCTCGGTGAGGACGGTCTCACCATCGCGTGTGGAGTCGCCGGCCTCGGGAGACTCGGTGGCGGGGAACAGCGAGGAGATGCCGTTGTCGCTGTCCATCAGGTCGGCAGGGTTGGGGGCGCCGTACTTGGCTGGGTCGATCTCGCTGTAGGGCGAGAAGGGAAGCTTCGCGTAGACCTTGCCGTCGACGGCGATCACGGGCGCCGTGATGTCGAACGCTGCCTGCACCTTGACCTCGCCGGTAAACGCCGGCTCGTGCGTACCGGTGCCGGTGGCGCTGAGCAGTCCCTCGAGGTCGGACGGCAGCTCGTCAGTGGTCAGCGAGAAGCCGATGTAGTCGGCGTCATCGAAACTCTTCTTCGCCTCAGCGAGTCGGTCCTCCGGCGACGTGTCGTCGGAGTTGGAGTCGCTGCCCTTGCAGCCCGTGAGGGCCAAAACCAAGGCCACGGACCCGACAAGTGGGGCGAACATCAGTCTGTGCACGCGTACAGACTGCCATGCCGTGGGCTCGCGGCGGTCGCTCACCTTCGCAGCTTCCCGGTGATTGCCAGGATCGGCTGAGCAGCGACGGTGCCTGACCCGTCACGGCGACCGTGCTCCTCGGGGAGGTCGACGGGAGAGCCGCTGGCCGCAGCCGCCTTGGCGGGCGCTGCTCCGGCGAACGCCACGAGCAAGGTGTCCTCGCCCTTGAGGAAGCGGTGGCAACGGACTCCGCCGGTGCCCCTGCCCTTGCCGGGGTACTCGGTGAACGACGTGACCTTGACAGTGCCCGCCTCGGTGCCTGGCAACGCGGCGCTTGATCCAGCCACCGTCACGACGACGTTGTCTGCCGACAGGTCGAGGGCACCGAACGAGATCGCTCTTGCCCCGGCCGCGAGCCGGACGCCGGCGATGCCACCACCGGAGCGACCTTGCGGCCGAACGACGGAGGCCGGGAAGTGCAGCAACTGCGCGTCACTCGTGATGAATACCAGCTCGTCGTCGGGGTGGTGCAGCTCGAGACCTCCGACGACCTCGTCTCCCTCGTCGAGTCGGATGACGTCCCACGCATCCCTGTTGGTGAGGATCTCGGGCTGAACCCGCTTGACCACCCCTGCCGTCGTACCCAGAGCCAAGCCAAGGGAGTCCTCGGCCAACGACGTCAGCGTCACCGCACGCTCGCCGGGCTCGAGCGCGACGAACTCGGTGACAGGAGCCCCACCTTGCAGATGCGGGGCGTTCGCGGTCGGCGGCAACGCTGGCAGGTCGAGGACGTCGAGCTTGATGAGACGCCCTGCGGATGTGATGACGCCGATCGTGCCTCGGGCGGTCGTCTCGGCCACTGCGGTGATCACATCGTGCTTGGCGCGCGCTCCGGCTGCTCCGAACGGGTCGTCAGCACTGCTGCGGGCGAGCAGCCCGGTCGACGACATCAAAACGAAGCAGGGGTCATCGGCCACCTCGAGCGGGACAGCAGACGTCACAGGTGCACCCACCGACTCGAGCAAGACCGTGCGACGAGGAGTGCCGTGCTGTTTCGCGACGTCGGCGAGCTCGTCGCTGACAACTTTCCTGAGCAGGGTCTCGTCGTCGAGGATCGCGGTGAGTTCCTCGATCGTGGCTTGCAGCTCAGTGCGCTCGGTCTCGAGCTCGAGCTTGGAGAACTTCGTCAGTCTGCGCAGTGGCATGTCGAGGATGTAGGTGGCCTGGATCTCCGAAAGGTCGAAGACGTCGATCAATCGGCCGCGCGCCTGTTCGGCATTGTCACTGGACCGGATCACCTGGATCACCTCGTCGATATCGAGGATCGCGATGAGCAGTCCGTCGACGAGGTGCAACCGGTCCTGCGCTTTGGTACGACGGAAGGCGGACCGTCGTCGTACGACGTCATAGCGGTGATCGCGGTAGACCTCGAGCATCTCCTTCAGCCCGAGCGTTCGGGGCTGACCGTCGACCAGGGAGACCGCGTTGATTCCGAACGAGTCCTCCATCGGTGTCTGGCGGTAGAGCTGCTCGAGGATCGCCTCCGGGTGGAACCCGTTCTTGATCTCGATGACCAGCTGCAGGCCCTTGGTGCGGTCGGTGAGGTCTTTAACGTCAGCGATGCCCTGGAGCTTCTTGGTCTGCACGAGCACCTTGATGCGCTCGATAACACGCTCCGGTCCGACGTTGTAGGGAAGCTCGGTGACCACAATGCCCTTGCGACGTGGAGTCACGCTCTCGATGCGGGCGCTCGCTCGCATCCGGAACGAACCACGACCGGTCTCGTAGGCATCGCGGATGCCGTCGAGCCCGACGATCTTGCCGCCGGTGGGCAGATCGGGTCCGGGGATGAAGCGCATCAGGTCGTCGAGACCCGCCTTCGGGTGGGTGATGAGGTGGCGAAGCGCCTGCACGACCTCGACGAGGTTGTGTGGTGCCAGGTTGGTCGCCATCCCGACGGCGATGCCCGAAGCGCCGTTGACCAGCAGGTTGGGAAACGCCGCCGGCAGCACTTCGGGCTCGAACTCGCGGCTGTCGTAGTTGGGCTTGAAGTCGACGGTGTCCTCGTCGATGCCTTGCGTCATAGGCAGTGCGGCCGGCGCCATCCGGCATTCGGAGTAGCGCATCGCAGCAGGCGGGTCGTCGGGCGAGCCGAAGTTGCCATGACCGTCGATCAAGGGCAGCCGCATCGCCCACGGCTGGACCATCCGGACCAGCGCGTCATAGATCGCACCGTCGCCATGGGGATGCAGCCGACCCATCACTTCACCGACGACGCGGGCACTCTTCACGTGACCCCGATCGGGCCGTAGACCCATGTCGTGCATCGTGTAGAGGATCCGCCGCTGCACCGGCTTGAGGCCGTCACGGGCATCAGGCAGAGCGCGGGAGTAGATCACCGAGTACGCGTACTCGAGGTAGCTCGAACGCATCTCGTCACGGACGTCGATGTCGACGATGTGCTCTTCGAAGTCCTCGGGGGGAGGGGGGCTTTGACGACGTGCCATTGCTGGGCTGTTTCTCCTTGGTCCGGGCAGGCTGCGGCTGCGAGAACATTCTCGCCGGTAGGCCCTTGGCACCCTGGCACCGACCCACCACGGCGGCGACTCGAGGGGCCAGAAGAGCACCCCAGCGTGACTGTGGCATCACGCAGCGCACGCTTTCCTCTGTGGTGTAAGGGAAAACGCCGTGACGACGGCGCGCCGTGTGTCATTTGCGGGTGCGTTCGTGTGCTGCGCTGCTACTTTCCCTCTCGCGGGGGCCGGTGTGACTAACGTGAGGGAAGTGACTCCTGTGAACGAGTCCATGAGTTCTGGATCGGGGCTGTTGGTCGCCCTGGTGGGCCTCAGTCTCCTCGTCGCGTGCCTAGGCGTCGCCAGGACGATCGGTCGGCTTCGGTTCATCGCGAATCACGACGACCTCACGCACATGTATGCCCGCCCGGCGATCGTCGGCCACGCCGCCATCGCACTGCGGAAGCGACAGGCCCATGGTGGACAGCTGGCTGTGCTTCTCGTCGACCTCGACGGCTTCCAACGCATCAACGACCAGTTCTCGCACCAGGTCGGAGACGAGGTGCTCAAGGTCGTCGCTGAGGTCTTGACGGCGGCGGCAGAACCTGGCGACATCGTCGGCCGGGTGGGCGGCGACGAGTTCGTGATCGTCAGACCAGTCGTCACCCGGGATGTCGAGGCGTGGGCAGATGACGTACGACAAGCCGTTGCCGACCGGATGGACATCGGCGGTACGCCGTTACGCCTTACTGCGTCCATCGGTCTCGTCGTTGCTGACGCGTCGTGCGGCGATGTCGCCCGGTTGCTCCGGGATGCCGATCTCGCCGTGCAGCAGGCGAAGCGGGCAGGCGCCGACCGCGTCTGCCTCTTCTCTGCCGACCTCCGCGGCACCGAGGGTCGTCGCTACGAGCGAGTGGCCGAGGTGATGCTCGCTATGGAGGGCGGCCAGCTCGAGACCTGGTATCAGCCCGTCATCGACCTCCACACCGATGAGATCGTTGGTGCGGAGGCGCTCGTGCGTTGGCGACACCCGCTGAGGGGCGTGGTGCCGCCCGACGACTTCCTGCCTGATATCGAAGCCGCCGGTTTTATGACCACCCTGACCAAGATGGTGCTCGAGCAGAGCTGCAACGCGTTCGCCACCGGGCTGCCAGCCCTCAAGGACTGGGTCGTTACGGTCAATCTCAGCCGCGCGGAACTGTCGTCGCAGGTGGTCGATCACGTGCTGTATGCGTTGGATGCATCAGGTCTGCCGGCGCGACGGCTCCGGCTGGAGATCGACGAGCGCACCGTGCCTGCGCCTCCCATCGTCAAGATCCTCGAGCGACTCGTCGAGGCGGGCGTGCCGATCATCGTCGACGACTTCGGTACCGGTTGGTCGTCGTTCGGCCAGCTGCTCAGGATCTCCCCGACGTCGGTGAAGCTGGATCGCCATCTGGTCTCGTCGTTGGCGGCTACCGAGGCCCAGCTGCGGCTGCCCGGTGAGGGCTTCGACTTCCCTGGACAGCGGCGGAAGAGTGGCTGGAGCGCGGCCCAAGAGCGCTCGGAGGCGATCGACCTGATCGCCGCGTTCAGTGCGCTAGCCGCGCGACTCGACATGGCGGTCGTGGCCGAGGGCATCGAGACACCGATGCAACGTGATCTCGTACGACGTTTGGGGTGCACGCTCGGCCAGGGCCACCTGTTCGCCCCGGCGATGCCCTACGACGAGTTCATCGCTTGGGCGCGCACTTACATGCAAGCCGACGCCGTTCGCTCGAGCTGACCTGGCTGTCACGGGGGATACTGGCTGACGTGCCCAAGGCGTTCCCCGAACCGAGCTACGAGCTCAGCGACCCCCGGCTTCTCTTCTTGCTCTACCTCGACTACTACCGTTCAGCGTTCGTGGCCAAGCTCGACGGCCTGTCGGACGATGAACTGCGCACCAGCCAGCTGCCCTCGGGATGGACGCCGCTCGAGCTTCTCAAGCACGTCGTCTACATGGAACGCCGCTGGCTGCGGTGGGGCTTTCTCGGCGAGGACGTGGCTGAGCCCTGGGGCGACAACGCGGGCGCGGACAAGCACGAACGCTGGTCCGTGGGATCCGACGAGACGCTTGCGGAGCTGCTCATGGCCCTGGACGCAGGTGCTGACTCGACCCGGCGCATCGTTGAGTCCGCCGACCTCTCGGCTGCCGGGAGCAGAGGTGGTCGCTTCGCGGCCGACGAGCATCCGCCGACGTTGGCGTGGATCCTCTTCCACGTGCTGCAGGAGTACGCGCGGCATACGGGACACCTCGACGTCGTACGCGAGCTCATCGACGGAGCCACAGGGGAGTAGCGCCCTCAGCCGATGTCTGCAAGGCAAACCCACAGTCTGCAAGGCAAGTTTGCCTTGTTAACAAGCCGTTTGGCTTGAAAACAAGGCAAACCCCGCCCCCCGGGTCAGGACTTGAGGTGGGGAAAGTCGGCTTCGCTGTAGGCGTGCTCGCCCTGTGTACCCGAGCTCACGTGGTCCGCCTCGTCGCCGCGGAGCTCGACGCGCCGGATCTTGCCGGAGATCGTCTTCGGGAGGTCGGCGAACTCGATCCGCCGGATGCGTTTGTACGGCGCCAGGTGGTCGCGCGCAAACCGCAAGATCTCGAAGGCCAGTTCCTTGCTCGGTGTCTGACCCGGCGCAAGCACGATGAACGCCTTGGGCACAGCCAGCCGCACCGGGTCGGGTGACGGCACCACGGCGGCCTCCGCAACTGCAGGATGCTCGATGAGCACGCTCTCCAGCTCGAACGGGCTGATCCGGTAGTCGCTGGCCTTGAAGACGTCGTCGGCCCGACCGACGTAGGTGATGTAGCCCTCGTCGTCGATCGAGGCCACGTCACCCGTGTGGTAAAAACCGCCCCGCGTGGCCTCGTCTGTGCGAGACGCGTCGTCACGGTAGCCACGCATCAACCCGAGCGGTCGACGCGCCAGCTCGAGACACACCTCGCCATCGGTGCCCACCTCGCCGGACACCGGGTCGACCAGCGACACGACGTACCCGGGCAGCGGGCGTCCCATCGAGCCCAGCTTCACCTGCTGGCCAGGGGGATTGCCGATCTGCGCGGTGGTCTCGGTCTGACCGAACCCATCGCGAATCGTGATGCCCCAAGCGCGACTGATCTGTTCGATCACTTCGGGGTTGAGCGGCTCACCGGCACCGACACACTCGCGCAGCGACAGCCGCTGCGACCCGAGCTCGGCCTGGGTCAGCATCCGCCACACCGTGGGTGGTGCGCAGAACGTGGTCACACCAACCCGCTCCATCACGTCGACCAGGGCGACCGGGTCGAAGCGCGTGTAGTTGTAGATGACGATCGTCGCGCCGGCGTTCCACGGTGCGAAGAAGCACGACCACGCGTGCTTGGCCCAGCCGGGTGAGGAGATGTTGAGGTGGAGATCGCCGGGTTGCAAGCCGATCCAGTACATCGTGGACAGGTGACCGATCGGGTAGGACGTGTGGGTGTGCTCGACCAGTTTGGGCTGCGCCGTCGTACCTGAAGTGAAGTACAGCAGCAACGTGTCGTCGGCTGCGGTATCGCCACCTACCAGTGGCTCCACGCCTTCAGCCACTCCGTCGTCGTACGACAGCCAGCCCTCGGACGTGCCGACGCAGATGCGCACGAGTCCTGCTGTGTCGTCGCCGAACTTGGCGGTGTCCATCTCACCGGCGATGACCGCCCGCACGTTGCCGCGGGTGATGCGGTCGGTGAGGTCAGCAGCCGAGAGCAGCGTCGTCGCGGGGATCATCACTGCACCAAGCCGGATGCAAGCGACCATCGCAACCCACAACGGCGCGACATTGCCGAGCAGCAGCAACACGTGGTCTCCGCGATTGACTCCGTGAGCCTGGAGGTAGGAGGCGAACCGCTGCGACAAGTCACTCACGTCGTCGAAGGAGAGCTTCGTCTCGCTGCCGTCCTCTTCGATGATCCATAGGGCGATCGCGGAACCGTTCTCGGCAGCCAGCACATCCACCCAGTCGGTGGCGTAGTTGAACCGGTCCACGTCGGGCCAGCGGAAGATGCGGTAGGCCGAGTCGTAGTCCTCACGGTGAGCCAATAGCAGGTCACGGGCCTCCCGGAACGCCGCCGTGCCCTCCGACGGGGTGGCCGAGGCAGGGGTGGCTGCCGGAGTTGGCGCAGAGTTCTCGCTCATGACTGGAGCTCCTCAGGTGCAGGCCGGATGCCCTCGCGTGCAATGTCGCGTCTGCAGTCTGGTCACAATCGGCGCTCAGGTAAAGAAGGGATAGATTTCGGCTGTGGCGGTACGCGGTGACGACGACGTGAACGGCATCGAGCACGAGGAGCGGCACTATCCAGCGCACTGGGAGGCCGATGTCTTGCTGCTCGACGGCGGCACGGCCAGGTTGCGCCCGATCCGGCCAGATGACGCAGAGCGGCTGATCGATTTCTACGCCCGGGTTTCGCCCGAGTCGAAGTACATGCGGTTCTTTGCGCCGTACCCGCTGCTCAGCGAACGTGACGTCGAGCGTTTCACGCAGGTGGATTACGTCGACCGGGTGGCCTTCGTGGTGACCGTCGGGGAGTCGATCATCGCGGTCGGTCGCTACGACAAGCTCCCCAGCAAGAAGGACAGCGACGACGGTGAGGTCGAGGCTGAGGTCGCGTTCCTCGTCGAGGACGCCCACCAAGGGCGGGGGATCGCGCAACTGTTGCTCGAGCACCTCTCCCAAGCAGCGCGCGAACGGGGAATCACGAAGTTCATCGCTGACGTGCTGGCCGACAACAGCCGGATGATCCACACGTTCCGCGACGCGGGCTATCACGTGGAGGGCGGTTACGAAGACGGCGTGATGCGGTTGGTCTTCCCGATCGAGCCAACCGAAACAGCGGTCGGTGTCATGCGCTCGCGTGAGCATCGCGCTGAGGCTCGGTCGATGGAACGCTTCTTCGTCGCGAAGAGCGTCGCGATCATCGGTGCCAGCCGCCGTCAGGACACCATTGGCAGCACCCTCGTGCGCAACCTCGTGCTCGGTGGCTACACCGGACGGGTGTACGCCGTGAACTCGGCGGCAGACGCGGTGGCGGGCATGCCGGCGTACCGCAGCGTGCATGACATACCCGGCACGGTCGACCTTGCGATCGTGGCGGTCCCGGCCGATGCGGTGCAGGACGTCGTCCTGGACTGCGCTGCGAAGGGTGTCCACGGGCTCATCGTGATCTCGAGTGGCTTTGCCGAGACCGGGGAGGAAGGGCGCAGACGGCAGCGGCGGTTGGTCGGGCTGGCTCGCTCCTACGGTCTTCGCCTCGTCGGACCCAACTGCCTGGGGGTCATCAACACCGCGAGCGAGATCTCCCTCAACGCCTCGTTGTCGCCGGACATGCCGTCGCGCGGCCGGGTGGGGTTCTTCTGCCAGTCCGGAGCCCTGGGTGTGGCAATCCTCGAGACTGTCGCCCGGCGGGGCCTTGGACTCTCGACGTTCGTGTCGGCCGGCAACCGCGCCGATGTGTCGGGCAACGACCTGCTCCAGTACTGGCAGGACGACGAAGCCACCGAGGTGGTCCTGCTCTACCTCGAGTCCATCGGAAACCCACGCAAGTTTTCCCGGATCGCGCGACGCGTTGGTCGCGAGAAGCCCGTGGTCGCCGTCAAGTCCGGCCGGTCGCACGGTGTTCCGGTAGGCCATTCGGTGCGCTCGACGATGGCGCCGCAAGCGGCCGTCGATGCGATGTTTCGACAGGCGGGCGTCATCCAGGTGGACACGCTCGACGAGATGTTCGACGTCGCCCAGCTGTTGGCGCACCAACCCCTTCCGATGGGGCCGCGGGTTGCCGTGGTGGGCAACTCCGACGCTCTCGGTCTGCTGGCTTCCGATGCCGCCGAAGCGTGTGGTCTTGTCGTCCAGCAAAGCATCGGACTGGGGGCGGACGCCGCGGCGGAGGACTTCGAACGCGCCCTCGATGCTGCGATCGACAACCCGGCCGTCGACGCGGTCATCGCGGTGTTCATCCCGCCGTTGAACACGTCCGGTGACCAGGTCGCGAACGTGCTGGCTGCCGTCGGTGAGCAGTCCGACAAGCCGCTGGTGTCGACGTTCCTCGGGAGTGAGGGAGTGCCAGAGCTGCTGCGCGTGCCTGACCTCGCTGGGGCGGCAGGTCGGGGCTCGGTCCCGTCGTACCCTGCCCCGGAGTATGCGGTGCGAGCGTTGGCGCGGGTGGTGACGTATGGGCAATGGGTCAACCGGCCGCAGGGGACTGTCCCTGTCTTCGAGGACATCGCTACCGGTGCTGCACGCAGTCTCGTCGCGCGGCTGCTCAAGGACGAACCCGGCGGCCTGGAGCTGGACGACGCGACCCTGCGTGAGCTGCTCAACCACTACGGCATCAAGCTCGAGCCGATCGCCGAGGTGACGTCGCTGGAAGAGGCGATCGCTGCGGGGGAGTCGTTCAAGTGGGACGTGGTCCTCAAGGCGACGGCTGACCATCTGCGGCAGCGGCCCGATCTGGCACACGTCTGGCGCAACATCGACGACCCGGAGGCGATGACGGCCGCGTGGCGCAACCTCAACGGTCTCATCGACGAGCCAGAGCGGGCGAAGTTCGTTGTGCAGCGGATGGCTCCGCCCGGGATCCCGATCTCGATCGGCAGCCTCGAGGACACCTTGTTCGGCCCGATCATCTCGTTCGGGATGTCCGGCCCGCCTTCAGAACTCCTCGGTGACGTGTCCTACCGGATCCCGCCTCTCACGGACTCAGACGCCGCAGATCTCGTCCGCGACGTGCGCGCGGCTCCACTCTTCTTCGGTTATCGCGGCTCGGAGGCCATCGACGTACCGGTCGTCGAGGACCTTGTGCTCCGCCTTTCTCGTCTCAAGGATGACCTGCCCGAGGTGCAGGTGCTCGACCTCGGACTCGTGCTCGCAGGAGCAGACGGCGCGAAGGTACTTCGGGCATCGGGTCGGGTGTGTCCCGTGGTCGACGCGCGCAGCGACTGGTTCACCCGCCGGATGTCAGGTCCCGCCAGCATCGACGACACCCTCGTCGGCTGAGTCGTTCGGTTCAGAAGGACCTGTCCCGGTCTGACGTCGTACGCCGCGACAACGTGCAAGGATGACGGCATGCGTGAGTCGAGGGTTGCCGACCGGTCTGACGACCTGCGGTCAGCGATCCACCGTGTCGGCTACTACCCCGCCGTCGTCGCGGACGCCGTCGAGTCGGCGCTCGGAGGTGAGGCGGTCTCCAGCTTCGTCATCCACCACGAACCGACGTTCGACCGCGACGAGGTTCGCCGGCACGTCACCGTGCTGGTCCTGACGCCGTCACGCGTCGTCGTCGCGCATACCGACGAGCACCCGCCCGATGACCTGCTGCCGGCTCCGTACGCGTCGACCTCGACCGAGGCTGTGCCGCTCGACCGGATCGGCAGCGTGGCAGTAACCCGGATGGTCGCGAACCCCGCGTCGGAGTCAGAGCGCGATGGCGAGACCGGGGTTACCGAGGCCGTTCTCACGGTCGGTTGGGGGGCAGTACGTCGGGTGGATCTCGAACCCGCGACGTGCGCAGACCCGGAGTGTGTGGCTGATCACGGCTACACCGGCACCCTCGCTGCGGAAGACTTTGCCCTGCGCATCAGCTCCAGTGCTGATGGGCCTGAGGCTGTCGACCGGTTGCTCGAGTTCTCTCGAGCCTTGAGCGCGGCCACTGTCGGACCTTGAAAAATCAGACTCGACCAGCGGTGCTGCCCCGATATCGCGCGGGGTCGCTGGGTGAGGTACTGCCGTCAGCTGTCGCAGCGCTGGGCACGGAGGGTTGGACCAACGCTCTCGACCTGCCGCCGATGGACTCCTACGTCGTCTTCCTGGTCGATGCTCTCGGCGCAAACTTGCTTCGGCGTCATGCCGACGAGGCGCCGTACCTTTCGTCGTTGTTCGACCGGGAGCCGTTGACCGCAGGAGTGCCGTCGACGACGGCCACCAGCCTGACGAGTCTCGGCACCGGTCTGCCGCCTGGGTCGCACGGGGTGGTGGGCTTCACGTCGCGCATCCCAGGAACGGACCGCCTGCTCGAGGCGCTTCGGTGGGACTCCAGGGTCGACCCGCGCGAGTGGCAGCGGCACGAGACGGTCTTCGGGCGTGCCCGGGCAAGCGGCGTAGAGCCGACCGTCGTGAGCAAGCGAATGTTTCAGGGCACCGGTCTCACCGACGTCAGCCAGCGAGGTGCGAGCTATGTCGGTGCAGACACCATCGGTGAGCGGATCTCGGGGGCCGTGCGGGCTGCGACCGAGCGTCAGTCCCTGACCTACTTGTATGAAGGCGAGCTTGACGCGACCGGCCACCGACGCGGCTGCAAGTCGTGGGCCTGGCTGCATCAGCTGGCCATGATCGACATGTTCGCCAGCCGGCTGCGCGAGGCTCTGCCTAGCCACGCCGGACTAGTGATCACCGGCGACCACGGCATGGTCGACGTCGAGCTCGAAAACCGAGTCGACGTCGATCTCGAGCCAGAACTGATGGTGGGCGTGAGCCTGCTGGGTGGCGAGGCGAGGTTCCGCCATCTCTACTGCGACAACGGAGCAGTCGCGGATGTCGCGACGCACTGGGCAAAGCGGCTGGGGGACAACGCTGTCGTCGTCACGCGCGACCAGGCGATAGACGAAGGCTGGTTCGGTCGGGTCGATGCTGAGGTTCGTCCGCGGCTCGGCGACGTGATGGTCGCGAGTCTGGGAGAGCTAGCGATCGTGTCCTCGAGTCGGTTCCCGCACGAAGCCACTTTGCTCGGCTTGCACGGCTCGATGACCGAGGACGAGATGTTGGTCCCGCTCCTTGTCGACGCTCCTGGCTAGCCACGTTGTCGGGTGGACAGAACGAGTAGCGTGCTGTTAATTGCCCGAGCGGATTCGGAGTGGGCCAATGAGCGATGAGCAACCCGATCCCCAGAAGCGTCATGCCGGGCTGGCTGGTGAGGCGTCGGGTGCCCGCCCGGGCCCGGGGTCGGTCTTTGCCAAAGTCTTGAGTAGCTTCCTGTCCGGCGCCCTGATCGTTTTGCTCTTCGCGGCGATCATCCCGAAGCTCACCGAGTTCGACAGCGTGGGTAGCGCCATCAAGGCGATGGACCCGTTGACGGTCCTGCTCTTGCTGGTCGCCGCACTGCTCATCAGGCTGCTGCTGGCTCTGGCGTACGCCGCGTTGATGCCACGTCTCACGCTGTGGAAATCGCTGATCGCACGCGAGGCTTCGTCGGCCGTAAGCAACGTGATTCCAGGTCCGTCTGGGACGGCGTCGCAATGGGCCATCGTGAGATCGTGGAAGGTCAGTAACGAGCAGTTCGCCCAGGCAATGCTTGCCGTCAGCGCGTCCACGGACGTCCTGGTCTTCGCCGCACCCGGAGCCTTGTTCGTCGTTTGGGTGCTTCTCGGGATGCCTGCGTCGGTCGGTGGGGACCATGAATGGGCCTTCGGGTTGGCCGCGATTATCGTGGCGGTGATCGCGGTCACCGTGATCGTCGCGATCGCCAGAAGCGTGAAGCTGGCAGCACGGCTGGGTCATGTTGCCCAGATCTGTGTTAACCCGCTGCGCCGGCTCTTCGGCAAGCCATGCATCACCACCTGGCCAGACAAGGTCGTCGTGCTGCGGGCCGACCTGGTCGAAGCGCTGCGGGTCCACGGGAAGCGCGTGGTCGGCTATGTCGTGGCTGGCTACGTGCTGAACGGCCTACTGCTCGTCTGGTGCCTCTGGGCGTGCGGCGTCTCCCGGGAGCAGTTGCCGTTGTCCTTGGGTCTGCTCCTGTACTCCGTGGGACGCGCCGCGACCATCATTCAGATCACGCCAGGCGGCGTTGGAGTCGTCGAGATCGTCTACACGTCGATCTACGTCGCGGTGCTCGGCGAGTCAGCGCACGATTCCGTCGTTGCCGGAGTCCTGGTCTACCGCGTCCTGACCTACCTCCTTCCGATCATCACCGGCGCCTTTGCCTATGTGATCTGGCGACTGATGCGCCGAGCAGAGATCCATCGAGCAACAGCCGCGGACGCGGTCGGATAACAACGGCCCTCCTGGACCTGGTGGCAACTCGCGCGGTCGCGGGGTGGCATGATTTCGCTCCGTGGCAGAGCTTCAGCTATTCACGGGCACGATGGACTCTGGCAAGTCCACGCTCGCTCTGCAGACGAACCACAACCACGCGGCGCGTGGCCGGGTCGGAAGGATCTTCGCCAGCAGGGACCGTGGTGGGAAGGGCACGCTGTCGAGCCGACTCGGGCTCAGCGTCGAGGCGATCGAGGTCGGCGACGACTTCCACTTCTGGCACTACGTCGTCGACTCCCTGACCGGCGGAGCGCGGATCGACTACCTGATCTGCGACGAGGCACAGTTCTACACAGCGCAGCAGGTCGACCAGCTCGCCAAGATCGTGGATGACCTACAGATCGACGTTTTCGCGTTCGGCATCCTCACGGACTTCCGCACTCAGTTGTTTCCCGGATCCGCGCGGCTTGTCGAACTCGCGGACCGCGTGCACACACTTCAAGTCGAGGCGCTCTGCTGGTGCGGCAAGCGAGCCACCCACAACGCCCGTACCGAGAACGGCGGCATGGTCGTCGAGGGTGAGGTGATCGTCGTCGGGGACGTCGACGTGATCGACCAGCCTGCACCCGAGGTCGGATACGAGGTGCTGTGCAGGCTGCACCACCGCCGGCGGATGACAGCGGCCAGAGCAAAGGCCGCTTCGCTGTCGCCTGATGTGCTTCCGTTCAGCTAGCAGACAGGGATCCGACCGGGATCAGGAGTCCTTGCTTCTGCCGAACATGATCTCGTCCCAGCTCGGCACGCTGGGACGCTTGGCGCCACGCCGCTTGCGCTCGGGCGTCGGCTCGGTCTCCGGCTCGTCGGCCCCGTCGCTCTGGTCGGTCGCGGGTACGTCCTTCGAGTCGAGCTCGCCACTAACCTCGTCGGGATCGTCAACAGCGACCACGTTGTCCTCGTCGGTCGCGGACTCATCCACGTCGGCTGGCCGCCGATCGGTGTCTTCACCGTTGACCGCCCTGACCACAGCCGTGAGGTCGTCGGAGTCGTTGTCGTCCTCAGAGAGGCTGAGCAGGTCCTCGCCACTCGGCACCGACGAGAGCCGGCGGTCTCCGCCTGGCTCTGCCTTGCTGCCGTCTCGGGGCTGCGGTCCCTTGCTCGTGCTCTGGCGCTCACCGGTGAGCCACTTGGCCTCGTCGTCATCCGCGGTCGAGTAACGCCCCATCGCGTCGAACGTGAACAAGGCGTTTCGCTCACGTTCACCGGACAGATAGGCCACCGAGACTGACCAACGGCCGTCATCACGCCGCCAGGCGTCCCACGCCGCGCTCTCAGGGTCGACTCCGCGGCCCCGGAGGCGTTCGAACACGACCTCGGAGAGTCGACGAGCCGGTCCTTCGGCGTTCTTGCGGCGTACGTGGGAGCGGCGCGCCAGCTCGGTGATGTGTTGCCGCTCGGCCAGCACGGGCACGCAGAAGGGCATGATCTTGTCAACGGACACCTGGGCGAGGATGGCCACCGCTTCGGGCGTTTCGCCCGCACGGATACGGGCTTGGATGTCACGCGGTCGCAGGACGCTGTCCATCTCGATCTCCAACTGGCCGAGGCGCGCGCGGTCGCCACGAAGCGCTGCACGAAGCCTTTCGTCTGCGGGTGCGGCGTACTCGGAACCCGCGTCGTCGACGAAGACGACCTTTCGGCCGTCCGCGCTCAACCCCACGAGCTTGAGATTGCGCATGCCCTGCCTTCCCGCACTGCGCCTCGGCTCCTTCCCCAGAGCGAGGCTTGCCCTAGTCTCCATCCCCCGGACGCAGAAACGAGGTCAACGCGCCGCTGTCTCGACCATTCCCGAGCCTATTCCACTGCGCCAGCCGGTCGACCAGGCGATCGCCGCCGCGATCAGGCCGCTCACCACGGGCACCCAGTACGCCGTCGAGGCGCCATGGGTGTCGATGATGTGGCCCGCGATCGCGGCACCCGGTGCCAGCCCTACTGCGATGCCAGTCGAAAGCCAGGTCATGCCCTCCGTGAGCCTGGCCGACGGCACCTCGGTCTCGATCAAGGACACGGTTGCCACCAAGGTCGGGCTGATCGCGAAGCCGCCGACGAACAAGAGGACCGCCAGCACCCACAGGTTCGGCACGAACGGGAGCGGCGCCATCGCCACTGCCAGGCCCAGAGCGCCCCAGCGGAAGCGCACCCGCGGCGTCGCGCGCACCGCGACCAGGCCGGTGATGAGACCCGAGATCAGGCTGCCGCTCGCCCAGATCGCCAGCAGCGGGCCGACCAGCCCAGGGTGGCCCTCCTCGCGGGCGAACGCGACGGTGACCACTTCCGTCGCGCCGAACAGCGATCCCAGCGCGGCCGACACGAGCACGATCACGACCAGGAACCGCCACCCGATCGGCTCCTGAGAGCTCGAGCGGACGGTCGTCGGCGGCTCGGTCGACCGCAGGCTCGCGAAGGCCAAGCCGCCCACGAGGGCAAAGCCGACGATGGCGCCCACGCCCACGACAGGGGCGAGTTGGACGGCGAGCACCGTAACCAGGATCGGACCGACCATGAAGATAGCCTCGTCGACCATCGCCTCGAACGAGTACGCCGTGTGCAGTTGGCCGCTGTCCTTGATTGCGTGCGCCCAGCGGGCACGGACGCAGGACCCGATAGGGGGATAGCTCGCGCCGGCAATCACGGCGAGCACGTGGGGAACCGGGGTCGGGGCGCCCATCTTGACGGCCACGATCATCGCGGTCAGCCCCACGCTGTACACGACGGACGCGATCGGGACGATGCGACCTTGGCCGAGTTGGTCGATCACCCGGGCGAGCAGCGGTGCAGCGACGCCCTCGCCGATGATGAACGCGGCCGAAATCACCCCGGCCTGACCGTAGGAGTCCGTCTCGCCGACGACGAGCAACACGATGCCCAGAGTCGCCATCGAGATCGGCAGCCGGGCGATGAAGCCGGTCGAGGTGAAGGCCAACGCCCCCGGGATCGACAAGACCCTCCGGTACGGCGTGAGCATCTTCGCACTCTAAGGCCCCAGGGCCTCGCTCCGGCCGTGAGGCCAGATGGCAGGATCGGGCCCATGTCGACCTCCCCGTCCGTCGCGCCGTACGACGCGCTGCTCGTCGTCTCGTTCGGCGGCCCGGAGAAACCCGTTGACGTGATCCCGTTTCTGGAGAACGTGACGCGTGGTCGCGGCATCCCCCGCGCGCGTCTCGAGGAGGTCACCCAGCACTACGACCTCTTCGGTGGCCGCAGCCCGATCAACGACCAGTGCCGCGACCTGGTCAAGGCGATCGGGGCCGACTTCGCGGCACATGACCTCGCGCTACCCGTCTACTGGGGCAACCGGAACTGGGACCCCTACCTCGCCGACACGCTGGCCACGATGGCAGCCGACGGGGTACGACGTGCGGCGTGCTTCGTCACGAGCGCCTACGCTTCGTACTCCGGCTGTCGTCAGTACCGGGAGAACCTGTACGACGCCGTCGCGGCCGTGCCTGATGCGCCCGTCCTCGACAAGCTGCGGCACTACTTCAACCATCCGGGTTTCGTGGCCGCGTTCGTCGACTCCACCTGCGAAGCACTTGAGCGACTGCCCGAGGAGCGAAGGCCGGCGGCCAGGCTCGCGTTCGTCACCCATTCGATTCCGGTGTCGATGGCCGAGAGCGCCGGCCCGGACGGTAACGCCTATGTCGATGAGCACCAGTCGGTCGCGCGGCTCGTCGCCGACGGCGTGCGCCGCCGCACCGGGGTCGACCGGAAATGGGCACTCGTCTACTGCAGCCGGTCAGGACCCGCGCAGGTCCCTTGGCTCGAGCCCGACGTCAACGACCACCTCGCCGCGCTTGCCGACGACGGGGCCGAAGCGGCGGTCGCTGTTCCGATCGGATTCATCTCAGACCACATGGAGGTCGCGTACGACCTCGACACCGAAGCTGCCAAGACGGCTCGCGGGCTCCACCTGACGTTCGAGCGCGCCGACACGCCTGGTACCCGTCCGGAGTTCGTCGCGGTCGTCCGCGACCTGGTGCTCGAGCGGTCGGCCCGCGAGCAGGGCGTCCACGCCGACCAAGCCGCGGTCGGTGAACTGCCTGCGAGCTGGGATCGTTGTCAACCCGACTGCTGCCCGAACCCTCGTGGGACGCGGCCGGCTCTCTGTGGGGTTCTCCCGTGACCGATCCGCAAGCCCTGCTCGACCTCGCGGAGAGCACGGCACGTGCGGCTGGTGAGCTCATCAAGCGAGTGCGGCAAGGGACGATCGAGGTCGCGGAGACCAAGTCGAGTCCTACCGACGTGGTGACAGCGGCCGACCTGGCGTCCGAGCAGCTCATCCGTGACCGGATCTTCGCCGAGCGGCCCGATGATGGCTTCATCGGCGAGGAGGGCGACGACATCAAGGGCTTGAGTGGGGTCAGCTGGCTGGCCGATCCGATCGACGGCACGGTCAACTACCTTTACGGGATCCCCCAGTTCTCGGTCTCGATCGCAGCCCAGCATGACGGCGTCGCAGTCGCAGGGGTGGTGCACAACCCGCTCTCGGGTGAGACGTTCACCGCCATACGCGGTGGGGGAGCCAGGCTCGACGGCTCAGTGGTCTCGGTCTCGCGGCAGACCGATGTCTCGCAGACGTTGGTTGGCACGGGGTTCGGGTACCGCGCTGACGTGCGCCGGCACCAGGCCGCTGAGACCGCGGCGTTGCTTCCCATGGTCCGCGACATCCGCCGATTGGGATCGGCCGCTCTCGATCTCTGCAACGTCGCATGCGGTCGTCTCGACGCGCACGTCGAACGAGGCCTCAAGCCGTGGGACCTTGCTGCCGGCCGCCTCGTTGTTACCGAGTCAGGTGGTCGCGTCGAGGGGCTCCACGGGGCCGAGCCGAGCGAGCTCCTGGTCGTCGCCGCGCCCGTCGAGCTTTTCGATGACTTCCATGCCGCATTGGTGCAGTCCGGCTTCGGTGAGTGGCCGATGGCGGACTGGCCCTAGGGTCTGCGAAAACGTGTGCTTGACCACGTTCTGAAGACTGTTTCAGCCTATTTGGACACCCGGAGCGACGACACGGTGCATATCAGTAGCGTTTCCGCTGGAAATCAGGCACAATCTCGCCGCTGGGCCGGGCACAAAACTGGGGGGCGCTGCGTTACACCTCTCGCACCCGACGACGCGAACGACGACTGAGCGGAACACAGATGGCTACTGACTACGACGCACCACGCAAAACCGACGAGGAGCTTAACGAAGACTCCATCGAGGAATTGAAGGCGCGGCGCCACGACAAGAACTCGGGCAAGGTTGACGAGGACGAGGTCGAGGCCGCCGAGTCCTTCGAGCTGCCCGGAGCCGACCTCTCGCACGAGGAGCTCTCCGTCCAGGTCCTCCCGCGTCAAGAAGACGAGTTCACGTGTTCCCGCTGCTTCCTCGTCCATCACCGGAGCCAGCTCGCGACGGCGAAGAATGGCGTCTACGTCTGTCGGGACTGCGCCGCCTGACCCAGCCGATTTCGCGCGAGAGCTACGACGCCTCGACCTTCTCTTTGGTCTTCTTGGTAGCGCCTTTGTTCATCCCCGGGGGCAACGTGCCGAACGACTTCACCCAGTAGCTGGCCGCCCGCCGGGTGGCATACATCTTGGCGACCCCCATCGCCATCCCACTCAAAGCAGCCCACGCGACGGCCTCGCGACCGCCGATGTCAGGGCTCTCTGGCGAGTCCGGTGGCTTCTTGCCGGTGGCGGTCTTCCAAGTGGCGTCCAGCGCCTTCGCGGTGACAAACGCCGCAGCGAGCGAAGCGGTCGTGCCGAGCAACTTCCAGGTGCCTTTACCCTTTGGCTCGGGCTGATCGGACTTCTTCGACTTCTTGGCCACAGGCTCACTCCTCCGTCTGAAACCTAGTCTTGCACGACCCGATCGGTCAGGCTCGCGGCCAAGGCGGTCGGGTGCCGGGTCGACACCAGCCAGTACGGCGTCGGGTCGCGGTCGTCATCGACTGCGACGGTGACCGCGCCCGGACAGTAGGAGCGCAACACCAGAAAGGCGCGCGCATCCGCCTCCTGACCGATTGCGCGGCGGGTTGCGTCGGCGTCCAATGCGGTGACTGTTCCGACGTAGGCAAACGGCAGCGCAGCCCGGCCGGCTCGAAGGCCCTTGGCGTCGACTGTGAGACGCACAGCACCGTACGTCCAGAGCACCGTGGTCACGATCACGAAAGCCACTGCCGTCGCCACCACCGTCACGGACAGGGGAGTCGCCACGAAGAACGCCCAGCCGATCGCCACCACGATCACCAGGCCGAGCAGCCACCACGAGACCGGCGCGTAAAGGCGTTCGGTGTAGACGTGGCCGGTCGACTCCATGAGCCAAGCCTGCCATGCAGTCAGGTGGCTGAACGCCGAGTAGGGTGGTCAGTCGGCTCGCCAAAGAGGCGCACAGATTCATTGACGCCCCAGACTGACGTGGCGATGCACATGAGCAGTCACACCAACAAGACATGAACAGTGAGGTGGCCACGCGTGGTCGAGGTGCTGATCCAGCGGATCGATGACAGCGTCCCGCTGCCGGCCTACGCTCACCCGGGCGACGCGGGCGCCGACATCGTGACCACGGTCGACGTCACGTTGCAGCCGGGAGAACGGGCCATCGTCCCCACCGGAGTCAGCATTGCCCTGCCTGATGGTTTTGTTGCCCTGGTCCATCCGCGATCCGGGCTGGCGGCCAGCTGTGGAGTCTCGATCGTCAACGCACCCGGAACCATCGACGCTGGGTATCGTGGCGAGGTGAAGGTCGTGCTGATCAACCTCGACCCGAGCCAGCCAGTGTCTCTTGGACGTGGGGACCGGATCGCCCAGCTCGTCTTCCAGCAGGTGGCCCGAGCCCAGTTCGTCGAGGTCGACCGGCTCCCCGGATCCGACCGCGGTGACGGGGGGCACGGTTCGACCGGCGGCTTCACGTCCCGCATCACGTCGCAGGAAACCAGCTATCAGAAGGAGCAGTCGTGAGATTCCGTCGTCGATCGGCCGACGAGTCCGAGGACTCAGGCGCCGAAACGCCGGACGAGTTCGACGAACTCGAGACCGAGCGGCCGCATGGTCCGTTCGACCGGGCCGAGACTACGGTCGATGAGGGCGACCCCGCATACGTTGACCTCGGAGGTCTGGTCGTGAAGGGTCGTGCAGGCATCGAATTGCGCCTGCAGGTCGACGAGACTGTGTCGCCACCCTCGGTGTCGGCAGCGCTCCTGGCCGGACCCGGTTCTGGACTCGAGCTGCGGGCCTTCGCTGCGCCGCGCTCCGACGGCATCTGGGACGAAGTCCGGAAGGACATCGCTGCCGAGGCGGCCAAGCGAGGCGGCACGGCTACCGAGATTGACGGTGAGTTCGGCACGGAGCTCAAGGTCGTCGTACCCGTGCAGACATCAGACGGCAAGAAGGCGACCCAGCAGAGCCGGATCGTCGGCGTCGAAGGTCCACGGTGGCTGCTTCGAGGCACGTTCCTGGGCAAGAGCGCCGAGAACGCCGACCCCGATGGCGTTGTCGAGACAGCATTTCGAGATGTCATCGTCGTACGCGGAGATGCGCCGATGTCGCCCCGGGAGATGATTCCGATGCGGATGCCCGCACAACCAGGCGGAATTGTCGATGCTGATGCTGACAACCCTGAAGGAATCGACGGGTACGCCGGTTAGGCTGGTTGGTATGACGAGCAAAACCGGCACGGGCCGACTCAAGCGGGCGCTGAAGAAGCTGTCCGCGAGTCCTGCCGAGCTCGAGGCTGACGAGCTCTCCCAAGCCCGTCAGGTGCAGGGCTGCCAGACCATCGAAGGGGTCACTGACCGCGAGATGGTGGTCGTCTTCGGCCACCTCAAGAGCGTCTCGCTTGCCCCGAGGGCAGGGGCGCCGTCGCTGGAAGCGTCCTTGTACGACGGCTCGGGCGTGGTCACGCTGGTGTGGCTGGGCCGACGGACGATCGCCGGCATCAAGCCGGGCGTGAGTATGGTTGCCAAGGGCCGAGTGTCGTGTCAGGACGGCCAACGGGTCATCTACAACCCGCGGTACGAGTTGCGAGCCTGACCGGTGACAGACACGTCGAACGACGGGAGTGCTGTCGTCGAGCGCGAGCAGTACACGACCGTCGAAGCGCTGGTCCGGGCACAACTCTCCAAAGCTCTCGGAGGCAAGCGCGGGATGCTCGAGGGTGCGATCCCGACCCTCGGCTTCACGGTCACGTGGATCACCACCCACGATCTCCAGCTGTCACTGATCATCTCCGGTGCGCTCGCCGTCCTGTTGCTGTTCGTTCGGCTGGTCCAACGTTCCACCGTCCAGTTCGTGATCAACTCGATGGTGGGGATCGCCATCGCTGCGGTGTTCGCGTTGCGCTCAGGTCGGGCGGAGGACGCCTTCTTGCCCGGCCTCATCTACAACGCGGTCTACGCCACTGTGTTGACGGGCTCGGTGCTGATCCGGTGGCCCTTGGTTGGCTTCATGATCGGCAGCGTCACGGGTGAGCCGACGGAGTGGCATCGCGACCGCCACCTGGTGTCGTTGTGCTCGCGGTTGACCCTAGTCCTGGCAGCGCCCTGCATCGTCCGGGTGATCGTGCAGTACCCGCTCTGGGCAGCGGGTCAGGCCGGCTGGTTGGGAATCGCCAAGATCTCGATGGGGTGGCCGCTCCAACTGTTGTCGCTGGCCGCGATGGCGTGGCTGCTCAACCGTGACCAGACCCCCCTTGTCGTCAAGACTCCCGAACCCGCGGCGAACACCTGATCCACCGACCCGCCCGCGTGAGTCTTCGGCGGTCGAGCTTGTCGAGACCCCGGTTCAGGGCTGGCGTCGACCCCGCCCGACCTGGTCAGTCGTGATGGGCGCTCGGGGCCAGCAGCCGCTCGAGGTCGTTCTCGGCCGCGGCCGTCGCGACGAACAACAGTTCGTCGTGCGCCTCGATCGTGGCGTCCGGGTCGGGGGTGTGTACATGTCCCTCGCGCAGCAGAGCCACCAGTGAGGTGTCGGCGGGCCAGGGCACGTCGTGGACCTTGGTGCCGACGAAGGGGGAGTCATCGGGCAGGGTCAACTCGACCATGTTCGCCTCACCCTGCTTGAACGTGAAGAGCCGAACCACGTCGCCCACCGTCACCGCCTCCTCGACGAGTGCGGACATGATGCGCGGTGTCGACACCGACACGTCGACACCCCACGACTCGTTGAACAGCCACTCGTTCGCCGGATGATTGACCCGACCCACGGTGCGCGGTACGGCGAACTCCGTCTTGGCCAGCAAGGAGATCACCAGGTTGGCCTTGTCGTCACCCGTCGATGCGATGACCACGTCACAACGCTGCAAGGCTGCCTCGTCGAGCGAGGAGAGCTCACACGCATCGGCGAGCAGCCACTCGGCTTGGGGGACGCTGTCTGCCTTGATGGCCCGGGGGTCCTTGTCGATCAGCAACACCTCATGGCCGTTTTCGAGCAGCTCAGCTGCCACCGAGCGGCCCACCGCTCCTGCTCCGGCAATCGCAACGCGCATCAGCTGTCCTCGGGTCCCGCGGCGATCGCCGCATCAACGCCGTCAGCATCGCCTTCGGCCAGGATCAGGTGCAGTCGGTCGCCGTCCTGCAGTGCCATGTCGTCGGTGACCATCTTTCCTTCGCCCATCCGGGTGAGGAACGCGACTCGGGCTCCGGTGCCCTCGAGCTCAGTGAGCTTGCGGCCGACCCAGGCAGATGGGGCGTCGATGACGCTGATCCGGATCGAGCCTGAGGGGTCGCGCCATTCGGGTTCGGAGCCGTCGGGAAGCAATCGGCGCAAGATCTGGTCCGCCGTCCACTTGACGGTGGCCACCGTGGGAATGCCGAGCCGCTGGTAGACCTCGGCGCGACCGGGGTCGTAAATGCGAGCGACCACGTTGTCGATCCCGAACGTTTCGCGTGCGACCCGCGCGGAGATGATGTTGGAGTTGTCGCCGCTGCTGACGGCCGCGAAGGCCCCCGCGTTCCCGATGCCAGCCGACTCGAGCACGGACTGGTCGAATCCGAAGCCGGTGACCTTGTCACCGGAGAAGCTGGGTCCGAGCCGGCGGAACGCGTCAGGGTTGCTGTCGATGACGGCGAGCGTATGGCCTCGGTCCTCCAGGCTGCGCGCCAACGTGGAGCCCACGCGGCCACAACCCATGATCACGACGTGCACGGTGTTCTTCCCTTGACCTTTCGCGGATGCGGGTACCGGCTTGCCAGCAGCGTCCCGACACTACCGACGGTGTGGCTCGACGCTACACCGGCCGGGGAACCCGTGCGGCGTACTCGGGTGGTCTAGCATCCCAGCGTGGGCATCGGAGATCTGGGCAAGCGGCTGCTGCTCGGTCGCAAGCTACGCAACACCCAGATCGGCGAGACGCTGCTTCCCAAGCGGATCGCACTCCCGGTGTTCGCGAGCGACGCTCTCTCGTCCGTGGGCTATGCCCCTGACGAGATCTTTCTGACCTTGTCCGTGGCCGGGCTGGCCTACTACTCGATGTCGTGGAAGATCGGCATCGCCGTGGCGCTGGTCATGCTGGTCGTGATCGCGTCGTACCGCCAGAACGTGCAGGCCTACCAGTCCGGCGGCGGTGATTACGAGGTAGCGACGGTCAACGTCGGATCCAATGCGGGTTTGACCGTGGCGAGCGCCCTGATGGTCGACTACGTGCTCACCGTTGCCGTGTCGATCTCGTCGGCAGCGCAGTACGCCGCCTCGGCCATTGACTCTCTCCAAGGCCATGAGGCGACCGTCGCGATCGTGGCGGCGATTTTCTTGATGACGATGAACCTGCGCGGCGTCAAGGAGTCCGGTACGGCGTTTGCAATTCCGACCTACATCTTCATGTTCTCGATCCTCTCCATGGCTGCCTGGGGGTTCTTCCGCTACTTCCGCGGCACGCTTCCCGACTCCGAGCTCGCCGACTATGGCATCCAAGGGACCCAGACCGTCGCAGGCGGTTTGGGCAGCGCCGCGCTGATCTTCCTCGTCTTGCGGGCGTTCGCGTCGGGTTCGGCGGCACTCACCGGAGTCGAGGCGATCAGCAACGGCGTACCGGCCTTCCGTAAGCCGAAGGGCAAGAATGCGGCCACCACGTTGCTCTTGCTCGGCACTATCGCCGTCACCATGGGGATGTCGATCCTGATCCTGGGAAACCTGATGGACATCCGGCTGGCGGACGTCGACAACGGAGTCCGGCTGATTGACCCGCAAGGAAATATTGTGCCGGCCGAGTTCAACCAGGACCCGGTGATCGGTCAGCTGGCCAAAGGGATCTTCGACCACTTCGAGCTCGGTTTCTACATCGTTGCGGCGGCGACCGGCGTCATCTTGGTGCTGGCGGCCAACACGGCGTTCAACGGCTTTCCGGTGTTGGCGTCGATCCTTGCCCGCGACGGTTACATGCCGAGGCAACTGCACTCCCGCGGCGATCGGCTGGCGTTCTCCAACGGCATCGTCTTGCTGACCCTTTTTGCCATTCTGTTGATCTACGCCTTCGATGCTGAGGTGACGAGGCTGATCCAGCTCTACATCGTCGGGGTGTTCGTCTCTTTCACGGTGAGCCAGACAGGCATGATTCGACATTGGACCCGGCTGCTGCGCACCGAGTCCAACCCTGCTGCGCGCCGGCGGATGATGCGTAGTCGCGTGATCAACGCCGTCGGCCTCAGCGTGACGGCACTGGTCCTCGTCATCGTGCTGATCACGAAGTTCACCCACGGGGCGTGGATCGCCATCCTCGCCATGGCCGTGCTGTTCTTCGTGATGAAGTCGATCCGGCACCACTACGACCTGGTGTCGACAGAACTGGCCACCGACGACGACGACACCTCGCTTCCGTCCCGGATCCACGCGATCGTTCTCGTCTCGAAGGTGCACAAGCCGACCCTGCGCGCGATCGCGTATGCGCGAGCCTCCCGACCAAACACTCTGGAGGCGATCACCGTCGATGTCGACGAGGAGGCCACCGAGGCGCTGCTTCAGAGGTGGGACGAACTGCACTTGCCGGTCCCGCTGCGCGTCCTCGACTCGCCCTATCGGGAGATATCCAAGCCGATCCTCGACTACGTCCGCGACCTCCGACGGTCGAGTCCTCGCGACGTCGTCACGGTCTATATCCCGGAGTACGTCGTCGGACGATGGTGGGAGCAGCTGCTCCACAACCAGAGCGCGCTACGGCTCAAGGGCCGGCTGCTGTTCACTCCCGGCGTGATGGTCACCTCCGTGCCGTTCCAGCTGCGCTCGTCTGCCGCGGCAGAGCAGCGGGCCGAACGCGAGGACTACGTGGCCGGCGGCATCCGAGGCGGCCCCACCAAACGGCCGCGCAAGCCGCGACGATGACCGAGCACGCCGGCGAAGCGGCTGAGTCCCTGGTCGGAACCGTGGTGGACGTCGAGGTCGGACCGGTGGCGCACGGTGGACACCACGTGGCGCGTCACGACGGCCGGGTGATCTTCGTCCGGCACGCGATCTCTGCTGAACGTGTCCGGGTGCTGATCACCGAGGGGGCGAGCGACTCGCGGTTCCTGCGCGGTGACGCCGTCGAGATCCTGGAAGCATCACCGGATCGAGTCGAGGTGCCCTGCCCGTACGCAGGTCCGGGCGCCTGCGGTGGCTGCGACTTCCAGCACGTGGCCCTGGCGAGGCAGCGTCAGATGCTCGGTGACGTGGTTCGTGAACAACTCCAGCGACTGGCCGGGCTCGAATGGGACGGCGAGGTGGAAGCCGTCGACGGAGACGACGAGGGACTCCACTGGCGGACCCGAGTGCGCTACTCGGCGACCCCCGACGGACGGCCGGGGTTGCTCAAGCACCGGTCGAAGGAAGTCGTGCCGGTGACGCGGTGCCTGATCGCCCATCCTGACTTGCCATCGGTCGAGGCAGCGATGCAGGAGGGCGCCGTGTCAGTCACTTCGTTGGTCAGCTCGACGGGCGACCACGTCGTGGTGACCGACGCGAGGAAAACAGCGTCGGTCACTGAGCGCGCGGCCGGCAGGTCATGGCGGGTCAGTGCTGGCGACTTCTGGCAGGTGCACCCTGGGGCAGCGGATGCGCTGGTCGGTGCAGTCATCGACGGCGTCCAACCGGCCGCGGGCGAGCGATGCTGGGACCTGTACGCCGGTGTGGGTCTCTTCTCCGGGGCGCTGGCACCCGCAGTCGGTGAGTCGGGCGCCGTACTCGCTGTGGAGTCCCACCGGCGCGCAGCCGCTCACCTGAGCCACAACCTTTCTGACCTCCCTCAAGTGCGGGCGGTGGTCGAGCGGGTGGACCGGTTTGTGCGGGGGAGAACTGCGCAGGGGCGCCTTGACGTCGTAGTGCTCGATCCACCACGTGCCGGCGCGGGCAAGAAGATCGTGCAGGCGATCGCCGGCAAACAGCCTCGCGTCGTGGCCTATGTCGCTTGTGATCCGGCCGCGCTCGCGCGAGACCTGGCGACGTTCACCGTCTCCGGCTACCGACTGGGATCACTGCGCGCGTTCGACATCTTTCCGATGACGCACCATGTGGAGTGTGTGGCGATCCTGGTTCGCTAGGGTCGCCGCATGGGCAAGGTGTACCTGCACATTGGCACGATGAAGTCGGGGACGACCTTCTTGCAGCGCACCCTTGACCGCAATGTGGATCTGCTGGCCTCGGCTGGTTTGAGCTGGCCCGGTGCACGGACGATCAACAACGCCATCCTCGACCTCAGACGATCCAAGAGACGGCTCACCGAGGAAACGGGCGACTGGGACCGTGTCGTTGAGTCCATCCGCTCGTCCCCCGGAGACGCCATCATGTCGATGGAGCTGCTTGGCCCGATGGCTCCGACCACCATCCGCCGGCTGGGTAGATCGTTCGAGGGTGAGGAGCTCTCCGCGATCCTCACCTGTCGCGACTTGACTCGGGTCGTGCCGTCACACTGGCAGGAGACCACGCAGAACCGCCGTGACCTCGGGTGGCGCGACTACTGCGACCAGGTCTGCACGGGGGAGCCCGAGGACGAGGACCAGCCGGCCAAGTTCTGGCTGCACCACGACGTCATGAAGGTCATCCGGAGGTGGGAGGACCTCATCCCCGAAGACCGCTTCACGATCGTCACGGTGCCGGCCTCGAGCGATGACCCCTCCCTGTTGTGGCACCGCTTCGCCTGGGTGCTCGGTATCGACGTACATGAGGTCGACCTGCCGCCGCGCGGCAACGAAGCGCTCGGAGCGCTGTCAGCGGAGCTGATGCTGCGGTTGAACGCACGGACCGAGGAGTTGCCCTGGCCGGTGTACCGCTGGGGCTTCAAGGCCGGGATCGCGAAAGATGTGCTGGCGCGCCGGGCGGCCCTCGAGCCTCGCTACGGGCTGACCCCAGCGCATCACGAATGGCTGCGACGCCGCGCATTGCTCATGAGGCAGCAGATCGAACGGTCGTCGGTTCGGGTGGTCGGGGACCTCGACGACCTGCTCCCGCCGGTGGAGCCACGGACGACGGACTTTGAGCCCGAGCAAGTCACCGCCGAGGCGCTGCTGGAGGCCGCTCTCGACGGGTACGTCGGCGTCGGCAAGAGGCTGGCACATCTCCGGCAGGAGATCATGGCTCTCCAAGCAGAGTTGCAGGCGAAGTCGCCGAAGCAACCGAACTGAACTACGTTGACGTCGTGGCGCGCCGGGTCTTCCTTCACATCGGGACGATGAAGTCTGCGACCACTTATCTGCAGGCGCTCATCCAGTTGAATCGCAGGTCCTTGCGCGATGCAGGAGTCTGGTGGCCGGGGGTGGACGAGAACTTCGCCGCTATCCGCGATCTCTTCGGTGACGCCGGGTCCGAACCCGATGACGCGGGTGCCTGGCGCTCGCTCACACGCGAGATGCAGGCGTTCGACGGTGACGTCCTGCTTTCCAACGAGCTGCTGGCGAAACGTGACGAACGCCAGGCGAAGCGGCTCATCAGCGCGCTCGCGCCGGCAGAAGTGCATCTGGTCCTGACCGCGCGGGACCTCGGGCGCGTCATCCCATCGATGTGGCAGACCAACACCCGCAACAGGGGCACCGCGACTTGGGCGGAGTACCTGGGGGCGGTGTACGACGACGACCGCACGGGATCCGACTTGGCCTCGAGGTTCTGGAGCGGTCAGGACCTCCCCGACATCGTTGCCCGGTGGTCCCCGGTCGTTCCGAAAGAGCGGTTAACACTCGTGACGGTCCCGCCGCCAGGCTCTGACCCGACAGTCGTGGGGGACCGTTTCATGTCGGTGGTCGCGCCCCGCGTCACGACGCTGCGCCAGCCGCCGTACCGGAATCCCTCACTGGGTGCGCACTCGGCCGAGCTGATGCGTCGGGTCAACCTCGAGACGACCGACTGGGACATGACGCGCTATCGACCAGCCCTGAAGAACCGACTCGGTCGCTTCATCCTGGGTGGTCGCGTCGATCGCGAGCCCCGGCTGGGCCTCACGGCGGACCAGCTCGCGCAGGCCACGATCCTGGCGAAGGACATGGTGCACGAGCTCGAAGGGCTCGACGTGCGCGTGGTCGGCGCCCTTTCGGACTTGATCCCTGCGGAGACTCTCGAGCCGAGTGACATCGATCCCGACTCGTCGACGGACGCCGAGGTGTTGGCGGCGGCCACGTACGCTCTCGTTCAGCTCTGTCGGGAGTACGCCGATCTCAAGCTCCAGCACGATCGCCTGCAGTCTCGACGGGGCGGGTCAGCCGAGACAGCGGTGCCGAGCGGGGTCTCGAAACAGCGGTTTCGTCCTGCCCGGTCGTTCGTGCGGAAGGTGGGTCACCGATTGCGCCGGTTACGCCGCTGACCGGGCCGAACGAGCGCGCCCTCCAGGGTGCACATTCCTTCGACCTCATGTATCTTGATATCAAGACAAGTTTCGGGGGACAGTAGAACCAGAACTGACGAAGGAGACGTGGCGATGAGCACGAAGGATGCAACCGTGGACAGCTTCGGTGCCAAGGGGACCCTCGATGTCGGCGACACGTCGTATGAGATCTATCGGTTGGCCGCGCTGAGCGACGACATCCCCGAGGTTGCGTCGTTGCCTTACAGCCTCAAGGTGCTGCTCGAGAACCTGCTCCGCACTGAGGAGGGCACCAACGTCACCGCCGACCACATCCGGGCACTGGCCCAGTGGGACGCCGAGGCCGAACCGAGCGAGGAGATTCAGTTCAGCCCGGCCCGAGTGATCATGCAAGACTTCACCGGAGTGCCGGCCGTGGTTGACCTCGCCACGATGCGTGAGGCGATGCAGGATCTCGGTGGAGACGCGGCCAAGATCAACCCCCTCGCGCCGGCCGAGCTGGTGATCGACCACTCCGTCATCGCCGACGTGTTCGGCACCGAAGGCTCCTTCAAACGCAACGTCGAGATCGAGTACGGCCGCAACCGTGAGCGTTACCAGTTCCTCCGCTGGGGACAGGGCGCCTTTGACGACTTCAAGGTCGTGCCGCCGGGTACCGGCATCGTGCACCAAGTCAACATCGAGCACCTCGCCCGCGTCGTCTTCAGGCGCGAGAGCGACGGAACCGTGGTGGCCTACCCCGATACGTGCGTCGGCACCGACTCGCACACGACGATGGTCAACGGCCTCGGCGTCGTCGGCTGGGGTGTCGGTGGCATCGAGGCGGAGGCGGCCATGCTCGGCCAGCCGGTGTCCATGCTCATCCCGCGCGTCGTCGGGTTCAAGCTCTCCGGCGAGCTGCCTCCGGCGACGACAGCCACTGACCTCGTTCTCACGATCACTGAGATGCTTCGCAAGCACGGAGTCGTCGGCAAGTTCGTGGAGTTCTACGGCTCCGGTGTGGCTGCAGTCCCGTTGGCCAACCGGGCCACGATCGGAAATATGTCTCCGGAGTACGGCTCGACGATCGCGGTCTTCCCGATCGACGACGAGACCCTGAAGTACCTTCGCCTCACCGGGCGCGAGGACGACGAGATCGCCCTGGTAGAGGCCTACACCAAGGAACAAGGTCTCTGGCACGACCCCGACGCCGAGGCACGCTACTCCGAGTACCTGGAGCTCGATCTGTCGACCGTCGTACCATCCATCGCCGGCCCCAAACGTCCGCAAGACCGGGTCTCGTTGTCGGAGGCCAAGGCCGGCTTCCGCGCCGTGCTCGGGGAGTACGCCGGTGAGTCCGAGAACGGTGAGCGTGGTTACGACGAAGCCTCTGCAGAGTCGTTCCCAGCAAGTGACCCGCCGGCCTATCACGGAGCCAACTCTTCAGAACCTCCTCGCGGCGTGGTGTCTGCTGCTGACGGTGCCGAAGGCCGGGCGAGCAACCCGGTGTCGGTGACGACAGACGACGGTACGACGTACGAGCTCGACCATGGAGCGGTCGCGATCGCGGCGATCACGTCGTGCACCAACACGTCCAACCCGACGGTGATGATCGGAGCCGCGCTGCTGGCGAAGAACGCCGTCGAGAAGGGTCTGACGAGCAAGCCCTGGGTGAAGACCACACTGGCTCCAGGGTCGAAGGTCGTGATGGACTACTACGAGCGCGCCGACCTGACTCAGTACCTCAACAAGCTCGGCTTCAACCTGGTCGGCTACGGCTGCACCACGTGCATCGGAAACTCCGGTCCGCTCATCCCCGAAGTCAGTGCGGCAGTCAACGAAGCTGATCTGGCTGTCACGTCCGTGCTTTCGGGCAACCGCAACTTCGAGGGCCGGATCAACTCCGACGTGAAGATGAACTACCTCGCCTCGCCGCCGCTTGTGGTGGCGTACGCGTTGGCGGGTTCGATGGACATCGACCTCTACAACGAGCCGCTGGGTCAGGACACCGATGGCAACGACGTCTTCCTCACCGACATCTGGCCAACTCCTGAGCAGGTGGACGAGGTGGTAGCGGTCGCCATCACTTCGGAGATGTTCACCACCGACTACGCCGACGTGTTCGCCGGCGACGAGCAGTGGCGGTCGCTCCCGACTCCTGACGGGGACACGTTCGCGTGGGACGACGCGTCGACGTACGTCCGCAAACCGCCGTACTTCGACGACATGGGGGCAGAGCCCGACCCGATCGAGGACATCAGTGGGGCGCGGGTGCTCGCCAAACTGGGCGACTCCGTGACGACGGACCACATCTCTCCTGCGGGAGCCATCAAGAAGGACTCGCCGGCCGGCAAGTATCTCGAGGACAACGGCGTCGGGCCGAGGGACTTCAACTCTTATGGTTCGCGACGCGGCAACCACGAGGTGATGATTCGCGGCACGTTCGCCAACATCCGGCTGCGCAACCAGTTGGCGCCGGGCACTGAGGGCGGTTTCACGCGCGACTTCTCCGGCAGCGGTGACGTGACGACGATCTACGAAGCCTCGGAGGCCTACGCCAAGGAAGGCACGCCGCTCGTCATCCTCTCGGGCAAGGAATACGGCTCGGGTTCTTCACGTGACTGGGCTGCCAAGGGCACGGCGCTGCTGGGTGTCAAGGCTGTGATCGCCGAGTCCTACGAACGCATCCACCGCTCGAACCTGATCGGGATGGGCGTGCTGCCGTTGCAGTACCCCGAAGGTCAGGACGCCGAGTCGCTTGGCCTGACGGGCGAGGAGACATTCGACGTCACCGGTGTCACCGAGCTGAACGAGGGTCGTACGCCGAAGACCGTGAAGGTGAAGGCCGGAGACGTGGAGTTCGATGCCGTGGTCCGGATCGACACCCCTGGCGAGGCGAACTACTTCCGTCACGGCGGCATCATGCAGTACGTGCTGCGTGGCCTGCTGAGCGACTGATCGGACTTGCCCCTAGGTCTTGACCCGTGGGTGTTCGCCGCACTCGCGACAGCGGTCGTCCTTGGCGCGACTATCCAAGGCTTGGTCGGGCTGGGCGTCGGTTTGGTAGCCGCGCCGGTGACGGCCTTGCTGGCTCCAGACCTGATGCCGGGCCTGCTGTTGTGGCTGGCGATGTCGATGCCGCTGGTCACGTTGATTCGCGAGCACGATGCCATCGACTGGCGCGGGCTTGCGTGGGCGATGCCGGCTCGCGTCCCTGGGACCGCTCTTGGAGTGGTGCTGGTGGCGGAGTTTGCCGAGCGGCAGCTCGGTCTCTTTGTTGCTGTCATGGTGCTCGTGGCGGTGGCGCTCACCGTTCGAACCGTGACCGTCCCGGTGAACCGAACGACGCTGTTGGCGGCCGGCTTCGTGTCAGGGGTGACCGGGACGGCGACATCGATCGGCGGCCCGCCGCTGGCATTGCTCTACCAGCACCGTGACCCGCGCCAGGTGCGTTGCACGTTGGCGGTCTACTTCACCGTCGGTGCAGCACTCAGCCTGGTCGGGCTGGGCATTGATGGGAGTCTCGATGTCGAGGAGTTTCTCCTGGCGCTGCTGTTGCTGCCGGCCCTGGTGCTGGGATTCCTCGTGTCGTGGGTGCTGCACAACCGGGTCGACCCTGGCCACTGGCGATCCGCAGTCCTCGGTGTCTGCGCCTTCGGGGCGCTGGTCCTCCTCGTCCGCAGCCTCTTCTGACCTCGGATCAGCTGTCGACCGGCCTGCGTGAGTGTGTCAGGCTGTGGTTCGTTCCATGCCACGCTGTCGAAAGCACCGGGGCCTCGACAAGCTCGACCACCGGAAGAGCTGGGGGAACGAGATGGCGACCTGGGACGACGTCGTAGCGAGTGTCGGCGACCTCCCTGACGTGACTGCGTCGACAGCACACCAGGGTTCACCCGCATTCGACGTACACGGTCGTCAGTTCCTCCGGCAGCGCGTTGACAACGGGCGCGCGGTCCTGCAGTTCTGGGTCCGCGACACGGGGGTCCAGGACGCGATCGTGCAGACGGAGCCAGACACCTTCTGGGTACACCATCGCTTCAACGTTCCCTCGACGATGGCGTGGCTGGACCGGCTGGACGCCGCCACGTTGCGGGAGGTGCTGGTCGAGTCGTGGACCGCGCGAGCACCCAAGGGCTTGGTGAAAGCGCATCCAGACCTGAAGTAATCGCGGCGTCAGCCGTCTCCACGGACAGGAGGGGTCTCGACAAGCTCGACCGCCGAGACTTTGGCTGATTGAGCTTGTCGAAATCACCGAGCCCCATTGGCAGGAGGGGTCTCGACAAGCTCGACCGCCGAGACCGTCGCTGATTGAGCTTGTCGAAATCACCGGTGCGGGCGGCTTCGGCGGTCTTGAGGGCGGCGGGAGCAGCGGAAGGCGCGAGCAGACGGTCGGTGTGGCGTGGCAGAGTTGGCCACATGGATCTGCGGGTGTTCACCGAGCCACAGCAAGGCGCGAGCTACGACGACCTGTTGCGCGTCGCCAAGGCGGCAGAGGACCTCGGTTTCGACGGGTTCTTCCGCTCCGACCACTACCTCGCGATGGGCACTGACGGGTTGCCGGGACCGACGGACGCCTGGGCCACGTTGGCGGGGCTCGCTCGCGAGACGTCGCGTGTTCGACTCGGCACGCTGGTGACGTCATCGACGTTCCGACTGCCCGGCCCGCTCGCGATCACGGTGGCGCAGGTCGACCAGATGAGCGGTGGCCGAATCGAATTCGGTCTGGGAGCAGGGTGGTTTGCCGACGAGCATGCGGCGTACGGGATCCCGTTCCCTGAAACCCCCGAACGCTTCGACCATCTCGAGGAGACTCTGGAGATCGTCACCGGGCTGTGGAAGACGCCGCTCGGGGAGACGTTCACGTACGACGGCGCTCACTACCAATTGACCGACTCTCCGGCCTTGCCGAAGCCCACGCAGCCAGGAGGTCCACCAGTCATCCTCGGCGGTAGCGGCAAGAAGCGGACGCCCGAGCTGGCCGCACGCTATGCGGCTGAGTTCAACATGCCGTTCAGCAGCGTCGACGACACTGCGGTCCAGTTCCCGCGCGTGCGCAGTGCCTGCGAGGCGCACGGGCGTGACCCGGCTTCCCTCGTCTGGTCCAACGCCCTCATCCTGTGTTGCGGCGCCAACGACGCCGAGCTGGCTCGCCGGGCCGACGCGATCGGCTACGACCTCGATGACCTGCGCTCCGGCAAATCGGGCGGCCTCGCGGGCACGCCAGACGAGATTGTCGACATGATCGGGCAGTACGCCGAAGTCGGTAGCCAGCGCATCTACCTTCAGACGTTGGACCTCAGCGACATCGACCATCTGGAGTTGGTGGCCGCCAAGGTCATGCCACAGCTGTGAGGGCCTACACCTGGGAGCAGTTGGCGCGGTCGACTCTGAAGCGGCAGTTCCCCCGCATCCGGGGCCGCGACCAGTCCGCCGTGGTCGAGCTCGTACGCCGGGTGGGACCGATCCAGTCACAGGTGGCCAGATCGCCGTTCGTCACCGTGTCGTCGCGGCTGCCGGGGACGACCTACGACGCGATCAGCGCCGCCTACGAGTCGTTCGACGTGCTGCGCGGCAGCAACCTGCGCGGCACCGTGCACACCTGTGTCCGCGAGCATCACCCGCTGCTCGACACGATCACCCGTCGGACCATGGAACTCGGCTGGCGACGCAACCTCCGGCTGGAAAAGACCACCGTGGCCGACGTACAGGGAAGCATCGAGGACTTCGCGACCGGCGAGTGGCGGACACCAGAGGAGTTGCGTGTACACCTGGTCAGTTGGCTGAAGCGGCATGAGAGCACCGAAGCGGCTGAGCTCGCTCGCACGTCCGGCGTCGGTCGGGCTTTCGCGCATGTCCACAGCGCCATGATCCGCCGTCCGCTGGGCGATGGCGGCTGGGACCGGCAGGCGGCTCCGGGCTATAGGGTGGCGGCCGACGTTCTCGGTGAGCCACGATCACCCTGGCTCAACGACCCCGATGATGCGCTCGTCGCTCTCACCCGCCAGCACCTCGCGGCATACGGGCCGGCCAACCGCCGCGACATCGCCTGGTGGAGCGGCGACGGCTTACGCCATGTCGACGCGGCGCTCGCCAGCCTCGCCGACGAGCTGACCGAGCGTTCCGGCCCGGACGGGCAGACCTACTACGACCTCGTCGAGGCACCGTCTGGAGGCCATGCAGACCCTGGTGTGCGACTGGTAGCGGAGTTCGATGCTCTCGTCGTGGGCTACGACCCGAAGACCCGCGACCGGTTCCTCGATCCCGACCATCTGCCGCACGTCTGGCTTCAACAGAACGGCACGTTCTCGTCGGCCGTGCTGTCCGACGCTCGACTCTCGGCGTCATGGAAGTTCGCGGGTCAGGCAGACAGCCGGCGGATCGAGGTGCAGATGTTCCCTGGTCGTCGACGGTTGGACGAGTCTGACCTCGCAGACCAGGTCAAGGCGCTCGAGCAGGCGCTCGCGATCAGCGTCACCGACGTCCAGATCCACTCATCAGCTTGAGGGACGAGGTCAGGTCGGGTCGGTCGCCGAGTGCGGTTGGGGCCCCTGGAGGTGCTTGTCGAGGTTCTGCTGCACGCGCGCCGCCAGTTTGGGGTCGTCGAACAGCCAGGTCAGCTCACGGGGGTTGATCACGAGCAGCTTCATCGGCGTCGTCGCCGTCACGGTCGCGGTGCGCAGGGTGCGCTTGAGCACGCCGATCTCACCGATCAGCTCGCCGACCTCCGTGTGTCCGACGACTTCGCCACCGACCTTCACCTCGGCCTCGCCCTCGGCGATGATGAAGGCTTCGTAGGCCCCGGTCCCTTGTTCGGTCAGCTTGCGGCCCGCAGGGATGCTCACCTCGTCGACGTGCGAGTCGATGCGCGCCAGCACATTCTTCGAGAGCCCCTCGAAGAAGGGAACCTGACCGAGCAGCTCGATCCTCGACCGGGGCACGCCGTGCTTGTTGAACATTCTCTCCCCTTTCACGACTCACCGCAGGATGGCACCCGCGCACGTGACCTGGCAATGGCACACGCGCGATGGTGCCTCGTGAGTGACGCCGGTCAAGGGTCTGCGAGGGCTCGGTCTTGGTCGCGGTCGGTCAGACACTTCGTGACCGAAGTATTTGTTAATGTCCAGATCCACTCATCATCTAGAGGACGAACATGACCGAACCAAGCCGTCGGGTCGCTGCCTACGGAGTCTGCTTGCTTGAGGGCGAGATTCTGCTCGCACGCTGGGTCGCCCAGGATGGGACCGAGCGGCACTGGACCCTTCCCGGCGGCAAGGTCGAGCACGGCGAAGACCCGTACGACGCCGTCGTCCGCGAGGTGGCCGAGGAGACCGGGTACGACGTCGTGGTCGACCGGCTGCTGGGCGTCGACTCCCGCACGCCGCGTCCCAGCCACCACAACATCGGGGTCTTCTACCTGGTGCGGATCGTTGGGGGAGAACTGCGCTACGAGACCGACGGCTCGACCGATCTCGCCGAGTGGGTGCCGCTGACGGAAGTTGACGCGCGTGCGCGTTCGTCACTGGTCGATGTCGGTCGCCAACTGGCTCGCAGCCAACCCGCGAGCGGACACGTCGACCCCATACCGGTCATTGGGCAACTGCGAGACTGACGCGCCGACGGTTAGGACTTGCAGGCCGCATTGAGCTTGCGTGCGTAATCCTCCGCCTCACCGTCGGCGTACTTCGTCCGAGGCCAGAAGAATCCGCGCAGGCCATCACCCTTGGTCCGGGGCACCACGTGCACGTGGAAGTGCGGCACTGACTGACTGACGATGTTGTTCATCGCCACGAACGTGCCCTGGGCATCGAGGGCCGCTGGCATCACGCTGGCAAGTCGCTGCGCGGCAGTGAAGATCGTGGTGAGCAACGCCGCAGGCAGGTCGGCAAGAGTCACGTGATGCGCGCGCGGAACGATCAGCGTGTGTCCCTTGAACACCGGCCGATGGTCAAGGAACCCGACCAGCTCGTCGTCCTCGAAGACCATCGCGGCACCCTCAGCTCCCGCCACGATCCGACAGAAGAGACAGTCTGCAGCCACCCCAGCAACCTAGCGGCTGTCAGCGAGGAATTTGCGGTCCGCTCCTTATCGTCGGGAGCGCGCCTTTCACGAGCTCGCTGCGAGTCGGGACGTCGCCAAGATTCCGAGCCGCCGACGGGCTGGCGGGGCCGAAGTCCACCCTGCTGGGCAGCACGAGCTCGGTCTTGTGGAGATCCACCGTGTACGTCGAACGGCTCGAGTCGACTGTCTCCAACCAGTTGGGAGACGCGCCAACGATGACGAGTCCGAGGCGATGGCCGCTCTGCACGATGCTGTCATCGGGTGTCAGTTCGACGGTGACGCGATGACTGCCCGCGCGGTCGAGCCTTGACCAACCTCGAGCGAGCACTTGGAGCGGAGTGGCGCCGATCCGGCGCGTCACATCGCGGTAGCACGGGTCGTCGTACGCAACCGATGCCCCGTAGCACGACTCCGTGGTCAACGTCTGAGCACCGTCACCCGTGCGCAGCACTCGTTGGGCGACTCCGTAGTCGACGAGCATTACGCCAACTTGTCCTGTCAGGACCTCCGTGGTGACCTGCAACTTGAGGGCAGTAGTGCCGCCAATGCGGAAGTTGTGCGCCAGCGGAGCAGTGGTGAAGAGCAACCGTGACGGGTTCGGCCCCTCTGTCACGGCTTGCGTCTCTCCCTGGTTCGGGTCGTTGACGAACGTGGCCTTGTCATTCGGGGCGCCATGGTGCCGACCGGTCGTCAAGGAGCCGTCAGCCTTCGGGTGCAAGTCGGTGGGCTTGGACTTCAGTGGCCACTGATCGGACTTGACCCACTGGTTGGGACTGACCTCGACGTCGACGCGGGGCTCCCGAAGGATGTCGTTGTGAATGCCCATCAGCTCACTGTCGAACCACTTGTGAAGGGTCTCGACCCAACGTGCGCGGTCGTGGTCGAACGGGTCGACGTGACCCAGCCGGCTCAGCCACATCTTGCGGTCAACGCCACTGCGACCGAGGTCTCGCCACCAGCGAGAGAAGTTCGCGCCCTTCACGTTGGTGTCCTGCAGGCCATGAGTGATGAAGACGCTGGCCCGGACGTTCGAGGCATCGGGGTTCGGCCGGTCGCGGTAGTCGCGGCGTGACCAGAAGGGGGAGTACGCGCCCGTCTCGTCTCCGTCCTCAGCAGCCATCTGGTCGTTGATGGCGGAGCAGTCGACTGGTTCGGTGCGGCCTTCCGCGACCACGGACGACAGCCAGGTCGGGTAGTCGTAGGAGAAGGGCAATCCCTGGTAGCGGTCGTAGTCGTACCACGAGCTGATCGCCGAGACAGGGACGATGGTCTCCAGACCACGTACTCCGGTGGCGGCCACGCCGTTGGCCAGGGTGCCGTCATACGACTTGCCGATCATTCCGACCTTGCCGTTCGTCCAACCGGCGGAGACCGGGTTACCGTCGGCGTCGACCGCGGACGCCCGGCCGTTCATCCAGTCGACGACGGCCCGCACCGACTGAATGTCAGACTCCGCGCCCTGATCGACGCAGCCGGTGGAGCGGTTGGTACCGGCCATGTCGACAGCGGCGTATGCATAGCCACGAGGGACGAAGAAGTTGTCGTAGAAGAGCGGGAACTTCGTGGGGTTCCCGTCGGCGTCGTATTCCTTGAGCTCGCTCTCGTTGCCACGGCCGCAGCAGGCGTAGTACGGGCTGGCGTCCATGATCACTGGCACCTTGCTCGCCGTGCCGGCGAGCTCGGCCGGGCGGATGATGTCGACGGCCACGCGGTCGCGCTGGCCGTTGCGGTCGAGGTCGGGGGCAAGCACCCAGACCGACTCGCGGATCGCGTCCGCGTACGAATAGACCGGCGACGTGACGCCGTCCTTGAGCTGATAGGGCTGGGCGGTCGCCGAGGGTTGGGACCTCGCCGAATCGCCGGACGCAGTGGTTGCGCCTTGAGCGAGTGGGGCCACCGGGGCGATGAGCGCGGCGATGACAACGGTCGAAAGACTGATGAGTCGGGTGCGCGACTTGTTCATCAACGTGACTATGCCAAAACATGCTTTGTCAGGGAAGGCCAGCTCCGCGATGCGCTGGCCGCGAGTGCGCCGATTGTCGGCGTCCGATGGAACAATGACGCGATGTCTGCTCAGTACGGTCCACACCGCTGGTCGGCGGGTTACCACGACGACGGAAACAACGACGCCTTCCGGGGCGCGACGTTCATGGTCCACGACCTCCGGGGCGCGCGGTTCGTCGACTGTGACATGACCGGCGTCAAGATCGTCGACGCCGCACTCGTCGACGTCGACCTCTCCGGTTACGTCGAGGGGCTCGTGGTCAATGGCGTCGACGTCACCGAGTTTGTCGACGGAGAGCTCGACCGGAGGCACCCCGAGCGCGTGCAGCTGCGCGAGATTCGGTCGGCAGGCGGGTTCCGCGCGATGTGGGACACCGTCGAAGGATTGTGGTCCGGCACGGTCGATCGCGCCTCACGGCTCCCGGAGTCGGATCGCCACGAGCGAGTCGACGGCGAGTGGTCCTTCATCGAGACGCTGCGCCATCTCGTGTTCATCACCGACTCCTGGGTGAGTCGCACGGTCCTCGACGTCGAGCTGCCATTCCACCCGCTCAGCCTCCCGCAGACGGCCTATGCGCCGGCGGACGCGGCCGCGCTCGGCATTGACCTCGATGCCAAACCGTCCTTCGCCGAGGTGATGACGGTGCGCGCCGACCGGATGGCGCTGGTGCGAGGCCTGGTCGACGGTCTCACCGACGCCGAGCTCGGGCGGATGTGCATGCGTGCACCCGCACCCGGTTACCCCGAGGGAGAACGCTCGGTCGGAGAATGCTTCGGCGTCGTGATGGAGGAGGAGTGCGAGCACCACCGCTTCGCGGTGCGCGACCTCGCAGCCTTGGAATCGCGCTCAGGCGGCTGATCCACTGACTGAGATCTCGAACGGATGTTCGAATACCTGTTAGGCTGACCCGGTGGCAGCATTCTCCCCGCCAGGATGGCCCGAGCAGGTTCGACCGCCCGGGGCGCCGTGGTGGGAGGACACCGCAATCGGCTGGCTCCTCGATCAATGTCCGCCGGACTACCGCATGTACCAGGGACTGCGACGTCACCCGGTGGTGTTGGCCCGTTTCACCGCCCTGCACACCGAGGCGAGCATCCAAGCCACCCAACGCGGCATCTCCGAGGCGCGCACCAGCCTGCGCGAGGTGCTGCCCACGGAGTCGGTCGAGGGTGCGATCGCGATGTGGGAACGAGAGGGTGCACGACTGCTGCGGATCCGGCGTGCCGTAGGTCTGATCGAGGATGCGTTTCGGGGTAGGGAGTTCCGTGCTCGGCTGTGATGGCAGGCTTGTGCACAGGGTCGTGGCGGCCCTGCTGCCGCTGCCGCGCCGCCACTGGGACGGGCTTACACTCGTCGGGACGGTGGTGCCGCCTGGCGGCCCAGACGACGTACGACGGAAGGGACCCGATGAGCCTGCTGGATCGCATCAGCGGACCAGGCGACCTTCGCGACCTCAACGACGAGCAGCTCTCCCAGCTGGCCGAGGAGATCCGTACGTTCCTGGTTGCCCAGGTGTCCAAGACCGGCGGACACCTCGGGCCTAACCTCGGCGTCATCGAGCTGACGATGGCCGTGCACCGGGTATTCGACTCACCACGTGACAAGGTCGTGTTCGACACCGGCCACCAGGCCTACGTGCACAAGATCCTCACCGGCCGCGCCGGCCAGTTCGGCTCGCTGCGCCAAGAAGGCGGGCTGTCGGGCTACCCCAGTCAGGAAGAGTCCGAGCACGACATTGTCGAGAACCAGCATGCGTCCACGTCGCTGTCCTATGGGGACGGCCTCGCCAAGGCGTTCGCGCTTCGGGGCGAGGACCGCCACGTCGTCGCAGTGATCGGCGACGGGGCACTCACCGGCGGCATGGCCTGGGAAGCGCTCAACAACATCGCGGCAGACAAGACCAGCCGCCTCGTCATCGTCGTCAACGACAACGGACGCTCCTACACCCCGACTGTCGGCGGGGTGGCAGACCACCTGGCCAGTCTGCGCACCGACCCGCGCTACGAAAAGGTCCTCGAGCAGATCAGAACCAAGCTGACTCGCACCAAGCTCGTTGGCCCCGCCTTGTACGACGCTCTGCACGCCATCAAGAAGGGGCTCAAGGACGCGTTGGCGCCGCAGGGCTTGTTCGAGGACCTCGGACTGAAGTATGTCGGTCCGATTGACGGCCACGACCTTGGCGCGATGGAGCAGGCGCTCAACCAGGCCAAGAAGTTCGGTGGTCCGGTGATCGTGCACGCGCTCACCCACAAGGGCAACGGGTACTCACCAGCCGAACGTCATGACGAGGACAACTTGCACTCGGTCTCGGGCGCCTTCGACCCCGAGACCGGCGAACTTCTCGCCAGTGCGGCGACGATCTGGACCGACGTGTTTCGCGAGGAGCTCGTCGCGATCGGAGCGGAGCGCGAGGATGTTGTCGCGATCACCGCGGCGATGCTATTTCCGACCGGCCTCTACGGCTTTGCCGCGGCCTATCCGGAGCGCACGTTCGATGTCGGGATCGCCGAACAGCACGCTGTGACGTCGGCATCCGGAATGGCGCTGGCTGGGTTGCACCCGGTCGTGGCGATCTATGCCACCTTCCTCAACCGAGCGTTCGACCAGGTCCTGATGGACGCAGCACTTCATCACTGCGGCATCACGCTGGTGCTCGACCGGGCCGGTGTGACCGGTGACGACGGCGCGTCACACAATGGGATGTGGGACATGTCGGTCCTGCAAGTGGTTCCCGGTCTGCGACTTGCAGCGCCTCGCGACGGCACCCGTGTCCGCGAGCTGCTGCGTGAAGCGGTAGACGTCGACGATGCACCGACAGTGCTGCGGATGCCCAAGGGAGCGCTTCCAGCCGACCTGCCGGCAGTCGAGCACATCGACGGCGTCGACGTGCTTGTCAGAGCAGGTGAGTCCGACGTTCTTCTGGTCGCGGTGGGGGCGATGGCGACCACCTGCATGGATGTCGCCTCGCGGCTCCACGACCAGGGCATCGGCGTTACCGTCGTCGACCCGAGGTGGGTCAAGCCGGTCAACCCGGCGTTGATCGAGCTGGCGCGTCAACACCGGCTCGTCGTCAGCGTCGAGGACAACGGCCGCGTAGGGGGCTGCGGATCTGTTCTCACCCAGGCCCTGCACGACCATGAGATCGACGTGCCGAGCATGGTCTTCGGCATCCCCCAGGAGTTCCTCGGTCATGCGAAGCGGGCTGTGATCCTCGAGCGGATCGGCCTCGGTGCGCAGAGCCTCTCGCGCGACATCACTGCTCGGGTCTCTGCCTTGGACAACCAGGCCGAGGCGCCGACGAGCTCGTCCGCCGACTCCGCCTGAGCCTTCCTCGCGTGCTGCGCCGTACGGCGTTTTAGCTCGTCTGCGAACTGCCGCTCCCCGGTCTATCGTGAACACCGGTATGGCGTCACCCACCCGTGATGGAGGCAGTTGATCACTCATGAACTTGATGCGCACGAAGACCATCGAGCAGTCCATCGCCGATACGGAAGAGGCCGAACACCAGCTCCGCAAGCACCTTGGACCCCTCCAGCTCACGGTTTTCGGGGTTGGCGTCATCATCGGAACCGGCATCTTCGTGCTGACCGGGGAAGCGGCAGGGGCGAAGGCGGGTCCGGCCGTTGCACTCTCGTTCGTCTTTTCCGGCCTCGCCTGTGCGCTGGCTGCGCTGTGCTACGCAGAGTTCGCCAGTACCGTGCCGGTCGCTGGTTCGGCGTACACATTTTCGTATGCGAGTCTCGGCGAGCTTGTCGCGTGGATCATCGGTTGGGACTTGATCCTGGAACTGGCCCTTGGAGCGAGCACGGTCGCGGTCGGGTGGTCGACGTACTTCGCGGACGTGATGAACGAAGCCGGCATCACGATCCCCACCTGGGCTTACGAGACGGAGGCCGAGCCCACGGGACTACAGCACAACGTCGTCGCCGCAGCGATCGTGTTGATCTTGACCACCATCATCTGCCTGGGGATCAAGATCTCGGCGCAGTTCAACCTCGTGATGGTCGTGATCAAGATCAGCATCGTGCTGCTCGTGATTGTCGCGGGGCTGTTCTTCATCGACGCCGGAAACTACACACCGTTCATTCCGCCTTCCGGATCGGAGGCTGCGGCGGGCACGGCACCGACTCCCTCCCTGCTGCAGGACCTGGGGTTCTCGCCAGGAGCGTTCGGCATCAGCGGCATCTTCACGGGAGCAGCGCTGGTCTTCTTCGCCTACATCGGTTTCGACATCGTGGCCACCGCGGCTGAGGAGACGAAGAACCCGAAGCGCGACATGCCCATCGGCATCCTGTCGTCCCTTGCCATCTGCACCGCGCTCTACGTGGCGGTGTCGCTGGTGATCACCGGCATGGTCAACTACACCGACATCAAGGTTGAAGCACCACTCGCCGAGGCATTCCGCTCTGTAGGTCACCCAGGCATCGCGACCACGATCTCGGTGGGAGCGCTGGTCGGTCTGACGACGGTGATGATGATCCTGATGCTCGGTCAGAGTCGAGTCTTCTTCGCCATGAGCCGTGACCGCTTGCTGCCGCCGGTGTTCTCGAAGGTGAACCAGCGATTCGGCACACCGGTCCGTACGACGATCATGACCGGCGTCATCGTCGCCGTGATCTCGACGTTTGTGCCGCTCACCGAGCTGGCCGAGCTCGTCAACATCGGGACGCTGTTCGCCTTCGTGCTCGTCTCCATCGGGGTCATGGTCCTGCGTCGTACGCGTCCTGATCTCAAGCGCGCCTTTCACACGCCGTGGGTGCCGGTCATCCCCATTCTCGCCGTGCTCTGCTCGGTCTATCTGATGCTCAACCTGCCGACGGCCACCTGGGTCCGCTTCTTCGTCTGGATGGCCATCGGCATCGTCGTGTACTTCGTGTACGGCGCCCGCCGCAGCAGACTCGTGACCGACCCGAACTACTCGCGCGACGCTGATGCTGCAGCCGCCAAGAAGCGCGGCTCCTAGGTGGGCGGCACGCCACAGGGCACTAGTTGGCCCTGAGGCTCTCACCGAGCGGGAACTGCACCGATCCGTAGGTGCCGATCGACTCTCTGTCGACGAGGCAACTGCGGGCTCCGACCGAGCACGTCAAGGCGTCCACGGGATCATCCTCGCTACTCCCGACTCTGACGCCGAGCGCGGTGTAAGCGTCCCCGTCGATCCACTGCATAGGCACCGTGAACGCGTAACCGTCCGCGAGCATGGTGATCTCGTCGCCGGTGGACACGTCGTACATTCTCGCCGTGTCGTACAGCCCAGTGGAGACGTAGGCAGCATCCGCTGACAACAGGGCGGCGAAGTGCCCGGGCACAGTCGGCCCATCAGCCGCCGGGTCAGGGCTCACCGTCACACTCTGGTCGTCGAATGACGACCGTGCCAGCACGCCGGCTGCGACATCGAAGAGCCAGGTCGCGTCGGCGTTCGGCTGGATCAGCTCACTTGTGCCTTCGCCGATGTTGTAGGACGCCACCCCGTCGCTGCGGTGCCAGTAGGCAGTGGAGCTGTCCACGCCCACGACAGCCGGCATCCTGGACTCGTCGGCCCGGGCTGGTTGCTTGGTGTTGCCCTCGCTGGTGCGCGCGACTTCCTTGCTTGTGGATGTGTCGTAGACGACGAGCTCAGGAAGGGGTTCGGCGTCGGTGTCCACCCACGCGACATAGGGGCCTGCGTCGTCGCCGGCGAGCATCTTGCCTGAAGGCTGGTTCGTCGTACCGATTCGTTCCGGGGCAGAACCGTTGGTGAAGAACACGCCCTGGCCCTCATCAACGTCGGCGGTGAAGACGAAGCCGTAGTCGGTTTGGACCAGTGTGGTGACTTCGTGCGGTGACACGTCGACGGCGACGTCGCCGTAGTAGATCGTGCTGCTGACGGAGTATGTCGTGGTTCGTTGCTCGAACTCGCCTGGCGTATCGACCGGCTGCGGGTCGTTGTCGCCGGACTTGACTGCTGAGATCACGAGGGGAACGGCCACGGCCACCAAAACAGCCGCGGCCGTGGCAACGGTCATCAAGAGGACCCGGTTTCGGCGAACGCGCTTGTCGCCGTTGGCCACGATGGCGTCGAGGTCGAGGTCTGGACCCTCCGCCTTCATTGCGCGCTCGTTCATGACGTCTTTCAGTAGTTCACTCATGTCCCTACCGCCATCCCGTCCGGCTCGTTGGCGACCAGCACGACGTCCGCCCCCATGACAGAACGCAGGCGTTTCAGCCCGTCAGATACCTGACTCTTCACGGTCCCGATCGAGCACCCGAGCGCCTCCGCGGTCTGGGCTTCCGTCAGGTCTTCGTAGTAGCGCAGCACGATCGCCGCCCGTTGCCGAGGAGCGAGCTTCTGCAGCTCGTGCCACAACCAGTCCCGCTCGGCGAACTGCTCGCTGTGCTCACCTGTCCCTCGATCGGGTACGTCGCCACGCGGTTTCTCGTTCTGCCACGACTTTCGCCGCCACCACGAGATCGCGGTGGTCGTGATGGCCTTGCGGGTGTAGGCCTCGGCGCTGTTGATGTCACGCAGTCGCGGCCAAGCGACGTACGTCTTCGTCAGGGCCTCCTGCAAGAGATCTTCGGCGAGTGCGTGGTCGCCCACCATCAGGTATGCCGCTCGAAACATCGCCGAGGACCGAGCCGTGGCAAACTCCGCGAACGCGGCGCTGTCTCGGCTTGCCACGGATTCCCTCGTCTCTTAGCAGGCTGAGTCTGATGGGGGCTCGTTCAGCCCTTCACTTGACCTGACGAGCCCAGCCTGGCAAAAGGTTGGGTCCGAAGGGGCGGATTCCGATATGACCAGTGCCGGGTTTGCTCTCATGCGGTACGCCGATGACCTCGTCGCGCGCGCAGGTAGTCGGCCACGACGTACTCACCGAGCCGACTCACCTCAGGGGTGAGCACGCGGCCACCGTTGCGACGAGCGACGGCGTCGACGAACCGCGCCAGTCCCGGGTCGTCACCGAGCAGGAAGAAGTTGAGGGTGGCGCCTAGTCGCGTCAACGCGTCGACTTCGCCAACCGTGGCACAAATCGTCTCGCCCGTCGGCGGCCAGTGGAACAGCGCCGTGCCGTCGTAGTCGAGGTGCGCGGTCGGTTCCCCGTCGGTGACCACGAGCACGACCGGCTCGGCGTCGGGATGGCGTCGCAGGTGGCGTCCGGCGATCTTCAGCGCGTGCTGGAGGTTCGTGCCCTGAACCCACTCGGGCTCCACCTCGGCGAGCTGAAGCGGAGTCAGCCGCCGTGCTGTGCGGTCGAAGCCGATGATCTGTAATGCGTCGTTGCGATAGCGGGTGGCGATCAGATGCGCGAGTGCGAGTGCGGTCTGCTTCATCGGCTGCCAGCGGTCCTCCTGGATCATCGAGAAGGACAGGTCGACGCACAGGGCTACGGCTGCCGTCGTACGCCGCTCGGTCTCCGCTACCGCGAAGTCCTCGACTTCGAGCAGTCGGCCGCCTTCATCGGTGTCAGACCGCACCTGTGAAGCGCGCCTGAGCACGGCGTTGTGGACCGTGCGGACGGCGTCGATCGGGCGCTCGTCGCCGAACCGCCAAGGGAGGAACGCGCCGGTTCGCTCGTCAGCTGCACCCGAACGCTGGTCGTCGTGGTCGCCTCGGGCTTGGGCGTCGAGCTGCGCGAAGATACGTCGCAGAGCGCTTTCGCCGAGGCGTCGTACCGCCTTCGGTGTCAGCGACAGTCCATCGGCATCTCGCCTGACGTAGCCCTGCCGCTCGAGCTCGGACTCGAGCTGCCGCAGAGTGTTGAGGTCGGCCACGTCTGAGGGCGCGAGGTGACGTTCGAGTGCATCGACATCGACGTCGTCGAGGCTCGCGCCGGGATAGTCCTGACCGAGCTGACGATCGAGTGCCTCGAGATCGGCGATGTCCGCGACGGCGCCAACTGCCTCCCCGTACCCCAGCGGTTCGTCTCCGCCCATCTGCACCGGGCGCCCACGACCCATGCCGGGGCGCAGCTGGTCGAGGTTGTCCCGCAGCTGAGCCAGTTGGCTCTGCAGGTCGAGGTCGCCCAGCGACTCCGACATCAGCTCGTCCAGCTCGGCGCGCTGCTCGCGGCTCAGCGACCGCATCATGCGTTCCGCGGCCGCCTGGCGCCGCGCAAGGGAGTCAATCAGCTCTTCGACGTTGCGCGGGTTGTCAGGGAAGAACTCGCCATGCTTGGCCATGAAGTCCGCGAACTGGGCTGTTGTGTCCGCACCTCTGGCGTGGGCCGACAGCAGGCCGTTGAGGTCGGCGAGCATGTCGCGTACGCGCTGCATGGCCTCCGGGTCGTCGTCACTCAGGGCTTGCTTGATGCCGGCGAACTGCCCGTCGAGCACTTCGCGCTGCAGCATCTGTTTGATGCGCTCGTAGCCCTCACGGGCCTCGTCGGAGTGCCAGCGGTAGTCGGCCAGCTCACGAACTGCGCCGCCGACGTCCGGCGGAAGGCCGTCCAAGGTCATCTCTGCCAACCGTGCCGCGTCACCCTCCTCGCCGGCCAGCGTCTCTCGCTCGGCAGCCAACACCTGGTCGAGCTGCTGGCGTACGCGGTCCAGCGTCCCGGCGAGATCACCGCGGCGTTGGAGCTGGCGGCGTTGCTTCGCGAGATCTCGTCGCAGGTCGCCTAGCCCTCGACGGCCCTCAGTACCCCGCCGCAGTAGATCGCGCAGCGCATCGCGGACCGAGCGGCCTTCGAGCATGTCTCGTCCGATCTCGTCGACGGCTGCCCGGACGTCGAACGGGGCCGCGAGAGGATCGGGGCCGCCTTGCCACGCGCCGTAGCGGTAACCGTCCGCGCGGTGTGGGCGGCGACGACGATGGAATGCCACGTGCTAGCTCCCGTAGACCGTCACGCCGTCGACGCTGTCCTTCGACAGCCGTCGTGTGAGGTGGAGTCCTTCGAGCACGAACTCGACCGCCGCGGCCACCTGTCCTGGCGAAACGTTGTCCTCGCTCACGCCGAGTCCCTCAAGTACCCCGGCAAGACCTGGCACCGTACCCAGCTGGGAGAGGAGCTGGTCGGCCGGCACGAGTGGTCCGGTCTCCACGGTGTCGCCCTCGACGAAGTGTGCAGTGAAGCCACTGAGGTCGACCCCGGCGAGGTGTTCACGGTACGTCGCTGCGACCGCCAGCCTGTACAGATGCTCGAGCACCTCAGGCTCGCGTCCCTCCTCGCCCATCTCGAACTCGATCTTGCCCTGAAGGGTCACCAGAACGCCGGGGAGATCCCCGACGCGTGCGACCGGCTTGTCCTCACCACGCAGCGCGGCTCGTCGCAAGGCGGCACCGGCGATGCCCTCAACGGCTGCAACAGCGAAGCGGGCGGAGACTCCAGACCTCTGGTCAACCGCTGTCGAGCCACGTAGCTCATCGGTGAATCGGGCTACCACCTCGACGAGATGCCCAGGAACCTCCGCGACGAGGGTTGCCTCCTGCGTCACGAGGTCGATCTCGTCGTCGATGTCGAGCGGGTAGTGCGTGCGGATCTCCGCGCCGAAGCGGTCTTTGAGCGGCGTGATGATGCGGCCGCGGTTGGTGTAGTCCTCCGGGTTTGCCGAGGCGATGAGCAGGAGGTCGAGGGGGAGCCGCAACGCGTAGCCGCGCACCTGGATATCGCGCTCTTCGAGGACGTTGAACAGGGCGACCTGGATGCGCTCTGCCAGGTCGGGAAGCTCGTTGATCCCGAAGATGCCTCGATTTGCGCGGGGGAGCAGCCCGTAGTGGACAGTCTCCGGGTCGCCCAGCGTGCGTCCTTCCGCCACCTTCGTCGGGTCGACGTCGCCGATCAGGTCACCGACGCTGGTGTCGGGCGTTGCCAGCTTTTCGCCGTACCGCTGGGACCGGTGACGCCAGGCGACGGGCAGATCGTCGCCAACTTCTCCGGCGAGGGTTCGGCAGCGCAGGCAGACCGGTGCGTAGGGGTGGTCGTTGATCTCGCAGCCCGCCACAACAGGGGTCCACTCGTCGAGCAGGCCGACGACGGTGCGCATGACACGGGTCTTGCCTTGTCCACGCTCGCCGAGGAGGACGACGTCGTGTCCGGCAAGCAAGGCGGTCTCGAGCTCGGGGAGCACGGTGTTCTCGAACCCGACGATGCCGGGGAACGTTGGCTGGCCGGTCGCCAACGCGGCGGTGAGATTGTGGCGGATCTCCGCCTTGACGGTCTGGTGCACGTGGTCGGTCGCACGTAGCTGACCGAGTGTCGTGATGTCTGGGGCTGGGGAGTCGAAGGATTCGAGGGTGTGGCTCACCTCACCCACACTACGACGCCGCTACAAGCTCGGCCGCAGGATTACTTGGCTGCGGGTTCCAGCACGAAGACGGGAATCTCGCGATCGGTCTTGGTCTGGTAGTTCTCGTAGGCTGGCCACGCTTCGACCGCGCGCTTCCACCAGAGCGACTTCTCCTCGCCGGTCACTTCGCGCGCCGTCATCTCTTGCTTGTCGGGTCCGTCCTGCAGCTCGACGTGGGGGTCGGCGATCAGGTTGTGGTACCAGACCGGGTGCTTTGGCGCGCCGCCCTGGGAGGCCACGACGGCGTACACCCCGTCGTGCTCGACGCGCATCAACGGGATCTTGCGAATCTTGCCGGACCTGGCTCCCTTGGTCGTCACGATGACGACCGCCTTGCCTCGCAGCGTCGTACCCTTCGTGCCTCCGGAGGACTCATAAATCTCAACCTGCCGGCTCGACTGGGAACTGGGACTGGGTGCGTACTCTCCTTGCAAAGGCATGTCTCCGATTCAAGCACGCGGGTTCAAATGCGCTGGCAAAACGGGATCAGCCGTCGACGAGGAGTCCTCTCATTGGCCCTTCCAGCCGATCGGTGCGGCGCGAGATGCGGGGCAGCAGGGTGAGCCGGTGTGTGCGCTCCATCCCGGCGTCGTCGAGCCGCGACTGCTCCTCCGCCGTCGGTCGCCAGATCTCGTCGATCACCTGGTGTGGCTCGCCGGCGATCTCTTCGACTGGGCGTTCGGTGTGCTCAGCCCAGAGACGGAGCCGCGTCGTGCGTGCCAGGTCGCGGTCGCAGGTGAGGACGTTCATCTCGGTGTCGTTGAACAGCGAATGTTCGTTGAGGTTGCCCGAACCGAGGGTGAGCCAGCGATCGTCGATGATCCCAATCTTCGCGTGGACGTACACGGCCGACTTCTCGTCGCCGCCGTTGGCGCTGATCGTCGTCGCCAGGAGTCGCCCAGCGTCGCCGTCCGCGTTGACCAGGCGGCTGATCTGCCCGCGGGTCGTGTCACGGCCGTTGCTCGGCTTCGTCGGGAGCAGCAGCAGGATGCGGAAGTCGTCGTGGGGTGGATGTTCGAGCCGGTGTGTCAGGACGTCGACGACTTCGGGAGACCAAAGGAACTGGTTCTCGAGATAGATCAGGTGCTCCGCCGTACGCAGAGCCCTGAGGTAGGCGTCGAGGATGGTGAACTCGCCCTTGGGTAAGAAGTTGTAGGTCTTCTCCGGGACTGTACGAAGGACCTGGAGCTCGACGTTTCCTTCGGGTGCGGGCGGTGGGAGCGAGGAGATCTGCTCGCCGGTGACCTCGTTCCATCGCTGGGTGAAGTGTTTGCCGACGTCGGCCACCGCCGGGCCGCGTACCTTCATTGCCGCGTCGTGCCAGCCGAGCGGACCGCGTGGAGGGTGAACAGGGTGGTCGTGGCGGTCACCCTGCAACGCAGTGAAGTCGATGCCGCCGACGAAGGCGGTTGTCCCGTCGATGATCACGATCTTCTCGTGGTGACAGTGCATCGTGCGTTCGCGGCTGTCGAGGGCGCAGTGCACCTTGGAGTCGCGTTCGAACTCGGTGCGTGCCGCTTTCACCATCTTGCGGGTCGGCTCGAACGCGGGCACGGGCGGGCCAGCCCACAACAGCAGACGCACCGGCACCCGCTCTGCTACGTCCGCGAGCAGGTCGCGCAGTGCGGGTGAGTCGGGGTCACGGGTCAGCCGGAAGTCGGGGCTCGCGTGCCAGCCAGCGATGTGCACGGACTCCTGGGCGCCGCGGATGGCCTCTTGCATGGAAGCCAGGGCATCGACTCCGTCGATCAAGACCTCGGCAGCATTGCCTGGGCGAACCTCGGCTCGAGGTGACCACCAGCCGCGCTCTTCGGGGCTCAGGGCGGCGTCCCATCCGAGTTTGCGTAGCCGTCGATGGTGATGGCGGCGAAGAGCTTTCTCGAGGCGTTCGCCCACCCAGTCGTCCCAGAGGTCGAAACGGGGCAGCCGGGCCATGCTCGCCATCGTGACACAGCTGGTGGCTTGTGGCTCGACGGTCGACGGCCAGCGCCGGCCTCGGCGAGACTGGGCCGATGGAACCGGAACAGCGGGTGATCGACACGGCCAAGCGTCGTGGAGTTGCATTGGCCAGCGGCGATGCCGACGAACTGAGTGCTCTGCTGCACCCGGACTTCATCTGGACCTCGCACATCGGGGAGACATTCGACCGGGATGAATATGTGCACTCCAACACCGGTGGTGGACTCCGTTGGCGAGCACAGAACCTCGGTGAGGTCTCGGTCAAGGTTGTGGCTGACACTGCAGTTCTCACGTGTGTGGCCACCGACGAGGTGGAGATCGATCAAAGTGTTGAGGTGTTCCGGATGCCGATGACACAGACCTGGGTCTTCAGCGCCGGACAATGGTTGTGTTTGGCTGGCCACGCTGGGCCGCGGCTGTCTGCATGAGTGTCTCGTTTCCCCTTGTGAATAAGGGGAAACTCACTTCAGTTTTGTCGGTGGTCGGGTCTAGATTGGTCTCATGTTCGACACCGATCCGACCCACTTCGAGGCTGACGCTCTGCTGTCCGATGTCGCTTCTGCGCGGGCGGTTTCGGAGCAGGCGGAGGTGCGGATCCTGGTCGATGCAGCGCATTGGGCTGACCTGCACACCGTCGTTGACGAGACCGAAGTCTCGTTGCCGGGCACCGAGCGGCTGGTGTCTCTGGGTGGTGCGGGCACGCCGGAAGTGGCCGAGTTCGCGCCGGCTGAGCTGGGCGCTGTGTTGGCGCTGTCGCCGTACGCTGCGTCCCAGCTGGTCGCGGACGCACTGGACCTGCGGCACCGACTGCCCCGTCTGTGGGCGCGGATCATCGCCGGAGAGGTCAAGCCGTGGATCGGCCGCAAGACCGCCGAAGCCACCCGGACCTTGTCGGCCGAGACCGCCGCGATGGTCGACCGGCGAGTGACACCGTGGGCGTCTTCCCTGCCTTGGGGACGCCTGGAAGCCATCATCAGTGCGGTCATCATCGAGGCCGATCCGCAGGCTGCCGCCGAAGCCGTCGAGGCCGCTCAGACCTCGCTCCGGGTATGGATGGGGCAGAGCAACGACCACGGCATCAAAAGCATCCACATCAAGGCCGAGGCGCCCGACGCCATCTTCTTCGACGCGTCGATCGACCGGGTCGCCGATGGGCTGGGCACCTTGGGTGATCAACGCTCCAAGGATGCCCGACGGGCAGCGGCCGTTGGAGTCCTCGCTCGACCACAACAAGCACTCAATCTGTTCGAACAGACCGCCATCGCTGCAGGTGGCGAGCCGACGGCTGAGCAGGCTCCCCAGGCTCCGCGACGAGTGGACTCGCGGCCGCCGGTTACCTTGTACGTGCATCTCAGTCAGGAGGCCTTGAAATCCGGCCACGGCGTGGCTCGGGTCGAAGGACTCGGACCGAACACCATCGAGCAGGTACGACGCTGGCTCGGCGACTGCCACATCACCGTTAGACCCATCATCGACCTGGCCAACCAAGTTCCCGTCAATGCCTATGAAGTGCCGGACCGGCTTCGCGACGCCACCTACCTCCGCAGCCCGGTCGACGTCTTCCCGTATGCCACTAGCACCAGCCGCAAGCGCGACTGCGACCACTCAATTCCCTACGTCAGTCCCGACAACGGCGGACCACCGGGCCAAACCGCGTTAGAGAACCTCGGACCGATGGTGAGGTTCCACCACCGGATCAGGACCCACGGCAGATGGCAGGTCGTCCAACCGTTCAGCGGTGTTTTCGTCTGGCGATCACCGCACGGCCGCTACTTCTTGGTCGACCACACCGGCACCACGCCTGCCCGCCGCGCCGCGTGATTGAGGTACGCCGTCGGGACCTGGGGACGGTCATCAAGCGGCGGCCTTGCCATCCGGGGTGACGACCAGCCACAAACCGCCGAACTCGGAGACGTTGTGGCATGTCACCTCCTTCTTGCCCTCGTCGGCGTAGAAGTACAGCGGGTGGCCGTCGTAGGTGACCTGACGCGAATCGTCTTTTCGCAGCGTCGTACCCAGCAGCGGCGATTGTACGGAGCCGCTCGCTTGCGGGATGCCCTGCGCAAGAACCGGCGGCCAGGCCTCCGCGCAGGCGCCGTAGCACTCCGGCTTGCTGGTCGTCTCTTTGTCGAACAGATAGATGGCCTGGCCGGATCGGTCGAAGAGCATGGGTCCGTACGCGCTGTCGGCCGTCTTGACGACAACACCGCGCCGAGCTTGTTCGGTGGGCGTCTCGGCATCCGTTGCTGGGCCATCTGACTCCGACGGAGCGGTCGACGCCGACGATGTCTCAGCGCTTGAGGGCGCTTCCTCCGAGGTACGGCGGTCTTCGCCGCCGCATCCCGACAGCACGATCGCTGCAGTCCCGATCACAGCCAAGATCCCGCGCATGCTCACGAGCAAACCACGCGCTGACCGTCCAAAGCGAGCACCTACCGGCCACATGGCCCGTCGCGGCGGCAACTCCATACCGTCCCTCTCTTGCAAGAATCGGGCTATGAACGCGCAGGCGGGTGGGTTCGTCCTCGAACTGAGCTGTGTTCTTGATGCACGCCGCGAGCAGATCTTCGGCCTGTTCACCGTGCCGGACGAGCTAGCGACGTGGTGGGGGCCAGTTGGGTTCACGATCCCCGAGGTCGAATCCGACCTCAGCGTTGGAGGACGCTATCGGTTCACCATGAAGCCGCCCGGCGGCGATGCGTTCCACTTGTCGGGTGAGTTCCTCGAGATCGATGCTCCGAGTCGGCTCGTCTACACGTTCCGCTGGGATGAGCCCCACCCAGATGACCGAGAAACGGTCGTCAAGCTCTCGTTGAGCATGGCGAACAACAGCACCAGGCTGTCGCTCTGGCAGGGCGAGTTTGCGACCGAGGAGCGACTCGCGCTGCACCACGGCGGCTGGACTGATTCCCTCGAGAAGTTGCGAAGGCTCGTGCAGGCTGATGAACCGTCGTAGCTACTCCTGGGGTGCGCAATTGGCATCTATATCTTGGGGCGATGCACGTTTCGACGCGGAAGCCGACGCATGGCTGAGCCCGCTGACGTCTCCGCCGAGGTCATCACCCGCCTGAGCGAGATCTGCCTAGGCCTACCCGAGGCGTATCAGGAGGAGGCCTGGGTCGGTACCCGCTGGCGCGTCCGTGAGCGCACGTTTGCCCACGTCCTCACGGTCGATGACGGGTGGCCACCCGCGTACGCGCGGGCACTTGGCGGCGACGGCCCGGCCACGTTGTTGACGTTCGAGTCTGCGGGCCCGGAACTCGCCGCGCTGCGGCGGTCGGAGTACCCGTTCTTCGCTCCGCCCTGGAGGGCCACGGTCGTCGGCATGGTGCTCGAAGCGAGTGTCGACTGGGACGAGGTGTCCGAGCTGCTCGTCGAGAGCTACCGCGCAGTGGCGCCGAAGCGTTTGGTCGATGCCCTGGACCAACCCGGCGAGTGACTAGGCCTGCGCTGAGCGACCTGGCGGAGGGTCGACGTTCACGGTAGGGATACCGCCGCCCGCACGCATGATGATGGCCAAAGTGGTCTCATCGGTGGGGTTGCTCTCGCGATGCACAGTGGACGCCGGCACGTGGACGAAGTCACCGGCTGTAGCGTCGACGTAGCCGTCTTGCCCCTCAAACTCCATCCTCAGCACGCCCGAGACGACATACAGACTTGTCTCGTTGAGGTCGTGATGATGCCAACCAGAGACGGCTCCCGGCGCCGTTTCGACCTGACCGGCCCACACCGCCGACACCTCGAATGCTCGCTTGCGGAGCATGCCCGGGGTGGGGTCGGCCTCGACCAGGTCGGCCGCCCTGAACACACGAACGGGTTCGCTCATCTCCCCAGTCTGCCGTTGCTTGTCAGTGATCGCGAGCGGCCAAAGGTGGCGGATCCCCCAGCGGAGTCCAACGTCGGTTGAACCAGCGCTGCGCCCGCTCGGCCCCGAAGGCGGACTTCTGGGCGGCGAGCTCGGTGGAGGGTCCATCGAAGATTCCGGCGGGCGCTTTCCCGCTGATGAACATGACGTCCACGGTGGCGATCATGTCCTGTCCGAACTCCAAGTAGCAGACACCTCGACCGTCGTACGACGGCTGCGCGCCCGAGCTTCGTACCTGGGCGACTATCTGAGCGGCCACGACCTGGGCCTGCCCTTCAGCGAAGACTCCCGCCTTCGGGGTTCCGACACTGGTCACGTCGCCGACCGCATAGACACCCGGGAACGAGGTCTCGAGGGTCTGCGGGTCCACCGGCACCCAGCCGTCTACGGTCATCCCCGACTCGACGACCACAGCCGGCGCACGGTGCACCGGGATGCCGAGGAACAGGTCATACGGCAGTTCGGCACCATCGCTGAGCAACGCAACCTGACGATCGGGGTCCAAGCCGCGCACCAGCTGTCCCGGGTGCCACGCAATCCCACGTTCGGCGAAGGCGGCGAGGATAGCCTCCGATGCCTGCGGAGACGGCGGGATCGGTACGCCGAGCGGCATCACCAGCGACACGTGCGACGCCTCGAGCAGACCGCGTTCATGCAGGAAGTCGTGCATCAGCAAGGCCGTCTCGCTCGGTGCTGGCGGGCACTTGAACGGCGCCGACGTCACACCGACGACCACTCGCCCCCCGGCGAACTGTTCGAGAACGTCACGACACGCAAAAGCACCGTCAACGGTGTAGAACTCATGCCCTCCTTCGAGCAGCCCCGGAGTCGCGGCGGGGTCGAGATCGGCTCCCAACGCGACGACCAGGATGTCGGCGTCGAACGTTTCGCTGTCAGTCGTCACGCGCCTGGCCACCGGATCCAGCGAGCGGATCGTCGACTGCACGAAGCAAACCCCCGGTCGGACGATGTCGGCGTACCGATGGATGACGTCGTCCGCGGTCGCCCGGCCGAACATCACATCCAGCTTGGAAAACCCGAAGACGAACCCATCAGCCTGGTCGATCAGCACCACATCGGCGTCCTGGCCGAGGCCGTCAGACAACCTGGTCGCAAGCTCCAGCCCGCCGAATCCCGCCCCGAGGATCACTACCCGCATGCAGACAACCTAGACGCTCGCTGCGATGAGCGAGAGCCAGAGACCGATAAGTCCGAGCTCTTCAGCTTCTCCAGGCCGCTAGCACGGCATCCCGCACCTCACCTACTGGCCCTTCGTTGTTGCACAGTACGACCATGTTGACGTCGTCGGCGGGGAAGCGGTGGATGAGGACGGCGACGCCAGGGTCGCCGCCTCCGTGCCCGTATCGTCCGTCCGGGTAGTGCAGGACCCCGTATCCACTGTGGTAGCCGTCGCCGCTATCGGCCTGCCGGGCCAGGACGGCGTCCTGCGCGGTGCCGAGCAGCGTCCCGTCGGCGTGACGTTTCAGGAAGAGGTCGAGGTCGCCGGTCGTGCTGAACGCACCGCCATCCGCCCCACCAACCACGGGGATCCGGTAGATGTTCGTCCGCCAGAGGTCGTCTGGCGACTCCCTCGGGAGGTAACCGATCGCCACATCCGGCCGCGCCTCGTCCAGTCGGAAGAACCCGCTCGCCGTCATACCCGCGCGGTCGAAGACACGTTCCTGGACGACGTCGATGTACGGCCGGCCGGCGGCCTCCTCGATGACCAGCCCGAGCAGCACATACCCGGCGTTCGAGTACTGCCACTTCTCACCCGGCGGCTGGTAGGGCGGCAGGTCCCCGAAGAGTGGGAGAAAGTCGGCGGGACGCAGCATCTTGTAGCTGGGCCGGTGGTTCCACAACGCGCCATAGTCCTCGAGGTACGCAGGGGAGTCCTCGTCCTCCTCGCTGTAGTCCGCGATGCTGGACGTGTGCGTCAGCAGATGATGGACGGTCACGTCCGGGCGCAGCGTCGAAGGACGACGAAGCGGCGGTACGACGTCGACGACACGGTCTTCGAACCGCAGCGACCCAGCGACGACGAGATCGGCGATCGCGACAGCCGTGAACATCTTGGTCACCGACGCCAGACCGAACCTGGTCTGCGGTGTCACCGGCAGCTCTGCCGCCCGGTCGGCGAGGCCGTAACAGCCCTCGAAGAGGACGGAGTCACCTTGGGTCAGCAGCACGCTTCCAGACCAGTCACGTTCGGTGACCCAGGTCTGGAGCTGCGCGTCGAGCGCCTTGGATACCTCGTCTGAGAGCACCGACCAACCGTGCCAGGGTTCGGGAAGTCCGACAACCCGGAGCACAGGCTCAGAGCATCCGACGGAGGAGTCGGTCACGGTCGATGAGCTGATGCTTCAGCACCAAACCGACATGCGCGGCCAACACGGTGAAAAAGACAATGTGTCCCGTGACGTGCAAGGCCAGCAGGTCGTCGGACACCAGGAACAGCGCTATCCCGGTGAGTGGTACGACGATCAGACACAGATACAGCAGGCGTTCGGTCCAGGTCGCCAGTTTTTGCTCCGGCGGGGAGAGTCCAGGAGCCCACGGAGGCAATGGGGTGGTGCGCCGCCAGACGAGACGCAACAGAGCGAGGGCCACGATCGTCACTCCCAGCAGCACGTGCACGGTGACCATGGCGTCGTCGCCATCGCCGAAGCGGAGAGTGAAGTCGTCGTCGCCCCCACGGCCATGACCACTGCCATGCCCCGACGCCTCACCTCCGCGCCCTCGGCCGCGTCCATGGCCATGACCGCTGTCGTCGATGAGGTAGCCGATGGTGAACTGCGCGGCAATCGCGGCCACCGTGAGCCAGTGCAAGGTCTTGGTGACCAAGCCGTAGCCGGTGTCGTCGTTGCGGAGCCTCACGGCGTACGTCGCCGCGGGATGCTGGGCGCGAGCAGGCGTGACCGCACGCGACCAGGCTAGGGGAACTCCATCGACAGCGCTTCGTGGTGATGGCTACTGTGCCGCTGTGGAAATCCGTGAGTACGCCGCCGCGGATTGGCCGGCGGTCTGGCTCATCTTCTGCGAGATCGTCAGCGCCGGTGACACCTATGCGTACGACGCCGGCTGGTCGAGCGAGGAAGCTCAGGGCGTGTGGGTGGAGAGTCCGCCCGGGCATACGGTCGTCGCGGTCGAGGCGGGACAGCCCATCGGGACAGCCAAGATGGGGCCCAACCGACCTGGCGCGGGATCACATGTGTCCACCGCGAGCTTCATGGTCGCCGGAGATGCGCGGGGCCGCGGCGTCGGACGCGCGCTCGGGGAGTACGCGGTGGCCTGGGCGCGCGAGCAGGGATATGCCGCCATGCAGTTCAACGCGGTCGTGGAGTCCAATCACGGAGCAGTAGCACTCTGGAAGTCACTCGGCTTCGACATCATCGGAACGGTTCCGGAGGCGTTCGAGCACCCCACGCTCGGCCGGGTCGGCCTTCAGGTCATGTACCGGCGACTCTGACGAAATTGCGCACGGCTTCGTTGAACAACCCGGGAGTTTCGACGTTGGCGAGATGAGGGGCACCCGGCATCACCACCAGAGTCGAGTCTGCGACCTGGGCGTGCAGTTCTGTTCCCACCGAGACCGGGGAACGGACGTCCTTCTCCCCGTACAGGAGCAAGGTCGGGATCGTGATGCTGGACAGCATCGGGCGGTAGTCCAGCTCAGCCATGCAGAGCACAGCCGCCCGCATGCCCGCAGGATGAAAGTCGTACATGATCGCCGAGACCTCGTCGATGAGCTCCTGCCCGGCAGAGGGAGTGAACAGCGTCGGGATCCAGTCCGGCACGAACGCCTCGGCTGGTAGCTCGACCTCGCGTAGCACCTGGCGGGTGCGTCGCTGCGCCTCCTCCGCCGACAACGACCCCGCCCAGCCGGCGTACGCGGACGCAAGGATGAGGGACGCCGCGACGTCGGGGTGCCGTTCGTAGCAGCCCAGCGCCAGCACCGAACCCCACGAGAGGCCAAGCAGATGAGGCTTCGTCAGCCCGACCGCCCGGATAAAGCCCGCCACACAGTCGGCGTAGTCCGTGGCAGCAAACCCTTCCGGAGGATCATCGGAACCCCCACAGCCCGGTGCGTCCCATGCGACGACCGTGAACTCATCCGACAGTCCTTCGAGTTGCCGTCGCCAGATGCGACTGTCTTCGTACGCGCCATGTAGCAAGAGCAATGCAGATCCCTGGCCGGCACGCTGATACGCCACGTTGAGCCCATCAACCTGGACTCGATCAAGGTCCGCCGCCATCGCAACCTCCTCGGTAAGTTTCCGCCCCCTCGAACCACCCTGTCCAGGGCGACCTGCCGGGCGTCCCGCTGCGAGACACCGTCGTAGAGTCGTGCCGTGGCTGACGCACCGATCCGCTATCAGTCCAACGACGAGGACAGCGCCCGTTGGGCCGACTTTCCGTTCCGTGAAGGCGACATCGTCATCAGCACCCGCTCCAAGAGCGGTACGACGTGGATGCAGATGATCTGCGCGCTCCTCGTGTTCCAAACACCAGACCTACCCCAACCACTCGGCGCCATGTCACCGTGGCTGGACTGGAAGATCGAGCCACTCGACCACGTGATCGGGCGACTCGAGGCGCAAGACCACCGGCGGTTCATCAAGACGCATACGCCGTTGGACGGGATCGTGCTCGACGACCGGGCGACCTACATCGTCGCCGCACGCGACCCACGAGACATGTACATCTCGCTGTATCACCAGGGCGCCAACATCGACCGAACCGCCGTACGACGGATGCTCGGCCAGCCTGAGCCCACCGAGCCGGTTGCGGACACCCCCCGTCGGCCGCTGGACGAGGCGCTGCAGCGCTGGATCGACGACGAGTCCTCGCCGCAGGAGCGGATGGACTCGATCGGGGGCGTGCTGCACCACGTCACTGACGCGTGGGAACGACAGCGACAACAGCAAAACGTCGTCCTCGTCCACTACAGCGACCTGCTCGCCGACCTCGAAGGCGAGATGCGGAAGCTTGCTGACCGACTGCGTTTCGACGTCCCTTCCGGACGATGGGCGGGTCTTGTGGACGCCGCCACGTTCGCCGCGATGCGCGACCGGGCGACCACGCTGGTCCCCGATGGCGGCGGCGTGCTCAAGGACGTCAACGCATTCTTCCGGCAGGGCACCTCAGGTGGCTGGCGGGCGCTGATGAGTGACGATCAGGTCAGGCACTACGACGAACGGGTGGCCGAACTCGCGCCACCCGACGTCGTGGCATGGCTGCACCGCTGATGCCCACGCCGGGGTGCAATGATCGGTCCCGTGCCGAACTCCGTTCCAGATCTGCTCGACCTCCTCGAACTCGAACAGCTCGAGGTCGACCTCTATCGGGGACGCCAGCCCGACACGGCCATGCAACGGGTCTTCGGAGGCCAGGTGGCGGCGCAGGCGTTGCGCGCGGCCTGCCGAACGGTCGACGAGGGTCTCTTCGTTCACTCGCTACACGCGTACTTCCTGCGACCGGGTGACACAGCTGGGCCCATCATCTACGACGTCGAGCGGATTCGCGACGGACGGTCGTTCTCGACGCGCAGGGTGGTGGCCCGGCAGCACGGCAAGTCGATCTTCTACGTCACGGCGTCGTTCCACATCGAAGAGATCGGCTTCGACCATCAGGACGCCATGCCCGAGGTGCCCGATCCCGAGGACTGCCCGTCGATGGGCGACCTCTACCGGCTCGTCACCGGCCGCCCGGAGGACCGCTCTTGGGAGCGCGAATGGGCGGCCCTCGATGTGCGGTACGCCGCCGACTCCAGACCGGGTGGCGCCCTGGAGAACACCGATCAGCCAGCGCGCACGCAGATCTGGATCAAAGCCGCCTCCGCAGTCCCGGCCGACCGGGTCATCGACACGTGCGTCCTCGCCTACGCCAGCGACCTCACCCTCCTCGGCGTCAGTCTCGTCCCGCACGGGTTGATCATCACCTCACCGAAAATCCGGCCCGCGTCGCTGGATCACACGATGTGGTTCCACCGGCCGTTCCGTTCTGACGAGTGGATGCTCTACGACCAGTACTCGCCCTCGGCATCAGGTGGCCGCGGCTTCGCACTCGGGAAGGTCTACAGCCGCAGCGGAGAGCTGATTGCCTCGGTCGCGCAGGAAGGACTGATCCGCCCGATCGGAGAAGCGCGAGACGCCCTGCTCGGTACTACGACGTAGGTCCAGTAGCAACCGTGACCGCGCCTCAGCGACGGTGGTGACACCACCAGCGAGGCGTCTGCGCACCAGTGCCTCCTCACCAAGGAGACCACATGAAATTCAAAGGAACAGCCGCAGCATTCATCGTGACCGCGACCGCGTTTGCAGGGGTGGCCATGCTCGCACCGGCAGCTGACGCCAGCGGCGGTCGCCCCGAGGTCCGCGCGAACGGCTCGTGCAGCGGCGCGACCGACTGGAAGCTGAAGGCGAAGCCGGATGACGGCAGGATCGAAGTCGAGTTCGAAGTGGACAGCAATGTCAACGGCCAGACATGGGCAGTACGGATCCGGGACAACGGTCAACTCGTGTTCTCCGGAAACCGCACGACGCACGCGCCCAGCGGGTCCTTCGAGGTCGAACGCCACGTCGCCAACCGCGCCGGCTCTGATGCCTTTGTGGCCCGGGCGACGAACACCCGCAGCGGAGAGGTGTGTGTCGGCCGCGTGACGCTGTAGTCCGCAGGCCAGTGTCGCGGCCTGGTCAGCCCCGGGCTGCCCAGGCCGCGAGCAGCTCCGCCTCTCTTTCTTCGGAGACGCCCCAGCCGTCGACGAGCGGTGGCTGTTCCTCCTTGATCCAGTCCCACGTGTCGGAGATGGTCTCGGTGAGCGGGCGAGGAGACAAACCAGAACTGAGGGCCTTGGTCGGGTCGCCGGCGAGCGACCACTCGTAGTTGCCCTCGGTCCACAGCGGAAGTGACTGGTAGGTCTCCTTCTGTTCCGCGAGCCAGGCGGCCTCGACCCAGGTCAGCGTCGTGTCGGAAGGGCCGACGGCGCGGACCGTCGCGTCGAGCAGGTCGCCATAGCCGAACGGTGGCGTCGGACACGTGCTGTTGAAGGTTCCCGTGGTGTGGTCCTCGATGAGCTTGACGGTCCACTCACCTTGGTCGCGGGCGTCGATCACCTGCATGGGTGAATCACTCGGGCCTGGTGCGAGCACCTCGCCGCCCCGCGCGATGCGTCGTACCCACCAAGTGAAGCGGCCGGTGTGGTCGTGCGGACCAACGACGTACGTCGGCCGGATGATCGTGAGTGCATCGCCGTAGGACGACGCGGCCTGCTCCTCGCACAACACCTTGAGGCCGCCGTAGGTCTCGCCGGTGACCTCCTCGGTGGTCGGGTCGTCAAGCCGGACCAGCGGTGAGTCCTCGTCGAGTCCCGGCGCGTCGGTGTCAACAAACACCGACATGGTCGAGATGAACACGTGCTGACCACCTCGGCCATCGAGGGCTTCGGCGAGCGTCTTCACCTGCCGCGGGATGTAGGCGCAGACGTCGACGGTGGCATCGAACTCGCGTCCCGCCAGGACGGACAGGTCACCGTCACGGTCGACGCGCAGGTGCTCGACGTCGTCGAAGACCGCGTTGTCGGTCTGGCCACGGTGGAGGAGCGTGATGTCGTGCCCGTTTTCGATCGCGGCCTCGGCGATCGCGCGACCGACGAAGCGGGTCCCGCCAATGAAAAGAATGCGCATGCAGCGACCCTAACCAGAGTCCGCGGCTGTCGCCCTTCGCCGCGGTCACATTTCGCGACCAGCAGACACGGCGGCCGGATCGGGTCTACGCTGGCGGCGGTTGTAACAGAAGTGACATCTGTGTGCCATGAGGCTCCTGGTACTCCAGCAGCACAGGCTCCGCACCTGGAGGTGATCGCGTCGTGCACCGATGCCGTACCGGACTGTGTGCGTTGGCCGTATCCGCCGCACTCACAGGCCTCGTCGTGGGCGGACTTCCTGCCGCGACAGCGTCCGCAGCGACCAAGCCCCGGTTCCAGATGCCGTTCGCCTGCGGCGAGCGTTGGGAAGGATCCACCCGCGCCAGTCATAGTCCCAGCTCTCGCTCGATCGACTGGAACCGCGACGGAAACGACTCCGGTCACATCGTCGTAGCGACCGCACCAGGAACGGTGACTTCGGTCGTCGACGTCGGCAACACCAGCTATGGCCTGTACGTCGTCATCGACCACGGCAACGGTTGGACGTCACTGCATGCTCACCTGCTCAAGGCGTTCGTGGTCGTCGGCCAGCGGGTAGACCAAGGCCAGACGATCGCTCTGCTGGGTAGCTCGGGTGGCTCGTCGGGTCCGCACCTCCACTACGAACAGCGTTTGAACCGGAACGACCAGCACGCCTACTTCAACAACAAGCGCTTCGCCTACAACAGCTGGCTCACGTCGCGCAGCTGCGCCGACGTCCCCATCGCCGGTGACTGGAACGGCGACCGCCACTCCGATGTCGGTGTCTTCGGCCGCCAGCGGGCCGCGGCAGTGTTCCGGGAGCGGCTGCCGGCCGGCACGTCGGAGATCACGACGTTCGGGCTGCCGACCGACCAGCCTGTCGTCGGTGACTGGAACGGCGACGGCCAGTCAGACCCCGGCGTCTACAGCACGTCGACCACAACCTTCACGCTGAGCATGTCCAACGGCAACCGGAAGCGGTTTGCGTTCGGCGTGCGCGGCGACCTGCCGATAGCGGGGGATTGGAACGGTGACGGGAAGTTCGACGTGGGAGTGTTCCGACCGTCGAAGTCGACCTTCTACTTGCGGGCGGCCGACGGCACGTTCTCGTCGCGGCACTTCGGGTCCGCCTCGAACCTTCCCATCGCGGGTGACTGGGATGGCGACGGCCGTTGGGAAGTCGGCGGCTACGACCCTCTCGCGAGGAGGTTCCAGCTCGCCAAGCTCGACGGAAGCGCTCGCGTCGTCAAGTACGGCAACGTGACGTCGTCTCCTGTCGTCGGTGACTGGAACGGAGACGCGATCTCTGACCTCGGGGTGTGGAACCCGTCGACCGCCACCTTCTCCAAACGCCTCAGCCCGAAGAAGACCACCACCATCCGCTACGGCCACCGCCGCTGACGGCTTGGGGTTTGCCTTGTTTTCAGTCCAAAAGGCTTGTTAACAAGGCAAATCTGCCTTGCAGAGTGGGGGTTTGCCTTGCAGACATCGGGGTGGTGGCGGCGTGGTGGCCGAGTCTCAGAGGTGCGTCACTCGTCCAAGCAGGTGTACGTCGTCGGACGTCGACGCGGTGACACCGAAGTCGACCTGCTCGCCAGCAACCAGAGCACCGAACGTGACCGAACCAGGCAACGCGATCGGCTTCTTGAAGGCCACCTCGGCGAGGAACGCCTCCGGCAGTTCGCGGTCGAGGGCAGCGAGACAGCGTGCCTTCGTCCACATGCCATGGGCGATGTGCCGCCGGAATCCGAACGCCCGGGCCGTCACGTCGTACAGGTGGATGGGGTTGCGGTCGCCCGAGACACTCGCGTATTGCCGGCCCAACCCGCTCGACAGCGGCCACCGGATCGGTCCAGCCGGAGCGTTCTCGGGCAGGTTCGCACTCGCGTCCGCCGCGGTGTCGCTGCCCTTGCCGCGTCTCAGTAGCACGGTCTCGTCGCGCCAGACCACCTCGCCAGCGACCGACGCCTCCGACACGATAGTCACGGTGCGCCCGCGCCGGTGCGGCGCCAACCGCTCCGCCCACACCGCGAGGTCGAGCACCTGGTCGACTGCGACCGGGCGCCGCTGCTCGATCCGGTTCGCGATGTGCACTGCGCCCATCGCGGCGAACGGAAAACCGGGGGCCGTCATCAGCGTCAGGTGCAACGGGAAGGCCAACAGATGGGGGTACGTCGCCGGGAGCGTGTCGCGAAGCGGGAACTCGCACACATCGCGATACGCCTCGATGTGTTCGGCGTCGGGAGAGATGTCGCGCAGCTCGAGTCGAAGGTCAGGCACCGTGTCACCGTCACCAGGAGCAGCGACGCCGGGAATCAAACCAGCGCCAGGCAGCGAAGGCAGCGCCGCCTTGACGTAGAGCGAACCCAAGGGCGGTGACTCGTCGAGGACTCGAACCGTCATGTGAGTCCCGCCGTCACTCGCCACTGGTCACGCGCCGAGCAGGCTCTGGCCGCATACGCGGACGATGTTGTCGGTGACGCCCGACGAACCAGGATGTGCGAACCAGGCAACGGTCTCCGCGACGTCGAGCGGCAGACCGCCTTGGCTCATCGAGTTCATCCGACGACCGGCCTCGCGGATCACCAACGGGATCGAGGCGGTCATCTGGGTCTCGATGAAGCCGGGGGCAACGGCGTTGACCGTCACGTCCTGATCTGCGGCCAGCGGCGCGAACGCGTCGACGAACCCGATGACACCGGCCTTGGAGGTTGCGTAGTTGGTCTGCCCTGCGTTGCCCGCGATGCCCGCGATCGACGCCACTCCGATCACGCGGCCATTGCTACGAATCAGCTTCTGATCGAGCAGCTCCGCAGTGATGCGCTCGGGCGCGGCCAGGTTGACGTCGATCACCGATGACCAGCGACCATCGTCCATGTTGGCGACCTTCTTGTCGCGGGTGATGCCGGCGTTGTGAACGACGATGTCGGCTCCGTCATGTTTCTCCCTGAGCGCACGGGCGATCCGTTGTGGCGCGTCGACCGCGGTGATGTCGAGGGTGAGGGACTCGCCGCCCAGCTCCGTCATCAGGGCGTGCAGCCCCGCGGCCGCCTGCGGAACGTCGACGCCGACGATGGTGGCGCCGTCGCGGTGCAGAGTTCGCGCGATCGCTTCGCCGATGCCGCGCGACGCTCCGGTCACGAGCGCGACGCTGCCGTCGAGCGGACGCAGCGGGTCAGTCACGGGGTGCGCGGACGCGACCTGCGTGGTGAGTCGGATGACCTGCCCAGACACGTACGCCGATTTGGGCGACAGCAGGAACTCGAGCGTCGAGGCGAGACGGTCGTCGGCGCCGTCGCCGACGTACACCAGCTGCACCGTGCCGCCCCGTCCGATCTCTTTGCCCAGCGAGCGGGTGAAGCCTTCGAGAGCGCGTTGGGCGATGTGTTGCGCGGGGGTGGTGGCCGCGTCGGGATCGGTCCCGAGCACGACGACATGCGGGCACTTGGTCAGTGAGCGCATCACCGGGTTGAAGAAGTCGCGCAACGTCGCCAGGCCATCGCTGGAGGCAATGCCGCTCGCGTCGAAGACGAGACCGCTGTATCGAGTGTCGTCGACCTGCTCGGTAGCCGCGTCTCCACCCGCTGCTGCAATTGTCGCCAACGCGGCGGCACGCAAGTCCCCAGTCCCGCCGACGAGGTAGTCGCCGCCCAGCAGCGGCGCGCCAGGCTCATAGCGGCGGAGCGGGGTCGGGTTCGGCAAGCCGAGATTCTTGACGACAAACTTGCCGACGGAGGTGGCGGTCAGGGCTTGGTAGCGATCAGCCATCGTCGACTCCTTGTGGTGAACGTCTCCGCAGCAGCGGGTAGGCGGCGGTCCTTGGGCAATGAGACTCTGAGCCAAAGGCAATTCTGTGCCAAGGTAACTTGTCGTGTAACTCAGAGTCCACGCCTTCGGGTGTGGTCCTCGCTACAAGGAGTACCGCATGCCGAACGCTGCGTCCAAGCCGCCAGCCAAACCGGTCACCAAACGAGTGGCGAAACGATCTCAGACCCCCTCGTCCCGACAGGCCAGCGCCCCTCGTCGCGTGGCGATCCTCGGTGGCAACCGCATCCCGTTCGCTCGGTCCAACGCGGCGTACGCCAAGGCCAGCAACCAAGACATGCTCACGGCCGCGATCGACGGGCTCGTCGACCGGTTCGGGTTGGCCGGCGAGACCGTCGGTGAGGTCGTCGCCGGCGCCGTGCTCAAGCACAGTCGCGACTTCAACCTCGCCCGCGAGTCCGTTCTCGGCTCGAAGCTGTCGGCCCAAACCCCGGCGTACGACATCCAGCAGGCCTGCGACACCGGCATTCAGGCAGCAATTGCGGCAGCCGACAAGATCGCCCTCGGTGTCATCGACGTGGGCATCGCCGGTGGCGTCGATACGACGTCCGACGCCCCGATCGCGGTCAACGAAAAGCTCCGCAAGATTCTGCTTGACGCCAACCGGGCCAAGACCGTGCAGGACCGGCTCAAAGCGCTCACGAGGGTTCGACCGAGTCACCTCGTTCCGGCGATCCCGCAGAACGCAGAACCGCGCACTCGGTTGTCGATGGGAGAGCATGCCGCGCTCACGGCGCTCGAGTGGGAGGTGCCGCGCGAGGCACAGGACGAGCTGGCGCTCACGTCTCACCAACGGCTCGCGGCCGCCTACGATCGCGGCTTCTTCGACGACCTGATGACGCCTTACCTCGGGCTTGAGCGAGACCAGAACCTGCGCGGCGACACCACGCTGGAGAAGCTCGGCTCGCTCAAACCGGTCTTCGGCAAGGGCGAAACAGCGACGATGACCGCGGGGAACTCGACGCCGCTGACCGATGGCGCGTCGGTGGTGCTGCTGGCCTCAGAGGAGTGGGCCAAGCAGCACGACCTGCCGGTGCTGGCCTACCTGAGTCATCACGAAACCGCGGCCGTCGACTATGTGTACGGCGGAGAGGGCTTGCTCATGGCGCCCGCCTATGCGATGCCCCGCATGCTGACTCGCGCCGGCCTGGGGCTGCAGGACTTCGACTTCTACGAGATCCACGAGGCCTTCGCCTCACAGGTCATCGCCACCCTCAAGGCGTGGGAGGACCCGATCTTCTGCAAGGAGCGGCTCGGACTCGATGCCCCGCTCGGCGCGATCGACCCGGCGAAGCTCAACGTGGCAGGTTCGTCTTTGGCGACGGGCCATCCGTTCGCGGCGACTGGCGGCCGCATCCTGGCGACGCTGGCGAAGCTGCTGGCAGAGCGTGGTGAAGGGCGCGGCGTGATCTCGATCTGTGCTGCCGGCGGTCAAGGAGTGACTGCAATCGTCGAACGCTGATCCGCGGCAAGCCATCCCTAGGTCACGGCGCGCTGGCTAAGGCGACGGCCGTCTTTACGAGGTACTCGCGCACCTGGTCGACCGAGATCGGCGTGATTGCCGGTACTCCGGGAGAGGACTCCTTGATGACGGTCCCGACGCGGGCCAGCGCGATGCCGCCCAGACCCTGGGCATAGAGCGTGTTGGCCATCACGTCGACGTCCTCGACGTGGAACTCACCGGTGGCCTGACCAGCTTCGAGTGCCGAGACGACGTGGGCGAGGCAGCCCGACATCGCCGTACCCAGTCGCATGATTGCCGCTTCGCTCACCTCTTCCATCAGCTCAGGAGTGGGCTTGCTCATCAACGCCTGGGCGCAGTCGACGAAGGCGGGAAACTCGACCCCGAAGTCGACGAATGCGGTGGTGATGTCGCGAAGGCGTTCGGTGGGGGAGGCATCGGCCCGGTCGGCGGCGGACAGTCGCTCGGCGAGCTCGTCGAGATAGCCGACCAGCGTCAGGGCGAACAACTCCTCCTTGCCCGCGAAGTGTCGGTAGATGATGGCGCGGTTGATGCCGACGGACTTGGCGATGTCATCGATCGGCGCATCCCGCACTCCGCGCGCGTCGAAGAGCTCGCGGGTTGCGCTGAGGATCAGCCGCTCGCGCTCGCGCTTGCGCTCCGCGGTGGCGCGGCGGCGGGTGGGCGCATCGGACACCACCACCATCGCGTCGGGCGCCGGGGGAGCGGACTGCTTGGAACGCGCGCTGCTCGATTCCATCCGGACATCCTAACCACTGCGAGACCCGCTGTGTAACTAACAGTTACAGGTCATTTCGCTGTGACAGACTGCCTGGGTGACAACCAGTCCCGCGATCCCCATCCCCAAGACCTTCGTCGCCCTCGGTGACAGCTTTACCGAAGGACTGGACGACCCCTCACCCGTGGGTGCATCGGTGTTTCGCGGTTGGGCTGACCGGGTCGCGGAAGTCTTTGCGGCGGCTGAACCGCGTTTCCGTTACGCCAACCTCGCCATCCGCGGCCGGCTGTTCGACCGGATCATCGACGAGCAGCTGCCCCGCGCACTCGAACTTGCCCCCGAGCTCGTGAGCTTGGCGGGTGGGACGAACGACGTACTGCGACCGAGCGTCAACCTGGACCACATCGCGGCGCGCTTCGAGGATGCGGTGCAGCAGCTCCGCGAGAACGGCTCGCAGGTCGTGCTGTTCCAGTCGGTCGACCCGACATCGCGCTCACGGCTGATCGGCCGCACGCTGCCGCGGGTCAAGGCACTCACCACCATCGTGGAGGAGACCGCCGAGCGGCAGCAGTGTGTGCTCGTGCGGCTGTGGGGTGAGCCGATCTTCACGCACCCCAGCATCTGGAGCGACGACCGGCTGCATCTCTCACCCGAAGGTCATGCCCGAGTCGCCGGGGCCGTCCTCGAGGCGCTCGGCCTCGGAGACCATGCGTGGGCCAAGCCCCCCGGACCCCTGATCCCACAACCCCGTCGCGCCCGGGTCGCCGCCGACGTCCGGTGGGCCCGTCAGCACCTCGCGCCATGGGTGAGCCGCCGGCTGCGTCGTGTCTCATCGGGAGATACGGTCCCTCCGAAGCTGCCTGACCTGTCACCTGTGACCTGGACGGATCAGATCGCGTCGGACCGCTAGTCCCCTCCTGGGCCAGAGGAGCAGATCGCCGTGAGCACGACAACAACCAGGCAGTATCAAGACACGCCGGTCGATGTGAAGCTCGTGCTGAGCGCACTGTGGATCGCGATGCTGTTCGTGTTCGCCTACGTCGACATCTTCGCGTTCTATCGCGCGGACGTTCTCGAGGCCGCGCTCGACGGCAAGGTGGCGAGCACGGACTTTACGGTCGACCAGATGTTCCTGACCTTCACACTGATCTACATCCTGCTGCCAAGCCTGATGGTGGTCTTGTCACTGCTTCTCAAACCACGTGTCAACCGGATCACCAACATCGTCGTCAGCCTCCTCTACGCGATCAGCATCATCGTGTCGGTGATCGGCGAAGAGTGGGCCTACTACATCGTCGGAAGCGTCATCGAGGTGGTGCTCCTCCTCGTCATTGCCCGAACTGCTTGGAAATGGCCGCCACCGCAGGTCGCACCCTCCACGTGACGAGGCGCCTGCTAGCCGGATGCGAGCTGGCGTACATCGTCGATCGTGTCGGCCTCGGCGACGGACTTGTCGTTGCGGTAACGCAGCACCCGGGCGAAACGAAGGGCCAGACCGCCTGGGTAGCGGGTCGAGCGCTGCAGCCCGTCGAAGGCGATCTCGACGACCTGCTCGGGGCGGACCTCGACCACGTAGTTGTCATGGATCGTTGCTGGGTCGATGGCCAGTTCGGTGAACCGCTCGGTCTGCCAAGTGAGCATCTCGTCAGTCATGCCCTTGAACGTCTTGCCCAGCATCACGAACCCGCCATCGGGGTCGCGCGCCCCCATATGAATGTTGGACAGCCAGCCCTGACGTCGTCCGCTGCCCCACTCCACGGCCAGCACGACCAGGTCGAGGGTGTGCCGCGGCTTCACCTTGACCCAGGCCGCCCCACGACGTCCCGCTTCGTACGACGCATCGAGGTCCTTGACGACGACGCCCTCCTGGCCGGCAGCCACCGTGTCGGTAAAGAAGGTCGTCGCGACGTCGGTGGAGTCAGTGACGAGTCGAGCGATCCGCGCGGAGGCAGGCGTGACGGCGTCCAGCCGAGCCAGCCGGTCGCGCAGAGGTAGGTCGATCAGGTCTTCGCCGTCAATGTGCAAGCAGTCGAAGAAGAACGGTATGACGGCGGTGCCGGGTGGCCCCGCAAGCTCATCGACTTGGCTCGCCGTGCGCGCCGACGTCTCCTGGAACGGGCGTGGTCGCCCCGATGTGTCGAGCGCCAACGCCTCACCATCCAGCACTGCCTGATCGACTGGGAGCTGGGCAGCGACGCTGACGACTTCAGGCAGGCGAGGAGTGATGTCGTCGAGGCTTCGCGTGAAGACGCTGACGTCGTCACCGTTCTTGTGGACCTGGATCCTGATGCCGTCGAGCTTGGAGTCGACGCAGACTGCTGTCGTGGCGTCCGCCGTGCCGAGCTTCTCGAACGCGGACCTGACGTCTGGGGCCGTCGAGGCCAGCATCGGCTTGATGGGTTGTCCGACGGTAAGACCGAACGCCTCGACTGCGGCAAGCCCCTCGGTCATCGCTGCGCGAGCCACCGGACCGATGGCACCACGCAACATGACCGCGCGGCGGACAACGGGCAAGGGGAGCTCCGCGGCGGCGGCAGTCGCGTCGACCAGGCTGGTTTCGAGAGCACCCTGCCTGAGCTCGCCGTGGACCAGTCCGCGCAGGAACGTCTGCTCGTCGGCAGTGGCGCGGCCCATCAGCTCGGTAGCCGCGGCCGAGCGCGCTGCCGCCGACCCGCTACCGGCGAGAATGCTGATCGCCTCGAATGCGGCATCGACCTCAATGATCGTCAGCGACGATTCGTCGGCCGGCGTCGGGAGATCTCGCATCGATGCCCAGCCCAGCCCGGTACGCCGCTGGCGCAGCGACCCCGACAGGAACGCGACCGCAACCTCGATGTCGTCGGCCTCGGCCCGACGAAGCAGGCTCACCAACGCTTCGCGCTTGGCCAGTCGTGACCGGGTGGCGGCGACGGCCTGGGACGTCTCGACGACGTCGTTCAGGAGGAGGGCGACCATGGCGCCAGTCTGCCGGTTCACACCGACAGCTCACCCAGACCCTCACGAGCAGCGTCGAGCGCGTCCCCTGGACCCTCGAAGTCATGGGTCCGGGCGGTCACTAGGCTGAGCCGGTGACCGGGGCGGCGAAGACAGTTCAGTCAGTGAGCCGGACGTGGCGACCGGGGTGGCCATGCAACCCGTACGACGTACTCCGACCGCTGCGTCGAGGGGCTGGCGACCCGTCGTTCCAGCTGGACACCGACGGCACCGTGTGGCGAGCTTCGATGACGCCCGAGGGTCCTGTCACCGCGCGCATCACACCACGACGGAGCGACGCAGCGATCGATGTCGAGGCCTGGGGCACCGGATCCGGCTGGCTGCTGAGCCAAGTCCCGGCGATGCTCGGCGCGGACGACGACACGACGGGATTCGACTGCACTGACCCGCTCGTGCGCGAGGCCTGGACCCGCAACCCGCACTGGCGGGTGACGAAGTCCGGGCTGGTGTTCGAGGCACTGGTGGCGGCCGTCATCGAGCAGAAGGTGACTGGCCAGGAAGCGTGGACGGGTTGGCGCCGGTTGTTGAGCAGGTTCGGCGAGCCGGCACCCGGGCCGGGGGAGCGGCGTGGTCTTCGTTCGCTGCCCACCGCACAAGCTTTGGCCCTGGTGCCTTCGTGGGAGTGGCTTCGCTGTCACGTCGACGGCGCCCGATCGTCGGCGATCGTGCGGGCTGCGCGAGTGGCTGAGTCGCTTGAGCGCACCCTCGACCTGCCGGCCCCTCAAGTGGAGCGACGGCTGCGCTCACTCCCAGGCATCGGGGTCTGGACCGCAGCCGAGATCCGCCAACGGGCGCACGGGGACGCCGACGCCGTCAGCTTCGGTGATTACCACGTGGCCAGGCACATCGGGTACGCCCTGACGGGGGAGTTGATCGACGACTTCGAGCTCGAGGTGCTGCTCGAGCCGTTCCGGCCGCATCGTTACCGCGTGCAGCACATCGTCACCACCCGACTGCCCGGCCGCGCCCGTCGTGGACCACGGATGGCGCCGCGCCGACATCTCCCACGATGACGAGTGGGTTCCGAGCCTGGACCAAGTCGCGGGAGGGGCACATCGTGGCGGCAGGCGCTGTCGTGGTGGCGTTGATGACCGCCGATGTGCTGGCGGACGGCCTCCTCGTCTCACTCGACCGCGCTGTTCACGACGCGACGGTTCCCGCCGGCGCTGCACCCAGTTGGACCGGCCCGGTCGGTCGATTCGGCGAGGTTCCCGTTACCGGAGCGCTCCTCATCGCCGTCGCGCTGGTGTCGATGCAGGTGCTGTGGCGCTGGTGGCCTGGCATCTTGGCGGCGGCCAATCTGGCGGTGTTGGGGATCGTGGTCGGCGGGCTGAAATGGCCGATCGCCAGGACCGGTCCCGACGGCACCCAGGCTGAGGGCGGGCAGCTCGGCTACTTCCCGTCGGGGCACACCGCCACGTCCGCCATCTGCATCGGCACCACGATCTTCCTCCTGCTGGCGTGCCATACGCGCGGTCGACAGCTCGCGCGAGCGCAGCGAGCGGCCGTCCTTGTGGGAATGGCGGCGGGGATCGCGGTCGGGTCCGCGGCCGTCCTCGGCGGCTACCACTGGCTCAGCGACGTGGTGGCCTCGCTTGTGATCTCGGCGGTGGTGGTGCAGGTCGGAATTTCCATTTGCCGGAGGTACGTCGAGCAGTCTTCCGACGTACCCCAGCGGGTCTGAATCGGGTGGGCGCGGGTGGGCGACAGGGATTGGCGCGGGTGGGCCTACGACTGAGAGTGGCCGACGACGCACGGTGAGGACTCGGCGTTGTCGGTAGCAGCGCCTAGGCTCGTGGTCATGAGACCAGTGACCGACCTCGAGCGCACCGTCGCTCCGTTCAAGGTCATCTCCGACTATTCGCCTTCAGGTGACCAGCCGGCGGCGATCGACGAGCTTGAGCGCCGGGTCGACGGCGGCGTCAAGGACATGGTGCTGCTCGGAGCGACCGGCACCGGCAAGACGGCGACCGTGGCCTGGCTCGTCGAGCGGGTCCAACGGCCGACCCTCGTTATGTTGCCCAACAAGACCCTGGCGGCCCAGTTCGCCAACGAGCTGCGTGAGTTGTTCCCCAACAACGCGGTCGAGTACTTCGTCTCCTACTACGACTACTACCAACCTGAGGCCTACGTCCCGCAGACCGACACCTACATCGAGAAGGACTCCTCCATCAACGAGGAGGTCGAGCGGCTCCGGCACTCGACGACCAACTCGCTGCTCACCCGTCGTGACGTCATCGTGGTCTCGAGCGTCTCCTGCATCTATGGTCTCGGCACGCCGCAGGAGTACGTCGATCGGATGATCCCGCTCAAGGTCGGTGGTGAGATCGACCGTGACTCACTGCTCCGCCAACTCGTCGGGGTTCAGTACGCCCGTAACGACCTGTCGTTCACCCGGGGCACGTTCCGGGTGCGTGGTGACACGCTCGAGGTGTTCCCGGTCTACGAGGAGCATCCGATCCGGATCGAGTTCTTCGGTGACGAGATCGAGCGGTTGATGACGCTGCACCCGGTCACCGGTGAGGTGCTCAGCGAGGATCAGCACCTCTACATCTTCCCGGCATCGCACTATGTCGCGGGCCCGGAGCGCATGGAGCGGGCCATCAGCGGCATTGAGGAGGAGCTCGAGGTGCGACTGCTCGAGCTCGAACGCGGTGGTCAGATGCTCGAAGCCCAACGGCTGCGTATGCGCACCACCTACGACATCGAGATGATGCGTCAGATCGGCACATGTAGCGGTATCGAGAACTACTCGCGGCACATCGACGGTCGCTCGGCCGGCTCGGCGCCCAACTGTCTGCTCGACTACTTCCCCGAGGACTTCATGCTCGTCATCGACGAGTCCCACGTGACCGTGCCGCAGATTGGCGGCATGTACGAAGGCGACATGTCGCGCAAACGCACCCTGGTCGAACACGGCTTCCGGCTCCCGAGTGCGATGGACAACCGTCCGCTGCGGTGGGAGGAGTTCCTTGAGCGCATCGGTCAGACGGTCTACCTGTCCGCGACCCCCGGACCCTACGAGATGTCTCGCGTCGACACCACGGTGGAGCAGATCATCCGGCCGACCGGTCTCATCGACCCCGAGGTGATCGTCAAACCCACCAAGGGGCAGATCGACGACCTGATCGCCGAGATCTCCACCCGCACCGAGCGGGGCGAGCGCGTCTTGGTAACCACTTTGACCAAGAAGATGTCGGAAGACCTCACCGACTACCTCCTCGAGAACGGCGTCCGCACTCGCTACCTCCACAGCGAGGTCGACACGCTGCGACGTATCGAGTTGCTGCGCGAGCTACGCCTGGGGCAGTTCGACGTCTTGGTCGGCATCAACCTGCTCCGCGAGGGGCTCGACCTCCCCGAGGTCTCGCTCGTCGCGATCCTCGATGCCGACAAGGAGGGATTCCTTCGTTCGGGCACCTCGCTGATCCAGACGATTGGTCGTGCAGCGCGCAACGTCTCAGGCCAGGTGATCATGTACGCCGACCGGGTGACCGACTCGATGGCAAAGGCGATCGACGAGACCAACCGTCGCCGCGCGAAGCAGGTGGCCTACAACGTTGCCAAGGGAGTCGATCCCCAGCCACTGCGCAAGCGGATCGCCGACATCACCGACATGCTCGCCCGCGAGGACGCCGATACCGAGGAGCTCCTGGGTGGAGGCGGCCGTCAGCAGTCTCGAGGCAAGGCACCAGTGCCAGGTCTTTCCAGCAAGGAGGCGGGCAAACATGCCCGCGGGATTGCCGGGATCCCGTCCACCGATCTCGCCGATCTCGTCCAACAGCTCACCGACCAGATGCACGTTGCCGCCGCCGAGCTGCAGTTCGAGGTCGCGGCCCGGCTGCGCGACGAGATCTCGGAGCTGAAGAAGGAGCTGCGCCAGATGGTGGAGGCCGGCGTACGGTGACTCCGGCCGAGCTCGTGACGTACTGCTTGGCCAAACCGGGAGCCTGGCAGGACGAGCCCTGGGAAGGCGACATCGTGGCCAAGGTCCACGACAAGATCTTCGCGTTCCTCGGTGGCGGTGGCAGCGTCGGACTCAAGTGCGGGGCGACCCGCGAAGAAGCCGACGAGTGGATCCTTCGCTATCCCGATGACGCCCACGTGATGGCCTACATCGGCAGGTCGGGCTGGAACACCCTTGACATCGGCGGGGCCATCCCCGATGGCGAGATCTTCGAGGCGATCGACGAGTCCCACGCCACCGTCGTCTCCATGCTGCCCAAGAAGCACCGCCCCCTCGCCGCTGATTGAGCCCGCCCGCTGATTGAGCTTGTCGAAATCTCTGAGGGGTCTCGACAGGCTCGACCGTCGATGGAGGTCTCGCCAGGCTCGACCGCCGATCTGTTCGCGTCAGAAATGCCGGCTGCCTTCATTTGGCCTTGCCTGGTCGCTCTGGAAGGATGGGCACCAGATGGAGGGGAGTATCCCTTCGCAGCAGCGTCGTCATCACGGCCCTGAGCTGATCCGCCCAGGTGGAAGAGCATCGGAGGCCCGGCGTTGTTGGCTCAGTGAGCCGAGCGGGAGAGACCTCCGGAGCAACGTCCTTGTCCGACCACGGTTCGCCGTGCGCGCACGAACACTCCGGAGGAACAGTTCATGGATATCCCCAGTTGGCTCTGGTGGACCACCATCATTGTCACGACCGGCTTCCTGCTGATCGACGTGCTCATCATCGGCCGGCGGCCGCACGAACCTTCGATGCGCGAAGTCGGTCGCGACCTCATCGGTTTCGTCCTCGCGGCGATCCTGTTCGGGCTGGGAGTGTTCTACTTCGCCGGCGCGGAGTACGGCACACAGTTCTTTGCTGGTTGGTTGACGGAGTACTCCCTCTCGGTCGACAACCTGTTCATCTTCATCATCATCCTGAACAAGTTCGCCGTGCCAAGGAAGTACCAACAGTCAGCCTTGCTCGTGGGCATCGTGCTCGCCCTGGTCATGCGCGGCATCTTCATCGCTGTCGGGGCGGCAGCCATCAACCAGTTCAGCTGGATCTTCTATCTGTTCGGCGCATTCCTGATCTACACCGCGGTCAAACTGGCCAAGGAGGGAAACCAGGACGAGGAGCACTTCGAGGAGAACCGGCTCACTGTCTGGGTCTCGCACCGATTCCCGGCGACCAAGGAGTACCACGGGACGAAGCTGTTCACGAAGGAGAACGGCAAGCGGGTGATCACGCCGATGTTCATCGTGATCGTCACGCTCGGAACCACTGACCTGCTGTTCGCCCTGGACTCCATCCCGGCGATCTACGGCCTCACCCAAGAGCCCTACCTTGTCTTCACGGCCAACGTCTTTGCCCTGATGGGCCTGCGACAGCTGTACTTCCTCATCGGCGGCCTGCTCCAGCGGCTGGTCTACCTGTCGTACGGACTCGCGTTTCTGCTCGGCTTCATCGGGGTCAAGCTCGTGATGCACGCCCTCCACGAGAACGAGTTGCCCTTCATCAACGGCGGTGAGCATGTGGAGTGGGCGCCTGACATTCCCATCTGGACGTCCCTGGTCGTGATTGTGGCGACGCTGGCGATCACGACTGTTGCGAGCCTGGCCTCGTCTCGTGGGCGCCAAATCGCCAAGGAGGCCTCCGGCTCTCCCACCTCGGCGAACGACTCAGACGACTAGGTCCTCGAGTTGAGCCGGCGGGGGTCAGCCACGTCAGGTGTCGGCAGCGACCAGAAACCGTCCGGCGGCAACCAACGTCTGTTGGCGCGCCGGTGGCAGCGGCACGTCCTCGATCAGCCCACCGCCACCGGTCTCGGGTGCGTGCAGCATCTGCTGGGGACCAGTGACGAACCCGACGTGGAACACCCGACCGTCCTCTCGGGCGAAGAAGTACAGGTCTCCCGGTTGAGCCTCGCCAACGGGCACGGGAAACGCCGCAGCGTGTTGGGCATAAGCATCACGAGGTACGACGACGCCGGCCCGGCGGTTGGCGTAGTGGACCAGACCTGAGCAATCGAGACCCCACGGCCCCATTCCCCCCCAGAGGTATTGCAGGCCCAGGAACCGGCGGGCCTCCGCCAACACCGCCAGCCGGTCGGCGTCGATCTCGCCCGAAGGCGCCGTTGGCGCAGCCGCGTTCGAGGCTGTCAGGTGGGCTGCTCGCACCCAGCCCGGGTAGCCCTCGGGATGTGCAGGGAGCGGTTGCCAGATTGCAGACACCTTCACCCAGCCGTCAGGCCCCTCCTCGATCACCTCGACAGGGTCGCCGCGCAGCAACTGGGTCAAAGTGCGTCCATGCAGGTCCAACCGGGTCTCAGCGTCGAGAGACGCCACCCAAGCCTCCGGGTCAGGCTGGTCTCGGAAGACTGGTTCGTCGAGCGACCGCGCAGCGTCTGGCGAGGTCCACATGGTGGCCACGTCGACACTCACCACGTGACCTGTCATGCCAGACCCTCGATTCCCAGGCCTGGCGAGTCAGGCAGCACGACCTCGGCCCCGTCGTACGCCAGACCACCGATCACCGGAGAGCTCGTCGTCCACCACGCAGCATCAAGGTCGCTGGTTGCCGTGGTGCCGTAGGCCGCCACCAGGCTCGCTGCTGCCCCCACGCCGATAGGCCCCTCCATCATCGAACCGACGATGCAGCCGACGCCATGTGCTGCTGCAAGTTCGAGCATGGCTCTGGCGACCCGCAGCCCGCCGCACTTGGCGAGCTTGATGTTCACCAGGTCCGCAGCTCGGCGCTCGATGATCGCGCTCAGGTCGCGGATGCCGAAGCAGGACTCGTCTGCCATCACCGGAGTGTCAACGGCCGCTGTCACCGCGGCCAGGCCGTCGAGGTCGACAGCCGCGACGGGTTGCTCGATGAACTCCACGTCGGCCGCGGCGTCTTCGAGCGCCCTGATGACCTGGATCGCCTGGCGTGGTGTCCAACCCTGATTCGCGTCGAGCCGGATGGTCACGTCTGGTCCGACAGCGTCTCGAACGGTTCGCACGCGCTCGACGTCCGTCGTGGCGTCGGTGCCGATCTTCAGCTTGAGGACCGCAAAGCCTTCAGCGAGCCTCTTGCTGGCGTCCTGGCCGATCCGGTCGACATCACCGGCGGAGATGGTCACATCGGTCGGCACCCGGTGACGACTGCTGCCGAGGAACCGGGGGAGTGAGATCCCACGCTGCCGGGCCGCGAGGTCGTGCAAGGCGACGTCGACGGCTGCCTTGGCGCCGTAATTGCCCACCACGGCTTGAGATGTCTCGACAAGGAGGTCGTGGAGGTCGTCGACAGAGCGTCCGAGCAGGACGTCGGCGAGCGGTCCGGAGATGCACGCCTCCGCACCTGCGAGCGATTCACCAGTAACCCGCCACACCTGCGGCACTTCACCGAAGCCACGGAGGCCGTCGGCAGTGACGATCTCCACGACCGTGGTCTCGACGGTGGTCGTCGACCGGAGCGCCGTCACGAAAGGGGTATGCAGAGAAGCCGTCAGGCGTTGGCACCGGACGTCGGAGATGGTCACACCAGCACCTTACGGTCCTGCCAGGCGGCGGCCGCCCCGCGGGCGATCAGGTCGAGGCCCGCCTGCTCGTCGAGGTCAGACGTCGTACACATGACGAAGACGAACGGGTCGCTGTCCGCGGAGTAGACGATGCCTGCGTCGTGTGAGATGCCGTCGACCCAACCGGACTTGTGGGCGACCTTCGTGCCATAAGGGAGTCTCGCCGGGATGGCATCGTTGATCTGCTGGGCAGCGAGCACCGAGAGGATCTCCTGGCAGCTCTCCGGTGATGCGACCGTCTTGGCGTGCAGCGCCTGAAGCGTGCGCGCCAGGTCGCCGGCGGTGACGATGTTCTGGAGGCCGGTATCGCGCGCTGCACCGTCCTCGATTCCGCGCGACACGATGCTGTTCGTGGCGCCCACGACCGTCAGCACTTCTGTCACCGCTGAGATGCCCGTCGCGTCGAGGACCAGATTGGTCGCCAAGTTGCTCGACTTGACGATCGCGCGATAGCACAACCATCGCAGCGCCACGCTGCTCCCGATACGCCGCCAAGGCTCAGGATCGGAGTCTTCGGACACGTCCATGGCGAAGCGCTTCCCACCGACTACTGACGCAAAGTCGTTGTGGATCGGCATTGTCGCGTCGAGATCGAGGCGAGCCGCATCCGATTCGCGGTACGCGGCGATCACGAGCGCGAGCTTCATCGTGCTGGCTGCGTAGTGTCCGGCGTCGACGTGGTGCGCCACGACGGGTGGTCCGGTCAACGGTCCCGCCCACAGGGAGAAGGAGCCCCTGTCCGGCAGGTCGGCGACGAAGTCCTCGAGGGCGCTGGCGGTCACCGCGAAATCGTATGCCACGGGATCGTGCCAGCTGGGGTGGCAGCCGGGGCAGCGGGAAGCACACGACTACGCTCGGCCCATGCCCCGGTGGATCTCGGCCACAAGCGCGTTGTCGATCTGCCTCATCGTGGCTGGGTGCGGGCCCGGGAACGACGGCAGCGACGCCGACGCCTCCCGCGGTGAAACCACCACCACGATCCCGGACACGGCCAGCGCCGACGGTCAGTGTGACGACGAGCAAGCCAACAAGACCGGGTCCCATGACCACGTCGAGCCGGGCACGGAGATGGAATACACCGGCGTCCCGCCAGTCAGCGGATTGCACTGGGCGGAAGCGCCCGACATCGGCAAGCGGCTCTATCTCGCGGATGAGCGACCTGAGCTCGGCGAGCTCGTGCACTCCCAGGAGCACGGCTGGACGATCGTCTGGTACGACGACTCGATCCCTGCCGACGACGCGGCGCTCACCGACGCTGCTCAAGGCGTTGACGACGCGGACTCCACGAAGGTGGTGTTCATGCCCTGGACCGCCGATGACGGCCAGTCGTTCCCTGACCGGGCGCATATCGCGATCACGCACTGGGGGACCGCCGATGACGGCACGGAGTACCGCCAATTCTGCCGCAGCCCGAGCGCCGCAGCGGTGCTGGCCTTCTCGGAGCGGCACCCCTACACCGACTCCCCGGAGCCCGACGCGCCCTAGCGGGAGCGGCTGCGGCTCGGGCCGTGACGGTCGCCACGTAGATCGTTGTGTAACTTGCAGTTACAGTAGGCGAATAATCGTCACGCACGCCAGGAAAGGACGCCCGATGTCGCTGAGGAGCCCATCCGACGGACGTCGGGTCGACCCGATGGAGATGGGCATCAAGCTGCTCCATCGGTTGGCCGCAGCGAAGAGCCTCGACCGACTCGGTCTTCGTAAGCCGGCTGAGCGCGTGGTCTTCGAGGCCACCAAGGCCGGTTTCCGGACCGTCGGCGCCGTGAACAGGTCCTTTGCCGCCCGAAAGGCTGGTGCCGACCCGGCACGGTTGGCACCCTCGTCGTCGACCGGCCTCTTCGATCTGACGCCCACCGAAGACCAACAGATGATGGTCGACGTCGTACAGGAGTTCGCCAGCGAGGTGCTGCGACCGGCCGCCAGCGCAGCAGATGAGGCATGCAAGGCTCCGGCCGAGATCCTGGCCCAGAGTGGAGAGCTCGGGCTCAACCTGATCGAGGTGCCCGAGAACCTGGGCGGCATCGTCAATGAGCGGTCGGCAACCACCGGCGTCTTGGTCAACGAGGCGATGGCCTACGGAGACATGGGGCTCGCCGTGGCATGCCTGGCCCCGGCTGCGGTCAGCACCGCGATCTCACTCTGGGGTACGTCGGAGCAGCAGGCGACGTACCTCCCCGAGTTCGTCGGCGGCCACGCCCCGGCTGCAGCTCTCTCGCTGCTCGAGCCGCGACCGCTGTTCGACCCACTCGAACTCGCGACCGTGGCGCGCCGGACGCCGAGCGGCTACGTCCTCGACGGAGTCAAGTCGATGGTCCCTCGAGCAGCCGACGCGGAACTGTTCGTGATCGCCGCTGACCTCGAAGGAGAGGGCCCGGCGCTCTTCATGGTCGAGTCAGGGTCGGCAGGTCTCGAGATCGAGGCGGAGCCGGCCATGGGGTTGCGAGCTGCTGCGATGAGCCGGGTCATCCTGGGCAACGTGGCCGTGCCGTCGACCGCCCTTCTCGGAAGTGGCTCGCCGAGTGACTACCGGGCTTGCGTCCGCGCGAGCCGACTTGCGTGGGCCGGCTTGTGTCTCGGGACCGCGCAAGCAGTGCTCGACTACGTGACGCCCTATGTCAACGAGCGCGTCGCGTTCGGTGAGCCGATCAGTCACCGGCAGTCAGTCGCGTTCATGGTGGCCAACATCGCGATCGAGCTCGAGGGGATGCGGCTGGTGACCTATCGCGCCGGCTCACGCACCGATCAGGGCAAGGACGCCTCTCGCGCGGTCGCGCTGGCTCGGCGGTTGTGCGCGGAGCACGGCATGCGGATCGGCACCGACGGTGTGCAGCTGCTCGGTGGACACGGCTTCGTGAAAGAACACCCAGTCGAACGTTGGTACCGCGACCTCCGCGCGATCGGCGTGATGGAAGGTGCGGTGCTGGTCTGATGATCAACCTCGAGGTTCCCCAGAGGCTGCGACTGCCGGTCAAGCAGGCGCACCAGGTCGCGGCCGAGATGCTCCGGCCAATCTCCCGCAAGTACGACAATGCCGAGCACGCGTACGCGCAGGAGCTCGACATGCTGGCCGTGATGGTAGACGGGATGTCCGCATCCGGGTCGGGGAGTGGGGCCGGCGCGAGCGGCGTACGACGCAAGGACGACGAGGCAAAGGACGCCGCCAGTTCCGCAGGCAAGGATCAGGTCCGTAACGGCACGAACCTGTCGAGCGTGCTGTCGATCATGGAGATGTGCTGGGGTGACGTCGGACTGCTGCTGTCGATGCCTCGACAAGGGCTCGGCAACTCCGCGATCGCCTCGGTGGCAGACGATGAACAGCGTGAGCGCTTCAAGGGTCTGTGGGCCGGAATGGCGATCACGGAACCGGACTGCGGATCGGACTCCGCCAACATCTCGACGACGGCCAGGCTGGACGGCGACGACTACGTCATCAACGGCGAGAAGATCTACGTCACCGCCGGTGGGCGTTGCGATGCGGTCGTTGTGTGGGCCACGCTCGACAAGTCCAGGGGGCGGGCGGCGATCAAGTCGTTCGTCGTACCGAAGGACACTCCGGGGATGCGCGTGGAGCGGCTCGAGCACAAACTCGGGATCCGCTCGTCGGACACCGCGACGATCATCTTCGAGGACGCCCGGGTGCCGAAGCAGAACTTGCTTGGCAGTCCTGACATCGACGCGGGCTCCGGCTTCGCCGGCGCGATGCAGACGTTCGACAACACGCGCCCTCTCGTGGCAGCCATGGCTGTCGGGTGTGCGCGCGCCTCGTTGGAGCTGACGCGTGACCTGCTGAGCGACGCCGGGGTCGAGATCGACTACGACCGTCCGGCAGAGCGGCAGATCGCGGCGGCCGCGACATTCCTGCAGATGGAGGCCGACTGGGAAGCCGGTTATCTGCTGACGTTGCAGGCGGCGTGGATGGCCGACAACGGCAAGCCGAACTCACTTCAGGCGTCGATGGCCAAGGCGAAGGCTGGGCGGATCGGCAACGACGTGACGCTGCGATGTGTGGCTTTGGCCGGCAGCCTCGGCTACAGCGAGCACGAACTGCTCGAGAAATGGGCGCGGGACTCCAAGATCCTCGACATCTTCGAGGGCACCCAGCAGATCCAGCAGCTCATCGTGGCTCGACGACTGCTCGGCAAGAGCTCGGCCGAGCTGAAGTAGCGGTGGCCTCGCGTCCGCGGCCTGACGGGCCAAGGAGACTGTCGGCGAAGGCGGCTAATCTGCCTCCATGCCTCTCGCGACGTTCAACAAGATTTGCGTTGACGCCCTCGACCCCGTAGCCCTCGGCGAGTTCTGGGCGGCGGTCGTCGACATGCGGCTGAAGCAGCACGACAACGGCGAGACCGGTCTCGTCGACACCGACGACCGCTACCGGATCTGGTTCAACCTGGTGCCGCAAGCGAAGTCGGTGAAGCACCGTGTGCACTTGGACATCTACGCCAAAACGCTGGCTGACGTGGAGAAGCTCGGGGCAACGGTGGTGCTTCCCGAGGGCGATGACCGGCACTGGACCGTGATGGCCGACCCTGAGGGTGGAGAGTTCTGCGCGTTCCTGCGTGAGGAGCTGCCCGCCCGGCGGCTGCACGGACTGGTCGTCGACAGTGCCGACCCGTTCAGCCAGGCCCGGTGGTGGCACGAGGTGCTCGGCGGGCGGCTGATCGAAGAGGATGCGGGCTTCGCAACTGTCACCGATCTAGCGGAGCTACCCGACATGACGTTGGACTTCGTACCTGTCCCTGAGGCCAAGTCGGGTGCCAACCGCATCCACTGGGACGTCGTCGTCGACTCGATCGATCCGCTACTTGCGGCCGGGGCGAGCGTCGTACGGCGCAAGGGCGATGATGACCTCACGTGGTATGTGCTCGCCGATCCGGAGGGCAATGAGTTCTGCGCCTTTGACGACTAGCCGAGCGACTCAAGACCTCTGGAGGAACGTGCAGACGCACGCCCTGTTGCCGTCGGCGTCGGCCAGCACGACGTACGACGGGGCATTCGTGTCGTCGAACACTCGTCCACCCGCCTCGACAGCAGCGGCGATGCGCTCCTCGGCCACGTCGTGTGGCAACCACACGTCGATGTGGAAGCGCTGTCGCGGGGTCTCGTGCGCATCAGTCTCCTGGAACCACAGGATCGGGACGCGACCGGTGGGGTCGCGTACGTCGCCTAACTTGAGTGAGCCGGAATCGCCAGTGAGCAGGGCGGCCCAGAAGGGTGCGACCGCGGCATCGTCGGCGGTGTCCAGCGCCAGCTCGATCGTGGTCACCGCGCGCGGCTCGGCTGCGATGCCGTGCTCGTCAGCGATCCTGGTGATCTGCCGAGCGAGCTCGACGTCGCGCTGAGTCACCCACGAAAGGCGCTTCTCGGGACCGCCGTCGTCAGGGCGGTAGACCGCATCGTGACTGATCAGCGTCAGATCGACGAACGGATACGAGAGCCTCACGTCAGGATGGTGGTCCATCGCCTCAGCGGCCTCGCCCACCGCGGAGACGAACTTGAGGCCAGTGGCGAAGTCGCCGGTGCGGAACCGCCCGTGAAAGGCCTGGCCGAGTTTTCGCCAGTCGTCGAGTTGGGCGTCGAGGATCTGATCTGTTTTGAGCATGTCCGTGTCGGTGCTGGTGTCTTCGGTGTTGGTCATGCGCGTCACCGTAATCCAAGGTCCGGACAGTCCGCGGCCAGTCTCCGGACGTGGTCCGCTGCGTCCTCGGGCGCGAGACCCGCGAGGCGCGCCTGGATTGGCGGGATACTTCGATCCCGCCGTCGATTCTGTAATGCTCCCAGGAGGGCTGGTTCGCTAGTAGCGGGAGTGCACGCTTTGAGGCTCGAGCAGTTGTACCGGATTCGCTTCACCTATCCAGAGAGCTGGACAGTCGGGCTCGAAGGCGGGTGGGAGCAGCACCTGTTGCTTGCCGAAGGCCGCTGCGAGGGCTCGATCAGTGGTCGCTTCCGCGGCGCGAACTTCCCGCATCGCCGAACCGAAGCGGGGCCGTTCCGTCCAGACTTCCGCGCCGTCATCGAGACTGACGATGGCGCGACCATCATGTTCGAGTGGCACGGATACGGCCGCGCCTACCCGCCGGGGCGAAGGCAGATCGTCGGCTCCGTCTTTCACGTCAGCGACAACGAGCGCTACCGGCGCCTCAATGACGTCGTGTGCGTCTGTGTGGGAGAAGTCCGCGCGCCGGAGGATCCGGACCAGGAGAGCTCCGACCTCGTGATCGACGTTGCCGAACTCATCTGGGAACCGATTGCCGAATGACGACGCGTCATGCCCAGGGCGCTGGGCAGTCTGCGGTGGCTCAGATCGTGATGGCGACCTTGCCTCGTACCTTTCCGGCTTCCAGGTGGCGGATGGCTTCGGGTACCTCGGCCAGCGGGTAGGTCCGGTCGATGCTCGGCGTCACCGTGCCCGCCTCGATGAACTCGCTGACTCGTTCGACATCGCTCGAGCGCTCCTTGCTTGCCAGCATGGTCAATCGCTGGCGCACGAACGGCGACAGGGCAGCGGCGCGCAACGATCGACCGAAGCCTCCTGTCCACTTCCCGCCGGACTCACCGCCCACGATGACGAGCGTTCCACGTGGAGTGAGGGCACTCCGGAGCCGCGACAGCTTCGAGTTCCCTCCGATGTCGAGGATCAGGTCGTAGTGGTGCTCGCCGTCGGCGAAGTCATCGCGCGTGTAGTCGAGGACATGGTCGGCCCCGAGTGACCGCAGCAGGTCGAGCTTGCTGGTGCTGGCCACTCCGGTCACCTCGGCTCCGAGTGCTTTCGCAAGTTGTACGGCGTAGCTGCCGACGCCGCCCGACGCACCGATGATCAACACGTGCTGCCCTTGTTCGACACGGCCCGTGTCGAGGGCCTGCAGGGCGGTGATCCCGGAAACCGGAACCACGGCGGCTTGCTCGAAGCTGGCGTTTGCTGGCTTGTGGGCCAGCTTGTCCTCGAGGGCAGCGGCGTACTCCGCGAAGGAGCCGCGGGCGATGCCGAACACCTCGTCTCCTGCGGCAAACTTGGTCACCGCCGAACCGACAGCGACGACCGTGCCGGCGACGTCGAGGCCGGGAACCGGGTTCTTCGGTCTACGGAACCCAAAACCGATGATCCGCATCAGGTAGGGCCGGCCAGTCATCAGATGCCACGTGCCGCGATCGAGACCTGCTGCCTTTACGTGGAGGAGCACTTCGTTGTCGGCGATCTCGGGTGGAGCGATCCGCCCGAAGCGCAACACGTCAGTGGAGCCGTAGCTGTCTTGCACGATGGCCGGCATCGTGGTCGGAGTCGCCGACATACCGTTCGCCTCGCTGTCTGTCGCAGTGGATTGCGTGTGAGATCCCATGACCGCTTCCCTTGTCGAGTCGATGGGGAGTCCCACCGTACTTAGTAAGGTAGAGTACCGTACTAAGTACGAAAGCGCTAGCGACCAGGAGCGAGATGTCACCACAGAGCAGCGACAGTCCGCGGGAACGCACCCCACTCAGCCGTGACCTGGTACTGCGGGGAGCGGTGGCGGTCGCGGACGCCGGCGGGGGGATTGGGTCGCTGACGATACGTTCGCTCGCCCAAGAACTCGGCGTGAAGCCGATGTCGGTCTACCACCACGTTGCCAACAAGGACGAGATTCTCGACGGCATCGTGGATCTCGTCTTCAGCGAGATCGAGCTACCGGTGGCCGGCGGCGACTGGCGATCGGAGATGCGGCGCCGAGCAGACTCTGCCCGCGAGGTGCTGGTCGGGCACCCGTGGGCCATCGCGCTGTTGCAGTCGCGACTCAACCCGGGTCCCGCGACGCTGCGACACCACGACGCGATCATCGGTTGCCTGCGCGGGGCGGGTTTCTCCGTGGAGATGACAGCGCACGCTTTCGCGCTCATCGACAGCTACGTGTACGGGTTCGCACTCTCTGAGGCTGCGCTACCCATTCACGGCCCTGAGAGCGTCGCCGACATTGCCGAATCGATGATGGAGGAGTTCTTGTCGCCTGAGTTGTACCCGCACCTGTTCGAGTTCACGAACGAGCACATCATGAAACCCGGATACGACTTCGGTGAGGAGTTCGAGTTCGGGCTTGACCTGATCCTCGACGCCCTGTCGAGCTCACTTCCAGCGGAGGGCAGCAAACGACCTCAGCGGCGTAGCAGCGGTTAAGTTAGAGAGATGCCCGACGCAGAGGGACCGAACGACGGGTCAACGACCAGCACCACGGACGTCGTCCGAGCGTTCTTCACGAGCTACCGCACGCAGGATCGCGAAGCAGCAGAGCGGCTAGCCGCGGATGAGTTCGTTTTCACGAGTCCACAAGATGACCACATCGACCGAGCCGCCTACTTCGAGCGTTGCTTCCCCACCGCCGATCGATTCAGATCTCAGTCCCTGTTGTACGTCGTCGCCGCATCCAACGACGACGTACTTGTCGTCTACGAATACGAGCTCACCACCGGCGGGACGTACCGAAACGCTGAACTCCTCACTGTTCGCGACGGCAAAGTCGTTGAGGCGCAGGTCTTCTTCGGTGGCCAGGTCGAAGGACAAGAGCCAGCCAGTTAGCCGGGAAGACTCGCCGGGAGATGCCGCCGGAGGGCTCGCTGCCCGACGACAGCTCCGAGGGCGATTTGGCATCGCCACCATCAACGTCTTAGATTCCGGCCATGACTACCGAAGTCGAGGCACTTGTCGATTTTCTCGACCGACAGCGGAGGCGGGTGCTCGACATCGTCGACGGCCTCTCCGACGACGCGCTCCGGCGGCCCGTGCTCCCCTCAGGTTGGAACTGCGTGGGAATGTTTCAACACCTCACGGTCAACGAACGCTACTGGCTCCGTTGGGCCGTCGGCGGAGAGCAGATAGCAGGGACGGCGATCGTAGATGGACAGTGTCAGGTGGTTCTGGACGACATGGCCGACGTCGACAATGACTGGCTGGTAGCGCCACATCTGACCCCAGAGACCATCATCGGCCGCTATCGCGATGAGACCGAGATGGCCAATCTCGCCATTGCGGGTGTCCCGCTCGACGGCCCACCGCGACAGGTTGACCCGCCTTGGGGGGATTGGTTCAGCAGCCCCATCGACGTTCGCTGGATCCTCCTGCACATGATCGAGGAAACGGCCCAGCATGCAGGCCACCTCGACGTCGTCCGCGAGGTTCTCGACGACCAGACGGCGTCGTCTACGAGCTAGCCGGCGAGCTGGTCACCAACCGCGCTCGCGCCACTCCGCGAGGTGCGGCCGCTCAGCACCGAGGGTGGAGTCGTCGCCGTGGCCGGGGTAGAACCACGTCTCGTCGGGGAGCCGGTCGAAGATCTTCGTCTCCACGTCGTGGATCAGCGAGGCGAAGTCATCGGGGTTGTCGTGGGTGTTGCCGACACCGCCAGGGAAGAGGCAGTCGCCCGTCCACAGATGTGGTGGCCCGGTCGGATCGTCGTACACCAGCGCGATCGATCCGGGCGTGTGGCCGACCAAGTGGATCGCCTGGAGGCTGATGTTGCCGAAGGTGATCGTGTCGCCATCGCTCACTGGCCGGTCGGTGGCGACTGGGATGCCGTCCACATCGTCGGTGCCGGCGATCGTGGTCGCTTGCGTCGCCGCGACCACGGCTTCGAGAGCGTCCCAGTGGTCCCGGTGGCGATGGGTCGTGACGATGGTCGACAAGGGCTGCCCGCCCAACAGTCCGAGGAGGACATCCGGCTCCGACGCAGCATCGACGAGCAACAGGGTGTCCGTGTCCATGCACTGCAAGAGGTAGGCGTTGTTGTCCATCGGACCGACAGAGGCCTTCGTGATGCGGAGCTCTGCAAGCTCCCGGACGCCCGGCGACCCGGGTTTGACCTTTCCTCGGTACGTCATCTCCACGCTCCTAACAGGGGCAGCGACTCATCTGAATGGAGCCCGATGCCGTCGGTTCGACCGAGCAGCCATCCGAGCAGTGAGGGCGGCGGCCCAGTGATCTCAGGACCGCCCGGCTCGACCGTCCAACGTCCCTCGTTGTCGTTGCCGATGAGCACGAAACCAGGCTTGTCGGCGTCGGCGCTGTATTCGCGGGTCACCTCGGCCAGCATGTGCTCGACGAAGTCTTCGGGGAGGTGCGCGAGAGTGTAGTCGAGGTTGAGGTCGACATGGTGAACTTCGACCTCCGTACGACGAAGCCACGGGATCACGCCGCCTTCACCCGATCGGTTGTTCGAGCCAAACCGAATCGGCGTCGACCAGGCCTCAGGCGGTAGGTCCCGGACATCGGCGAGCATGCGTTCATGAGTGGCGCGAACATCAGCGATCAACTCTGCAGCGGAGCGCCCGGATCCCGCCGCGATGTCGGCGTCTCGCTGCTCACGGCTGGCGTACATCGGCGTCTCGTTGCCGGTTCTGGCCCAGATCGCGAGGTTGACCATCCCGTCGGCGTTGCGAGCGATATGGGTCAGGACATGACCCCGCGACCAGTGGGGCAGCAACGACGCCTCACGGGCCTGGGCGTCGGTCAAATCGCTGATGCTGTGAAGGAGGGACTCGGTCGACTCGACGAGCGCCTCGATGCGTGCTGGGACATCGACAGCCATCCAGAAAACCTATCGTGTCGGGGCCGATTGGTGACGCGTCCGGGTGGGCCCGGATGGGCGGGCGACACGCCTCCGTACGACGTGCGTGCCACACTTGAACGGTTCTGTAGGATGGCGAACATCTGTTCGAATCGAGCACGCTCGGCACCCTCGACCAGCAGTCCGGCAACACTGTCGGAAGCCTCTGTCATCATGGGCTGCTGTGACGACTGTGCAGCGTAGAGGTGACTGGTGGCCGACCAACTGATCATTCGCGGGGCACGCGAGCACAACCTCAAGGATGTCTCCCTCGACCTGCCTCGTGACTCGATGATCGTCTTCACGGGACTGTCCGGGTCTGGCAAGTCCAGCCTGGCCTTCGACACGATCTTTGCCGAGGGCCAGCGTCGGTATGTCGAGTCGCTGTCGGCCTACGCTCGCCAGTTCCTCGGACAGATGGACAAGCCCGATGTCGACTTCATCGAAGGACTGTCACCGGCGGTCTCGATCGACCAGAAGTCGACGTCGAAGAACCCTCGCTCGACGGTCGGCACGATCACCGAGGTCTATGACTACCTTCGCCTGCTCTTCGCCCGAGCCGGTCGACCTCATTGCCCGGTCTGTGGGCGGCCGATAGCCCGGCAGACACCCCAACAGATCGTCGATCGCGTGCTCGAGCTCGACGAAGGGGCCCGTTTCCAGGTGCTGGCTCCGATGATCCGGGGCCGCAAGGGCGAGTACGTCGACATGTTCCGGCAGCTGCAGACGCAAGGTTTCTCGCGAGCCCGCGTCGACGGTGAGATCTACCCCATGACCGAGCCGCCGAAGCTCGACAAGCAGAAAAAGCACACGATCGAAGTTGTCGTCGACCGACTCGCGGTCAAGGAGTCGGCGAAGCGACGTCTTACTGACTCGGTGGAGACCGCGCTGAGACTGTCCGGTGGTCTCATCACGCTCGACTTCGTCGACCTGCCTGCCGACGACCCGCATCGAGAGCGGGTGTTCTCCGAGCACCTGGCCTGCCTCTACGACGACCTGTCGTTCGAGGAGCTCGAGCCCCGGTCGTTCTCGTTCAACTCGCCGTTCGGCGCCTGCCCTGACTGTCACGGCATCGGCACCCGTATGGTCGTTGACCCCGAACTCGTCGTACCCGATCCCGGCAAGTCGCTCGACAAGGGTGCGATCTCGCCCTGGTCGGCTGCCCATGTCTCCGACTACTTCACCCGGCTGCTCGACGCGCTCGCCGACGAGATGGGCTTCTCGATGTCGACGCCTTGGCGCGACCTGCCCGACAAGGCACGCCAGGCGGTGCTCACCGGCCGACCGGGCAAGCTGCACGTCCGCTACAAGAACCGCTATGGCCGCGAGCGGTCCTACTACGCCCAGTTCGAGGGCGTCGTCCCCTACATCGAGCGCCGGCACGGCGAGGCCGAGACCGACACCAGCCGCGAGCGCTTCGAGGGCTTCATGCGTGAGGTGCCGTGCCTCGCCTGTGGCGGTGCGCGGCTCAAGCCGATCTCGCTTGCGGTCACCCTTGGCGGCAAGAACATCGCCGAGATCTGCTCACTGCCGGTCGACGAGGCGTCCGCGTTCCTCGCCGATGACCTCGACCTCTCGCCGCGGGAGAAGCAGATCGCCGAGCGGGTGCTCAAGGAGATCAACGAGCGGCTTCGCTTCCTGCTCGACGTCGGACTCGACTACCTCACGCTCAACCGGCCGAGCGGCTCGCTGTCCGGTGGTGAGGCCCAGCGCATCCGGCTGGCAACCCAGATCGGTGCCGGACTCGTTGGGGTGCTCTACGTCCTCGACGAGCCGTCGATCGGGCTCCACCAACGTGATAACCACCGGCTCATCGAGACCCTCATCCGACTGCGCGATCTCGGTAACACGCTGATCGTGGTCGAGCACGACGAGGACACCATCCGCACGGCCGACTGGGTGGTTGACATCGGCCCAGGAGCGGGGGAGCACGGTGGTCAGATCGTCGTCTCCGGAACTGTCGAGGACCTGCTCACACACAAGGACTCGCTGACCGGCGCCTACCTCTCAGGTCGCGAAGAGATCCCGCTGCCCGATATCCGTCGTCCGCTCACACCCGGAAGGGAGTTGATCGTCCACGACGCCCACGAACACAACCTGCAGAACGTCACGGTCTCGTTCCCGCTCGGTTGCTTCGTGGCCATCACCGGCGTCTCTGGCTCTGGCAAGTCGACGCTGGTCAACGCGATCCTGTACGCCGCTCTCGCGAAGCGCATCTACAACGCCCGAGAGGTGCCCGGCAGACACCGTGACATCACCGGCACCGACCACGTCGACAAGGTGATCCACGTCGACCAGTCGCCGATCGGCCGCACTCCGCGCTCCAACCCGGCGACCTACACCGGCGTCTTCGACCATGTGCGCAAGCTCTTCGCCTCCACCCCGGAGGCGAAGATGCGCGGCTATCTTCAGGGGCGCTTCTCCTTCAACGTCAAGGGCGGCCGGTGCGAAGCGTGCTCCGGAGACGGCACGATCAAGATCGAGATGAACTTCCTCCCGGACGTCTATGTGCCGTGTGAGGTCTGTCATGGCGCGCGCTACAACCGCGAGACGCTCGAGGTGCACTACAAAGGCAAGACCATCGCCGAAGTACTCGACATGCCGATCGAGGAGGCAGTCGACTTCTTCGAGGCGATCCCGGCCATCTCGCGTCACCTGCACACGCTCGTCGACGTCGGGCTGGGTTATGTGCGGCTCGGTCAGCCGGCGCCGACACTGTCGGGTGGTGAGGCCCAGCGGGTCAAGCTGGCCTCGGAGCTGCAGAAGCGGTCGACCGGACGCACTGTCTACGTGCTCGACGAGCCGACGACGGGACTGCACTTCGAAGACATCCGCAAACTGCTCGGAGTGCTGCAGCGGCTTGTCGACCAGGGCAACTCCGTGATGGTCATCGAGCACAATCTCGATGTCATCAAGACCGCTGACTGGTTGATCGACCTCGGCCCTGAGGGTGGCAACAAGGGCGGACTGGTCGTCGCCGAAGGCACACCGGAGCATGTCGCTTCCGTCCCCGAGAGCTATACCGGGCAGTTCCTCGCCCCGGTGCTCCGTGGTCGGGCGGTGCGTCAAGGTGAGGCCACCGCGGTGGCGGCCGCGACCGCGGCGCCGGCTCGGGCCAAGACGACCGTCAAGCGACCGGCGAAGAAAGCCGCCGCCAAGAAGACCACGGCCAAGAAGGCGACCACCAAGAGGGCCGTAGCCAAGAAGACGACCACCAAGAGGGCCGTAGCCAAGAAGGCGACCACCAAGAGGGCCGTAGCCAAGAAGACCACCACCCGAAAGCGCGCATCCAAGCGCTAACTACCGGCGGCTTGGTGACCACACGCTGGCCTTTGGTGGCCGGTCGCGCGTCAGTTCGTGACCGCTCAACACGCTTCGCGCTGCCTGTGACGGGCAGGTCTTACGACCAATGGACAAATGGTTTTCGCGACCCACTTCTGCCTAACGTCGAACTCCAGGATTCCGATTGAGACATTCCCCGACGAGGAGATCTGATGGCCGACCGCACCGAGACCGACCCGACAGCCGGCGCCCCGACGCGGCGCACCGTGCTGCGTGGTGCCGTCCTGGCCGGCGCCGCTGTTCCGTTCCTCGCCGCGTGCGGTTCAGGCTCCGACTCTGACGCTGGGAGTGGCGGGGCCACCAAGACGTCGGAACCCAACACCAGCGGCAGTCCAGAAACCAGCAATGGCGGTGGCGGCGGGGCAGGTGGCAGCAACGGCAATAACGGCGAAGGTGTCGACGTTGGACCCACGCTCGCGTCCACCAACGATGTCCCTGCCGGTGGCGGCCTCATCCTCGATACCGAGGAGGTTGTCATCACGCAGCCCGCTGCGGGAGAGTTCAAGTGCTTCACCGCGATCTGCACGCACATGAACTGTACGGTCGCCAACGTCAGTGGCGGCACGATCAACTGCACGTGTCATGGCAGCATGTTTTCGATCGAGGACGGCAGCGTGGTCGCCGGACCCGCCCCGTCGCCGCTGGCCCCGAAGGAGATCACCGTCCAGGGCAAGGACATCAGCTTGGCTTAGGGGCCGATCAGGCTGGGGCGGCTGCCGCCAGGAACGCCTGGTCCCGGAGGCAGGTACGACGGTCGAGGCGCCGCTCGATCACCGGCCGTGCCTCGTCGAAGCGGGCCGCCGCCAGCAAAGCCGCGATCAGGGTGTCCTCGACGACCTCGCGCTGGGCGTCGCTGCCACCCACCCGCCATACGGCGCACAGCAGCTCGGAGAGCCGGTCGGCCGACGTACTCGCGTCTCCCGCGGCCAACGCACGCAAGGCGGCGCACAGTGGCGACACGACTTCGGCGAACGTGCGGTCCGGTTGCCTCAAAGACCAGGTTTCGAGGCGGTCAAGGCGTTCGGTCTCACCCAACGCGCACAAGGTCACTGCCGAGTGCAGCGCCATGAACGGCGTCGGCGGTTCGTCAAGCATCGAGTCCTCGATGACGCCAAGTACGGAGTCCACCGAGGGGACATCACGCGCGCCGGGAGTGATGGCCCACCGCCACAACAGGGAGCACGAGTCGACGAGTGCGCGTGGCCCAACGGCGATCGGCGGGGCGAGTTCGGCAGCGTAACGGCGCTGAACAGCGTCGAAGTCGCCCATCGAGAGCTCGTGCAAGGCCGCGTGCCAGGAGTAGTGAATCAGGTTGTCGGCCGACTGGCCGGGGCCGTTGATCCAGCCGTCGAGCCAGTCGCGGCCAGCTGCATGGTCGCCGGTCTCGTAGTGCACGTGGGTGCGTGCATGGACGGAATGGCCTGCCGAAGGCTCCTCGTCGAGCGATCGACATGACAGCGTCATCGCCTCATCCCAGCGACCTTGCTCCTGGCGGACGAAGGCGAGCAGGCCGCTGCACCACCAGTCGTTGCCGTATGCCGGGTGGGCACGTTCGACGATGGCCCACGACTCCTGCGGAACCACGGTGACGCCGGCAAACGCAATGGTCGGGACGGCCACCGACAAGAGGAGAGCATCGCGCGGGTAGTCGCGCAGATGGTGGATCATCGGCCGGGAGTCGCCGCCGATGTGGGCAGCGACAGCCTGCACATGGCTTTGCTCTCGCTCGGTGGCCTGGTCGGCGTAAATGAGGGCAGCCTTGACCCTCGCCTGGACATCGACCGGCGCACAGTACTCGTGGCCCAGCAACGCGAGACCCGCGTGTCCCAGGGCGAACGTCGGATCGTGGCTGATCGACTCGGAGACGGCGAGCAAGCCACCTTCCTGCACACGAAGCAGGGCACCGACACCACGGTTGTAGGCCTCGGTCGCGGTCCGGGAGGTGGACAGCGGCAAGCCATAGAGGTCGCTACTGCGTCTCATTGGCTCGCCACCTTCCCCTCGAGTTCCAAAGTCTATGGGCCGAGTAGAGTAATGAACGGACCCACCCCCATGCCACTTCTTTAGGCAACACAGCTTTAGTCCGGCACAGCCTTTTCGACAGTATCGGCCAGTTCGCGCGCCAAATCCACGTCAGCACGCAATCTGTCTCCGCCGAAGGTGCTTGCGCCCGACTCGTAGGGTGGACTCGTGCCTGATCCCTCCACCTATCGCCCCTCGCCAGGGTCGATCCCAGACGCGCCCGGTGTGTACCGGTTTCGCGATCCTCGGGGACGGGTGATCTACGTCGGCAAGGCCAAGTCACTACGGGCCCGGCTGTCGTCGTACTTCCAGAACCCGGCAAATCTGCACGAACGTACGGCGCGGATGGTCACCACAGCGGGCTCGGTCGAGTGGACCGTGGTGCAGACCGAGGTGGAGGCGTTGCAGCTGGAGTACTCGTGGATCAAGGAGTTCGACCCACGCTTCAACGTGAAGTACCGCGACGACAAGTCCTACCCGTGGATGGCCGTGACCTTGAACGAGGAGTTTCCCCGCGTCATGGTCGGGCGCGGACCGAAGAAGAAGGGGGTTCGCTACTTCGGCCCCTACTCGCATGCATGGGCGATCCGCGAAACCGTAGACCTGCTGCTGCGGGTGTTCCCGATGCGCTCGTGCTCGCAGGGCGTCTTCAAGCGAAGCGCCCAGATCGGCCGCCCCTGCCTGCTGGGATACATCGGCAAGTGTGCCGCCCCGTGCGTCGGCCGGGTTACCGCCGACGAGCACCGTCAGATCGTCGAAGACTTCACCACGTTCATCGCAGGCCAGACGACGCAGCACATCAAGCGGCTCGAACGGGAGATGAAGGAGGCGTCCGACGCGACGGAGTACGAGCGGGCGGCCCGCATCCGCGACGACATCGGCGCGCTCCGGAAGGCGATGGAGCAAAACGCGATCGTGCTGGCTGACGGAACTGACGCCGATGTGATCGCGGTCGCTGAAGACCCGCTCGAGATCGCTGTCCAGGTCTTCTACGTCCGGGGCGGCCGCGTCCGGGGCCAACGCGGCTGGGTCGCCGATCGGGTGGACGACGCCGAGCTGCCGGAGCTGCTGCGCCGGTTCCTCATCCAGGCATACGACGACGAGGAGGGCGACGCGATCCCACGTGAGGTGCTCATTCCCGCGAAGCCCGACGACCTCTCGGTCCTCACCACGTTGCTCAGCGACAAGCGCGGCAGCAAGGTCTCCGTACGCGTGCCACAACGAGGTGACAAGCGCACGCTGATGGAGACCGTGGCCCGCAACGCGAAGCAGTCGCTCGCGTTGCACAAGACCAAACGAGCCAGCGACTTCATGAGCCGCAGCAAGGCGCTCGAGGAGATCCAGGAGGCGCTCGAGCTTCCGGAGGCGCCGCTACGGATCGAGTGCTACGACGTCTCGAACCTGCAGGGCACCGAGGTAGTCGCGTCGATGGTCGTGTTCGAGGACGGGCTGCCGCGCAAGAGCGACTACCGGCGGTTCGTGATCAGGGGCTTCGAGGGCCAAAACGACGTGGCCGCGATGCACGAGACCGTGACCCGCAGGTTCAAGCGGTTCCTCGACGAGCGGGCTGAATCCGCGGATCTCGACCTGGGGGAGACGGACGAGGAACGCGGCCCTGCTCTCATCGACCCTGACACGGGCCGCCCGCGCAAGTTCGCCTACGCCCCCGGACTCGTCGTGGTCGACGGCGGGCCGCCTCAGGTGACGGCCGCCCAACGCGCCCTCGACGAGCTCGGCATTGACGACGTCCCCGTCGTCGGCCTGGCCAAGCGGCTCGAAGAGGTGTGGCTTCCGAGCCGGGATGACCCGGTGATCTTGCCCCGCACGAGCGAAGCGCTGTATCTCCTGCAGCGGGTCCGCGACGAGGCTCACCGATTCGCGATCACCCACCACCGCAACCGCCGATCCAAGAGCATGGTCGAGAGCGTCCTCGACGACGTTCCCGGCCTCGGAGAGGTACGACGCAAGGTGTTGCTGCGACACTTCGGGTCACTGAAGAAGCTCAAGGCGGCATCGATCGACGACATCGCAGCACTCCCGGGGTTCGGTCGTCGTACCGCGGAGGCCATCAGCGCCGCACTCGTCCTGTCCGCCAAAGGAGCAACACCGGCAATCAACACCGCCACAGGTGAGATCATCGACGACAGCTCTGACCCACCCGCCCCGCCCTCTGACCCACCCGAGACATCCGAGTCACCCGCTGAGCCGGCGTCCTCTGACCCCGGCCGGGACTCCGCGAAAGGACGCGCATGAGCGAACCGCCCGGCGACCTCATCATCGTCACCGGCATGACCGGCGCGGGTCGCAGCACCGCGGCCAAGGCGCTGGAGGATCTCGGCTGGTTCGTGATCGACAATCTGCCGCCTCAACTGCTGCCCGCTGTGGTCAAGCTGCTGTCCGCCGAGGACGACACCGAGGTGCAGATCGCCGTGGTCGTCGACGTTCGTTCCCGTGGCTTCTTCGCTGATCTGCGGGGGGCGCTCGCCACCATGGGCGAAGGTGGCGCACACCCGCGAATCCTGTTCCTCGAGGCCTCCGACGAGGTGCTCGTACGACGCCAGGAGGCCGCCAGACGGCCGCACCCCTTGCAGGGAGGGGCCAGGCTGCTGGACGGCATCGCCCGCGAGAGGGAGATGGTCAGCGACCTCCGGGGCGAAGCCGACGTGCTCATCGACACCTCGGACCTCAACGTGCACCAGCTCGCCGCGAAGGTCGAGACCGCCTTCGCCGACGGAGACCCAGAGGTCGTGCGCGCCACGGTGGTGTCTTTCGGGTTCAAGTACGGCATCCCGGTCGATGCGGACATGGTCGTCGACATGCGGTTCCTGCCCAACCCGCACTGGGTGCCGGAGCTCCGACCCAAGACCGGGCTCGATGACGACGTCAGCAAGTACGTGCTCTCTCAGCCGACGGCTGAGGACTTCCTCGATCGCCTCGAGGCACTCCTCGAGACCGTCTACGCCGGCTTCCTGCGCGAACGAAAGCACTACCTCAACCTCGCCGTCGGCTGCACAGGCGGGAAGCACCGAAGCGTCGCGATGGCCGAGGCGCTCGGCGAGCGGATGCGCGCACGAGGCATCGAGACTCTCGTCGTACATCGGGATCTGGGGCGCGAGTGACGACCGTTCCCTTCAGCACGCCCTGGGGCGATGATCCCTGGGGCGAGGTCACCGACGCCGTCTCACCGGCGCTCAAGGTGGTCGCACTCGGCGGCGGCCACGGGCTTTCCGCCAATCTGAGTGCGCTGCGGCTCTTTTGTCGCGACCTCACTGCCGTCGTGACGGTCGCCGACAACGGCGGCTCGTCCGGGCGGTTGCGGCGCGAGCTGGGGGTGTTGCCGCCAGGGGATTTGAGACAGGCCCTCGCGGCTTTGTGCCGCGATGACGAGTGGGGCCGAACCTGGGCCAAGGTGCTGCAGCACAGGTTCGAGAGTGCCGGTGAGCTGCACAGTCACGCCCTCGGCAACCTGCTCATCGTCGCATTGTGGGAGCTGCTCGACGGACACGTCGAGGGCCTGGACTGGGTCGGTCGGTTGCTGGGTGCCGAAGGTCGGGTCCTTCCGATGGCCGCGGTTCCGCTCGACATCACGGCACGCGTTCGCGGCGCTGACCCAAGCCGGCCGGACGACGTCAGCACTGTTCGGGGACAGGTGGAAGTCGCCACCACGGCAGGTCTTGTGGAGGCCGTGGAGTTGCTTCCTTCCAACCCACCGGCTTGCGAGGAGGCAGTCGAGGCAATCTATGCCGCCGATTGGGTGATCTTGGGCCCTGGATCGTGGTACACCAGTGTCTTGCCTCATCTGCTGGTTCCGGAGTTGCAGACAGCGCTCACCAAGGCCCAGGCCCGTCGATGCGTCACACTCAACCTGGCTCCCCAGCAAGGGGAGACGGAAGGATTCTCGTCGAGCACGTACCTGGAAGTGTTGGCTGTGCACGCGCCCGACCTACAGATCGATGTCGTCCTTGCGGACGCGTCAGGGCTGGCCGACCAGGCCATGCTCGAGGACACGGTGAACGGACTAGGGGCTGAACTGGTGATCGCTGACATCGCGTCCGATGATGGATCTGCTCGGCACGACGTGAGGCGGTTGGCCGCGGCATATGAAGGGATCATGCGATGACGGCCGCAGCAAGTGCACACGATGAGAACCCTGGCCTGCGGCGTGGCAGGATCGGGCTCATGGCGATGACTGCTCAAGTGAAGGCTGAACTCGCGAGCGTCAACGTCACGAAGTCCTGCTGTCGCAAGGCCGAGGTGTCCTCGATCCTTCGGTTCGCGGGCGGCCTGCACATCCAAGGCGGCCGCATCGTGGTCGAAGCCGAGCTCGACACCGGCGCCTCCGCGCGACGGATTCGCCGCGACATCCTCGAGATCTACGGTCACCAAAGCGACGTCGTCGTCATCAGTGGCGGTGGGCTTCGCAAGGGCACCCGGTACGTCGTACGGGTGGTCAAGGACGGAGAGGCACTCGCTCGGCAGACGGGCCTCCTCGACAACCGGGGCAGGCCCGTGCGCGGGCTGCCGCCTCAGGTCGTCAGCGGGTCGGGTTGCGATGCCGTGGCGGCCTGGAGAGGTGCGTTCCTCGCCCATGGCTCTCTCACCGAGCCGGGACGGTCGTCCGCCCTGGAGGTGACGTGTCCTGGACCGGAAGCAGCGCTCGCGCTGGTGGGCGCGGCCCGCCGGATCGGGATCTCGGCGAAGGCGCGAGAGGTCCGAGGGGTTGACCGAGTGGTGATCCGCGACGGCGACGCCATCAGCAGCCTGTTGGCTCGGCTCGGTGCGCACGAGTCACTGCTGGCCTGGGAGGAACGCCGACTGCGGCGTGAGGTCCGCGCTACCGCGAACCGGCTGGCCAATTTCGATGACGCGAACCTCCGGCGGTCCGCGCGAGCAGCGGTGGCCGCCGGAGCCCGTGTCGATCGAGCCTTGGAGATCCTCGGCGAAGAGGTGCCCGACCACCTCAAGCTCGCCGGCTCGCTACGCGTCGAGCACAAGCAGGCCAGCCTCGAAGAGCTCGGCCAGCTGCACGACCCGCCCCTCACCAAGGACGCGATAGCCGGCCGGATCCGTCGGCTGCTGGCGATGGCCGACAAGCGGGCCGAGGAGCTGGGGATCCCCGACACCGAGTCGTCGCTGACCCCGGACATGCTCACCGACACCCCCTAAGGAGCAGCCGGTCCGCATCTTGCTCAGCAGGCGGATCGCCGTCAATGAGCCGCTGGCGCTGTTGGTAGGGTCGAACAGCGGGATGGCCACCCCATCCGCACGTCCATCTGCAAGCTCATGAGGGAGATCGTCGCGTGACCGTCCGCGTAGGTATCAATGGTTTTGGCCGCATCGGCCGCAACTTCTTCCGGGCCGTGGCGGCATCGGGTGCTGACATCGAGATCGTGGGAGCCAACGACCTCGCCGACAACAAGGCCCTGGCTCATCTGCTGAAGTACGACTCCGTGCTGGGTAGGCTCGACGCTGAGGTCGAGCTCACTGACGACGCGATCATCGTCGGTGGCCGCCGGATCGCCGTACTGGCCGAGCGCGACCCAGCCCAGTTGCCGTGGGGTGACCTCGGGGCCGACATCGTCGTCGAGTCGACGGGTTTCTTCACCGACGGAAGCAAGGCCAACGCGCACATCAAGGCAGGGGCGAAGAAGGTCATCATCTCTGCGCCGGCGTCCAACGAGGACGTGACCGTCGTGATGGGTGTCAACCACACCGACTACGACCCGGGTAAGCACGCCATCATCTCCAACGCATCGTGTACGACGAACTGCCTCGCGCCGATGGCCAAGGTGATGGACGACGAGTTCGGGATCGTCAAGGGTCTGATGACCACGATCCACGCCTACACGCAGGACCAGAACCTCCAGGACAACATCCACAAGGACCTGCGGCGAGCCCGCGCAGCTGCGATCAACATCGTGCCGACGTCGACGGGCGCGGCCAAGGCGATCGGACTCGTCCTGCCACAGCTCAAGGGCAAGCTCGACGGTTTCGCGTTCCGGGTCCCGGTGCCGACCGGTTCGGCCACCGACCTGACGTTCGAAGCGGGTCGCGAGACCTCGGTCGAGGAGGTCAACGGCGCGATGCAGAAGGCGGCCGACGGCGACCTCAAGGGCTTCCTCAAGTACACCGAAGACCCGATCGTGTCGAGTGACATCGTGACCGACCCGCACTCGTGCATCTTCGACTCGGGCCTCACCAAGGTGATCGGCAACCAGGTGAAGATGGTTGGCTGGTATGACAACGAGTGGGGCTACTCCAATCGGCTGGTCGACCTCGTCAACTACGTCGGCTCCACGCTTTGACCGCAGCGCTGCCGACGGTCGATGACCTCGCAGACCCGACCCTGCAGGATCGACGCGTCCTGATCCGCTGCGACCTCAACGTCCCGCTGGAGGGGTCGACGATCACCGACGACGGTCGTATCCGCGCGAGTGTGCCGACCATTGCCGACCTTCGTGGGCGCGGTGCGAAGGTCATCGTGATGGCGCACCTCGGACGTCCCAAGGGTGAGCCCGACCCCGCATTCACTCTCGCGCCGGTGGCGGCTCGGCTCTCCGAGCTTCTCGGCACCTCCGTGGTCCACGCCACAGACACGGTCGGCGAGTCAGCGCGGTCTGCGGTCGGGGCGATGGCGGCCGGTGATGTCGTGCTGCTGGAGAACGTCCGCTTCAACCCGGGCGAGACCAGCAAGGACGACGACCAGCGCGGTGCGTTTGCCGACGAGCTGGCGACGTTGGGCGACGTTTTCGTCTCTGACGGCTTCGGTGTCTTGCATCGCAAACAGGCCAGCGTCTATGACATCGCGAAGCGGCTGCCCCATGCCGCGGGGAGCTTGGTGCTGGCCGAGCTCGACGTACTCCGCAAGCTCACCGAAGAGCCCGAACGTCCGTACGTCGTCGTGCTCGGCGGCTCGAAGGTGTCCGACAAGCTGGGGGTCATCGACAAGCTGCTGGGCAAGGCTGACCGACTGCTCATTGGCGGCGGCATGGTCTTCACGTTTCTCAAGGCACAGGGTCACGAGGTCGGCAAGAGCCTGCTCGAGTCCGACCAGCTCGACGTCGTACGTCGCTACCTGTCCCGCGCGGAGGAGTCCGGCGTCGAGCTCGTGTTGCCCACCGACATCGTCGTCGCGCCCGATGTCGACGCCGATGCAGCCACAACCGTCGTCCCCGCCGATGCCATCCCCGACGACCAGCTCGGGCTCGACATCGGTCCGGACTCCGCACGCCACTTCGCCGAGAAGCTCTCGGACGCGAAGACTGTTTTCTGGAACGGACCGATGGGCGTCTTCGAACTGGCGCCATTCGCTGCCGGCACCAAGGCAGTGGCGCAAGGTCTCACGGAGATCGACGGACTCTCGGTCGTCGGCGGCGGTGACTCCGCGGCCGCAGTCCGCAAGCTTGGTTTCGACGACAACCAGTTCGGCCACATCTCTACAGGGGGAGGAGCAAGCCTGGAGTACCTCGAAGGCAAGACCCTTCCCGGTCTCGAGGTCCTCTCATCCGCTTAGCCCTCAAACGACAGGCAATCAACCCGCATGGCAAAGTTCACTCGCGTCCCCCTGATGGCCGGCAACTGGAAGGCCAACCTCAACCACCAAGAGGCTGTCGTCTTCGTCCAGAAGCTCGCGTGGACGCTCGACGACAAGAAGCACCAGTACGACAAAGGCGAAGTCGTCGTACTGCCGCCTTTCACGTCTCTGCGCAGCGTCCAGACCGTCGTCGACGGCGACCGTCTGAAGATCAAGTACGGCGCTCAGGACGTCTCCGTCCACGACGAGGGCGCCTACACCGGTGAGATCACGACCGGCATGCTGAGCAAGCTCGGTTGCTCCTACATCGTCGCCGGCCACTCTGAGCGCCGCGCCTACCACCACGAGGACGACGCGTTCGTCAATGCGAAGGCCCACAAGGCGGTAGCCGCCGGGCTCGTCCCGATCGTGTGTGTGGGCGAGGGTCTCGAGGTGCGACAAGCAGGTGACCACGTGTCGCACACCCTGGGTCAGGTGGAGGGGTCGCTCGCAGAGTTCACAGGCGAACAGATCGCCGATCTCGTCATCGCCTACGAACCCGTGTGGGCCATCGGGACAGGTGAGGTCGCGACCCCCGACGACGCGCAGGAGGTGTGCGCCGCGATCCGGGCTCGGCTCGCCGAGCTGCACGGTGACGAGGTGGCCGCTGCAGTGCGCATCTTGTACGGCGGTTCGGTCAAGGCAGCGAACGTTGCCGGCATCATGGCAAAGCCTGATATCGACGGCTGTCTCGTCGGCGGCGCGAGCCTGCAAGTGGACGAGTTCGGCGGCATCTGCCGCTTCTACGACATGCCTGTCCTCTAAGGCGAAGACAGCAGGTAGGATTCCTTCTCGTGACTATGGCATTCAGCATCTTGCTCGCACTGACAAGTGGGCTTCTCATTGTGATGATCCTGCTCCACAAGGGCCGCGGCGGCGGCCTGTCCGACATGTTCGGTGGTGGGGTCTCCAGTGGGCTTGGCGGGTCTTCGATCGCGGAGAAAAACCTTGACCGCATCACCGTTGGCGTCGCCGTGATCTGGGCGGCTTGCGTGGTGGCACTTGGCCTGTTGTTGAAAGTTAGCTGACCCATCCGTCGTACAATCAAGGACCAAACGCCGTCCGCGGCGTTAACACCCCTACGTCGAGGAGTTCTGTAGTGGCTGGTGGCAGTGCCATCCGAGGGAGCCGAGTCGGTGCTGGGCCCATGGGGGAGGCCGAGCGCGGAGACGCCGCACCGCGTCAACGCATCACCTACTTCTGTGCCCATGGTCATGAGACCGCGCCCATGTTCGCTGTCGATGCGCAGATCCCTGACACCTGGGACTGCCCGCGTTGTGGCCTCCCGGCCAACCGCGACTCAGACAACCCGCCACCGCCCCCGAAGATCGAGCCTTACAAGACTCACCTGGCCTACGTGAAGGAGCGTCGCTCCGATGCCGAGGCCAAGGAGATCCTCGACGAAGCACTCCAGACGTTGCGCGAGAAGCGCAAGTCTGGCGAGATCATCTTCTGACGCTTCCGGCGCGGACAGGCCAGAGACGTCGGGCCATGCCAGGCTGAGGACATGAGCGTTCTTCCGCCGGACTATGACTCCGATCCGGACCGCTGGCAGTCCTGGGAGACGCCCCAAGACATTCACGACGTGATCGCCCCTGAGCTACGCGGGCCGGTCCTCGACGTCGCCTGCGGCGAAGGGCGCCTCGCGTCGGTGCTCGGCGCTGACGCTCGATGGGTCGGCGTTGATTCGTCGCCGACGCAACTGGCGGCAAACCCCTACCGTCCGGTGACGCGGGCGGACATGCGGGCGTTACCGTTCCAGGACGGGGTGTTCGCGGAGGTCACGCACCTGTGGTGCCTCTACCACGTTCCTGATCCGCTCGTCGCTGTTGCGGAGGCTGCGCGCGTTCTGAGACCAGGCGGCCGCTACTTCGCTTGCACCGGGGCGCGCGACAACGACCCCGAGCTCATGGCCGAGGGATATCCTCCGTCTCCGTTCGACGCCGAGGAAGCAGCCGACATCGTGTCTGCCGTGTTCGAGGACGTCGTGGTCGAGCGCTGGAACGCGAAGCTTTACCCGCTCGAGACGCGCGACGAGGTCCGGGCGTACTGCCGTCACCACTACATCCCGCTCGAACGGGCTGAGGACGCCGATCTTCCGCTCTGGCTGACGAAGCGAGGCGCACTCGTCCGCGCTGCAAAGGCGGGGCTTCGGCAATCAGCGGGGCATCTGGGTTTTAGTAAGCCTTGACTTACGGTAAGTCGTCACTTACGATCAAGACATGTCCTCGTCCGCAGGCCGCGCGCTTGACGCCCTCGGTGACCCGACACGTCGGAAGATCGTGGCCCTGCTCGGAGCGCGACCACGCTCGGTTCAGGAGCTCGCCAACCAGCTGCCTGTGAGCCGACCCGCTGTGTCGCAACACTTGCGCGTGCTCACCGACGCCGACCTGGTCTCGGCCGAGCCTGCTGGGGCGCGGCGGATCTACCAACTTCACGCCTCGGGCGCCGAAGCCGTGCGGAGCTATCTCGACCAGGTGTGGGATGTCGCCCTGCGGCGCTTCGCCCTGCTGGCCGAGAACACGGCCCCTGCCGGCGACTCGGCGAACGCCTCGAAAGGAAACCCCTGATGAATACTCGGACTGCCACTTCGCTGCCCGCCATCGTCAAGACGCTGACGTTGAGCTGCACAGCCGACCACGCGTTCACTGTCTATACCGAACGCATCGGCGACTGGTGGCCGGCAGCTGACCACAGCATCAGTGGCAAAGACTGCGTGAGCATCCACGTCGAGCCCCGCACTGGCGGACTCGTGTACGAGACCAACGCGGCGGGCGAGAGACTGCCGTGGGGCACGATCTCGACCTGGGAGCCCAAGCGTCATCTGACGCACAGTTGGCACCCCGGCTCCGATCCCGCGGCGGCCACCGAGGTGGACGTTCGCTTCACACCGAACGCGGCTGGGTGCGAGATGGTGCTCGAGCACCGTGGCTGGAAGTCCGACGCGAGCGGTGCGCGCTCTGGGTACGACCAAGGATGGGATGCCGTGCTGCGGCCCTACCACGAGTTCGCCAGCAACTAGCCGACCGAAGCTAAGCGCGGATCAGGCCGCTCGGGAGCAGTGACGCCGCGTCCTTGTCGAGCAGCCACAAGGTGCGCTTCATTCCACGGGGACCGGCAGCCGGCACCTGCACAACGCCCGCGCCAGACAACGCGAGATGGACCGCTCGTGCCTTCTCCTCGCCTGACACCACGAACCAGACTTCGTGGCCGTGCTGAAGGGTTGGCATCGTGAGCGTGACCCGAGTCGGCGGCGGCTTGGGGGAGCCGCGCACGGCGGTGACGGGCCGCTCGTCGTACAACGCAGGTCGCTCAGGAAACAGCGACGCCACGTGACCGTCGGGGCCGACGCCCAGCATGATGACGTCGAACGTCGGTACGGGTGCGTGGTCCTCATGGCTCGTCGCCTTCGCCAGTTCAGCGGCGTACTCCTCGGCGGCTGCATCAGGATCTGCGTTGGGGGAGTCCGCACTAGGCATCGGATGCACCCTGCTCGGGTCGACGCGCAGGCGGTCCAGCAGCAGCTCGCGAGCTCGTTTGTCGTTGCGGTCCTCACTGTCGGCGGCAACGAAGCGTTCGTCGCCCCACCAGAACATGACTTGTGTCCAGTCGACTGCGTCGCGGGCTGGAGACTCGGCGAGGGCCTGGTGGATGCGGTCGGCGATGCCGCCTCCGGTCAGTACCCAGTGCGGCACCCTGCCGTTCGACTGGGCGTCAACCAGCGTGGTAATCAGCCGGGCGCACACCGACTCGGCGAGCAGGTCGGCGGTCCGGTGCACCAGCACCGTAGGACTGCCCATCAGGACTTCTTCGCTGTCTGCTTAGCCGTCCGGCGAGTAGCAGTCTTCTTTGCCGAACGTTTCGAGGCGGTCTTCTTTGCTGTCCGGCTCGATGTCGTCTTCTTCGCGGAGCGCTTCGAGGCCGACTTCTTGGTAGTCGCGGAGGGTGCCTTCTTCTTGGCCGGACGGGATGATGAGCGTGCCGATGACGCGGTGGCCGCGTTGGTCGCCAAGCCCTTCGGGTCGGCGATCTTGCACAACTTGGTCACCGTGTCTTGGTACACGTCGTCGGGATCGAGGCGACGTAGCTCCTCGGCGAGCAACTCGGCAGTCTCTCGACGTTTTAGCGCGACCGGCCGGTTCGGCGCGTTCGGGATCGAGAACTCCGCCAGCGCGCCGTCGGGACGGCAGATCTCGATTTCGCCACCACCAGTCGCCAGCCGCACGCTGGTGATGCCCGGTCCTTTCGACAAGGTGCGCTCGATGGGGACGTGGAGACGCGTAGAGAGCCAGGCGACCATCAGGTCGGCGCTCGGGTTCGAGCGCTCGGCGGCCACCTGCCCGCCTTTGATCTTTGCGGGGTACTGGTCGAGTGCAGCAGCCAGCAACGCGCGCCAAGGGGTGAGCCGCGTCCACGACAGGTCGGTATTGCCGGGGGCGTAGTTGCGAGCCTGGGTGAGCATCGCGGCGCCGCGCCCGCGCTCGACCGCTGCGGTGTCGGTGATGCGGCGCTGGGCCAGCTCACCAAGAGCATCGGCTGCCGGGTCGTCAGGCGCCTTACCGGGCCACCACACCACGACGGGGGAGTCGGGGAGGAGCAACGGGAGTACGACGCTTTCGGCGTGCTTGACGAGCTCACCCGACATCCGCAGCAGCACCTGCTCGCCCGAACCGCCTTCGCCGATCCGGATCTCGGCATCGAGATTGGCGGCGCCGCGGGCTGATCGCTTGATGACGCCGAGGATGCGCGAGGGATGTTCACGGGAGACCGCACGAGCGACCTTGAGCGCGTCGTAATGATCCCCTTCGTCGGTGACGACGATGAAGGTCAACACCATGCCCATCGCTGGTGAGCCGGCCTTTCGGCGTTCGCTGAGCAGAGCGTTCGCGACTTGGCTGGCGTTGGTGGCAATGAGTTCGATGCTCACGGGCGCTCCTTACTAGGGCCGGCGCCAGACGCGGCCGTCGCGAGCCAGCATCTCGTCGGAACATGTCGGTCCCCAGGTGCCGGAAGGGTAGGGCTCAGGTTTTCCCTGGTCGGCCCAGAAGTCGATGATCGGGTCGAGGATCTTCCAGGACAGCTCGACCTCTTCGTGTTGCGGGAACAGTGGTGGGTCACCGAGGAGTACGTCGAGGATGAGTCTCTCGTAAGCTTCCGGGCTGGACTCGACGAACGCCCCGCCATACGCAAAGTCCATGTTCACGTCGCGGATCTCCATGGCCGTGCCTGGCACCTTCGAGCCGAACCGCACCGTCACCCCTTCATCGGGCTGGACGCGGATCACCAACGCATTTTGGCCGAGCTCCTCGGTCGCAGTGCGAGTGAAGGGCAGATGCGGAGCGCGCTTGAAGACGACGGCGACCTCAGTCACCCGTCGGCCCAACCGCTTGCCGTGCCGGAGATAGAACGGCACCCCGGCCCAACGCCGCGTGTCGATCGCGAGTTTGATGGCGGCGAAGGTCTCGGTGCGGGACGACACTGGGATGTCGTCTTCGTCGAGATAGCCCTTCACCTTCATACCGCCTGCCCAACCGGCGGCGTATTGCCCTCGTGCGGTGTGGAGGTCGAGTCGCCGCGGCAAGTCCACACTGCGCAGGATCTTCTGCTTCTCCACCCGCAGGCTCTGCGCCTCGAACGAGATTGGCTCTTCCATGGCGATCAGCGCCATCAGCTGCATCAGGTGGTTCTGGATGACGTCACGGGCTGCGCCGATGCCGTCGTAGTAACCGGCCCGGCCGCCGATGCCGATGTCCTCGGCCATCGTGATCTGCACGTGGTCGACATAGTTCGCGTTCCACACCGGCTCGAACAGCTGGTTCGCGAAGCGCAGCGCCATCACGTTCTGCACCGTCTCCTTGCCGAGGTAGTGGTCGATGCGGAAGACCGACTCGGGTGGGAACACCTCCGACACAATAGTGTTGAGCTGCTGGGCGCTCGCGAGGTCGTGTCCGAACGGTTTCTCGACGACGACCCGACGCCACGACCCTGCATGGCTTTCGGCGAGACCATGTTTCTTCAGCTGACCGATCACGTCGGGGAAGAAGCGCGGTGGGATCGACAGGTAGAACGCGTGGTTGCCGGCCGTGCCGCGTTCGCGATCGAGGTCTTCGATCGTGTCGCGCAACTGGGAGAACGCCACATCGTCGGAGAAGTCACCCGGTACGAAGCGGAATCCCTTCGCGAGCTGGGCCCAGACCTCTTCGCGGAACGGCGTCCGGGCGTACTCCATCACTGCGTCGTGCACGATCTTGGCGAAGTCCTGGTCGGCCCAGTCGCGCCGGGCGAATCCGACCAGCGAGAAGCCAGGCGGGAGCAGGCCGCGGTTCGCCAGGTCATAGATCGCGGGCATCAACTTCTTGCGCGACAGGTCACCCGTGACGCCGAAGATGACGACACCGCACGGCCCGGCGATCCGCGGTAGACGACGGTCCTCCGGATCGCGCAGCGGGTTAGGTGCTGCCAGGCCAGCCTCGGTCATCGGAGCAGCCGCTCCAGTGCCGCGATGCCATTGGCCGGGTCGAGCAGGTGCAACCTCAGGACGGGCCGACCATGCTCGGCCAGCACACGTGCGTCGCCGGCCGCTTGCGCGGAGATCAGCGTCTGGAACGTGAACGGACGGTCGGGGATCTCCAGATCGTCGGGCTCGTTGCTGGTGATCTGCAGGAACACACCCTGGGGTCGGCCGCCCTTGTGGTACTGGCCGGTTGAGTGCAGGAAGCGCGGTCCCCAGCCGAACGTCGTGGGACGTTCGGTACGAAGCGCGAGGTTGCGACGTACCCCATGCAAGGACGCGTCACGCGCCGAGTCGAGGTAGGCCATCACTGCGAGATAGCCGTCGTCTCCCAGCTGTGACACCAGCGCCTCGATGGCGCCGGCAATCGTGTCCACACCCTTCAACAGGTCGCCCGATGTGCGGGCCTCGACGCCGTCGTCGGTAATCGCGGGCGGCTCCTCTGGGGGTTGTTCGTCCAGCAGACCGCGGGCCGCGGACTTGGCGCTCTCGACGTCCGGTTGGTCGAACGGGTTGATGCCGAGCACGCGTCCGATGGCCGCGGTAGCGGTCTCCCAGGTGAGGAACTGCGCTCCCAGCGTCCCCGACACCGCGGTCCAGGGCTCGCCCACACCTTCAGGTGCAGCCGCCTCGGGCGCTGTCAGGCCGGCGACCACCACGTCGTGTGCCGGCCATCTGACCTCGGGGTCAGCAGGCCCTTCGACCGCCACCGGGAGCAGACCAGTGCCTTGCTTGCCGGTCGACTCGGCGATGAGCTGTTCGGCCCAGTCCGCGAATCCCGAGATGCCGGACTCGAAGTTGGCGATCGCCACCTTGTCACGAGCCTGATCGCCGACCAGGGCGGCAGCGAGAATCAACGCCGGGTTGTCGACAGTGTCGGCTCCGAGGGCGGCCATCACTTCCTCGGCCTCGTCGAGAAGATCGGCCACGTCGACGCCGGCAAGACCCGTCGGCACGAGGCCGAAGGCGGTCAGGGCGCTGTAGCGGCCGCCGACGTTCGGGTCGGCCAGGAAGACCTTGCGATAACCCTGCTCCTTGGCCAATGTCTCGAGGGCAGAGCCAGGGTCGGTGACAGCAACGAGCCGGGACGACGCGTCGATGCCCGCACGTTCGAACGCTGCGACGTAGGCGCGCCGCTGGCTGTCGGTCTCGAGCGTGCCGCCGGACTTGCTGGAGACCACGACGACGGTGCGAGACAGGTCGCCGCTGACGGCACGACGCACTGCACTCGGATTGGTGGAGTCCACGATCGTGAGCGGGACGTCGTACGTGCGCGAGATGACCTCCGGCGCCAGCGACGACCCGCCCATCCCGCACAGCGCCACCTGGTCGATACCCTCGGCCCACAACTCGGCGCGCAGTGCCTCGATCTCTGCGAGCAGCGGCCGCGACGAGACAGGCAGCGTCACCCAGGACAACCGGATCGAAGCTTCTGACTCCGCATCCGGGCCCCAAAGCGTCGGGTCCTGCGCAGCCATCCGGCTCGCGACCTTGTCGTCGACCAGCTTCTGGAGGACGTCGTCGTACGACGCAGAGGAGCTGACGGTAAGCGCAGGCCTCACTTCGCAGCGCCCGCGACCTTGGGGTCGCCCTTGATCGCCGCGGTGACCGTGTCGATCAGTTCCTGCCACGATTTCTCGAACTTCTCCACGCCTTCGTCCTCGACCGCCTTGACGACGTCGTCGTAGGAGATGCCCAGCCGCTCGAGCCCTTCGAGCACAGCGCGCGCGTCGTCATACTTCGACGTGACGCTGTCGCCGGTGATCTCGGCATGGTCGGCGGTGGCCTCGATGGTCGCCTCAGGCATTGTGTTGACGGTGTTGGGCGCGACCAGCTCAGTGACGTACATCGTGTCGGGAAGGTTGGGGTCCTTGACCGAAGTCGACGCCCAAAGCGGCCGCTGCTTGTGCGCCCCGGCGGCCTCGAGCGGTGTCCAACGGTCGGACGTGAAGACCTCCTCGAAGGCCTCATAGGCGAGCCGCGCGTTGGCGATCGCCGCCTTGCTGCGCAGCGCTTTGGCCTCGTCGGTTCCGATGGCGTCGAGTCTCTTGTCGACCTCAGTGTCGATGCGGCTGACGAAGAACGACGCCACCGACCGGATGGATGCCAGGTCGACGCCCTTGGAGTGCGCTTGCTCAAGACCCGTGAGGTAAGCGTCCATCACCGCGCGGTAGCGCTGCAGGCTGAAGATCAAGGTGATGTTGACGTTGATTCCCTCTGCTGTCGCGGCGGTGATCGAGGCCAGCCCCTCCTCGGTCGCCGGGATCTTGATCATCACGTTGGCCCGGTCGACCATCCACCACAGGGCCCGCGCTTCGGCGGTCGTGGCGTCAGTGAGGTGGGCAAAACGTGGGTCGACCTCGATGCTGACGCGGCCGTCCTGTCCGTCCGTGCGGTCGTAGGTGTCGCGTAGTACGTCACAGGCCCAGCGGACGTCGTACGTCGTGATGGCGCGGATCGCCTCCTCGATGTCGACACCTCGCACGGCCAGGTCCTTGACCTGTTCCGCGTAGTCATCGGCGTCGGCGACCGCCTTCGCAAAGATCGTCGGGTTCGACGTGACTCCCACGACGTGCTTGTGCTCGATCAGGTCGGCGAGGTTGCCGGTGCGGAGCCGCTCGCGGGAGATGTCATCGAGCCAGATGGACACTCCTTGGTCGGTGAGCGCCTTGAGTCGATCGTTCATGATCTGAATCCTTTCGCAATAGGGGAAGTCGGCCGTGAAAGCGTCAACCGCGAGCCTCGGCGGCGGCGATGCTGTCCTTGGCAGCCTGGGTCACGACCTCGGCCGTGAGACCGAACTCCATGTAGAGGCGTTGGTAGTCCGCGGATGCACCAAAGTGGTCGATCGACACGATGCGTCCGGAGTCGCCGACCAGCTCTCGCCAGCCCTGTGCGACGGCGGCTTCGACGGAGACTCGGGCCTTGACCGTCGGCGGCAGAACGGTGTCGCGGTAGGACTTGTCCTGCTCCTCGAACCATTCCCGGCACGGCATCGACACCACCCGCGCGCGGATCCCGTCGGCGGCCAGCTGGTCGCGTGCGGCGACGGCGATCTGCACCTCAGACCCGGTGCCGATGAGAACGACGTCAGGTGCGCCGCCGTCGACGTCGAGCAAGACGTAGGCACCTCGTACGACGTTGGACGTGTCGGCATACCCCTCAGTGCCGCGCGGGAACGTGGGCACGTCCTGACGGCTCAACACGAGACCTGCGGGCCGATCCGTGTGCTCGAGGATGGCCTGCCAGGCTGCAGTCGTCTCGTTGGCGTCAGCCGGACGTACGACGTCGAGCCCGGGGATGGCGCGGAGGGCCGCGAGGTGCTCGATCGGCTGGTGGGTCGGGCCGTCCTCGCCGAGCCCGATGGAGTCGTGCGTCCACACGTACGTCACCGGGAGCTCCATAAGGGCCGCCAGCCGAACCGCGGGTCGCATGTAGTCGGAGAACGTCAGGAACGTGCCGCCATACGGTCGAGTGCCGCCGTGCAACGCGATGCCGTTGAGGAGCGACCCCATCGCGTGCTCGCGGATACCGAAGTGCAACACCCGGCCATACCAGTCACCGCTGAACTCTTTGGTGGAGTGCTCGGGCGGGATGAAGCTGGACTCGCCCTTCGGGGTGGTGTTGTTGGATCCGGCCAGGTCGGCCGAGCCGCCCCACAGCTCCGGGAGCTTGGGGGCGATCGCGGTCAGTGTTTCGCCGGAGGCTTTGCGCGTCGCCATCCCCTTCTCGTCAGCCGGAAACGTCGGTAGTGCGTCAGCCCAGCCTTCGGGGAGCGTGCGGGTCTGCATGCGGTCGAAGAGCGCCTTGCGGTCACCTGCCTTGGCTGCCCAGGCGTCGAACTTCTCCTGCCACTGCGCCTGCTCGACCTTGCCGCGCTCGACCGCGTGGCGAGTGTGGCTGATGACGTCGTCGCTCACGTCGAAGTGCTTGTCCGGGTCGAACTTGAGCACCTCCTTGGTCGCCACCACCTCGTCCTCACCGAGCGCGGAACCGTGTGCCTTGCCGGTGTTCTGGGCCTTGGGTGCCGGCCAGCCGATGATGGTGCGCAGCTGGATGAAGCTGGGCCGCTTCGTCTCTGCCTTGGCGGCCTTGTAGGCCTTGAACAGCGCCTGGACGTCCTCCTTGTACTCCTTTCCGTCATTGGTCCAGTCGACGGTCTGGACGTGCCACCCGTAGGCCTCGTAGCGTTTGGCGACGTCTTCGCTGAACGCGACGTTGGTGTCGTCCTCGATGGAGATGTCGTTGTCGTCGTACAACATCACCAGGTTGCCGAGCTGCTGGTGGCCGGCGATGGAGGAGGCCTCTCCGCTGACGCCCTCCTCGAGGTCGCCGTCACTGGCGATCACGAAGATGTCGTGGTCGAACAGGCTCTGGCCGGGCGCAGGCTTGGGATCGAAGAGACCGCGTTCGCGTCGGGCCGCCATCGCCATACCAACAGCGTTGCCGACACCCTGGCCGAGCGGACCGGTCGTGGTCTCCACGCCAGCGGTCATGCCGTGCTCGGGGTGGCCGGGTGTGAGGCTGCCCCACGTCCGCAACGCCTTGAGGTCATCGAGCTCCAGACCGTATCCGGCGAAGTAGAGCTGGATATAGAGCGTCAGGCTCGAGTGCCCGGCCGAGAGGACGAAGCGATCGCGGCCTGGCCAGTTGGGGTCGGCTGGGTTGTGGCGCATCAGCTTCTGGAACAGCAGGTACGCCGCCGGCGCCAGGCTCATCGCGGTCCCCGGATGGCCGTTTCCGACCTTCTGGACCGCATCCATCGCCAGTACTCGGACAGTGTCGACCGCGTGATCATCGACCTCGGTCCAGTCCAGCTTGGCGTAGGGGTTCGCAGGGGCGCTGGTCACAGCGGCGGGTCCTTCCTCAAGGCGTCGATTTCGGCGTCGCTTCGGGGACTGTGGTGACCCGATCTCCCCGAGTCTCAGCCTCCTTGGCCGAGCCTACTGCTCCCGCCAATACGGTGCGCGCCCCCGCAGCCAGCAGGACTCCCGATGCGGATTAGACTGCCTGTCGTAGTCAAGCTTCGCGGCATGCCGCCGTCCGGGGACGCGGAGCACGATGAGTGCAAGTAGGCCTAGACCCGAGGTGTCCGTGACCGCTGTCGAACCGCAAGCGCCTGTGTTGTCACAGGTGCCGGTGATTGCCGACACCGTCGCTGCCTCGACCCCTGAACACCACACCGCAAAGACGCGCTCCGATGTGCTCCGGGCCTACGTCGCCCTGACCAAGCCGCGCATCGTTGAGTTGCTGTTGCTGACCACCGTGCCGGTGATGTTCCTTGCGGAGGGGGGCGTGCCGTCGCTGTGGCTGGTCGCCGCGACAGTCGTCGGCGGAACGTTGGCCGCTGGCAGCGCGAACGCGTTGAACTGTGTCGTCGACCGCGACATCGACGAGAAGATGATGCGAACCCGGCGTCGGCCGTTGCCGCGCCACCAGGTCTCACCTCGGTCGGCGCTCGTCTTCGGGTTAGTGCTGGGAGTTGCCGCGACACTGCTGCTTGGACTGACGGTCAACTGGCTGTCGTCACTGTTGGCGCTCGCGGCGAACGTGTTCTACGTGCTCGGCTACACGATGGTCCTCAAACGTCGTACGTCGCAGAACATCGTGTGGGGTGGGGCGGCAGGTTGCTTCCCGGCGATGATCGGCTGGACTGCTGTCACGGGATCGCTGGCTTGGCCGCCGGTCATCTTGTTCTTGATCGTTTTCTTCTGGACCCCGCCGCACTTCTGGTCGCTGGCGATCCGCTACCGCGACGACTACGCCGCCGCTGACGTGCCGATGCTGCCAGTCGTGGCTTCGTCGTACGAAGTCGGCCGACAGATCGTGATCTACACGTGGTTGACGGTGGCGATCTCGTTGACGCTCTGGCCGATCGCGTCGACCGGCTGGCTCTATCCCGTTGCAGCCGTGGTACTCGGGGTCGGTTTTGTCGTGGAGGCGCACGCGTTGTGGCACCGCGCACGCACGACCGAAGATCCCGTTGCACTGAAGGCGATGCGACTGTTCCACGGGTCGAACGCCTACCTGGCTTTGTTGTTCCTTGCAATTGCGATCGACCCTCTCGTCACTCGATAGCCGTCGGCCGTTACAGACTGTTCGTACTCGAAGCACTAGGTCTTTTGCCGATCTGATCCACCTGGAGTGATGGGCTTGTGACGGCCCGTAGAAATACGGGTGAGTCGCGCAATCCATGAGGGTCATTTTTCGGAGTTCGACGTCAAAAGGCTGACTCTTCCGCCACGGTTTGCTACGTGACCTGACAGGTCATATAGCGAAGCATTGATCCGTCCGGCACGTGGTCGCCATCTTTTGGCCGGGGCGGGGAGCCAGAGGCGAAACCCACGCTAACCATGACGACGGAAAGCTGGGTCTTGTGTCTAATCGCGTTCTCTCAAAGAGAGGCCGTACTCGAAGAAGTACGAAGCTTCTCGTCGGCGGCGGAGTCATGATCGCCATGCTTGGAAGCCTGACCGCTGCCCAAGCCTCTATTCCAGGTATCGGTGGCGCTATCAACGCCTGCTACAACAAGAGCACCGGCGACGTGCGCATCATCGATGCCGCCAAGACGAACTGCAAGGCCACCGAGAAATTCATCACGTGGAATCAGGCTGGCCAGATGGGCCCGCAAGGTCCTCAGGGCATCCAGGGTGTCAAGGGCAACACCGGCAACACCGGCGCTGCGGGCGCCACCGGCGCCGCTGGTGCACCAGGTGCGGCAGGTACCGCGGGCACGAATGGAACCAACGGAACCAACGGTGCTCCCGGAGCAGCGGGTGCTACCGGTGCTGCCGGTACTGACGGCGCCGATGGAGCCGACGGTGTCGATGGAACCGACGGCACCGATGGAGCCGACGGTGCTGACGGCGCTCAGGGTCCGCAGGGCATTCAGGGACTCCAGGGTGCGGCCGGTGCTGACGGTGCAGATGGAGCCGATGGAGCCGATGGAGCCGATGGAGCCGATGGAGCCAACGGTGCTGATGGCGCGACCGGCGCGACTGGCGCGACCGGCGCTGCTGGCTCTAACGGTTCTGACGGCGCAGACGGCGCTGACGGTACCGATGGTGTCGACGGAGCTGTGGGAGCCGCTGGCCCGCAAGGTGCCGCCGGAACCAACGGCACTGACGGTGTCAATGGAGCCGACGGAGCCGATGGTGTCGACGGAGCCGACGGAGCCGACGGAGCTCAGGGTCCGCAAGGCATTCAGGGACTCCAGGGTGAGACCGGCGCTGCTGGTGCCGATGGCACCAACGGAACCAACGGTGTCGACGGCGAAGACGGTGCCGATGGCGCCGACGGAACCGACGGTGTCGACGGAGCTGTAGGGGCGGCCGGCCCGCAAGGTGCCGCCGGGACCAACGGCACTGACGGCGTCGACGGAAACAACGGCAGTGACGGTGTCGACGGCCAGGACGGTGCCGATGGCGCTGATGGTGCGACAGGTGCAACCGGCGCTCAGGGTCCGCAGGGCATTCAGGGACTCCAGGGTGAGACTGGCGCTGCTGGTGCCGATGGCACCAACGGAACGAACGGAGTCGACGGAACTGACGGCGCGAATGGCGCCACCGGTGCCGCTGGCGCTAACGGAGCGGACGGCGAAGACGGTGCCGATGGCGCTGACGGAGCCCAGGGCATCCAGGGTGAGACTGGTGCTGCTGGCACCAACGGAACCAACGGAACCAACGGTGTCGACGGTGCCGACGGAGCCGACGGAGCCCAAGGCATCCAGGGTGAGACTGGTGCTGCCGGAACCAACGGCACCAACGGCACGAACGGTGCCGACGGAGACGATGGTGCCGACGGAGCCGACGGAGCCGACGGAGCCGATGGTGCCGACGGAGCCGACGGAGCCGACGGTGCAACCGGTGCTCAGGGCATCCAGGGCGAGACGGGTGCTGTAGGCCCGCAAGGAATCCAGGGTGCAACCGGAGCTACGGGTGCCACCGGAGCCGCTGGAGCTGACGGTGCCGACGGCGCTGACGGAACCAACGGAAACGATGGCGCTACCGGTGCTCAGGGCATCCAAGGTGAGACTGGCGCAGTAGGTCCGGCAGGTCCTCAGGGCGAAGCCGGTGCTGTTGGTCCGCAAGGTCCGCAGGGTGACACCGGAGCAACCGGAGCCACGGTGCTAACGGGGCCGATGGCGCCAACGGTGCCGACGGCACTGCAGGTGCTACCGGCGACACTGGTCCGATGGGCCCGCAGGGCCAGGCCGGTGCCGATGGTGCGCAAGGCCCAGCAGGTGCGCAGGGAATCCAGGGTGCCACCGGAAACACTGGTGCAGCCGGTCCCACCGGAGCAACTGGTCCCGCAGGTGCCACAGGTCCGCAACGGTCCTGCTGGGACCATCGCGAACAGTTTCGTGGTCACCGGCAATGCCGTGAACACTCAAAACGACAACGTGGGCGTCACTACCGCCACGTCGACGGCGCTGTGCACCGGTGGCAGCAAGCTGCTGGGCGGCGGGGTCACGTTGTGCAGGGATCGAGCGACAAGATCGCTGCACAAACCTCGGCACCGAACAACGCAGCGACGCCGACCGGGTGGGTAGCAAACGCCGTTGTCATTGTGAAGGCGAACAACACGGCCACGGTCACTGCATTTGCGGTGTGCGGGTCCTAACAACTGAATAGCAGGGTGCGGGCCCGCCAGCGACTTGGCGGGCCCGCATCACGGTTCCTGTCCCATCGCACCGTTCGCCCACTTCATCTGCTGACGACGGATAACCTGATAACTGGTTCGGTCCGCGGCTTTCGCGGTCCGGACCAACCAATGTTTGGAGAGCACCTCATGAATCAAGGTCTACGAACTGCACCGCGCACCGGGCGTCTCGTCCGGTCGCTGGCGCTTACCTCCGTCCTGCTGCTCGGCGCCACCGCATGCAGCGGCGGTGACTCCGACCCCAGCAAGGACGCCGCGACCACGGTTGCCCCTGACGCGAAGAAGGCGTTGAAGGCTCTTAATGCGGGTCTTGAGGCGCACGCCGCTGGCGATCTCACCGCGGCCGTGGATGACTACAACGAGGCGCTCGAGTACGACGCAACCAACGAGTTCGCCTTCTACAACCTGGCTCTCATCGACGAGGCGAACGGAAACTACGGACTCGCCGAAGAGAACTACCGCGCAGCGTTGGACGCCGAAGCCGAGTACGAGCCGGCCCTGTTCAACCTGGCGATCCTTCGTACTGCGCGAAGCGACACCGACGGAAGCCATCTCGCTGTACAAGCGCGCCGTGGTTGCCGACCGGAAAGCCGCCGCAGCATGGCTGAATCTCGGGCTACTGCTGCGAGACGCGGGCAAAGTGAAGGCTGGCGACAAAGCCGTGATCCGCGCCATCGCGCTGGACCCCTCACTGCAGGACCCCACCGCGCCCGAGAAGAAGAACGGCCCCGCGTCCTAACGAAACTCGCCCGTCAGCGGCCCGCTGATCAGGCTCGCATGCGAACGACATTGGTCTCGGCAAACTTGTCGTGCCAAGCCTGCCGCTTGCTGTCCCAGAGGGGCCAGAGGTAGTTCAGCAGTCCGGCGATCGAGAAGGCGATGCCGAGCACCGGGATGATGCTCAGGACGGCGAGCGCCTCGATGAAACCGACGCGCCGGCCGATCGTTCCCCACGACAGCTGTCCGTCGTGCTCGCGCGCTCGTACTCGGATGCCTGCTGCTCGTTTGCCCCATGTCGCTCCGGACCGCCTGAGCAGCACGACTTCGTAGATGATGCCGACGATCAGAGTCACGCCGCCGGCCACGCCGAGGGCGAGGCTGAGATCGTCGGTCATCTCGAAGCTGGGAGCAGGGCGACCTTCGCGGCCGGCATCGACTGCCCGATCGAACTGAGTGGAGAACTCCTGGCTGGCCTGGTACCAGAAGTAGCCGGTGACAGGCAGCGCGATCACATAGATGATCACCTGGTCGAGCACCCGGGCTCCGACGCGCCGCCACCAACCCGACAGGGGAGCGCCGTCCGGTGTGGTATCTCTGCCCGCGGGCGCGCTGCCGTAGGAATAGGACGAGCTTTGGCTTCTCGGCGCTGTCTGCGCAGTCCAGTCCGAGCCGTTCCAGTAGCGCATCTGGGACGGTGCCCACGGGTCCTCGTACCAGCCAGCAGGAGGTAGCGTCATGCGCCGCACTCTTTCACAAGCGCGGCCGGGACGTCGGCCAGGGACCTAGTGGTAGCGGTAGCCGTGCAACGCCGTCGGGACGTTCCACTCCGCGGCTACTTCGGACACCACCTCAGGACAGAAGAAGTAGTCCCGCACGTAGGAAAGCCGGCCGTCGATCGTCGTACACCGCCACACCTCGGCGAGGCCGTCAGGCGCTGAGCCGTCCAGCGACGTCGAGAAGATCGCCACCAGCGGTTCGCCGGCGAAGTCGCGCACCTCAGCGGTGTAGCGCACGTCGCGTTCCAGCGCGAAGGTGTGCTCGAACGAGCCCTCACGCATCTGCTGGCCACCGGTCTCGTGCACCATCCCCACGATGTGCATGACGCCGTCATCGAGGAAGAGCGAGACGAGCCGGTCGATGTCGTACGCCGTGAAAGCCTCGGCGGCGGCAGCGAGCACGGCCCGGTCGGGGCGTGGATGCGCGCCGTCGTCATGACGCGTCGGTGATGCGAGTTTGGCACGGCCGCGGTGAAGCGCCGACTTCACCGCGCCTGTCGTCGTACCCACCATGCTGGCGATGTCGGCGAGCGGGTAGTCGAAGACGTCCTTCAGCACAACGGCAGCACGTTCTTGCGGGGGTAGCACGGTCACCAGCTCCTCGAGCGCGTCGTGGACCTCCGCCGGGTCGGCCGTCGGTTCGGCGGGCACGTCGTGGTCATGGTCACCGAACGGCAGCGCGCGTGCGCGGCGGGTCTGGTCGATGTAGGTGTTCGTCGCGATCCTGATCAACCAGGCTCGCGGATTGTCGACGCCGAAGTGGGTCTCGGCCGCGCGGGTGAACGCCTTGGCGAGCGTCTCCTGCACGAGGTCCTCGGCGTCCCAGACGTTGGTCGCGAGGCGACGGCAGTAGGCGAACAACGCGGGGCGGTGCTCCTCGATCGCGACGAGGAAGTCGCGCCGGACCTCTCGCGCCCGTCTCAGTTGCGCGACATCGAGGGACGGCGGTGCTGTCACAGCGGCTGTTGTCACATCAGGTGATGGCGCGGAAGGCGTTGACACAGAGGGCTCCGATCTCTTTCGGGTTCACCCTGTATGACGGATGGACGCTCCCGAAAGATACGCCCCACGTCCATCGAGCCCCCTCGGGTCATCGGGGCAGGGTCGGCGTCAACAGGTAGCGCGACCCCATCCCCACCGTGCGAGCCAGCGCAGCCTGGTAGCGGTCAGCCAGCGACTCGATTCGGCGGATCGCCCACATCGCCTCGGCGTTCACCCAGGCGACGTCGCGCGCCTTGTCGATGTTCCACGAGCTGATCAGGTGGACCACCGGGCCGACGCGATCGTCGGCGGCCTGGCCAAGGTCGGTGAGGAACGAGCGCCGGATCTTGGACTCGCACGCGGCGAGCAAGTCGTTGACCGCCTCGTAGTCCTCGCGGACGCTCTCGTCATCTGGTGAAGCGTTGACCTGGTGGCAGGTGGCGATCAGGGCGACAGGCAGGTCGTGCGCGATGTGGGAGTTCATCCCGGCAAGGGCGAACTGGATCGGCAGCAGTGTCCGGTCGTGACGATTCTCGAAGTGTGCTCCCCACGCCTTCGGCACGGCATCGGCTGGCGCGTCGTACGCCTCGATCCAGAGCGACGCGAACATCACGTCGAGCTGTTCCATGAAGACCGGGTCGCGGAAGACCTGGGCACCCTCGAGCCCGGCGGCGACTTCCTCGGTCACGGTGAGGTACATGCGATTGAACACCGACGCGCCGTCGTCCGGCGGCAACTCGGCGTCAATGCTGCGGAGGCGCTCGATGACGTCTTGGACTGATGACGCTGCCATGGGATGACGGTAGTGCCAGTCGCCTCGTTGCGGAACGACAACGCGTTACAGCGGCTCGGCGACGTGGTCAGGTCGTCGTACGACACGGTGGTCAGACCCCCGTATCGCCGTCGATGCACTCACGGAGGAAGTCGGCGTGACCGTTGTGTCGGGCGTACTCCTCGATCATGTGCACGTAGATCCAGCGCAGCGAAATGGCGACCTGTTGGCCGCCTCGGGTGCCTTTGCCGAGCGCGTCAAGGTCAGGGTGCTCGGCGGCGACACGGCGGCAAGCATCGAGCTCGTCGCGAAACCGCGCCAGGTCGCCCGCCACATCAGCCGCCTCGACGTCGTCGAACTCGCCATCTTTGTTGTCGTCGGAGTAGTACAGCCGCTTCGCATCCTCGCCGGCGAGGGCTCGGCGGAACCAGCTCCTTTCGACGTCCGTCATGTGGCGCACGAGACCCAACAGGCTCAACGACGAGGGTGGCACTGAACGAGTCTTGAGCTGTTCGTCCGTGAGGCCCTCGCACTTCGTCAGCAGGGTTGCGCGGTGGAACTCCAGCCACGAGTCGAGCATCTCTCGCTCCCCGGCGACGTAGGGCGGCTCGGGTCGATCGACGGACTGCAGCTCTTGGGACTCGGTCATGACGGTCAGGGTATGACCGCCAAGGTCCGTCAGCCCACCGATTTCCGCGAGCCATGGCTCGGCCGCCTACCGAGGCTGGTCACATCGTGAAACTGCGAGTACAACAGCAACGAGACCATCGGCTGAGGGGGGACACCCATGCCGTTGAACCACTACGGCGTACTCGCCGGACGCATGATCGATCGGCATCGCGAAGGCGACGACGATTCACCGCACTTCCAGATTCTGGTCGAGGCTGACCAGGTTCGCTTCCGACTCGCGATCAACGTGATGTCGCAGGAGTCGCCCTCTGAGTTGCTCTATGTCGCGGACGAAGCGTTCGCGCATCCGGTGATCGCGACGCTGCCGCAGACGCCAGACGGCTTCATTCCTCTGGCGAGCGAACCCGGAGGCCTGGCTCTGGACTTCATCCGGGCCAACCTCTTCAGCCGTACGGCGATGAGGACGCTGCCCCACAACGTTGCAGGGCCTGACAACGACCTGGCTGACAAGCTCGACCACTACGTGGGCAGAGCGGCCAACGACGCCAACGCCCGCGTCTACGCCTTCGGGGAACGGTGGCCAACGGAGAACAATGTTGCCGACAAGGTGTTTGGCTTCCGCCCCGGCAACGGCGTGCATGACATTCATATGAACCAGGGCAACAGCGCGCGATTCCAAGGGGATGACGGCGTCTGGCAAGACGGCGGGCTGATCCTGCACTTTCCCGATCCAAACCAGTGGGTGGCCATCTTCCTGGCCTTCCAGAGCCAGGCCTGGCACACCGATGACCGCACCGGCCACCCCATCACCGAGCCGGGGCCAGTGCCCGAGCCGGGGCCTGGGCCAGAGCCTGGACCGGGGCCGTTGCCCACCGAGCCCGATCACGTTGTCCGCATCGTGGGCTCGCTGGTCAATGCGATCGGACCCGCGCCGGAGCAAGAGTTCGTCACGCTGCTGAACACAAGCCCGCACGACATCGACCTGACCGGTTGGAAGCTGTGCGACCGCGTCAAGCGGCAGATGCCCCTCGACGGGATGACGATCGCGGCAGGTGAGAGCGCCAGGATCCAGGTCAGCCTTCCGGTCCAGCTGGGGAACGACGGTGGACTCATCACGTTGCTCAATGCAGACGGGCTCAAGGTGGATGGTGTCGCCTACACCAAGGACCAGGCCCGAAGAGAGGGCTGGACCCTGGTGTTCTAGGACCTACTGCGACCCAGCTCCTCGTACACCGTTGGCCCTACACTTTCGCTCGGCGGTCGAACGCTGGACTGTCAGCCCGGCCCTCCGGCTGCCGCCGTCCAGGCCTCACGGACTAAGGCGAGTGCGTCCACTGGGCAAACCGCGATGCGAGTCTGCCCACCGAGCTGCGTGGTCCAGTTGTCCTCGGTCGGAGGGTCGGTGAACATCCACGATCGCGGCGCATTCCCAGTCGGACCGAGCGCGGCGAACAACTCTGCCGCACGCGCGTCGAGCGCGCCGAGCGCCGCGAGCCCCCACAGGTCGTACAGATCACGAGGTGCGTGCCGGTCGTGCCAGGCGATGGTCTTCGCGGCGGCGAACCCTGCCAGAGTCGGTACGGGAAGCGTTGCCGGCGGCGCGTCGCTGTAGCGCTGCATAAGCGCTCGCCGCTCGGTCGGCCATGCCAGGTGCTGTCGCGCGTCGAGCAGCTGCACACGTACTGTGAGCCCGTCTGCCGAGCGCAGCACTGCCGGATCGACATCGCGCACCGACGACAGCGGCGGGTCCCAGGTTAAGCGGCCGTACTCGCGACGAACCCCGTCTGCCAGCACCTTCTCCACATCGGCGACGACGTCGCCTCGCCGTGGGACGGCGAGCAAGTCGAGGTCCTCGGACAGGCGTCCGTCGGGCAGGTGAGTGCGCGCGAGCGCGGTCCCGCCGAAGAACACCACACCAGCCGGTATCCGCCGCGCGAGCGCCGCGAGCAGGTGGGATAGCAGGTGGTCTCGGCGGACCTGCTCGTCGGCGACGCCGAACTCCGCGGCGACCGCCGCCGCCTCGGCAGGGTCAAGCACTCGCTACGCCTCCGCCAACTTGTGGGCCCGCACTAGCGCGGACCGGAGCCGCTGCTCACCGGCGATCTCGTGCAGTCGGTTGGCGTCGGCGCGCGGCCACAGTGCCTGGATCGCTGCGTTCGCCTCGGCCGGAACGCCACCTACGTTCGGAAGGTGCGCCAAGTCGAGCAGGGTCTGTTCGACGGTTGTGACCAGCGCGGCGCCCAGGTCGGTATTGCGCCGCTCTGCATCAAGCCGGTCGCTGTCGCGTCGGACGAACAGGACCGTCGCGTTCCGATCGGTCAAGACGAGGTTCGGCCGGTTCTTCGGCACGGCGACGACGGCCACGGCGAGCGCGCGCGGAACCGCGCCGTGAAGGCGCGCGGCGGACAGGCCCATCAGTACCGCGCCGTCCGGACCGTAGTCGGCAGCAGCGATGCCGTAGGCAGCGGCCTCCAAGCTCGGAATCCATGTCCGGTCGGTCGAGTGCGGCGGGACAATCGCGTAGTAGCCCGTCACGAGCTTGTGGAGGGAGCCGCGGTCGGCGAGGCGAGCGAGGTCCTTTGCAGGGTTGACGTACACGTCGGTCGCGTCGGCTGGGCGCAGGACGCCGAAAGGGCGACGGGCCAGCTTCGGGGGAAGCCCGCTGGCTCGTTCGACGCGGTCTTCGGTCATCACCTTCACCTCTATTTCTACGACGAGAATACCTCACAAGGTTATTCTCGTCGTCCTTTTAGTTATTAGTTGCGTTGCAACAGGCGTGCCATGGGTCTCATCTTCCTCATGCTCATCGTCGTACTGATAGTCCATTTCATCGCTCTCCACATCACCAAGAAGTGCGAGTGGCTCCCAGAGTGCCGTCGAGAGGAGCCTTCAGATGTTGACCGCCGCTCCTTGGACCTGCAGCAGTACTGTGCGGGCCATGAGCTTGGCCGCCGACGACGCCACGCCCTCCTTCTAGGAACCGGTGCGCTAGCGGAGGAGGTGTCTGTAGGGGCCTACCGCGACCCAACTCCTCGTACACCGCTGGCCCTACAATTTCGCTCGGCGGGTCGAATGCCGGACTGCCGTGGCCGCACCACACCGATCCAACGCACTCGAGGAGAACGACATGACGGCTACCTACACCTTCGACATCGTCTCCACCCTCGACGGCTACGGCTCCTACGGCCCCGACGGCGACTGGGGCGGGTACTGGGGCAAGCAAGGCCCCGAGTTCCTCGACCGCCGCCTCGCCCTGTACGAGGAGGAGCCACGGATGGTTTTCGGGGCCAACACCTTTCGGCAAATGGTGGAGTTGCTGGGCTCGAGCACCGAGGAGTCCAAGGTGAGTGACCCCGTGAACACCAAGATGAGGAACCTGCCGACAACGGTGGTGTCGACGACACTCGAAGGACCCCTCGACTGGCCGGACGCGACCCTCGTGAGCGGCGACGCCGTCGACGTCGTCGCCCGGCTCAAGGAGGAGTCCGAGGTGCCGTTGCGCTCGGCCGGCAGCCTGTCGATGAACCGGGCGCTGATGGCCGCCGGCCTGGTCGATCGCGTCCAGGTGACGGTCTTCCCTGTCATCAGCGGTCAGACGGGGGTGGACCCGATCTTCCAGGGTGCGGCCGACTTCGACCTGGAGCTGATCGAGAGCCGGACGCTCGACAAACACACCCAAGAGCTCATCTACCGGCCAACCCTCCATTGACGAGGACGCCGACGCAGTGTCAGTCCGGGCAGGTGCCGCCCGTCCGCTCGTAGATCGCCTTGGCGCCGGCCGACAGCCGCTCGACACGCGGCCCCTCAACCTCGAGGCCGATGAGAATCATGCAGCGGCCCTGAGTCCAGTAGACCTGGCCGATGGCGTTGCCGTGAAGGTCGGGTCCCGTCCATCCGTTGCCGCCCGGGACGTCGGGAACCTGGAAGCGCTTGATCTTCGCGCCGGGGATCTGGCCTTGGATCGCCTCGTCGCTCGTCTCATAAGCCATCCAGTCGCGTGCCCCGTCCTCGGTCTCGAACAGCAGGACGCTGCTGACGCCGGCGCCTCGGTCGCCTTCGGCGGGCTGGTAGGTGGTCGAGATGTAGCCACTGCGCTGAAGCCGTTCGGCGCCGTCCTTGGACAGCTCGAACGGTTCCCCCGTGTCGGTCTGCGGCGACGACATCGGTTCCAGGTGCGGTACCTCGTCGACTTGCAGGAGATACTGCTCGAGGTCGGGCGGCGCGACGGTCGTGGCCGCATCGGTTGTGCTCGTAGCTCGATCGGATTCACCTCCGCAGGCGACGACAAGCATGCCGAGGAGTCCTGCGAGTGCAAGGCGGGAGACACGCGGCGCCATATCCGAGAGTGCACCTGGGCGGACCCCGCCGCAAGCATGTACGTCGAGATGTCTCCGCGCGGTCGCACTGATCCGCCGCATCCGCGCTGTCATGCCGATGTGCGCGCGCTGCTGCGTAGGATCGATTGCCGCTGTGTCGGATCTGGCAGTTGCTGTTCGTGGAAAGGATGGGGGTGGCCGCAGCGGCCACCCCAGCAAAGGAGGAGACGTGACCGAGAATCTGATCGCCTTAAACGGCGAGTGGATGCCCGACCACTCGAATCGGGAGGCATCGTGAAGCTTCTTCTTACGTCGGGGGGCGTCACGAACACGAGCATCCGCGACGCGTTGGTCGACCTGCTGGGCAAGCCGATCGCCGACTCCAGCGCTCTCTGCATCCCCACGGCGAAGTGGGGCCACCCGATGTTGGGGCCGGTCTCGGTGTGGGGCTTCGTCAGCGGCGCACCCCCGTGGGGTGGCATGACCTCCATGGAGTGGAAATCGCTGGGCGTCCTCGAGCTGACCGCGCTGCCCACGATCGGCGCTGAGCGCTGGGTCCCCTGGGTCCGGGAGGCGGACGTGCTGCTGGTGGACGGCGGCGACGCGACGTACCTGTGCCACTGGATGCGGCAGTCAGGGCTGGCAGACCTCCTGCCATCGCTGCCCGAGACGGTCTGGGTGGGGATGAGCGCAGGAAGCATGGTGATGACCCCCCGGATCGGCGAGGACTTCGTCAACTGGAGGCCGCCCACCGGGGGCGATAGCGGCGACAGCACCCTGGGAGTCGTCGACTTCTCGATCTTCCCGCACCTGGATCACGAACTCATGCCGGAGAACACCATGGCCGATGCGGAGAGATGGGCCGCCGACATCGCGGGTCCGGCGTACGCCGTCGACGACCAGACGGCCATCAAGGTGATCGACGGTGCGGTCGAGGTCGTCTCCGAGGGGCACTGGAAGCTGTTCCCCTGATGCCAGCCCCCCGGTTGTGAGTGACCGGCTCGCGTCGGATTCGTGCGTGAAGGGACGTTGCGGGAAGACTGCGTCGTGAACGGCGATGTGTCGGACTCGTGGGTCTACGGGCTCAGGCGGGAGTGGCGGCCGTCGTCCGAGCGGGTTCCCGCCCGCTGAGTCCTCCTCGCTCGCGAGACGGCGCCAGGTCTCCGCGTGCTTCGTTCCGCTGGGTTGATGGGGCTGGCACACTGCACTCTCATGCCGCGATCCGTGCTGGCATGCCGATGTTGCCTTCGCGCCGATTCGGCCGTCGCGGTAGTCGAAAGCGGGATGATGTTCAGCTTCGACGTCGACTCGGCCACCAGAAACTGAGGACCTGCACGACTGACGAGCCGGCGGCACGAGACAGCACGTCTTCCGGTCCGACCAAGCAGCGCCGTCAAAACCTTGACGGCCTCTGCCATCTGAAGGGCGGGAGCCCTGCAATAACGCGCGGTGAAAAGTGCGTGAGGCCATCGCCGAAGACCTGGGCCAGGTCGCCGTGGTCACCACCACTGTTGGACGGGCCACCCGTCGTTCCAACGTCCGAGGGGATCGCTACATTGGCAACGCCATGGAGTAGGCGACGACTACCACGCGCCGCGATATGCACTGCCCGCGACAAGGATGCCCCTGACAGTTCATGCCCTGATCCTCGGTTTGGTTGGTGAGGCGGGTGAGATCGCCGAGAAGGTCCCAGAAGGTGGCCCGCGATAAGAACCGCGACCTCGCTCAACTCGACGTGACGACATGGCCGCCGAACATCGGCGCTTGTTCTTTGGTACGCGGCCGTCCTGGCGAACTTCTGGGTCTCTCCCTGGACGACGTCGCGAACAGCGGAACGTCGACAAACTCGCCGACCGCCAGCGTCGCGCCGTCCTCGGCGGCTCCGGCGACAACATGAGAACCGCACTCTCGAACGCACATATCGTGGACAGCGTGAATACCGGCTGGAGCGTTCCCGCGGTGAAGCGTGCTGATCCGGACAAGGTGAGTTCCGAGCGAAGAGCGCTTGACCAGTGGCTCGACTACCAGCGGGATACCTTGCTGAATAAATGCGCCGGATTGACGGCCGCTCAATTGAAGCAGCGTGCGGTTCCGCCATCGCACCTGTCGCTGCTCGGCCTGGTTCGGCACTTGGCGGACGTGGAACGTGGCTGGCTCCGTCAGTGCGCTGCCCGAGACGATGTGCCTGACCTGTACTACACCGAGGCCAATCCGCAGGCCGACTTCGACGACATTGAGGCCGCCGACGCCGAGGCTGACCTGGAGACGTATCGGCGCGAGCTCGTCGCCGCGCGCGCGGCAGTGGCCGGCATGGCCCTGGACGACGTTGTGCCTTATCCGTGGGGCGGCCCCGATCGCGACATCCGTTGGATCTACCTCCATATGATCGAGGAGTACGCGCGACACAACGGCCATGCCGACCTGATCCGCGAATGCGTTGATGGCGTGACGGGAGACTAGAGCACATGGCGATGGCCAACGCGCACCTGACCACCATCGTCTTGTGCGATGGAGTGCCTCGGCGGCTCCTCTTCAGGTGCGCTGCAGCCCTCGATCTCGGGTGCCGAGCAGCACCCAGGTGGCGGTAGCGCTCACCAGGGCTGCACCCAACAGATGGAGTGCTACGAGGGCGACGGGCAGGTCAGTCACGTACTGGACGAACCCGACGAGGCCCTGGCAGAGCTCGATCGCAAGCAGCCACGTCACAGCACGTTGCGCGCGCTCGGGCGCCTTCGTGACCTTGAAGGCGACCAGCGTGCCGATAGTGAGACCCACGAGCAGAAAGACCAGGTCGGCATGCACCTGGCTGACCACACGTGGGTCGAGTCCCGTGCGCGGTGAGTCGGCGTCACCCGCATGCGGCCCGGAGCCGGTGACCACCGTCCCGACGTACAGCACGAGCCAAGTGACGACGAACATCGCCCGGGCCAGCAGCACCACGGGTTGTGGCACGGTCGGTTGTGGTGGCCGGTCCTCCTCGTCGATGCGCCGGAGGAACACCACGGCGACTCCGATCATCGCCATCGAGAGCAACAGGTGCAGCGCGACGGCCCACGGGTTGAGGTCGGTGAGGACAGTGACACCGCCCAGCAATGCCTGCGCGGGGATCCCCACCGCCAGCACCGTGGCGAGCATCCGCAGCGAGGAACGCCGCGGCCGATAGCGCATCGCAACCACCCAAGTGGCGATCGCGATAGCTGCGAGCACGCCTGTGAGCATTCTGTTGCTGAACTCGATCAGGCCATGCCCACCCAGTTCGCTATGCACAACGAAGGACTCGTCGGTACACCGCGGCCACGTCGGGCAGCCCAGCCCGGAGGCCGTCAGCCGCACGGCTCCTCCGGTCACCACGATGGCGATGTTGCCGACCAACGACGCGATGGCGAACCGTCGCAGCAGCTTTCGCGAGGGCGAAGACAGTCGCTCGACGACCGGTGCCGCGCGCTCGGTCACTCCCACCGGAACGTCCTCACGGTCAACGCGGCCGCGACGGCCGCCCAACCGGCCAGCACGGCGACATGAACCCAATCGAGGCCGCCGCCAGACAGGACTTCGCGCAGACCTTCGGCCAGTGCACCCGAGGGCAGCGCCATCACCACGTCACGCATCGCCTCGGGGTACGACGACAGCGGGACGACGACGGCGCCGGCGACCAGCAGCACGACGTACACAAGGTTGGCGGCCGCCAACGTGGCCTCGGCGCGCAAGGTGCCGGCCATGAGGAGACCCAGTGCGGCGAAGGCGGCAATCCCGAGCCCAATGAGCAGGAGCGCGCCCACCAGCGCCGCGAGGCCGCCTTCCGGTTCCCAACCCAGCGCGAGTCCGACGACAGAGATGAGCACGAGCTGCATGGCGACGACGGCGAACAGCGACACGATCTTGCCGAGCAGGAGACCCGTGCGTGAAAGTGGCGATGCGCCGAGCCGCTTCAGCACGCCGTACCGGCGTTCGAACGCGGTCGCGATCGCCAACGACGTGAACGCGGTGGACATCACGGCCAACGCCAGCACCCCCGGAGTGAGGACGTCGATTCGGCGTCCCTCCCCGAGGTCGACCACGCTCCCGGACTCGGCGCCGCCGATGAGCAGCAGCAGCGGGATGACGAGCGCCAGCAGGAGCTGTTCGCCGTTTCGGGCCAGCAGCCGGGTCTCCATCCAGGCATGCGCCAGCACCATCCGGCGCAACGGCTGGGCACCGGGGGCGGGGGAGAGGACGAGCTCGCTCACGGACGCAGCTCCCGTCCAGTGAGATCGAGGAACACGTCTTCGAGGGTGTTCCTGGCGACCGTGAGCCCTTCGGGCATCACATCGAGGTCCGCACACCAGGCGGTCACGGCCGCCAACGTCTGAGGCGTCACGGGCCCGTCGACGCGATAGCTCCCGGGCAGGTCTTCGGTCACCTTGCAGTCGGGCGGCAGCACAGCGGCCAGCCTCGACGTGTTCAGCGCCGCCGGAGCGTGGAACATGATCGTGTTGCGAGCCCGCGACGACATCAACTGCTCCGGCGAGCCAGCCGTCAGCACCGACCCGTGGTCGACGACGTACACGTGGGAGGCGAGCCGTTCGGCTTCCTCCATGTAATGGGTGGTGAGGACGACGGTGACACCATCGGAACGCAGTTGGTTCACGAGATCCCAGGTCGAGCGGCGAGCTTGCGGGTCGAGTCCGGCAGTCGGCTCGTCGAGAAATACCAGTTCCGGACGTCCCACGATGGCCATCGCCAGGCCGAGGCGCTGCTGCTGACCTCCGCTCAGCCGCCGGTACGGCGTCCGGCCGCACGACTCGAGGCCGAGCCGTTCGACGAGATCGCCGACGGGAAGGGGATGGGTGTGCAAGGAAGCGACATACTGCAGCATTTCGACGGCTCGCACCGCTGACCAGGCGCCACCGCTCTGCAGCATCACGCCCATCCGAGGCGCGAGTTCCGCGTGTTGGGTGGTGGGGTCGAGCCCCAGGACCCGAATGCGTCCACCGTGTGGCCGGCGATAGCCCTCGCACGTCTCGACCGTGGTGGTCTTGCCAGCCCCGTTCGGGCCGAGAATCGCGGTAACTGACCCGGTTTCGACGGTCAGCGAGAGGCCATCGACGGCAGTCTTGTCGCCGTACCTCATCACGAGGTCCTCGACCTCGACCGCAGGGGCCACCACGCAGGAAGTCTAGGGTTGAGGCACGCTGACAGCGCGGTCGGGATCGACTCCGAACTACTTAGGCTCACCTTATTTGAGACCGTTCGGGAATTACGACACAATGGTGTTGTGAAAAACGCGCGGGAGTCGGCACCTTTGCTGACTGCATCTGATGCGTCTGTGGCCTCGACACCTCACGGTGCGGCGACGGGCGCGAGTGATGATGCCCCCACGCGTGAGCGGGTGGCGACCTCCATTCTCGAGAATGGACCGTCCACAGCCGCGGCCTTGGCTGCACGGTTGGAGCTGACCCCTGCTGCGGTTCGACGTCATCTGGATCATCTGATGGCAGACGGCGCGGTGGAAGCGCGCGAGCCGCGCGTCTACGGCGCCCGCGGACGCGGTCGGCCAGCCAAGGTTTTCATGCTCACCGACTCGGGCCGTGACACGTTTATCCAGGCCTACGACGACCTGGCCGTCAGTGCCCTTCGCTACATGCGCGAGACCGGTGGACCCGAGGCTGTCGCCGAGTTCGCCCGGCAACGGACTGCCGAGCTCGAGGAGCGCTACCGCGTCGTCGTCGAGGCCGCAGTCCCCGCCGATCGCGCTGGGGTACTCGCCGAGGCGTTGAGTGAGGACGGCTACGCTGCCTCGGTGCGCAGCTCGCCCGTCGGCGACCAGCTGTGCCAGCACCACTGTCCGGTGGCGCATGTCGCCACCGAGTTCCCCCAGCTCTGCGAAGCAGAAACCGAAGTTTTCGCCCGCCTGCTCGGACGTCATGTCCAGCGGTTGGCGACCATCGCCCACGGCGATGGAGTGTGTACGACGAACGTGCCGGCCGCCAGGGCGCCGAGTCCCGAGTCCACGGCCACCGGCCGCGGCACCCGAGACGACAGCGACGCCACCCCGATTGGGAGGATCCCTTCATGACATCGATCGAGCAGATGAACCCCGAGCTCGAGGGCATCGGCCGCTACGAGTACGGCTGGTCTGACTCTGACCTCGCGGGTGCCACGGCGCAGCGCGGACTCAACGAGTCGGTCGTCCGGGGTATCTCCGGTCTCAAGAGTGAGCCGCAGTGGATGCTCGACCTCCGGCTCAAGGGGCTGAAGTTGTTCGACCGCAAGCCGATGCCGACCTGGGGTTCTGACCTCAGCGGAATCGACTTCGACAACATCAAGTACTTCGTGCGGTCGACCGAGAAGCAAGCCACGTCGTGGGAAGACCTGCCCGAGGACATCAAGAACACCTACGACCGGCTCGGCATCCCCGAGGCCGAGAAGCAGCGACTCGTTGCCGGCGTTGCCGCGCAGTACGAGTCCGAGGTGGTCTACCACAAGATCCGCGAGGACCTCGAGGAGCAGGGCGTCCTCTTCCTCGACACCGACACCGCTCTGCGTGAGCACGAGGACATCTTCAGGGAGTACTTCGGCTCGGTCATCCCCGTTGGTGACAACAAGTTCGCCGCGCTCAACACGTCGGTCTGGTCCGGTGGGTCCTTCATCTATGTGCCGCCCGGCGTGCACGTCGACATCCCGCTCCAGGCCTACTTCCGGATCAACACCGAGAACATGGGTCAGTTCGAGCGCACGCTGATCATCGTCGACGAAGACGCCTACGTGCACTACGTCGAGGGCTGCACCGCGCCGATCTACAGCTCTGACTCGTTGCACTCCGCCGTGGTCGAGATCATCGTGAAGAAGGGCGGCCGCTGCCGCTACACGACGATCCAGAACTGGTCCAACAACGTCTACAACCTGGTGACCAAGCGCGCGACCTGCGAGGCCGGCGCCACCATGGAGTGGGTCGACGGCAACATCGGCTCCAAGGTCACGATGAAGTACCCCGCGATCTACCTGCTCGGAGAGCACTCCAAGGGCGAGACGCTGTCGATCGCGTTCGCCGGTGAAGGTCAGCACCAGGATGCCGGCGCCAAGATGGTGCACGCGGCACCGCACACCTCGAGCTCGATCATCAGCAAGTCGGTGGCCCGTGGTGGTGGCCGGACGTCGTACCGCGGTCTGGTGCAAGTCGCCGATGGGGCACATCACAGCGCCAGCACCGTGCGCTGCGATGCGTTGCTCGTCGACCAGATCAGCCGCAGTGACACCTACCCCTACGTCGATGTCCGTGAGGACGACGTGTCGATGGGTCACGAGGCGACGGTCTCGAAGGTCAGCGACGACCAGCTCTTCTACCTGATGAGCCGAGGCATGGCTGAAGACGAGGCGATGGCGATGATCGTGCGCGGCTTCATCGAGCCGATTGCTCGTGAGCTGCCCATGGAATATGCGCTCGAGCTCAACCGGTTGATCGAGATGCAGATGGAAGGCGCAGTGGGTTAGGCCTCCGGCCGGACGCTCGCGAGTCCGATCGGCGTGGCAAAACCCCTCCACGCCAGCCGATCGGACGCGCTCACGCCCGTCCTCCCGCCTATGCCTCGCGTCGGCGCATTCCATCTGTATCTAGGCGCCAGTTGATATCGGAGACGAGAAGAGAAAGCGAACTACGTGACTGCTACTGACACCCCGGTCATCGCGAAGGCGGTGGAGACGGTCGAGAGCCACCTGCACCCGGTGCCGTCGTACGACCTCGCTGACCACCCCGTGCCGACCGGTCGCGAGGAGGTCTGGCGGTTCACCCCACTCAAGCGGCTGCGTGGCCTGCTCGACGGCGAGGCGTCCGACGCCCGGCTGAAGTGGGACGCGAACGTGCCCGAGGGTGTCACCGTTCGCGAGATCACCACCGACGAAGCCGCTGCACTCGGTGAGACCGAGCCAGCGGATCGTCCTTCGGCACTGGCCGTCAAGAACGGCGGGGGAGCGATTCTCGTCGACGTCCCGGCCGAGACAGAGTTGAGCGAGCCGCTGCTCGTCCGGCTGAGCGGTGCATCTGCTGACGACCTGGTGTGGGGACACATCGTCGTCCGGCTAGCGCATCACGCAAAAGCCACCGTTGTCTTCGAGCACTCCGGCACCGCGCGCTACAGCGCCACCACGTCAGTTCTGGTCGGCGACAACGCGCAGCTCGACCTCGTCTCGCTGCAGCTGTGGGAGGACGACGCCGTACACCTCGGCCAGGTCGGGGTCCGGGTCGGTCGCGATGCGCGGGTCCGCACGTTCCAGGCGAGCCTGGGTGGAGACCTGGTGCGCATCAACGAGAACTTCTCGTACGACGGTCCGGGTGGCGAGCTCGAGGCGTACGGCCTCTACTTCGTCGACGAAGATCAGCACATCGAGCATCGCCTCTTCATCGATCACAACGCTCCTCATACGAAGAGCAACGCCGTCTACAAGGGCGGCCTCCAGGGCGCTGGCGCCCACTCGGTGTGGGTCGGTGACGTGCTGATCCGCAAGGCTGCCGAGGGCATCGAGACCTTCGAGACCAACCGCAACCTGGTGCTCACCGACGGCTGCCGGGCAGACTCCGTCCCCAACCTCGAGATCGAGACTGGCGACATCACCGGCGCCGGGCATGCCTCCGCGACCGGACGCTTCGACGACGAGCAGCTCTTCTACCTGCAGTCGCGCGGTGTCACCGAGGACGAGGCACGCCGGCTCGTCGTCCATGGTTTCTTCGCCGACATCATCCGGAAGATCCATGTGCCCGAGGTCGAGAAGCGGCTGATGGCTGCGGTCGAGACCGAGTTGGCACGCAACGTCGGTACCCCTGCTCCATCGGCGGTGGGCGCATGACGTTCCATCACGCCACTGCGCTGGCCGACATCCCCGAGGGCGGTGTCATTGCCGTCGACGTCGAGGGCGTCGAGATCGCCCTGATGCGTTGTCACGACGAGGTCTACGCGATTCGCGACGAGTGCTCACACGCGTCGATTGCGCTCAGCGAAGGTGACGTCGACACCACCGACTGCGAGATCGAGTGCTGGCTGCACGGGTCGAGGTTCGACCTCCGCACCGGCAAGCCCACCGGGCTTCCGGCTTACGAGCCGGTTTCTGTCTATGCCTGCAAGGTCGAGAACGACGCCGTCCTGGTCGACGTCGACCACCCGCTCAACACTGATACGGAGAACTGATCGATGGCCACCCTGGAAATCAAGGACCTACACGTCGTCGTCGACACCGAGGACGGTCAGAAGCCGATCCTGAACGGCGTCGACCTGACCGTGAAGTCGGGGGAGACCCACGCGATCATGGGTCCCAACGGCTCAGGCAAGTCGACACTTGCCTACTCGATCGCCGGCCACCCGAAGTACAAGATCACCCAAGGCACGGTGACTCTCGACGGCGTTGACGTGCTGAGCATGAAGGTCGACGAGCGGGCCCGTGCCGGGCTGTTCCTCGCGATGCAGTACCCGGTCGAGGTGCCCGGCGTTTCCGTGTCCAACTTCCTGCGTACGGCGAAGACCGCGCTCGACGGTGAAGCGCCGAAGCTGCGTACGTGGGCCAAGGACGTCAACGACGCCATGGACAAGGTGTCGATGGACCGCGACTTCGCTCAGCGCAACGTCAACGAAGGTTTCTCGGGCGGTGAGAAGAAGCGCCACGAGATCATGCAACTCGAGCTCTTGAACCCGAAGTTCGCGGTCCTCGACGAGACTGACTCCGGCCTCGACATCGACGCCCTCAAGGTCGTCGCCGAAGGGGTGAACCGGTTCCGTAGCCAGGGCGATCGAGGCGTGCTCCTCATCACCCACTACACCCGCATCCTGCGCTACATCCAGCCTGACTTCGTCCACGTGTTCGTGGGAGGCCGGATCGCCGAGCAAGGTGGCCCCGAGCTCGCCGACGCGCTGGAAGCCGAGGGTTACGACAAGTACTCCAAGGCCGCGGTCTGACGAGATCGCCCGAGACATCCAGTCCAGTGAAGGGAGAGCCCGCATGAGTGCACCGGCCACGTCAGCGATTCCAGGTCTGTTGGACACAGATCGGATCCGGGCTGACTTCCCGATCATGAGTCGTCGTCTCGACGGCGACAAGCCGCTGGTCTACCTCGACAGTGCCAACACGTCGCAGAAGCCGCACCAGGTGATTGACGCGATGGCGGAGCACTACGCCGTCCACAACGCGAACGTCGCTCGTGCGGTGCACCAGCTCGGGGCGGAGTCGACGGCGGCGTTCGAGGAAGCGCGCGACAAGGTGGCGGCGTTCATCGGGGCACCGTCACGTGACGAGGTGATCTTCACGAAGAACGCCTCCGAGGCGCTCAACCTGGTCGCCAACACCCTGGCCTGGTCCCGAGGTGAGTACGAAATCCATCCAGGCGACGAGGTCGTCATCACCGAGATGGAGCACCACTCCAACATCGTGCCGTGGCAGCTGCTCACCGAGCGCACGGGCGCGACGTTGCGGTGGTTCGGTCTCACCGACGAGGGCCGGCTCGACCTCTCGAACATCGACGAGCTGATCACCGAGCGGACCAAGGTCGTCTCGATGGTGTGGGTCTCCAACATGCTCGGCACGGTCAACCCGGTCGCCGAGATTGCCCGGCGGGCGCACGAAGTCGGTGCGCTCGTGGTGCTCGATGCGTCGCAGGCCGTGCCTCAGCTCCCGGTCGACGTCGCTGCTGTTGGTGCCGACCTGGTGGCGTTCACCGGCCACAAGGCGGTCGGGCCGACCGGCATCGGTGTGCTCTGGGGACGTCGCGCGGTGCTCGACGCGCTGCCGCCGTTCCTCGGTGGCGGCGAGATGATCGAGACCGTCACGATGGCCCGATCGACGTACGCCGAGATCCCCCACAAGTTCGAGGCCGGCACGCCACCGATCGTGCAAGCGATCGGGCTAGGCGCGGCGGTCGACTACCTCAGCGCCATCGGCATGGACAAGATCGCTGCGCACGAGCGGGCCGTCACGTCGTACGCGCTCGAGCTGCTGGGCGGCGTGAGCGGACTGACCATCCTCGGCCCCGCTGAGCCCGTCGACCGTGGTGGCGCGATCAGCTTCGAGATCGACGGGATCCACCCGCACGATGTCAGCCAGGTGCTCGACTCCCTCGGTGTGGCGATTCGCGCCGGACACCACTGCGCCAAGCCCGCGCACGCGAGGTTCGGCGTGCAGGCGTCGAGTCGTGCGTCGTTCTACCTCTACACGACTCTGGCCGAGGTCGACGCGCTCGTCGACGCGCTAGAACAGACCAAGCGATTCTTCAAGGTGGGTGGCTGATGGATCTCGAGAACCTCTATCAGGAAATCATCCTCGACCACTACCGCGCCCCGCATCACGCCGGGCTGCGTGAGCCGTTCGAGGCTGAGGTGCACCACGTCAACCCCACCTGTGGCGACGAGGTGACGCTTCGCGTGCACGTCGTCGACGGCATCATCGAGGACGTGTCGTACGACGCGTTGGGCTGTTCGATCTCCCAGGCGTCCACATCGGTTCTGACCGACCTGCTTATCGGGGCGAAGATCGAGGACGCGATGAGCACTCACGAGACATTCGTGGAGCTCATGCAGGGGCGTGGCACAGTGGAACCTGACGAGGACGTGCTCGAAGACGGCATCGCGTTCGCCGGGGTGGCGAAGTTTCCAGCACGCATCAAATGTGCGTTGCTCGGTTGGATGGCATGGAAGGACGCGACCGTCAAAGCGGTCGCTGACTCAGAGAGGGCTGGCACATGACCAACGAGACGACTGACCTGCCGGAGGTCGACCTCAGCACCGAGAGCTCGCCGGTCTCCAAGGACGATGTGTTGGAGGCGTTGAAGGACGTCGTCGACCCTGAACTCGGCATCAACGTGGTCGACCTTGGCCTGATCTACGACGTCGCCGTCGACGAGAACAGCACCGCGATCATCGACATGACGCTGACGTCCGCGGCCTGCCCGTTGACGGACGTGATCGAAGACCAGACCAACACGGCACTCGAAGGGCTCGTCAACGGTTTCAAGATCAACTGGGTCTGGATGCCGCCGTGGGGCCCCGACAAGATCACCGACGACGGCCGCGAGATGCTGCGCGCCCTCGGCTTCAACGTCTGACCGCCGAAGCGCCGCTGATTGAGCTTGTCGAAAGCACTGGGTCTGGACAGGCTCGACCGCCGAAGCTCCGCTGATTGGGCTTGTCGAAATCACCGGGTCTCGACAGGCTCGACCGCCGAAGTCCCGCTGATTGAGCTTGTCGAAATCACCGGGTCTCGACAGGCTCGACTGCCGAAGGGGACCGCCGCCGGATGCGCTTAGGCCGCTGCCCGATGGCCGTACCGGACGGCCACCACGTCGTGGTGGCCGGGCCACTTCAACGAGAACGTCCAGCAGCCCGCCTCAGGCATGTTGATGATCGATGGCCCGGGACCGCCCTCGACCAGGCGTTGCACGCGGAGGTCAGAGCCGTTCAACGAGGCAGAGATCACGAGGTCCCCCGGCCCACGTTGGCTGGCTCGCCACAGGATCTTGTTGTTGTGATCCCGAGGGGGCGGCACCAGCAACGGCCGACCGAACACCTCGCCGGTGATCTTCTGCCTGGTCCCGACAACAAGCGCCTGCTCGACGCCGCCACATGACAGGGAGACCGGCGCAGCAGGCCCCGGCGACTGCTCAGGCGTGGACACACGGTCCGTCGGAGCAGGATTCGCCTTCTTGTCGGGCGTAGGTGCATCTGGCGATCCCGTGCACGAGGTGAGAGCGAGGATGGTCAGGAAGCCGGCAAGAAATGCCCTCATTCGCCCAGAATACCGCTGGTGAGCCCACCGTGAGCGAGTCACGACGTGAGACGGACTCGATCAGTTCGGGAGATGGTCGGCGACGTTCTGGCTCACGGCGTACGCCGTCTCGGCGTCCTGCGCTCGAGGTTTCGGTCGGATGATCGAGACGTTGACGGCGTACTCACCGAACAGTGCGCGCATGTTGGTCGCCTTCGCGCCAGGCGGTGCGTCGTTGTCGACGCACGCAGCACCGTAGCTACCTTCTTCGGGAGCCACCCATGCGCCCTTGCAGTCCATGTCGGCCGCGGTCTCCGGCCACGAAGCCTTGTCCTGCTCAAGCTCTGCCGATTCAGGAATGTCGACGCGGATCGTCATGAAGGTCAGCGAGTTGCCGACCACGCTGATGTCGCACGTCATCACGCCGGCCTCAGCCTGGTCGGGAGGCAGGATCCCCGTGCCGGACGACGTCACGTCGGTGCCGATGGCCTCGACCACCACGTCTTCGTCAACCAGGCCGCAACCGAGCGCATCGCTGGTGGTGTCGGGAGTCGGGCTCGGGCCAGACTCGTCGTCACCGTTGCAAGCTTGGACACACATCGCCAGGAGCGCCAACGAGGCGACGAGGAGCGGTCGGGTGCGGCCTCTCCGCATGGCGTCTTCTCTCCTCCACGTGCGGGCGACGATCAGGTGTGCTTCGCGACATACCCCGCAAGGTCGTTGAGGTACTGCTGGAACACCTGGCTGGGTGCGCCGTTCTGGTGGCTCGACGGGTCGCCGGGGTCGGTGCCATTCTGCCAGGTGTTGAACGCGTTCTGGACGTCGACCGGTGCGTTGGCCGGATCGGTGTCGTACAGCTCGGGATCGATCTGGTACTCGCCGTTCCGGTAGATCACAGCGCCGTCCGGGATGCCGTAGCGCGGATCGACGTCGTGGTCGAGGTAGCCCTGGTTGACCAGCGCGTTGTAGGTGTCGTACTCCAGGTTGTGCTTGATCGCGCCGTCCGTGTCGTTCGCCCATTGTTCGGTGACGCTCTCCGGCACCTCGCCGAGTTGGTCGTTGAGCAGCGAGAGGCCTTCGGACGTGAGCGGTCCGAGGATCTTGCCCTCCGGGCCGGGGATGAACGACGTCGCGACCGAGAAGGCCTTCGCGAACATCTCGCGCCGGGCGTTCTCGTCGCCCTCGCCGTCGGTGCCGCCGTCCATGCCGTTCTGGACGATGAAGTCGAGCGTCTTGCCGGTGCGTGAGCTCTGGTCCTGCAGGTCGTCGAGAATGCCGCTGCTGCGCAGGTCGTCGATGGTCTTGGGGGCGTCAGGATGCTCGGAGTTGTAGGTCTCGAGGTACTCCTGGGTGAGGTTGTTGTTGTGGAGCAGGGCTGCCGTCGTGACTGCTTCGATGCCGGACTTGTCGTCACCGCGGCCGATCTCCTGCAACACGGTCGACAGATCGCCATTCGAGGCACGGAGGCCGAAGATGTCGTTGTAGGCGTCTTCGCTCGCGTCATCGCCGTACACCCAGTCGTTCAAGCTCGACGGGTCTCCGGAGTCGTTCTGGGCGATCCGGTAGACGTCTGAGACGTAGGAGGCCACCACGTTGCCGACGCTGTCGCGCATGCCTTCGGGGATGCGCCAGCCGTCGTCGTGCCAGTCGTCGCCATCGCCAGTCTCGTTCGCGATGAGGTGCACCAGCTGCGACGCGAGGGCCGCATCTTCCATACCCTGCGTGGAGCCGTCGCGCGTGCCGGTGGTGGCGCCCTCGAGCGCCTGACCCAGGCCGTCGCCGTCGTCTGTCGGCCAGATCCGGTCGCGAAGCAGGTAGAGCAGGCGCTCGTTGACCTGTGCACCTGTGTCGTCGTACTCCGTCGTCCCGCCTTCGCCGAAGAACTGCTCTGCCGCTCCCGGGCTCTCGTTCATCGCGGTCATCAGGTTGGCAAGCGGGTCGTAGCCGTGAGAGTGCATCCACATGCCGTCTTCGTACGTGAGGTCGAGGGCGCCGTCGAAGCCGCCGGCCTCGTTCCAGCCGCCGCGCGGACTCCAGACCGGGTCGCCGCCCTTGGAGATCTCGTACTCGTACACGTCGGAGGTGACGTCGGCCAGGAAGTCCTCGTCGAACTTGCCGTCCTGGCCGTACTTGAAGAGCAGCGAGAGGGCCGATGCATTGCGCTTGTCGTCCTCGTCCTCGCTGCAGATCGCGTCACTCCACTGCTGCGCCAGGTCTGAAGGTGGTGCGTTCTCGCCGACTCCCTTGCTGTACGTCGCCAACATCCCACCGGCGGCCACCAGGAAGTCGTGGTAGAGCTTCGCTGCCTCCTGGTCGACGTTCGGCAGACCACTCTCTGGGAAGGCGTCGTCAGAGAGGCCCTCGATGGCGGTAGCGATCTGGTCAGGCGTCGAGTTGCGGTAGAACTCGGCAGAGAAGTTGGCGTTGTCCTTGTAGAGCGACATCAGTCGGACGGTGTCCGCGTCAATCTCGCCGGAGTTGACCTGCTCGGCGATCGCCCGCGCAAGCTGCTGTGCCTTTTCTGGCGGCAGGTACTGGTGGCTGAAGTCGATGTTCGGCCAGATCAACGCGGCGTAGATGGGCAGCGCTCCGGCGGAGTACAGATCCTTGATGTCGCGGTCGTTCGGCCCGCGTCCGAGCTTTCCCTGAACCTCGGTCGCGCAGGTGTCGAGATTGTGGTCGAGCCTGCCGAACTCGAGGTCGAACTCGTGCTGCTTCGTGGAGCGAGCTGACGAGACAGCGTTGTCGAAGCTGGTCTGCGCGTTCGTTCGATCTTCCTGAGTTGCGGTGGGAGGGAGGGTGTCGTGGACGACGCCGAAACTGCTCGCGACGAGGGCCTCCCAGTCGGAGTTGAGCTTGCTCACCGAGCGAGGCGAGATGCCGTCCGTGTTGAAGATGTCGACGCCATGCGCAAAGAACTCGAGGCAGCCGGACGCATAAATCGCCGTCTGCTCGATCTCCGTCGCGTGATCAACGGTCGATGAAGGCGCATCCGCCACCGAGCCCTCGAGCTGGCCCTCTACGGCGGACAGCGCGTTCCTGTGCTCGCTTTGCACCTGGCCTACCACGGAGCGCACGCTGCTCACGCGGCCGCTGGTGTCCTCGGCTGCCGAGCGAATCGCTGCCCCAGTCACGGGGTAGGACTCATACGGGTAAGGCATCGTCATGCTCCTCACATCTGCTCAAGCGGCGGTGAAGTGTCGCGGTGGTGCGCCACGTGCCGGCAGTCCCCAGGCTAGGAGACGAAGGGGTCACCCCGGCCCGGCCACGGGAGCTGCAGCTGGGCGAACGGGTGGTGACCCCCTCCCGGGGTAGCGTCGTTCTCGTCGTCGGCAGCAGATCGGCGGAAGTCAAACTCCAGGAGGAGAAATGTCGAACAACGCAGTTGGTCTGGAGCAGGTAGGCGGTGTTTCCCAGGCTGCGAAGGGCATGGTGGAGAACTCAGACTCCCGTGTCCAGGCCGCCAAGACTCTGCAGAACGTCTCCGAGGCAACCCACGGACGCATGGTGGGACCGGCCGGCGACATGATGCGCACCGCGATGGACTCAAACTCTGCTGGATCCGGCATGGCCGGTGTACGCGGAGCCGAAGTTGCATCCAGCTTCGCGCAAGGTGAGAAGGCCGTCGTCCAAGGGACGACCGACAGCCTTCAGCAGCAGAAGGTGTCCGGCCAAGAGGGCGAGAACACGTTCCAGCACCTCAGCAAGTCCATCGAAGGCTGACCGGCTCCATCCACGAGACATTGAGCCACTTGATTCACGGAGAGGGTAGAGACCATGAGCGGAAACAAAGTTCGCCACGACTTCGCCGCAGGCGATGAGACCATCAGCGCAAGCTCGACGCACCACGGTCAGCTCAACGAGGCACGCGACCAGTCCTCGACGCTGCACAAGACCAACCAGGCCGCGCTGGGCGAGGACGTTGCTGGCTCAGAGCAGGTGGCCAACATCGCGAAGCAGCAGTTCGAGCGCGACACCACCAGCATCGACTCGGCCGCGAAGATGCAGCAGAGCAACCAGCAGAGCCAGGACATCCAGCAGGCTGCAGCGCAGCAGGCGACGAAGTACTTCGGCAACCGCTGACCTTCCGCTAACACCGGCGTGAGCAGGATTCGTGAGTAGTCGAGGAGAAGTCGGATGAGTTACTACGGCATGGACACCGAAGTGGTGCAGACGGTCGGGAAGAGCGTCTTCGAGCTCGGGCCTGAAGCCACCACGGCTGTCAACGGCGTACTCAACTCCTACCTGGACGCGTCAGGCGCCGTGCACCACCCGCTGGTCAGCTCCGCGCTGTCGGACTACCACGAGACGCACCAGAAGGGCCACCTAGCCCTCCCAGAGGCGGTCAAGGCACTGGGCGGCAACACAGCCTCTGGTGGAGCGGCCATCGCTGACGGCCAGAACGAGGCCACCAACGTGCAGCAGGGCAGCGCCGTGCAACAGGAGAGCCTGGCGCGAGACATCAACGAACGACTCTGATCACCTGCTGATCAGCGAGGGGCGTGGCCGAGAGGCGACGCCCCTCATTGCTGTCTGCGGGGCCCCGCAGACAGCCTCACTCGTCGTCGAGCGCCGTCTGGACCTGACCGACGAGACCATTGCGGTTGGCGTACAGCGCACGACCCAAGGGAAGTCGGGCTGCTGTCACGCCTCCGATGACGCGGCCCTCCATCCGGTCGCCGGAGAAGATGAAGCCCGGCACGCTCAGGTCGGTGAGCCGCTGGACCATCGGCTCGAACTGCGCGCGGGCGAAGCCACCCATTCGGCGAGACAGCACGAAGTGGAAGCCGAGGTCCATGCCCTGGGCGAAGTAGTCGATCAGCGGGGTCAACGGGTTTCCGCGCGACGTCGAGACCAGGTCGTAGTCGTCGACGACGAACAGCACCTCGAGACCCTTCCACCAACTGCGCTCACGCAGCTGCTGTGAGGTCACGTCCTTGCCAGGGAGCCGCTTGCGCAGCGACTGGGCGATCTCGGTCGAGACTCCGAGCGTTTGCTCATTGTCGGTGGCGTAGGCCAGCAGGTACTCGTTGGGTACGACGTCGAGTAGTCCTCGACGGTTGTCGACGAGGACGATGCCGAGCTCCTCGGGAGACTTCAGCTCCATGTAGCCCTTGAGCAGCACCTTGAGCATGTTCGTCTTGCCGGTCTCGCCATCGCCGAAGACAAGCAGGTGCGGTGAGCTGCCGCCCAACAGGTCGACAGAGGCCGCCCGCAGGTTGCGGTCGAGCACCCCGACGGGGATCTGCGGGTACTCCGGCTCGACCGGAGGCAGCTCGCTGCGCATGACGAGCTCGGGGAGCACCTGCACTCTGGCAACCGCACTGTCTGGCCACTTCGCCACCAACGCCTCGACGAGACTGCGTTGGCCGTCGGAGAGGTCTTCGTCGTCCTCGACTCCGTCGATGCGTGGCAACGCCGTCTGGAAGATCAGGCCAGGCTCGACGGCGCCGCGACCTGGTGTTTCCTTCGTGACCTGCTGGGCGACCGCCCGGCCGAAGTCGGTGTCGAAGACATCGTTGAGCCGCAGTTCGATCCGGCCGCCGAACGCCGGTTGCATCCGCATCCGAACCTCCATCGACTGGCTGACCGTGATGATGACGTGGACGCCGTAGTTGAGGCCGCGGGCCGAGATGTCGGCGACCGTGTAGTCGAGGTTGTCGTACTCCTCGCGAAACGATCCCCACCCGTCGACGACGAGGAAGATGTCACTCGGAGCGTCGGCTGCAACCCGGCCGGTGGCTTTGGCCCGACGGAACTCCTCGATGCTCGCAACGCCATGCTCGCGGAAGAGATTGTCGCGACTTTCGAGCTGCGTCATCACGTCGTTGACCGTCCGGCTGACGCGCTCGACGTCCGTGCGTGGTGTCACTGTCGCGACATGCGGTACGTCGGCAAGACCGCGAAGGGTGCCGCCGCCGAAGTCGAGGCAGTAGAACACCACGTCGCTGGGTGCGTACCTGAGACACAGCGAGCCGATCATGCTCCGCAGCAGGACACTCTTGCCCGACTGCGGAGCCCCCACCACCATCACGTTTCCAGCCGCGCCGGTGAAGTCCCACTCGAGCGGGAACTGATGCTGTTTGGCCGGCTCATCGACCAGGCCGATGATGCCCTTGACGGTGCCCGGCTTCCCGAGTTCGGGCGGCGCCGATGACGCGGTCGAGCGGAAGATGCGTCGGCAGCGGCTCGAGCCAGACAGGGCGGACTTTCGGTGCTCCGGGGGCGAGCAGTTGTTCGCAGACGACGTCGAGTACAGACTGTTCGCCTCTACCCGACAGCCGGCCCGTCTGGTCGTCGTTCGCAGCAATCTCAGACGCGGCCGCCTGCCCGGCAATCCACGCGCCCAGTCCGTTGACGGCGAGGTAGGGGACCGCCGGAACTTCCGTCTTCGGTCCCTCGGTGGGCGGGGTGTAGGGCGACGACACGAGTGCGGCCTTGAAGCGCTCGAACACCGTGGTGTCGACCTTCAGGTAGCCAGAACCCGGCTCGGGCGGCAGGTGGTAGGCATCCGGTACGCCGATGGCGTCGCGCGACTCTGACTCGGAGAACGTGCGCAGAGAGATGCGGTAAGACAGATGCGACTCGAGTCCGCGAATCTTGCCCATCTCCAGCTTCTGGGTCGCCAGCAGCAGATGAACTCCGATCGAGCGGCCGATGCGGCCGATGGCGACGAACAGCTCGGCAAAGTCTGGCTTGGCCGTCAGCAGCTCGGAGAACTCGTCGATGATGACGAGCAGATGCGGTAGCGGCTCGAGTTCTTCGCCGGCGTCGATCAGATCCTGGTAGGCCGTCACGTTCGGAAGGTTGCCGGCCTGCTTGAGAATCTCCTGGCGGCGCTGCATCTCGCCGAAGAGCGCATCCCGCATACGGTCGACCAGCGTGAGGTCGTCCTGGAGGTTCGTGATCATCCCGGCGATGTGCGGGATGTCCTCCATGGCGGCGAACGTGGCCCCGCCCTTGAAGTCGACGAGCATCAGGGCCAGTCGATCCGGCCCATGGCTGATGACCAACGACGACACCAGGGTGCGGAGCATCTCGGACTTGCCCGAACCGGTGGCCCCGACGACCATCCCGTGAGGTCCCATCCCGCCGTGCGCGGACTCCTTCAAGTCGAGCAGGACGACGCCACCGTTGGCCCCGACGCCGATCGGCACCCGAAGCAGGTCGCGCAGCGTACGTCGACGCCAGGTGAGCCGGGCGTCAAGCGTTGCTGGGTCAGCGACACCGAGGATGTCGGGCAGGCCGACGGTCGCCTCCAGAGAGCCGTCACCGGATCGGTCTTCGAGCGAGAGTCGCAGCGGAGACAGCTGACGACTGACGAGGACAGGGAGCCCTTCGGGGATGTGGTCGACGGTGAAAGTCGCCGCACGCGAAGCCTGGGTAGCCACGAAGTCCGGTCGGACCTCGATCCGGTCGTCCACGGCCTCTGGCTCCTCCCTTCGATCACCGAGCAGCATGATGACGTGGATCCCGAGCTCGGCCAGGGTCACGGTGGAGTCAGGAGAGTCGAGTCCCGAGACGGTGTGGAGACCTTCGCCGTCGATGATGATGACGAGCCGGTCGCGGGGGTCGGCTTCTCTTCCACGGGACCGGGCTCGTTCGGTGAGCCGGCGCTCAAACTCGGCGGCGAGCAGCTCGTTCATTCCGACGACCGACGTAGCCACCAGCCTCGCCGGCACGTCGCCGTCCATCGTCCAGGTGGCCTGGCAGTGCGGCAGCCACTTCACCCAGTCCCAGAGGTCGGCATGCTCGTCAGCACGTACGACGGCCAGCGCCGCATCGGACGGCGAGTGCAACGTCACGAGCTGCAGCGCCATGGCCATCGCGAGCTGACGGGAGACACCCCGGTCTCCCAGCACGCTGAGGACACTGAGCCGACGCAGGTCGACGGTGACGGGTTGATCGTGCAGGACCGAGTAACGGTTCTGCAGGTTCTTCGCGGCGTCCAGACAGACGGGGTCGAACTGGTTGAGCGGACCTGTGTCGGCGCTCATCGTCAAGGCTGCAGCGATTGGCTGGTCACCGATTCCGACACGCAACACCAGGTGGTCGGCATCGGCTCGACGACGTTCCCAACGGCGAGCGTTGGTGCGGGCGACATCGGGCAGCAGTCCGGGGAACGGGTGCCGCCAGGCGGCGCTCTGTTTCTGCGCAGCGATCGTCTCCCGGAGCTGGTGCCGGAGGTCCTCGACATAGTCGAGATAGCGCTCACGCCCCTCGCGAAGCAGCCGCTTGGGACCGGAGCGCTGGGAGATGATCATGATGGCTCCGACGGTGATGGAGCCGACGAGGAAGATCAGGCCACCGACCGCGACCATCGGGTTGGCGCGGTTCGTGAGCGAGACCGTGAGGGAGCCGGCACCACTCATGATCGGCATCAAGATCATGGTCGCGCCGGCGGCGGCAGGCGGCGTTTGTTGCTGCGTGGGCGGGTCAGCGATGGCGATCTGGTCGGTGGGAACGGCAGGCGGAGTGATCCGTGCGGGTCGCTTCACCAACGTCGTCGTCACACGCGCCTCCACGCTCAAGACCCGGAGGAACAGATATGCTCCTCCACGATTGTCACAAGTTGTTCCGCCACCACCCTAGTGGCGCGTGATGGATGTTTTGGGCTCGTCGACGTGAGAGCAACGTCCAGCACGAACCACGGGAGCCGCGCTGCTCGGGAGGATACGTGCTCACGTCGTACAGCCGTGTCACGGTCGTGAGCGGAACACGTCGGGTCGACCTGGCGCTGCCCAGTTCGTTGCCGGTGGCTGATGTCGTCCCACAAGTGCTTCGCTTCTGCGCGCCCGAAGAGTCACCTGACGATCCCACGGAGTACACCCTCGCCCGGGTTGGCGGCCAGTCGCTGAGCCTGTCGCAAAGCCTGGCCGACGCCGGTGTCCACGATGGTGACGTCATCGAGTTGCGGTCCTTCTCCGCTGAAGGGCGTGCCGCGTTCATCGAAGACGTGCGCGACGCCATTGAAGATTCTGTCGACGGCGCTGGCGGTGCGTGGACGACTCAGTCCACCGTGACGTTCTCGATCGTCACGACGTGTGGCGTACTGCTCCTCTTCTTGGCGGGGCCGCTGTACGACGTCTGGCAACGAGTGATGGCAGGAACGTCGGCCTTCGCTGAGGCCAGCGCCCAGGTCAAGACGGAGCAGATCATCAGCTCCCTCATCGCGGTCGTGATCTTGCTGGGCATGACGTGGGTCGGCACACTCTGGGCGTCGTACTGGACTCCGTACGTTGCCGTCACCGTGGCCTGCCTCTGGGCGTTCATGGGCGGCGTCGAGTTGATGACTCACGGCAGCGATGATCCAGCCATCACGGTGACCGTCGGCATCGCTGCGGCGACCCTGGTGGCGGGACTCTGCCGACTGTTGACCCCGCGAGGCACGCCACTCCTCGCGGCTGGAACCGTCTTGCTCGCCTCGTCACTCACGGTCTTCCTCGCCCGGGAGCTGAATGCCGACACCGACATCGTCGTGCGCATTGTCGCCGCCCTGGCTGTGCTCAGCCTCGGCGTGATGCCGCGGTTGTCGATCGCCGTCGGCGGTCTCTCGAGTGCCGACTACCGAGTGCGCAACGCGGGGAAGATGAGCGACCGCGCACTGGCCGCGCGCTTCACTGAGAGCAGCGGATTGCTCCTCGGGTCGGTGATCGGAGTATCGCTCGTCGTCAGCCTGATCGGGTTCTGGCTCGGGCTGCACGACAACGAGACCACCCAGGACGTCTGGGACCGTTTGCTGAGCCTCAGCCTCGCGGCGACCCTGGTGTTGCGGTCGCGGGTGTTCAGCCGCATCCAGTACATGCTTGCTCCCCGCATCGGAGGCGTCTTCATCGCGCTCGCATCGGTGCAGCAGCTCTCGATGGACAACGAACTGGTTCGCCAATGGCTGATCGCCATCGTCGCCCTTGTCGGCCTGGTTGCTGTGGGCATCAGCATCCTGAGCCTTTCTGACGTGACGCGTGCGCGCACCAAACGCGTGCTCAACGTGGTCGAGTTCGTCGTCGTCGTCGATCTCATCGTGGTCACCATGGGCGCAGTAGGCCTCTACGACTTTGTGAGAGGTTAGGGATCGTGACCACGGAGAGTCCGCGATGACCGACGATCTGCCGCCCGACGAAGCTGCTGAACAGGAAGCGGCCCGGCGCAAGTCTTCAGCGCAGAGTGCGGCAAGCGATCTGGCGCGGATGGGCATCGACCCTCGTGCTCTCGGTCTCCAGGCTCCCAACCCTGCAGCACTAGGACAGCCTGCCGATGCACCGCGCCACGCAGGGCAGCCCCCGGCTTCGAACGCAGACCCCACACAGCAACGTGAGCAGGAGGCAAGCGCCGGGAACGTCGTACCGCTCCGCCCTGACGTGGACAATGGACCCCGCCTTCCGGCGTCGGGTACGAGCGCGGCCTGGGTGGCGACGCCGCCACCGATCGCTACAGGTGATGCACCCGGCACCGGTGCCGTCTTGCCGGTGGAGTTCCTCCTGGGGCGCGAGCCGACTCGAGGTCAACCTCGATCTACTCCGTCGCAACTCGCACGCGCCGTCACCATCGGGATGCTCACGCCGGACGCCGCCGATGCTGCTGACCGCGAACGCGAGATGGTCAACCGGGTCCGCGCGCGGCAGACCGACCAGCGCGTCGTCGTCTTCCTCTCGGGCAAAGGGGGAGTGGGCACCACCTCGGTCGCGATCGGCGTCGGGTGCGTGCTGGCCGCACTGCGCGACGACAGTACGACGCTGGCGTCGCTTCGACCCGGCACACCCTCGTTGGGGCTGGCCCTCGCCGGTGCACATGCTCCAACGGCACGAGACGTTGCGAGGGCCGACGTCGAGGTGCCGCCGCTCCGACTCAACAACGGGCTGCACATCGTCGACGGGCCACGGTGGGGTACGCCGGTCCGCCGAGGCGACGTACCCGCGATCATCGACCGGCTCGGCCAGGTGTCCACGTTTTCGCTGTTCGACGTCGGCAACGACGCGAGCGAGTCCGGGCAGAGCATCCTCAGTCGCGCAGACCAGGTCGTGATCGTCAGCGGCGCCGGACCCGACGGCGTGGACGGCGCGCGGGTCGCCGCCGAGCGGGCAGCCGAAGTCGACCCCTACCTCCTCGACTCCGCCATCTACGTCGTCGTGTGCCAGCGCGACGCAGCACTCCGCAGCATCGTTAAGGCGATGCGTGAGCATGTGCCAGGCGGTGCGCGCATCGTCGCCATGCCTCCGGACGAGAGCTTGGCCGAGGGCGCAGCGTTTGACCCGTCGACCGTCTCGGTCGCTACCCGGCTCGCGATGATCGACGTCGCCGGGTTGGTGGCACTCGGCTCAGTCGCCCAGACTGTGAGGCGATGAGCGTGAGCACCACACCTCCAGACCAGCCGACACCATCCACCTCCCACTCGCCACCCACCCCAGCCACCACGCCCACTCCGTGGATGCCCCCCAACGCGAGCAACACCCCCAACGCCGAGCGCTACCTACTCGAGGCCGACGCGCTGCGGCGACGCCAGTTGCGGTCGGCGCTGTTGCATGGCTCGAGTCGGACCTGGCGTGAACACCGCCGTATCTGGCCTGGAATCGTCGCCGGTATCGTCGTCGTCGCTGTCATCCTCGCGACGTTCGCGGTGATGAAGGCGTTTCACAAAACCGAAGAGAACCAGCAGCAGCTCGACTCAGGGGGAGCAGTGCGGGTGACTCCGGAGCAGGCGCCGGAGAGGGCGAGGCCTGATCACCACTCGTTTCAGGCGTAGTTTGCCGCTCTAGCCCCGACTCGTCGTCAAAGGACGAGTTTGTCCATCGCCGCCTCGCAGAGTCCAGCGGTTATGTAGAGTTTGCCGAGCACCCAGAGGGGTTGTTACGGCCGTCCAAGAGGGGACCAGTAGACAGCCATGTCCATCACCAACCAACCTTCAGGCAAGCGTCCGAAGCGTGGCCCAAGCAAACAGGCTGCGGCGAGCACGCGGCTGCCGTCGACTCGTGAGCGCAGACCCGCTCTCGCCGCGCTGGCCGTCTTGCTCATCGCTGGCGGTGCCGTTCTCGCTGGTTGGCTCGCGTTGCGGCAAAGCCACACCGACTCCTACCTGATCGTGGACAAGAGCATCTCCCAAGGCGAGCAGATCGACTCCTCGGACCTCAGGAAGATCGACCTGCCCAGCGAAGGCGTCGACTTCATCCCCTCCAGCCAAGCCAGCGAGGTCGTCGACTCCTACGCCCAAGCAACCCTGCTCGAAGGCACCGTGATCGCTCCCGGAATGTATGGCGACGCGCCTGAGCTCGAAGAGGGCCAGGCGAAGGTCGGACTCAACCTGGATCCGGGCAACTACCCGCAGGGTCTTCACGTCGGTGACCCGGTCACCGTCCTCCTCGCCTCTGCCGACACGGGGGGCGGACCTGCCCTGTTGTCGTCCGGCGTCGTACGGTCCATGAAGAGTGCAGAAAGCGGCGGCGGCGCCACGATCGACGTCGTGGTCTCCAACAACTGCTCGGCTGACTTCGCGAGCGGGTCGTCAAACGGTGACGTGACGCTCATCCAGGTTCCACCTGGGTCTGCCGACATCGAGTGCAAGACTCCGAGCCAACTGCCGGGCCAGGGGCAGAACTAGATGGCGCTGGTAACGATCGCCGCGGCGAAGGGGTCCCCTGGGGTGACGACGACTGCCCTTGTGATGGGCGCCCTCTGGCCCAGACAGGTGCTGGTCGCCGAATGTGATGCTGCCGGCGCCGACATCCCGCTGCGCGTGGCAAGCGCTGACGGGGGAGTGCTCGATGCTGACCGCGGCCTGTTGAGCTTGGCCGCAGCAGGTCGCAAGGGGCTCAGCTCTGAACTGGTTCTCGCGCACACCCAGCGGATGCTGGGGGGCATGGAAGTCCTGACCGGTGCGCGGGTTCCGGAGCAGGCCACCGGCCTGACCAACATCTGGCCGATGCTCGGGCCAGCCCTTGACGGCATCCCGGGGTACGACGTGATCGCCGACTGCGGACGGATCGGTGCCGCGACTCCCCAGGGCGTGCTGCTGCGAGCGTCACGTCTGCTCGTGCTGGTCTGCACGAGTGAACCCAGCTCGATCGTGCATCTGCGGGAGCGGCTCGTGGTGCTCGCGTCCTCGCTTGACCCGGCTTCCCCGATGGGTACGCCGATCGCCGTAGCCGTCATCGCGGAGCCCAAGGCCAGAGAAGCGGTCCACCAGGTGCGCGAGTCGTTGGAACGCACCGAAGTGCCGCTTCATGGCGTCTGGCACATCGCCTACGACCGCAAGGGCGCGGGCTTCTTCAAGGGCCAGGTCGTAGGCCGGGCTGACAAGACCCTGCTGGTCAAGACCGCACGCGACGCCACAGACCACGCCGCGGCGATCGTCGAGCCGTTCTTCGAAGCGGTCGAGGATGACTCCGTCGAGCCGGTTCCCCTCGAGCCAGGCCAGTGGCAGGACTTCTCCTTCTCTGCAGACGGGACGGCGACGACGCCTCCCACGCAGCCGACTCTCGACGAGCGCGAGCCTGAGGCGCAGCCACCCGGAGGTCAACGATGATCGACCATGATCTCGTCCGACAGCTCCGGGTCCAGGTCGCAGACCGGCTGAACGACCAGCGCCGTCGCGACCAGATGAACGGCGTGGCCCCGATGTCGGCCGAGGACGAGCGTGAGTACTCACGTTCCCTCATCATCCAGATCCTCGAAGACCACGCGCGGATGGAGATCGCCGACGGGCGAACGCCTCCCAGCCCCGAGGACGAAGCCGGACTGGCGGCGGCGATCCACTCCGCCCTGTTCGGCGTCGGACGACTCCAGCCGTTGCTCGACGACCCCGAGGTCGAGAACATCGACATCAACGGGTGCAACCACGTCTTCGTCCAGTTCGCCGACGGGCGTGAAGAGAAGCACCCTGACGTCGCCGACTCCGACGAGGAGCTGGTCGAGCTCATCCAGGTGCTGGCTGCGCACACCGGCCTGGCCAGTCGGCCGTTTGACTCGGCCAACCCGCAGCTCGATCTCCGACTCCCAGACGGCTCGCGTCTCTCGGCCGTGATGAACGTGTGCTCGCGTCCGTCGATCTCGATCCGCAAGGCGCGTCTGGGTCGGGTGTTCCTCGACGACCTGATCGCCAACGGGACGGTGTCGCCTGACCTCGGGTCGTTCCTCAAGGCCGCCGTCGGTGCCCGGAAGAACATCATGATCGCGGGGGCCACCAACGCCGGAAAAACCACCATGCTGCGCGCGCTGGCCAACGAGATCCCTTCGTGGGAGCGGCTTGTCACCGTCGAGCGAGCCCTCGAGCTCGGACTTGGCGAGTTCGAAGACCTCCACCCGAACGTGGTGGCCTTCGAGGAGCGGCTGCCCAACTCCGAAGGCCTCGGTGGGGTATCGATGGCGGAGCTCGTCCGTCGTTCGCTGCGCATGAACCCGTCACGCGTCATCGTCGGTGAGGTGCTGGGCGACGAGATCGTGACGATGCTCAACGCGATGAGCCAGGGCAACGACGGATCGCTTTCGACGATCCACGCGAACTCCTCGGTGGAGGTGTTCAACCGGATCAGCACGTACGCCATCCAGTCCCAGGAACGGCTGCCGATCGACGCGACGCAGATGCTCATTGCGGGAGCGCTGGACTTCGTGGTGTTCCTCCGCAAGACCAACGACTACTCCGAGGGTGGCAGTCTCGTGCGGGTGGTCGAGAGCGTCCGCGAGATCGTCGGGCATGACGAGCGAGTTCTCTCCAGCGAGATCTTCGCGCCTGATCCCAACACCGGCGCGGGTATGCCGCACGCGCCGATCCAGTGTGTGCAGGACCTGGAACGACACGGCTACGAACCGCTTGTGCATGGGCGGTGGGCGTGATGCAGCTCGACTCCCTCACGTTGTTCCTCACCCTCGGCGGCGTCATCGGGGGCGGAGTCTTCCTGCTCGTGCTGTTCTTCGTCGGGCAGGAGGAAGGCAGCCGCGACGCCAGACCGACGCGCAGCTTCGACCTCCGCAAGATCGACTACCGCGGCACCCTGGTTCGTGCTGTGCTCGGTGTTGTCGTGTTCTTCGGCGTGATGGCGGCGACCCAGTGGGTGGTGCTCGCGACGTCACTGGCGATCCTGGTGATTTTCTGGAAGCGGATCTTCGGTGGCGCCGCAGAGGAGCGGCTGGCCATCGAGCGGCTGGACGGCCTCACTGCGTGGACGGAGGCGCTCCGCGACACCATCGCCGGGGCGGTGGGACTCGAGCAGGCGATTCCGGCAACAGCGATCAACGCAGCGCCCTCGATTCGTGGCTCGCTCAACCTGCTGGTCGACCGGTTGCGGGTGAGAGAGCCGCTACCCAACGCTTTGATGAAGTTCGCCGACGACCTCGACGACCCGTCGGCCGATCTGATCATCGCGGCACTCATCTTGAACTCCCGACTGCGCGGCCCGGGCCTCCGCGACGTACTGTCCGCCTTGTCTGACTCCGGCCGCGAGGAGCTCGACCTTCGCCGTCGGGTCGAAGGATCGCGTCGCAGCACCCGGCGCAGCGTCCAGATCGTCGTCGGCGTGACGTTGGCCGTCTCGGGGGCACTGGTGCTCTTCAACAAGCCTTACCTGGAGCCCTACAACTCGCCCACCGGCCAGTTCGTCATGGTTGGTGTCGTCGCGCTCTTCGCGCTCGGGGTCTTCTGGCTCCGTCGGCTGGCCGGCGTGGACGTTCCTGAACGCTTCCTGGTGCAGAGCCAACGTCGCGGCTCCAAGCGGCTCGATGTCGTGGGTGTGACGCCGCGATGATCCTCATCATGCTCGCGGGAGCGGTCTTCGGCCTCGGCATCTTCTTGCTGGCGAAGGTCTTCGTCCAGCCCAAGCCTGGAGTGGCGGCGACGTTGGCTCGGCTCGACGCAGGTCGTCGGGGCGGCGCACCGTTGACTGTCAGTGCAGCCGATCCCGACGCGCGGATCAGCCGGATCGACCGGGCTCGGATGAATCTCGGCTCTCGGCTCGAGGCCGAGTCGTCGGCGCGCGGCTGGAAGTTCGAACGCGTGCGAATGGACCTCGCGATCATGAACCGGTCCTTCGCCTTGCACCTCGGCACGAAAGTGCTGTTGGCGGTGGGCGCGCTGCTGTGGTTCCCGATGCTCGCAGGGGTCCTCGCGTTCGCCGGTACGGGACTGGGTACCACCACCCCGGTCGCCCTGACCTTTGCCGCCGCGTTGTTGGCCTTCTTCATCCCCGACCTTGCTCTGCGTGGTGAGGCAGAGGACCGGCGACGCGACTTTCGCCATGTCGTCGGGTCGTTCCTCGATCTGGTCGCCATGAACCTGGCCGGCGGACGCGGTTTGCCAGAAGCCCTGATGGCTGCATCCACGGTGGGCGACCACTGGGCGATGGCGAGGATCCGGCAGGCGCTGAGCAACGCACGCGTCATCGGCATCACGCCGTGGGAAGGCGTCAGCAGACTGGGTCGCGAGCTCGGCGTCGAGGAGCTGCGCGACCTTGCATCAGCGCTTGCTCTGGCTGGCGACGAAGGCGCCAAGATCAGGTATTCGTTGATGGCGCGCGCGGAATCAATGCGCCGCAAGGAGCTCGCCGACGTCGAGGGTCAGGCGGGTGAGCGGTCCCAGTCGATGCTGGTGGCGCAGCTGCTGATCTGTGCGGCGTTCCTGCTTTTCCTTGCATATCCGGCCACGTCACAGATCCTGAATAGTTAGGCGGTTTGAACAATGTCTCGGTTCGCCGATGCACCCATCGGCACGTATCGTCAAGCACATCCAGCGTCTGTTACCAGCAGACACGAGAGGGGTTTCACCATGCCAGCAGGATTCTCGATGGCTCGCCAGCTCTTGGCGTACGCCGCCTTGCGTCGTGAGGCGTTGCGGTATCGCAAAGACAACCAATGGGGAGCCTCGGCGGTCGAGTGGGCAGTGATTTCCGCCATCGTCGTGACCGCCGCTGTGTTGATCGGTATGACGATCAAGACCCTGGTCTCCAACAAGAAGGACGAGCTCTGCCAAGAGTCCGACGGCGGCTGCTAGGTGACTCATGGTGAGGCGACAGCGGTCTGAGCGGGGGGCGAGCGCCCTTGAAATGGCGATCGTCGCTCCGTCGTTCCTGCTGTTCATCTTCACCATCGTCGAGGTGGCTTTGTGGATGCATGCTCGGGACGTCGCGATTGCGGCCGCCCGTGAGGGCGTGTCCGAGCTCCGCACCGTCGACCCTGATGACTCTCCGAACGATTGGGAGAACTCGGTTGAAGGCGAGGCGGAGTCGTTCGCCAACCGACTCGGTGATGTGAAGAATCCCGAGGCAATTGCAGAATTTGACGATGACACCAAGCGGGTCACCGTCAGCGTTGAAGGGTCGGTCATCGACCTGATTCCCGGTTGGGACCTCACCGTGACCGGGACCGCCTCCGGATTGATCGAGGACTTCCAACCCGACCTGGGGCAGCCCTGATGGCCCCTCGTCGTACCCAGGCAGGGAGCACCTCGCTCGAGCTCGTACTGCTCGCGCCGGTGCTGCTCTCGATCCTGCTGCTGATCGCCGCCTTCGGGCGACACGCGCACGTGCAGTCGTATGTCGACCAGGCGGCTCGTGACTCGGCCCGTACGGCGACGGCGACGCGCGACGGCGAAACAGCAAAGGAAGCCGTGGCCAAGACGATTGAGGCAGCCTTGGCAACCGCCCCGGAAAAGTGCCGAGACACCGAGACGCACGAGGTCAGCTCCTCGACCGGGAACTTCGAGACCTCGAGTCCCTACAACGGATTCCCCACGGGTGATGACCCTGGCGTCGTTGTCATCACCGTGACCGTGTCCTGCGACGTCGAGGTCTCCGACCTCAGCTTTATCGGCATCGGCAAGATGACCCTGACGAGCACGTTCTCGAGCCCGATGCCGGCCAACTTCGGCACGTATTGCGAGCCCTCATGCGGCCTCTGAGAGCGCGGAACCGCGGCGAGCGCGGCGCACTGACACCGGCGGTCATCGTGATGGCGATCGGCTTGTTGCTGCTGGGCGGCCTGGTTACTGACGGCGGCCGGCAGCTCAACGCGAAACTTCGTGCTCAGGCGACCGCCGAGGAAGCGGCACGCGCTGGGGCGGCGATGATCGACCAGCGGTTCGGCGAGACCGAGGAGCGGTTTGCTGCCGTGCTCGACCGTGACAAGGCCGTCGACGCCGTCACGGAGTACTGCCGCACGGCGATGGAGCAGGACCCGTCCATCAGCAAGTGCGAGCCCGGTGACTTCGGGCGCGACGAGGAGAAGGCGGTCGAGTGGATCGAGGTCAATGTCGAGATCGACGTGAAGCCGCTGCTGTTCGGAATGATCGGTATGGACAACCTCCACGCCGAGGCGTCCGCGCAGGCGTCACCGGTGCAGGCCGTGCTCGACCCCTACCACGAGCGAGCGGGGAACAACCCCATCCCGCCGCCCACGCCTGAATACCCGACCGTCACGGTGTCTGTCACGACCACCACGGGGACCGAGGCCACCTCAGTTCCGCTCCCCACGGGCTACACGACACACCTGTGTGGAACAGTCACCGTGCTGCCGCCGACCGTGGGTATGAGCTGTTCTGTCACGACCTCGACACACACCCCGCCGCCGCCACCGGCCGCGACCGAGACGACGACCGTGTTCACGCCTTACCCGACGTCGGTGTCGCCCTCATTTTGATGCGTTCCGGCATCCTTGTCCTCTGCCTCGGTGCCCTGCTGGTCGGCTGCACCTCCGACTCGGACAAACCTGCGACGTCGCCGATCCACAACCCAGGGCTGTCGCAGTCCGAGTCGACGACGCCGGTCGCCCCGACGGCTGACCCGATCGATCCCGGCGACGCTGAGCGAGTCAAGGTGCACATGCGGCTCCTCGTTCCGAGTGGTCCGGAGACGAAGGCACTGAGCGCTTTCATCGCCGCTCACGCACGCTCGATCCGAGTCGGACAACCGACCGGCTCGCTCAAACGGGTGGCCAGTGCTGCGGAGTACCAGCGGCAGCTCGGCGTGATCCGCTACGCGAGAGAGAACGGACTCACCGTCCCGTCTGACCCGAATGTCGCGGTCGTAGACCGTCGAGAACTGGATTCGGGAGGGGTCGCGCTGGGCGTCTGTCTGTGGTTACCCTCGACGGAGTACGTCGACCAGATCACCGGAAACCCACCGTCCGGACCCGTGCCGGAGCGCTGGATGCCAGCGGTCGCGACGGTCACTCAGCAGACGAAGACCTGGTTTGTCGATAAACTGGCCGCTCCCGAGCAAAGGAACGCACCCATATGCGGGGGACTGACATGACCGTAACGCGGAAGCGCCTGCACCTCTCAGCGGCCGTGATCACAGCCGGAGCGATGCTCGTCGTCGGTTTGACGACCGCCGATGCTCAGGCGGCCGCACCCGCGCCAAGCGACCCGACTACACACTCCGCCATCGCCTCGGGCGCCGGCATGGCCGCGGCACCGACAGGCGCATGGACTGCAGGTGGTTTGATCGCCGGCGCGACACCGCCGCAGTCACAGGCACTCTCTTCGAACGGCTTTGCCCAGGTCGGTGGCTGCACGTTCTATGCCTCGAGCTCCTCAGCTGGTGGCTACTGCTCCACCGGCGGCGTCACCGGGGTGGCTCAGTCGCTGCAGGCCTGGCTCGCGGGCCGCACGTTCTATGCCTGCCGTTTCTTCCCAATGCCCGAAGGCATGGAGGTCAACGCTCCAAGCCCGCCCGGCGGCCAGTGGATGATGAAAGCCTGCTTCAAGAACTACCACCTCGACCAGCCCTGGGGCGGTCAGAGTATCGACGTCGAGGTCTTTGGCCAATGGGTCGAGAACGGCGACGACATCAGGATTCCGGGCTACATGGAGCAGTTCTGGGGTTACCAAGCCGACCGCCACTACTACCCGCTGCCCCGCCTCAACATCGGCCCCTCGCAGCCGGCCCGGGTCGGCAGCTATACGTTCTTCTGGGCCACCTGGCTGGAGGCGCTCGATACGACGAAGGTGACCAAGCCAGAGTTCAGAGTGCCTTACAACACCATCAGCGCCGGCACCGTCTACCTGCACGCGAAGATCAGCGACGTCACGATCCAGCCAGGCGTCGATGGGATGGACGACGTGGTGTGCGGGCCGGCCGAAACCCCGTTCGACACCGAGGCCGACACCGCCATCCCCAAGGCGGAGGGCGGTGACCAGGAGAGCGACTGCTACACCATCTATACGCACTCGTCGGCCAGCGAGGAAAACCAAACCGTGCCGATTCGGGCGACGGCGACCTGGCACGTCCAGGTCGAGAACGCCGCCGGGAACCCGATCGCCCAACTCGGAGACTTCCGCTACTCCGTCACTCAGCGGCTGCGCGTCGGTGAGGTCCAGACGCTGAGCGACTGGTGACCTCGTAGGTGACCCTGTTGTCCGCCACAATGATCTGCTGAGGAGGAATGTCTGGTGGTTGTCACACGCACTTCAGCGCAGACCCGGCTTCCCGGCGGAGAACCGACCGGGAGCCGCGGCGCGGAGATCGTCCGAGGATTCCTCGCCCTGATCGCCATCGGCGTCATCGTTGTCGGCGTGCCGGTCGCGCTCTGGATGGGCTTCGGAACGCCGTGGCCCGACGAGCCGCCCAGCAGTGAATGGATCTACGCCGACTTCACCTCACGCGACGTACTCGCCGTCCTGGTGGGCGTGGTGTGGCTGGCCTGGCTGCACTTCGTGCTCTGCCTGGTCGTCGAGTTTGGCGCTGAACGCCGTGGCCGAGGACTTTCACCTCACATCCCCGGTGGCTCAGTCGGCACCCAGCCACTCGCACGCCGGCTGGTCGGTGCCGTGCTCCTGTTGGCCGGCGGCGTCACCCTGGCGATGCCGACCGCCTCCGCAGTCACCATCCAGGCGCCAGTGTCATCGAGCTCGCAAGCCGCCACCCCAGCCGCACCCGACGCAGGCCGGGCAGGTACGGCGACCCTGACCGACGACCAGACACCGCGCACCCAGCACGAGACCGCCGCGTTCACCGAGAAGACCGGCCATGTCGTCCACAAGTACGTCGAGGTGCAGCCGCCCGAGGGCCGCAACTACGACAGTCTCTGGGGCATCGCGGAGCGCTACCTCGGCGACGGGATGCGCTACAAGGAGATCGCCGCTCTCAACCACGGCATGACGCAGCCGGACGGTACGACGCTCAAGGACCCCGACCTCATCTACCCCGGCTGGATCCTGCGGCTGCCGGCCGACGCCCAAGGGCCAGGCCTTCGTACCGGCGACCATGATGGACCCAAGGCTGACACCAAGGGCTCCGGGCAGTTGCCCGGCGACGCCAACCAGGTCGACCAGGACCAGTCCGAGCCCGGCGACAACGGCACTGACCACGCCGGCGGGGCCGGAGGTGCTGGCAGGTCGGGTGACGACAGCGCGTCGATGATGGCCGTTGGAGGCTTCAGCACGGTGGGCGCCCTGCTCGCGGCTGGACTGCTGCTCAACCTTCGCCGCAGGCGCGGCTGGGATGGTGGCCCCAACCCGCGCGGCGGCAAGTCCCTCGACCACGAGTTCGACCTGCGTGGCTCCGCCGATGAGTCGTCGGCGATCTTCCTCGACAAGGTGATGCGCGGTCTCCACCAGGCGATTCCCGAAGGTGGTGCACTCGCTTCGCCGTCCGCCTGCGTACTGGGCGTCGATGGCCTCGCTGTGACCTTCCCGCCTGACTCACGGATGCGGCTTGGAGAGCCGTGGTCCGGTGAGACGGCTGGTCGCACGTGGCTCGTACGACGTTCGGAGGCCGCCACGCTGCGTCCCGACCTGACCAAGCTCAGCCCGCTCCCCGGCCTGGTGGCGATCGGACGCCGTAGCGACTCCGTCGAGACCTTGATCGACGTCGAGGGCATCTCCGGAATTGTCAGCGTCAGCGGCGATCTCGAGGTCGCCCGCGACGTAGCGGTCGGCATGGGTCTCGCGTTGGCGACGAACCGCTGGTCCGACCTGGCGCGCATCACGTTCATCGGTTTCGCCGACGACCTGTCCGCACTGGCGCCTGAGCACATCCGGCACTACGACGAGCTTGGCCCCGTGTTCGAGCTCGTCGACGCGAAGCGGCGCCGGCAGCACTCGGCGTGCGCCGCGCATGGCTATGACTCCGTTCGGGCCGGGCGGCTCGCCGACTCCGACGCGCGACTGTGGGCGCCGGAGTTCCTCGTGCTCTCCGGTGTGCCGCGCGATGAGGACGTCAAGCGGCTGACCGAGATCGCCACCGACCCCCGCAATGCGGTCGGCGTCATCGTCGTCGGCGACATCAAGGACTCGTCAGCCCGTCTGGTTGCGGCCTCTGACGGCCGGCTCTGGTGTGGACCCCTTGGCATCGACGTTGCGGCGCACCGCGTGTCAGCAGACACCTATCGCGATGCGCTGAGTGTTTTCGACGCAGAGTTCGTCAAGGGTGGCCATGACGGTGACGATCCCGACGACCCGACGGCCGGCGGAATCGCCATGCCCGTGCTCGATCCGGACGCCCTCGACCTGCACGCTCTGATGCCGGTCGAGATCACCAGCCTCGGCCACGTCAGCGTCACCGGTCCCGGCGAGCTCGAGGAAGATCGTCGCGACCTGCTCACCGAGCTCATCGTCTATCTGGCCCTGCATCCCGAAGGCATCCACCCCAACGTGTTGTCCGCGGCCATCTGGCCAAGAGGTGTGAGCGACGCAACCCGCGATGCCGCGTTGGCGCAGGCAGCCATCTGGCTCGGGGTCGACGCCGACAACACACCGCGGCTGACGATCGACGACGAGGGTCGTTGGCGGCTCGGCCGGACCGGCGTTCGGTTCGACTGGGACGTCTTCCGTGCACTCGCCAACCGTGCGGCGAGTGGGCACGACACCATCGGCGACCTCGAACTCGCGCTGTCACTCGTGACCGGGGCTGCCTGGACCGGACTGCCCGCGCACAGGTACGGGTGGCTCGCCTACGAGACCGTCGAGGCCGACGTTCGTGTTGCCGTCGTCGCCGTGGCCCGCCGGATGGCCGACCTGTCAGCAGCTGCCGGCGACCCGATCCGCGCGCGCAACGCGCTGCTCGCGGGTCTGCGGCTCGCACCGGCCTGTGAGGACATGTGGCGTGACGCGTTGCGGCTCGCCAATCGGTTCGCCGGACGCTCCGACGTACGTGCTGTCGCTAATGACATGTACGCCGCGATCGGCCGTCATGGCTCGCCACGTGGCGCTGAAGCCGAGACCGATGCCCTGGTCGGCGAACTGTTGCCTGGCTACGGCAGGCCTTCCGCTGCCTGACGCACCGTCGAATCCACCTCGGCAGGTCTTGGTGCCGTGGGAGCGGATCGAGGGCTGGATCGAGCGCTATGACGAGCGGCATCCCGGGACGACCTGGCAGGTCGAACCAGAGCGCCTCCACGCCGAGAGTCCGGACGGCTCGCTCGTCGACTTCGCTGTGCCGTTCCCGCCCCTGGCCGACCCCAATCTGCCAGGTCTGGTCGCCCATCTCGCGAGGCCGTGGCAGCTCGGGGTGGTGCTCGTACGCCGCGGAGGTTTCGCCGTCGCTTGGGTGGTCGGACCTGAGATCACCGAGTCCAAGGTCGGCCAGCGGCATGTCCAGGGCCGGACCAAAGCGGGTGGCTGGTCACAGCAGCGGTTTGCCCGGCGCCGCGACAACCAGGCCAAGGCGGCGTTCGACGCAGCGGCTGGTCACGTCGCGCGGATCCTTGGCCCGGTCGCCCCATCGCTGAACCAGATTGCAACGGGCGGTGACCGTCAGGCCGTCGACACCGTCCTCGCAGCGAGCGAGCTCGAAACCCTGGCCGACGTACCCAGGCAGTGGATCGGTTCCGTCGCCGATCCGCGCCGCGGGGTTCTCGAGGCAGCCGTGAAGAAAGCCCGCTCGATCGACATCATGCTCACGGACCCGTCGCGCTGAGCGAAACGCCAGTTTGACCTAGCCACATCGCTCACAGCGCGTTGGTGGCGAACGTGTCGCAGGCGTCCAGCTGTCCCTTGTCGTAGCCCGTCATGAACCAGCGGACGCGTTCCTCGGCGGAGCCGTGCGTCCATTGCTCCTCGTTGACATGACCCTGGGTGCGTTGCTGGATGCGGTCGTCACCGACTGCGGTGGCGGCGTCGATGGCCAGCTCGATGTCCTGCTCGGTCAGGTCACTGATGAAGACCTGGCCGTCCTCGTCCTCGACGCTGGTTGCGTTGTGGGCCCACATACCGGCGTAGCAGTCAGCCTGCAGCTCCAACCGCACCGACGGGCTGGTGGGGCCAGTCTCGCGGCTCTGCGCCTGGTCCATCGTGCCGAGCAGGTCCTGGACGTGGTGGCCGTACTCGTGTGCCACGACGTACGCCTCGGCGAAGGCGCCGCCCTTGGCACCCAGTTCGCCCTGGAGCATGTCGTCGAAGAACGTCAAGTCGAGGTAGACGAGCTGGTCGGCGGGGCAGTAGAACGGCCCCATCGCCGACGTGGCCTGACCACAACCGCTGTCGGTGGTGCCGCTGAAGATGACCGTGTCGGCTTCGGCGTACTCCGTTCCCGCCTGCTCGGGCAAGGCGTCAGCCCAGTAGGCCTGGACGACGTTGGCGAACAGGTTGATCCGGCACGCCTCGTCCTTGGTGGCGTCGGCCCCAGTGCGGCACTCCTCGAGTTCCTGCGCGGAGCCGGAGTCGGAGCTGCCGCCCAGGTTCAGGCCACCACATTGCGAGGCGACGACCAGGACAATGATGACGAGGATCGTCACCCCGATGCCGCCGCTGGCCGGGAGGGGTAAGCCGCCACCACCACGGCCACCGGGCATCGGAACGCCCCGCGAGCGCTGTCCCCGGCGGTCGCGCACCTGGCTACGGTCGATCTTTGCCCTGGGGTTGAACTTCATCGAACGCCCTTCACTGAGCCGGTGCTGTCGTGGTCCGCCGGATAACTTGGTGCTTAGCCTCCTCAGGCGGCTGTAGCCTAGTCAGATCATGCCCTGAACCTCTCCGAGTGGCACCCCTGACGCCCCGGACGTTCTCCTGCTCACATCCCTTTCCTGAAAGCGTTCTCGCTCGACCATGATCACAGCACGCAACCTCCATATCCGCGTGGGCGCCCGCGTCCTCGTCGATGATGCGAGCTTTCGGATCGGGCCGGGCGACAAGGTTGGCCTGGTCGGCCGCAACGGGGCGGGAAAGACGACGCTGACGAGGATCCTCGCTGGCGAGGCCCAGCCGGCAAGTGGTGGTGTCACGCGCACCGGAGGGGTCGGCTATCTCCCGCAAGACCCGAGGACAGGCGACCTCGAGGTGCTCGCACGAGACCGGATCCTGTCTGCTCGCGGGATCGACGACGTCGTACGACGGCTGCGTCAGACGGAGCAGGAGATGGGCAGTGACGATCCCACGAAGCGCGACAAGGCGATGCGCCGTTACACGCAGGCTGACGCGGAGCTGCATGCCGCCGGTGGATTCTCTGCGGAAGCTGAGGCAGCGCAGATCGCCGCGAGCCTCGGTCTGCCCGATCGGGTGCTCGGCCAGCCCCTGCTGACGTTGTCGGGTGGCCAGCGGCGGCGCGTCGAGCTGGCGCGCATCTTGTTCTCCGGTGCTGACACGTTGTTGTTGGACGAGCCGACGAACCACCTCGATGCTGACTCGATTGGCTGGTTGCGAGCGTTCCTCAAGGCGCACAAGGGCGGCCTGGTGGTCATCAGCCACGATGTGGCGCTGCTCGACGAGACCGTCACGAAGGTCTACCACCTCGACGCCAACCGGGCCGAGGTCGACTTCTACAACGTCGGGTGGAAGACGTACCTCCAACAGCGTGAGACTGACGAGCGTCGCCGCAAGCGCGAACGCGCCAACGCCGAGAAGAAGGCCGGCGCCCTGATGGCCCAGGCCGACAAGATGCGCGCGAAAGCAACGAAGGCAACCGCTGCTCAGAACATGGCCAAACGCGCGGAGCGACTGCTGGGCGGCCTGGAGGCCGAGCGGCGGCACGACAAGATCGCCCACATCACGTTCCCCAAGCCGGCTCCTTGCGGCAAGACTCCTTTGATGGCCGAGGAGCTGTCCAAGTCCTACGGATCGTTGGAGGTGTTCACCGACGTCGACCTGGCGATCGACAAGGGGAGTCGGGTCGTCATCCTCGGCCTCAACGGTGCGGGCAAAACCACGTTGCTGCGCATCCTCAGCGGCATCGACGCGTCCGACACCGGCTCGGTTCTTCCTGGTCATGGCCTCAAACTCGGCTACTACGCCCAGGAGCACGAGACCTTGGACCTCGGGCGAACCGTGCTGGAGAACCTTCAGTCGTCGGCGCCACAGCTCAACCAGACCCAGGCGCGCGGTGTGCTGGGCGCCTTCTTGTTCTCCGGTGATGACGCGCAGAAGCCCGCTCGGGTCCTGTCGGGAGGGGAGAAGACGAGGTTGGCGTTGGCGACCCTCGTCGTATCGACGGCCAACGTGCTGCTGCTCGACGAGCCGACGAACAACCTCGATCCGGCCAGCCGTGAGGAGGTGCTCGGTGCGATCCGCACGTACGAAGGCGCCATCGTGCTTGTCACGCACGACGAGGGCGCCGTCGACGCGCTGCAGCCGGACCGCGTGCTGATCCTTCCCGACGGCGTCGAAGACCTGTGGAATGCGGAGTACGCCGACCTGATCGCCCTGGCCTGACGCTGCGGCTTGCGCTACGAACCCTTGCCAATGGGGTGGCCGTGTTCGACCATTGACATCCAGGGTGATCCTCACGAGCGCCGGGCATGGCACATCCCGCGCGCTGGCGCCTGAGGACATCCGCCGTGGGAGGCGTCGATGGAACCTACAGCTGCGCCAGAGCAGGGTCTCTGGGAGGCATTGCGTCGTCGGCGCGCCGAGTTGCGTGAGTCGATGATCGCGCTGGAAATGGCGTTGGCCGCCCCTGCTCCCGGACGGCTGGGTGAGTGGGCCGATCGCGTCCACGTGGCCTTGGTCGAGCTGTCCGCCGACTTCCGCGAGCACATCGACATCACGGAAGGTCCGGACGGGCTTTACCACGGCCTGCTCTCGACCGCGCCACGTCTCTCCAACGCGGTAGAGAGCCTCACGCGCGAACACGTGCAGATCGCTGAGGGGGTCAACAACCTGTTGACCTGGGTGAGCGAGCGGGAAGCCGACGAACAGATCGACAAGGTGCGTGATCTGGGGACGGCACTGCTCGGAAGGCTGGTACTCCACCGGCAGCGCGGCTCCGATCTGGTCTATGAGGCCTACCTCGCCGACATCGGCGGCGAGACCTGACGTCGTACGGTCCTGAAGGACGACAGATCTACTACGAGGACACCGGCAACGGTGACCCCGTCCTGCTCATGCCTGGCTGGAGCGGAAGCATCATCGAGCTCAATCGGCTGCGCGCTGAGCTCGCTGGTGCGTTTCGGGTCGTCGCGGCGGATCTCCCGGGGTCCGGGCGGTCGCAACCGCAGCCTCGGCATTACAGCTCGACCTACTACCTGGACGACGCCCGGACGTTCCTCGGTCTGCTTGACGAACTCGAGATCGATGTTGCCCACCTTGTCGGCTTCAGCGACGGCGGTGAGGAAGCCCTCCTGATGGCGGCCCTCGAACCGACTCGCGCGCTTTCGGTCGTCACGTGGGGCGCCGCTGGCCAAATCGAGGCGTCGCCCGACATGCTCGATGCCCTCGAGCATTTGTTGGACGAGCCGATCGAACCGCTCAAGTCGTTAGCCGCCTACCTCGTCGAGGCGTACGGCGCCGACAACGCCCGGGTCATGGCGGCCAGCTGGGCGCAGGCGCTTCGGGCGATCGTCGACTCCGGCGGTGACATCAGCATCTCAAGGGCGAGTCAGGTCACGTGTCCTGCCTTGTTGATCGCGGGGACCTACGATTCTGTCTGCCCTCTGAGCCTGGTGCACGAAATGGCCCGCGCCCTACCCAACGGTGAGTTTCTCGAGGCAACTGGGGCGGGTCACGACGTACACCAATCACACGCCGGCTGGTTGGTCCCGACCATCGTCGACTGGTTGGCGAACCACTAGGAGACCCTCACGGGGTTTCGGTGTTCGCGGCGGAATCGGGCGACGGCTGCCTTTAGCCCGATCGTTCAGTTAGGCAGAGGACGAGATTTCCCTTGTGGATAAGGGGAAACGGCGTCGATTCTGTCGGTGGACTTCGGTAGGATCGAACACATGTTCGACACGCAGATCGACACCCTCGACGCGGTTGCCACCTTGGGCGCTGTCGATGAAGCGCGGGCGGTGTCGGAGCGTGCCGAGGTGCGGATCCTGCAGGCCGCGCTGCATTGGGCGGATCTGCACGCCACGGTGGACGAGACGCAGGTCGCGTTGCCCGGGTGCGAACAACTCGTGCTGCTGGGTGGTGCCGGGACGCCGGAGGTGGCGGAGTTCGCGCCGGCTGAGCTCGGCGCGGTGTTGGCGATCTCACCCTTCGCTGCGTCGCGGCTGGTCGGCGGACGTACTGGACCTGCGGCACCGGCTCCCGCGGCTGTGGGCACGGATGCTGGCTGGTGAGGTGAAGCCGTGGATCGGCCGCAAGAGCGCCGAGGCCACCCGGACCTTGTCCAAGGAGACGGTTGCGGTGGTGGACCGCCGGGTCGCGCCGTGGGCACACTCGGTGTCGTGGGGACGGCTGGAAGCGATCATCGACGCCGCCGTCATCGACGCCGACCCAGAAGCCGCCGCCCTGGCCGTCCAGCGCGCCGAGCAAGCGCAAGGGGTGTGGCTGCGGCCGTCCAACGACCATGGGATCAGGGACATCTACATCCGCACCGAGGCACCGGCGGCGATCTGGTTCGACGCCTCCGTCGACCGGGTCGCCGACGGACTCGGTTTGTTGGGCGACACCGCCAGCAAAGACATTCGTCGGGCCAAAGCGGTCGGGATCTTGGCCCAGCCGCAGCAGGCGTTGGACCTGTATGCCGAGGTGGCGGCCAGATGCCTGCCAGGAAGGGTGGGGGCGGGGGGACTCGCGGCGCCGTCCAAGAGCGAAGCGAAGGCGCACGAGCCCGCCGGCACCAGCCGACCCCGAGTCGACACCGGGCCACCGGCCACGCTCTACGTGCACGTCTCCCAAGATGGGTTCAGCCGTGAGGACGGTGCTGGGGTGGCCCGGTTCGAAGGCGCCGGACCGATCACCCTCGACCAAGCCAAACGCTTCCTGCGCGACTGCGACGTCACGATCAACCGGTGATCGACTTGGCCCACCAGACCCCGGTCGACGCTTATGAGGTCCCGGACCGGCTCCGCGACGCGGCATATCTACGCAGTCCTGTTGACGTGTTTCCCTACGCCACCAGCACCAGCCGCACACGCGACATCGACCACACCGTGCCCTACCGGCCACCCGACGAAGGTGGTCCACCGGGCCAAACCGGGTTAGCGAACCTGGGTCCGATGGTCAGGTTCCACCACCGGATCAGGACCCACGGCCGATGGCAGGTCGTCCAACCGTTCAACGGCGTCTTCATCTGGCGATCACCACACGGCCGGATCTTCCTCGTCGACCACACCGGCACCAATCCAGCCACCAGCACCGCGGCCTGACTTGCGCGCGTGCTTGGTGAGAAGCCGACGAGCGCTCCTCAGCAACTGATGACGCGTCGGCTGGTTGTCAGACCTAGGCAATAGGCTCGATGGCATGACGGAGTTGTATGAAGACGTCGGGCTTCGGTTTGAGCTCACTGGACCGATCGCGACCATCACCCTGTGCCGTCCCGAGGCGCGTAACGCCCAGTCGCCGCGGATGTGGGAGGCGCTCACCGAGATCGGCGACAGTCTCGGTCATGACGTCCGGGTCGCCGTCATCCGCGCCGAGGGTCCGTCGTTCAGCGCCGGCCTCGACACCGCCATGTTCACGCCTGACGGGATTCCTGGCGACACCTCGTTCGCCGAACTTGTCGATCTCGACGACCTGGCGCTGGGGGAGCAGATCTCCACGTTCCAAGAGGGGTTCAGCGTCTGGCGACGTCCCGATGTCATCAGCATTGCGGCGGTGCAAGGCCATGCGGTGGGCGCCGGATTCCAGCTCGCGCTCGCGTGTGACTTGCGCGTGTGCGCGGACGACGCCCGGTTCTCCATGCGCGAGACGTCGCTCGGCCTGGTGCCAGACCTCGGAGGCACCCAGTCGCTGGTCGAGGCCGTTGGTTATGCGCGTGCTCTCGAGATTTGCGTGACGGGCCGGTGGGTGGAGGCCAGCGAGGCGAGGGAGCTCGGCCTGGCGACAATCGTCGTACCGGCTGCGGAACTTGACGCCACAGTGGGCGATCTTGCAGAGGCGCTGACGGCGGCCGCCGCATGGCGCCGTCACAGCGACGAAAGCCCTGCTCCGGACGGCCGATTCTCGCAACTACCACGACCAGCTGACAGCCGAGCGAACCACTCAGGTACGCCGCATGCGCGAGGTGGCAGCCCTGATGACCGGGAACAAGGACACCTGAGGAGGCGTTGACCACACCACGATGAGCATTGCTTCCAGCCCGTGGCGGATGATGCACCAGTTCTCCCGCGAGGACCCAACCAAGGAGCGCGGTGGACTCACCCCGGGTACGACGAGACGGGTGATGGCGTACGCCCGCCCTTACACGCGGCAAGTGGTCATCTTCATGGTGCTGGTCGTCATCGACGCGATGCTCGTCGTGGCTTCGCCGCTCCTGTTCAAGAAGATCATCGACGACGGCGTAGCTCACGGGGACCGCGGCCTGGTCACCGTGCTCGCGCTGATCATCGCCGGGCTGGCCATCGGGGAGGCTATCCTCACGCTGGCGCAGCGGTGGTTCTCGTCCCGCATCGGCGAAGGTCTCATCTACGACCTACGCACGGAGGTCTTCGGGCACGTGCAGCGGATGCCGCTCGGCTTCTTCTCTCGCACCAACACCGGATCGCTCGTCTCTCGGCTCAACAGCGACGTGATCGGTGCTCAACGCGCGTTCACGTCGACACTGTCCGGCGTGGTCAGCAACATCATCAGTCTGATCCTGTTGGTCACGACGACCATGCTGATCCTCTCGTGGCAGATCACCCTGCTCGCGCTCGCGATCGTGCCGGTGTTCCTGCTTCCGGCGAAGTGGGCGGGCCGCAGGCTCTCCGCGCTGACACGCGAGCAGATGCAAACCAACGCGCTCCTTTCGGGCACGATGACCGAGCGGTTCAACGTCGGTGGCGCGATGCTGGTCAAGCTGTTCGGCCGACCCGTGCAGGAACAGCGAGAGTTCGCCGAACGTTCGGCGACGGTGCGCGATCTCGGTATCCAGATCGCGATGACGGGCCGGATCTTCTTCAGCGCGTTGACCCTGGTCGCAGCGCTTGCGACTGCCCTCGTCTTCGGCATCGGGGGACATCTGGCCATCAGCGGAACGTCGTCACGGTGGGGACCTTGATCGCGCTCGCTGCGTTGATGGGTCGGCTTTACGGACCGCTGACGTCGCTGGCCAACGTGCGGATCGACATCATGACCGCTCTCGTCTCGTTCGAGCGAGTCTTCGAGGTGCTCGATCTCGAGCCGATGATCAAGGATCGCGAGGGGGCAGTGTCGCTGGAGGGATCGCCGGCGACCGTCGAGCTTCCGCAACGTCAAATTCAGCTATCCGACCGCTGAGGAGGTCTCGCTTGCCAGCCTGGAGACCACCGCCCTTCCTGACGGGCGCGCCAGCGTCGAGGTCCTCCATGACGTGAGCTTCGAGGTCGGCGCTGGTCAGATGGTCGCCCTCGTCGGGCCGTCTGGAGCGGGCAAGACCACTCTGACTCACCTGGTGGCCCGGCTGTACGACGCCTCGTCCGGCGCCGTCGTCGTCGGCGGACACGACGTACGTGACGTCTGATCTTCGTCGCTGCACGACATGGTCGGCTACGTCACCCAGGACGCCCACATGTTCCACGACAGCATCCGAGCCAACCTGCAGTACGCACGACCTGACGCCACCGACGCCGAGGTGGAGGAAGCACTGCGCGCGGCTCAGATCTGGGGCCTGGTCGCGACCCTTCCCGACGGCCTCGACACGGTGGTCGGCGATCGCGGCTACCGGCTCAGCGGAGGAGAGCGACAGCGGCTTGCCATCGCCCGGCTGCTACTCAAGGCACCCCACATCATCGTCCTCGACGAGGCCACCGCCCACCTCGACAGCGAGTCTGAGGTCGCGGTGCAGCGGGCGCTCGACAACGCGCTGGCGGGCAGGACGTCCCTCGTGATCGCCCACCGGCTGTCCACTGTCCGCAACGCCGACCAGATCGTCGTCGTCGACGCCGGCCGCGTCGTCGAGACCGGCAGCCATACCGAGCTGCTCGCCGCGGAGGCTTGTACGCCGACCTCTATCGCACCCAGTTCGCCGAGGGGTCTACGCCCGGTCGAGTCCCGAACACGAGGCAGCCGTCATCGCGATCCTGAGTGAGCCCTGCTGCACAATGGCGTGATGGATCTCGGACTGAAAGACCGTGTCTACATCGTCACCGGTGCGAGTCGTGGCCTCGGCAGGGCGACGGCTGAAGTGCTGGTCACCGAAGGCGCCAAAGTGGTGGTCTCGTCACGAAGCTCCGACAATGTCGCGGCCTCGGTCGGCGCTCTCGGCGAGGGGTCCGCCCACGGCGTGGTCGCGGACAATGCAGACCCGGCACGCCGGCGCGCTGATTTCGGCGGCGCGTGAACGTTTCGGCCGGATCGACGGAGCGCTGATCAGCGTCGGCGGACCGACAGCCGGGCTGGCGATGGAACGACCGAGGAGGAGTGGACGCAACGCGTTCAACACCGTCTTTCTCGGCGCCGCCCGGCTGGCGACGACGTTAGGCCGGGAACTCGGATCCGGCGGCACGTTGGTTTTCGTGCTCTCGACGTCGGTCAAGCAGCCGATCCCCGGCCTGGCGATCTCCAACGGACTCCGGCCCGGCTTGGCCATGTTTGCCAAGAACCTCGCCGACGAGCTCGGGCCCTCCGGGATCCGGGTTAACGGACTGCTCCCTGGTCGCGTCGACACCGAGCGGGTTCGCGAGCTCGACGGGCTGGCCGATGACCCGGAGGCGGCCAGGGAGGCATCCATTGCCGCGATCCCGCTGCGGCGCTACGGCAAACCTGAAGAGTTCGGGAGGGCGGCGGCGTTCCTGCTTTCGCCGGCCTCGGACTACATCACGGGCACGATGCTCCCCGTTGACGGCGGTCTCACCCGCTCTTTGTGACGTTGCGCTCCGGTCCTCGGCCCGTCTTCGGGTCTGAAGAGTTGGCGCCGCGCAACTGCTGCTGGTACTCCGCATAGCCGAAGTAGATCCAGAACCCGAACGCGAGAGCGGCGAAGAAGAACCACTGGACGCCGTAGAAGAAGTGCGGACCGCCGCTGAGATCGGGCGGGTCCGCGAGCTCTGGACTCGGCTGGACCGCTGGGTCTTCGCCGGTGAGGTCGACGAAGCCGTCGTACACGTCGTACGGCAGCGACGGGCCGATCGCCTCCGACGAGATGCTTCGCACTGAGCCGTCGGACAGTTCCGTCTCGTTGCCCTCGTCGGCGTTGATGCGCACCCAGCCGGTGACCGTGACGTTGCCGCCCGGTGGCGCTGGTACGTCGGGTGCCGCGGCACCGTTGCCTTCGGTGGCGACCCAGCCTCGGTCGACGAGCAGAGCTGGGCCTTCCTGGGTGACGAGCGGGGTGACGACGTCGACACCGGGGGCGCCGTCGCGCGTCCGGTACAGCACCACAACCTGATGGTCAACGTCGTACGTGCCAGTCGCCTCGACCACTCGCCACTCGTCATCATCGGCCGGCGGGTGTGTGACGCTCATCACGTCGTCGACGGGTGTGGGGTTTTCCGCCAGGTTCGCGCGCGTGACGATGTTGCCGTCGTGACGGGAGTGGTAACGGTGAAACTGCCAGAGACCGAGCTCGACACAGGCCACCCCGACCAGGATCACCACGAGCAGCAGGCCGAGCCAACGGCGGGAGAGCAGGAATCGGAACACAGCGTGGGCCAATGTAGCCCGCCTCACTCGGGGAGAGGGCGGCGGCAGGTCGGCTGCCCCCGTAGGCTGGGGTGCGTGACGAGCTTTGTGACACCTCTGCCGCTGGCCGACCAGTACGGTCGGACAGCGACCGACCTGCGGGTGTCTCTTACCGACCGGTGCAACCTGCGGTGCTCTTACTGCATGCCGGCCGAAGGGCTCGACTGGCTCCCCGGCGCCGACGTCCTCACCGACGACGAAGTCGTCCGCCTGATCGACATTGCGGTGACGCATCTTGGCGTTGACGAGGTTCGGTTTACCGGTGGCGAGCCGCTGATCCGCAGAGGGTTCGCCGACATCGTCACGCGTACGTCGGCGCTGGAGCCACGTCCCAGGATCGCGGTGACCACCAACGGCATCGGGCTCGAGCGGGTTGCGCCGACGCTTGCGGCCGCGGGACTCGAGCGCGTCAACGTCAGTCTCGACACGGTGCGTCCTGACACGTTCCGCGACATCACCCGCCGCGATCGCTTTGACGACGTCGTGCGAGGTCTCGAGGCTGCGGCTGCGGCTGGTCTGTCGCCGGTCAAGATCAACGCCGTCTTGCTGCGCGGCCACAACGAGGACCAGGCACCCGAGCTGCTGCGCTGGTGTCTGAGCCACGACTACGAGCTACGGTTCATCGAGCAGATGCCGCTCGACGCGCAACACGCTTGGACTCGTGAGCTGATGATCACGGCCGATGAGATCTTTGCCTCTCTCGCGACCGAGTTCGAGCTGACCCCGCACCCCGACGAGCGGGGAAGCGCTCCGGCGGAGCTGTTCCTGGTCGACGGCGGACCACAAACCGTGGGAGTCATCGCGTCGGTGACACGGCCGTTCTGTGGCGACTGCGACCGGGTACGGCTCACCGCCGACGGCCAGGTCCGCAACTGCTTGTTCGCGCGTGAGGAGTCCGACCTGCGCAGCGCGCTTCGCGGGGGTGCCAGCGACGAAGAGATCGCCGATCGGTGGCGGGCCGCGATGTGGACCAAGCGCCCCGGCCACGGCATCGATGACGAGTCTTTCCTCCAGCCCGTGCGCCCCATGAGTGCCATCGGCGGGTAGCAATTGATGGACGGTCCGCGGCGGCGAAGCCGCTTGGAGCGGCTCAACAAGGCACCTAAGGCTACGAGTCCAGCGTTTCCGTCTCTCGCATAAAGCCCCGTGCAGCGAGGAAGTCCGTCAGCGACTTCTCATGGTCAGGGCAAGCCAGCCAGGTCTTGCGTCGGTCAGGGGTGTGGATCTTCGGGTTGTTCCATTTCAGAGCCACGGTGGCGAGCTGGCGGCAGTCCTTGGCCGAGCAGATCAGGGGCGCCTCGTCGTCCGACGTTTCAGGCTGGTGGAGATCGGTCACGGGTCGCTCTCTGCAGGGGCCGGAAAGAGCGATGCCGGACAGCCACGGGGGGAAGCTGTCCGGCATCGCACGTTGGCTTTCCGACGGGGGAAACGGATCGCCTTAGCGGGGAAGTCTTCCATACCGCCAGTACAACGGTCTAGAGGTTGCCGCTAACCACGGATTTGAGTCAATACCCGGTTACGCATCGTGCTTGTTTTGGTCGGGGCTGGCTGCCTCGCCAGCGGTCAGCGCCGGGCGCTCCTCGTGCACGAACTCCGGGGGGCCGGTGGAGGTGCGTCGATCGCCGGCATTGGCGAGCACCACGGCGACGTACGGCAAGAAGACGGCCGCGCTCACCAAGACCCAGCGCAACGGGCCGGTGGTCACGATGGCGAGCACGAAGCAGACAGTCCGGATGCCCATCGACATCAGGTAGCGCACCTGGCGTTTGTGCAGGTCCTCGCTGTGGCTCGTCCGCGCCGACGTGATGCTGACCGGGCCGTCTGGGTGGTGGTTCACTTTTGGTTCACGTCTCTCCTCGCCTCCACGGTACGCCGCTTGTGGCGTGCATTCACGCGTGGCCACCACGAGCCGCACCGGGTCAGACGCGCCATGATGGTGGTCCCACCACCTGTTTCGAGGAGGACCCCGTGTCGAACCGCACGTATCGCGTCACCGAAGTCGTCGGCACCTCACCGGATGGCGTCGACGACGCCATCCGCAATGCTGTCAAGAGAGCCAGCACGACCCTGCGTCACCTCGACTGGTTCGAGGTCACCCAGGTGCGTGGTCAGGTGGTCGACGACAAGGTCGAGCACTTCCAGGTCGGGCTCAAGCTTGGGTTCCGCCTGGAGGATGACGAATGACCCTGGACGTTTCGTCCGACAAGACGGGACGCGGTAGCGTCGGGCGCCGAGACCGCCCATAGCGCAGGACGAGGGAGACGACGTTGAGCAGATCGGTGCTCGTGACCGGAGGAAACCGGGGGATCGGCCGTGCGATCGCGCAGGCTTTCGTTGACGCCGGTGACCAGGTGGCGATCACTTACAGGTCCGGGGAGCCGCCGAAGGGCTTCCTCGGGGTGCAGTGCGACGTCACCGATGCTGAAGCCGTCGAGGCGGCCTTCACCACCATCGAGGCCGAGCACGGCCCCGTCGAGGTGCTGGTCGCCAACGCCGGCATCACCCGTGACACGCTGCTGCTCCGGATGTCTGACGACGACTGGTCATCGGTGATCGAGACCAACCTGACCGGCTCATTCCGCGTCGCGAAGCGAGCCGCGAAGGGCATGCTTCGGCTGCGCCGGGGCCGAATCGTCCTCATCTCGTCCGTTGTCGCGCTGCTCGGCTCGGCCGGCCAGGTCAACTACGCAGCCAGCAAGGCCGGCCTCATCGGGATAGCTCGCTCCATGGCGCGCGAGCTCGGCAGTCGGTCCATCACGACGAACGTCGTGGCACCGGGATTCGTCGAGACCGACATGACCGACGAGCTGCCCGACGACAAGAAGGCGGAGTACCAGCAGGCGATCCCGCTCGGCCGCTTTTGCACCAGCGAGGAAGTCGCAGCCGTGGTGCGATGGGTCGCTTCTGACGAGGCGGCCTACATCACGGGGGCTGTGATCCCGGTCGACGGTGGCCTCGGCATGGGCCACTGACCGCTGCACCTGCGACGACCCCCACGACGTACGACGCTGATCGATCCGACCAGAACTGAGAGGCACAACCGGATGGGAATTCTCGAAGGTAAGCGCATCCTCGTCGCGGGGGTGACGTTGGACTCGTCCATCGGCTTCGCGACGGCCAAGGTCGCCCAGGAACAAGGCGCCACGGTCATCATCTCCAACTTCGGTCGAGCCCTGTCGATCACGCGCCGGATCGCCGGCCGGCTGCCGGCGGAGGCGCCGGTCATCGAGCTCGACGTGAGTGACGACGACCATCTCGCTCGGCTCGAAGGTCAGCTCCGCGAACACGTTGACGGCCTCGACGGTGTCGTTCACGCCATTGCGTACGGCAACCCGGAGACGATCCTCGGCGGGAAGTTCCTCGAGGGTCCCTGGGACGACGTGGCATACGCCGTGCGGGTGTCGGCGTACTCCTACAAATCGTTGGCCACGGCCTGCCTGCCGCTCATGCAGCCGGGTGGAAGCATTGTCGGTTGCACGTTCGACGCGTCCGTCGCGTGGCCCGGCTATGACTGGATGGGCTTTGCCAAAGGAGCTCTCGAGTCGTGCAACCGCTACCTCGCCCGTGACCTCGGGCCGAAAGGCATCCGGGCCAACCTGGTGTCGGCGGGCGCCCTCAAGACGTTGGCCGCGAAGGCAATTCCGGGATTCGAAATGTTCGAGGAGGAGTGGACGAAGCGGGCACCGCTCGGCTGGGACCTCGACGACCTCGAGCCGACGGCACGCACGATTGTCGCTCTGCTGAGCGACTTCATGCCGAAGACTACCGGCGAGATCGTGCATGTCGACGGTGGCTACCACGCGATGGGCGCCTGACCGCAGCTGAGTCGGGCGGTAGCGTGACCGCCGTGACGTCGTCGTTGATTGAGCTGCGGATCCTCGAGGGACCCAACCTCTACTTCCCCAGGGCTGCCGTGAAGCTGACGCTGGACCTGACGGTCCTCGTCGAGGTGAGCGACGACGCGGCGCTGCGGTTCGCCCGGCGCATCGGGCTTGCGAATGCTCGGCCCGGTGACGCAGACTCCGGCTTCCGGCAGCGCTTCGCGGCTCGCGCCGTCGCGCGGCTGGTCCGCCAGATCGCGGCCGAGGTCGGGACGCACAGGCTGGCCGTGCGGGTCAGGCCGACGAGCGACGTCCAACGCGTCGTCGTCGCGTTTCCCTGGCGCAACCGTGGCCGGGCCGAAGCATTGGCCCAGGCGGTCGCGGCGGTCCTTGACGGTCTGCCCGGGGCCAACATCGACACCCTTGTGACCGAAGTGGCGGCCGAGGTACGCCGGGTGCCGCCCGGCGCCGGTCCGACGACGATCAAACCCACCGTCCCCGTGATCGCCGTGACGGGCACGAACGGCAAGACCACGACATCACGGATGATCGGCCACATCGGTCGCCAGGCCGGTCTGCACGTTGGCTGGTCGTCCACCGACGGCATCTACATGGACGGTGAGCTGATCGAGGCCGGCGACTACTCCGGACCCAGCGGCGCAGGGCGCGTGCTCAGCCAGCCAGGCGTGCAGCTGGCCGTGACCGAGACGGCGCGCGGCGGCATCTTGCTGCGTGGCATCGGGCTGCGGCACAACGACGTCTCGGTGGTCACGAACGTGAGTGCCGACCACTTGGGCCTCCAGGGGATCGACACGGTGGACCAGTTGGCTGAGGTCAAGGCCGTCGTACCCCACATCACCAAAGCGACGGGGTGGGCGGTCCTCAACGGAGACGACCCACGGGTCTTCGCCATGCGATCTGTCACTCCCGCCCGGCCGTGGGCGTTCTGCCGCGACCCCGACTCTCCGAGCGTTCGGGAGGTGCTCAACCTGGGAGGACGCGCGACGACCGTGATCGACGGCTGGATCTGCGTGCTCGCGCCAGACTCCGACCCTGATCCGCTCATTGCCGTGCTGGATGTGCCGATGACGCTGGCGGGACTGAGCAGGTTCAACCTGGAGAATGCGATGGCGGCCGCGAGCGCAGCGCTGGGCGTGGGACTGCCGCGAGAGGCGGTGATCGCCGGCCTCGCGAGCTTTACCCCTGGACCGGAGCTCAACCCAGGGCGGATGAACATCTACTCGCTGCGCGGCGTGACCGTGATCGTCGACCTCGCGCACAACGAGGCCGGCCTCGACGCGCTGATCGAGGTGATGAACGGACTACGGTCGCGCGACGGCCGAAGCCTGCTGGCGATGGGGACGGCGGGTGACCGCACCGACGACCTGGTGCGCAGCTTGGGCGAGATCGGAGCTCGCGACACGGACGTGATGGCGATCGTGCACAAGCAGGAGTATCTGCGTGGCCGGGAGATCGACGAGATGAGCACGATCTACCGCGAAGGCGCTGCCCGGGTGGGAGTCACCGAGGTCCCGTCGTACGACTCCGAGCTCGACGGTCTGCAGGCCCTCTTCGCGCGCGCCGCGCCAGGCGATGTGGTGGGCGTGATGTGTCACCAGGACCGCGCAGAGCTCAACGGCTGGCTGAGTGACCAAGGTGCGACGATCGACACACCGCAGGTGCTTCGCGACAAGGTGCTGCTCGCTGCTGCGGACTCGTGAGGTTACGCGTCGCTGGCCTGAGCCTGAGCCGCGGCAGGTGGCGTGGCCGTCGCCAGGTCGGGGTCGCCGATGAGGTCGTCGTCCGATGTACTCGCACCCGCCTGAGCCTGGTTGGACCACGACTCGAGCTCGGCCAGCACGGCCGGGTGCTTGTCGACGCACAGCACCACCAGGTCACCGCGGTTTGCGCGGGCCATCGCGTGCCGGGTTGCCTCGATCTCGTCGAGCACGACCTCCACCTGCTTGCACCGGGCGCCCTCGGCTGATCGCCGGCGTACCCCTTCGGCGACGAGCGCGGACGTGTCGCCCCGCAGCCGTCCACGCAGGGCCGCATCCTCGCGTACGACGATGACGTCGAAGTGGTCAGCCGCAATCGCGCCGAGCTCGAGCATATCCTCGTCGCGGCGGTCTCCTGCGGTGGCGATCACGCCGATCCGGGACGGCTTTGCCAGGTCGGTCGTCTGCATCAGGTCGTCGCCGACGCGGTCGACGAAGTCACCGAGCATCCGCATCCCGGGCGCGTTGTGGCAGTAGTCGACCAGCACGTGGACGCCTTCGACCTCGATCTCGTTGAGCCGACCGGGGGAGAGGTAGTAGTTGGTCGAGAACGTGCGCAGGCCCTGCCTGATGTCGTGCAAGGGGGCACCCGCAGCAAACGCGGCAGCCGCGGCGGCGAGCGAGTTCTGCACGTTCATCAGAGCGCGGCCACCAAATGTCGCGGGCAACAGGTGGGTCCAGGCAAGCTGCATCTCGCGCTGGCCGTGGCGGACGACAATCATGTCGCCTTTGTCACTGCCTTCGAGGACGACCGCCTTGCCGCCGCGCCGGCAGTGCGCGTCAATGAAGTCACGGATCTCGGAGTTCTTCGGCTCCATGCTGAACCAGACGATGTCACCGGAGCAGTGCCGCCGCATCGCACGCACGAGGTGGTCGTCGGCGTTGAGCACCGCGTGTCCGTTGCGAGGGACGGCTTCGACAGGCACGGCCTTGACGTCGGCGAGCTGCTCGACGGTGTCGATGCCCCGCGTCCCGAGATGGTCGGGCTGCACGTTGAGGACGACGGCGACGTCATTGCGTTCGTAGCCAAGACCCTCCCGCAGGATGCCGCCGCGAGCGACCTCGAAGACCGCGAAGTCGACACGAGGGTTCTGCAGGACCATCCGGGCGGACTTGGGACCGGAGGCGTCGGCGCGAATCACCAGTCTCTCGTCGATCACGACGCCGTCGGTGGAGGTCATCCCGACCTTGCGTCCCATCCCCTTGAAGATGTGCGCGATCATCCGTGACGTCGTGGTCTTGCCGTTGGTGCCGGTGACCGACACGATCGGGATGCGGCTCGGTGCGCCCGGAGGGAACAGCATGTCGACGACCGACTTGGAGATGAACTGCGGGTCACCGATCGTCGGGTGGGTGTGCATACGAAAGCCCGGTGCGGCGTTGACCTCGCAGATCGCGCCGCCGGCCTCGCGCACCGGTTCGGTGATGTCAGGACAGATGAAGTCAATGCCCGCGATGTCGAGGCCGATCACGCGAGCGGCTTCTTCGGCGATCTCGACGTTCTCCGGATGCGCCTCGAACGTGCGGTCGATCGAGATGCCACCCGTCGACATGTTGCCGGTCAGCGTGAGCCTTACCATGGTGTCTTTGGGGGGGACGTCGTCCAGCCCGTAGCCCTGCTCGCGGATCAGCTCGATCGCGGCGTCGTCGACCTTGATGCGGGTGAGCACCTTTTCATGTCCGACGCCGCGCCGTGGGTCGGCGTTGGTCTCGTCGACGAGCTCTGCGACCGTGTGCTCGCCGTCGCCGACGACGTGAGCCGGGACTCGCTCAGCGATTGCGGCGATCTTGCCGTCGATGACGAGGCATCGGTAGTCCTTGCCAGTGATGAACGACTCGACGATCACCCACCCGCGACGTGACTGGTCCTCGGCGATCGGGAAGGCGTCACGCACATCCTGGTCGTTCTGCAGGTCGAGGCAGACGCCGCGGCCGTGGTTGCCGTCGAGCGGCTTTACCACCACGGGGTAGCCGATCCGGTTGGCGACCCTGACGGCCTGGTCAACGGTGCGGATCGACTCGGCTTTGGGGACAGGCAAGCCGGCTGCGCTCAACAGTCGCCCGGTGAGGTCCTTGTCGCCGGCCACGTCGACCGCGATCGCGGAAGTGTTGGAGGTCATCGTGGCGCGGATGCGCTTTTGGTGGACTCCTTGACCGAGCTGGACGAGCGAGTACTGGTTGAGGCGGATCCACGGGATGTCACGCGACACCGCTTCATCGAGGATCGCCTGGGTCGAGGGGCCGAACGCCGTACGCTCCGCCTGGACGATGAAGCGTTCGAGCTCAGCCTCGAAGTCAAAGTCCGGCTCGGCCCGCACGAGATGGTTGACGAGACGTACGGCGAGGCGGCCGGCGGCGATCCCGACGTTCTCCTCGACGTACCCGTAGATGACGTTGTAGCGGCCGCGCTCTCCAGGGATCTGTCGTGTCTTGCCGCGTCGTAGGTCGTGCCCGACCTCCTGCTGGAGCTGGAGCGACACATGCTCGGACACGTGACCGAGCCACGTGCCCTCGCGGAGCCGCTCGATGAAGCCGCCCTTGCGGCCGCGCGAACAGGAGTGGTTCTTCAAGCCCGGCAACAGTTCGAGCAGCTGGTCGGTGAATCCGGGGAGGCGGTCGGTCGGCCAGTCCTCGAGCACGCCGAGGTCGACGACGAGATGGATCGCCTTCTCGTAGGACCAGATGTTGGCACCGCGATACACGCGAGTCTCGAGGATGGCGAGGTCAGGCGTGGGCGCGGCCGCGACGTCTGTCGGCTCGGAGTTTGCGGAATCGGACTCGAGCGGTGCCCCGAGGTCAGTCTCGGTGTCGCTCATGCGCTGCCATCCTCTCGATCGGCCGATGTCGCCCTCGATCGGCGCCGACGCAGGTTGGTCGGCGAGACGCCTTCGGCGGCGATGTCGCTGGCGAGCTGGCGGAGGTCGGCGCCGGCGACCTGCAGTTCTGCGTGCTCGTCTGAGTCGACCTGCTGACCCATGGGGATCAGCGTTCTTTTCATCAGATCGAATTTTGCTCGTGCTGGCAATACGTGCAGGCGTGCTCCTGACACCAGGAGGGGCTCGGTGCCTTTGGCTTGGTGGGCGTTCGAGGTCATGTCGAGGCCGTCGACGATCGTCACCGCGCCTCGTCCGATGACCTCGATCTCGCGGTCTCCGGTGACGATCGCTGCGGTGTCTTCGTCGACGCCGATCCCCAACAAGTTGGGCGACTGGGCCACGAGCATGAGCAGCCGACCGTAGCGGTTGCGCTGCTCGAAGTGCTGGTCGATCACGCAGTCGCGGATCAACCCCAAGCCGGCCGCCAGCTGCGTCATCCGTTGTTTGGGCGTCGAGCCGCCGGAGCCGAACGCGACCATGTGGGAGGACTGGATGCTGGCGCCGGCCGACGTACCCCCGATCGTCCGGCCGCGATGATGCGCGGCCACGATGGCGTCGGCGAAGCGGGTGCCGTTGATGATGGCGGACAGCTTGAGTTGGTTGCCGCCCGTCATGAAGATGCCGGTGACGTCGTCGAGCGCACTGCTCAGAGCTGGGTCGTTTGCTTCGTCGCGCGACTCGGGCCGTACTCCGATCACGTCGGACGCGCCGAGCCGCTTGAACAACGCGGCGTAGATCTCGATGACTTCCGGGCCTAGCGACGACGCGGTCGGGATGACGGCGATGCGCGCTGACTCACCGCCGCAGGCGTCAACGAAGTGGCGCAGCACCGTACGTCGTTTGAGCTTGTCCTCGGCGCCCCCAATCACGTAGAGGGAGCCGACCGACTCGGGCGCGTGATCCATGTCGAGCACCCTACGGGGTGAGACGCGGCCGGAGTGCCGGAGTGGCCGGGGCGCCGGAGTGGCCGGGGTGCCGGAGTGGCTGCGGTCAGGGCAAGATTGTCGTATGACCGCATCGGCTCTCCATCAGCTCGTGGTGATGAGGCACGCGAAGACCGAACAGACCGCGTCAAGTGACCGCGCTCGGCGGCTCACTGATCGTGGCCGAGCCGACTCCCGCCAAGCCGGGCAATGGCTGGCGCGCGAAGGCTACCTGCCAGACCGAATCCTGGTGTCCTCTGCGGCGCGGGCGCAGGAGACCGCCCAGATCGTGGCGGATTCGGTCGGCAAGCCGCAGATCGATGCCCTTGGTGCGCTGTATGACGCGGACGCCTACGACGTGTTGGCGGTGATCAGGGAGCACATCCCCGATGATGTGACGACGGCCATGGTGATCGGCCACAACCCGACGATGGAGGAGCTGGGCTTCCTGCTCCAAGGTGACGGGGCACGGGGGGTGCGGTTCTCGACGAGCGGGTTGGCCATCTTTGACTGTGGGACTCCGTGGAGCAGCCTCGAGGCCGGCAAGGCGAGTGTCGTGGCGTCGTACACCCCGCGTGGTTAGCTGCTGGCTCCTGTCGCACGTTCCGGCTTCGGCCGTCCGTCGTACGTTCCGCTCCCCGTGTCCGTCTACTGAGACAACCCCGTCACATGGAGGCAAACCCACACTCTGCAAGGCAGATTTGCCTTGTTAACAAGCCGGTTGGCTTGAAAACAAGGCAAACCCCCGCCGCCGCTAGGGGATGGCGGGGTGGGGGGTGGTGATGCCGTGTTCGGCGTCGGCGGCTTCGATGTCTTCGCGGCTGATGCCGAGCAGGTAGAGGATCGCGTCGAGGTAGGGCACGTTGAGCACGGCATGCGCGGCTTCCTGCACCACCGGTTTGGCGTTGAAGGCGATCCCGAGGCCCGCGGCAGCCAGCATGTCGAGGTCGTTGGCCCCATCCCCGATCGCGACCGTCCGGTCGATCGTCACCTTGGAGTCTCGGGCGAAGTCACGAAGTGCGTCGGCCTTCGCCGCGCGATCGATGACGGTGCCGATGATGGTGCCGGTCAGTCGGCCGTCCACGACCTCCAGCTCGTTGGCGCGGGCGTAGTCGATGTCGAGGTCGGCCGCCAGCCGGTCGGTGAGCTGGGTGAAGCCTCCGCTGACGATCGCGAACCGGTAGCCGAGGCGCTTGAGTGTGCGGACCAGGGTGCGAGCGCCTGGAGCGAGGGTCGTCTCGTCGTACACCTCGTCGAGTGCCTCGACCGGTAGCCCCCTGAGCATGGAGACTCTCGCCCGCAGCGCCTGCTCGAAGTCGAGCTCGCCGTGCATGGCCTGCTGGGTGATCACTTCGACCTCGTCAAGGACGCCGGCGCGCTCGGCGAGCATGTCGATCACCTCGCCCTGAATCAGAGTCGAGTCGACATCCATGACGACCAGACGCCGACCATGACGCAGCAGCCCGACACTCTGCACCGCCACATCGATGCTCTGCGTCACCGCCTCGCCGGCCAGCACTGTTCGCAGTCGACCGAGCTCGGCCCCGGACACGTGAAACTCGATGGCTGTCACGGGATAGCGAGCCATCCGCACGATGCGGTCGATGTTCGCGCCCGTGTCGGCGATCCGACCGCTGATCGCGGCGACCGCTTTGGGGTGGAGCGGGTGGCCGAGCACGGTGACGTGGGCGCGTCCGCCGCGACGTGGCTGGTTGTCGCCTTCGCCGCGCTCGATCTCGATATCCATCCCAAGGGACGCCGCCGTCTCTGTGGCAGCCTTGGTGAGTCGAGGTACGTCGCGTGGCGCGGTCACGAGAATGCCGAGCACGAGTCGACCTCTGAGCACGATCTGCTCGATGTCGAGCACCTCGACGCCGAAGCTGGACAGGGTGCGGAACATCGCGGCGGTGACTCCGGGACGGTCCTTGCCCATCAACGTCATCAGAACTGTGGGAGTCGAGGTCATGGCGCGCCCCAGGCTAGCCCCCATCGCGGCACTAGCGACCGTCCACGGAGGAGCAGGCGGCGACGATCGCGGCACGGGAGGCCCGATGCAGGGGGAGCAGCGCGACCCGGCGCTGCTCGACCTCCCATGCTGACAGCGCACCACCGTCGTCGCCGGACGCAAGGTCGACGATGTGTTGGCAGCGCAGCCCCGTCACGGCGGCCCGCGCTGCCTCGCCCGAGGCGAACGTCATCGGGCTATCGAGTCGGGCATCCCTCCGGAGGTTCATCAAGGCGTCAGCGGCATCGGGATTCCAGGTCGCGACATCGAGAGCAGCCAATGCGTTGGCCGCCTCGGTCAGGGCAAGGCGCAACGCCCGGTCAGCACTGGCAATGTCGGGGAGGTAGCCCGGAGGCTCGGCCGGCGCACCTTGCCAGCGGGTCGACCTGCCGGTGTCGCGAGGCACGAGACCGGTGCCGACGTCGTACAGGATCAAGGCCTGGCCTTCGTCGATGGCGTCGGCATTGAAATCAGCGGGTCCACCGAGCCCGACCGGGTCACCAGGGCTCGGCAACGCGACACTGACCCGCGTGACGCCGTGCTTGCGCAGTTCCCCGAGGAGTAGGGCCGGTGAAAGGGCCGGCTCGGCACCGAAGACGGCGAACTCCATGTGGGCTTGGTCGCCGAGCAGACCATCGATGACGGCATCAGCGCTCTCTCGTCCCGACAGCCAGGCGTTGAGCCAGCAGGCTGCCCGGGCGGATGAGGGGACGGCGAACACGAGCAAAGCCTACGAGGACGGGGCGTCTTCTTGGGACGTGCAATAGGTTTGGGTTCTACAGATCCCAAAGTCACAGCACCGAACACGAGGAGCACGATGGCAGCGGTCGTTGAGCTGGCTGACGTCTCCGTCATCCGCGGCACGAGTCTTCTCCTGAGCAAGCTGTCCTGGCGGGTGGCCGACGACGAGCGCTGGGTCGTGATCGGCCCCAACGGTGCCGGCAAGACCACTCTGCTGCAGGTGCTCAGCACGCACATCCACCCCTCCGACGGAGTGGTCGCCATCCTCGATGAGGTGGTCGGGACCGTCGACGTCTTCGACCTGCGCCCGAGGATCGGCCTCACGAGCGCGTCCTTGGCCGACCGCATCCCGCGTGACGAGCGCGTCAGCGATGTTGTCGTGTCGGCGTCGTATGCCGTCGTGGGTCGCTGGCGGGAGGAGTACGACGACCTCGACCACGAACGTGCGGCCCAGTTGCTCGAAGAGGTCGGAGTCAGCCACCTCAGGGATCGGACGTTCGGCACGTTGAGTGAGGGCGAGCGCAAGCGCGTACAGATTGCCCGCGCCCTGATGACCGATCCCGAACTGCTGTTGCTCGACGAACCGGCTGCGGGTCTCGATCTCGGCGGCCGCGAGGACCTGGTCAGCACGTTGTCCGTGTTGGCGCACGACCCGACGTCGCCGGCGACGGTGTTGGTGAGCCATCACGTGGAGGAGATCCCGCCAGGATTCACGCATGTGCTCATGCTCAAGGCGGGAGAGGTGGTCACGGCAGGCCCGCTGGCATCCACGTTGACCGAGGACGCCCTGTCAGAGACGTTCGGCCTGCCGCTGCGACTCGACCACGAGGACGGGCGTTACAGCGCCCGGCGGCATATCGGGATGCATCGCGCCCATTAGTACCCCGTTTGCGCCCAACGGTGGGCTACTGTTCAGGGCATGGACTGGGTCCTCGATCACGACTGGCAGACGTGGCTGATCATCGCGTTGCTGCTGGCGGCCGCCGAAATGGCGACCTTGGACTTCACCCTTCTCATGATGGCCGTCGGCGCGGGTGTCGCCTGTCTGCTGGCCGCCCTCGGCGTCGGGATCGTCGGGCAGGTGTTGAGTTTCGCGGTGGTGTCCGTTGCCCTACTCGCGTTTGTGCGACCGAGCATCGTACGTCGGCTGCACGCCGGACCGACGCTGAAGAACGGGCCAGAGGCTCTGGTCGGCAAGAGTGGCCTCGTCCTCGAGCGCGTGACCCCCTACACCGGTCGGGTCAAGCTCATGGGCGAGGTCTGGTCAGCCCGAACCGTCGACGAGTCGATGGTCGTCGAACCAGGTGCCAAGATCGGCGTCGCGCAGATCGACGGCGCCACCGCCGTTGTCTATCCCATCCAGTAGCGCATCGTTTTAGGGGTCACGTCCATGTGGTTGTTGATTGTCCTGGCCATCATTGTCCTGCTGGCCATCATCGTGCTCGTCAAGGCCGTGCGGATCATTCCGCAGGCTCGAGCGGGCATCGTCGAGCGATTTGGTAAGTACCGCACGACACTGTCTGCCGGGCTGAACATCGTCACGCCGTTCGTCGACCGCGTGCGCTACGTCATCGACCTCCGCGAACAGGTGGTGTCGTTCCCACCCCAGCCGGTGATCACCGAGGACAACCTGGTCGTCTCGATCGACACCGTCATCTACTTCCAGGTCACCAACCCGGTGTCGGCGACGTATGAGATCGCCAACTACATCCAGGCCATCGAGCAGCTCACCATGACCACCCTCCGAAACATCACCGGTGGCATGGACCTCGAGCAGGCGCTGACCAGCCGTGACCAGATCAACTCCGCCCTGCGTGGCGTGCTCGACGAGGCCACCGGCCGTTGGGGTATCCGCGTCAACCGGGTCGAGCTCAAGGGCATTGATCCGCCGCCATCGATCAAGGACTCGATGGAGAAGCAGATGCGGGCCGACCGCGACAAGCGGGCCGCCATCCTCACCGCGGAAGGTATGCGCCAGTCGCAGATCCTCACCGCCGAGGGTCAGAAGCAATCGGCCATCCTCACCGCTGAAGGTGACCGCGAGGCGCTCATCCTTCGCGCCCAAGGTGACCGGCAGTCCCGCATCCTGCGAGCCCAAGGCGAGGGCCAGGCGATCCTCACCGTCTTCCAGTCCATCCACGACGGATCGCCCGACCAGGCGCTGCTGGCCTACCAGTACCTCCAGATGCTGCCCAAGATCGCTGAAGGAGACGCCAACAAGGTCTGGATCGTGCCGAGTGAGATCGGCCGGGCGCTGGAAGGTCTCGGCAGCGCGATCGGGTCCATCCCGGGCATCCCCAGGGAAAGCAGTGGCCTCAAGCAGCGGGTCGACTACGGCGAGCCGGTAGACGCCGATTCCCCCGTGACCGGTCAATCGGGTGAAGCGTCGGTGGCGGGTGCAAATGAAGCTGTGGCCCAGGCCATCGCCTCGGCCGAGGAGGCTGCCCGACCGGGTCGGCACGGCCAATCGACGTGGGAGGCACCCGGAACAACGCCGGGCGCGCCCGGCAGCACGCCGCAGCCCCCCACCGGCCAACCTCCAGGCGACGAGCCACCCGCTGAAGAGCCGCCTCAGCCGCCTGAAGGACCGCCTACGCGGTGACGCTGCTCGAGGGCCTTGCGGTCTTTGTCGCGGGCATCGCTGCTGGCGGAATCAACACCATCGTCGGGTCGGGGACGCTCATCACGTTCCCGACCCTGTTAGCGATCGGCTACCCACCCGTACTCGCGAATGTCTCCAACACGGTTGGCCTAGTGCCTGGCTCGCTCTCGGGAGCCATCGGCTATCGACGTGAGCTCGCCGGTCAAGTGCCCCGCCTCATCCGGCTGGGCACGGCCTCCTTGCTCGGTGGCGTCGCGGGTGCCTTGCTCCTGCTCCAACTCCCCGCTTCGGCGTTCGACGCCATCGTCCCCGTGCTCATCGGGCTCGGCTGTGTGCTCGTCCTGGCGCAGCCCTGGATCTCCCGACATGTGCATCCACCGGAGCAGGCACCGGCCCACGGGTCCGTGGTGGTGTGGGTGTTGGTCTTCCTCGCCGGCATCTACGGCGGCTACTTCGGCGCCGCCCAAGGTGTGTTGCTGATCGCGATCCTGGGGCTCGGGCTGGCGGAGTCGATGCAGCGGATCAATGCCGCGAAAAACGTTCTCGCCGGGCTCGTGAACGGCGTCGCGGCCGTCGTCTTCATCGCTGTCTCAGACGTGTCGTGGAGCGCTGCGGCGCTGATCGCCGCCGGCTCGGTCATCGGGGGGCAGTTCGGGGCGACGCTGGGCCGCCGGCTTCCCGATGTGGCCTTCCGCGGGTTTGTGGCCGTTGTCGGCGTCGTCGCGATCATCAGCCTGGTCTTCTTCGACTAGCTGACAAGTCAGGGCTAAGAGAGGGCGTAGGGGAGCCAGCGGGTGATCTCGCCGAACGCCTGGTCGCGAACCGGCTTGCGTGAGGACAACACGTCGTGGAGCGCTCCATCGATGCGTACGACGGTGACGTTCGGACCGAGTTGGTGCGACCATTTCGCGATCTGCTTGACGTCGAGCACGGTGTCTTTCGTCGTCGCCTCATCGGTCCAGACCTGCGGCACCATGCTCGCGCTCGAGCACAACGTGAGTACCGGCGCGGCGACGTCAATGCCCCGGTGGACCTGGCGATGGCCGATCCGGACGGCGCGCAGCCAGCCAGCCCGGACCGGAAAGCTCTCGCGGGGTTTCCACGCGAGGTTGAAGTCCCACTCGCCCCGGAAGTCCTTGTGAAGTGTTTCGCCGTACACCCCGCTGACGTTGCGCGGTACGACGGCGTACGGCCGACGTTGCCCCAGCCGGTTGATCGCCTCGGTGCCGGCGGTCCGCAGGAAGAGCGAACCCTGCAGGTCGAGCCAGGGGCTGTTGAACACCATCGCGTCCACCAGTGGCGAGCCGCCGGCTGAGCGTTCAGCCGACCAGAGGGCGGTGATGAGACCGCCGGTGGAATGGCCGCTCACCACGACCTGCTCATGTCCGTCGCGAGACCGGATCAGGTCGAGGGCCACGTCGAGCTCGGGGTAGTACTCCGACAGTGTCAGGCAGAAGTTCGGCGTCTGGTGGGGCAGCAGCGACCGGCCGTACTTGCGTAGGTCAAGAGCGTAGAAGTCGTAGCCGAGCGACGTGAAGAACTCCGCGGCGGGCGTCTGGAAGAAGTAGTCGCAGAAACCGTGCACGTGCAGGACCGCCCCCACGGTCTTCTTCGTCTGCGCGGCTAACCGGACGAGCGTGGCCACGACCGGGCCTTCGTAGTCGTCGGCGAGCTCGAGGGTCTCGCTGGTGTAGGGCGGCCCCAGCACGTCGTCGGTATCTGCCATCAGCACAGTCTGCCCAAACCACAACGTCTGCCCGAACGCGACCCACCTGTGCTCACGTCGGTCCGGCGAATCGGGTCAGTGCTGATAGGTACCGACGACCTGTGCGCGAGCGAGTGCTTTGAACACCAGGTTGAACGAGACAACGGCGGGGGAGACGGAGTTGTCGACCCCCAACGAGTCCTCTCCCACTGCGTGGACGACGAAGTAGTAGCGGTGCGGGTGGTCTCCTTCGGGCGGTGCGGCGCCGGTGAAATCGTGTGACCCCACATCGTTGCGTACGTGGAAGGCGTTCCCGGGCAGTGCGTCGTCAGACGCGCCAGCACCGGCCGGTAGCTCGGTCACGGCCGCAGGCAGGTCGACGACGACCCAGTGCCAGAAGCCGGACGGCGTCGGAGCGTCCGGGTCGTAGCACGTGACGACGAAGCTCTTGGTCTCAGCCGGAAACCCGCTCCAGGACAGCTGGGGTGAAGTGTTGCCTTTAGCTGCAACCTGGTCGTCTGAGAGTGGGGCCGAGTCGGTCACTCTGTCGCTGGTGACCGTGAAGCTCGGAAGGGTCGGAAGCTTGGCATAGGGGTCTTCTGCGATGGGTCGGTCAAGAGTCATGGCACCCATCTTGACGCGGCCGCCAAATCCGTCAAGTGAGACGCCGCCCGGAGACCTCGAGGATCGCCGTAGCGTTGAGCGGATGACGGCCGCCCAAGACCATCACCTCTACCCAGCCGGGCTTCGCCTAGCCGGGCGCAAGGTGGTCGTCATCGGCGGTGGACGGGTGGCCCAGCGTCGTATCCCGTCGTTGCTTGCCGCAAGGGCGATCGTCGAGGTGGTCTCACCGGCGACGACGCCTGCTGTCGAAGGGCATGCTCGCAACGGCGACATCGTGTGGCACGAGCGGCCCTACGCTCACGGCGACCTTGCGGATGCCTGGTACGTCATCTGTGCCTCCGACGACCCCGACGTCAACGAGGAGGTCTCCCGCGAAGCTGAAGCGCGCCGCGTGTTCTGCGTCCGCAGCGACGATGCGGAGGCGGCGACTGCGTGGACGCCTGCGGTTGGGCGACACGGTCCGCTCACCGTCGCCGTGCTGGGCAGCCGCGACCCTCGACGATCCGCGGCCGTACGCGACGAGATCGTGTCCCGGCTCCGCAACGGGGAGATCGCCGCACCCAAAGATCGGGTACGACGGCCGGGCGTCACATTGGTCGGCGGCGGCCCCGGTGATCCCGACCTAATCACCATCGCGGGTCGTCGGGCGCTCCAGGAGGCCGACGTGGTCATCGCTGATCGACTGGCGCCGCGCGAGCTGCTGGCCGAGCTGGGACCGGACGTCGAGCTGATTGATGCCGCCAAGCTGCCGCGCGGCCGTGCCGCGAGTCAGCAGACCATCAACCAGGTAATGGTCGAGCGGGCACAGGCGGGTCTTTCCGTCGTAAGGTTCAAAGGCGGCGACTCGTTCGTGTTCGGGCGGGGGTTCGAGGAGGCGCAGGCCTGCGTCGCGGCCGGCGTGGCGTTCCGCGTGATCCCGGGCATCACCAGTGCCATCTCGGTCCCGGCTCTGAGCGGGATTCCGGTGACTCATCGCGGGGTCGCCCACGAGTTCACCGTGGTCTCGGGCCACCTGCCACCAGGCGACGAGAACTCCCTGGTCGACTGGGACGCTCTTGGCCGGCTCAGCGGAACCCTCGTCCTGATGATGGCCGTCGAAAACCTCGCGATCATCGCCGCCGCTCTGATTGCCGGCGGACGACCGGCTGAGACCCCGGCCGCTGCGGTGCAGGACGGCTCGTTGGACTCCGAGCGGGCCGTCTTCTCACAACTCGGCGAGCTGGCGGACGACGTAGCCCGGCACGGCCTCCGGCCGCCAGCCATCGTCGTCATCGGTGATGTCGTGCGGGTTGCCCGCGACCTGGGCGCCGTACCCACTGCCGTCTAGTTCTCTGGGCGCACGCGTCGTACACCACCCACGCGCCTTTGGGACGATGTCGGGATGGCGCAGCTCATCTCGGTCGACGACCCGGCCGATCCCCGTCTTGCGGACTACGTTTCGCTGCGTGACGTCCAGCTGCGTCGCCACCTCGAGGCAGAGCACGGCTTCTTCATCGCTGAAGGCGAGAAGGTCGTCCGGCGAGCCGTGGCGGGCGGCTACGCGGTCCGGTCGTTCCTGATGGCCGAGCGGTGGCTCGACGGGCTGCAGGACGAACTAGCCGCGGCAGGTGACGCACCCTGCTTCGTGGTCACCGAAGAGCTGGCCGAGGCCGTGACGGGATTCCACGTCCACCGGGGTGCGCTGGCGGCACTCGAGCGGCGGCCGCTCCCGAGCGTCGACGAGGTGCTTGAAGGGGCCAAGAACATCGTGCTTCTCGAAGACATCGTCGACCACGCGAACGTCGGTGGCGTGTTTCGCAGCGCCGCCGCCCTCGGTATGGACGCGGTGCTGTTGGCCCCCCGCTGCGCCGATCCGCTGTACCGGAGGTCGATCAAGGTCGCGATGGGCGCCGTCTTCTCGATGCCCTGGACACGGCTTGACGAGTGGTACGACGCACTGCCCGAATTGTCCGCGGCGGGCTTCACCACAATCGCTCTCACACCGGCTAAAGATGCCGAAGAACTAGGAGATGTCTTAGAACGCCTGCCCGACCGGAAAGTCTGCCTTATTCTGGGCTCGGAGGGAGCGGGGCTGTCCCCGCGATGGATGACTAGTGCAGAGGCCACGGCGGGGATCGCCATGGCTGCGGACGTGGATTCACTGAATGTGGCCGCTGCCGCTGCGATAGCTATCTTCCTCGTGACGCATCGAACGCCGTAGGGGGCAGAACGTGAGGGACGGGCGCTTAGGGCTCGCCGCCGGTGGCGTGCGACAGCTTCACGAGTCGCTGGCCGCGCTGCACGCCTCCCCAGATGTCCGCTCAGCGCTCAGCGACGTCACCGAACCGCTGCTCGAGCTTCTCGACGCCCGCATGGTGGTGCTCCACCTGGCCGACCAAGACATGCTCGAAGCCGTTGCCGTCGCCGGTGACAAGTCCGGCAAGGCCCTGATCGGGTCGCGAGCGCCGGTCGACGACTGGATCCGACTTCTCGGGGCAGCGACCGCGTACGACGGTGTGCATCTGTGCCGAGACCCTCGTGAATTCCTGACCGATGTCGTGCACGAGCCTGCCGACTCCGAGCTTGCCCTCTACGGTGATGCGGACCATTGGGGCGTCCTCAACCAGCTCGTCGCGCCCTTTGTGACCTCAGCGGAGCTCGTCGGCGTACTCGTCGTCAGCTTCGACGCCGGGTCGCCGCGACCAGACGATGTCGTGTGTGCGGTCCTGGAGATGTTCGCCGCCCAGGCCAGCGTCGCCCTCCACCACCAGCGCTTCGTCGACCGCTCCGCTGCCGACCACCTGGCGCTTCGGCTGAACGAGGAGCGGTTCAGGCTGGCGTTCGACAACGCGCCCATCGGGATGGCCGAGTTCACCGAAGGTGCGGGCGGTCTCGAGATCGCCCGGATCAACCGCGCTGCCGGGCAGATGTTCGGGGTCAACGTCTTCGGCGCCCAGCACGAGCCCATTGACCGAGTGCTGACCGTGGTCCGCGGTGAAACGCTCGGCGAAGCGATGACCCGCTTGCTCAAGGACGACCGTCGTGGCCTGCGCATGGAGGTGCCGTTCATCGGCGCCGACGGAAACGAGTTTTGGGGGTTGGTCGAGGCCGCCTCGTTGCTCGACGTCGGCGGCCGCTCCGGGATCCTCTGTCAGATCGTCGACATCACCCAGTCAAAGGCCGAGGAGCGGGAGCTGACCAAGCGCGCCCTCCACGACCCGCTCACCGGGCTACCCAACCGGCTGACCGTCATCGACCACCTGCAGACCGTCGTCCACGAGTCCCGCGAGACGGGTGAGCTCGGGGCCCTGTTGTTCTGCGACCTCGACAACTTCAAGGCAGTCAACGACAAGCATGGCCACCTGGTCGGTGACGACGCCTTGGCCGAGTTGGCCAACCGGCTGCACCAGACCGTCCGCAAGTCCGATGTCGCCGGCAGGTTCGGTGGCGACGAGTTCGTGGTGGTGGCGTTCCCGGTGTCGCAGGACGAGGCGCAGGCGCTCGGCGAACGCATCTCGGCAGCGATGTCTGAACCGATGATCTTCGACGGAGCCGCCCTGCGCATCGGTGTCAGCATCGGGATCGCCATGGTCACTGGCACCGTCGAACCTTCAGAAGTGCTCCGGCGTGCCGATGCAGCGATGTACGCCGTCCGAGCCCGCCAGCGCCGGCCTCGCTACATCGTCGACACCGCCTAGTCCCGTACAGCGGAATCCTCGCGGCCGTCAGTCCTCCGCGGGCCAGCCTGGTGGGAACTCGTCGGCGACGTCCTCAGCCGCCTTGTAGAGCTTCTTGCGATTGCGCGCCGAGATCCGGTCGCCGAACACCATCCCTTGCAGGTGGTCGCTCTCGTGCTGCAAACAACGCGCTACCAAGCCACTGCCGGAGTAAGTGACGGGTTTTCCGTTGTGGTCGAAGCCGCTCACCGTCGCGAAGTCCGCGCGGGCGCACGCCACGAACGCGCCCGGGAGTGAGAGGCAGCCTTCCTCGGCGTCGTTGAGCACCCGGTCCTTGCCCTCCGGAACGGTGAGCGTCGGGTTGCACACGACCCCACGATGTTGGCCGCCCTCGTCGTCAGGGCAGTCGAAGACGAAGACGCTTCTGGAGATGCCGATCTGGTTCGCGGCCAGCCCGACACCGTCGGCCGCATACATGGTGGCGACGAGGTCACGTACGAGGGCAGCCAGCTCGTCGTCGTACGACTCGACGGGGGCGCACGCGGTGTGCATCACCGGCTCGCCCCAACGCGTCATGGGGTGGACGACACCGCCGGTGGGTAGCTCACTCACGCGAGGGACGCTATCGCAGCGATGTGGCCGAACTCGCCACCGGTGCGCTGCCGCAACTCAGTTGAACTGCCAGGAGCGCTTCGACAACCCGTACCAGAATCCGTCGATCACCGAGGTGCCCTCCCGGAGCTGGTCGACGCTGGCCCCGAGGCTGACGAAGAGCGGGGCAAAGTGCTCGGTCCGGGGGTGCGCAAGGGTGGCGGCTGGCGCCTTGTGCAGGAAGTCGATCAACGCGTCGATGTCTTTGGCGGCGATGGCGCGCTCGGCCCATTCGTCGAACTCCTTCGACCAGCCAGGAGCGGGGGAGTTGCTGGGCAGTGCCATGTTGGTGAGGTGGAGGTTGTGGGTGGTGAAGCCGCTGCCGAGGATCAGCACGCCCTCGTCGCGAAGCGGGGCCAGCCGGCGACCGATGTCGAACAATCCCATCGGGTCGAGGGTCGGCATCGAGATCTGCAGGGTCGGGATGTCAGCGGCTGGGAACATCTCGACGAGGGGCACGTAGGCGCCGTGGTCGAGTCCGCGCAGCGGGGCGTCATGCACGTCGTTGTCGGGGAGGCTCAACCGACCCCGGACTTTCGCTGCGAGCTCCGGCGCACCTGGAGCGGGGTACTGGACCGCGTAGTAGCGGTCGGGGAAGCCCCAGAAGTCGTACACCAGCGGGACTGTCGTGGTGGCCGACAACGTGAGCGGGGCTTCCTCCCAGTGGGCCGAGACGACGAGGATCGCCTTCGGTTGGGGCAGGCCGGCAGACCAGGCGGCGAGCTGCGCGGTCCACACCGGGTCGTCGGCGAGCGGGGGAGCACCATGGCTGAGGTAGATGACGGGCATGGCGCTGCTTGCGGCCTCGCCCGGAATCGTCGTACCGGCTGGCGACGGCGTCTCGCTCATGGCGTCTCCTCAGAGGTAGTTTAGATTTAAAGTATAGCGTCAAGCACGCGGCGTTGTAGTCCCGACCTTGGGCCGGGAGAGGCTGTTGAGGCCCGCTGCTACGTTGGGCCGCATGCCCACTATTCCCCTCGTGACATTCAACAACGGTGTCGAGATTCCCCAAGTAGGGTTCGGCGTCTTCCTCATACCGGAGGACGAGACGAAGGCAGCAGTCTCCGCTGCCCTCGACATCGGCTACCGGCATATCGACACCGCGAGGCTGTACCGGAACGAGGCCGCGGTCGGTGAGGCGATCGCGGAGTCGGGAATCCCGCGCGACGAACTGTTCGTGACCACCAAGTGCTGGAACTCTGACCATGGCTACGACCAAGCCCTCGGAGCGTTTGACGCCAGCGTGAAGCGGCTCGGACTCGACTATCTCGACCTCTACCTGATCCATTGGCCGGTGCCGTCGAGGGACGCCTACGTCGACACCTGGCGGGCTTTCGAAAGGTTGTACGCCGATGGGCGAGTGCGCAGCATCGGGGTATCGAACTTCCAGATCCCGCACTTGCAACGCCTCTTCGACGAGGCCGACGTCGTCCCTGCCGTCAATCAGATCGAGCTGCACCCGTGGCTCCAGCAACGAGAACTTCGAGCGTCCCATGCAGAGCACGGGATCGTGACGGAGGCGTGGAGCCCCATCGCGCGTGGCGGCGACTCCCTCGAGGATCCGGTGATCGGCGCGATCGCCGGCAAGCACAATGTCAGCCCTGCCCAGGTGATTCTGCGCTGGCACCTCGACCTCGGCAACGTGATCATCCCGAAGTCCGTGCACCCGGAGCGAATGGCGGCCAACATCGACCTCTTCAACATCCGGCTCGACGAAGACGACCACAGCAAGATCGCCTCTCTCGATGAGGGCGAGCGCGTGGGACCCAATCCGGATGAGATGAACCGCACCTGACACGGCGCCCTCCCACGATGGCGGCGATCAGCCCTGTTTCGGACTCCAGTCCGGGCTCCGACCGAAGGCAGCAAGCAATGCCGACTGGGGGTCACTGCCCGCCGAGGTTCGCGGGCCGATGGCGCCGGCGGCGCGATACAGCTCTTCGCGACCGGCGAACCAGGCGCTGACGGCCTTGACGAGGTCCGCGTCCAGCTGGGTGTCGCCGTCCGTCGCGGCAGCGAGGTCCCAGCTGTGGATCAGGTGGTCGGCGACGAGCTGGTAGAGGTACTCACCGGCATCCTCGTCGCCGTATGACAGATGCACTTTGCGGCCGGTGCTATCGCCTGCTGTGACGGCAACCTTGGCTTCTTGTGCAGCCGCGCTCGCCGCAGCGAGAGGGTCGTCACCGAGCAGGTCACCGTCGAACCTGTCACCGACTTGTTCGATCGTCTTTCCCTGCATCAGCGGAGTCGTCCAGAGCTCCTCGCCGACGACGTGGTTCACCAGCTCGCGGACCGTCCACTCTGCACACGGCGTCGGGCCGTCCCACTGGTCTGTTGTGACCGTTCCCAGCCGGGCCGCCCAGGCCTCGACGGATCTGGGGTACAGCGCCGTGATGTCCATGCGGTCGCCTCCCTCTTATGCTCAGGACCGTTGCCTGCCACGAGGATGCTCCCGGATTCTCCACCCGTCCACTCGACACCGCGCGGGCGATCCGTCAACCACGCCGAGATGTCCTCAGCCGAGGTGTTTGAGTGCTTCGCGCTTCGACAGGGGTGAGAGCCGTCCCTCTCGGGCTGCCACGACGTCACGCACCCACTGGGGATCCGCCTTTGCGTACTCGCGAAGCGCCCAGCCGATCGCCTTGCGGATAAAGAAGTCCCGGTCCGCGAGGTTGGCGTCGATCGTTTCCACGAGCAGTTCTGTATCAGTCTCGGTCTTGTGGCCGAGCTGGCAGATGATCGACGTACGCCGCAGCCAGAGATCGTCGCTTCGCGACCACGCCCGCATGATGGGTGTCGAAGCTTCGCGATGAGCCCGGAGCACGTCGCCGACCCGGTGCGACGTGTCATCGACGATGTCCCACCAGGCCCCGACCGTGATCAGGTGCTCGTACAACGCGAGGGAGTCGGGCGACGCGGCGTATTCGCGATAGAGGCGGTGGGCGGCCAGGTTGAGGGCTGCGTAGCGCTCTTCTCGGTACGCCGCTTCGTCGAACAGGGTACGGATCGTCGACTCCCAGGCACCGCGGTCGGACAACCGGTACTCGGCGTACGCCTGTCTGCACAACAGCTTCACTGCGGGAGCGCGCACGCCCAGGTAGGGCATGGCCGACTTCATGTAGGCCTGCATGGCTGGCGCGTCATCGGGGTTGGCGAGCGTGCGAAGTCCCGACCGGACCTCGGCGACCAGCTCGTTCACGTGAGAGTGCGGTACAGGGCTACGGTCTGGTCAGCCACGGTGGACCACGCGAAGTCGTTGACCGCCCGTTGCCGTCCTGCCTTGCCCATCCGGTCGGCGAGCTCCGGGTCACGCACCAGACGGTTGACCAGGTCCGCCAGCGACGCCTCGAAGCCCGCGGGGTCGTCGGGTGTGTAGTCGACCAGCAGTCCGGTCTCGCCGTCGACGACAACCTCGGGGATACCGCCGACAGCGCTCGCAACGACGGGTGTCTCGCACGCCATCGCCTCCAGGTTGACGATGCCGAGCGGCTCGTAGACCGAGGGGCAGACGAACGCCAGTGCGTGGCTCAACACCTGCCGCACACTCTCCCGCGGCAGCATCTCGCTCACGACGATGACGCCGTCACGCTCTGCGCGCAGCCGGGCGATGGCCTCGTCGGTCTCGGCCTTCAGCTCGGGTGTGTCAGCTGCTCCCGCTAGGAGCACGATCTGGAGGGCAGGATCAAACGCCAGTCCCGCCCTGAGCAGGTGCGGAACTCCCTTCTGCCGGGTGATCCGCCCGACGAACGTCACGTAAGGCCTCGACGGATCGATGCCCAGCTCGGCGAGCACGTTCGTGTCAGGATCGGGCCGGTAGAAGTCGGCGTCAATGCCGTTGTAGATCACGTGGATGCGAGCGGGATCGATCTCGGGGTACGCCGCTCTGACGTCTCCCGCCATCCCCTCGCTGACAGCGACGACGGCGTCTGCGGCGAGAAAGGCGGTGCGCTCGGCCCATGAGGACACCTGGTAGCCGCCGCCGAGCTGCTCGGCCTTCCACGGCCGTCGTGGCTCGAGAGAGTGGGCCGTGACGACGTGCGGCACGTCGTACAGCAACGCGCTCAGGTGGCCGGCGAGGTTGGCGTACCAGGTGTGCGAGTGAACCAGCTCGACACCTTCGCAAGCGGCCGTCATCGCGATGTCCGCAGAGATGACGTGGAGCGCGGCGTTGGCGTCGGGGAACCGGCCGTCCTGTACGGCGACGGCAATCGCGTCCTCGCGTTCGATGCCCATGCAGATGACGCTGAGGTCGAGCCGTTCGCGTAGTTGCCGGGCGAGGAAGTCGACATGGACCCCGGCACCGCCGTACACCTCCGGCGGGTACTCCCGGGTGAGGAGACCGACACGCATGGCACGACCCTAGTCGCGCCAGTAGGGTCGCTGCATGGTCAAGCCCAAGGTGCTGGGGATCGTCCTCGCGGGTGGAGAAGGCAAGCGGTTGATGCCGCTGACGCTTGACCGTGCCAAGCCTGCCGTGCCGTTTGGTGGCAGTTACCGGCTCATCGACTTCGCGCTCTCCAACCTCGTCAACGCTGGGTTCCTGCGGTTGTGCGTGCTCACGCAGTACAAGTCGCACTCCTTGGACCGGCACATCTCGGTGACGTGGCGGATGTCGACGCTGCTCGGCAACTATGTGACTCCCGTGCCGGCTCAGCAGCGTCTTGGCAAGCAATGGTTCCTCGGGAGCGCTGACGCGATCTATCAGTCGATGAACCTGATCGTCGACGAGAAGCCCGACGTCATCGTCGTCTTCGGCGCCGATCACGTGTACCGGATGGACGCTTCGCAGATGGTGGACGCGCACCTGGCGTCCGGCGCCGGAGTCTCCGTCGCCGGTATCCGCGTCCCGCGCAAGGAGGCCGACCAGTTCGGCGTGATCACCACCGCAGACGACGGCGTAAGCATTGCCGAGTTCCTGGAGAAGCCCTCGGACCCGCCCGGTTTGATCGACAGTCCTGACGAGGTGTTCGCCTCGATGGGCAACTACGTCTTCTCCACGGACGTGCTTGTCGAGGCGTTGCAGCGTGACGCCGACGACCAAGGGTCGCGGCACGACATGGGCGGTGACATCATCCCGATGCTCGTCAACCGTGGCGAGGCGGCGGTCTACGACTTCAAGCTCAACGACGTACCGGGTTCGCTCGAGCGAGACCGTGACTACTGGCGTGACGTCGGGACCCTTTCGTCGTACCACGAAGCGCACCTCGACCTGGTCTCGGTGGAGCCGACGTTCAACCTCTACAACAGCCAGTGGCCGATCTTCACCTCGAACTCTCAGTTGCCGGGCGCCAAGTTCGTCGACTCAGCGACCGCTGACGAGGCCATCGTGTGCGCCGGCTCGATCGTCTCGGGTGCCGCGATCAGGTCATCGGTCATCGGCACCGATGTGTACGTCGCCACCGGCGCCGTGGTGAATCGCAGCGTGCTGATGGACAACGTCAAGGTCGGACCAGGGGCGCACATCTCCAACGCGATCATCGACAAGAACGTGATCGTGCCCGACGGTGTGGCGATCGGGCTGGATCCCGAAGCCGACCGGGCCGCCGGCTTCACCGTGACCGAGGACGGGATCACCGTGCTGGGCAAGGGCCAGCCAGTGGCCGGCACCTACACCGGGGAAGGGTGACCGCGCCCCACATGCCTGTGCGCCGGCTGCCCGCCTGCGTCGCCGCGGGTAACCCGGTGACTGCTGACGTCGGCGTCGAAACCTTGCGAGCCGGTGGCAGTGCAGCAGACGCCGCGGTCGCGATGGTGCTGGCCGCGTGCGTTGCGGAAACGGTCTTCACGGGGATCGCGGGAGGCGGGTTCGCGCTCTACTACGACGCAAGCACTGACACCACGACCTGCCTCGACTTCTTTGTCGCGGTGCCAGGACTGGCGGGCCAACGAGCCACCAACGCACCAGCACCGGAAATTGCCATCGACTTCGGCGGCCAACTCGTGCCCTACTCCGTCGGACCATCGACCGTGGCGGTGCCGGGAACGCCTGCTGGCATGGCGGCCCTGCACGAACGATGGGGACGACTTCCGTGGAGTGACGTCGTCGCCCCGGCCGTGCGTCATGCCTCCCGAGGAGTCGCCTTCGCGCCGCTTCACTCCAAGGTGCTTGCAACGATCGCGCCGGCGATGCTCCTGGGGGAAGGGCAACGGGTCTATGCGAAGGACGGCAATGTCCTCCAGGGCGGTGCCCGGCTGTTCCACCCTGGCCTCGAGGCAGCCATGCGAACCCTCGCCGACGAAGGGGCTGCCGCGTTCTATACCGGCCGCATCGCTGAGGCGATGGTGCTCGCCGTGGGGGAACAGGGTGACCTCAGCCATCCCGATCTGGAGGCCTATCGTGTGGTCGAGGCTGCACCGCGTGAGGCCCGGCTCAGGGAGGTCGACATCCTCGCTCGGGGCGGCGACCTCGATGACATGCTCGGCACGGTGGCACGGCTCGAGCTGAGTGACGACGCAGCCCTGCTCGCGATCCGGCTTGCGGCCACGTTGCGGCACGAACCCGCACGTGGCGACACCACCAGCGCCGCAGTCGTCGACGCCGATGGCAACATGTGCGCCGTCACCACGAGCCTGGGACTGGCTTCCGGGGTCTGGCTCGGTGAGTTCGGAGTCCACCTCAACTCGATGCTGGGTGAGGGCGAGCTGCTCCGCGGCGTACAGATGCCGGGGGAGCGGATGGGCTCGATGATGTCACCGTTGTTCGCCTTCGACGGGGAAGGCCCCTTGCTCATCGCGGGGGCGGCCGGCGGAAGCCGAATCCGGTCGGCACTGCTTCAGGTCGTGGTCAACGTCGTACACCACCGGATGCCCGTGGCGGAAGCGATCGCTGCTCCTCGGCTCAACCCGGTGCCAGGTCGTGTGCACGTCGAGCCTGGGCTACTCGCGAGTGCGGTGCAGGCGCTGGGAGAGACAGACGAGGTCGTGGAGTGGCCAGCACTCGACTCGTACTTCGGGGGAGTAGCCGCGATCGACCGCACCGGACCTGGCGCAGACCCGCGCCGTGGGGGAGACGTGCGCTGGGCCTGACCTGGCAGTTCCCTCGGCCGTCACACTACGTGGTCTTACGACAACGCGTCACATAGGGTGTCGCGCATGTCGAACTCCAAGCGGCCGACCAACCCGAAACTTGCTCGGCTCTCCGGTACCCCCCGCACAACACAGGCGATCATCGCGGTCATCGTCGTCCTGTGCATCGCCGTTCCGATCACGATCGCACTGGTCCTCGGCTCGGACTCCGACGGCGACGAGTCAGCGACGACTTCGTCATCGCACCCCAGCCCGACCAGCGTTGACGACGTGGTCTGCGACGACCCACCGTCGCCTCCGGACTCTGCGAAGTCGTTCGATGACGTACCTGATCCCGCTCTCGCAGAGGACGGCACATGGATCGCCACTGTGCACACGAACTGCGGTGATATCACGATGGAGCTCGACGGTGCCAAGGCTCCCCAAACGGTCGCCTCGTTCATCCACCTGACCAACGAGGACTACTACGCCGACAGTCCGTGCCACCGCCTGACGACCCCACCCTCCACGATCTCGGTGCTTCAGTGCGGCGACCCGACGGGCAGCGGCGGCGGCAACCCTGGATACGGCTACGAAATCGAGAATGCCCCGATCAACGGCCAGTACCCGCGCGCCACCTTGGCGATGGCCCGCGGCGACGACCCGAACAGCAACGGCAGCCAGTTCTTCATCGTGTACGCCGACACGACGTTGCCCACCGAGGGTGGCGGCTACTCGATCTTCGGCAAGATCACCGGTGGAATGGAGATCGTCGACGCGATCGCGGAGCAGGGAGTCGACGGCGGCGCTGGTGATGGCGCGCCGGTCCAACCGATCAGCATCTTGTCGGTGTCAGTCGAAAAGCAGTGACGGCCAGCGGTCAAGTGCGGCGGGCACGCACGAGGGTGTCGAGGGCAACACCGTCCGGCGTCTCGCGTTCGACGGTCTCGGCGAGCTCGACGACCATGCCCGGGATCTCTTCGAGCAACGCGCGCACCTCGTCGGGTTGGTAGAGGCGCGACTCGTCCTGCGGCCCGGAGACCCCTTCACGCAGGTTCCGGCGGTCATGTCCGACGATGACGAGATGCCCGGCCGGGGCGACGCTGGCACCCGCGCTGCGCATCGCCGTGGCCGTCTGGTCTGGCGGGAGGTGGAGATAGCTGATCACCGCAAGATCGAAGGCGCTCTCCTTGAAGGGAGTCGTGGTCACGTCTTCGACCCGCCAGACCATTCGGGAGGCGACCGCCGGATCCTCCTTGCTGCTGAGTTGGCGGCCGCGTTCGATCGCCACGGTGGAGTAGTCGAGTGCGGTGACGTGCCAGCCAAGTCGGGCTAGCCAGATGGCATTGCGTCCCTCTCCGCAGGCAATGTCGACTGCCCTGCCGATGCGAAGATGCTCGCACTGCGCACGGATGAAGCGATTGGGCTCAAGGCCCCACACCAGATCGCTTTCGGCGTACCGCTCATCCCACGAAGTCGCGTCCATGGCACCGAGGGTACTGGCGGGCTGCATCAGGGAAAGTCAGCGTGGGCGGGCGTCGCCATCGGAGTCGGGTGGCGGCGCCACCAGCCGGGCGAGCAAGGTGCCGACCTCCGCAGCGGGGTCCACGGTCAACCCACCGTGGATGGGCCCGGGCTGCACGACGGTGCTTCGCGGTGACGCGATGAAGCCGAACCGCGCGCTGAGGGTCGCTTTTCCAGGCGCCCCCGCCGACGGCCGTCCCTCACAGACCGCGGCAATCGTGTCCAGCGCCTCGTTGACATTGTCGACGTCGAGCGCCGGAGCGAGTGCTGCGAGCCGCGCACGGTCGACCTGCGAGGCGGCTTTGAGGAAGTCGACCTGCTGGCTGTAGACGACCACGCCAACGTTGAGGAACTCCTCACGGTCGACGCGAGGCACACACCGCAGTACGACGTACTGGTAGCCGATACGGGGGTCGCTCATGCGGCCTGCTTCTGAGGCAGCCAACCGCGCGGTCCAGCCAGTCGAGCGAGGAGGAAGTCGACGTACGCGGCGCGCACCGCAGCGGGGTCGACCGCTCCGGGTACGAGCTCGACCCACTCGTCTGGCACATCGGCGAGCACGTCCTCGAGAAGTTCGCGAGTCACCAGGCTGCCCAGGCGGGCATCCGCGTCGGCGACACGGGAGGTGTACGACGAGAGCACGTGGTCACTGGCGTCGTAACCCTGTTGGGCGAACCGTTCCGGAGCGCTGATCCCGCCTGACCAGCCGTGGTGGAAGTAGAGGGCTGCGCCATGGTCGATGCACCAGATGCGACGGTGCCAGACCAGCAGGTTGGGATTGCGCCAGCTGCGATCGACGTTTGCGACGAACGCGTCGAGCCAGAGAATCTCGGCCGCCTCGTCAGGGTCGGGAGAGCAGCTGGCGTCGTAGCCGAACGAGCCGGGCAGGAAGTCGATCCCGAGGTTGAGGCCGACACTCGCGGTGAGGAGGTCTTGCACCTCTTCGTCGGCCTCGTACTTGGCGATCGCCGGCTCCAGGTCGATCGCCACCATCTCGGGCACGCGGATACCCAGCCGCCGTGCCAGCTCGCCGACGACCACCTCCGCGACCAGGACCCGAAGACCCTGACCCGCGCCGCGAAACTTCACGACGTACGTGCCGAGATTGTCGGCCTCGACGATGCCCGGAAGCGAGCCGCCCTCGCGAAGGGGCGTGACATAGCGGATGGCGCTGACACGTTCGAGCACGGTTGCAGACTAGGCCACTGAGGCCACGATGTCCGGGTCGTGGCAGGCGCGTGCAAACGCCTCGATGCGTCGACGGATGTCACGGCCGAGCAGCCAGCGTCCCACTGGGTTGGCCACCACTTGGAGCCAGCGAGGTTGCACCGAGAAGTTGTACTTCCAACGGGCCAGGGTCCCGCCTTCATGCGGCTCGAAGCGCCAGCCGCCGCCGAAGACCTCGAAGAACCACGGTCCGGACTCCATCGTCATACCGACGTTGCGGCCGGGAGCGTAGGAGACGTAGCGGCTCACCATCGTGAAGCCGTGGCGAGAACGCGTGAACGTCCGCACCCCCTTGCCGGGTTTCGATGCGCCATCCATCAGGTGCTGCTCTCGAATGAACGGGTCCCATCGCAACCTGACCTCTCCAGTGGTCTGAGAAACGGCGAACGCGACCTCGGGGGAGACCCGGACGACGACCTCGGCACTGACCACGGGCATAAAGTCATCCTTTCAGACCGCCGCGGGCACTACTTTGGTTCGGTGACCAACCCGCTCGCGGCCGTGAAGCCCATGCGACGTCGTGATCCGGACGAGGAGCATCGCGCCGCCACGCCCCTCGAGCTGCTCTTCGACCTGACGTTCGTCGTCGCGGTTGCTGGGGTGGCCGCAGAGTTCAGCCACGCCGTCGTCGCCGACGATCTCGGACACGCGTTCGCCGCGTACCTGATGGTCTTCTTCGCGATCTGGTGGGCCTGGATGAACTTCACCTGGTTCGCCTCGGCGTACGACTGCGACGACGCGCTTTACCGCGTGATGACTGCCGTGCAGATGGCTGGGGTGCTGATCTTGGCTGCTGGCGTGCCGGATGCCTTTGAGCACAAGGACTTTAAGGTCGTCGTGATCGGCTACGTCGTGATGCGGCTGGCGATGATTGCCCAGTGGGTGCGTGCCGGCCTGAGCGACTCGGAGGGGCGGGCAACGGCTTTCCGGTACGCCGGTGGGATCTTCGTGGTGCAGCTCGGCTGGGTGGCGCGACTGGCGCTCCCAGACTCCTTCGGGGTGCTGTCCTTCCTCGTACTCGCTGCAGCCGAGCTCGCTGTCCCTCCGTGGGCGGAGCGGCCGCAGCGGACAGCGTGGCATCCCGAGCACATCGCCGAACGGTATGGGCTGTTCACCATCATCGTGTTGGGTGAGTCCGTCCTCGCGACGAGCAACGCGTTGACCCGAGACTTCGCTGACGGCGGTCTCACCACCGATCTGTTGCTGCTCGCCGTCGGCGGGTTGGTTCTGCTGTTTGCCATGTGGTGGATCTACTTCCTGCACAACACCGGCGAAGCCTTGCGATCCCACCGAGAGCTGGACTTCTTGTGGGGCTACTCCCACTACGCCGTCTTCTTGTCTATTGCTGGCGTGGGCGCCGGGCTCGAAGCAGCGTCGGAGCAACGTATCCACCACATCGAAGCTTCGGCAATGACTGTCGCGATGGTGCTCGCGGGCGCGATCAGCGTGTACATCGTGCTGGTCTCCTTGGTGCACGGACGCCTCACTCGCGACCATCGACCCAGCGTGGTCCACGCCTGCGCCGGAGTCGTCGTTCTGCTCGCTCTGGCGTGGCTGGTGGCCCCAGCTTCGCTCCCCATATCGGTGCTGATGATGGGGTTGGTGGTGATGGGTCTGGTGGTGCTCGGCGAGCGTCGTCCGGCACTGGATGGCCAGCCCTAGATGCTAAGGAGAATGTGACACGAGCGTGACCTCCTTCACGTCGCCTCGTTAGAGGACTCGAACCCCCAAGGCCGCCCGTTCGGGCGTCCCCGGCGAAGGAGTCCCCCACATGCGGCTATCCCGCACCCAACGAAGGACAGCGGCTATCGTCGCTTCCGCTGGCGTGATTGCGGCCCTGTCTGCACCCGGCTCGGCAGCAAACCCCACTTCTTCTGTTTCTCCGCCCACCCTGGTTGACAAGCCAGGCAGCACCGCGTCACCGGCAGCCGCCGACAGCCGCGTCGGTACGTTCGTCCGACCCACGCAGGCTCAGGTCGCCGCTGTCCGCGACCTCGTCACTGCGCGCCCTGGCACCAAGGTCGGATGGGATCTGCGTTTCGGCACTCCACGCACGATCACGCCAACCATCGGCTCACGGCTCTCCGGCCCGAGCAGTGGCTCGGCCGTGACGATCGCCAAGTCGTGGCTGACGACGAACCGCGCCATGCTCGGCCTTTCGGCAGCCGACATCAGCGCTCTGCTCGTACGACGCGACCACGTCTTGCCTGAGAACGGCACCCACGTCATCAGCTTCACCCAGACCTTCTCCGGAGTGCCGGCTGCCCGCGGTGGTTCGCTCGGTGTCGCGGTCGACTCCAGCGGTCGCGTCCTCAACTACACCGGTGAGACGATCCGCAGCTCCGGTCTGCTGGGGGCTTTCACCCTCACGACGACAGCGGCGCTGAAGAAGGTCGCGACGTCGCTCGCTCCGACTGTGGCGTTCTCACCCGTGAAGAGCGGAAGCGTGGCGGGCTATGACTCGTTCAAGGCTGGTCCCTTCGCGAGTGGCTCCTACGTCAAGAAGGCGGCGTTTCCGACAGCGAATGGTGCCCGGGCGGCGTACTCCGTGCTCTTCATCAAGAAGCTCGACCAGGCCTACGAGGTCGTCATCGACGCAGCAACCGGTGCGCAGCTCTACAAGCACAGCCTGGTCACACACGAGGACGACACGTCAGGCGGCACCATCTACCCGAACTACCCAGGCGCTGCCGGTGGTGGTGACCCGGTGCACGTGTCGTTCGGTACGACGGCTGAGTCTCCCGACGGCTACGTCGACCCGACTGGGCTTGCCGGAACCGGCATCACGACATTCGGCAACAACGCCAACTCGCGCGCGAACTGGTCGAACTTCATCGCTCCGGCCGATCCCGGTCCGCGACCGGTCAGCCCGAATGGTCAGTTCGACTACAGGTTCGCCGACAACTGGGGCACGTCGAACTGCGCCGCCACCTCTTACCCGGCTGACCAAGAGCCGGCCAGCACCAACCTCTTCTACCAGCACAACCGGATCCATGACGAGTTCTACGACTTGGGCTTCACCGAGTCCGGTGGCAACTTCCAGGTCAACAACTACGACAAGGGCGGCCAGCCCGGCGACTCCGTGATCGGACTCGTGCAGGCAGGTGCGGCAAGTGGTGGCGCACCGACGTACACCGGGCGCGACAACGCCTACTTCCTCCCGCTGCCCGACGGGGTCCCCTCCTGGAGCGGCATGTTCCTCTGGGAGCCGATCAACGACGCGTTCGAAGGTCCATGCCGTGATGGCGACTTCGACGCCGGCGTAATCGAGCACGAGTACGCGCACGGTCTGTCGAACCGCTACGTCGGCACCGAAGACTTGTCACTCGACGCGCACCAGTCCGGCTCGATGGGCGAAGGCTGGGGCGACTGGTACGCACTGAACTACTTGGCTCGCGAGGGCTACGCCAACGACTCCGTGCTCGGCGCCTATGTCACCGGCAACAACGAGCGCGGCATCCGCAATTGGGCCTACAACGACAACCCGACGACCTTCGGCGACGTCGGCTACGACCTGGTCGGACCCGAGGTGCACGCCGATGGTGAGATCTGGACCGCGACACTGTGGCAGCTCCGCAAGGCGCTGGTCAGCAAGTACGGCCAGGCAACGGCGTCGGAGATCTCGGCGCGCATCATCACCGATGCGATGCCGCTCAGCCCCAACAACCCGTCGATGCTCGACGAGCGCACGGCGATCATGACTGCGCTCGACAACCGCTACCACGCACGCGCTGACTTCAACCAGCTCGTCGACACCGTCTACTCCGTGTTCGCTCAGCGCGGAATGGGTGCCTCGGCACACAACCACGTGACCGAGGCCGACCCGACGGGAGCCACCGACACCGATGGCGTGCCCGGTTTCGACAACCGCAACCCGGCGCTTAACGGCGTCATCTCTGGCACGGTCATCAACACGTCGAACGGCCAGCCGATCGAAGGTGCTCGCCTCATGGTGGGCCGCTTCGAAGCCCGCGCTACTCCGGTGGCGACGACGGGACCGGCAGGCACGTTCCGGGTCGTGGCGACCAAGGCGACGTACCCGCTGACGGTCCAGGCCAAGGGATTCGGCAGTACGACGTTCAACAATGTCACGGTTGCCGCGGGCCAGACAACGCGTAAGCAGTTCGCCCTGGCACCGAACCTGGCGTCCAAGACATTTGGAGCGACGGCCGAGTCTGGCGACATCGGTCCGGCGATGGACGACACCGAGGCGAGCTCGTGGAGCACGCCGAAGAACACGAACGGTGTCATCAAGCTGGCGAAGTCCGCGAAGATCACGTCTGTTCAGGTCAGCGCGTACACGTCGAGCCGGTTCGAGGGGCTGAAGAGCTTCACGTTCCAGACGAGCACGGACGGCGTCAACTGGAAGACTCAGCCGTTCGGCAAGAACGCATTCAGCTATCAGATCCCGCGCCCCACAGCGCCCGACCTGCACTACAAGCGCTTCACGCTCGCGACTCCGGTGACGGCAAGCTACGTCCGGTTCTGGGCCGACGCTCCGCAAGGCGAGACGATGACCAACGTCCAGGTGGCCGAGGTCCAGGTCTTCAGCGCGAGCGTCAAGGACATGACACCACCACCGCCGCCCCCGTTGGACGCTCCGGTCAGCGAGACATTCACGATCGCGGTCGGCAACCCCAACAACGTGGTCGACCCGGGCGTGACTGGCACAGAGCTCGTCAACACGTGCACCGTCCCTCCGGCAAGCCAGGACGTGGACGGTCATGTCTCGGTGATCAAGGGTGAAGCCGGAGACGGCCAGCACGCGTTCGCGATCACGGCTGGTGCGACTGCCGTCGATGTCGACGTCTACCTGTACGACAAGAACTGCAGTCTCTTGTCGAGTGCGGCGACGTCGGCAGCAAACGAGTCAGGAACGATCCCGTCCGGAACGGCGTACGTCCTCACCTCGCTGTATGCCGGTGCCGCTGCGGAGATCACGCTGAAGATCACCGATACGCAGTAGAGGAGTCACCCGACAAACGCCCGGTGCACAACCGGTCCACACAGCACCCACGACGTGGCGCCCCCGCCCTTGCCTGCGCAGGCGGGGGCGTCACCACCAAGTGGCGAGACCGCGTTCCACAATCTTCGTCAGCTGAGTGATGGAATGTCCGTGTGTTGACTGCCGGCGACCTCGACGTGACCGCTGCGCTGGACTGGGCGGCGGGGGTGATCGGGCCAGTCACGGGAGCGCGAGAGCTTGCCGGTGGATGGACCTCCACCATGCTGGCGCTGGAGACCAGCGATGACGACGAGGTGGTGCTCCGGCTGATGACGCGTGAGCCCTGGCGCACCCACGGCGAGGGTCTGACGACCCGGGAGAGCAAGATCCAAGAGATGCTCGCGGACACGCCGGTTCCGGCGCCCCTCACGCGGGCGCTCGATGCCGACGGCCGGCACTGCGGCTTTCCGGCGCATCTGATGACCCTGCTCCCGGGACGTATCGACATCGACCGCGTCGACGCGGCCTTCCTCGGCGAGCTGGCCGACCTGCTCGCCACCATCCACGAAGTCGCGCCGACCGTCGACGTGCGCGCCTACCAGTCCTGGGCGTGGGAGGCCAAGTTCCAGGAACCCCGATGGGCCAGGGATCCAGGTCTGTGGCTGGAGGCCTTCGCCTTGCTTCGCACCGCGCCGCCGGCGTTCCAGCCCTGCTTCATCCATCGCGACTTCCAGCCTCGGAACGTGCTCTGGTCCGAGGGCCACATCACTGGGATCGTCGACTGGGTCGAAACCTCAATCGGTCCGGCGTGGCTAGACGTCGCACACTGCTGCACCAACCTCGCGATCGTTCATGGCAATGACGCGGCGGACCTGTTCGGCGAGGCCTACACCGAGCGCACCGGGCATGTGGCGGAGCCCTACTTCGATGTCATGGATGTCGTCGGGTTTCTGCCTCCGCCGGGCAGAGATGCGTTCTTCAAGGACGATGGGCAGGAAAATCGACGGTTGGAGGACCGGCTTCGGATCGTCATGGAGCGAACGCGCGGTTGAGCATCAGATCTTGCGGGCTTAGTGCAGCCGGAGCGGCAGGATTCCCGAAAGATTTGACCTCTCGACCTTGGTTCGCCATCACCCACTGTCGTTGTGACGCCGTAGGGTCGACACTCATGGCCGCTCTGCTCAGTCCCGAACGCCGCGAGGCGGCCGACGTCCTCATCGCGGCCATCGCCGGTCCGGGCGCCGAGTTGCGGCCAGATCAAGAGACCGCGGTGGCGGCACTCTGCGAACCCGCCTCGCGCGTGCTGGTCGTCCAGGCGACCGGGTGGGGGAAGTCGGCGGTGTACTGGGCCGCGACGTCGATCCGTCGCCGCGAGGGGCACGGCACCACGCTCGTCGTGTCACCGCTGCTCTCGCTGATGCGCGACCAGGTCGCTGCCGCGGCGCGCGCCGGCCTGAGAGCCGCAACGCTCAACTCCTCCAACGTGGGCGAGTGGTCGGCGATCGAGGAGGACCTGCTCGCTGGCGCTCTCGACGTACTCCTCGTCTCGCCGGAGCGGTTAGCCAATCCTCGCTTCGGACGCCGCGTCCTCGACGCGCTCGTCGGCAGGGTTGGGTTGCTCGTGGTCGACGAGGCACATGCCATCTCCGACTGGGGCCACGACTTCCGGCCGGACTACCGCCGAGTCGCTGATCTCTTGCGACAGCTCAATCCAGACACGCCTGTCGTGGCCACCACGGCTACGGCGAATGCTCGGGTCACCGAAGATGTGGCGACGCAGCTCGGTGACTCGACCGTCGTGCTTCGTGGTCGGTTGGCGCGCGACAGCCTGCACCTCGTGGTCGTCGACGACCTAACCCCGCTCGAACGCTACGGCTGGGTCGTCGACCACATCGCGCGGCTGCCGGGGAGCGGCATCGTCTACACCCTGACCGTGGCCGACGCCGAACGGCTGGCGGCCGTGATCGCGGGCGTGCACGGCGAGACGGTTCCGGTGGCGGCCTACACCGGGGGACTGGAGTCATCGGAGCGCGAGCGGCTCGAAGACGCGCTTCGTCGTAATGAGCTGAAGGCCCTGGTAGCCACGTCCGCGCTGGGCATGGGCTACGACAAGCCGGACCTCGGTTTCGTCATCCACGTCGGGTCACCACCTTCACCGGTGTCGTACTACCAGCAAGTCGGTCGTGCCGGGCGCGGGATCGACGAAGCCCAGGTCATCTTGCTTCCCTCCTCGGCCGACTCGGGGGTGTGGGACTACTTCGCCACGGCCACCATCCCCGACCCCAAGCAGATCGAGCAGCTGTTTGCGGCCTGGGATGGCGAGGTGGCTTCGGTACCCGCCCTTGAGGCTGTGTCGGGCCTGCGCAGAGGCAAAGTCGAGCTGATGCTCAAACAGCTCGCCGTCGACAAGTCAGTCGAGCGCGTCGAGGACGGCTGGCGACGTACCGGCGTCCCTTGGTCGTACGACGCGGAGCACTACGACGGGATCATCGCCACTCGCCGACGCGAAGCCGACATCATGCGGGCCTACTGCCGAGGTGCATCGTGTCTCATGCAGCTGCTCCAGGAGTCCCTCGACGACCCGACCGCCGAGCCGTGCGGCAGATGCTCGGTCTGCCGAGGCGAGCTCCTCGACGGCATCGAGGCGCGTCCGCCCATCGACGTGATGCGGCAAGTCACGACGTTGCTGCGCGGTGAGAGCCATGTCCTCGAACCGCGGAAGATGTGGCCAGGGGGCGACTTCGGAAGCAAGGGCAAGATCCCAGCAGAGGTGATGGCCGATCAGGGCAGGGTGCTGATCCACGCCGATGCGCCCGAGTGGCGTGACGTGGTCGCCGGCGCGTTCGCTCCCAACGCTTCCGCTCCAGCAGAAGTGCTCGAAGCCAGCGTCGCGTTGCTCGGGCGCTGGCGTCACGACTGGCCTGAGCGACCTGAGGTCGTGGTCTCGTTGGCCGCATCGGGATCAGGGCGGCTGGTGGGCGACGTCGCCGATCACTTGGCGAAGGTGGGGCAGCTCGACGACGGCTCAATCGACGTCGCCGACACCGGGCCTGGCCCGGGCTCCGCAGCGGCGGACCGCTCCTCCGCGCAGGAGGCCGCCTGGTGGCGTGATCACCTGTCTATTTCGGCCGAACTAGGGCATACCCTCGAAGGCCGGGTGGCTCTGCTGGTGGTTGACGCCTCCGCTTCCATGTGGCCGGTGACGCTCGGTGCAGCCGCGCTCCGTGAGGCCGGCGCTCGACGCGTGCTGCCGCTCGTGCTGCACCGGCGGGTGGGCTGACTCCGTCCGAGGAACTTGTGTACGCTCTCGCCGTGCGCACGGAACGATTGACGTTCGCTGGCGTGCAGGCCTTGCTGCTGGCCGTGGTGGCCATTTTGGTCGCCACGATCTATGGGCTGCCGCTACGCGACCCTGACGGAGTGGCCGGCCCGACGTACGTACGACTACCCGTGATCCTGGCGCTCGCCTTCCTCACCGACGTCGTCCCCCGCGTCATCCATCGCGCGCATCGCGTACGTGAAACGCCTCGCCTGTTCGTCGAGGTTGTCAAGGAACGTTGGCCGCTCGATCACGTGCGCTTCGCGTTGCTCGGACTTGGCAGTTGGTATCTCACCTACGTGTCTTTCCGGAACCTGAAGAGCTTCGTGCCGTTCGTCAACGGCCACCTCGAAGACGAGCGGTTCGCTGACTTCGACCGATGGTTGTTCTTCGGACACGATCCGGCGGTGCTGTTGCACGACCTTCTTGGCACCGGGTTCGCGGCGCATGTGATGTCGGTGATCTACGTCTCGTGGCTCGGCGTCATCCCGTTCACGATCGCGGCGGCCCTCGTGTGGTCTCGCAACGTGACCGGCGGCGCTTGGTTCGTGACGGCCATGGCGGTGGACTGGGTGCTGGGGGTGGCGACGTATTTTGTGGCGCCGACCTTGGGACCGGTCTACGTCCGACCCGAAGAGTTCAGTGATCTCCCCACCACCGGGGCGTCGCAACTGCAGTCCGCGATGATCAGTGATCGAGTGGAGGTGCTCGCCGACCCGTGGGCCACCCAGGCCGTGCAGAGCATTGCGGCCTTCGCCTCGCTGCATGTCGGCATGATGGTCACGATCTGCATCATCGCCCACTTGCTCGGGCTGCGGCGCTCCCTGCGATACGCGTTGTGGACGTTCCTCGGCCTGACCATCGTGGCGACCGTGTACCTCGGCTGGCACTACTTCGCCGACACTCTCGGCGGGGCTGCGCTCGGCGCCGCCGGCGTCTGGATCGCCGCCTTCGTGACGCGCCACGACGTTCCGGGACTCAGACAGCCCAAGCCCGTGACTGCCGACGTGCACTCGCCGCCGGCGCTCGACAAGTCCGCCTGACTTCCCGCGTCAAGCCCTGGACTCCGCATGTCGGCTGGTAGCTGAGGTCCGTTAGGTTGAGCGCGTGCATGCGCCAGAAGAACGCGACGGGTGGGACCCCGAAGCATGCTCGGTGATGTCGCAGGCGTTGGACGAGCCGGCGTACGGCACCGCTTCTTATGCGCGCAGCTGGATCGCGATGGGGCAACCGGGTCCCTGGGGCCGGGATGCTGCCGTCCAGAGTCATCTCGACGCCGAGCTCGGCCGGAAACTAGCGGGCATGCTCAAAGAGGTCGATGGCCGTTTCGTCTTGGTGCGGTCGACTGGAGCGCATGCCGACGACCACCACGGTCGGCCCCGCAACGTGCTCGTCGCCTCGTGTCTGCCCGGGCGGGAGTGGTTGCTCGAAGGCAGACTCGACGATCCGCAGCAGGTGCTGTCCATCGACTCGGAGGCGTTGAGGTTAGGCGACGAAGCGCGGGTGGCTGCCTCCCTCTCTGGTCTGCGCCGACGCGAGGTACCAACGCTGCTGGTCTGCACCAACGGTCGCCGCGACGTTTGCTGTGCCGTGCGCGGCCGACCCGTCGCGCATGCTGCCTCGACACTTCGACCGGGCCAGGTCTGGGAGACGTCCCACACGGGTGGACATCGCTTCGCACCGACAGCGGTGCTGTTGCCGAGCGGGCTCACGCTGGCCCGGTTGACGATCCAGGATGCGGTCGCTGCACTGGATGCCGCGGCAAACGGCACGGTTCCGGCCGCGCTGATCGGTCCACGGCACGACCGTGGTCGGTCGGCGTTGGAGCCACGCCATCAGGCCGCAGAGTCAGCCGCTCGCGCGCACTTCGGCGAAGAGCGACTCGGTGATCTCACGGTCGACCTCTCCACCGAAAGCGCATTGCCATCCGGCAGCGAGGTATCGGTGACCCACGCAGATGGACGCAGCTTGCGCGTTCGCGTGGACCAGCTCGACCGGTCACCACACCGCCGCGTGTCATGCGGGAAGGTCCCAGAACCACAAGAGGTGTACGCCGTTCAGGTCGTCGACGAACGCTGAGGGCCTTCGTGATGGGCAACCTCTCGGAGGATGAGCACGAGACCCAGGGCGACAACGAAACCGAGGGCGATCACCGAGACGGCAACCGTCCCTGAGCCGGCGATGCCGTCGAAGACCACGGTCAAGGCCCACAGCGTTGCGGTCAGCCACGCCACGATCCCGACATGGAGAAGCCAGCGGCGCGTGGCCGCGGCGTCAACCTCGGCGCGTCTCGGTACGACACTGGCTCGAGCGGCCGCTGCGTGGATGACGAGCACCGCTAGCGCCGGCACGATCGACCACCGCGGCAGGGCGGGACTCACACCGGCGTACCACTGCGTCAACAGCAGCACGATCAGCAGCAGGGGAGCGGATGAGTCCGGCCGACTCACAGTGAACAGAGTCGCAGCCACGACGAGGCCAACCCCAAACACGCTGACTTCGCCGACGGCAGCGGTGGTGACGATGCTGACCACCGCCGCGACGACGATGAGACCGCGCAGCACAGCACCGTGGCGGCCCCACGACGCGACGGTCTCGAGAAGCGACGCGACGGTCGAAGGCAGCCTCATCGGTGTGCCAACCTCGGTGCACGGGCCCGCCTGCTGATGTCGCGCAAGACCTGGTCGAGGCTGCCTGGGCCGCGCCACGCGACCACCGGGACTCCGGCCTCGGCGACCTGCCTGGCGTCCACCGAGCGCTCCAGCATCCGGATGCGCCAGGCCAGCTCGACGTAGACGTCATCGACGGAGTGGGCGATCTCGACGGGCATCGTGTCGATGACGATGAGCGTCAATCCCCGACGCGCCATGGCAAGCGTGCGTTGCATAATGACGGGCGAGATGAGTGGTGAGCAGACGATGACGATCGCACCCGGCTCGATGCGATAGGGAACTGTCATCTCACGTTCGGCGAACGCGCCGCCCGGTGTGCTCCGGCTCAGGGTGGTCAACATCCGACGCAGGTGTGGCTGGCCCGTTGACGGGGGAACGACTGTGGGTGCGGACGAACCAACAATGCGCAGGCTCACCCGGTCGCCCCGGCGGAGGTAGTGCTCGCACAACGCGGCTGCGGCCCGGACAGTGGCATCGAGGGTGCTCGCCGCGCCGTCCACTCCTTCGCTGGTACCGAGGTCGTTGGCCGCGTCGACGAGGACCAGCACCTGGCTGTCTTGGTCGGCGTACGTCGACGTGACGTTGAGCGTCTGCGAACGCAGCGATGACGGCCAGTGGATGCGGCGCAGCTTGTCACCCAGCTGAAAGGGTCGGATGCTCGCGAACTCGCTGCCGTCGCCCGTACGCGCTGACCGATCGATGCCGACGTGACCGACGGGGTGCGGCATGGGTGCGGCGGCGTCGAAGACCGGGGCCGCCGGCAGCGTCGAGATGGTGCTGGCCAGGGCCGTCACCGGACCACACTGGTAGGCCGCCCAACTGCTAGATGCGGCGACGAGTGCCGGTCCCGCCGGCTGGTCGCCCCAGCGCGTGACGCGCAAGTTCACCTCGACCTCGGTCACGTCCTGGCCCGGAGGAACACCGACGCTCAGCACGCCGTACGCCGGCTTGGTCTGGACGAACCGCGCGGGCGAGAGGACGACGGCCAGGTCTTGAAGGCCGGGAGCACATGTCACGGCGTAGCGCAGGGTCGTCGCCTCGCCCTCCCGCAGCGAGGTGCGGCCTAGCTTGCTGGTCAACGTGAGCCCGGCAGTCGGACGGGTGAAGACCGACCAGCAGCTGATGATCACGAGCGGTGACACGGCGACGAGCAGATCGGGACGGTGCGACGCTAGGGCCGCGATCACGCCGGCCACCGTGATCGTGATCGCGCGCAGGTGCGCCCAGGTGGGACGCCAGCCCAAACCAGCAGCAGCCATGCCCATCATTGATGTCACACCATTTCGCGCGCCGACGGGGTCGGCGTTGAGGAGAGGACGGTGTCGACGACAGTGCGACCCGAAGCGCTGCTCATCCATAGCTCCGGCTTGAGCGTCAGGCGATGCGCGAGGACCGGTTGGGCCACGGCTTTCACGTCCTCGGGCGTGACGAAGTCGCGGCCCCGGATCACAGCGATGGCGCGCGAGGCGATAAGCAGCCCGAGAGCGCCGCGCGGGGAGGCGCCGATCAGGATGTGGGGATGGGACCGCGTCGCCGTGGCGAGCTCAACGCAGTAACGGCTGACGCTCTCGTCGACGGTCACCGTCTCGACGGCCTCCTGCATCGCGAGCAGAGTCTCTGCGTCAGTGATCGCGTCGAGTGTCTGTTCCTCCTGACGTCGCACCATCCGTCGCCGCAGCACCTCCCACTCGTCGTCGGGAGTGGAGTAGCCGAACGTCACCCGCATGAGGAACCGGTCGAGTTGAGCTTCGGGCAACGGATAGGTGCCTTCGTACTCCACCGGGTTTGCGGTTGCCAGCACATGAAAAGGAGCGGGCAGGTGGAAGGTCTGTCCCTCCACGGTCACCTGACGCTCCTGCATGGCTTCGAGCAGCGCCGACTGTGTCTTCGGTGGCGTTCGGTTGATCTCGTCGGCGAGTAGCAGCCCGGTGAAGATCGGGCCCTTGCGGAACGCGAACTCGGCAGCGCGCTGGTCGTAGACGAATGATCCGGTCAGGTCGCCGGGTAGCAGGTCGGGCGTGAACTGCGCACGGGTGAACTCCAACCCGAGCGTCTGAGCGAACGACCGGGCGGTGAGGGTCTTCCCAAGGCCGGGGAAGTCTTCGAGGAGCACGTGACCGCCGGCGAGGATGGCGCTCAAGACGAGCTCCAGCTCAGCGCGTTTGCCGACGACGGCCTTCTCCACCTCGTCGAGTACGCCCGCGCTGCGCCGCGAAACCGTACCGATGTCGACGGTCGTCATCGCCGTGCTCGAGACGTGAAGGCACTGCTGAGCTTCATAAGGACTCGATTCTTGTGATGAGGTCGGACAGATAGGAGAGGTTGCGTCGAAGCGGTCGGGGCGGCTGCTCGACGTACGACGTCAGAGGCTCGCCCAGCACAGCCCGTGCAGCGGTCGGGTCAGATGCGCGGTCGATGCCGTGGTTGGCGGCCAGCCGGTCATCAATGACGCGGACCAGGACGTGGTGCACTTGATCGGCGACGTACTGAGAATCAGTGCCGTCGGTGAAGTTCTGCGACAGCCGGAAGAAGCGTGGGTCGAGCCCGTGGGATGGACCGGCTGATCGATGCAAGGGCGTCCAGATGATCGGGTCGGTCTCGTCGATGACCCCAGCCACGAGCGCGCCGAGGACGAAAAGCGCGAGCGTAGCCGCGATCACGAGTGCGGGCTCGGGCCGCAGGCCGATCCAGGCGGTAAAGCCCCAGATCGCCAAGCCGCACAGGAGTGCCCAGGCGATCCGCCTGAGCAAGAGCCCCCTCGTGAGCAGCATCAGCGCGTTTCCGAGTCGATCGCGGGGTGGGACGGGTGACGATCGTCTCCGGTGCTCGCGCTGACGAGTTCGCTCCGGAGTTGCTCCAGCGCAGCGATCGCACGCTCGCGATGTCCCTCGGTGAGCTCGTGCTCGGAGAACCGCGCTTCGCGGTAGAGCTCCGAAAGAGTACGGATGGCGTCGACGCGTACCGAGTACTGAGCAAGCACGACTGCGGTGAACTCCGCAGATGTCTTGGTGGGGTCTCGGGTGAGCCCGGCCTGCTCGACGGTCTCCTCGAGGGCCAGCCAGCACCTCACGATGGCGTTGCGAGGCGAGCCTTCAACCAGGGCCGACATTCCTGCAGTGGTGATCTGCGTGAGCGAGCGCGTGAGGTTATCCTCGGCTTCAGTGTCGTCAGGCTCGACCTGAACGTCGGGTGCTGTCCTCGTATGCAGGGCAGCAAGACGCCGCTGAAGTGGGTGCCAGACCACCGCGAACAGCGCCAGTGCGGCGAGGATGAGCAGCACGTACATCGAGATGTACAAAGGCGTGCTCATCTCCACTTCGCGCTCTTCTGACGCGGAGCCAGGTGCGGTAGGGACGCTCTCCGTCACGGGGGCTGTCGTCGGCCCAAACTGAGTGGAAGGAGTGTCCTCGGCCCCATGCAGCACCGGTGTCTCGCCAGAAGTGGTCACCCACGCGCCGAGGGCCAGGCAGACGACCGCGAGCAACACGGCCCACTCTGCTCCCCGTCTCATGCGTTGACGATATCCCTGCACTCGAACTGGAGTAACAAACCGCCCGCCCGGTCGAAGCGGACATGCTTGCCCAGCTCACAGTCGGCTGAGCAACCTCTCGGCCTGACGATGAAGGGTTCCTTCCGGGTTGCGTCGGTGCGCTGGCTCGCCAGGTAACAGCATCAGCAACCAGAACATCGCGAAGAACCGACGGCAGCTCGTCAACCTCAGCTGCTCGTTGGCCGAGAGGTCGAAGCGGTCCACCAGCGCATCAACATCGACGCTGTCGTTGACCCAGAGGGAGATATGTTCGGCAACGTCAGCGATCTCCCACGCGCGGTCGCTCCTTCCGGAGTCCTCGAAGTCGACGAGGCGTATCTCATTACCGTCCCAGAGAAAGTTGCCGAGATTGCCGTCGGCTTGCGCGAGAACCTCTGGGAACTTCTTGGTGCCGATCCCTCGTGCTTCTTCGCTCGCGATCCATCGGCTGCCTGCGGCCAACGCCTGCGCTGCCAGCGGGTCGTCGCCGGGGCCAGGTCCTTCCTCGACCCACTCACGTAGTTCGGCCACGGCAGCGCCGGGATTCCAGATTCGCTCGGGAAGGTCGGCGAGCTCACTCGCGGGGACCGCTTCGTGCAGAGTCGTCAAGGCGGCCGCCAGCGCGTCAAGTTGCTGCACCGTTGCTGGTGCGTCGGCGCCGAGGTGCGTGCCCTCGACATACGACATGACGACATACGGAGGGTCCTCGTCGATGCCGCTGGCGAGCGGCCGGGGTGCGAGTCCGGGCCGGTGCGCGTCGAGCAGAACGAGCGCCCGCCATTCGCGTTCAGGCTCGTTTCGCTCCCAGCTCCGGAAGCGCTTTGTGACGGTTCCTTCACCGAACGTGATCTTGTGAGTGGCGGCGACTTGCACCCAGGAGACCGTAGTCGGAAAGTGCCGGAGAGGATGTATCACCCCCGTGTGAGGAATCTCCTTCAGCACGATGTCGTTGTGTCAAGGGTGGGAGGGGTGGAATGACAACGCCGACGAGCCCCTATCTCCAGAAATGGGTGGCGCACACAAGTAGAGTCTTTGGTACGGATCGAGGAGAGGGGGCGGTCATGAGGTCAATCGGACGCATATCTCGCGAGCTGCTGCTGCTCGCGATTCTGTACGTGGGCTACTCGTTCGCCCGCCTGCTCGCCAGCGACGACACCCGCCTCGCGATCAACCACGCCTCAGATGTCGTCCACTTCGAGCGGTGGTGGCACATCAGCATCGAGTTGTCGTGGAACTCCATGCTCGCCCAGCACGAAGTGCTCAGTATCTTCTCTGGCTACTGGTACGCGACGATGCACTACATCGTGACGCCGATCGTGCTCGTCTTGCTCTGGCGGCATTCACGGAGCCACTACATCCGGATGCGTCGGGTGCTGGTCGGCGCCACCGCGATCGCCTTGGTGGCCTACATCTTCTATCCGACTGCCCCGCCCCGGATGATGTCGGGCTACGTCGACGTCCTTGCCACGACGTCTCACTGGGGCTGGTGGGGTGCATCCGCCTCCGCTCCGAAGGGTCTGGGAGGGCTCACCAACGAGCTCGCCGCGATGCCGTCCATGCATGTGGGGTGGGCTCTGTGGTGCACGATCGCTGTGATTTCCATCACGCGGGTGCTGTGGGTGCGCGTCAGCGCGGTGGCGTACGTCGTCGTGACGACCCTCGTCGTGGTGACCACTGGCAACCACTGGATCCTCGACGCCGTCGTCGGCGGAGTCATCACCGCGGCCGTCTGGTTGGTGGTGCGGTTGATTTCGCGGGGACACGCTGAAACCGACTCGCCTCGGCATCTTGGGGCCCATGTTCCGCTGCCGCTGGCATTCCCGAAGCCGCGTCAAGTCGACGACCAGCCCGTTCCCGCGTTACGCGAGTCTGCCCACGCCTTCGCGCCACAAGGGCCGGCTCTCACCCGTATCGCAGCAGCCGAGCGCGTGGTTGAACCTGAATCTGATCGGGTCGTTGAACCCGACCGGGTGCGCGTGCCTGACCTGGCGTCCAGTGCTGACCGGCTGGCCGAACCCTGTCGGACCTGAACCACGCCACCTGCGCCCTTCGGCATCGGGGGTGATGTCACGGCCGCCTGAGGCCGAGCGTCAGGGCTTCCTCCCGGAGTTCATCGCGGACGGACGGATGTGCGGCGTGGTTGATCAGCTCGGCTGCCTGTTCATGATCGCTGCGGCCCCACAGGTCGGCGATCCCTTGTTCCGTCACGACCGCCGATGGTTGGAACGACGTCGCCGGTTCGTCGATCATGGGGACAATCGTCGACACGTCTGCACGTGGGTGCCAAGATCGAAGTGCGATGATCGCCTGGCCGCCTCGCGCGTGGAGAGCTCCCACGATGAAGTCGGTCTGGCCACCGAACCCACTGTGTGGCCGTCCTCGCGCCCGTGATGCGTTCACTTGCCCGTAGAGATCGACTTGCAGCGCGGTGTTAACCGACACCATGTCCGGATTGGTGCTGATCGAGGCAGGGTCGTTCGTGATTTCTGTACGGCGGAGGCGCACGCGGGGGTTGTGGTCTGCCCATGCGTAGAGCTCTGGTGACCCGAACAGGAACGAGGCCGTGATCTCGGACTGCGAGTCCAGGGTGCCCTTTTGCTCCAGGTGCAAGACGCCATCGCTGATCATCTCGCTCCACACGCGTAGGCCGCGGTGGTTGACCAGGGCTGACAGCACGGCATCTGGTATGCCGCCGATCCCCAGTTGCAAGGAAGCGCCATCGTTGATGCGGCCGGCCACCAACTTTGCTATGTGCTCGGCGGCGGGGTCGATAACGACACCCGCCGGCGAGCTGGGCGGATCGGACGCCTCGACCGTTAAGTCGACCCAGTCCAACGGGATGACCCCGTCGCCGAGGACGAACGGCATGGTCGGGTCGATCTGCGCCATCACCAACCCTCCTCGCCGTCGTACGGCCTCGACCGCCGCTGGGAGAACGTTCACCTCGATGCCCATGGAGACCATGCCGTCACGGGGCGGCGACGTATGCAACAGCACGACGTCTGGGGGCAGGGCGGACGAATACAGCAGCGGAACCATGGACAACCGCGCCGGGATGTAGGCGAGCCGAGAACTGCCGCGGGCACCCGGCCCGACGAACGGCGTCTCGATCACCACGCCATCACGGTCAGGAACGCCCGGTTGGGGGTTCAATACGTGCAAGACGTACGCGTCCAGCGCTTTGTCGATCATCGCGAGCAGTGTCCAGGGCGTCGCCGCGTTTCCGCTCGCAACGATGCGGGGTCGCGAGCGCAGACTGTCCACCGCGTCGGCAAGCAGCTGTGAAGTCAGCGCGCGGGTCAACGCAAGATCACCATGGTCACCGGAACCGGACCTCGATGCTGCCTGGGACGGAGTACGCAAGAGCAGAGGCGAGCCGGCAGTCCTCGTGGTCACGCGGCCCCTCCATGGTGACAATTCCGCCGTCGACCTCCACACGCCAGCCATGCTCCGACAGGCGGATGAGCTCGGTGAGCTCCGCCTGCACAACGTCGTCGCTCCGGGCGAGCATGTGCACGACATCGCGCCGGCTCACGATCCCGACCACGCGTGGACCCTCGGTGACCGGCAGGCTCTTGACGTGTGTTGACGTCATCAAAGCCACCGCATGGCTGAGGTCATCGTCCCTCCTCACTGACACGACGCAGCGAGTCATGACGTCCCCCACGACACCCGGATGCCGGTGTGAGGTCGCATCGACAGGGGTCATTCGGCTTCGGCCATCCGGATTTACAGCTTCGCGGATCAGATCTGCTTCACTGACGAGACCGGCCAGGCGGTCTTCGTCGTCCACGACCGGGAGTGCTGTCACCGTCAGCTGGTCCAACATTCGCAGCGCGTCCTTCACTGTGGTGTTGACTCGAACAACCCGGGCAGGGCTGGTCATCACGTCCCGAACGAACATTGTGGCCTCCTTGTGCTGTGGTCAGGCGCTCTGGATCGTTCAGCGCGTGTGGCTCGTGGCAACCAGACTGGCCTGACCCGAAGGGGAGAGTTAGGGCCGCATGTCCCGGATTACAGGGACCTTCGACTCGCCGCGGAGTGACGCAAGTCGCTGCGACTCCCGTAGAGTCACTGCATGACTCACTTCGCAGTGCTGGCCACCTCGAGACCAAGCGGCAGCAACGCCGTACGACAGCTCCTCGACCAAGGGTGGAACGTGACCTGCAACGACCGGATCGTCGGTCCGGTGCTCTCAGTGAGGTGCACTGAAGAGGAGCGTGACCGGGCCTTGTCGGCCATTCGCGTCGTGGATCCGGGTGCCCAGCCGCTGGTGACAAAGTAGCCACAACACGTTCGAACTGCCTCAAAGTCTCGCTGACTATATCGGTGTTAGTGGGCATAGCGGTGACGCTCGGTTACTGTTAAAGCCGGTCCGGCCCGCTCATAGCTCCCGGACTTCCGAGGGAGTCCTTACTGTGAGTCGCGAATGGTAGACGGTCGTGGGCGGCCCAAGGGTGACGACGTCGAGTCCCTTGTTGACTACGTTGACTCCACTGTCGACACTCCTGTTGACGCCCACCACTCGGAGCCCAGTGCTGCGGACAAGACTGACCTCGCGGACCGTCGTGCCGCTGAGACGACGATTGCCGAAGAAGACGCCGCCAAAGCGACGACCGATGTCGTCTCTCGCGCCAGGGAGGCCACTGCCGCTGTGGTTGCTGCTGCAGCCTCGTCGGCTGCGGAGACCGCCGATCGGGCGGCCGCCGCGGTTGCGGCCGAAGCGGTCGCCCGTGCCATTGATGTCGCTGCCACTGCGGTGGAGGCACTGGAGACGATCGCAGCTTCACTCCCTGCTGACGTAGACCGAGAGGGCGCCCAGCAAGCGGCCGCGAAGGTCGCGGCGGCTGTGGCTGCCGATGTCGTAGCGCGCTCGAGGTCGACAGCGGCGGCGGCGACCACGGTGGCGGCGGCGGTGGAGATCGCCTCTCAAGTGGCCGCCGAAGCAGCAGCAGATGCTGCGTCCGCGGTGGAGCTAGCAGCGACAACCGCCGCCGGCAAGGGTGGACGAGTGCCGGTTGCGAGAGTTACGTCGCCCGATGCCGGCCACGCCCTCGGCTCGCAGGGACGAGTGGCTGATCTGGCGGCGCGTCTCCGGGTCGTCGCCGCGCTGCGAGAGAGCGAAGAGCGGTTCCGCTACACCTTCGACCGTGCTCCGGTCGGCATGCTTCTGGTGTCGCTGAGTGATGACGAAGGGGGACGAATCCTGAGGGTCAACCAGGCGCTGTGTGAACTGACAGGACGCACCGAAGCCGACTTGTTGGCACAGCACGACCGAGAACTGTTCCATCCCGATGACCGAGCGGTGCAGGCAGAGCTCTTCGCCTCCCTGCTGACAAACGGTGAGAACTCGGCCGAAGCGTCCGCTCGCTGGACGCATGCTGACGGCCGCGATCTCTGGGTGCGGGTCAGCATGCTCGCGGTCCATGAAGGCACCGACTCACCCGGGTACGCGGTGTGTCAGGTGCAAGACATGACAGGTCGCCGTCGGGCCGAGACCGCACTGCAAGTCCGGGAGGCGCGATTCCGACAGGCGTTCGACCATGGCCTGACCGGGGTGATGTTCCTCAAGCTGAACGGCGAGCTGCGTGAGTCGAACGATGCAGTATTCCGGTTCCTTCACAACAGCCAAGACGGTCTCGTAGGGCGCAGCCTCGACAGCTTGGTTCGCAAGGAGGACAGTGCCGACATCCGTACGGCGATCGAGGAACTCGTCTCCGGGAAGATCGACAGCTATCAGGCCGAGCATCGCTTCGAACGTGCCGATGCGACGTCCGTGTGGGGACTTGTCAGAGGCTCTCTGGTCCAGGACGAGGACGGCCGGCCCGACTATCTGGTATTTCAGCTCGAGGACGTCACGGCCCGAAAGGAGGCGGAAGTCCGGCTCGCTCACCAGGCCTTGCATGACCACCTCACCGGACTTCCCAACCGGGTGCTCCTGCGCGACCACCTCCAGCTGGCTGCGCTCAGAGCTCATCGAGCCGGAACCTCTATTGCAGTCCTCTTCGTCGACCTCGACGACTTCAAGGAAGTCAACGACACGCTCGGGCACGTGTTCGGTGACACGGTGTTGATGGAGATCGCAGCGCGGCTGTCGGGGTGTCTGCGGGTGAGCGACACCGCCGCCCGACTCGGCGGAGACGAGTTCGTGCTCCTCTGTGAGGACCTCGCCGACCCTGCTGAGGTGAACGAGATCGCTGCTCGTGTTCTCGATGCGATGGCGCTGCCCATCACCGTGGATGGCAGGCAGATCCGGGTCACGGCGAGCGTCGGTGTCACCACGGACACCGGAGTGGCCACCCCCGAGGAACTGCTCGAAGAGGCCGACACGGCCATGTACCAGGCCAAGACCAACGGCAAGAACCGGCACGAGCACTACGAGCCAGGCATGCGCGTCGGCGTCGTACGACAAGCAACTCTGTTGGCCGAACTCGCGAGCGCTATCGAGTGCGATGAGCTCCGGCTGCACTACCAGCCGATGTACAACATCCGCACCGGGAAACTCGTTGCCGTCGAAGCACTGCTGCGATGGCAGCACCCGGCCCTTGGACTCCTGACGCCGGGCAGTTTCCTCGACGTGGCTGAAGGTCGCCCAGTCATGACACCGCTTGCTGACTGGGTCCTCACGACGGCCGCACTCCAGTCCGCCAGCTGGCAGCGCCGGATGGGCACTGCAGCACCGGACATGTGGGTGAACATGTCCTGTGACCAGCTTGGTCGGGAGCATTTCATCGGGGTTGTTGAGGGTGTTCTCGCGAGCACTGGGGTGGAGGCCGCGAAGCTCGGCATCGAGGTAACCGAACGCCAGCTGATCGGCGGATCAGACGCCGTTGCATCGGATCTGCTAGCCCTGCAGAAGCTCGGCCTTCGCCTCGCGGTCGACGACTTCGGGACGGGCTACGCCTCGTTGGAGTACCTGCGCCGGTTCACGTTCGACGAGATCAAGATCGACAAGTCGTTCATTGATGGACTCGGGCGCGACAGGACCGACACCGCGATCACGTCCTCGATCATCGAGCTCGGTCGGTCCCTCGATCTGGTCGTGGTTGCCGAAGGCGTCGAGACACAGCACCAATACGATCGGCTGCAGCACCTTGGATGCGAAGTGAGCCAAGGGTACTTCCACCACCGCCCCGCCCCAGCGCAGACCATCGACCGCATCCTGCCGGGCGCAGAGCCCGTTGCTCCGGTGGCGTAAACGCCCACGCGGACATCGCGGCAGCTCGTCTTATCCCGTGTTTGGCACTCACGAATCAGTCACATGCACGGTGTCCGAGGGGGGACTTGAACCCCCATGCCCTAATACGGGCACTAGCACCTCAAGCTAGCGCGTCTGCCTATTCCGCCACCCGGACGTGGGCTTCACCGATCAGCCGGTGAGCGACGCACCACAATAGCAAAGACCGCGCCGACTCCGGCAATCGTATGGGTGCAAGATGGGACGTATGACGAAGGCTTACGCCCCCGACGCCGAAGTGGTCGAGATTTGCCGCGACCTGATCCGGATGGACACCACGAACTTCGGCGACGACTCGGGGCCGGGGGAGCGGGTCGCCGCCGAACACGTAGCCACGCTGCTCGACGAGGTCGGCATCGAGTCACAGATGTTCGAGCCGTCGCCGGGACGCACCTCGCTGGTGGCCCACTGGGGTGACCCGTCCGCCACCGATCGGCTGCTCGTTCACGGCCACCTTGACGTCGTACCCGCCGCTAAACATGACTGGAAGGTCCATCCGTTCTCTGCGGAGGAGGTCGACGGCTACATCTGGGGGCGCGGAGCCGTCGACATGAAGGACTTCGACGCCGCGATCTTGTCGGTGGTTCGAGCACGCGCGCGGGCTGGCGAACTGCCCAAACGCGCCATCACGCTGGCGTTCACAGCAGACGAAGAGGCCGGCGGCATCCAGGGCGCGCACCCACTTGTCGATCAGCACCCCGACTGGTTCGAGGGCTGCACCGAAGGAGTGGGGGAAGTGGGCGGCTTCTCGACGACGATCGGCGGGAAGCGGGTCTACCTGATCGAGACGGCTGAGAAGGGCATCGCCTGGCTGCGTCTCCGGGCGCACGGAACGGCAGGTCACGGTTCGATGCGCAACACCGACAACGCTGTCACGGCCGTTGCCGAGGCGGTCGCCGCCATCGGCCGCCACGAGTGGCCGGTCCGCATCACCCCGACCATGGGTGCGTTGCTCGAGGAACTGGCCGCTCTGACTGGTTACGAACTGGTCGAGGACAACGTCGACGCCTTGCTCGAGCACCTCGGTCCGGCGGCGCGCATCCTGGCAGCGGTGGTCCGCAACACGGCCAACCCGACCATGCTCGAGTCCGGTTACAAGCACAACGTGATCCCGGGAGAGGCCACGGCGAACATCGATGGGCGCTTCCTGCCTGGCTACGAAGACGAGTTCTTCTCGACGCTGCGGAGCCTGCTGCCTGACAACGTGTCGTATGAGTTGCTCGTGCACGACACCGCGTTGGAAACCCCCTTCGAGGGCCCGATCGTCGAGGCGATGACTCAGTCGCTGCTGGCGGAAGACCCGGAGGCGAAGGTGCTGCCCTACCTGATGTTCGGCGGGACCGACGCGAAGTCGTGGAGCCAGCTCGGGATCCGATGCTTCGGGTTCTCGCCGCTACGACTTCCTGAGGACCTCGACTTCCCAGCCCTGTTCCACGGGGTCGACGAGCGCGTGCCGGTCGATGCGTTGCGCTTCAGCGCCCGGGTGTTCGACGAGTTCCTCGACCGCGCCTGACCTCCGCGCTTCGGGGTCGGCGGGCCGCGCCTCAGACGTCGTACGGCGATCGCGGGGGTCGGAGCACGGTGCGTCTCGCCCACTGGAATGAGCCCGCATCTCGATCGCAAACCCACAGTCTGCAAGGCAGATTTGGCTTGTTAACAAGCTCTTTGGCTTGAAAACAAGGCAAACCCCGCGACGGTCAGATGGAAGGGCGGACGTCGGAACCGAGGGTGGAGCGGACTCGGATGATCCGCCGGCGTAGCTCGACCTTGCGCGACCCATCGGGGAAGAGCCGCAGCCGGGCCAGCTCCCAGCCGCCGTACTCCGCGTGGTCGATGAGCAGCCGCCGCACCGCGGACCGCCTCATCGTCCGCGGGAGCGAGAAACGCTGGAACTCGTACTCCATCGCTCCCATCGTGACATGCCCGCCAAGCCCCTGATGGGAAATTCGCCCGGTGTCTGCACCGTGGAACCGCCCGGCATACGCTCCTCACCATGGCACTCCCGATCGAGGACTACGCCGTCCTGGGCGACACTGGCACCGCCGCACTCGTGGGCCGCGACGGGTCGATCGACTGGTTGTGCCTTCCGCGCTTTGACTCTCAGGCCTGCTTCGCCGCCCTGCTCGGCGCACCCAAGCACGGCCGCTGGCTGCTCGGAGCCGTTGACGACGCCACCACGACCCACCGCTACATCGGCAACACGTCCATCCTGGAGACGACGCACGAGACTCAGAACGGCAAGGTCACTGTCACCGACCTGATGCCGATCGGCGATGGCCGCGCCGACGTGGTTCGTCGCGTGGAGGGGATCGCGGGCACTGTCACGATGCGGCATGAGTGGATCGTGCGGTTCGGCTACGGAAAGATCCGGCCGTGGGTGGCTCGCCGCAAAGACCAAGAGGGTCGCAACGTCATCTCCGCAATCGCCGGGCCCGACATGCTCGTGCTCCGCGGCTCTCGACTGCCCAAGGCCGGCGACGGCAAGCATGCCGACCAGTTCGACGTGGCCGAAGGCGACGTCCTGGAGTTCTCGACGACCTGGTTCAAGTCGCACCACGAGATCCCGCCCATGCTCGACGTCGACAAGCAGATCGCCGACACGACCAGCGTCTCGGAGGAGTGGGCGGCAACCGGCACCTACGACGGCCCCTACAAGGAGGCGGTCGTTCGCTCTTTGCTCGTCCTGCGGCTGCTCACCCATGGCGGCACTGGCGGCATCGTCGCCGCTCCCACGACGTCGTTGCCGGAGTGGTTTGGTGGGACTCGCAACTGGGACTACCGCTATTGCTGGCTTCGGGACGCGTCGTTGACCCTCGAAGCGTTTCTCGCTTCCGGCTACGAGGGCGAGACGCGGCTGTGGCGCGACTGGCTGCTGCGGGCGATCGCCGGTGACCCGAAGGATCTGCAGATCATGTACGCCGTTGACGGCGGGCGAGACCTGCCGGAGCGCGATCTGTCTCACCTGCCGGGCTACGAGGACTCCCAACCGGTGCGAGTCGGCAATGGCGCCGTCGACCAGCGGCAGACCGACATCCTCGGCGAGGTCATGGCGGCGATGGAGCTTGCCCGTGAGCACGGCATCGACGAAAGCCGGGACTCGTGGTCGCTCCAGCGAGCGCTCATCGGTGAACTCTCCAAACACTGGGAGGAGCCCGACAACGGTCTGTGGGAGATCCGCGGCCCCCGTCGACACTTCACCCACTCCCGGCTGATGGTCTGGGTGGCCTTCGACCGGGCGATCAGTGCAGTGGAGAAGCACGGCCTCGAGGGCCCGGTCAAGACGTGGCGTGACATCCGCGAGGCCGTTCGCGAACAGATCCTCGAACGTGGGTACGACGACGAGCGTGGCACGTTCGTGCAGCACTACGACACCACCGACGTCGACGCGGCACTGCTGCTGATCCCGATGGTGGGCTTCCTGCCCGGCGACGACCCTCGAGTGTTGGGGACGATCAAAGCCATCGAGGAGGATCTCCTCCATGAGGGACTCGTGCTCCGCTACCGCACTCAGTCTGGTGTTGACGGCATCCAGGACGACGAGCACCCGTTCCTGGCCTGCTCGTTCTGGTTGGTGTCGGCGCTGGCCATGGCCGGGCGCGGTGACGAAGCGCATGCGTTGATGAAGCGGCTCCTCGACCTCACCAACGACGTCGGCCTGCTGTCTGAGGAGTACGACCCGGTGCGCAATCGGATGGCGGGCAACTACCCGCAGGCCTTCTCCCACCTAGCGCTGGTGGGTGCCGCCATCAAGTTGGCTGACCAGGATCGGTCGAGCCGCGGTCAGATCTCGGGATAGCCGAGGTCCGGAGCAGACACGTCGTCGAGCGCGTCGACGATCTCGTCGGGCAACGTCACGTCTTCGACGGTCAGCGACCCGGCCAGCTGTCCGGCTGTGCGCGCACCGACGATCGGTGCCGTCACTCCGGGCTGGTCGCGCACCCAGGCGAGCGCGACCTCAGTCGGCGACAGTTCGAGTCCCTCGGCCGCACGACAGACCGCCTCGACGACCTGCGCGGCGCGGGGATTGAGGTGCACGCCGACGTACCGTTCGAAGGCCGACGACGCGGCGCGCGAATCGGTGGGGATGCCGGTGCGGTACTTGCCGGTCAGCACGCCTCTTCCCAATGGCGACCACGGCAGAATGCCAAGTCCCAGGTACAGGGCTGCCGGAACAACCTCGCGTTCGACGCCACGCTGCAAGAGCGAGTACTCCACCTGCGTCGAGGCCAGCCGGGCTCGACCCGGAGCAGCGAGCTGATGAGTCACGGCTTGCGCGGTCTGCCAGCCGGCAAAGTTGGAGATGCCGACGTAGCGGGCTCGCCCGGAGGCGACCGCCGCGTCGACTGCTGTCAGCGTCTCCTCCAGAGGTACGTCGTCTGACCACGTATGCACCTGCCACAAGTCCACGTAGTCGACGCCGAGCCGTGCGAGCGACGCATCGAGGTCGCTCAGCAGGCCGCCTCTCGAGACATCGACGACACGTTCTCCGGTGCGGCGGCTGATTCCTGCCTTGGTCGCGAGGACGACGTTCTCACGGGCGACAGCGCTGCCGAGCAGTGAACCGATGAGGGACTCACTGGCCCCGTTTCCATAGCCCGACGCCGTGTCGAGCAGAGTCCCGCCGGCTTCGACGAACGCACGCAGCTGGTCGCCCGCATCGTGCTCATCGGTATCGGTTCCCCACATCAAGGTCCCGAGCCCGAGCCGCGAAACCTTCAGGCCCGTCGTACCGAGATAGCGATGCTTCATGGCGCCGAGGCTAGTGGAGGCCAGCCGCGATCCAGCAGGCCGACACCCACCGCTAACGTTCGGGTCGTGAAACTCGCGCTGAGCATGGGATACGTCCTCGGGTCCGACATCGCTGACTTCGTCGAGCTGGCTGGTGAGGCCGAGCGGCTTGGCTACTCCGTCATCTGGGCCGCCGAAGCGTATGGCTCTGACTCTCCGACGGTGCTCAGCTATCTCGCGGCACACACGGAGCGCATCGACCTCGGTGCTGCGGTCATGCAGATCCCAGGTCGCACACCCGCGATGACGGCGATGACCGCCGCGACGCTCGACCTCTTGAGCGCTGGACGGTTCAGGCTCGGACTGGGTGTGTCGGGTCCGCAGGTGTCGGAGGGCTGGCACGGCGTCCGGTTCGACAAGCCGCTGGCTCGCACCCGCGAGTACGTCGACATCGTCAACCAGGCACTGTCCCGCCAGACCGTCCGACATGAAGGGGAATTCTTCACGCTGCCGCTCCCGGACGGCCCCGGCAAAGCTCTCAAGCTCACCGTCCACCCCACGCGGGAGCACATCCCGATCTACCTCGCCGCTGTCGGACCGAAGAATCTCGAGCTCGCCGGGGAGATCGCCGACGGCTGGTTGGCGATCTTCTTCTCGCCCGACCACGCCTCGCAGTCGATGGCCAGCATCAACGCCGGCCGTGAGAAGGCCGGCCGGAGTGACCTGCCGTTCGATGTCGCCGCCACCGTTCCGGTGTCGATCGGTCCGGACCTCGAGGCGTGCGCCGATCCGATCCGGGGCTACGCCGCCCTGTACGTCGGCGGTATGGGGTCACGGAAGCAGAACTTCTACAACCAGCTGGCCAGCCGAATGGGGTTCGAGGAGGACGCCGCACGCGTCCAGAACCTCTTCCTGGACCGCAAGCACCGTGAGGCGATGGCCGCCGTACCCCTCGAGTTCATTGACCAGACCTCGCTCATCGGTCCGCAGGAGCGCATCGTCGAGCGCTTGCAGGCGTTCGCCGAAGCTGGTGTGACGACGTTGACGGTGACGAGCTTCGAGTCTGACCTCTCGATAAGAATGCAGACGTTGCGCAAGGTTTCTGACGCATTGGCGGCCGCGGGTCTAGCAGACTGACCGCCGTGGACTTCTTCGAGGCGATCATTCTCGGCATCGTCGAGGGGCTCACGGAGTTCCTTCCGGTCTCGAGCACCGGACACCTGACGATCGTCGAGAAGCTTTTTGGCCTCAACATCGACGACGAGGCAGTGACGGCGTTCACCGTGGTGATCCAGATGGGCGCGATCCTCGCGGTCATCTTGTACTTCCGGGTCGACATCTGGCACATCACCAGCGCGTGGTTCAGAGGTCTTGCCAGCCCCGACGTTCGCGGCACGTTCGACTACCGGATGGGCTGGTACGTCATCGTCGGCTCCGTCCCGATCGTGATCGCCGGACTGGCGGGCGAAAGCTTGATCACCGGCGCCTTGCGCAACCTGTGGTGGGTGGCCGGTGCCTTGATCGTGTGGAGCGGGGTGATGGTCCTGGCAGAGCGAATGGGCCAGCAGGACCGTCACGAGAAAGACCTGACGTTGCGCGACTCCATCGTGATCGGCCTCGTCCAGTGCGTCGCCCTCGTCCCTGGTGTGTCACGCTCCGGCGCCACGATCTCGGCGGGTCTGTTCGCGGGGCTCGATCGGGTGACCGCCACCCGGATGTCGTTCTTCTTGTCGATCCCGGCTTTGATGGGCGCAGGCTTCAAGGAGCTCCCAAGCGCCCTCAACGGAGATATCCCGGTCGCGTCGACCATCGTTGCCACGGTCGTCAGCTTTGTCGTGGCGTACGCGTCGGTGGCCTGGCTGCTCAAGTTTGTCGCCCACCACTCGATCGTCTGGTTCGTGGGTTATCGGGTCGCCCTCGGGCTGCTCCTCATCGGTTTGCTTGCCACCGGGACCATCTCGGCGACCTGACCAACAAATCGACTACAGCCAGCCCGACTTCTTGAACATGCGGAACAGTCCCGTGCAAGCCAACGCCATAAAGATCAGCACCGCCGGGTAGCCGAACGTCCATCGCAACTCAGGCATGTGATCGAAGTTCATGCCATAGATGCCGGCGACCATCGTGGGTACGGCGGCCATGGCTACCCAGGCGGAGATCTTGCGCATGTCGTCGTTCTGCTGCACCGAGACTCGCACCATGTGCGCGTCATGCGCGCTCGACAGCAGGCTGTCGAGCGACTCCACCTGCTCATGGACTCGGATGGCGTGATCGGCGACGTCCCGGAAGAATGCCCCGGCCTCCGTCGGCATGCCGACCACCTGGCATTGCGCGAAACGAAGCAGCGGCTCGCGCAACGGCCCGACGGCCCGTCTGAACTCGGCCACCTCGCGCTTGAGGGTGTAGATCCGCTTGGAGCTGCCGCGGCGGTTATCGGAGAAGACCGCCAGCTCAATCTCGTCGACGTCGATCTCGAGCTCCGCCGCCACCGACTCGTAGTCGTCCACGACTCTGTCGCAGACGCGGTACAGCACGGCGTACGGGCCGTGTCCGAGCAGGTCAGAGTGTTGCTCGAGGTCGCGACGTGTCACCCCGAGTTCGGCTCCCTCGCCATGTCGAACCGTAACGACGTAGTGGGGGCCAAGGAAGACCCCGATCTCGCCCGTCTCGACCGCGTCCTCTTCGTCGACGTACCAGAGGGTCTTCAGTACCAGGAAGATCGCGTCAGAGTCGTAACGCTCCAGCTTTGGCCGTTGGTGGGCTTGGACCGCGTCCTCGACAGCGAGCCTGTGCAGGTCAAACGTCGCGGAGACGCGCTCCATCTCTTCCTCGGTCGGCTCGTGAAGCCCAACCCAGATGAAATCACCCGACTCGCGGGCCTGGGCGAAGGCCGCCTTGAGGTCCGTCCCGTCATCGGGGAGCGGGACTCGGGTGCCGTCGTGGTAGACCGCGCAGTCGACAATCACATCCACCATTGTCGCGCGGATTGTCCGCCGCCACCGGCAGCGACGCTCAACTGCCGCATAGGGTGGTTATGTGGCGACTGTCTTCCTCATCCGGCATGCACGCTCGACGGCCAACCAAAGCGGCGTCCTCGCCGGCCGTACCTCGGGTGTGCTGCTCGACGATGTCGGCACTCAGCAGGCCGACGCGACGGCGCAGCGAGTCGCGGCAGTGCCGCTGGTGGCCGTCGTCTCCAGTCCGCTCGAACGCTGCCAGCAGACTGCGGAGGCGATCCTGGGCGCCCACTCCGCTGGTCTGGAACTCCAGATCGACGACCGGCTCACGGAGTGTGGGTACGGCGACTGGACGGGCCAGGAGCTGAAGAAGCTCGCCAAGGACCCGCTGTGGAAGGTGATCCAGGGTCACCCGAGCGGCGTGACGTTCCCAGGCGGGGAGTCGATGCGGGAGATGCAAGCCCGGGCTCTTTCGGCGATGCGTGACTGGGACCAACGCCTCACCGAGGAGCATGGCCCGGACGCGATCTGGGTGGCGGTCAGCCATGGTGACGTCATCAAGTCGGTTCTGGCCGACGCGCTGGGCACGCACCTCGACAACTTCCAGCGGATCGTCGTCGACCCCGCCTCGGTCTCCGTCGTCAGCTATACCCCGCTCCGGCCCTTTGTCGTGCGCTATAACGAGCACGGCGACCTCGCCTCGCTCGCTCCGAAGAAGCGGCGCCGCCGCCGCAAGAAGGCGAGCAGCGACGCTGCTGTGGGCGGCGGAGCAGGGTCGTAGGCTGGTTGTATGTCGATCGTCGTCCACAACTTCGAGGAGCCGGAGCGGTTCGTCGCCGGCACCGTCGGTGAACCCGGGCAGCGCACGTTCTTCCTCCAGGCTCGTGAAGGCACGCGCGTGACCAGCGTTGCGCTCGAGAAGCAGCAGGTCTCGGTGCTCGCCGACCGCGTCGACCTGCTTCTCGACGAGGCACTGCGACGCAGCGGGGGGGATGCCGCGATCCCGGCTGTCGCCCCGGTGGGTCTCGGTGACCAGGAACCGCTCGACCAGCCGATCGTCGAGGAGTTTCGCGTTGGCACGATCACGCTGAGCTGGGACACCGACGACGGCCGGGTCGTGATCGAGATGTTTCCCGTCTCCGACGAGGCCGTCGTCATGCAGGCCTACGACGATGACGACGACGAGAGCGAGGCGCTGTCGTCGAGGAGATCGAGGAGGCCGAGATCGAGATCGAGGTGGAGGCGAGCGAGGTGCTCGTCGTCAAGCTCGACCCCGCCTACGCCCGGGCGTTCGTCCGGCGCGCCCAGAGCGTCGTGTCAGCCGGCCGCGCCCCTTGCACGTTCTGCGGAGGACCGATCGACCCTGAGGGTCACCTGTGCCCCCGAGCCAACGGGTTCCGCCGCATTGCTGGATGACAAGCCTGAGCTGCTCGACGACGCGGCCATCGAAACCATCCTGACTCAGGGCGAACTCGAGCTCGAGGGTCGAATCGTCACGGCGTCCAACGCTTCTTTTCTTGGTCGGGTCACACTCGACGACGTCACGCTGGCCTGCATCTACAAGCCGGTCGCGGGTGAGCGGCCGCTGTGGGACTTCCCGGAGGGCAGCCTCGCGGGTCGAGAGAGGGCGGCGCGGGTCGTCTCCGAGGTCGCCGGGTTCGACGTCGTACCCCCCACGGTGCTCCGTGACGGTCGTTTCGGGCCTGGGATGTGCCAACGCTGGGTGCAGGTCGACGCAGACCAGGCTCGCGTCGACGTCGTCGGCGTCGACTTCGACGAGCCGGGCTGGATCGCTGTGCTCGAGGCTGAGGATCGAGACGACAACCCGGTGCTGCTCGTGCATGCCGACGACGAAGCGCTCCGTGACATGGCCGTCTTCGATGTCGTGATCAACAACGCCGACCGTAAGGGCGGGCACGTGCTGGTCGAGAGCGACGGCGACCTCTGGGGATGTGACCACGGGGTGTCCTTCCACGAGGAACCCAAGCTCCGCACGGTGCTGTGGGGGTGGGCCGGCGAACCGTTGCGTGAGCGAGACCGCGAAGCGTTGCTGCGACTGCGCCACCGTTACGGCGTCGGTCTTGACGAGGTCCTGGGCCGCTGGCTGGAGCGCGTCGAGGTCGCGGCGCTCGGCGACCGCATCAAGCAGCTGCTCGATGCGGGCGAGATGCCGAGCCCCGATGGTTCGTGGCCGGCGATCCCATGGCCGGCGTTTTAAGGGGTGGCGGTCGGCACCTGGTCGCCGGTTAGGCTGCGCGCATGCGTTCATGGCCGGTCCCCCCGATTTCCGAGGAACCGCTTCGAGCGCTCGGGCCTGCCCCAGAACTGAGCCTGTACGACACCAAGTCCGGCCAGATCACGGCCACTGACCCAGGCGACGAGGCGCGCCTCTACGTCTGTGGCATCACGCCGTACGACGCGACCCATCTCGGCCACGCCGCCACCTACGTCGCTTTCGACCTGGTCATTCGCGCGTGGCGCGAGGCCGGCCATCAGGTGCGTTACGTGCAGAACGTCACCGACGTCGACGACCCTTTGCTCGAACGAGCCCGGGCGACCGGCGAGGACTGGGTGGCGTTGGCAGAGCGGGAGACGCAGGTCTACCGGGAAGACATGGCGGCACTGTCTGTGATCCCGCCTGACGTCTTCGCGGGCGCGGTCGAGTCGATTCCCGTCATCGTGGGGCTGATCCGTGAGCTGCAGGACAAGGGCGTCGTCTACTCCGTCGAGGGCGACCTCTACTTCTCCGTCAGATCCGACCCGCGGTTCGGAGAAGTGTCCGGCCTGAGCCATGACGAGATGCTGACGTTGTTCGCTGAGCGAGGTGGTGACCCCGACCGGCCGGGCAAGCGAGACCCGCTCGACTGTATTGTCTGGCTGCTGCAGCGCGAAGGCGAACCGGGGTGGGACTCGGACTTCGGGCCGGGTCGCCCGGGTTGGCATGTCGAGTGCGCGGCCATCGCCCGCGAACACCTCGGGCTGGCCTTCGACCTTCAGGGCGGCGGCTCTGACCTGGTCTTCCCTCACCACGAGATGTCTGCCGGTGAGGTGCAGGTGGTGCACCCCGACGCGCCGTTCGCCAAGGCCTACGCCCATCAAGGGATGGTCGGCCTCGACGGGCACAAGATGTCGAAGTCACGCGGCAACCTGGTGCTCGTGTCGAAGCTGCGAGCCGACGGGATCGACCCGAGGGTGATCCGCCTCGTCCTGCTGACCCACCACTACCGCGACGACTGGGACTGGACGGACGACAAGTTGGCCATCGCGACGAAGCGCCTCGACCACTGGCTCGACGCGATCGAACGCGGTGGACCAGATGCGACTGAGACGGCTCGCGGCGTACGTGCTGCGATGGCCGACGACATCGAAGCACCCAAGGCAGTAGAGCTCGTCGACGCCTGGGCCGATGCGAGCGGCCCAGTCCACGAAGGTGCGAGTGAGCTGATGGCGGCCGTCATTGAGGCCTCGCTCGGCGTCAGCTGTCGTCGTTACGACGTTTGAGGTAGCGCTCGAACTCACGCGCGATCGCATCTCCGCTGGCCTCGGGAAGGTCAGCGGTGTCACGTTCTTCCTCGAGCGAGCGGACGTAGTCGGCGACGTCGGTGTCGTCGGACGCCAGCTCATCGACGCCGCGTTCCCAGGCCTTCGCCTCTTCGGGCAGTGCCCGCATGTCGATCGACGCGCCCACGAGGTCTTCTAGCTGGCCGAGCAGCGCCATGGTGGCCTTGGGAGCGGGAGGTTGGGCGACGTAGTGCGGAACGGCTGCCCAATAAGACAGTGTCGCCAGGCCTCGGCGGTGCGACGCCTCCTGGATCACACCGACGATGCCCGTGGGGCCGGTGTAGCGCGACGGCTCGAGGCCGTAGCGTTCGGCGAGCTCCGGGTCAGACGAGATTCCCGTGATCGGCACCGGTCGGGTGTGGGGTACGTCGGCAAGGAGTGCGCCCAACGTCGCGAACATCGTGGCGCCGATGGTCGTGACATAGTCCAGCAGCTCGTCGCAGAAGCTTCGCCACCTCAAGTTCGGCTCGATGCCGGTCACCAAGATCACGTCACGGTCTCCCGGGGCCTCCGTGCAGTGCCAGAAACTTGTGCTCCGCCAGCTCAGCTCACGGCCACCGTCGGAGTCGAAGCCGACATGCGGGCGGTTGACCTGGAAGTCGTAGTAGTCCTCGGGGTCGATGGAGGCGATCCGAGTGGCACGCCAGGCGACAAGCAGGTGATTGACGGCATCAGTAGCAGCTTCGCCGGCGTCGTTCCACCCCTCGAATGCCGCCACCACGATCGCGTCGTTCAACTGCTTGTCGGCGTCGATGGTGATCACGCGGTCAGCCTACGGGCGTTTGGCGAGAAGTGTTCGCCCGGCAGTCGAATCCTCGGCGTCAGCGATTGGGACGACGCCATCACCACGGGCATGCCGAGATAGGCTGTCCCGCTGTGGCCATCGCTGGCCCAACCGCTACCTTCCAGGAGGACCACCGTGCCTGCAGATCCCGTTTCCCTTCGCCGAGCGCTCCACGAGCGCGTCGTCGTCGCGGACGGGGCGATGGGCACGATGTTGCAGCAGCACGACCTGAGCCTCGACGACTTCGAGGGCCTTGAGGGCTGCAACGAGATCCTCAACGTCAGCCGCCCGGACGTCGTACGAGCCATCCACGACGCCTACTTCCAGGCCGGCGCAGACTGCGTCGGGACCAACACGTTCGGGGCGAACTGGGCCAACCTCGCTGAATATGACATTTCAGACCGGATTCGGGAGCTCGCCCAGGCGGGCGCCCAGATCGCGCGTGACTCCGCTGACGCGTGCACCACGGACGAGCGGCCGCGTTGGGTGCTCGGATCAGTGGGTCCCGGCACGAAGCTGCCCACCCTCGGACACGTCGCGTTCGCGAAGCTGCGCGACGCGTATGAGCAGCAGGTGCTCGGGATGCTCGAGGGGGGCGTCGACGCTGTCCTCGTCGAGACGGCCCAAGACCTGCTCCAGGCGAAGTCGGCCGTGCTCGGGGGCAAGCGGGCGATCGCGGCGGCCGGCCAGGCTGATCCCGTCCCGTTGATCGTCAACGTCACGGTCGAGACGACCGGGACGATGCTGCTCGGTAGCGAGATCGGCGCGGCACTCACAGCGTTGGAGCCCCTGGGCATCGACCTGATCGGTCTCAACTGCGCGACCGGGCCGGCCGAGATGAGCGAGCATCTGCGCTACCTGTCGCGCCACGCGACGATTCCGATCGCGTGCATGCCGAACGCCGGGTTGCCTCAACTCACGTCAGACGGCGCCCACTACCCGCTGACGGCGTCTGAGCTCGCCGACGCGCACGACACTTTCACCCGAGAGTTCGGGCTGTCGTTGGTGGGCGGCTGTTGCGGTACGACGCCTGAGCACGTCAGTGCCGTGGTCGAGCGCGTCCGTGGCCGCGAGCTGGCCAAGCGCAAGCCGCGCAGAGAAGCGGGCGCCTCCTCGCTCTACCAGCACGTGCCGTTCCGGCAGGACACGTCGTACCTCTCGATCGGCGAGCGGACCAACGCCAACGGCAGCAAGGCGTTCAAGGAGGCCATGCTGGCTGACCGCTGGGACGACTGCGTGGAGATCGCCCGCTCGCAGGTTCGCGACGGTGCACACATGCTCGACCTGAACGTCGACTACGTCGCGCGTGACGGCGTCGCCGACATGCGCACTGCGGCCTCGCGGCTTGCCACCTCGTCGACGCTGCCGATCATGCTTGACTCCACCGAGCCGGAGCTCATCGAGGCGGGGCTCGAGAGTCTCGCCGGCCGCTGCGTCGTCAACTCGGTCAACTACGAAGACGGCGACGGCCCGGGTTCTCGCTTTGCGCGCGTGATGCCGATCATCAAGGAGCACGGAGCGGCCGTGGTGGCGCTCACCATCGACGAAGAGGGCCAGGCGCGAACCGCAGACTGGAAGGTCAGCGTCGCCGCTCGGCTCATCGACGCGTTGACGGGGGAGTGGGGGATGGATACGTCCGACATCATCGTCGACTGTCTGACGTTCCCGATCGCGACTGGCCAGGAAGAGACGCGCCGCGACGGGCTCGAGACGATCAACGCCATCCGCGAGGTCAAGCGCCGCTACCCCGAGGTGCAGACGACGCTCGGTGTCTCGAACATCTCGTTCGGACTGACCCCGGCCACGCGGGTGGTGCTCAACTCGGTGTTCCTGCACGAATGTGTGAAGGCCGGTCTCGACTCGGCGATTGTGCACACCGCGAAGATCTTGCCGTTGTCGCGGATCCCCGACGACCAGCGCAAGGTCGCGCTCGACCTGGTGTACGACCGGCGCACCGAGGACTACGACCCGCTCTCGACGATGCTGGAGCTGTTTGCGGGCGTGACCACGACGGACACCAAGGAAAGTCGCGCTGCAGAGCTCGCTGCGCTGCCGCTGCCCGAGCGACTTCAGCGACGGATCATCGACGGCGAGAAGAACGGTCTCGAAGCTGATCTTGACGAGGCTCTCGACGGCGGCCGGTCGGCGCTCGACATCATCAACGACGACCTGCTCGCAGGTATGAAGGTCGTCGGTGAGCTGTTCGGCTCTGGAGAGATGCAGCTGCCGTTCGTGCTGCAGTCTGCCGAGGTGATGAAAATCGCGGTGGCCTACCTCGAGCCGCACATGGAGAAGACCGATGACCGCGGCAAGGGCACGATCGTGCTGGCTACGGTCAAGGGCGACGTGCACGACATCGGCAAGAACCTCGTCGACATCATCTTGTCCAACAATGGCTACACCGTCGTCAACCTCGGCATCAAGCAGCCGGTCAGCGCGATCCTGGACGCCGCACAAGACAACGACGTCGACGTGATCGGGATGTCTGGGCTGCTGGTCAAGAGCACCGTGGTGATGAAGGAGAACCTCGAAGAGCTCAACCAGCGAGGTCTCTCGGAACGATGGCCGGTGATGCTGGGCGGCGCCGCGCTGACGCGCGCGTACGTCGAGCAGGACCTCGCCCAGCTTTTCGACGGTGAGGTGCGCTACGCGCGCGACGCGTTCGAGGGTCTGCGGCTGATGGATGCCGTGATGGCGGTGAAGCGCGGCGATCCGGGTGCCGAGTTGCCCAGTCTTCGGGAGCGCCGGGTCAAGCCCAAAACCCGCACGGGCACCGATGACGCACCCATCGAGGTGCCGGCGCGTTCAGACGTGTCCGTGACCAACCCGGTGCCCACTCCGCCGTTCTGGGGCGACCGGATCGTCAAGGGCGTTCCGCTCGCGGACTTCGCGTCGTACCTGGACGAGCGGGCCACGTTCATGGGCCAGTGGGGCCTCAAGGCGTCGCGCGGCGACGGACCCTCGTACGAAGAGCTGGTCGAGACCGAAGGCCGCCCCCGGCTACGCAGCTTGATGGACAAGATCCAGACCGAAGGCATCATGGAGCCGGCCGTCGTCTACGGCTACTGGCCGTGCTACAGCGACGGCAACGACGTCGTCGTCCTCGATGCCGAGCGACAGGCTGACGAGGTCGCGCGCTTCACGTTCCCTCGGCAGCAGCGCGACCGCTTCCTCTGCCTCGCGGACTTCTTCCGTCCCAAGGACAGTGGCGAGCTTGACGTGATCGCGTTCCACCTTGTCACGATGGGTGAACGGGTGAGCGAGGTGACGGGGGAGTTGTTCGCCAAGAACTCCTACCGCGACTACCTCGAGCTCCACGGGTTGTCGGTGCAGCTGACGGAGGCGCTGGCGGAGTACTGGCACGCACGCGTCCGTGACGAGCTCGGATTTTCCCTCGAGGACTCCGACGACATGGGCGAGGTGTTCCGGCAGGGCTATCGCGGATCGCGCTATTCCTTCGGATACCCGGCCTGTCCTGACCTCGAGGATCGGGCAACTCTCGTCCGGCTGCTGCGCCCCGAGCGCATCGGGGTGGAGCTCAGTGAGGAGCTCCAGCTGCACCCCGAGCAGTCGACGGACGCGCTGGTGGTGCACCACCCTGAGGCGAAGTACTTCAACGCGAGATGACGGCTGAAGAGCCGCCTCGCCGGATCGATAGGCCGATGGGCCAAATGCAGGCCGTGTTGTTCGACATGGACGGCACGTTGTGCGAGAGCGAGCCCGCGTGGATCTCCGCCGAGTTCGCCCTGGCCCGACGCTATGGCGCTACCTGGACGCGTGAGGACGGGCTCTCACTCGTGGGCAGTGACCTGCTCGACTCCGGGGCTTACATCAAGGAGCGGATGGGCCTGCCTCACACACCGGCGCAGGTGGTCGACGAGCTGGTCAACGGAGTCGTCGCAGCCGTGCTCGAAGACGGGGTCGAGTGGCGGCCAGGAGCGGTGGAACTGTTGGTGGCGTGCAACGCCGCCGCCCTCCCGACGGCACTGGTCACGATGTCATACGACAAGTTCGCCTCGGCTGTCGTCTCGGCGCTTCCCGAAGGCCGGTTCGACGCCATCGTGACCGGCGAGATGGTCCGTGCGGGCAAGCCGGCTCCCGACGCCTACCGCCTCGCTGCTGAACTGCTGGACGTCGACCCGCGCCGCTGCGTCGCCATCGAGGACTCTCCGCCCGGTGCTGCTTCCGCAGAGTCTGCCGGTTGCCTCGTCGTGACGGTGCCGAACCACGTCACGATCCCGCTTACCGCCGCCCGTGTGGAGGTCGCGAGCCTGGCTGACGTGACTCCGGAGTCTCTGCAGCGGCTGTTCGCCGCCCACCGGTCGTCCGCGCAACGGTAACCGTGTCGTGACATTTCCTTGCTGACATCTTGTGTTTGCGGCACTAAGGTCCAGGGAGGTCACATCTGACCTCAGGATTAACCGGACGGGAGCATCATGGTTGGTAACACAAAGAAATGGCTTGCGGTAGGGGGAGCAGCGACCCTGCTACTCGCTGTCGCAGCCTGCGGATCGAACAAGGACGACGACGGAGGCGACGGCGGAAGCGGTGGCGCCGCGAACGTGGCGGGTGACCCGATCACCATCGGCACGACCGACTCGGTGACCGCGCTCGATCCAGCCGGATCGTACGACCAGGGCTCATCGACGCTGGAGTACAACCTGTACCAGACGCTGCTGACGATCCCCGCAGGCGAGAACACGCCGCAGGGCGATGCCGCCGAGTCGTGCCAGTACGACGACCCGCAGACGTTCACCTGCACGCTCAAGCCCGACCAGAAGTTCTCGAACGGCAACGACTTGACCTCCTCCGACGTCAAGTACAGCCTCGAGCGCGCGATCAACATCGCCGACCCGAACGGTGCCGCGATCTACCTGTTGGGCAGCATTGGCGAGCCCGACAAGGATGGCGTGCTGCAGGTGACCCCCGATGCGATCGAAACTCCCGACGAGTCGACCGTGGTCTTCCACCTCAACAAGCCCGACACGACCTTCCAGTTCGTGTTGACCTACCCAGGTGCTGGCGCGATTGTGGATGAAGAAACCTTCCCGGCCGACAAGGAGCTCGCCGACGACCAGATCATCGGTTCAGGCCCCTACAAGCTGAGCGAGTACAAGGCCGGTGAGCAGGCAGTCCTCGAGATCAACGAGGAATACACGGGCGACAACACGGCGCAGGCGCCGCAGGTGCTCGTGTCGTACTACAGCGCCCCGTCGGCGCTCAAGCTGGCCGTCGAAGACGGTGACGTCGACATCGCCTGGCGTTCCCTCTCTCCGACCGACCTCGCCGACCTCAAGGACGGTGGCGACGTCACCGTGGCTGAGGGCGACGGTGCCGAGATCCGTTACTTCGTGTGGGACGTGGCAAGTCCGGTTGGCAAGGACCTGGCCACTCGCCAGGCTGTTGCGCAGGTCATCGACCGCGACGCGATCGCGAGCAAGGCCTACGAGAACACGGTGACTCCGCTTTACTCGATCGTGCCTCCCGGCTTCCCCGGACAGGTCGACTCGTTCAAGGAGAAGTACGGCGAGCCTGACACGGCTGCGGCCAAGAAGCTGCTGGACGACGCCAACATCTCGACGCCGGTCGACCTCACGCTCGGCTACACGCCGACGCACTACGGGCCGAACGCTGTCGACGAAGCGACCGAGCTTCAGCGTCAGCTCGAGGACAGCGGGCTGTTCAACGTGTCCTTGAAGAGCGCCGAGTGGGAGCAGTACCAGACGATCTACAAGGAGGGCGCCTACGACCTGTGGCAGCTCGGCTGGTTCCCGGACTTCCTGGACGCTGACAACTACACGTCACCATTCATGGTCGACGGTGGGTTCTTCCAGAACCACTACACCAACAAGGAAGTGAACACACTCGTCGCCAGCGAGCAGGCTTCTGAAGACCCGGACAAGCGCGCGGCCGACTTCACCAAGCTGCAGGACATCGCAGCCGAAGACGTGCCGTTCGTACCCAGCTGGGTCGGCAAGAACGTCGCCGTCTACGGTGACGGAGTGGAAGGGGTCGAGGAGACACTCGACCCGAGCTACATCTTCCGCTTCTGGGTTCTGAGCAAGAACGCCGACTAGCTCCATCGATGAGCCTGGGGGAGAGACCCGCGAGGGTCTCTCCCCCAAGCCTTGTCAGAACGCTGCCTACGGGACATCCTGTGTGCGTCAACGGTTGCGCGGGGGACAGTGGTGACATGAGGAGCCGCACCAGAGAAAGGGAGATATGAGCGCGCAGTCGGGTTCACTCCCCAGATACATCCTGCAACGCGTCCTGTTGGTCATCCCGATGCTCTGGATCCTCCTGACGCTGGTGTTCTTCCTGATGCGGGTCGCCCCCGGTGACCCGATCTCAGCCGCCCTCGGCGGACGGCTCTCGGAAGAGGAGCTCGACACGCAGCGCCATGCACTGGGGTTGGACAAGCCGATCCTCGTCCAGTACTGGGACTACTTGAGCTCGGTCTTCCATCTGGACTTCGGGACGACGTTCACCGACAACCAACCGATCCTGCACGTGGTCCGTGACAACGGTGGAGCTACGCTGTCGCTCGTCCTTTCAGGTTTCTTCGTCGCCATGCTGATCGGGATCCCGCTCGGACTGCTCGCCGGCCGCCTGCGCGACCGGCCCTCGGACGTCGTCATTCGGATCTTCGCCATCGTCACGTACGCTGCCCCGATCTTCTTCCTCGGACTGCTGGCGCAGATCTACATCGCCCAACCGCTCGGCCTTCCGACGTCGAAGGACGCCGATGCGCTTACGAAGTTCCTCATCCCAGAACGCACTCACATCCTTGTTCTCGACGCGTTCCTCACCGGCGACGGTGAACTGATCATCGACGTGCTGCAACACCTGCTCCTGCCGGCGTTCACGCTGGGCCTGCTGATCTGCGGCGTCATCATCCGCGTGATCCGGGTGAACCTCATCCAAACGATGCAGAGCGATTACGTCGAGGCCGCCCAGGCACGCGGCATCTCCCAGGGCAAGGTGATGCGCAACCACGCCTTCCGCAACGCGCTCATCCCCGTGATCACCGTGGTCGGTCTGCTGCTCGCCCTGCTGCTGGCAGGGGCGGTGCTGACCGAGACGACATTCAGCTGGCCAGGGATCGGGTTGAAACTCTTCGACTACATCCAGCAACGTGACTACGGCGCGGTCCAGGGCATCGTCACGATCTTCGCGATCGTCGTGATCATCACGAGCCTGCTGATCGACATCATCAACGCGATGATCGACCCGCGAGTGAGGTACTGATGGCGAAGTTCTTCGATAGCCTCCTCAGCCCGGTCCGGAAGACGACAGGGATCTCGCGCTGGATGTTCGTGGCAGGCATCTTGATCACGTCCATGTTCGTCATCTTTGCGATCTTCGCGCCGTGGCTCTCGCGCTACGGCTTCGACCAGTTCCGTTCCGACGGCAAGGACTTCCCACGGGTGGGTCACCCCGGCGGGGCCCACTGGTTCGGGACGAACGACCTGTCCCTCGACGTCTTCTCGCACGTCATCTGGGGCTCACGCACCGCGCTCGAGGTCGTGCTGCTCTCGGTCATCGCCTCGGTGCTGATCGGCGTACCGTTGGGTCTGGCCTCCGGCTACTTCGGTGGCTGGCTTGACCGGATCCTGGTGCTGTTCATGGACACGATCTTCGCCTTCCCGTCACTCCTGCTGGCCATCGTGTTCGCGTTCTTGTTCACCGACATCATCGGCGGCGGCATCGTCGCTGCGGCTCTGTCGCTGACTGCGGTCTACGTCCCGCAGTACTTCCGTGTCGTGCGCAACGCAACGCTCAGCGCGCGAGAGGCAACGTACGTCGAGGCGGCGCGGGCGATCGGTGCCCGTGACGGGGCGATTATGCGCCGCTACTTGTTCGGCAACGTGGTCCAGAGCGTCCCGGTGATCGGCACTCTCAACGCTGCCGACGCCATCGGGTTGCTGGCCGCGCTCGGCTTCCTCGGCCTGGGAATCCAACCCGACGTCGCGGCCGAGTGGGGCTACGACCTGCAGCGCGCTCTCGACGACGCGCAAGCTGGCATCTGGTGGACGGCGCTCTACCCGGGCCTGGCGATCGTGCTGCTCATCACCGGGCTCACGCTGGTCGGTGAAGGACTTAACGAGACCGTCAACCCGGCCCTGCGTAGGCGACGACTGCTGCCTGTGGTCATGCCGCCTCGCGAGAAGAAGGAGACCACGCCGTGACGCTGACCGACGGAGATCCGCAACACACGGTGACCAACAAGCCCGTGATGGACGTGCGCGACCTGCGGGTCTGGTACGGCACGACTCGCGGGGCCATCCGCGCGGTGGACGGCGTCTCCTTCGAGGTCGAGAAGGGCGAGACACTCGGTCTCGTCGGAGAGTCCGGGTGTGGCAAGTCGACGCTAGGACGCGGACTGATGGGCCTGCTCCCGGTCGGGGCCAAGCGTGACGGCGAAGTGCTCTTCAATGGTGAAGACGTGCTGCGTATGTCGGACAAGATGTCCCGGTCGCTGCGTGGCGCCGAACTGGGGATGATCTTCCAGGAGCCGCTGACCCGTCTGAACCCGCTGATGCGGATCTCCGAGCACTTTGAGGAGACGATCAAGCAGCACGAACCGGATCTGTCCAAGAAGGAGCTTCGGGAGCGGGCGCTCGAGGTGCTCCGGCTGATGGGGATTCCGCCAACGCGCTACAAGTCCTACCCACACGAGTTTTCCGGGGGTATGCGGCAGCGCCTGATGATCGCCCTCGCTCTGGTCCTGCGTCCGGCGTTCATCGTCGCCGATGAACCCACCACTGCTCTCGACGTGCTGGTAGAGGCGCAGATCATCTCGATCCTCAACGACCTGCGCCGCAACTTCGACTCGTCCCTGCTGTTGATCACGCACAACCTGGGCATCGTTGCGGAGTCGTGCGACCGGGTTGCGGTGATGTACGCCGGCCGGATCGTCGAGCAAGGGACCATCCTGGAGGTCTTCGGCAGCCCGCAGCACCCCTACACACGTGAGCTGCTGCGGTCCACCATCAGTCTGTCGACGACCGGGCTCAACTTCATCCCTGGAGCGCCACCGGACCTGGTCGACCCTCCCTCGGGGTGCCGGTTCCATCCGCGGTGCCCGCAGGCCATGAAGGTGTGTCTCGACCACGACCCGGTCCTCACGCGTGCGCCGAACGGCACTGCGGTCGAGTGTTGGCTCTCCGGACCGGACGAGCTCATCCCTGCAGGCGGCACGGAGCCTGCTGAGCGGAAGGAGATCAGCGTTGCCGACGAAGCCTGACCAGACAACCGACACAGTCACCAGCGATGCGACCGTCGTCGACATCAAGGACCTGTCGGTTCACTTCGAGCTGCAGGGCAGCTCGCTCGCTCGGCTGTTCGGCCACAGCGTCGGCACCGTCAAGGCGGTCGACGGTGTCAACCTGACGATGCGCAAAGGCGAGGTCGTGGGACTCGTCGGCGAGAGCGGAAGTGGCAAGTCGACGCTCGGCAGAGCCCTGTTGGGGCTCGTCCCCGCCACCGCTGGCTCGATCATGTTCGAGGGCACGGACATCGCATCGCTGTCCCGTCGGGAGCTGCGCGAGATCCGTCAGCACATCCAGATGGTGTTCCAGGACCCGAACGCCGCGCTCAACCCGGCCATGACCGTGGAACAGGCCGTCGGTGACCCGCTGCGGGTGCACGGGGTGAAATCGGCGGACGAACGGCGACACCGTGTGACCGACGCTCTCGAACGGGTCGGGCTCTCGCCGGTGGAGCTCTTCATGAGCAAGTACCCGAGCGACCTGTCTGGAGGTCAGAAGCAGCGCGTCGTACTCGCGCGCGCGATCATCATGGGCCCGAGCCTGCTGGTGGCAGACGAGCCGATCTCGATGCTCGACATGTCGGTCCGTGCCAAGATCCTCCAGCTTATGCTGGACCTGAAGGCTGAGTTCGAACTGACCTACGTCTACATCACGCATGACCTCGCCAGTGCGAAGTTCTTCTGCGACCGGATCGCGATCATGTATCTCGGCAGGGTTGTCGAGATAGGTGATACTGCCGAGATCTTCGAGAATCCCCGACACCCCTACACGAAGGCTTTGCTGGCGGCGATCCCAGATCCCGACCCGAGCCGCTCGATGACGCGTGATCTGCTCAAGGGCGAGATCCCCGACGCGGCGCGTCCGCCGTTGGGATGTGCGTTCCATCCCCGGTGCCCCGCGGCGTTCGACAAGTGCGGCTGGGAGTCGCGTGACCTCGTGGCCACCCTGGAGGGCCACTGGTTGAAGACCGGCATCTCGACGTTCGACATCGAACGCAATCAGATTGGCAACCTCGACGAGCTGGCCGAGCAGGACGAAGGACCAGCGGAGCTCAAGACGTCGGGTGATGGTACGCCGGAGACCCTGGAAACCCTGCTCACTGACGTCAAGCAGGAAAATCCTGACGCACGCTTCTGGACTGGCGTCGACGCGATCGATGCGAACGCGTCAGGCGTCGAAGTGCGCTTCCACCCAGGGGAGGACCCGCAACTACGCCAAGCCGGCGAGGTCGAGGTCGCCTGCCACCTGTACTAAGGCGCACCCGTTCGCGAGAGGATCCCGGGACCGCCAAAGACCTCGCTGGTTGAGCGTGTCGAAATCACCGGGTCTCGACAAGCTCGACCGCCAAACCTCCGTCAGGTGGTTTCGACGCTCGTGTCGTCCGTGGTCTCGACGGACTTGTCGGGCAGCGGCGGCGGCGTGCCGCCCCAGGCTGGACAGATGGCCTGGTGATCGCACCAGCCGCACAGCACGGACTTGTTCGGCCGCCATTCGCCGGTGTCGTTGGCGCGTTGGATCGCCTTCCACAACGCCTCGACCTTGCGCTCGGTGGCGAGCAGGTCGCTCTCGTCGGGTTCATAGCGCAACATCTCACCGTTGCCGAGGTAGATGAGCTGCAACATGCGCGGGATGATGCCGCGCGTACGCCAGACGACGAGCGCGTAGAACTTCATCTGGAAGAGCGCCTTGGCCTCGAAGTGCTCGCCGGGAGACTTGCCGGTCTTGTAGTCGACGATCCGGATCTCGCCGGTCGGTGCCACGTCGACCCGGTCGATGTAACCGTGCAGCGTGAGGCCGGACTCCAACGTGGTCGCGACATGGACCTCCCGCTCGGCCGGCTCGAGCCGTTGCGGATCTTCGAGGGTGAAGTAGCGCCCGAGAAGCGAACGACACTGGTCGAGCCAGGTCGCGAGGTCTGGGGTGTCGTCGCCGAACATCTCCGCGAGCTCTGGCTCTTCGGCGACGAGTTGCTCCCACACGGGCGGCAACAGCAGATTGGCACGGTCATGCGTGCGATCGGTAGCGGGCAGGTCGAACAGATCCTCGAGCACCTTGTGGACGACAGAGCCACGCACGGCGTCAACGCTGGGCGCCTCCGGCAGCTTGTCGATCACCCGGAACCGGTAGAGCAGCGGGCAGCTCATGAAGTCGCTCGCCCGGCTAGGGGACAACGAGTTGGCGCGGGTGAGTCCCTCCAGCGCGTCGACCACCTCGTGGGCAGCCTCCGACGCATCGTCGGAAATGGCATCAGCGTCGACCGCAAGGGTCGCCGCGGCACCAGTGAGGGGGCCGATAGGGGTACTCATGCTTGTAAGGCTAGATCAGGGCACCGACAGACCAGATAGCGTTGAGGGGTGAGTCTCCCGTCGCATCGTTCGTCACCGGCATCGCCTCCGCCACCGTCGGGGACGTTTCGGCTGGGCCGGGTTGCAGGGATCGACATCACGGTTTCGAACTCGTGGTTCCTGATCGTCGGGCTCATCGCGGTGGTGATGGCGCCGCGGATTCAAGACACCGAGCCTGACATCGGAGCCTGGGCGTACGTCGCTGGAGTGGCGTTCGCCGTCCTGCTCTACGGGTCCGTTCTGCTGCACGAGATCTCCCACGCCCTCGCTGCGCGTGCGTTCGACATGCCCGTCAGTTCGATCAACCTGCACTTCCTCGGCGGTGCGACGGAGATCGAAGGAGAAGCCGAGACGCCTTGGCGCGAGTTCGTCATCGCCGTCGTCGGGCCTCTTACGTCAATTGCTGTCGGCGCCGCCGCCTGGTTGGCGTTGGACCTCTTCGAACCAGGTTTGCTTCGCTTCACCGTCGCGTCGTTGGCGGGCGCGAACATCGTGGTCGGTGCACTCAACCTGGTGCCGGGACTCCCGCTCGACGGCGGACGGGTGCTCCAGTCAGCGGTATGGGCCGTGACCAAGCGTCGTACGACGGGGGTCATCGTCGCGGCGTGGGGTGGTCGGCTCGCTGCGATCGCCGCCGTCAGCTATCCCGTCCTGATGCCCGCCTTCGGCCAGGAGCCGGACGTCATCGACTTCTTGCTCGGTCTGATGATCGGTGCGTTCCTGTGGACCGGAGCCACGCACTCACTGCAGGTGTCGAAGCTACGAACGAAATTGCCCAGCATCGTGGCCCGTCGGCTCGCCCGACCGGCCATCGGTGTCGCGGCCGACCTGCCGCTCGCCGAGGGCATCCGACGTGCGCAGGAGGCGAAGGCGGGTTCGTTGGTCGTCGTCACCCCCGACGGCCGCCCGACCGGGATCGTCAACGAGGCGGCTGTGCTGTCGACTCCTCGGGAGCGCCAGCCCTGGCTTCCCGTCGGTGACCTGGCGCGACGGCTCGAGGACGGCCTGCTGCTTTCGGCCAACCTGACGGGAGAGGCGCTGCTCCGAGCGATGAACAAGACCCCGGCCACGGAGTACGTCCTGGTCGAGGACGACGGCTCGATCTTCGGCGTCCTGGTCACGAAGGACGTCGACGCCGCGTTCCGGTTGGCATAAATGGCTGCGCCTTCGCACTAGGCTGAGCCGCCATGCCAGAGAATCAACCGCCAAGCTCAGCCGCACCGGATGAGCCCGGCCTCGACGCACCACTGTCCGGCGTGCGCCGGGGGCCGCTGCGGGTGGGAGAGCGGGTCCGGCTGACCGATCCCAAGGGACGTAATCACAGCGTCCTGCTCGAGGCTGGCAAGACGTACTTCACGCACAAGGGAGGCATCGGCCTCGATGAGCTGATCGGCGGCCCGGATGGTCGCGTGGTCACGTCCACCGGGGGAGTCGAGTACCTCGTCCTCCGCCCACTGCTGGCCGACTTCGTCGTGTCGATGCCGCGCGGAGCAGCCGTGGTCTATCCCAAGGACGCCGCCCAGATCGTGACATTGGCCGACATCTTCCCTGGCGCGCGCGTCGTCGAAGCGGGGGTGGGGTCGGGAGCCCTCACATGTTCAGTTGCTCCGCGCAGTGGGATCGGCCGGCTGGCTGACGTCGTACGAACGCCGTGAGGAGTTCGCCGACGTGGCGCGCTCGAACGTCACGTCGTTCTTCGGGGAGGAGCACCCGGGATGGACGCTGACGGTCGCCGACCTCGCCACCGATCTGACGGAGCGTGACATTGATCGGGTGGTGCTCGACATGCTCGCGCCGTGGGAGTGCGTCCCGGTGGTGGCGAATGCCCTGGTGCCCGGTGGCTTGGTCTGTGGGTACGTCGCCACCACAACTCAGCTCAGCCGCTTCGTCGAGACGCTGCGCTCGCACGGCGAGTTCACCGAGCCAGAATCATGGGAGTCGCTGGTGCGGGGCTGGCACGTCGAAGGGCTGGCGGTGCGCCCGCAGCACAAGATGAACGGCCACACCGGGTTCCTCGTGACAGCTCGCCGGCTCGCGCCAGGCGTCACCGCCCCTCGACGCAGCCGACGACCCTCACCTGGTGCCTACGGCCCCGAATACACGGGGCCGAGACCCGTTGACTCGCCGGAATCGGACGGAGTCGATGTCACAGAGTGATATCGACACGTTGCGAGACTCCCATGGGAAACAGGTAAACGCAGGTAGGGTCGAGTTATAGGTCCTCCCAGGGAGGTGGTTTCGGTGACTGCACACGATGATGCGCACGCGCGCGGCTCCCGAAAGGCTGAAGAGCTCGAGAGCCAAGTCGGGCTACCTCGAGTCCGAGGTCAGCGAACTCCGAAGCAGGCTTTCGGACGCGCCACAGGCAACCCGGTTCCTCGAACAACGCCTTGCTGAGGCGCAGTCCTCGCTGGCATCCCTGACCTCGCAGAACGAGCGGCTGGCGTCGACGCTGCGCGAGGCCCGCGACCAGATCATGACGCTCAAGGAAGAAGTCGACCGGCTGGCCCAGCCACCTACCGGCTTCGGGACCTTCCTGGGGGTCAATGACGACGACACCATCGATGTCTTCACCGGTGGACGCAAACTGCGCGTCAACGTCAGCCCCAACGTCGACGTCGAGTCGCTCCAGCGCGGCCAAGAGGTCATGCTCAACGAGGCGCTCAACGTCGTCGCCGCGCTTGCACTTCGAGCAGGTTGGCGAGGTCGTGATGCTCAAGGAAATTCTCGCCGACCGCGAGCGTGCTCTCGTCATCGCGAACGCCGACGAGGAGCGCGTGGTCCGGATAGCCGCGCCACTGCGCGACGAGAAGCTGCGTGCCGGCGACTCCGTGCTGCTCGACGCACGTGCCGGCTACATCTACGAGCGGATCCCGAAGACCGAGGTCGAAGAGCTCGTCCTCGAAGAAGTGCCTGACATCGACTACTCCAACATCGGTGGCTTGATGCGTCAGATCGACCAGATCCGCGACGCGATCGAGCTGCCCTACCTGCACCCCGAGCTGTTCCTCGAGCACCAGCTCAAGCCACCGAAGGGCGTGCTGCTCTACGGCCCGCCCGGCTGCGGCAAGACGCTGATCGCCAAGGCCGTCGCCAACTCGCTGGCGAAGAAGGTCGCCGCCAAGACTGGCGAGGAGGGCAAGTCGTTCTTCCTCAACATCAAGGGTCCTGAGCTGCTCAACAAGTACGTCGGTGAGACCGAGCGCCACATCCGCCTCGTCTTCCAGCGTGCGCGTGAGAAGGCCAGCGAGGGCACGCCGGTCATCGTGTTCTTCGACGAGATGGACTCGCTGTTCCGCACGCGAGGGTCGGGCGTCTCCTCCGACGTCGAGAACACCATCGTTCCGCAGTTGCTCAGTGAGATCGACGGCGTCGAAGGACTCGAGAACGTCATCGTCATCGGTGCGTCCAACCGTGAGGACATGATCGACCCGGCCATCCTTCGTCCCGGCCGCCTCGACGTGAAGATCAAGATCGAGCGTCCCGACGCGGAGTCGGCCCGCGACATCTTCTCCAAGTACCTCGTCTCGTCGTTGCCCTTGCACCACGACGATCTGGCCGAGTTCGGCGACAACCGTGACGAGTGCGTGGCTGCGATGATCCAGCGTACGGTCGAGCGGATGTACACCGAGTCCGAGGAGAACCGTTTCCTCGAGGTCACCTACGCCAACGGCGACAAGGAGGTCCTCTACTTCAAGGACTTCAACTCCGGCGCGATGATCCAGAACATCGTCGACCGGGCGAAGAAGATGGCGATCAAAGACCTCCTCGACAACAACCAGCGAGGGCTCCGGGTCGGCCATCTCCTGCAGGCGTGCGTCGATGAGTTCAAGGAGAACGAGGACCTGCCCAACACCACCAACCCCGACGACTGGGCGCGGATCTCGGGCAAGAAGGGTGAGCGCATCGTGTTCATCCGCACCCTGATCTCCGGCAAGCAGGGCACCGAGCCGGGCCGGTCCATCGACAACGTCGCCAACACCGGCCAATACCTCTAACCGACAAGTCCGCGTGACGTCGTGCTCCAGCACGACTCCACCCCAGCTATCCAGTTCACGAAGAGGGCGTTTCGGGCAGCGTCGAGGTGTACTCTCACAGTTTTGAGCCGTGCCGTTCTCGGTGCGGACAAAGGGAGGCCGTCATGGCGCTTCACATCGTGTTCGGGTGCATCTTCATTCTCATGGCGGTCGGGGCCTTCATCTCTACCCGCGAGAAGCCGCTTGTCTCGCAGAAGGTCGAGCTCAACGAGTACGACACCGTCGATGACCGACTGATGCTTGGCGGCCCGGGTTTCCCGGTTTCCCGTCCCGGAGTCCAGGCGTAGGTCTGTCCGGTTCCCGCGCCTGCTCGTGCGGCACTTCTCGGTGAGCGGCTGTCGTTGCGGTTTGCTTTTCCTCTTCCCCCGTAGGCTGCACGACATGAGCGTGCGGCGCATTATGGGGACCGAGACGGAGTTCGGCATCTCGGTGCTCGGTACGCCGTCGGCCAACCCGATGCTCACCTCGTCGCAGGTCGTCAACGCCTATGCCTCGCACGAGCCAACGTTCGCGACGAGCCCGCTGGGACTTCGAAGAGGAGAGCCCGCTGCGTGACGCGCGCGGCTTCGACCTCAGCCGGGGAGCCGCAGACCCCAGCCAGCTGACCGACGAGGAGATCGGGCTCGCCAACCTGATCCTCACCAACGGTGCCAGGTTGTACGTCGACCACGCCCACCCGGAGTACTCCAGCCCCGAGTGCACCAACCCCCGCGACATCGTGCTCTGGGACAAGGCGGGGGAGCGGATCGTCGCCGCAGCAGGCCGAGCCGTCGACATCCCAGGTCAGAACCAACTCGTGCTCTACAAGAACAACACCGACAACAAGGGCGCCTCCTATGGCGCCCACGAGAACTACCTGATGCAACGGTCGACGCCGTTCCCCGACATCGTCCGCCACATCACCCCGTTCTTCGTCAGCCGCCAGGTGATCTGTGGAGCTGGCCGAGTCGGAATCGGTCAGGACGGTCAGACCCACGGCTTCCAAGTCAGTCAGCGGGCCGACTACTTCGAGGTCGAGGTCGGACTCGAGACGACGCTTGAAGCGGCCCATCATCAATACCCGAGACGAGCCGCACGCCGATCCAGAGAAGTACCGGCGGCTGCACGTCATCATCGGTGACGCCAACCTTGCGGAGATCTCGACCTATCTCAAGGTCGGCACCACCGCGCTCGTGCTGTCGATGATCGAGGACCGCGCGATCAGTGCCGAACTGGCGATCGACGGTCCGGTCACCGAGCTCCACAAGGTCTCTCACGACGCCGGACTCGAGCACAAGATCAGGCTCAAGGACGGCCGGCAGATGACGGCGCTCGACTTGCAGGAGGCCTACCTCGAGCTGTCCCTCTCGTACGTCGAAGACCGGCTCGGAGATGACGCGGACGACCAGACCAAGGACGTCCTCTCTCGTTGGGGGACCACCATCGACAAGCTGCGCCGTGACCCGATGGAGTGCCGCCGGGAGCTCGACTGGGTGGCCAAGCTGGCACTGCTGGAGTCCTACCGCGACCGTGACGGCCTCGAGTGGGACGATCCGAAGCTGCACCTCATCGACCTGCAGTACGCCGACTTGCGCCCCGACAAAGGGCTCTATCTCCGGCTGCTCAAGCGCGGCTCCATCGACCGGTTGCTGACCGAGGACGAGATCACGGCGGCCATCACAGACCCCCCAACCGACACCCGCGCATACTTCCGCGGCCGGTGCCTCGCGCAGTATCCCGAGCGCATCGCGGCTGCCTCGTGGGACTCGGTGATCTTCGACCTGCCCGGCCGTGACTCCCTCCAGCGCATTCCGACGATGGAGCCTTCCCGAGGCACGCGTCAACACGTCGGCGCGCTCCTCGACCGCTGTCGCACGGCCGAGGAGCTGTTCGCGGCGATCACTTCATGACGACCGGTGAAGGTAAATACCGGTCCCGGTAGGGTTTCGGTGTAAGGATGCAGTCAATGTTCATGTCGACGAAGGAGGTGGACGATGGCGCGCGAAGGTGGCCAGCAACACAAGACCACACGCAAGTCTTCGGAGGATGAGACGCCTCCGGAGTCTGCTCCCACTGAGGCAGCAACCGAACGCAAGGAAAAGCTCGACGACGACGTCGACGCGATTCTCGACGACATCGACGAGGTGCTGGAGTCCAACGCTGAAGAGTTCGTGCGTGGCTTCGTCCAGAAGGGCGGCGAGTGAGACCTGTGACTGAGTCTCGACTCCCCGACGCTTATCTGACTCCCGGCAGCTCCTCCTTTGCGGACTTCCTGGCGACTCTTGCTCCTGACCTGCTTCCCGGCCGGCGTACTCCGGTGACCGGCCCGGTTGCTGTCGACGCGCCGCACGGTACGACGATCGTCGCTGCCACGTTTCCGGGCGGTGTCGTGATGGCCGGCGACCGTCGCGCCACCATGGGCAACGTGATTGCCCAACGCGACATCGAGAAGGTCTTTCCCGCAGATGAGTACTCGTGCGTCGGCATCGCCGGCGCCGCTGGTATCGCGGTCGAGATGGTGCGGCTCTTCCAGGTCGAGCTCGAGCACTACGAAAAGATCGAGGGCACCACGTTGTCGCTCGACGGCAAGGCCAACCGGCTGGCCTCTCTGATTCGCAGCAACCTCGGGATGGCGATGCAGGGGCTGGCCGTCGTGCCGCTCTTCGCCGGCTTCGACCTGCTCGTTGGCCGCGGTCGGATTTTCTCCTACGACGCCACTGGCGGTCGCTATGAAGAGCACGCGTTCCACTCCGTCGGGTCCGGCTCGGTCTTCGCCCGCGGTTCACTCAAGAAGCTCTACCGCGAGGACCTGACGGCGCGTGAATGCATGATGGCCACAGTCCAGGCGCTCTACGACGCCGCCGACGACGACTCTGCGACCGGAGGACCTGACCTGGCGCGACGGATCTTCCCGGTCGTCTCGATGGTCACGGAGGACGGCTTCTCCCGACTCCCCGACGACGAGATCGCGGCCATCGCCGACGAGGTCATCGCTGCCCGGATGCAGCGTCCTGACGGCCCCGCAGCCCCGTTGACCTAACCACCAGGAGCCTTTCTTCATGTCGATGCCGTTCTACGTCTCGCCCGAGCAGCAGATGAAGGATCGGGCCGACTTCGCCCGCAAGGGCATCGCGCGCGGCCGATCCGTCGTCGTGGTCGAGTACTCCGGCGGGCTGCTCTTCGTGGCCGAGAACCAGTCGCAGGCACTCCACAAGATCTCCGAGATCTACGACCGGCTCGCGTTCGCGGCAGTGGGGCGCTACAACGAGTTCGAGAACCTCAGGATCGCTGGGGTCCGGCTCGCCGACATGCGCGGATACTCCTACGACCGTCGCGACGTCACCGGCCGCGGTCTCGCCAACGCGTACGCCCAGACGCTCGGCACGATCTTCTCCTCCGGCGGAGAGAAGCCTTACGAGGTCGAGATCTTCGTCGCCGAAGTGGGCGACAGCGCCGAGGACGACCAGATCTACCGGCTCACCTACGACGGGTCGGTCGCTGACGAGCACGGGTACGCCGTGATGGGCGGCACCGTCGAGCAGGTCAGCGCCTACCTGAAGGACAACTACCGCGATGGGCTCGACTTCGACGCGGCACTGCAGCTCGCAGTCGACGCGCTCGGTCACGACGGCGAGCAGGTGCGGCAGGTGACCGGCGACAAGCTCGAGGTCGCCCTGTTGGACCGCACGCGTTCGCAGCCGCGCAAGTTCCGGCGCATGGCCAACGCACGCCTCATCACGCTCTTCGGCAAGTCCACCGACTCCCCGACTGACACCGAGCCCGACACCGCGACTGACGCTGACAGTGCCGAGGCGACGACGGACGCCACCCCATCAGGCAGCCCCGACGACACGGCGGGTCCGGCCGGTCAGTCGGCCGTGTCCGAGACCCCCGACGAATCTCCCAGCGACCCCAGTGACGAAGTGGGTGACCTGCCGGACGACCCGGACACCACGCCACATGCCTGAGCCACCCACGCCGGACGGCCTCACTGACGAGGAACGGGTGTGGGCCGTCGTCGGCGAGGACGAGGTGATCCACCAGGGTTGGATCAGGGTCAGCAAGCGCACCTACCGGCTGCCCGACGGTCGGCTGGCCTCGTGGGAGATGTTCGGTGGCGGGCAGAGCGTTGGCGTGCTGGCGCTCACCGCAGACGGGCAGGTGGTGATGCGTCCGTCAGTTCCGCCCCGGTCCCGACCGGGTCGTGCTCAACATCCCCGGCGGTTTCGTCGACCCAGGAGAGACGCCGGTTGAGGCCGCTGCCCGCGAGCTCACCGAGGAAACCGGCTACATCAGCACTGATCTGGAGCACGTGGCCACGGCGATGAGCGCGTCATCGACGGGTCGCCGGCACGTGGTGATCGCCCGGGGCTGTGTGCCCGGCGGTGTCCAGCGCCTCGACGAGTACGAGGACTGCGTACCCGTCGTACTCGACGTCGCTACCGTCCGCGCAGAGCTCAAGGCAGGTCTGATGACCGGCAACGAGATGGTGTATTTGGCCCTGGATCACGCCGGGCTGTTGTAGCAGGACATAGGCTGAGGGCGTGGACCGACGGATCTTCGGGATCGAGAACGAGTACGGCGTCACGTGCACGTTCAAGGGTGCGCGCCGACTCTCGCCCGACGAGGTCGCGCGCTACCTGTTCCGCCGGGTGGTGTCGTGGGGCAGGTCCAGCAATGTCTTCCTCCGCAATGGCGCCCGGCTCTATCTCGACGTCGGCAGCCATCCTGAGTACGCCACCCCCGAGTGCGACTCCGTCGTCGACCTCGTCACCCACGACAAGGCGGGGGAGCGGGTACTCGAGGGACTGCTCGTCGACGCCGAGCGCCGGCTGCGCGAAGAGGGCATCGCCGGAGACGTCTACCTGTTCAAGAACAACACCGACTCAGCCGGCAACTCCTACGGCTGCCACGAGAACTACCTGGTGGGTCGGCACGGGGAGTTCGCCCGGCTCGCAGACATTTTGATCCCGTTCCTCGTCAGCCGGCAGATCATCTGCGGAGCAGGCAAGGTGCTCCAGACGCCGCGTGGCGCGATCTACTCCGTCAGCCAGCGCGCTGAGCACATCTGGGAAGGCGTCTCCAGCGCCACCACTCGCTCGCGGCCGATCATCAACACCCGCGACGAGCCCCACGCCGACGCGGAGCGTTTCCGGCGGCTGCACGTCATCGTGGGCGACTCCAACATGAGCGAGACCACGACCATGCTCAAGGTGGCCTCGACCGACCTGGTGCTGCGGATGATCGAAGCTGGCGTCGTGATGCGTGACATGACGATGGAGAACCCGATCCGGGCGATCCGCGAGATGTCGCACGACATGACCGGCCAACGCAAGGTCAGGCTCGCCAATGGTCGTGACGCATCGGCGCTCGACATCCAGAACGAGTACTTCAGCAAGGCCCGAGACTTCGTCGACCGCCGGGAACTGCATACGCCGACGATTGATGCAGCACTCGACCTCTGGGAGCGGGGCCTCAAGGCGGTGGAGTCCGACGACCTGAGTCTGGTCGAGCGGGAGATCGACTGGGTCATCAAGTACCGCCTGATCGAGCGCTACCGAGCCCAGCACGGACTCGGTCTCTCGTCCGCGAGGGTGGCCCAGCTCGACCTGGCCTACCACGACATCCATCGCAATCGAGGGCTTTACTACCTGCTCGAGAAGCGGGGCGCGGTCGCTCGGGTGACATCGAACCTGGCGATCTTCGAAGCCAAGTCGGTCCCGCCGCAGACGACCCGGGCGCGGCTGCGCGGAGAGTTCATCCGCAAGGCCCAGGAGCGGCGTCGGGACTTCACCGTCGACTGGGTGCACCTCAAGCTCAACGACCAGGCGCAACGCACCGTCCTGTGCAAAGACCCGTTCCGGTCGCACGACGAGAGGGTCGAGCGGCTCATCGAGTCGATGTGAGACGACGAGCCTGAGTGGCCCGTCTAGGGGTTTGGGTGGCTGAGTTAGGCTAGGCCGTCGCTTACCCATCTTCCTTGATCCGCGAGGTGTTTCTGTGCGTCGAACCGTCGCCGCCATTGTGCTGCCGCTCCTGCTCGTGATTTCTGCATGCGGAGGCGGCTCAGACGAAGAGGCGAAGGCCAAGGTCGCCACGGTCGACGATGTCACGGTGTCGGGTGAGCCGGGCGAAAAGCCCAGCGTGGACTTCAAAGCCCCCATCACGTTCGAAAAGACAGCCAGCGAGATCGTCGACAAAGGACCGGGCACCGGCCCGGCGATCAAGGCCGACTCGTCCGTCACCATCGACTACGTCGGGGAGAACGCGAGCGACGGCACGGAGTTCGACAGCAGCTGGGACGACGACGGGAAGCCGGCCAGCTTCGCACTGAACCAGGTGATCAAGGGCCTGGCCATGGGGCTTGAGGGCACCCATGCGGGTGATCGGGTGTTGGTCGCGGTCGCGTCCAAGGATGGGTATGACCCCACCGGGAACGGGTCGGCGATCCGCAAGGGCGACAGCGTCGTCTTCGTCGTCGATGTCCGCAAGGTCTCCAACCCGCTTCCCGAGGCGACGGGTACGCCGATGAAGGCCCCGGCCACCGTGCCCACGCTGATCTATGACAAGGACAAGCACCCCGAGAAGTTCAAGGCGACCAAAGACACTTCCAAGACGGTCGACAAGCTCGGTGTCTACCCGATCATCAAGGGCAAGGGCCCGGTCGTGGAGGCCGGTCAGACCTTGACTGCCGAGTACGTCGGGCAGCTCTACCCCGATGGCAAGGTCTTCGACGAGTCGTGGTCCGCCCCCGAGCCGCGTTCGTTCCCGATCGGGACCGGCGGCGTCATCAAGGGGTGGGACGAGGGGCTCGTCGGTCAGACCGTCGGTTCCCGGGTGATCCTGGTGGTCCCGTCCGATCTCGGCTACGGCAAGGAGGGGCGTCCGCCGGACATCACGGCCGACGCTGACCTGATCTTCGTCGTCGACATCCTGCAGGCACAGTAGTCTCGGGTTCACCCGTCGGGGGCAGTGACAGACGACTGAGGAGGCCCGGTGACCGCACGCAAGTCCGAGCGGCTGATGAACCTCACGATCTGCCTGCTCGTTGCGCGCAACTTCATCCCCAAGCACCGGATCCGGCTGGCAGTCGAGGGCTACCACGACCTCAGCGACGACGCGTTTGACCGGATGTTCGACCGGGACAAGGAAGAGCTGCGCGTCCTCGGCGTACCCATCGAGGTCGGATCGGTCGAAAAGGGCTTCGAGGACGAGGTGGGCTATCGGGTCAGTCGGGCCCAGTTCGAGCTCCCCGAGATCAGCTTGGAGGCCGACGAGGCTGCCGTCGTAGGGCTTGCGGCCCGCGTGTGGCAGCACGCCAGCCTGGCTTCCGCGACCACGCAGGGTCTGCGCAAGCTCCGCGCCGGGGGCGTTGACGTCGACGAGTCCGCTCTGACGATCCTCGAACCGCAGCTGGCCACCGACGAGCCGGCGTTCGACGAGGTCTTCCAGGCGGTCACGACGCGCACCGCCGTCGAGTTCGGCTATCGCCGCTCAGGTGCCGCCGAGGTCACCGAGCGGCACCTCGAACCGTGGGGCATCGTCTCCTGGCACGGCCACTGGTACGTCGTCGGGCACGATCGAGACCGCGACGCACCTCGAATGTTCCGCGTGTCGAGGATCGAAGGCGTCGTGACCCCCCTCGGCGAGCCGGGCGGCTACCAGCCGCCGGATGACCTCGACCTCCGTGCTCTCGCATCCAGCCTGGCCCCGCCACACCCGCACAGCTCGGCCACCTTGCGGGTCCGACATGGCAGCGGTGACTCGCTGCGGCGGCGGGCCGCGAGATCCGGGCCCGCCGACGAGGGATGGACCGAGATCGAGCTGCCCTACGGCAGTGGCTCGTCACTTGCCGAGGAGCTGTCGTCGTACGGGCCTGATGTCATCGTTGTCGCGCCCGACGAGGTGCGTGAGGCCGTCGTACGACGGTTGAGCCTCGTCGCCGGGGGAGTGTCCGCATGAGCGCGAACGCGCAAGAGCAGGTCGAGCGGATGCTCGCTCTCGTGCCCTACCTTCGCGTCAGGGAGGGAGTGTCGGTCGACGAGGTCGCCCAGGACTTCGGGGTGCCGCCGAGCCAGATCATCAAGGATCTCAAGGTGCTTTGGTTCTGCGGGCTCCCGAATTCGGTCACCGGCGACATGATCGACATCGACATGGAGGCGCTCGACGGCGACGGAATCGTCAAGCTGAGCAACGCCGACTACCTCACGCGTCCGCTGCGGCTCGCGCCTCACGAGGCGCTCGCCCTGATCGTCGCCCTTCGCGCGCTGCGAGAGATTACCGGAGCGCATCAGCGCGAAGCCGTCGACCGGGCACTCGCCAAGCTCGAGGCGGCCACCGGCGAAGCCAGCGCAACGGCATCTGCTGTCGACATCCGCGTCGACCACGTCGACGACGAGATTCGTAACGCCGTCGACGAGGCGCTGGCCGAAGGTCGACGGATGCACCTGAGCTACTACGTCCCCGGCCGCGACGAGACGACGGAGCGCGACGCCGACCCGATGCGACTGCTGTTCTCTGAGGGGCACGGTTATCTCGAGGCGTGGTGCCGACGAGCTGAAGAGGTGCGTATCTTCCGACTGGATCGCATTAGCTCAGCCAAAGTGCTCGACATTGACGCCGAAGTCCCCGAGAACGTCGAGCGCAAGGACCTCTCCCAGGGCCTGTTCCAGCCCGACCCCGATGACCCAGTGGCACTGCTCGAGCTCGAGCCGTCTGCCCGGTGGATGGCCGACTACTACCCGATCGAAGAGCAGACGGAGGCGGGCGAGGGTCGGCTCCGGGTCCAGCTGCGCTACAGCGACGAGGGCTGGTTGCAACGGCTTGTCCTGCGGCTGGGCGGCGCTGCCACGCTCGTGGAGCCTGCCATGCTCGCGGCCCAGGTGCGCGATCGTGCAAAGAAGGCACTCGCCAACTATTCGGGCTGATCGCCTGTGCGGGGCAGGTTGTGATCGGCCACGGCGTACGATGGCGACGTACGATTGATGGCGCAACTCGACCTCACGTGAAGAGGAAACTCCATGGTTCTCGCTCAAGGGCTCGACGTCCAGGCTGCGGCCTTCGGCGGCATCGGCTGGCCCGAAGTCATCATCGTCTTGCTCGTCGTGCTGTTGCTGTTCGGCGGTCGCAAGCTCCCCGAGATGGCGCGTGGCACCGGTCGTGCGCTCCGGATCTTCAAGTCCGAGACAAAGGGCCTGATGGACGACGACGATGACGACAAGGATGAGTCCGAGTCGAGCACGGCTCGCTCGCAGCTACCTCCCAAGGAGCGTCAGCCCGGCGCGACCGACCCCACAGCCCCGTCGCCCTCGACCGAGACGGGCGAAACGCTTCCGCCCACGCATACCGAGAAGTGACCCGACCCGGCCCGGCGTGCTGAGTGGCGACCATATTCCGAGCGGGCAGGGGCAAGCCGCGGCGTCCTGAAGACGGTCGGATGACGCTGACCGAGCACCTGCGCGAGTTGCGCACGCGCCTGGTCATCTCGGTCGGGTCCGTGTTCGTCGGCTTCATCGTCGGCTGGATCTTCTACGGCGACATCTCGCGGTTGCTGACCGACCCGTACGTCGACACGGTGCAAAAGTTGGCTGCCGAGAAGGGCATCAGGTCCGAGGCGGTCATCAACGGTGTCGCGTCGCCGTTCATCCTTCAGGTCAAGGTCGCACTGGTGGCTGGCATCGTGTTGTCCAGCCCGATCTGGCTCTACCAGATATGGGCGTTCATCCTGCCCGGCCTGCATCGCAACGAACGCAAGTGGACGATGATCTTCGTCGCGATCGCCGGGCCACTCTTTGCCGGCGGTGTCGTGCTCGGCTACTACGTGTTGCCGAAGGGCCTGTCGGTGCTGATCGGTTTCACGCCCGATGAGGTCACCAACCTGGTCGACCTCAACGGTTATCTGAGCTTCGTGATCCGGATCCTGCTGGTGTTCGGTGTCGCGTTCGAGATCCCGCTCTTCGTCATCATGCTCAACCTCGCCGGCGTGGTCCGCGGCAGACACCTGGCGCGGTGGCGCGCCTGGATTGTCTTCGGCACGTTCATCTTCGCCGCTGTGGCCACGCCTTCGACCGACCCGATCACCATGCTGCTGCTCGCCATCCCGATGGTGCTGCTGTTCCTGATTTCTGAGGCCATCGCGCACATCGTCGATCGCCGGCGCGGTCTCAACAAAGACCCTGACTACGCTGAGTACGACGACGACGAAGCCTCACCGCTCTGACCGCGCCACCTCACTCGGGAGATCACCATCCAACTTGTCGACCCGTTTGACCTACCCGACTGGCTTGGCACTGAGCCGGTCACCTGGCATGCATCGGGTCCGCTCCACGAGTCCGCGCATGTCATGGGCGAGCTAGTCGGTGCCCGGGCGGACCGGCTGACGTTCGACCTGCTTGCCGTCGACGCGGCGTACCCCATCCCGGTCTGTCCCGAGGCCGAACGCCGGGCAGCACACCAGGCCTGGGAATTTGGTCAGCTCGGGCTCGTCGACGTTGACGGTCGGGTCGCGGCCGCCGTACCCGGTACGCGATTCGACGCCAATCTGGCATGCGAGGCCATCCGCCGGCTCGCCAAGTCCATGGGTGCGCCTGCTGGCAACTACACCGTGTTGATCGCCCTTTAGTGGGGTGCCTTCGCCGACCCGGAGGTAGTGTCTCGACCGTGACCCGACGGTGCGCGCTGCTGGTGAACCCGACATCGGGCAAGGGCCGCTACCAGCACGCTGTCCCCGCGGTGCAGGCCCGGCTCAGCGCCGGCGAACTCGAGGTCACGCGCATGCAGGGCGCTGACGGCGACGAGGCTGCCGATCTGGCCAAGCAGGCTGTTGAGGACGGCTATGACCTGCTGGTCGTGATGGGCGGCGACGGAACCGTTCACCTCGCCGTGCAGTCTGTGGCCACCTCAAAGACCGCCCTCGGCGTGATTGCCACCGGCAGCGGCAATGACGTGGCGCGCTACCTCGACCTGCCGCGGCGTGATCCAGTCGCTGCCGCTGATGTCGTCGCACGTGGCTTCACGCGCACGATGGATCTGGCTCGCGCCGGTACGACGTACTACGTCACGGTGTTGGCCGCCGGGTTCGACAGCCTCGTCAACGAGCGCGCCAACGCGATGACCTGGCCGAGCGGGCAGATGCGCTACAACTTGGCCACCCTGGCCGAGCTCCGCGTCTTCGAGCCACTGTCCTACACCCTCGAGCTCGACGGCGAACGCCGGCAGCTGGAGGCCATGCTAGTCGCGGTCGGGAACGGGCCGTCCTACGGCGGCGGGCTGCGGATGTGTGAGGGCGCCCTGCTCGACGACGGCCTGATCGATGTCGTCATCATCAAGCCGATCAGCAAGTTCGAGCTGCTGCGGGTATATCCGAGGCTCTTCAAGGGCACCCATGTCACTCACCGCAGCTACGAACACCATCGCGTGGCTCAGGTGAGTCTGGCCGCACCCAACGTCGTCGCCTATGCCGACGGGGAGCGGGTGGGACCCCTCCCGTTGACCGTCGAGGCGGTTCCCGCAGCATTGACCGTGTGCGTTCCGAGCCGATGACTCCCCAACCATGACACTCTTCGACGAGTTTGCCGACCTCTACGACTTCACGCCGGACGCGTTCCAGCGGCAGGCGTGTGAGTCGCTGCAGGAGGGCCGGGGCGTGCTCGTCGCGGCACCAACCGGTTCGGGCAAGACGCTGGTGGGGGAGTTCGCCGTACACCTGGCCCTTCAACGCGGCGGCAAGTGCTTCTACACGACGCCGATCAAGGCGCTCTCCAACCAGAAGTTCGCCGACCTGACCTTGCGCTATGGCGCCGAACGTGTCGGCCTCCTCACCGGCGACAACACGATCAACAGCGAGGCACCGATCGTGGTGATGACGACGGAGGTGCTACGCAACATGTTGTACGCCGGTTCGGAGACGCTCACCGGCTTGCAGTACGCCGTCATGGACGAGGTCCACTATCTCGCCGACCGGTCGCGTGGCGCAGTGTGGGAAGAGGTCATCATCCACCTGCCTGAGTCGGTCTCGGTGGTCTCGTTGTCAGCGACTGTGTCGAACGCCGAGGAGTTCGGCGAGTGGCTCTCCACCGTGCGTGGCGACAACGACATCATCGTCGAAGAGCGACGCCCCGTACCGCTGTTCCAGCACGTGATGGTCGGGCAGCGGCTCTATGACTTGTTCGCCGAAACTGACCGCGCGGACGACGACCCATCTGCGGTCAACCCGCAGCTTGCGCAGGTGGCTCGCGATGACTGGCGACGCATCAGGACCCGAGACCATCGCAATAAACGCGGCGGCTACCGACGTCCGGGCGGCGGCGGGCTGGTGCCGAGCCGCACCGATGTCGTGGAGCAGCTCGACGCCGAGGGGCTGCTGCCGGCGATCATGTTCATCTTCAGCCGGGCGGGATGCGATGCCGCAGTCCAACAGTGTCTCAACTCCAACCTGCGGCTCACCAAAGACGGGGAACGACGGGAGATCCTCGAGTACGCCGAGGCGAAGACCTCGGTGCTCGCCGACGCCGACCTCGCGGTGCTCGGCTACGCCGAATGGCTCGAGGCATTGTCGCGCGGCATCTCGTCACACCATGCCGGGATGCTTCCCGTGTTCAAGGAATGCGTGGAGGAGCTGTTCTCTCGTGGTCTGGTGAAGATCGTGTTCGCGACAGAGACGTTGGCGCTCGGGATCAACATGCCGGCGCGCTCTGTCGTGATCGACAAGCTCTCGAAATGGAACGGCGAGACCCATGCCGACGTGACGCCGGGGGAGTACACCCAGCTGACCGGCCGAGCGGGGCGCCGCGGTATCGACGTAGAGGGACACGCCGTGGTGCTCTGGGCGCCGGGCTTTGACCCGAAGGCGGTGGCGGGGCTCGCGTCCACCCGTACCTATCCACTGAAGTCGTCGTTCCGGCCGTCGTACAACATGGCCGTCAACCTCGTGCGGCAGGTCGGCAAGGAGACGGCTCGCGAGCTGCTCGAGTCGTCGTTTGCCCAGTTTCAGGCCGACCGCGCCGTCGTGGGTCTGGCGCGCCAGGTGCGCAAGGCCGAGGAGGCGTTGGACGGTTACGGCGATGCGATCTCGTGCGACAAGGGTGACTTCATGGAGTACGCCGCGCTGCGCCGGGCGTTGTCCGACCATGAGGCTTCCACCTCCAAGAGTCGCAAGGCTGACCGGCGCGACGCCGCTGTCGAGTCATTGGACAAGCTGCGAGTCGGCGACGTGATCGACGTGCCCGCCGGCCGGTGGTCCGGGTTTGCCGTCGTCATCGACCCGGGCATGCGCTCGCAGCGCGAAGGGCCGAGGCCGTTGGTGCTCACGCTCGGTCGACAGGCACGCAGGCTCTCACTCGTCGACTTCCCGACACCGGTCGAGCCGGTGACCCGAATGCGGATCGCGAAGACGTTCAACGCTCGAAACCCGCAACAGCGCCGCGACCTCGCGGCTCTGCTGCGAGACCGGACTCGCGACCTTCCGACGCACAACGAGAACGGTCGGGGCAAGAAGCGAGACCGGAACCCGGCCGAGGACGACCCCGAGGTACGACGGTTGCGCCGCGCAATCCGTGAACACCCGTGTCATGAGTGTGAGGACCGTGAAGACCACGCCAGGTGGGCCGAGCGCTACCTCAAGTTGCAGCGGGAGACAGACACCCTGCGCCGTCGCATCGAGCAGCGCACCAACACCATCGCCCGCCAATTCGACCGCGTGTGCGACGTGCTGGAGGAGCTGGAATACCTCGAAGGAGACCAGGTCACCAAGGCTGGTTCGTCTCTCTCACGGATCTACAGTGAGCTCGATTTGGTAGCCGCCGAGTGCCTTCGACGCTCGATCTGGGACGACCTGGAAGGACCTGCGCTGGCGGCGGCGCTCTCTGCCCTGGTGTTCGAGGCCCGCAATCCCGATGACGCGGAGCGGCCGCGAGTGCCCGGTGGCGCCGTGCGCGAAACGCTGGGCGAGATGGTGTCGATCTGGAGCGAGCTCGACGCGGTCGAGCGCGACCACGGGCTGAGCTTCCTGCGCGAACCCGACCTCGGTTTCGCTTGGGCCGCTTACCGGTGGGCGGGCGGCGCGACACTCGAAGACGTGCTGGACGACGTCGAGCTGGCGCCGGGGGACTTCGTCCGCTGGATCAAGCAGCTGATCGACCTCACCGAGCAGATTGCCGACGCGGCAGGTGACCACCCGCTCCGTCGTACGGCTCGCGAAGCGGTCAGGGAGATGCGGCGCGGCGTCGTCGCGTATTCCAGCGAGGTCGACACCGAGGCCGAGGTCGACCTCGAGCTCGGAAGCTAGACGTCGGTGTTGCCGTAAGCGCGGAGCACGCGAGTGGTCGAGGAGCCGAGCCCCCAGCGGTCCCGCAGCTCCGCGACGTTTGCCACGGCCGCGTCGTCGCGAGGAGTGACCTTGCTGCTGACCACCGGCAGGTCGACGTCGGTGGCCACTGCGACCACACGAGGTGCGACGTCGAGGTAGTCGCTCGCCTCGGTGATCTTGGCGCGTACCCCGGTCGCCAGCGAGCTGCTCGGGTCGGCCACTGCCTCCCGGATGGCGGCCAGGTCGCCGTACTTCTGTAACAGGCCGGCGGCGGTCTTCTCACCGACTCCTTTCACGCCGGGGAGTCCGTCTGAGGCGTCACCGCGGAGCACGGCGTAGTCGACGTACTGCTCAGGGAGGATGCCGTACTTGCCGGCGATCGATGTGTCAGTCAGGATCTCCAGCTTGCCCACGCCGCGGGCCGTGTAGAACACCCGCACATCTCGCTCGTCGTTGACGAGCTGGAACAGGTCTCGATCGCCGGTGACCACGTCGACGGGCATGGGGGAGTGCGTGGCCAGGGTGCCGATGACGTCGTCGGCTTCATAGCCGGGCGCGCCCACGATGGGGATCTGCAACGCCTCGAGCACCTCGACGATCATCGGGATCTGAACGACCAACGGGTCAGGCGTCTCTTCGATGTCGACACCGGAGGGGATCGGCGCTTCGACGCGGTGCGCCTTGTAGCTCGGGATCAGCTCGACCCGCCACTGAGGCCTCCAGTCGTCGTCCCAGCAACAGATCAGATCACTCGGCTCGTAGGTCGAGGTGAGCCGCGAGATGAAGTCGAGTAGGCCCCGAACTGCGTTGACCGGGGTCCCGTCGGGCGAGCGAACGTCGGGCACACCGAAAAACGCGCGGAAGTACAACGAGGCAGTGTCGAGCAGCATCAACCGTGACGTCACATCGGTGATGATGCCATGTGCCGGGATCGAGCAGCCGACGAGTGCATCAGCGATCGAGGCCGACGCCTGGCTTGAACGGGTGGCGCAATCTAGAGTCAACGCTTGTCGTCGTACCCGAGGAGCCACCTTGACCGAGCGAGATCCTGACGCAGACGCGCGCAGATTGGCTGACGCGGCGTTAGCCCGCGGTGAGGAGACCAGCTGGTTCGAGGAGCTCTATCTCGCTGCCGACACCGGCGACGCGGTCGTCCCGTGGGACCGGCAAGAGCCGCAGCAACTCGTCGAGGAGTGGGTTCGGCAGCAAGGACCGGCCGACAGCGGCCGACAGGCCATCGTCGTCGGCTGCGGACTCGGCCGCGACGCCGAGCTGGTGGCCGCCATGGGCTACTCCACCGTGGCTTTCGACATCTCCGACACGGCAGTGCGGATGACACGGGAGCGCTTCCCCGAGTCGCCGGTCACCTATCTGGCCGCCGACCTCTTCGCCCTTCCCGCCGACTGGCATCAGGCGTTCGACCTCGTGGTCGAGAGCTTGACCGTTCAGGCCTTGCCTCCGCTGCTGCGGCCCCAAGCGGTCGCGCATGTCGGCTCGCTGGTGGCCCCTGGAGGAACGCTGCTGGTAGTGGCCGCTGCCCGGCTGGACTCCACGCCCAGTGCAGACGGTCCACCGTGGCCGTTGACCCGCAAGGACATCGCCGCCTTCGCCGAGGCAGGTCTCGAGGAAGTCGACGTGGGTCTGATCCCCGACGACGTGGATCCATCGCATCATCGGTGGCGGGCCGAACTCACCAGGCGGCAGCCAGCCGACAGATAGGCTTTCGCTATGACCGCCGACGTGGCCTCCCGCATCCATCGCGTCCAGGCCGCCATGGCCGCGGACGGAGTGTCTGCGCTCGTGGTCACACCGGGTTCGGACCTTCGCTATCTCACCGGCTACGACGCTAATCCGCTCGAGCGGCTTACCGCCCTGGTGCTGCCAGCGGAGGGCGACCCACGACTCGTCGTACCAGCCCTGGAGGAACCAGAGGCACAGCGCTCACCTGCCGCACTGTCAGGCATGCAGGTCGTCACTCACGGCGAGACCGACGACGCATATGACGTCGCGTTGGGACCGCTTCGCGGTGTTGACACGGTGGCGGTCGACGATCACATGTGGGCGACTCGCGTGTTCGCGCTGCAGGTCGCCCTACCCCAAACGCAGCTGCGCGCTGCCGGGCGGCTCATCACCGACCTGCGGATGCGCAAGGGCCTTGACGAGATCGCCTCGCTGCGGCAAGCCGGACAGGCGATCGACCGTGTGCACGGTCGGATGGGCGAGTTCCTCAAGCTCGGGCGCACCGAACGCGTAGCGGCGGCGGCAATCGCTACGGCGATCGTCGAGGAGGGTCACGCACGCGCAGACTTCGTCATCGTCGGCTCCGGACCCAACGGTGCGTCACCGCACCACTCGGTGTCTGACCGGGTGATCGAAGCCGGCGACTCCGTGGTCATCGACATCGGTGGTACGACGCACGATGGCTACTGCTCGGACTCGACCCGCACCTACGTCGTCGGGGGAACGCCGGCCAGCGACGTGACTGCCTACTACGACGTCCTCCTCGAGGCGCAGCGCACCCAGTGCGACTATGCCAAGCCCGGCGTCACCGCGGAGTCCGTCGACCGGATCGGTCGCCGAGTGATCGCCGACTCAGGCTTCGGCGACTACTTCGTGCACCGCACGGGTCACGGCATCGGGCTGGAGACGCACGAGGAGCCCTACATCGTCGAGGGCAACGAACTGGTGCTCGAGCCCGGGATGGCCTTCTCCATCGAGCCGGGCATCTACCTGCCAGGTCGGCATGGTGCGCGGATCGAGGACATCGTCGTCACGACCGACGACGGCATCGAGCGGCTCAATACGACCGGTCGCGAGCTCGCTGTGCTGGAGGGGTGATGGCGGAGAGTCCGATGGAGAGCGTCGACCGTCGCATCTGCCAGCTGTTGGCGGCCGATGGCCGGATGTCGTTCACCGATCTCGGCAAGGAGACCGGGTTGTCGACCTCGGCCGTGCATCAGCGGGTGAAGCGACTCGAGCAGCGCGGCGTGATCCGTGGCTACGGAGCCGCGATCGACCTGCGCGAGGTGGGTCTGCCCCTGACCGCGTTCATCTCCATCCGCCCGATCGACCCCTCACAGCCCGACGACTCCCCGGAGCGACTGGCAGACATCGCCTCGATCGAGGCCTGCTACTCAGTGGCCGGTGACGAGTCCTACATCCTGAAGGTCCGGGTCGCCGAACCGAGCGACCTCGAAGACCTGCTGTCGCGGATCAGGTCGCGAGCCAACGTGTCCACCCGTACGACGATCGTGCTCTCGACGCCGTACGAACACCGCCCCCCGAACCTCTGACCGCTAGGCCAGCGGGAGGGCCTTCTGCGCCTCCGCGGCCTCGCGGGACGCTTTTGCGGCCTCCTCAGCGGCGGCGAGCACGTCACCAGCGTGCTCCTTCCACCAGTCCTGACCGGCCTGCGGCAGCGTGTGGATCGGGTCGTAGTACTCGTAGGTGCGCGTCAACGCCTCGGCGTCGGTGCTCTCGATCGACGTGCGGTAGTTCTTCGTCCAGTAGGAGATGCCCTGGTCGCGGTCGTAGGACTCGAGCTGGTGCACCCAGCGCTTGCCGACGAACGGTACGTCGCACACGATGCGCGGCGTGGCGAAGCCGGGAAGGTAGCCCATGATCCCGTGCTGTAGCTCCTGGGCCCGGGCCACCGACACCCGCCAGTGCTCGCTGAACGGGATCATGTCGCACATGTAGAAGTAGTAGGGCATGATCTGCGCGCCATCGAGGAGGGCGAAGCACAAGTCGAGCAACGTGTGGGCGTCGTCGTTGATGCCGCCCATCAGCACGCCTTGGTTGCGGACGTCGCGGATCCCGGTGTCGAGCATCGCCTGCGTCGCCTTGGCAACCATCGGCGTCACCGAGTTGGCGTGGTTGACGTGCGTGTGGATCGCGATCGACGTACCCCGTTCGCGGGCCTTGGTCGCGAGCCGCTCCATGCCGGCGCGCACCTCGTCCTGCAGCCAGTGCTGGGGGAGGCCCATCAGCGCCTTGGTCGCGAGGCGGATGTCGCGGATGTTGTCGACGTCGAGGACCTGGTCGACGAAGGCCTCGAGCCGGGCCCAGGGCATGTTGGCGACGTCGCCACCGGAGACCACGACGTCACGGACACCGGGGTTCGAGCGGAGGTAGTCGAGCATGGCGTCGATCCGGTCGACCGGCTTGAGGTTGAACTTCAGCTTGTCGATGACCGGCGTGGAGTTACCGACCAGGTCCATGCGCGTGCAGTGGCCGCAGTACTGCGGGCAGGTGGGCAGGATCTCGGCGAGCACCTTCGTGGGGTAGCGGTGGGTGAGCCCCTCGGCGACCCACATGTCGTGCTCGTGCAGGCTGTCGCGGGTGGCGTGCGGGTGGCTCGGCCAGTCGGTACGACGGTCGGAGAACACCGGCAGCATGTAGCGACGCACCGGGTCGGCGTACAACGCTTCAGTGGTCGGCACCTGGTCGGGAACCATCGTGTTCACCATTTGCGGCGGCATCAGCATCGACATCGTGGCGCGCTCGGCCTGGTCACGCTCGAGGTCGTCGTAGAAGCGGTCCTCGACGAGGTCGCCGTACACAGCCCGCAGCTGCTTGATGTTCTTGACGCAGTGCGCGCGCTGCCACTGGACGGAGGCCCACTCCTCGGCCGTGGCGTCCTTGAAGCCCGGGAACCGGGTCCAGTCGGGCTCGACGAGTTCGACGCGCTTGTAGGGGTACGGCTGCTCGAGGCCCGTGGACGTGGTCATGTTCATCCTCCGTGGCGCGGGGTGCGCTTCGCGTGTCGTGGTGTGCTGGTGGGTGGGCGCGTGTTTGTGTCGTGCTGCGCTCTCATGCCAGAGTACGGGAGAATGTACGGCGACAGCAAAGCAACGCCGTAAGACTTGCGGTTTGATCTCGAACAATTGCGGAGGTTTACGTGACCAGCGATCCGACTGGCCTGCATCGGGTTGTCGCGCCCCACGGTGTGCTCCCGCAGGCCGCCGAGCGGCTGGACACCGATCCTGAGATTGCCGCCGACGAGGTGCGGGTCGATGTGACGCGGCTCAACCTCGACGCGGCGTCGTTCCGCCAGCTCGAAACCAAGCATGACGGCGACGGCGACGCAGTTCGCGCCGAAGTGCTCGAAATCATCAATACCCGGGGCAAGATGCACAATCCGGTCACCGGGTCGGGCGGCATGCTCACCGGCACGGTCGCGGAGGTCGGTGCCGACTCCACGCTCGGCCTGTCCGTCGGCGACGAGATCACCACACTGGTGTCCCTGACCCTCACGCCGCTGGTCATCACCGACGCGCTGTCGAACTGGGACGGTCTGAGCGAGCAGGTTCCCTGCGAGGGCTACGCGATCTTGTTCGGCCGTTCGATCGCGGCCGTGCTCCCGCACGACCTCCCGACCCCGCTCGCCCTCGCGGTGATGGACGTCTGTGGCGCGCCGGCCCTCACGGCTCGGGTCGTCGAGGGGTACGTCGCGAAGGGCGTCTCACCGACGGTCTGTGTCATCGGGGGCGCCGGCAAGAGTGGTTCCCTCTCTATCGCCGCGGCGACGAAGGCCGGCGCCGGCCGGACGATCGCCGTCGTACCCGTGCAGTATGAGGTCGAGCTGCTCGCCGACAAGGACCTTGCCGACGTGGTGGCGCTGGCCGACGCTCGCGACCCAGTGGCGCTGTCGCAGGCTGTCGTAGGGGCCGGGGGACCGGCGACCATCACCGTCGTCTGCGTCGACGTGCCTGGCTGTGAGGGCGGCGCAATCCTCTCCACCGAGCAGGGCGGCACCGTGATCTTCTTCTCGATGGCCACGTCCTTCACGGCCGCCGCCCTCGGCGCAGAGGGCCTGGCCTCCGACGTCACGATGTTGATCGGCAACGGCTACGTTCCCGGACACGCTGAGTACGCCCTCGACCTGCTGCGGACGCACCCCGGAGTCCGGACCCTCTTCGAGTCACGCCTCCATCACGAGACGGCAGGATAGGGCTATGGCCTCCAACCCTTCACGCGTCCTGCTCCGCGGCGGGACCGTCGACTCGCCAACCTCGCCGGTCGCGACCGCGATGCTGACAGTCGACGGCCGAGTCGCGTGGGTCGGCGGCGACGCGGAGGCATCGAGCCACGTCGACAGTGCTGATGTGGTCATCGACCTCGACGGTCGCCTGGTGGCTCCTGGGTTCGTCGACGCCCACGCTCACCTCGGTTCGACCGGGTTCTCATTGCAGGCGCTCGACCTCTCCGGCACGCCCTCTCTTCCAGGGGCGCTTGACGTGCTTGCGGCGTTCGCCCGGTCACACGAGGGCCGCGTGCTGTACGCCTTCGGATGGGACGAGACGCGCTGGCCCGAGGCCCGCCCCTTCACGATGGCCGAGATCGACCGGGCTGTCGGCGGCAGGGTGGCCTACCTCGCCCGAGTCGACGCGCACTCCAGCGTCATCTCCTCAGCCCTGCTCCGCCACGACCCGAGCATCAGCGAGCGAGACGGCTGGACGTGGGACGGTCCGATCGAGCGCGACGCCCACCATGCAGCGCGTGACGTGACACATGCACTGTGGAGCAGCGCTGACCGCAAGGCCGCTCTTCGGGCCGCGCTCGCCCACGCGGCCAGCCGGGGTCTCACGTCGCTCCACGAGCTCAACGCCCCACACATCGCCCCCTTCGACGACTTCGCGACGCTGCGCACGATCGCGGCCGAGGAGGCGGTGCCCGAGGTCGTCCCTTACTGGGGCGCCTTCCTCGGTGGTGCCGAGCACGAGCGGGCGAGGGCGGGCTGCTGATGGGGTTCGCCGGAGACCTCTGCGTCGACGGAGCCGTCGGGTCGCGCACTGCCGCCATGCATCGGCCGTACTCCGACGGTGACACCAGTGGCCATCTCTACCTCGACCGCGCTCAGGTCACCGACCACGTCGTGTTCTGCACCGAGCGTGGCCTGCAGGCCGGCTTCCACGTCATCGGTGACCGGGCGATGGAAGAGACGATCGCCGGGCTCGAGGCCGCCGCCGACAAGGTCGGGGCTGACGCCGTCGTCCGAGCCCGCCACCGGCTCGAGCACGCCGAGATGCCGACACCGGAGGCGATCGCGGCGATGGCCCACCTCGGCGTCGTAGCCAGCGTCCAACCCGCCTTCGATGCCGCCTGGGGTGCCTCCGGGGAGCTCTACGAGCAACGGCTCGGCCTCACCCGCGCCCTGCCGATGAACCCGTTCGGGAGCATGCACCGCGCTGGCGTCATGCTCGCCTTCGGTTCCGACAGCCCGATCACCCCGCTCGACCCTTGGGGTGCGGTCCGTGCCGCCGTCCACCATCACCACCCCGACGAGCGCCTGACCGCTGCGAGACGCTTTCGACGCCCACACCCAAGGCGGTCACCGGGCCCGTCGAGACGACCGGGGCGGGGTGCTGGTTCCCGGAGCTCCGGCGACGTACGCCGTCTGGGACATCGACCGCGACAGCGGCGTGTTATCCGGCGAGGGCGGAGCCGTACTTCCCGAGATGCGCCCCGACGCCCGGTTGCCGGTCTGCGTCCAGACCGTGGTGGCCGGCATCCGGTGTTCACGGACGAGCACGCTCTCGACGTCAAGGGGACGGATGACCCCCCGCACCCGACCTCGCCTCGACCTCGACCCGGCCACGGTCCAGAAGGCCCGCAGCCTGGCGCGACAGGCCGGGCGGCCGATCGTCAAGCTGGCCAAGCAGCACACCACGGTGTCGGTGGAGCGCGCCACGCTGCGGCTGGCCGGGCTCTCCGGCGCCGACCCCGACGGCACTCCGTGGGTCAACCGGCTGCTCGACGCCGTTCGCGGAGACGTCGGACTCGAGCACGGTGTGGCGCTGCCGGTGTGGGATGCGCTGCAGCGAGAGGGTGCGGCTGACCTGCTCGATCTCGCCCAACGCGCTGCCGCCGGCGACGTGCGGTTCCGCATCCCGGAGGGTCGCGACGCGACCCGCGCACAGTCGGCGGCTCGCAAGCAGGTCGGCGCCGGCCTCCGTCGGGTCGATGCCCGGCGCCGGGAGCGAGAGCGGCTGATCAAACGATGGGGCGACCCGAAGCAGAAGCCGTGGATCTACCTGATCGTCGCCACCGGCGACATCTACGAGGACATGCCGCAGGCGCAGGACGCGGCTCGCGAGGGCGCCGACATCATCGCGGTCATCCGCTCCACCGGGCAGTCGCTGCTCGACTACGTGCCCGAAGGGGCCACCCGCGAGGGCTTCGCCGGGACGTACGCGACCCAGGAGAACTTCCGCCTGATGCGGGCGGCCCTCGACGAGACGAGCAAGGAGCTCGGCCGCTACGTCCGGCTCACCAACTACGCATCAGGCCTGTGCATGCCCGAGATCGCCGCGCTCGCCGGTCTCGAGCGGCTCGACATGATGCTCAACGACTCGATGTACGGCATCCTCTTCCGCGACATCAACCCGATCCGCACCTTCGTCGACCAGCGGTTCAGCCGTCAGGTGCATGCCCGCGCCGGCATCATCATCAACACCGGCGAGGACAACTACCTGACCACCGCCGACGCGGTCGAGGCGGCCCACACGGTCACGGTGAGCCAGCTGCTCAACGAGTACTTCGCCAAGGAGGCCGGCCTCGAGGACTGGCAGCTCGGCCTCGGCCACGCGTTCGAGATCGACCCGAGCATCCCGGACAGCTTCCGGCTCGAGCTGGCGCACGCGCTGCTGGCTCGCACGCTGTTCCCGAAGGCGCCGCTCAAGTGGATGCCGCCGACGCGGCACATGACCGGCGACGTCTTCCGCGGCTACCTGCTCGACGGCTTCTTCAACCTGGCCGGCGCGATGACCGACCAGGACATCCTGCTGGTCGGCATGATGACCGAGGCCGTCGTCACCCCGTGGCTGTCCGACCGCGACCTGGCGCTGCAGAACGTCCGGTACGTCGTCAACGCCGCCGGCCGGCTCGCCGAGGACTTCCAGCCCGGCCCCGGCGGGTTCATCGCCGAAGCGGGCCAACCAGGTGCTCGCGGAGTCGATCGACCTGCTGGACAAGATCCTCGGCCACACGACGAATACGGGCGGGCTGCTCGACGCGATCGCCGACGGCACGTTCGGCCTGATGAAGCGACCGGCCGACGCCGGGCGAGGGCTCGAGGGCGTGGCCAAGAAGGCTCCCGACTACTACAACCCCGCCACCGAGATCCTGGAGGACGCGTGAGTGATCAGGCCAGCCGACGGGCGCCGCAGGCCCGCCGAGCCGACGATCGTCCGGCCGTACGGCGACACGACCGGTGACGGCATGGTGCAGGTGTCCTTCACGCTGCCGCTGCCGCACGACAAGCGGGCCGAGGGCGCGGCCGCCCAGCTGGCCAAGAAGATGGGCCTCGACCCCGCCCTCGTCGTCCACGCGAAGGCGATGGGTCCCGACTTCACGTTCTTCGTCGTGTACGGGCAGGTCAACCACCTGGTCGACGTGAGCAAGGTCGAGGTGATCGAGCGCGACTACCCGCTGCTGACGCCGAAGGAGGTCAACGGCGCGGTCAAGAAGGCGCTGCGCCGACGGCTCGTCGTCGTCGGCGGCTGCATCGGCACCGACGCCCACACGGTCGGCATCGACGCGATCCTCAACATCAAGGGCTTCGCGGGCGAGAAGGGCCTCGAGTACTACCGCGAGCTGAAGGTCGTCAACCTCGGCGCGCAGGTCTCCGTGCCGCAGCTGGTGGCGCGAGCCCGCGAGGAGCGGGCCGACGCCGTCCTCGTGTCGCAGGTCGTCACGCAGCGGGACGCGCACATCCTCAACACCAAGGAGATGTCGGCGGCGTTCAGCGAGGCCTACCCGGCGGCCGGCGGCCGCTGCTGATCATCGGCGGCCCGCGCTTCGACGAGTCGCAGGCCGCGCGACCTCGGCGTCGACAAGGTCTTCACCCGGGGTACGACGCCGGGCGAGGTGGCGAGCTACCTGGTGCACGAACTCATCGCCAGGACGGGCGGCCGCACCCGCAAGGCCGGCAAGCCGACGCTGGCCAGCAGCGTCGGCGAGCAAGGAGCCGGCATGAGCGACGACCCGCGACTCGGGCTGACCGTGACCCACCGCCGCTACGTCCCGTACTCCCACGCCCACTACGCCGGCAACCTCGTCGACGGCGCCTACAGCCTCGGTCTGTTCGGCGACGTGGCCACCGAGGTGTGCATCCGCACCGACGGCGACGAGGGTCTGTTCGCGTCGTACTCCGACGTGCAGTTCCGGGCGCCGGTCCGCGCCGGCGACGTGCTCGAGGTCGAGCGCCGTCGTCACCCGGGTCGGGCACCGATCACGCACGCTCGACCTCGCAGGTCGGGTGATCTGCCGCGGCCGACCCGACCTCGGCGAGTCGGCGCCGAGGTGCTCGAGAGCCGATCGTCGCGACCACCGCCACCGGAACCGTCGTCGTGCCGGCCGGCTCCTGACGCACGACGGCGTGTCGATCCGACACGCCGCAACGGAATTAACTCCGGGCAAACTTCGCGTGACAACGCGGCAGCCCTGACCTGCATGTTTGGCCATATCGCCAGGTGGGCAGACGCGTTGACAGGCGCTCGGGGTCTGTTGGCAGGGTTCCGGAGTCCACTGAGCAGGCTGCCCGGTGACATCGGAGTACGGGCGGTCCGCGACAGCTGGTTTCTGATCCAAACTCAGCCTCGTCTCGGCGGTCGGAAAGCCTTGTGTCGTTCGGCGGAGTGGACCCGGAAAGAGCCCGGTCCCCAGTAGACAACGGGCGTGCGCTCCACATGCCAGTGGGGCGCGTTCGGTCCGAAGGGGATCGGGTTCTTACCGTGCCTGGATGGCTTCGCTCGGGGCCACCAAGTCGTGCCGGGTAGTCTCGCGGCATGCCCGCCGCCTCGACTCGATCCGTCGTGGCGCGCGCCGCAGCGTCCGCGGTCTCCGGCTCGCTGTCGCTGCTCGCCTTCCCGCCGTACGACCAGGTCTGGCTGATGCCGTTCGGGCTCGCCGGGCTGATGGTCATGGTCCGCGGCGCCGCGGCCGCGGCGGCTTCGGTCAGGGCTGCGTTTTCGGCCTCGGCTTCATGCTTCCGCTGATGCGGTGGCTCACGGTCATCGGCACCGACGCCTGGATCGCGCTCGGCCTGCTCGAGGCGCTCTTCTACGGCGCTGATGGGGATCGCCTGGGCGTGGTCGCCGCGACGCCGCTGGTGGCCGCTGGCGTTCGCGGTCGACCTGGGTCGGCGCCGAGTGCCTGCGCGGCGACGGTGCCGTTCGGCGGCCTGCCGTGGGGCAGGCTGGCCTTCGGCCTGGTCGACACGCCGGTGGTCCGCTACGGCCGGCTCGGCGGACCGCTCTGGTCGTCGTTCGTCGTCGTGCTGGCGGTCGCGCTGGTGGTCGATGTCGTCGAGCGGCGCGCCGCGCTCCTGCGGCGGCCGCGGTCGGCGCCGTGGCAGCGCGCTCGCCCTGGTGCCGGCGAGCGTTCGCTCCTGCCGGTCGGGCTCGGCCGGGCCAGACGGCGACGTGACCGTCGCGGCCGTCCAGGGCAACGTGCCCGGGGAGGGGATGGACCCGTTCGCCGAGCGGCGCGCCGTGCTCGCACAACCACGCCGAGGCCACCAAGGACTTCGCCGCGAAGGTGGAGGCCGGCGAGCGCGCCACGCCCCGACGTCGTGATCTGGCCGGAGAACTCCACCGACATCGACCCGTTCACTCGACCGAGTCCGCGTACGACGAGATCGACGGCGGCGGTGCAAGGCCATCGGCGTGCCGACCCTCGTCGGCGCCGTCGTCGACGGGCCCGGACGCCGACCACGTCCAGAACATGGGCATCGTCTGGGACCCGCCGACCGGGCCGGGGGAGCAGTACATCAAGCGGCACCTCGGTGCCGTTCGGGGAGTACATCCCGTTCCGGGCGCTGCTGACGCAGCTCATCGGCCGGCTGAAGCAGATCCCGCGCGACTTCGCTCCGCGGCGACCAGGACGGCGTGCTGGACCTCGGCCGGTCCAGATCGGCGACGTGATGTGCTTCGAGGTGGCGTACGACGGGCTGGTGCGCGACGTCATCGACGGCGGCGGCCAGCTGCTCGTGGTCCAGACCAACAACGCGACCTACACCGGAACCGGCCAGCTCGAGCAGCAGTTCGCGATCTCGCGCTACCGGGCGATCGAGAGCGGGCGCCAGGTCGTCGTCGCCGCCACGAACGGCATCAGCGGCATCATCGCGGCCGGACGGCGACGGTGCTGGCGGAGACCGAGCAGAAGACCCGCGAGGTGCTCGAAGAGCAGGTGACGCTGGCCGACGGGATCACCTCGGGGGTCCGGCTCGGCGTTCTGGGTCGAGCTGCTCGCTGTCGCTGCTCGGCGCTGGCGCTGACGGCATGGCGCCTACTTGGGTCGACGGCGTCGGACAGCGGCAGGATTGACCCGTGATGAGCACGCAACGCGGGCCTGGTGGTGATCCCGACCTACAACGAGGCCGAGAACATCGAGCTGGTCGTCGACCGGGTGCGCGCCTCGGTGCCGGAGCTCGACGTGCTCGTCGTCGACGACGGGTCGCCGGACGGCACGGGCGACCTCGCCGACAAGGTCGCCGCTCACGACGAGCACGTCCACGTGCTGCACCGCACGGCGAAGGCGGGGCTCGGCGCCGCCTACCTGGCCGGCTTCGCCTGGGGACTGACGCGCGGCTACGACGTGCTGGTCGAGATGGACGCCGACGGGTCGCATCTGCCCGAGCAGCTTCCCCGCCTGCTCGAGGCGCTGCCCGACGCCGACCTCGTGCTCGGGGCGCGCTGGGTGCCTGGCGGCCGGGTCGTCAACTGGCCCCGGCGTCGCGAGCTGCTGTCGCGCGGCGGGAACACCTATGCCCGGCTGGCGCTGGGGCTGCCGCTGCACGACGCGACCGGCGGGTTCCGGGCCTTCCGCCGTACGACGCTGGAGGAGCATCGAGCCTGGACGAGGTCACCTCGCAGGGCTACTGCTTCCAGGTCGACCTGGCCCGGCGCGCGGTCGAGGCCGGATTCCGCGTGGTCGAGGTGCCGATCACCTTCGTCGAGCGGGAGTACGGCGAGTCGAAGATGAGCGGCGAGATCGTCCGGGAGGCGCTCGTCCGAGTGACCCAGTGGGGCGTCGCCACCGGTGCGAACCAGCTGCGCCACGGCAGCGCGACGGCGCGCGGGGCAATAGGCCGATGCCGCTGCTCCTGGTTGCCCTCTTCGTCGTGCTGCCGATCCTGGAGATCTACGTGATCATCCAGGTCGGGCAGGCGATCGGCGCGATGCCGACGATCCTGCTTCTGATCGCCGAGTCGATCCTCGGTGGCTGGATCGTCAAGCGCGAGGGCCGGCGGGCCTGGCGAGCGCTCAACGAGAGCCGTCAGCACCGGCCAGCTGCCCGGCCAGGCAGCTCGCCGACGCCGCGCTGGTGCTCGTCGGCGGCACGCTGCTGCTGACCCCGGGGTTCGTGACCGACATGTTCGGCTTCTTCTTCGTGCTGCCGTTCACCCGACCACTGGCGCGCCGAGCGCTGGGTGCGGTGATCGCCAGGCGCGCGGCGCGGCGGTGGGGTAGCGGGACAGCCCGCCCCGAGACGCGGGGGCGTCTACAAGATCTATCACCCTGACGACGAAGGTCCCGACAAAGACTGAGGCGCCACCTGGGATCCAGGTGGCGCCTCGAAAGCGTTGCGCTTCGAGTTGGTCTCGTCGAGTTAGGCCGACTTCTTCGTCTTGGTCGACCTGCTCGTGGTGGTTCGGCTCGTGGTCGTGCGGCTGGCGGCGCCGCGGCTCCGCGGCGGTGCAGGTGCGCCGGACCGATCGCGCCGGTGCGGAGCAGCTCGAGGCGCTCGGACAAGATGTCTTCGAGCTCCGGGATCGAGCGACGCTCGAGCAGCATGTCCCAGTGGGTGCGCGCCGGCTTCTCGTGCTTGGCCTCGGGCTCGCTGACCCGTCACGCTGCCGCGACTCCGCGCCGCAGCGCGGGCACTCCCAGGTGAACGGGATGTCAGCCTCGGCCGCCATCGGGATCTCGAACTCGTGGCCGTTGGCGCAGTCGTACATCACGCGCTGGCGTGGCGCGAACTCGATGCCGCTCTCGTCCTCGAAGCTGGTGCCTCCGAGGCGTGAGCCTCGTAGGGTTGCTCTGTTCTGACATGGTGCTTGCTCCCCGATGGTTGTGGTGATTCCCCGTAGTGGTCAGACGTTGCCGTCGTACCCATAAGACGCAGAATCGTGTCGACAAGTGTGCCAACGTGTGGCCTGCATCTCAATGATTCCCACTACACCTGAGATTCGGCTGAGACGGGGCACGGAGGGTGCTGAATCTTTATCAAGCACTGCACGAGACGTTATGCGAGGTTTGTCCCCAGCCGAAGGCGTGGCTGAGCACGGCAGGCGGCTGGTTCCCCGCTTCGGCGATACCGCGACGTACGTCGACCCGCGACAGCAGGGCGATGCCGACGACGAAGAACACGATCAGCGCGAAGATCGCCGGCCGGTAGGAGTCGGTCCACTGGTGGACCAGCCCGAAGATCAGCGTGCCCAGCCAGCTCGTGCCGCGCTCGCACGGCCTGGTAGAGGCTGAAGTACTCCGCTTCGCGGCCGCGGGGGATCAGCTGGCTGAAGAACGAGCGCGAGAGCGCCTGCGTGCCGCCCAGCACGAGCCCGATGAGCACGGCCATCGCGAGGAAGCGGCACCAGCTGGCTCGTCGGGCAGGAAGAAGGCGATCGACGACAATCACCATCCAGACCGACCAGCCCACCGAGGATCGTCTTCTTGCCGCCCGAGCGTTGGCCGCGAGCCGGCCGAACAGCAGCGCCCCGCCGAACGCGACGAACTGCACGAGCAGGATCGTCGCGATGAGCACCGACGGTCGAGAACCCGAGCTGCTTCTCGCCGTACGTCGAGGCGGACGCGATGACCGTCTGGATGCCGTCGTTGAAGAACAGGTAGGCCAGCAGGAACGTCAGCGTCATCGGGTAGGCCCGCATGTCCCGCAGCGTGGCCCAGAGCTGGCCGAAGCTCTGCCGGACCAGGCCGCCCGGCTCGGCAGCACGGCTTGACCGCCGGCCGGTCGCGGAGCCCGCGGTAGGGGATCACCGTGAACGCGCCCCACCAGACCGCCGCGCTCAGCAGGCAGAGCCGGACCGCGCGTGCCCTTGTCGAGTGCCGAAGGAGTCGTGCAGGGTGACGAGCACCAGGTTGACTGCGAGCAGCAGGCCGCCGCCGAGGTAGCCGAGCGCCCAGCCGCGTGACGAGACCCGGTCCCGCTCGTCCGGAATGGCGATCTCGCACAGGATCGCGTCGTAGATGACCAGGCTGGAGCCCAGGCACAGGTTGGCGAACGAGCAGCAGGACCGCGCCGAGCTGCCAGTTGTCGCCGGTCGACGAAGAACATCCCGGCGGCGAAGGCGCTGCCGGCCCAGGCGAACCCGGCCATGATGTGTCTTCTTGCGCGACGACCGGTCGGCGACCGCGCCCACGACCGGCAGGACCAGCGCCGAGAGCGACGGTCGCGAGCGTGACGACGTAGAAGACGAGCGAGCCCGGGGACACGGCCAGCCCGAGCACTTGCAGGTCCTGACGTGCACGGGTTGGCGTCGGTGCCGACCGCGACCGCACGCTGCCGTCTCGGCCACCGACGTGAGGTACGGCGCGAAGAGCACCGTGCCGACCGTGGTGACGTAGGCCGAGTTGGCCCAGTCGTAGAAGTACCAGGCCCGGTGCTCTCGCCTGCCGCTCGAACCCGGAGAGGTCTGCGATGGGCACGGGTGTCCCTTGCGCAGGTCATCGCCTCATCCTCTCCAGATCGCCGCGTGCTTGATAGACCTCGCGGAGGACGTCGAGGCGGTCGGCCATGATGGCATCGACGCCGAGGTCGAGGAGCCGGTTCATCTCCGGCGGTTCGTCGATCGTCCAGACGTGCACCTGCTTGCCGAGTTCGTGCGCGTGCTCGACGAAGCCAGCCGTGACGATCTCGAGGCGTCCACGTCGTACGGGGACCTGCGCTGCTTGTCCGACGTGGCCGACCACCAGCGGCGCGGAGTGGTTTGGTGGGAAGCAGCCGGAGCGCTCCGACACCGAGCGCTGAGTACGCCGAAGGGACCCGGGGATCGAGCAGCCGTCGAAGCGGCGTGCAGCCGGACGGCCGAGAAGGACGCGACACACACCCGGTCCCAGGCCCGGTGCTGCGCGATGCACCGGGCGAGGGGCGCCACGGCCGCGTCGGACTTTGCGTCGATGTTGATCTTGACCTCGGGCCAGGACGTGAGCAGCTCGTCGAGGAGCGGAATCGCTTCTCGACCACCGATGCGTGCGGCCGTCACGTCGACGTGGTCCATCTCGGCGATGATGCCGGTGAGATCGGTCGTCCGGTCGAGTGTGGCGTCGTGGAACGCGAGCAATTCGCCGTCGCGGGTGGCGTGGACGTCGGTCTCGAGGTAGCGGTAGCCGAGTGCGACAGCAGCCTGAAACGCCACCAGCGAGTTCTCCAGGCCAAGGCTGTCGCCGGTGAGCGCGCCCCCTCGGTGAGCGAAGGCGATCGGCGCTCCGCCGTTGTCGAAGTAGGCGTAGTCGTCCGCTCGTCGGATCCAGCTCACAGCCTCGAAGTATGACGGGGTCAGGCGGCGTCGTCGATGTGCACCGCCCGGGCGCCGTGAGATCCGACGACGAAGACGCCGTGGGTAGCGATCTCTCGGGCGTGACAGACCCGGTGGAAGGCACGGAACCAAGTGCGGTCGGCGGGCTGAATGGCGTCGTTCCCGGGACGGGTGAGACCCAGGGCAAGCCCAGCGGGCAGTTGCTGTGCCTCCTCGAGAGTGGCGACCAGGTTGTCGAGAACAGGCGCACACTCGCTCGCGGTGGGATCAGGTGTGCACTCGACGATCTCGAGATGCAGCAACGGGGTCGAGTCCTCGTCAGCACGCCACCACGAGCAGGCTGTGGCTGGCGTAGAGCCGTGGGTCGACCACGAACGCGAGGTGGGCCGCGGCTCGTGCGGCGTCCCGAAGTCTCGGATGGGGTTGAGCGCCGATCATCTGCTGACCCTGATGCATCAAGCCTGTGGATCGCTCGAGCGATCCACAGGGGTTTTGTGCTAGCTCGCGCACCCTGGCTAGGCGTGGGTATCCACCGCTTTTGTCGAGGGAGGTACTACCGTTGGGGTCATGGACCCGATGACGTGCCCGCACTGCAGTTCTGAGATGGCTTCGCGAAGCGGGGTGGGGTCACGGTGGCTCAGTGCACGTCCTGTGAGGGGCTGTTCTTGTTCCGTGCTGACCGCGGCATCGCTGATCGAGCAAGAGAACGACTGGCACGTCTCGTCGGGCCCCGGAACTCAGCCGATTCCGCGGATCGTGCCCGGGATGGAGCCGCCGCCGGTGTTTGCCGCAGCCAAGCGCTCTCGGTCCTACATCGACGAGCTCTTCGGCTAACAATCCTTCTTAGATGTCGCGGAACGTCTCGATCTGGGCGCCCAGCGCGTTGAGCCGTTCGGCCAGGTCTTCGTACCCACGGTTGATGACGTAGACGTTGCGCAGTACTGAGGTGCCCTTGGCCGCCATCATCGCCAGCAGGATCACCACAGCAGGTCGCAGCGCCGGCGGACACATCAGCTCGGCGGCCGACCAGCGCGTCGGGCCTTCGACGAGCACCCGGTGCGGGTCGAGCAGGGTCACGGAGGCGCCCAGCTTGGTGAGCTCGGTGAGATAGATCGCGCGGTTCTCGTAGACCCAGTCGTGGATCATCGTCTGGCCGTGACGCGGTGGCGGCGATCACGGCGAAGAACGGCAGGTTGTCGATGTTGAGGCCGGGGAACGGCATCGGGTGGATCTTGTCGATCGGGGCATGCAGGGTCGAGGGCTGCGTCGTCAGGTCGACGAGGCGGGTGTGCCCGTTGCCGGCGAGGTACTCCTCAGTGCGCTCGTAGTTGAAGCCCATCTCCTCGAGCAGCGCCAGCTCGATCTCGAGGAACTCGATCGGCACCCGCCGGATGGTGATGCTCCGACGACGTCACGATGGCGGCCGCAAGCAGGCTCATCGCCTCGATCGGGTCTTCCGAAGGGGCGTAGTCGACGTCGACGTCGATCTCCGGACACCCTGAACCGTCAGGGTCGTCGTGCCGATGCCGTCGATCTGAGACGCCGAGCTTGGTCAGGAAGAAGCAGAGGTCCTGGACCATGTAGTTGGGGCTGGCGTTGCGGATCACGGTGACGCCGGGGTGGCGCGCGGCCGCCAGGAGTGCGTTCTCGGTCACCGTGTCGCCGCGCTCGGTCAACACGATCGGACGTGTCGGCACGATCGCGGTATCGACCCGGGCGTGGTAGCTGCCCTCGGTCGCCTTGACCTCGAGGCCGAACGGCCGCAAGGCCGCCATGTGGGGCTCGACGGTGCGCGACCCGAGGTCGCATCCGCCGGCGTACGGGAGTTCGAACTCCGTCCGGTCGTGCAGCAGCGGACCGAAGAACATGATGATGCTGCGGGTACGACGAGCGGCTTCTTCGTCGATCGCCGACAGGTCGAGACGTTGCGGCGCAATCAGCTCGAGGTCGTTGTCGGCGTTGAGCCAGGTGGACTTGACGCCGATGCTGCTCAGCACCTCGAGGATGCGGTTGACCTCCTCGATGCGAGCGACCTTGCGCAGCGTGGTCCGGCCCTTGTTGAGCAGGGCGGCGCACAGCAGCGCGACACCGGCGTTCTTGCTGGACTTCACGTCGATCGAGCCCGAGAGCGGCGTGCCGCCGGCGACCCGCAGGTGCATCGGCCCGGAGACGCCGAGCGAGACGATCTCGGAGTCGAGGGCCTCGCCGATTCGGGCCAGCATCTCCAGGCTGAGGTTCTGGTGGCCGCGCTCGATCCGGTTGACGGCGCTCTGGCTGGTGCCCAGGACGTCGGCGAGCTGCGTCTGGGTATAGCCGCGGTGCTTGCGTGCGTCGCGGATGAGGTTGCCGATCCGGCTCAAGTAGTCGTCGCTCATAACTTTCACGGTATCTCATATCTGAGATACCGCAAACCTCCTGGTCTCGTGTCGAGTCACTCGACTTTTCGGTGCACTACCGCCGTCGAGCGTAAGCCCGGTGCCCTTGCGCGGTGCAGACGGCCTGGGACAGGCTGTGGTGATCGTCACTCGCACCGTGATGGGAAAACTGATGATTCGCACTCACTTGCGGCGGTCTCATGCGGCCGCCGTCGTTATTGCCGCAGCCGTCGCGTTGACCGCCGGGGGAGCCCAGGTTGTGGCCGCTGACGCGTCCACAACCCAGCTCATCGCCCTTGGCGACTCCTACGCCTCGGGGGTGGGCACGAGGAGCTATGACGAGGGCTCGGGAGCCTGTCAGCGCTCGCCGTACGCCTATCCCGTGCTCGATGCTCAACGGATCGGAGCCGCGCTCACCTTCGCAGCATGCTCAGGCGCTACGACGTCCTCGGTGCTCCAAAACCAGATCGGGTCACTGAGCAGCGCCGCCACCTTCGTGACCGTGACGGTGGGCGGCAACGACGCTCAGTTCACTCATGTGCTCACCACATGCGCGCAGCCGTGGTGGTCCTCAGACTGCGACGGGGCGATCGATGAGGCCCAGGCCTTCATCACGAACACGTTGCCCGGGCGACTCGACGCGCTCTACTCGGCGATCCGCAGTGGTGCGCCCTCAGCCGGGGTTGTCGTGGTCGGCTACCCACGCATCTTCAACGGTGAGGACTGCAACGCGGCGACCTGGTTCAGCCCACGCGAGGAGGAGCGCCTCAACGAGACCGCAGACCTGCTCGACGCGACGACGAGCAGTCGAGCGGCGGCGCACGGGTTCTCGTTCGTCGACCCGCGTGCGTCGTTCAACGGACACGCGGTCTGTGACAACCCGGAGTGGATCAACGGGCTGTCCAACCCGGTGAGCGAGTCCTACCATCCCAACGTCAGCGGCCAGACCGGGTACGCCGACCTCGTCGACGACTACCTCACCTGACCGACTTGTGAGAACCTCGCCAGGTCAGAGCCGCGTGAGGTTCTAACACTGGGTTATTCGACGGTGACAGACTTGGCCAGGTTTCGAGGCTTGTCGATGTCGTGTCCCAGCTCCACGGCCGCGTGATACGCGAGCAGCTGAAGCGGGATCGTCAGCAGAATCGGGTCGAGCTCCGGCTCGTTCTTGGGTACGTCGATCCGGATGGCTTCGAGCTCACCGAGGTCAACCCCGAGATGCGACACAACCACGAGCGGGCCTTTCCGGGCGCTGATCTCGTGCAGCGCCGCGACGTTGCGGTCCGTGAGGTGGTCGTCGGGGACGATGGCTACGGTCGGCACGTCGCTGCTGATCAACGCAAGTGGACCGTGCTTCAGCTCTGACGTCGGGTAGGCCTCTGCGTGCCGGTAGGAGATCTCCTTGAACTTCTGCGCACCCTCGCGTGCCACGGGATAGCCGCGTACTCGACCGACGAAGAAGAGGCTGGGCGACGTTGCGAGGTGACGAGCGCTCGTGCCGATCTCGTCGTCCATGTCCAGCACCTTGGAGATCTGGTCGGGCAGTTGCATCAGCCCAGCGATAATCCGCTTGCCGTCGCTGATCGACAGGTCTCGCACCCGCCCGAGATGGAGCGCCAGCAGCGCGAACGCGATGCTCATCGTGGTCAGCGCCTTCGTCGAGGCGACAGCGACCTCGGGACCTGCGTGAAGGTAGATCCCACCGTCGCACTCACGAGCGATAGCCGAACCCACCACGTTCACCAGGCCGACCACGCGGCCGCCTTTGCGCCGGATCTCCTGGACGGCGAGCAGCGTGTCGACGGTCTCGCCGGATTGGCTCACCGCGACGTACAACGTGTCCGCCTCGATCACCGGGTTGCGGTAGCGGAACTCCGAGGCGGGCTCGGCGTCCGCGGGGATGCGCGCCAGGTCCTCGATGAGTGAGGCACCGAGCTGACCCACGTAGAACGCGGAGCCGCAGCCGAGGATCTTCACTCGCTTGATGGATCTGCTGTCGCGAGCGTCGAGGTTGAGGCCACCCAGGTGGGCGGTGCCGAACCGCTCGTCGAGCCGGCCACGAAGGACGCGCTCAGCCGCCTGAGGTTGCTCGAGGATCTCCTTGCGCATGAAGTGTTCGTGGCCGGAGCGGTCGTAGTCCTCCGCCGAGAGGTCGACCGTCGTCGCTTCCTTGACGGTCTGCCGCCGGTCAGACGTGAACGTGGTGAACCCGTGCGCGGTGACGCTGGCCAACTCGCCGTCGTCGAGGTGGACGACCTGCCGTGCGTAGCGCACCAGCGCGGCCACATCGCTGGCGATGTACATCTCGCGCTCGCCGACACCGATGATCAGCGGCGAGCCGTTGCGCGCGATCACGATTCGGTCGGGAAAGTCCGCGTGGACGACGGCCAGGCCGTAGGTGCCGTCGATCTGCGCGAGCATCTCGAGCACGGCCTCCTCGAGGGTGGCTGCGTCGGATCGCGCAATGAGGTGACCGATCACCTCGGTGTCCGTCTCGGAGGTGAACTCGACGCCCTGCTGCGTCAGCCGATCTCGCAGTGCCGCCGCATTGTCGATGATCCCGTTGTGTACAACGGCGACCTTCTGCTCAGCATCGAGGTGTGGGTGGGCGTTCTCATCAGTGGCGCCGCCGTGGGTGGCCCAGCGCGTGTGGCCGATCCCGAGTTTGCCCGCAAAGCGCTTCGGCATCGCGGCCTCGAGGTCGCGCACCCGGCCGGCCTGCTTGGCGACCCGGATCCCGCTGGGGGCGAGCACCGCGATTCCGGCGGAGTCGTATCCGCGGTACTCCAGTCGCGAGAGACCTTCGATGATCAGGGGAGCGGCGTTTTGCCCTCCGACGTAGCCGACGATTCCGCACATGAGGCAGCTCCTTAGCCGTAGATGATGCGACGCAGCTGTCGCTCTGTCAGGGGTGGTGCGGCGACGACCCGCTCAGCGAGCTCGTCGATGAGCTGCGTGAAGATCTCCGGGTTCTTCATGCCGTAGGCCCGTAGGGTCGCGTGCCGCCGGCGGACGAAGTCCTCGGTCGGCTCGGAGAAGTAGGCGATGACGTCGGCGATCACCCGGGACGCCTCGGCGGGCGAAAGTCCGGTGCTGAGCGATACGCGACTGACGAGATCGGCCTCTGACATGGCGCTTAGTGTGCAGGTTTGGCAGGGCTAAGTCCACTTCCTGCCCGTATTCGGGCACAGAATGTTGACTCGGCCTCGCTATCATCGCTTCTCGTGGGTCCCGCTAGCCTCATGCCCCATGGCGCTTCCCTCCGTGATCGAGGACTCCCTGGTCTTCACGCTGGATGACCCCGATCGCAGCCTGGCCCGTGTCAGCCTGGACTGTGACGACGCGGTGCCTGGACGGCGCCGGTTCCGTCGTACGGGGACCGGGTGGCTGCTGTCGATCCCGCGACCCGACCTGAATCGCCTGGAGTACCGCCTCCTCCTGACGACCCGGTCGGGCGAGACGAGCGTCGTCTGCGACTCCGAGAACCCTGAACGTGTGAACACCGCCTTCGGTGAACGCAGTGTTGCGTTGATGCCGGGCTATGTGCGGCCGGAATGGCTCCGGGTCGAGGCAGAGCCAGGGGTCATGACCAAGGACGTCATCGAGGGCGATGACGCAAGGATCGAAGGTGACGACGACGGCATCGACATCCCGATCACGGTCTGGTCCCCGGCTGGCCTCGAGTCGGTCGAGCCGGCACCTCTGCTGGTCGTGCACGACGGACCGGAGTACGTAGAGCTGGCTCAACTCGACCAGTACGCCGCAGTGATGATCGCGTCCGGGGCTCTGCCGCCGTTCCGGATGGCCCTCATGCACCCGGTTGAACGAGACGCCTGGTATGCCGCCAACGCCGACTACGTCGCGGCCGAGCTGGCGGCGCTCGACAAGCTCACCGATGAGGTGTCTGTGGTGGGGGAGATGGTGGTGATGGGCGCGAGCCTCGGTGGTCTCACCGCTGTTCTCATCGCTCTTGCCGCGGGGTCGCGGTTCGGGGGAGTGCTGAGCCAGTCGGGCTCGTTCTTCAGCACCGAGCTCGATCCGCAGGAGTCGTCGTACCCGTTTTTCGAGCAGGTGACGGCGGGGGTGCGGTCGATTGTCACCAGCCCTGCGCCAGGGTCCCCGCTGCAGATCGTGATGACGTGCGGGCGGATGGAAGAGAACTTCGCAAACAACGACGCGATGTCATCAGCGCTGGCCGAGCTGGGGCACCTGGTGGCGTTCACGGCCGTGGCGGATCTGCACAACTACACGGCGTGGCGCGACGCTCTCGACCCCGCCCTCACCGAGGTGTTGCGAACTGTCTGGTCTGGCTCAAGGATGAACGAGTGAGACGCGATCAGGTCGAGCTGCCGCTGGACGGCCACGACCATGGCCTGTCTTTGATCGCCTACGGTCACTACGGACGTCCGATCCTGGTCTTTCCCAGCGAAGCGGGAAGAGCCTGGGACTTCGAGAACAACGGCATGATCGAGGCGGTCGTCGACCTGGTCGACGCCGGCCGGGTGAAGTTCTACTGCGTGGACTCTCTCGATGCCTACTCGTGGTCGGACACCACGGCGTCGATTGAGGAACGGGCTGACCGGCACGGGCTCTACACCGACTGGCTCGTCAAGCACGCGGTCCCGTGGATCGCCGGCGACAGCGATGGACGGCTCGACCTATTGACGCTCGGCTGCAGCCTCGGCGCCTACCACGCGCTGCACTTCTCCATGCAACGCGCCGATCTGGCGCCGTTGGCGATCGGACTGTCGGGCAACTACGACGTCAACACCTGGCACGCCTGGGGTGAGCGGGGCGACTCGACGTACTTCGCCAACCCGGCCGACTACGTCACTCACCTGCATGGCGAACACCTCGACTGGCTGCGTGAGCGGCTCTCGGTGTTGCTCGTCTGCGGCCAAGGCCAGTGGGAGACGCACCCCACCGGGTCGCTACCGTCCACGAAGGTGATGGCGCAGCGGCTGCAGGAGAAGGGCATCCGGTGCGAGCTCGACTTGTGGGGTCACGACGTGAGCCACGACTGGCCGTGGTGGCGCCGCCAGCTCGCCCACCACCTGCCGCGGTTCTGCTGACGAGTTCTGCAGCCGAGAAGGAGAGGGAGACACATGCCAGCGCCCACCCACCACCTGGTCGGACTTCTGCTCGGCATGGAGGAGGACTGGCCGCGCGCCTTCGAGACCCTGGCCCAACGGCTCGGCACATTCGAGTACGCCGGCGAGTTGCACAACCTCGACACCGAGCGGGTCCGGATCGAACCTTTCAACCTGCGTTCCAAGACGCGCTACAACCTCGTCATCGACCGGCTGGCTCACTGGTACTACCACCCGCGCGAGTGGCTCAAGAAGGTGGCGTTGATGGATGACGTCTACCTGCTCAACTCGCCGTTCACGTTCCAGTCGATGGAGAAGCACTCGGCGTACTGCGCGTTGATGCGGCTCGGGATGAAGGTCCCCGAGACCGTGTTGGTGCCCTACAAGAATCCGGTCGACAACGTGCGCTGGGCCTACACGTCCGAGCGCTACAACGAGCCGTTCGACCTGAAGGAGATCGCCCACGAGATGGGCTATCCGATGTTCATGAAGCCGTTCGACGGCGGCGCCTGGCGTGGCGTCTCGAAGCTCGAGAACGACGCTGATCTCGCCCGTGCCTACGACGACTCCGACGAGATGCTGATGCACTTGCAGAAGGCGGTCGAGCCGTTTGACGTCTTCGCGCGGTCACTGACGATCGGCCCCGAGACGATGGTGATGAACTTCCGTCCGGACGAGCCGATGCACAACAGGTATGCCGTCGACCACGACTTCCTCAGCCCCAAGGTGGGCGCCGAGGCGATCACCATCGCACAGACCGTCAACGCGTTCTTCCGCTGGGAGTTCAACTCGTGCGAGATGCTCGTGCAGGGCAGTGAGGTGCTGCCGATCGACTACGCGAACGCCTGTCCCGACGTGGCTGTCACGTCGTTGCACTACTACTTCCCGTGGGCTATGACGTCGCTGTTGGCCTGGACCGCCTTCTGCGTCGCGACCGACAGAGCCGGTCAGCCGCACGTCGATGACCGGGCCTGGTTCGCTATCGCGGACGATCCCGACCTTGGGTACGACGACAAGCTGGGCGGGTATCAGAAGCTTGCCGACGCGTACTTCGACAAGGAGCGCTACCAGGAGTTCCGGGCCTCCGCGTTGGCCGGTCTCGACGAGATGGTGCTCGACTGGGTCAACTCACCGGCGTTCGACGAGCTGCTGACGCAAACGGTGGTGGCGACGTACCCGGCACACGAGGTGGAGGCGTTTCTCGCCCATTTCCACGGGCTGATCGGCATGTGGGTGCGCGACCAGTCAGCGAAGGCACCGTGATGTCGGGTGCGGTGAATCGATGACGATGTTGTACGGGCCGCTGGGCGTCTCCGGTCTGATGGTCAGCCGCGTGGGCATCGGCTGCAACGCATTCGGAGCGAGGATCGACGCCGAACGTGTGGCGCAGATCGTGGACGCCGCGATCGACGAGGGCGTGACGTTGTTCGACACCGCCGACGTCTACGGTGGCGAACCCGGCCGCAGCGAAGAGTTACTCGGGCAGGCGCTGGGGTCGCGACGTGGCGACGTGATCGTGGCAACGAAGTTCGGCAGCGACATGAGGGAAACCAACGGCGCCGACTGGGGTGCACGAGGGTCACGTCGATACATCCGCAGAGCGGTCGACGCCAGCCTGCGCAGGCTCGGCACCGACTGCATCGACCTTTACCAGATCCATACGCCAGATCCGATCACGCCGATCGCGGAGACGCTCTCGGCGCTGTCCGAGCTCGTCACCGAAGGCAAAGTCCGCTACATCGGATCGTCGAACTTCAGTGGATGGGAGGTCGTTGATGCCGACTGGACGGCGCACGCCGAGGGGCATCCCGCTTTCGTGAGTGCGCAGAACAAGTACTCGCTGTACGACCGCTCGGCCGACGCTGACCTGATTCCCGCATGTGAGCACGTGGGAGTCGACCTGCTCCCGTACTTCCCGCTGGAGTACGGGCTGCTGACGGGTAAGTACACCCGGGGCCAGTCCGCTCCGGACGGCACCCGGCTCGCCCTCCAGACCAAGCGGCTCGAGGAGGCGGACTTCGACCGGGTCGAGGCCTTGAACGCGTACGCCGCCGAACGGGGCGTCAGCATCCTCGACGTGGCGATCGGCGGGCTGGCAGCACAGCCGTTTGTCGGCTCAGTCATCGCGGGCGTCACGACGGCTGACCAGGTCCGCGCGAACGTGAAGGCGGGGGAGTGGGAGCCCAGCGACGACGACCTGGCTATCTTGAACGAGCTGACTTCGGGTTTTACGTCATGAAAGGTGTCGAGTGTCCTGGTTTGACGACGGAGTCACGCTCGCGGATCGAATGCGCCAGCACGCGGGCAAACAGGAGCATCTGTACGGCCAGCTGATGCGTGCGATGGCCGACGGACTGGGAGGCCGGCGGTCCGGTGCGCGAGATCTGCCGCGGCTGGGAGCACGCCCCGCACGGGAGTGTCGTCCAGCTGCGGCTCTTGGCGGGGGTGTTCAGGATTGTGCTGACCGAGCGTGCTCCAGAACTCGTGCCCTACTACGCCTGCCTCGGCGGCACCCGGCCACCAGCGCAAGCCTGGCCCGCTGTCCGCGAAGTGATGGCCGCGAATGTCGACGAGCTTCACGAGGCTTTGCAGATTGCACCGCAGACGAACGAGGTGGGCCGGTCGACAGCACTGCTGGTCGGCCTATTCGAAGCGGTACGCCGCAGCGGTCTTCGTCAGGTGCGACTGCTCGAACCCGGCGCATCGGCGGGGCTCAACCTGCTGGTGGACCAATTCCGCTTCGTGCACTCAGGGTGGACCTACGGTCCGGCGTCCTCGCCCCTGCAGCTGACTAACGTCGTCATTGGGCAGACCAAGCCCGAGGCCTTCACGATCGTTGCTCGCCGCGGATGCGACCTCTCGCCAGTCGACGCTTCGACGCCAGAAGGCCAGCTTCGCTTGAAGTCGTTCGTCTGGCCGTTCCACGTTGACCGGCATGCGCGGCTGGCCAAAGCCCTCGATGTCGCCAGCCGCTTTCCCGTGACTGTCGATCGGGCAGCAGCGGGGGAGTGGCTCGAGGAGCAGCTAACCCAGGCTGACTCCGACGACGTACTGACCGTCGTCTGGCAGTCGATCACCGGGCTCTACTGGCCAGCGGAGGAGAAGGCTCGTGTCGATGACGCCATCCGGCGGGCCGCGAGCTCGCAGCCAGTGGCACATCTGGCGATGGAATATCCCGTCGTCTCGGCCGCCTCCGCCGAACTCACCTTGGCTGGGCTTGACGGTGCGGCGGTCGCTCGCCTCGCGATGGTGGGTGACCATGGAACACCGGTCACGCTGATGCCACGTTGATCCACGCCCGCGCTCGATGGGCTGGCGGCTCTGCTCACCCGCTCGGCTATCTTGTGACGCGTGCGGGTATGCGTGTTCTGTGGGTCTTCAACCGGCCGAGGCAACGTGTACGTCGAAGCGGCGCAGTCGCTGGGCCGGCTGCTCGCAAGCGAAGGAATCGGGCTCGTCTACGGCGGCGCACACGTCGGCACCATGGGAGCCCTGGCTGACGCCGCATTGGCCGCCGGCGGTGAAGTGGTCGGTGTGATGCCACAGCAGCTGGTCGACCGCGAGATCGCGCACCGTGGTCTGAGCCAACTGCACGTCGTGGCCGACATGCACGAACGCAAAGCCCAGATGGCGGCGTTCTCTGACGCGTTTATCGCCTTGCCCGGCGGAGCTGGGACGCTCGAAGAGCTGTTTGAGGTGTGGACGTGGGCGCAGCTCGGTTTGCATGACAAGCCAGTTGGCCTGCTCGACGTCGAGGGCTACTTCAGCCACCTCGGGGCCCTGGTGGACCACATGGTCGAGGAAGAGTTCATGCTGCCCAGCTATCGCGATGGGTTGCTCATTGAGCAAGACGCCACGACGCTCCTGACTCGGTTCCGCGAACATGCACCCGGACCGACTAAGTGGACGGTCGATGCTGGCCTGCGGGCTGCACCAGCAAGGGACTGAAGCCGACCCAGAGGAGAGTCAGGCCGATCGGCATCACGGCTGTCTCGTTGCTCATGAGCGCAGCGATCCCGAGTACGACGACCACGGGAATCCACCACGGCAAATCACGGGCCCGCGCGAGAAGCGTGAAAAGCGCGGTCATCGCGACCAACACCAGCAGCGGTCCGACGGTGTAGAGGACGAGGTCGACCCCGGGGTCGTCGGTCATCCGATCGGCCAGCGCGCTCGTCGCTGCCTGCGTGCTGCTGCGCCAACCGGCGTACAGGTCGACGAGCATCTGCATCACACCGGTGCACAATCCGAAAAGTGCCAACCCTGCCAAGGTGTCAGGCACCCGTGTCGGTTGGCCGCCGATGCGCTGGAGGCGGTTGCGGACCTCGAGCACCACGACCGCGAGCCCGACGAAGCCCACACACCAGGCCAGGTGGCCCAACGTCCAGCCGAGTCCGGGGGAGTGACGGCCGCCGAACGGCCACATGATCAGCCACGCCGTGAAGAGCGCCAGGGGAGCGGTGACGACCGCCGTCGTCAGCAGCCGGCGGTTCCCTGTTGTCGTCGGCGTGGACGAGGGGAGATGGTCGACAGAAATCTGCATGCTCCGACGATGCGCCGACCGGCGGGTCTGGACCATCCGTGGAATGCCGGATTGACCCCTGAGGACAACCTCGGCAACTCAGGGTCAGGCGGCTGGCTGCTGGTGACGCCACAACCAGATCGTCAAGCGACCTACGACACTGCTGCCTTCCACTGACTCTCATCGACGCCTCGCTTCTCCAGGAGCGGTCGCCACCAGGTCTCGTTGTCGGCGTACCACCGGATCGTGTCGGGCACTCCCGTCTCGAACGTGATCTGTGGAGACCACCCGAGCTCAGTGCGGAGTTTGGAGGAGTCGAGCAGGTAGCGACGGTCGTGACCAGGCCGGTCGGGCACGGTCACCATCATCGAATCGGGTTTGTCGAGGGCCGCGAGGATGAGTGAGGCAAGCTCACTGACGCTGGCTTCGCGACCAGACCCGATGTTGTAGGTCTCGCCGATGCGGCCATCCTGCAGGACGGCGTCGAGGGCTCGGCAGTGGTCGTCGACGTGGAGCCACTCGCGCTGGTTCTGACAGGTGGCATAGACCGGGAGGGGCTGGTCCTGCAGGGCGTTCGTGACGAACACCGGGATGACCTTTTCGGGGAACTGGAACGGCCCGTAGTTGTTGGAGCAGTTCGTGATCGTGACGGGAAGCCCGAAGGTCTCGTGATACGCCCGCACCGCATGGTCGGCCGACGCCTTCGAGGCGTTGTACGGCGTCCGGGGCCGGTAGGGGGACTCCTCGGTGAACGCTCCAGGGTCGTCGAGCGCCATGTCGCCGTACACCTCGCACGTCGAGACGTGGTGGAAGCGCGAAACACCATGTCGGCGGCTGGCCTCGAGAAGGCGCTGAGTGCCGAGCACGTTGGTCTCGAAGAAGCGGCCAGGATCGAGGACGGCAAGGCTGTTGTGGGACTCGGCGGCGAAGTTCACCACCAGATCGATGTCGTGTGTCGCTAGGGTCTCCTCGACCTTGGTCTGGTCTCCGATGTCACCACGGATGAACGTGATCGCGTCACGAACGCTGTCGAGGTTGGTCTCCGAGCCGGCGTAGGTGAGGAGGTCGTAGGCCACCAACTCGTCGTCAGGATGCTGCTTCGTCCAGTAGTGGACGAAGTTTGCGCCAATGAAGCCGGCCGCGCCGGTGACGAGCAGTTTCACGGTGAGGTCTCCTGAGTGGTGACGGGGCGTGCTGGTGGATATCGGTGGCGCGCCGGGCGGGATCAGCGAGCCTGCTTCAGCTTGCGCCAGCCGCCGGCGCGGTTGTTCGCGATGATCTGCTTGAACATGGCTGTGAGGGCGGCCGCGTTGATGGTCTCACCCTGGCGGACTGCGACCGTACGGGCGGTCTGGTTGTCGTGTCCGCCGGTGATGATTCCCTCGGGATCAGGAACGATGGCGCCGTCGTACATGAAGACGTTGACGTGGTCCTTCGCCGCCAGCAGCGCGCAGATATTGCCGTCCAAGACGAAGTAAGGCTGCCGGGTGCGCTTGATCGTTTCGACAACCTGTGGGTCGGCGGCATGGACCAGATCCCTCACCTCGCGGCAGATCGCCTGCTGCCAGTCGGGCAAAGCCCCGATATATTTCTCAACGCGTGGATCGATGGTGTAGGACATCGGGCATCACCTTAGCGAGCACTCGATCTGCGTCGTCGCGACTGTTAGCGTTCTTCCGATGCGCACCGACCAGATCAACGCTGCAAACGCGGGCATTTGGACCTTCGGCGACCTGACGGTCAACCGGATCGGATTCGGAACCAAACGCCTCGCCGGGCATGCTCCCTTGGGTCACGACACCGAGCGCGAGCGCGACCGGCCGCTCGCGCTCCTCCGACACGCCCTCGAACTCGGCGTCAACCACATCGACACCGCCACGTTCTACCCGAGCTTTGTGGCCCCGCCGGATGGACACAAGAACCCCTTCACCTCGCTGGGATGGGCGAACAAGTTCATCCGGGAGGCTCTCGCGCCGTACCCCGACGAACTGGTGATCGCCACGAAGGTTGGTCCCACTACCGAGGGCATGGCCAAGCCAGATCAGCTACGCGGGCTCGTCGAAGAAAACCTCAGGGATCTGGGTCGGGACCACCTCGACCTCGTGTACCTACGTCAGCAAGGACTGGACTCGCTCGCGGACCACTTCGGCGTGCTGGCGGATCTTCGCGACAAAGGTGTGATCCGGCAATTAGGACTGTCCAACGTTCGCGCGGAGCAGCTCGCAGAGGCCAGGGCGATCGCGCCTGTGGTGGCGGTCCAGAACCGGTACAGCGTCGACTTCGGCCGCGTCAACGACGAGATGCTGCGCATCTGTGGCGCCGCAGGCATCGCCTTCGTCCCGTTCTTCGGGCTGGCCGCCGAGGGCAGGGAAGCTGGTGGCGTCGCTCCGAACGACACTGTTGAGACCATCGCCAGGACGCACGGAGCCACACCCGCGCAGGTCCGGATCGCGTGGACGCTCAGCCAAGGTCCGCACGTGCTCGCCATTCCGGGAACCAGCGATCCTGGGCACCTCGCGGAGAACGTCGCCGCCGGTGCACTGCGGCTGTCCCCAGCGGAGGTGGCCTCCTTCAACTAGCCCGAGCAAGACCGCCCATCAAACCGACGCCCACAGAGGAGGACCAACGTGTCACTCGCCCGCGTCCACAACTTCTCCATCTCGCTCGACGGTTTCGGCACCGGTGAGGGTCTGAGCGCGGACAATCCGTTTGGCCACGCCGGTGAACGGCTGCACGAATGGATGTTCGCCACCGCGTGGTGGGGCAGCGAGATGGCCGGCCAGCCGGGCGGCACCCGCGGCGTCGACGACGCCTTCGCGCGGCAGTTCAGTCCTGGGATCGGCGCCGAGATCATGGGTGCCGGCAAGTTCGGCCCGCCTGGGTGGCACGAGGACCCGGAGTGGAAGGGCTGGTGGGGTCCCAACCCGCCGTACCACACGCCGACCTTCATCCTCACCCATCACCCACGCCCTTCGATCGAGATGGAGGGCGGCACGACGTTCCACTTCATCGACTCTTCGCCTGCAGAGGCGCTCGAGACGGCCCGCGAGGCCGCCGGCGGCCTCGACGTACGCCTCGGTGGAGGTCCTGGCATGATCCGCGATTTCCTTGCTGCCAGGCTCGTCGACCACCTGCACGCGGTCGTCGTGCCGATCCTGCTTGGCCGAGGTGTACGACTCTGGGACGGACTGGAGGGCCTCGAGCAGGACTACGAGGTCGAGGCCAACTCCTCGCCGACCGGAGTCACCCATCTGACATTGACCCGCAGGGGATCCTGAACCACGGCTATCGGCCGGCTTCCCCGGGCGTACGCCCGTCCGGTCGGGCCGCCTCTCATGACAACTGAAAGAGGAACCATGACCACGCCAGCCCCGACCGTCAGCAACCACGACGACTTCGAGCGACAGCTGCTCGAGCTGCGCAAGCGCGAGAAGGCGCACACCCGCGAGGGTGACGCGATCGCCGCGGCCCGGCGCCGGCTGCCCATGACAGAGGTGCCGCCTGACACGACCGTCATCGGCCCCGACGGACCGGTCCCGTTCGGTGATGTGTTCGAGGGGCGCGACGAACTGGTCGTCTACAGCCATATGTTCTACGACGGGGAGCCCTGGGAGTGGCAGTGCGAGGGCTGCACCAGGAACGTCTGGTCGATGCAGCACGCCGCCGACGCGGCCTACCTCAACGCCAACGGGATCACCTTCGCCATCCTCGGCGACGGGCCGTATGAGGAGATCGCGGCGTTCCGCGACTTCATGGGCTACACCACGCCGTGGTACTCCAACGCACACCTCGAAGACCCCACCGTGAGCCACGCCGGCCGGATCGCCTGCTACCTGCGGAGGGAGGACAAGATCTACCTGACGTACTGGACGACCGGCCGCGGCGACGAGGTGCTGAACGGGGCCGCGCACGGGCTGCTCGACATGACCGCCTACGGACGGCGGGAGGCGTGGGAGGACTCACCCGAGGGGTGGCGGCAGTTCCCGACCCACTCCTTCTTGCGCACCGACGAGCACGGAGCGCCGATGGGGCCGAGAAACGGCGGTCGACCGGTGCCTCAGTGGACCCGCCCGGGCGTCTCCTAGGTATTCGCCGATAATTAACATTATGTCAACTACTGGACTGCGTATGGCCTCGGATGAGTCAAATCCGGTGGGGCCTGATCCCCTACCCCGGCCGGCAAGGACGAAGGTGCTTCAAAGTTGGCCGCGGCTGGTAGCGACCGCCTCATGCAGGATCGACCGTCTTCACCATGACGCAGTTCTTCAGCCCTTTGGGCCGGTCGTAGGTGAAACCGAGTCGTTCGTAGAGTCGACGGGTGCCGTTGTAGAGGAACGACGACGACATCTTCTTGGTCTGGTTGGTCAGGTCGTGGGGATAGCTTTCGACCCGCCCGCCGCCGGCCTGCGCAATCAGGTCGAGCGCACCGGTGATCGCCAACTCCGTCACGCCGCCTCGCCGGTGGCGCTTGTCGACGAAGACGCAGGTGATTCGGTAATCGGGATCCGCGGTCTTGGTGGCGTCGTACTCCTTGAGGTGGTGGAGGGTGGGCAACTCGACCGGGGTGCCGTACTCAGCCCACGCGATCGCCTCGTCGCCGTCCATCACCAGTGCGGCGTGCGCCTTGCCCTGCTCGACGTAGGCCTTCTTCAGAGCTCGGTTGGCCTCCGCGCCCTGGCCGCGCTCGGGCCCGTCAGGGTGGAACCAGATGCACCAGCAGCCCCCGAAGATGCCGTTGTGCCGCTGCACCATCGCATCGAAGGCGGACCAGGTCTCGGGGCTGAGAGGCGCGATGGTGTACGACGACTCAGTAGCCATGCCGCACCTTATCCCGCGGGTCAACCGAGTTGGCGTTTCAATTCTTCTTCGCAGCGGAAACGTCGACGCAGACGATTCCCCTGTTGCCGTCCTGGTCGGCGATCACGGTGAGCGAGGGCGCGTCGCTGTCATCGACGACGGTCCCGCCAGCGGCGAGGGCGGCGGCGATCCGTTGCTCGGCCACCTCGGGCGCCACATAGACCTCGATGTGGAACCGCTGACCGGAAGTCTCGTGCTCGTCGGCGTCCCCGAACCACAGGTTCGGTACCCGTCCCGTGGCGTCCCGGATCTCGTCGCTGGGTGACCCGCGGCCCTGCGCCTCCGCACTCCCGGTCAGCAGGGCAGCCCACACTGGGGCGATGGTCGCGGAGCGCGTCGTGTCGAGGCCGAGCTCGATGTCGCTGACCGAGCCGGGGTCTGCGTCGACTTTGTGGTCGGCGGCGATCTCGGTGATCCGTCGCGCGAGGTCGACGTCCTGCTGGGTCACCCATTCGACGACAAGTTCGGTGCCATCGTCGTCGCGGTAGATGGCGTCGTCGGTGACCAGCTTGAGGTCGACGTACCTATTGCCGAGCGACACGCGCGGGTGGTGGCCGAGCGCGTCGCCCGCCTCGCCCACCGCAGCGACGAACCGTGCACCGGTGCCGAAGTCGTCAACCACGTAGCGGGCATGCAGTCCCTGGGCCAGCTTGATCCAGTCGGTCAGGTTGGCCGCGGCGATCTGTTCGCCCCTCATCATGTCCATAGATGCGGACCTTATCCCTGGTTCAGCCCGTAGCGCTGACGCAACGGGCATGGATCCCGTTCGTTTAGTCACGCCAGAGCCATCGCAGAGCGTCGGGCAGGAGAACACCTGCATGGTTGGGGTTGTGGCCCCCGTCGCCGAGCACCAACCGGAAGTCGTATCCGCGCTGAGCAAGCCCGGCTGCGACGTGAAGGTTCTCCGCCAACCAGTTGTATTCTGGCGCGTTCCAGTCCAGGTCTCGGTGCCCGGCTTGCAGGAAGATCCGCAACGGCCGGACCGGCTCGGACGCGATCAGCCGCGTGTACGGGTTGCCGCCGGGGATCTGCGCGAAGCTGGACACGAACCCGATCACCTTCCCGAACGCATCCGGGCGGTGCCAAGCGGCAGTTAAGGCCGCGTTCCCGCCGCTGCTATGACCACACAGGCCACGCTTCAGGGGATCCTCACTGATGGGTACGTGCTCACCCGCCAGCGGTAACACCTCGTCGATCAGGAAGTCGGCGTAGCGGCTGTCGAACGCGTCGTACTCGGCGTTCCTGTTCTTGCGTTCCCGCGGGTTCTCGACCTCTGGGAACACTCCGGGGTCGACGAAGACACCGACCATTGGTGGGAGCGCCCCGGCATGAATGAGGTTGTCCAGCACAGTTGCAGCCCGGACGTCGTCGTCCGGGTCCAGGTATCCCCCGCCATCTTGAAACACCACGCACGGCAGCTCCTCGTCAGGTCGAGCAGCGGCAGGGGCGTGCACCCACACACTGCGGGTCGTGTCCGGGTACGCGCGCGAGTCGGCCACCACGAAGTGCGTCGTTCGCCCTGGGTGGACCCGGGGGCGAGGGAAGGAGTCAGGTCCGTACTCATACACCACGTCGGATTGGTCGATCGGAAGCGGGCAGAAAGGCACGCGAATCCTCATGCCTAAGAACCTATAGATCAACGCGCCCAAGACGTCGACCAAGCGGCAGCGAGACAGGGCGATGGAAGGGCTCGGGACTGCTGCACAGATAGCGCCGTCGACCATTTCGTCGCGGTGGCGCGGGAAATTACCTCGTCGTACGACGCTCAGGCCCGCGGAAAGACGACGTGCCGGGACCATAAAAGGCTCGACCTGACGACGTTTCGGGGCATCATGGGGGCGATCACCTATAGACCCGCGCCCGAAGAGGAGCGAGAGTCGAGCTAAGAGGTCGCCGCTTGTTCGGGGGGCGAACCAGTTCAACGGCGGAGAACGCGAGGGGCATCATGTTGAGGTTTTCGTCGGTCCGTCGGCGCCCTGGGCGCCTGCTCGCCCGGCGCGCGCTGGGGGCTGTCGACCTGTCAAAGCTGCAAAGTGTCCCCGCTCCCCTGGCGATGCCGCTTCGGCGCAACGGCGTCGACCCAGTCGAAGGACTTGCCGAGGCCCGGGCATCGGGTCCGGTCTACCAGCTCACCTCGCTGTTCGGGATGCGTATCTGGATGGTGAGCGGCCTCGTCGAGACCCGAGCAGTTCTTGCGGACGGTACGAACTTCAGTACCGACATCCGCGCCGTTGTCGGCCGCCGGGACACCACCGGATCCACCGCGATCGGCGGCCTGGGGTTCACGGACCCGCCGGAGCACACCCGACTGCGCAAGTTCCTCACTCCGGAGTTCACCCGACGCCGGCTGGCGCGCCTCCAGCCGAAGATCAAGCAGATCGTCGAGGGACAACTCGACGCGATGGAGGCCGCCGGTCCTACCGTCGACCTGGTGTCCACGTTCGCTTTCCCAATTCCGTACCTGGTCATCTGCGACCTGCTCGGGCTTCCGGACGAAGATCGTGAACGCTTCCGCCACCTCGGCAGCGCGCGGTTCGACGTGTCTCGCGGTGGCCTCGACCTCTTTGGCGCGATGTCTGAGTCCAGGGACTTCCTGATCGAAGCCGCAGGTCGGCAGCGTAAGGAACCCGGCGACGGCCTCATCGGCGCCTTGATCCGCGAGTTCGGCGACGAGGTCGACGACAACGAGCTCGGAGGCCTGGCCGACGGCGTCTTCACCGGCGGCTACGAAACTTCGGCCAGCATGATCTCGCTCGGCGCTCTGACGCTGCTGCGGCACCCAGACACAATGGACACGCTTCGCTCCGACGACGCCTCGATCACGCCGATCATCGACGAGTTGCTGCGCTACCTCTCGGTCGTCCAGATCGCATTTCCGCGGTTTGCGCGACACGACATGGAGCTGTTCGGAGAGAGGATACGCACCGGCGACGTGGTGATCTGCTCGCTGAGCGGTGCTGACCGCGACCCCGCTCTCGCGCCTGACCGCCCAGACGAGTTCGATCCGACTCGCCGGTCAGGATCACACCTGGCATTCGGCTACGGCTTCCACCGTTGCGTCGGCGCAGAACTGGCCCGCATGGAGCTCACCGCAGCCATCCCAGGCTTGGCCCGCCGGTTCCCCGACTTGAGTTTGGCCGTTGATCTCTCGGAACTTCACTTCCGCGACCTGTCGATCGTCTACGGCATCGACGAACTGCCCGTGCGACTGCACTGACGCGTGTCCTCAACCGACTTGTCAGAAGCACAGTGCGTCATAACCCGGTGAGCTTCTGACAAGTCGGTGTGGGTATCTCAGTCCTGTGACCGACGGCGGAAGGCCTGCATCGCGAGTGGGGCGAACACGGCCGTGAAGATGATCGACCAGCCGATGGTGGCGATCACCGGATGGTGCATCGGCCAAGCCGCGCTGTCGAGAGGCTCCGGAGCGTTGCCCCACAGGTCGCGACAGGCCGCGGTAAGGGCCGAAACCGGGTTCCACTCGGCAATGGTCCGCAACCAGGTCGGCATGTTCTCGGTCGGGGCAAACGTGTTGGCCACAAATGTCAGCGGGAACATCACCGTGAACATGAACCCCTGTACGGCCTCGACCGACCGCATCATCGAGCCCACCCAGATGCCGAGCCAGATCATCGAGAAGCCGAACAGCAGCAGGAGCAGGAACGCCAGCGTCGCCTCGGCCACGGTGCCATTGATGGTCCAGCCGATGAGCAGCCCCGTCAGCGCCATCACGAGAATGCCCAGACTGGAGTGGATCAGGCTGGAGATGCTCCGTCCAACGAGCACCGCGGACCGTGACATCGGCAGCGACTTGAACCGGTCAACGATGCCCTTCTGGAGGTCGTTCGTCAGTCCCATGGCCACGACGGCAGATGAGAACACCATCGTCTGGGCCATGATCCCGGGAAGCAGGAACTCCTTGTAGTTGGAGCCGGGAACGTTGATGGACCCGCCGAAGACATAGGCGAAGAGCAGCACGAACATGACCGGCTGGATCGTGACATCGAGCAGCATTTCCGGCATCCGCCGGATGTGCAGCAGGTTGCGCCACACGACGGTCAATGACTGGCTGAACGCCGATCGAGACTCGATCGTGTAACCGCGCTGGGCCCTGGGCGGCAAGGTGGTCGCGGTCATCAGACGGTCTCCTCGATCAGCTCTGGGGCGACTTCATCGAGCTCTTCTTCCTCGGCGCGGTGCCCGGTCAGGTGGAGGAACACGTCATCGAGGCTTGGCCGCTTCAGCCCGAGGTCGTCGACCTCGACCCCACTGCCCGCGAAGAGGTCAGCGATCGTGGTCATATCGGCCAGACCGCTGGCCTGAGCCGTCAGCCGCCTACTCCCCTCTTCTACATGGACCTCGTTGGTGCAGCCGCGAAGCAGCTTCTCCGCCAGCGGCAAGTCGACTGCATGCGTCAACGTGACGACGACACTGGCCGCACCGGCCTGGTCCTTCAACTGCGTGGGAGTGCCAGCCGCGATGACTCGCCCCTTGTCGATGACCACGATCTGGTCGGCCAGATGGTCGGCCTCTTCGAGGTACTGCGTCGTCAGCAGCAGCGTCGTGCCGTCACGGACGAGGCCGCGCAGCACGTCCCACAGCTCTGCCCGGCTCCTCGGGTCGAGCCCGGTGGTCGGCTCGTCGAGAAATAGGACAGGTGGCGTGGCCACCAAGCTCACGGCCAGGTCGAGTCGCCTCCGCATGCCGCCGGAGTAGGTCTTAGCCATCCGGTCTGCGGCCTCGGTCAGCGAGAATCGCTCGAGCAGTGTCTCAGCGATCTCTCCGAGCGCCTTGGCCGGAACGCCGTAGAGCCTGCCCATGAGCCGAATGTTCTCCCGGCCGGTAAGCAGCTCGTCGACGGTGGCGGCCTGCCCGGTCAGCCCCATGCTGCGGCGTACGGCCTCGGGCTCTTTGATGACATCGTGGCCTGCCACCAGCCCGGTGCCGCTAGTAGGGATGCTCAGGGTCGTGAGCATCCGAACGATCGTGGTCTTCCCGGCACCATTCGGACCAAGCAGTCCGAGTACCGACCCCTCTGGAATGGCGAAGCTGACCCCGTCAACTGCGACTGTGTCGCCGAAGTGCTTCACCAGATCTATCGCCTCGACGGCGGTGCGTGAATTCATTGGGTCAGCCTATGTTGGCGCACCGACAGTCCCAACTGAATTTGGGCTGGTTTTTACCAGGTCAACCGGTAGATCGTCCGGTCACGTCGCAGGCGGGATCCCCGACCGGTAGGCCACTCTCGCTGCTTCCTCGCGGTTGGTGACGTGCAGCTTTCGCAAGATGTTCGAGACATGGACACTCGCGGTCTTGACGCTGATGAACAGTGACTCCGCTATCTCGCCGTTCGTCCGACCAGCGACCAGCCCCGCCAGCACCTCGAGCTCTCGCGGAGTCAAGCCCTGTGGTGCCCCCTCCCCCGGCTGATCCTGCGGGTCGGTGACCTCAGACACCGGCCGGCGTATGTCGACGCGCGCCCACTGCGCCAACTGCTCCAGCTCACGGCGGAGCGCTTCAGCGCCAAGCGCAGTCGCCGCGTCGTACGCTCGCCGGACGGACGTCGTCGTCGCCCCCCCGGGTTGCTTCGCCAACACCGCGGCCTCGGCCTCTCGCCACTGGGCGTATGCCGTTCGGAACGGTTGGCCGGTCGACTCCCACACCCGAGCCACCTCGGCCCAGGTGTCCGACGACGCCGAGCCGTCGCTACGACCTCGCTCGGCGTGGATGGAGGCAGCGACTGCGGCGCCCTCGAACAACGTGTGACCGCCGGATCGAGTCGGGTCAGGACGTAGTGCTGCCGCGCGTGCTTCGAGACCGCTCCGCATCTGAGTCACTCGCTCTTCGTCGCCTCGACCCGGTGCAGAACGCGCCAGCTCGAACAGGTCCGCCACCGCTCGCGTGGCCAGGAGGACCAACGGCCCGGCGAAGAGCTGCTCGTCGCCACTCTCGATGAGGCGCAGACCTTGATCGGCGACACCGAAGGCATCTTCGGGCCGGTGCTCCCAGAGAAGCAGCTCGGTCTCGAGCTCATAGAGCTCCCGCTGCCAGGAGTCCGGTGCAGCGTGGTCGTCGAACAGGGACCGGGCTTGATCCGTCAGCAGTCGCGCTGAGTCGAGCTCTCCCTTGGCGAGACTGAGCCGCGCACCCTGTTGCAGGACGGCGAACGACCGCACACCCTGCGGTCGCTGGCCCAGTGCCTCATCGAGCAGGGTGGACGCCTCGGCCCATCGACCGGCTTTGATCAACGCGTCGGCGGCGTTGGCTTGCAAGAAGCTTCCGTCCTGACGGACCAAGCCAACGGCTCGCATCGCGTCGTAGCCGAGGCGGCACACCGTCACCGCTTCGTCGTACCGCCCGGCGAGCCCCAACACGTGTGCGAGGTCGATGTACGCCGTGGCCAGGTCGTCGGGGTCGGCCAGCTCGACGGCGATCGCGACGGACTCGCGCGAGGACTCGATGCCCGCGTCGTACTCGCCGCGATAGGCCATCACGACTCCGAGAGCGTTGAGTGCCCGGCCCTCCTCTTGTCGAGCTCCAACGATTCGGGCGATCCGGATCGCCTCACGACACGACTCCTCAGCCTCGTCGAGCCGGCTCCACGCCATCGCGAGCAAGCCGAGGCCGGCGTGGACACGTGCTCGAGCCTTCGACTCTTCGGGAGGGAGCAGCCCGAGAGCCTTGCGGTAGGACTCCTGAGCGTCGTCGACGAGTCCCGCATTGAATCCGTAGGCGCCTTTGCGCTCGAGAATCTCCGAGCACCGCACAGGGTCGTCGCCCGACAACGTGGCGGCCTCAGCGGCAAGCGCAACCGCCCGAGAGCCGTCACCCATCAGGTGAGCGGCCTGGGCTGCACGCACGAGCAGCTCCACTTGACCGACGCCCGTCCCTGCCTGCCGACGCGTCGCATCTTCGCCCTCACGAAAGAGCCTGACCGCGCGGGACAGGTACTCATCGGCCTCCGCGAACGCGTACACCTCCTGCGCAGCGACGCCGGCTTCCACCGCCGCATCGAAGGCGAGATCGGCAACGCCAGCAGCCTCCCAGTGGTGCGCAATCTGGCCGGTCCGCTCCAGCTTGACTGCGGCGTTGGGGGCGGGAAGCTCGCCAAGACACCGCGCCGCTTCGGCGTGCAGCCGCCGTTTTCTGCCGGGCATCAGGTCGGCGGCCAGCACCTCACGAAACATCGGGTGGACGAAGGAGTAGCCGGCGCCGGGTCCGGCGCGCATCACCTGGTGGTCGACGGCAGGACGCAACAGCGCCTCGACTTCAGCATCCGGGCTCCCCTGGATCGCCGACAGGAGGTCGAGTGGACATTCGTGGCCGACGACGGCAGCAGTCTCGAGGAGCTCCCGTGTCTCCTCCGGCAACGTGGTGAACATCGCGACCACCAGGTCGTGAAGCGTCTCGGGAATCGACCGATCGGGCTGTTGCGCCCACGGGCAGAGCTGCTCGGTAAAGAGAGGGTTGCCGGCCGAATGGTCGTAGACGACGTCGACGAGTCGCGGCGACAACACCGTGTGCTCGACGAGGTCGGCGATCTGGAGGGCGGTGTCTTCGCGCCCCAGTCTTTCGAGCGTCAACCTTTTCGTCAGCGGAAGCCGGTCGATCTCGGCGAGCCACGTCCGGAGCGGGTCCTCACGTGGCAGCGCATCGCTACGGACGGTCAAGATGACCACGACGCGCTCGTTGCGGAGGCTACGCGCGAGGAAGGACAGCAGGTCAAGCGTCGACCGGTCCGCCCAATGGAGGTCCTCCAACACCCACACCACGGCACGCTCGGACGTCAGTTCCGCGAGGAGGGACAGCAGGGACTCGAAGAGCCTGGACTGGGCCGAACCGCTGAGCGGAGCGTCGAGGCTGTGCCCGTCACGCTGCTCGGGCACGGGCTGGGTGCCAGCACCCCAACCAAGGACGTGGGCAAACTCGACAGGCACCTGGTTCAGCAGCCGCGCTCGCTCGTCACCGGTCCATGCCTGCGCCAACCTGCGGAAGGCGCCGATGACCGGGGCGAACGGCATGGCCTCACCGGCGACGGGTACGCAGCCACCCAGCAGCCGGGTGACATCGATTCCCGTCAGAAACGTGTCGACCAGACTGGACTTGCCGATCCCCGCTTCTCCGGTGACGAGCATAAAAGATGGCGATCCGGCCTCGGCTTCGACGAGCGCCGTTTGCAGCACCGCCAACTCGCGCTCGCGCCCGACCAACCTGGCAGAGCCCAGCCCTGATCTGGACATCTCGTTCGACAACACGCCGCAATTGCCTCCATGGGTTCGGACGATCATCCCGCCTGTCGTGTGGTTCACACCAGCCATTTGAGGTAGCGGACCGGTCGATCTGAGGTGCCTTGCCGATGTTCGAACCAGTCGCTGCCCGCCTACGTTCGAGCAGAACCGCCAGTCCAACGAGGACAGGTCACCTCAGAGAAAAGGGAATTTCATGTCATCCACGCGCAAACGGGTCACGATCGCCACCGCCGTCACCGGCTTGGCGTTTTCAGCCGCCGCCGCCTCCGCAACCGTCGCCCCCGGTACGCCCGCCAAGGACGTCCACTTCGGGCTCGACAACGACAACGCCGCCAATACGTTCATCCAGCCGCCGGGTGTCACGGCCAAGCAGCACATGGACAACACCGACGTCCTCTTCGGGCGCGACAACGACGACCTGCTCGTGGGCAACCTGGGCGGCGACACAGAGATCGGCGGCCGGGGTGACGACATCCTCATCGGCGGTCCCGAGCGCTTCGCAGCTCCCAACAGCGACGTGCTGCTCGGCGACGAAGGCAACGACATCAACATCTGGGCACCGGGCGACGGCAGCGATGCCTATGTCGGCGACAAGGGTCGCGACGCGATGGTCTTCGCGCCGTTCGTCACGAAGACCAATGGCGATCTCAAGCTGGAGTGGTTCCACGGCCGCAGAGTCCCACGCGTCGACATCGATGCCTCGCCGCAGTTCGAATGCGACATCGTCAAGGTCCCGGCGGCGCAGCGCCTTGGCGCGCAGTTCCTCGTCCGCTTCTCGGTCAACGACGTGCTCGCTGTCACCGTGCGTCAGAAGGACGTCGAGAAGGTGCTCTGCCCGAGCCCGCAGGCCGGCAAGGCCAAGGTCGCGGACTTGACCGACCCGCACCCCGTCTTCCACAACGTGTGGTTGGACAACATCGGCGGGACGCTCGGCGCCATCGTCGCGCCATAGGGATTGGTGAATGAGATGCAGACCTATCGATGCCGCCACTGTGGACAGGTGTTGGCGGCCTATGTAGACATCGCGCCTGGCCTCGCCCTGCCGTTCTCTCATCGGACGGCGACCAGCCAGCTCCAGTCTCGTCAGCGTGACCACGCCGAGCGCTGCCCGGCTCTTCGGTCCGGGCAGCACCATGGGACTGCATCCCGTTCATCGGCATCGCTGCCTGCCGGGGAGGCTGTCCCGCAGCCTCGTAAGGTCGGCCAGGCCGTCGTGATCGGAGCGAGCATGGCAGGCCTGCTGGCCGCTCGCGTGCTCAGTGAGTCGTTCGAACGGGTCATCGTGCTGGACCGCGATGACCTGTCCCCCGCCATCCAACCCCGGGGTGGTGTGCCGCACGGGCGGCATACCCACGGGCTGCTCGCGAAGGGATGCGAGGTGCTCGAAGAGCTTCTTCCGGGACTCATCGACGAACTCGTGGGGGCCGGGGCGGTCCCCGGCGACCTTCAGGCAGAGATGCGTTGGTACTTCAGTGGCCGCCCGCTGAAGCAGCGGACCAGCGGACTGAGGGGGCTGGCGGTGAGCCGACCTCTGCTCGAGCACCACGTGCGCTGGCGGGTGGGGGCACTGACCAACATCGACGTTCGCTCGGGTCAGCATGTGCGCAACCTGGTGCTCGATGACTCGGCGGAAACGGTGTGTGGCGTGCTCATCGAAGGAGCGGCTGCGCCCGTCCCTGCAGACCTGGTGGTCGACGCCTCTGGTCGTACGTCGAAGTTGCCCAAGTGGCTCTGTCGGCTCGGATATCCCGCGCCGGCAGAGGAGCGAGTCCGGATCGACGTGTCGTACGCGACCCGAGCCTTCAGTCGTCGACCGGGCGCTCTCGATGGCGATCTGGGCATGGTGTTCGCCGCGTCGCCGGAGAGCCCTCGGGCGGCGGCCTTGCTGGCGCAGGAGCATGGTCGCTGGATCGTCTCGCTGGGCGGCTATCACGGTGACGTCGCTCCGCTGGACCTCGAGGGGTTCCTGTCGTACGCCGACAAGATGCACCCCGAACTCGGCCAGGTGTTGCGGAGCTCGGCGCCACTCGATGACGGCGCGTACTTCCGCTTCCCGGCGAGTGTGCGAAGTCGTTTTGACCGGCTGGACCGATTCCCCGAGGCACTCGTGGTGGTCGGAGATGCCATGTGCAGCTTCAATCCCGTGTTCGGTCAAGGTATGACGGTCGCTGCTCTCGAGGCGATGGCGCTGCGCGACTGCCTGGCGAAGGGACGGGCTCGACTCGGTCTCCGCTTCTTCAAGTCGGCCCGTCCAATCGTCGACGCCCCGTGGCAGATAGCGGTGTCGGCCGACCTGCAGATTCGCGGCACCCCAGGGAAGGCGTCGACCATGACGAAGGTCATGAACCGCTACGTCTCGCGGTTGCAAGGTGCGGCGCACGAGGACGCGGACCTTGCCGAGGCCTTCCTCCGGGTCGCGAACCTGAAGGACTCGCCACAGAGCTTGATGGCACCACGGCGTCTGGTGCGAGTACTCCGTCGACGCGCCCGGCCACCTGTCGCCACGGAAGCGACGGCGTTTCACCCAGGGTCGAGCGAGCGACATAGGGATCGGGCGGTCGAGCTTGTCGAGACCCCTCGGTGATTTCGACAAGCTCAATCAGCGAGGGGTGTCGGCGGTCGAGCCTGTCGAGACCGGGCGGTGATTTTCGACAGGCTCAGTCAGCGGAGTGCGTGGTTTCGACAAGCTCAATCAGCGAGGGGTGTCGGCGGTCGAGCTTGTCGAGACCCCTCAGCGGCCGCCGGCTTGGCGGGTGATGTACGTCAGCGCGACGAATGAGCTGAAGACCGCTCCCCCGTCGTTGCCGGTGATCTGCACTGAACGGTTGCCGGTGCGCTCAACGCCCTTGACCCAGCTCGCCACCGCGGCCATGTCAGCCGTCTGAAACTCCACCTCAAGCTCAACCGGCAGGGTGATCTGTGGCGTCCCGATCCGGCCGCCGCGTACGGCCTCGACGGCCTCTCGGGCGCCGTCGTGGATCAGCTCGCGGGCGTGATCCGGGTGTAGATGGTGTGCACTGAATCTGGTGACGGACTCCTTGGTCGTGACACCGACACAGTCGGGCGCGAATGTCTTGGCCTCTGTGAGCGTCACCGTGTCCCCGCTGATCAAGGCGATCGGAACGCCCCGGGCGTGAGCGACGAGGGCGTTGATGCCGCTCTCTCCGACGTACGTGCCGTCAAGACGGACTCCGCTGATGACCTCCGGGTTGTAGGTGTGAGACAGCGCGGACGGCTCGCCGGAGATCGATCCGTGGTAGCCGACAAAGAAGACCGCATCGAACGTGCTGTCGAGACCTTGCATCATGTAGTCGGGCTTGTGGCGACCGGAGAGGTAGGTCGCGGGACGCACCAACGCAGCAGGATCGAGATTGAACATCCCACCGTGCGAGTCATTGACCACGACCTGGTCCGCACCGGCGGCGAGCGCCCCTTCGATGGCGGCGTTGACCTCACCGAGCATCAGGCGACAGCCGGCGTCATACGCCGCTCCCCCGTCGGGCCGGCACTGTGACCAGTCGACGATCCCTGCAACGCCCTCCATGTCACACGAGATGAAGATCTTCAACGACGTACTCCTTGACGAGGTGGCCACTGGCGGAACGCGATTCAGACGAGGATCTCGTAGAGCCCGAGCGGCCCCACCAGCTGCTCTTCCTCGTAGCGCAGGTGCGACAACAGATTTCGCTCAGGCTGGTCGACGAGCGCATCGACCTCGGCGAATCGGTCCGGGTCGTCGGCCATGGCGAGTGCGGCCTGGTCGAGCTTGACGAGCACCTCATGGATGATGACGTGCTCGACACTGAGCCGTTCGAGGACGTCGCCGAGCGCGGGGTCGGCTGCCTCGAGTGCGGGGAACAGATGCTGGTCCTCGATCGTGTGGTGCACGTTGACGATCTGACAGTACTGAGCGCAGAACGTGCCGAACTGTTCGAAGTTCTGTCGCATCGTGAGCTCGTTGATCTGCCCGCGTAGCTCCGCTGTGCTGGCTGCTGTTGGTTGGGTTGGCTTCAGCCGGTCGCGGACGTCGCGCACCGCGGCCACCTGCCGCCGGAACATGTCGTGGACGAGGACGAGGTGGTTCCCGCGTGCGCGCTGCTCGGGGGTCAGCGCTCCGACAGGCGTGGCTCGTGGCCGCGTCGAGTCGTCCAGCTCGGCGGGAACGTGTTCGGTGCTCATGGTGGAGATCCTGCCACCCGGTTCGCGGACGCCGGTCAGGCAGAGGTGCTCCGCCGGGCCCGGAACGCCGCCGCCTTCACCCTGTTCTGGCAGCCCGTGCTGCAAAAGCGGCGGCCCTCGTTGCGCGAGCTGTCGACGTACACCCGGTCGCAGGCGGGCGCTTCGCAGACCCCCAGTCGTCCGGCCAGATCGCTTCCGAGGACGATGGCGAGCGCAGCCGCACAGCCAGCGCTCCACCCGATGGCCAACGAGTCGTCACTACCGTGAAAGTGCAGCTGGACGGTGCCGTTTCCGGCAGGGTCGAGCCGTGGCCTCGTCCCGTAGCGCAGCAGCAGCGTATTGACCGTGCGAGCCGCTTTCGCCGTGCTCCCCCGGTCCACGAGGTCGAACACCTCTCGCAGCGAGGTTGCGGTCTCGACCAGAGCTTCTGCCTCGACACGTGTCACCCGCGGCCTTTTTCGACCTTCGCCTCCGAGCGAGTCCGCCACCTCGCCGACCAGGTCAGTGCTCGCGGGCCCCCGAAAGCTGCGTCCTCCGCGCTCCCCCGGCACCAGCGCGTTGACAAGCCGCGCTGAGACGCTCAGCAGGTTGTAGAGGTGACTGTCGAATGTCATTTGACCAGTGACTCCGGGTTGTCGTAGGGTGAAGCGAGCATCACTGATCATATCAGTTTCACCAGTTACTCCCCCGTGGGAAGGACACCGTGCCCGCTGTCGTCTGGTACGTCGTCATCGGCCGCGCGGTGAATCGGCTTGGCGCATTCTCCCTGCCGTTCCTGGCCATTCTGCTCACCAAGGAACGCGGTCTGTCGGCTCCAGGGGTCGGCATGGCGTTGGCGGCGTTCGGTGTCGCGACGATTCCCTCCCGATTGGCCGGCGGTTGGCTGGCCGACCACGTCGGACGGCGTACGACGATCGTGGCCGGACTGACTGGCTGTGCGGTCTCCCAGCTCGCTATCGCCGCCACGGACGGGATCGTCCCGACGGTGGTGTCGGTCATCATGCTGGGCTTGTTCTTTGAGGTCTACGAGCCACCGAGCCAGGCCGTGATCGCCGACGCTGTCCCCGCGCCCGACCGAACCGCTGCCTACGGATTGCTCACCGCAGGTCTCGCGGCCGGCGGGATGCTCGCCGGTCTGTTGGCCGCGGTCCTCACGCAGCTTGACCTGCGGCTGTTGTTCGTCGTCGATGCGGCCAGCTGTCTGGCCTGCGCGCTGCTGCTCCGACTGGCACTGCCCACGGACCGACCAAGAGCAGCCCACGCCGACTCCCCCGCAGCTTCAGCACACCCCTGGCGCGACCGTCGGCTGATGATCATCACCTCAATCGGGACGGTCTTTGCCATCGTCTATCTCCAGACGATCATCACGTTGCCGCTGACCTTGGTCGGCCGGGACCTCTCGCCAGCCGTCATGGGAGTGCTGCTTACGACGGCGGCAGTCACGATCGTGCTCGGGCAGCCATTGTTGCGCTGGCATCCTGTCCGCGAAGCACACGGTGGCGGAGTCCTGGTCGGTGGCTATCTGCTTCTCGGGTGCGGACTGGTGGGCTACGGGCTGGCCCATTCAGTGCTGGCGTTCGTGGTGGCGACCGTGATCGCGGCCGTCGGCGATCTGCTGCTGATGGGCAGGTTGCTCGCTCTCGCCGCATCGATGGCACCCGAGGGAGCTCGAGCCCGATATCTCGCGGTGTTCGGACTCAGCTGGGGAGCCGCAGGCGTGGTGGCACCGGTGGCTGGCACGCTCCTTCTCGCCAACGTAGGAATCGTCGGGACGTGGTCGTTGCTGGCCGCAGTCTGCCTGCTCCTCGCCGTGGCGCAACCAGCCGCGTCCGCGCGCCTCGCCACGAGGAGGCCACCCCTGGAGGCACGCCTGGCAGGATGACCGGATGCCGGCCGCACCCTCAACCCCGGACGTTTCGTCGGCCAGCCGCCGGGCGCTGCTGGTCGCGTTAGGGATCGACAACATCGGTTCTGGACTCTTCCTGCCACTGGCAGTGGTCTACGCAACGCGCGCCATCGGCCTTCCGTTGGGTGTCGCAGGCACGGTCATCTCTCTCGGCACACTGGCGGGTTTGCTGGCACCTCCGATCGCTGGGCGATTCGTCGACCGCATCGGACCACGCGCTGTGGTGGTCACCGCACAGCTCCTTCAGGCCGCGGGCGCTGTGGCGTTTCTCGTCGCCGACGGCATCGTGATGACGGTCGTCGCGAGCGTTCTCCTTGCGGCGGGCCAGCAGACGTTCTACAGCTCGCTGTTCGCCCTGATCGCCGACGTGTCGGATGCCGGCCCCAAGGACCGGCCCTTCGCGATCGTCGCCATGGTGCGTTCGTCGTGCTTCGGTTTCGGCGCGCTGATCGCAGGACTCTTCCTGATCTCCGGCGGTGACCGCGGGCTCCGCTTGGCCGTCGGGATGAACGCGATCAGCTTCGTGCTTGCGGCGGCTCTGCTGGCGGCCTTGGTCCATCCGGTCTCGACGCCACGGGACGACGCCACAGCAGACCATGGGTCGACGCCAGCTGCTCTCAGCATTCTGAGGAACAAGCCCTACCTCGCCTTGATCGCCGTCACCGGCCTCCTGGCGCTGGCCACCGATTTCTTCCTCATCGGGATGCCCGTCTTCGCGCTCGACGAGATCGGCACGCCCGACTGGGTGCCAGGCGCGATGCTCGCCGTCCTCACTCTCATCACCAGCACATGCGCAACGGCAGCTGTGCGCCTCACCCGACACATCAGCCGCACTCAGGCGATGGCGCTTGGCGGCGGCATGTACGTCGTCTGGGCCCTGATGTGCCTGACCACTCCGGCGCTCCCAGGGCCTGCACAAGTGCCCTGGCTGTTCGTGTCCACGCTCGTCGTCTCGGCCGGGAACTTGACATTCGGCACCCGAGTCAACGCGCTAGCCGAGGCCGCCGCACCCTCGGCCACCCGCGGTCGGCATCTGGCGGCGTTCCAGTACGCATTCACGATCGCCGGGGTGGTCGCGCCGGCGGTCGTCGCACTCTTTGCCCTCGCGACGTGGGCGCCCTGGCTGGTCGTGGCGGTGACCTGTGTGATCGCGATCGTGGCACTGCGGCTGTTGAGCCCACTGTTGCCCTCGGCGGCCGTTCACCCCTCTAGGGCAGAGACACTCGTCGCCACCTCCACATAAGGTGGCGACATGCGCAGTCTCACGGCCACCGAAGCCCGTACACGATCCGCCTCAATCGCTGTCACGTCGTACGACGTACACCTCGATCTCACTCGCGGCCCCGACAATTTCGGGTCACGCACCGAGATCAACTTCCGAAGCAAGGACCGGCAGCGAACGTTCGTCGACATCCAAGCCGCTGAGCTGCAGACGATCCGTCTCAACGAGGAGACGATCGACGTCGGGCAGGTGCGCGACGGACGGTTGGAGCTCGACAACCTCCGCGACGACAATGTGCTCCGCGTCGAAGCGCTGATGGCCTACTCACGCGACGGCGAGGGCCTGCATCGAGCCATCGACCCCGAGGACAAGCAGGCCTACATCTACGCGATGACGTTCCTGCCCGCCGCACCACGGGTCTTTGCCTGCTTCGACCAACCAGACCTCAAGGCGATCTACCGGATCCGCGTCACCACGCCGACGGACTGGATCGTGTTGGGCAACGGCGCGGCGAAGCAAACAGCCCCTGGTTCATGGACGTTGGCCGAGACCAAACCGCTGTCGACGTACTTCACGACGTTGGTGGCCGGTCCTTATCACTCGATCACCACAGAGCACGACGGCATCGTGCTGGGGTTGCACTGCCGTCAGTCGCTGGCACGACACCTCGACAAGGACGCCGAGGAGCTCTTCACGGTGACGAGCCAGTGCTTCGATGAGTACCACCGGCTGTTCGGCATCCGCTATCCCTTCGGTGACTACCACCAGGCGTTCGTCCCGGAGTTCAACGCCGGCGCTATGGAGAATCCCGGCTGTGTGACGTTCAACGACGACCTGGTGTTCAAGGCTCAAGCGACAGACTCCCTGCGCGCCACCCGTGCCAACGTCGTGGCGCACGAAATGGCACACCAGTGGTTCGGCGACCTGGTGACGATGGAGTGGTGGGACGACCTGTGGCTCAACGAGTCGTTTGCGGAGTACATGGGATACCGCGTCACCCATGACGTCACCGCGTTCGACGACGTCTGGGTCGAGTTCGCCTTCAAGACGAAGGCATGGGGCATGGCCGCCGACCAGCGCACGTCGACCCACCCGATCGCCGGCAACGGCGCCGTTGACGCGCAGCAAGCACTCACCGACTTCGACGGAATTTCCTACAGCAAGGGCACAGCGGCCCTACGCCAGCTCAACGCGTTTCTCGGCGACGAGGCCTTCCTCGCTGGTGTGATCGACCATCTCGAAAGCCACTCCTACGGCAACGCCACGCTGGCCGATCTGGTCGCGTCTTGGGAGAAGGCCAGCGGCAAGGACGTCGGCGCATGGGCCGAGGCCTGGTTGCGCACGTCGGGCGTCGACACGTTGTCTACCGAGATCGGCACAGATGGCCGCCCGGTCATCCACCGTCACAACGGCTCGCCGGTCGAGGCTCAACGGCCGCACGCGCTCACCATCACGGCGTACGACCGTCAGGGCAAGGGCACCAGCACCCCTCTTCTTATCGCGAGCGACACCACCGTCGTCCCGCTTGAAGGGGTGGCCCAAGACGGGTTGCTGCTCCCCGACTCGGGTGATGAGACCTGGGCCAAGGTCGGGCTGGACGACGACTCGTTGAGGCGGGTCCCCGAGCTGCTCCCGCGCATCGACGACCCGTTGGCGAGGGCCTCGATCTGGGGTGCGCTCCGTGAGGGACTCCGCGACGCCACGGTCGACCCGGAGCTCTACCTACGCACCCTCGAGCAGGCGTTGCCGCTCGACACCGACCTCGCCGTCGAGAACATCCTGGGTGGCCCGTTCGGCGGCGCAATCTCTGAGGTGGGCCGCTACTACTCCACCACGACAGGCAGGGAAAGGCTCGCCGCCGTCGCAGCCCGGCTCGTCGACGAGGCCGCTCCGGGAAGCAACCGCCAGCTCATCGCCGTCCGATCGACCATTAACCTCTCGTCGGATGCCGACCTTCTCGGGGGCTGGCTGTCCGGTGACACCACGCCCGAAGGTGTCGTGACGGATGAGAACTTCCGGTGGCGGTTGACGTCAGCTCTCTGCGCGCTCGGCGAGTTCGGTCCCGATGAGATCGCGGCCGAACAACAGCGTGATCCTTCTTCGCAGGGGGCCCTTCACGCGCTGCAGTGCCGGGCCATCCTTCCCCACGAGGAGACGAAGGCGGAGGTATGGCAGTCGATCGTGGCTGACGAGAACCTCAGCAACTACGAGCTCTACGCCTTGGCCCAGACGTTCTTCAGGCCGGAGCAGACCGACCTCACCGCGCCGTACACCGCTCGGTACTTCACCGAGATCCCCTCGACTGCGAAGATCCGCACGGGGTGGATCGTCGAACACGCGGCGATCCTGGGTTTTCCACGCTTCGCGGTCAGTGAGGCCACGCTCGGACTCGCCGAGCAATGCCTGGCGAACAAGGACCTCGACACCGGCGTACGACGCTCGATCAGCGACTCGACCGACGACCTGCGTCGCGTGGTGGCCAGCCGCAACACCTACTCCTGACCGAGCGGTCAGGGGTGCAAGTCGGACTCGTGGGCCGAGTGACCACGCGGCTCCACCTGGAACGTGCAGTGTCCGACGTCGAAGTGCGCGTCCAGGCAGTCCTGCATGGCGTCCAACACCTCTCCCGAGCGGTGCAGCCAGGAGTCGTCGATAACCACATGCGCCGACATCACCGGCCGACCTGACGAGATGGTCCAAACGTGGAGGTCGTGCACCTCCACCACTCCGGTCACGCCGAGGATGTGATCGCGCACGTGGTCGAGATCGGTCCCGGCCGGAGTCACCTCCAGCAGCACGGTGACCGCCTCGCGCAGCAGCAGCCAAGTGCGCGGAACGATGAGCACCGCCACGACAAGGGACGTGATGGGATCGGCGATCGCCTCGCCGGTCATAGCGATGACCGCACCCGCCACGATCACCGCGATCGAGCCGAGCAGGTCTCCGAACACCTCGAGGTAGGCGCCTCTCACGTTGAGGCTCTTGGCCTGCGCATCGTGGAGCCACCACAGCGAGACGCCGTTCGCGGCCAGCCCGACGACGGCCACCACCAGCATGATGTTGCTGTCGACGTCCGGCGGGTCGCTGAGCCGTCGTACGGCGGCCCACGCGACTGCCCCAGCGACGGCGAGCAGGATGACTGCGTTGACCGCGGCGGCGAAGATCTCGAGCCGGTAGAGCCCAAACGTCGAGCGAGAGGCCGAAACTCGTTCGGCGATGGTCATCGCGGTCAGGGCGATCGCGATCCCGGCAACGTCGGTGAACATGTGGCCGGCGTCCGCGGCCAGAGCCAGGCTGCCGCTGACGAACGCCCCGATCACTTCCGCCACCATGACCGTGGCCGTCACCGCAAGCACGAGCCGCAGCCGGCGACGGTGATCGGCGCCGTCGCTTGCCGTGGTCGTCCTGGGCGCGCCCCAGCCGTGATGTCCGCTCATCACGGGCCACTGTAGTGATGCGCCAGGGACCAGACTCCGGAGCGACATCGACGCGGCAGAGCTGCCTCGTCGCGCGGCATCTCCACGCGGGTTACCCTGCGAGACGTGACCGTCGATCGCCGTCCTGGCCCCACCACCCGTCGTACGGTGCGGGAGTTCGTCGGTGGCGAGTTCCATGCCCGCCCCGACACCGTGGTCACTGAGGAGCCGCTTGAGATCAGGCTCAGCTGGCCCGGCACCCGCGCGCATCGGGTGGCGGTGACGATGCGCACACCCGGTTCAGACTTCGAGCTCGCAGCAGGTTTCCTGCTGTCCGAAGGTGTCGTCGGCCGCGGTGATCCCCCGCGACGTCGCCTACTGCGTCGACACCGACCTGACACCTGAGCAGAAGTACAACGTCGTCACCGTCGACCTCGACGAGCCCCTCGACGCCACCCGTCCAGCCGGAGTACCACGAGTGTCGTCGGCCTGCGGGGTGTGTGGCACCGAGAGCCTGGACGAGGTGTTCACCCCGGCAGACACCCCGATACCGATCCGACAACACGCTTCCTGCGACCAAGGTGACTGCGTCTCCCCGACGCTTTGCGCGAACGCCAGCGACTCTTCGACAGCACCGGCGCATCCACGCAGCGGGCGTGTTCGGGTTCGACGGCGACCTGGTCGTGGCCCGCGAGGACATCGGCCGGCACAACACCGTCGACAAGGTGCTCGGGGCCCGGCAGCTCGGCACGGTCGACGTACGACGACGATCCGTCCTCTGCGTCAGCGGCCGGGTCGGCTTCGACATCATCACCAAGGCCGTCGCCGGCCGGGTCGCGGTCGTGGTCGCGGTCGGCGGGCCGTCCAGCCTTGCTGTCGAGCTCGCCGACCGCGCCGGGATCACCGTGTGCGGCTTCACCCGCGGCGAGCGCTTTGTCGTCTACACGCCACCCGGAGCGCATCACCGGCGTGTGAGGCGGGGAAGTGTCGGTCAGGCGGCTTAGCGTTCTCCACATGCGCATCCTGCACACCTCCGACTGGCATCTCGGCCGGTCCTTCCACCGGGAAGGGATGCTCGATGCGCAGGCAGCGTTCGTCGACCACCTCGTCGAGACCGTCGCGGCCGAGCGGGTCGACGTCGGTTGTCGGTCAGCGGTGACATCTACGACCGGGCCCTGCCGTCGGTCGATGCGGTGAAGCTCGCCAGCGAGCGCTGCGTCAGGCTGATGATCGCCGCAGGGGCTCGGGTCGTCATCACCAGCGGCAACCACGACTCTGCGCCGCGACTCGGATTCGCCGCCGACCTGATCGACGCCGCCGGGGTCCACCTGCGCACCGACGCCGGCGGGTGTCGGCACACCCGTTCTGCTTGCCGACGACCACGGCGAGGTCGCGGTCTACGGCCTGCCCTACCTCGAGCCCGACCTGGTGCGTGACGGCGTGGGAGCTCGAGCAGCGCAGCCACCAAGCCGTTCTCGACGAGGCCATGCGTCGCGTGCGCGCCGATCTCGCTCAGCGCCGTTCGTCACGATCCATCGTGATGGCGCACGCCTTCGTCACCGGGGCTACCGCTTCGACAGCGAACGAGACATCTCGGTCGGCGGCGTGGCCAGCGTCGGGATCGACACCTTCGACGGCGTCGACTACGCCGCGCTCGGGCACCTCCACGGACGGCACACCCTCGCCGAGAGCGTGCGCTACTCCGGGTCGCCGCTGGCCTACTCGTTCTCCGAGGCCCGCCACTGCAAGGGCAGCTGGCTCGTCGAGCTCGGAGCACAAGGGTTCGAGCGAGCCGACTTCGTCGAGGCACCGGTGCCGCGGCGTCTTGCGGCCATCCGCGGCACTTTCGACTCGCTGCTCACTGATGACACTCATGCCGATGCGGAGTCCTCCTGGGTACAGGCGACGATCACCGATGCCCAACGGCCGCACCACGCCATGGACCGGCTGCGCACTCGCTTCCCCCACACGCTGGTCCTGGCCTTCGAGCCCGAAGGGGGCAACGCTTCATCGACGGTCGCGCTGCGCGATCGGGTGGTCGGCCGCACGGATGCCGAGATCGTCGCGAACTTCTTCGCTGACATCCGCGGCAGCCGCCGGACGAGGCAGAGATGCAGCTCCTCCAGGCCGCTTGCGAGGCGTGCAGAGTGTCGGCGAGACATCGCCTCATGAGAGTGCACCGCCTCGAGGTCACGGCGTTCGGACCCTTCGCGGGCACCGAGGTGATGGACTTCGACGCACTCAAGAGTGGTGGCGTCTTCTTGCTCACCGGACAGACCGGCGCCGGCAAGACCAGCATCCTCGACGCGATCTGTTTCGCGTTCTTCGGAGCGGTGCCCGGTGCACGCAACAGCGCCAAGTCGTTCAAGAGCCACCACGCGAAAGACGACGTCGCGCCGTCGGTCGTCCTCGAGGTGACGCTGCGCGACCGGCGGCTGAGGTTGCGACGCAGTCCCGCATGGCAGCGTCCTTCGAGCCGCGCCAAGGCCGGCTTCGTCGAGCAGCCGGCCAAAGCCTCGGTCGAGGAGCTGACCGACGGTCAATGGATCACCCACAGCACTCGCGCCGACGAGGTCGGGCTCTTCGTGAGTCGGCTGATGGGCATGAACAAGGACCAGTTCTGCCAAGTCGTGATGTTGCCGCAGGGCCAGTTCCAGACGTTCTTGCGGGCGGGCGCCAAGGATCGCCATGACGTCTTGGAGTCGTTGTTCGACACCCAGCGGTTCGCCGAGGTCGAGAGGTGGCTTGTCGACCGCCGCCGCGCACTCGACGTCCGTTGCCGTGACAGCGAAGCCGGGATCGACCAGCTGCTCGCCCGCGCCCATGAGGTCGGGGCGATCCGTCATCCGGAGCCCTCCCCTGGCGCTGAGGCGGGCACTGCCTCGATGGTTCCACCGTCATACGCCGACTTGATTTGCGAGCTCGAGGCACAGGCTGTCGAGCTCCGTGCTCGTGCCGCGAAGGCGCACGACGATGCGCAGCTGACCGCGGTCGCCGCCAAACAGTGCCAACACGCCCTCGACACCGCTCGTGGTCTGGCCGATCGGCAGCTGCGGCATCGCGAGGCCCTCAACCGGATCGGTGCTCTCGAGTCGACGCGCGAGGTCGTCCAAGCCCGCGAACAACGCGTGGACCTGGCGCGCAAGGCGACCACGTTCGCTCCCCTGCTGAGGTTGGTCGAAGAGGCCGACGATGCGTTGTCGGCCGCCGAGGCGGCTGTGACCGGATGTTTGTCGCACGTCTTCGCGACGCCACCCACCGCCCCACCCACCGTGGCTGACATCCGGAAGAGGGCCGGCGCGTTCCGCGAAGAGGTCACTCGGCTGACGACGCTGCAAGGTGTGGAGCGGGAGCTCGACGATTCCGAACGACGGCTCAGCGAGCTCGACGACGAGATCCGCGGCGACACCGCGCTGACCGAGAAGCTGGTGGCCAAGCTCGATAAACTGGCGACGCAGATCGAGGCACTTGATCGACGGCTGGTTGACGCCAACAGCGCTTCCACTCTGCTTACCGCCGCTCGCGACGGCGTCGCAGAAGCAACCCGCGTCCACGAAGCCGCTCAAGAAGCCGTGGTGCTGAGAGACAAACTCGCCGCCGCCGAGACGCAGCAGCTGACGGCCCGCGAACAACGGGCCGACGCCCGTGAGCAATGGCAGGACCTGCGCGAGCGCTACGTCAGCGGGATGGCCGCGGTGCTCGCTGCCGATCTGGCCGACACCGATCCCTGCCCGGTCTGCGGTAGCTCCGATCACCCGTCGCTCGCCGCTCCGAGTGATGACCAGGTGAGCCGCGAAGATGAGTCCGCCGCGCTCGACCACCTAGAACGCATCGAGCAACATCTCTCGAAGATCGACACGCGCCGCGAGCGGCTTGCTGCTGAGCTGCAAGCCGCCTGCGCCCGCGCCGGTGATCGCACGATCGAAACCGCGAAGACAGATCTCGACCGAGCGCTGGCCACCCTGGCAGAGCTCACGCAGCTCGCTGACCAGCTGCCGTCCCTCACGAGGCAGCGCGAGCAAGGGCAGCGCTCACGGGACGAACTCAGCAAACAACGTGAGCGCCTCGATCAGACGATGCGATCGACGCTTGCCGAACGCACGACCGTCGTCACTATCGCTGGGCGGCACCGTGCAGAGATCGAATCGGCGGTCGGACCTGGCGTCCGGCTCGACGTCAGGTTGGCCGAACTGGTGGAGCAGACCGAGCGCGCTGATGCCCTGCTCGAGGCGTGCACGCGTCGCGATCTTGCCGTCGCGTCGCAGCGTGCGGCGGTCGACCGGCTCATGCAGTTGGTCGCTGACTCGACGTTCGCGACCGTGGCCGAGGTGCGGGCCGCCCTGCTGACTGACACCGAGATCGCCAACGACGACGCTCTCAACCGGGCCTACGCGGCTGAGCTGACAGCGGCTTCTCGGCTCGTGCGCGAGCCTGCTTTGGTCGAGGCTGCAGCGCTCGACGAACCTGACCTCGAGCAGCTTCTGCTCAGCGCCGAGCAGGCAGCGGCAGCACATACGGCGGCCTCGACGGTGGCCGCCAGCCTGGAGTCCTCGACCAGTCGCCTCGACATCCTGGTCCTCGAGCTCAGCACCGCGCTCTGCCGTCATCAGCCACTCGTCTCCGAACGTGAACTCGTCGACCAGGTCGCCACGATGTGCGCCGGTACGTCGAAAGACAACACCACGAAGACCAAACTGTCCCATTACGTCCTCGGTGCCCGCCTCCAGCAGGTGGTCGAGGCGGCTAATGTCCGCCTCGCGGGCATATGTGGCGGCCGCTTCCAGCTGGAACACACCCTGACGCGTGGTGTGGGTGACGCACGCGGCGGACTTGGCCTGCGTGTGATTGACACCTACACCGACCAATGGCGAGACCCCGCAACGTTGTCGGGAGGCGAGACTTTCTACGTAAGCCTGGCGCTCGCTTTAGGCCTCGGAGACCTTGTCAACAACGAGATTGGCGGTGCAGAGCTGTCCACACTCTTCGTCGACGAGGGCTTCGGAAGCCTCGATGCTGAGACGCTCGACGAGGTGATGGACGAGCTTGATGCCCTTCGCAGCGGAGGACGTACTGTTGGTCTGGTGAGTCATCTGTCTGAGCTGCGAATGCGCATACCTGCGCAGCTATCGGTCGTTCGGACACCTCGGGGTTCCCATTTGGATGATTCTCGGTAACAGGGCAATAAATCCCGGACGACAGGCACGAAGCGATGCACACTGAAGGAGTGAAAGAGCTATTGAACGGCAGCACATGTGCCCACCAGCCAGTGTGCCCCACCGCGGAAGCATCTGACCGCGAGGCGGCACACACGGTTGTCATGTACCCCGAGCAGGGATGGAGCCTCCTCTGCAACGGCGTGCTGCTCTTTGAAGACACCGGCGAGCTGCTCCCCAACGGCGACGTCATCGCCCCGCACCGCCCCACCGACATGCACCCCGAAGCCTTCGGCCACCTGGTCGCCTAGACCGTCGCTGCACCGCTTGACCCCTCACGACCCACGCCGCTGACCGTCCCTGGTGCGTTGTTAGGCTGCCGGGCATGTCATCCAGCAACGGGATTGATCCCGAGTTCCTGGCCCTTCCGTTGGCAAAACTGGCCGACATCGCCCTGCAAAGGGCCCGTGATTTCAACGCCGAGCACGCCGACTTCCGCGTCGAGCGTCTCCGCACCCAACGACTCAATCTCCGCGACGGATCACTCGTCGACGCTTCCCAAGGTGACGAGCTCGGCTTCGCCGTCCGCGTGATCATCGATGGCACCTGGGGCTTCGCTGCCGGCGTCGTCTTGTCGACCGACGAGGTCGTCCGCGTTGCCGAGCAAGCCGTGCGAGTGGCGATGGTGGCCAAACCCATCGCGTCCGAGCGCATCGAGCTGGCCGACGAGCCGTCGTACCGTGATGTCGCGTGGATGTCGGCCTATGACATCGACCCGTTCGTCGTGCCGACAGAGGAAAAGGTCGGGCTGCTCGAAGAGTGGAGCCGCCGACTTATGGAGGCGCCCGCTGTCGAGCATGTCTCGGCGGTTGTCGAGCAAGTGCGTGAGAACAAGTTCTATGCCGACTTGCACGGGACCAGCACCACCCAGCAACGCGTCCGGCTCAATCCTGACGTGGAAATCTTCGGCGTCGACCGCGAGCGCGGTCTCCTCGACTCGATGCGGACCATCGCCCCACCGGTGGGCCGTGGCTGGGAGTACCTGACGGACGGCACGTACGACTGGACCACCGAGCTCGGTGAGCTGCCTGACCTGTTGTCGGCGAAACTGGCGGCGCCATCCGTCGAGGCCGGCAACTACGACCTCGTCATCCATCCTTCGAACCTCTGGCTGACGATCCACGAGAGCATCGGACACGCGACTGAGCTTGATCGCGCCCTGGGCTACGAAGCGAACTACGCCGGCACGTCCTTCGCGACCGTCGACAAGTTGGGCTCGCTGAAGTACGGATCGAAGCACCTCAACATCACCGGCGACCGCACGGTCGAACACGGACTGTCCACGATCGGGTACGACGACGACGGTGTCGAGACCGGTCGATGGGACATCGTGAAAGACGGCGTCCTGGTCGGTTACCAGACCGACCGCAGGATGGCCGCGATGTTGGAGTGGGGCAGGTCGAACGGCTGCGCCTTCGCGGACTCTCCCGGTCACATCCCCATCCAACGCATGGCCAACGTCTCGCTGGCGGCATCGCCCGACGACATCTCGACCGATGATCTGATCGCCAAGGTCGAAAACGGGATCTACATCGTCGGTGACAAGTCATGGAGCATCGACATGCAGCGGTTCAACTTCCAGTTCACCGGCCAGCGATTCTTCGCGATCGAGAACGGCGCGCTGACCCACCAGCTGCGCGACGTTGCCTACCAAGCAACCACGACGGACTTCTGGGGGGCCATGGACGCCGTCGGAGGCGAACAGACCTGGGTACTCGGCGGCGCCTTCAACTGCGGCAAAGCCCAACCCGGCCAGGTGGCGCCCGTCAGCCACGGCTGCCCGTCCGCGCTGTTCCGTGACATCCGTGTGCTCAACACGACCTCAGAGGCAGGACGCTGACGTGACGACACCACAGACGTTGATCGAGCAGGCCCTTGAGGCGTCGACCGCAGACCATTGCGCAGTCATCCTCAGCCAGTCCTCGACCGCCAACCTGCGGTGGGCCAACAACACCCTGACGACCAACGGTGTGATGACGGGCTCTGAACTGACCGTGGTTTCCGTCGTCGACGGTGCACAGGGTGCCAGCGCCGGTGTGCTGACCCGCACGGCTACGTCAAGCGCCCAGGTCCAAGCGTTGGTGGAGCAAGCAGACGAGGCGGCGCGAGCAGCCGCACCCGCCGACGACGCGGCACCGCTGATTTCCGGCGACGAGTCGCCCACCTGGCAGGAGGAAGCGGGACAGACCAGCATTGATGTCTTCGCCGGGTTTGCCGAGGCTCTCGGTGCCGCCTTCGGTCGCGCCAAGAGCGACGACCATCTGTTGTATGGCTACGTCGAGCACGACGTCACCACGACCTACCTCGCGACCTCCGAAGGTCTCCGGCTCCGCCACGAGCAGCCCACCGGCCATGTCGGGATCACCGGTAAGCCGAGCGACATGTCCACGTCGACCTGGGTCGGCCAGGCGGCCGAGAGCATCGAAGAGTTCGACGTGGCTGCGCTCGACGCCGAGCTCGTACGCCGCATCGGTTGGGCCGCCAAGCAGGTGGACCTGTCCGCTGGGCGTTACGAAACGCTGCTGTCGCCCGCCGCAGTCGCCGACCTGATGATCTACGGCTACTTCGTCTCGAGCGGCCAGGATGCCCACGACGGCCATACCGTGTACTCCGATCCGCAAGGTGGCACGCGCGTGGGTCAGGCAATCGCCAAGCCAGGCGTCCGGCTGCACTCCGATCCTGCCCTGCCCAACCTGACGGCCGCGCCGTTCATCCACGCGACCTCGTCGAACTCGGCACAAAGTGTGTTCGACAACGGGATGGCCTTGCAGTCGACGGACTGGATCTCTGACGGCAAGCTGCGCAACCTCGGCACGTCACGGCACAGTGCCAACGAGACCGGACTGGCCCTGACCCCGCTGATCGACAACCTCAGTCTCTCGATCGATTCCGGCAGCGGTTCGATCGACGATCTGGTGGCGTCGACCGAGCGTGGGCTGCTTCTCACCTGCCTGTGGTACATCCGAAGCGTCGACCCGCAAACTCTGCTGCTCACCGGGCTGACTCGCGACGGCGTCTATCTCGTCGAGGGCGGTGAGGTCGTCGGGGCGGTGAACAACTTCCGCTTCAACGAGAGCCCGATCGACCTACTCGGGCGGTTCACCGAAGCAGGTGAAAGTGTGCGCAGCTTCTCGCGTGAGTGGGGCGACTACTTTCCCCGAACCGCCACTCCCCCGCTGCGGATCCCCGACTTCAATATGTCGAGTGTCAGCCAGGCCAGCTAGCAGCGGTTAGAGGGGAACCGGGGGGCCGCCGGGGATCGGGGCCTCGGCGTCGTACGGCGTCCGGGTGAGGATGAACGTCACGACTTCCAGGTAGGCGACGCGGCCGTCGTCGTGTCGGCGTACGTCGAGCCGCTCCCCCGCCCAATAGCCGTTCTCGCCGCGGTAGACGTCGACGTCCTCGACACGGAAGCGTCGCCGCGTCTTCTTCTCGATCAGCACGAAGCCGTCCTGCGTCGGCTCGAGCCGCATCGCGGTGTTGCCCCAGTACCAAGGGCCGACCAGCTCATCGACCGCGCCACCGGTTGCGCTTGTCGCGCTGTCGTGGTCAGCCGCCTCGACGTCGCGCATCGCCATCCCTTGGAGCTGGACGACAACGGCTTCCGGGTCAACCCCGGTGGTGGCGTTCGTGAGGAGCACTCCTCCGACCCGAGTGGTCGGGTCGACGAACAGGCCGGCCAAAAAGCCAGGCATCGAGCCGGTATGGCCGACGAGCGTCCCCGCCGACGTCCACCGCAGCCGAAGTCCCAAACCGTAGGCGCCCTGGTGCTGGAGGTCCGGGTCGGCCGCCTGAGCGGTGCGCATCTCGATCAGCGTCTCTCTCCGCAGCACGTCGGCATGCCCCGTCGCGAGGAAGTCAGCCCATCGCGCGAGATCTGCTGGCGTGCTCCACAGCTGTCCGGCGGGAGCCATCACGCCGGCGTCCTCGCTGGGTTCACGCATCAAGACGTCGGTCTCCGGGTTGCGTGACGTGCCGACAGCCGCGTCGGTGCTCGGGTCGTACGTCGTCTGGGTCAACCGGAGTGGCTCAAGCAAGTGGTGCTGAACTTCTTCCCACCAGGAGCCGCCACGAAGCCGCCCGACGAGCTCCCCGAGAAGTGCGTAGCCCAGGTTGGAGTAGTGATAGCGCTGACCGGGCCGGAACACGTCGACACCTGCTGAGTTGGCCGCGACGAGGTCAGCCCAGGAGCCACCCGCGACCCGTTCCCACCAGGGTCCAGCCGGTTCCGCGGTGATGCCGGAGCCGTGGGCCAGCAGGTTGCGGATCGTGTGGTCGGCGTACGGCGCATCGGTGAGATGCATGCCGATCCGGTCATCGAGCTGGATCAGCCCCTCGTCTCGGAGCTGGAGCACCGCGACTGCAGTGAACGTCTTGGTGATCGACCCGATCCGGTACTGCCCGGCGGCGTCGCCAAGAGCAGCGTGCCAGTCGATCTCGCCACCGTGGAATGTCGCGGCTAACAGACCGGGCAGCCGCGCACTCTCGAGCAATCCGGCGACGACCTCGTCACGTCCAGCGGTGGACGGGGTTCCGCTCACGAACCGTTCTCGGCAAACGCCGAGGGGTCGGGACACGCACAGACGAGGTTGCGATCGCCGTACGCCTGGTCGATGCGTGCAACGGGTGGCCAGTACTTGTCAGGGGACAAGCCGGCCGGGAAAGCACCGACCTGTCGAGCGTAGCCACGATCCCATTCACCCGTGACGGCGGCAGACGTATGAGGTGCGTGGGCGAGAGGACTCTCGGCCAGCTCCGTGCGTCCTTGTTCCACATCGTCGATCTCAGCCCGGATCGCGATCATCGCGTCGATGAAGCGGTCGAGCTCGGCGAGGTTCTCCGACTCGGTGGGCTCCACCATGAACGTGCCGGGCACGGGGAAGCTCATCGTCGGTGCATGGAACCCGTAGTCGACCAGCCGCTTGGCCACATCGTCGACACTGACACCGCTGGCCTTCGTCAGTGGGCGCAGGTCGAGGATGCACTCGTGCGCCACCAAGCCGCCATGTCCCTTGTAGAGCACGGGGTAGTGCTCTTCGAGTCGGCTGGCGATGTAGTTGGCAGAAAGTACGGCGACCGACGTTGCCTCTGTGAGACCCGCGTCGCCCATCATCGCGACGTACGCCCACGAGATCGGCAGGATCCCAGCTGAGCCGTAGGGGGCGGCGCTGATCGGGCCGATGCCCTCGCGTCGTCCCGCATCAGGATGCATCGGATGACTTGGCAGGTACGGCGCCAGGTGTGCGGCTACTCCGATCGGCCCGACCCCTGGGCCGCCGCCGCCATGCGGGATGCAGAACGTCTTGTGCAGGTTGAGATGTGAGACGTCACCGCCGAACTCACCCGGCTTCGCCAGCCCGAGCAGAGCGTTGAGGTTGGCGCCGTCGAGGTACACCTGTCCTCCGTGCTCATGCACAAGGTCGCACAGCTCGGTGATGCTGTCTTCGTAGGCGCCGTGCGTCGATGGATAAGTCACCATGATGGCCGCGAGGTCGTCGGTGTGGGCCTCACACTGGGCACGCAGATCGTCGAGGTCGATCGACCCTTCGGCCGTCGCCTTCACCACGACTACCCGCATTCCCGCCATCACGGCAGACGCGGCGTTCGTGCCGTGCGCGCTCGACGGGATCAGGCACACGTCGCGGGCTCCCTCGCCGCGCGCCTGGTGGTAGCCACGAATCGCCAGCAGCCCCGCGAGCTCTCCCTGCGAGCCGGCGTTCGGCTGGATGGAGACTTCGGCGTACCCGGTGATCTCGGCCAACCAGCGCTCCAGTCCTTCGACCAGCTCGACATAACCGAGAGCATCCCCGGCGGGGGCGAACGGGTGGAGGTCGGCAAAGCCCGGGAAGCTGATCGGCTCCATCTCCGCCGTGGCATTGAGCTTCATCGTGCATGACCCGAGCGGGATCATGCCGCGATCGAGGGCGTAGTCACGGTCGGACAGCCGCTTGAGGTAGCGAAGCAGGTCGGTCTCAGATCGGTGGCTGTTGAAGACGGGGTGGGTCAGGAACTCGGTGGTGCGGCGGAGCTCGGACGCCAGGCCATCGGGGGTCTGCGAGTCGAGCCCATCGAGGTCTGCGTCCTCAACTCCGAACGCCCGCAGCACCTGCTGAACGTGGCTCCGCGTCGTCACCTCCGACAACGCGACACGCACGATGTCAGTGCCGTCGGAGTAGACGTGCAGGCCGAGCTCGCTTGCCCGCACGCGGATGCCCTCGGCACCATCAGGAACGCGCACGGCAACGGTGTCGAAGAAACTGTCGTGGACGACGTCGTGCCCACCGGCGCGAAGCGCGGCAGCCAGCAGTTCGGCGTAGCGGTGCGTCCGTTCGGCGATCCGGGTCAATCCCTCCGGTCCGTGGTAGACGGCGTACATCGAAGCAGCCACTGCCAACAGCACCTGGGCCGTGCAGATGTTCGACGTCGCCTTGTCACGGCGGATGTGCTGCTCCCGCGTCTGAAGGGCAAGCCGGTACGCCGGTCGGCCCTCGGCGTCGACCGAGACGCCGACGAGGCGGCCGGGCAAATGGCGCTCGAGCCCGGCAGCCACCGCCATAAAGCCTGCGTGCGGCCCGCCATAGAAGAGCGGCACGCCGAAACGCTGGCTCGAGCCCAGCACGACGTCAGCGCCCAGGTGACCCGGTGACTCGAGCACCGTCAGCGCCAACAGATCGCTCGCCACGACCGCGAGCGCGCCGGCCTCGTGAGCCGCGTCGATCACGGTTCGAGGGTCGACGACACGTCCCTCGGCATCGGGGTGCTGCACGAGAACGCCGGCGAAGTCGTCTGCCGGCAGGTCAGCGTAGACGTCGCAGACATGCACTTCGATGCCCATCGCGGCCGCGCGGGTCGAGACAACGGCGAGCGTCTGTGGCAGGACACCCTGGTCGACGACGAACCGCGTGGAGGTGTTCTTGCGGTTGGCACGCCGCACGAGCGTCATGGCTTCAGCCGCGGCGGTGGCTTCGTCGAGGAGAGAGGCGTTGGCGATCGGCAGACCGGTGAGGTCGCCGACCATGGTCTGGAAGTTGAGCAAGGCTTCGAGACGGCCCTGCGAGATCTCCGGCTGGTAGGGCGTGTAGGCGGTGTACCACGACGGGTCCTCGAGCACGTTGCGCCGGATCACAGCTGGGGTGATGGTGCCGGAGTAGCCCAGCCCGATCATCGGCACCTTGACGTTGTTGCGGTTGGCCAGGTCGAGCAAGGCGTCCCGGACGCCGACTTCGCTGAGAGCCGGCGGCAGGTCGAGGCCCTTCGCCGTACGGATGGAGTCGGGAAGCGCGGCGTACAGCAGGGCGTCCATGTCGGCGAACCCCAGCGTGCTGAGCATGTGCGCGACTTCGGCCGTGTCGGGGCCGATATGGCGGCGGGAGAACGGGGCGGCGGACTCGAGCGAGGTCAGGCTTGGCCGGTCGGTCATCGGAAGGCTCCTTGGGCGTCGGACGCGTTGAGCCTCCCCCTCTGTCGGGCTGCATGGGGATGCAGCACTTCAGAGTGCCGGTGCGCACGGTCCTGTGGCCTGAGAGGTTCCGGGGAGGAGTTGCCCCTTCGGCGCCGACGAGTCGGACTCTCCCGTGTGACTGTTGCGGCAGTCGCAACCTTACCAGCGGCGTGACGTCAATTCGTCACCCCGGGTGTGGCGCGTCAGCCAGCAACCCCGCTGAATGAGCTCGTCGAAATGACCGGTCTCGCTTGTCACCCCGGGTGTAGGCGTCAGCCGACGTGGCGCTGGCGACGACGTGCTGCGAGCTCGTCACCGGGAACCTCAGCGTCCGCACGTGCTGCGCGCTCGCTGGGCAGGTCTGCGAGTGACCCCTCGATCTCGCGCCAGACGCCACCGATGGCGATGCCGAACACGCCCTGACCGCCCTGGAGCAGGTCGATGACCTCATCAGGAGAGCGGCATTCGTAGACGCTGGCGCCATCGCTCATCAGCGTGACGCGGGTCAGGTCGTCGGTGCCTCGTTCGCGCAGGTGGTGGACGGCAATCCGGATCTGCTGCAGAGACACCCCGGCGTCGAGGAGCCGCTTGATCACCTTGAGCAGGAGGATGTCGCGGAAGGAGTACAACCGCTGGGTGCCTGAGCCACCGGCGGTACGCACGGTCGGCTCGACCAGCCCGGTGCGGGCCCAGTAGTCGAGTTGGCGGTAGCTGATGCCGGCGGCGCTGCAGGCCATCGGTCCGCGGTAGCCCACGTCGTCGGGCAGCGGGGAGACGTCGTCGTCGAAGAGCAGTCCCTGTGCCCCGGCGGCGTGGGCTGCCTGTGCTGCCGCCAAAGCGTCAGCCTCAGACGTCTTGCTCGACGCGGCGTTGTCCTTGTCACCAGGCACTGCGACCTCCGTTGGTCTTGTTCTCGCTGCTGGGAACCCGGGGGGAAGTGGCGGGGCCAGGAGGCTCAAGACACAACCGTGAAGTTACAGCGAGGAACTTCTCCCCTGACGGTACGGGTAGGGGAGCTCCAAGGTCAACGAACGCCGCCCGTTCTGGGCGGCGTGTCTTAACCCTCAACTAGAGATTGAGGTTGAGGGTGGGGCGCCGGCTCAACTCTGCTCGGCGTCGAAGTCTTCGGGGCTGATCTGATCGAGAAACTCGCGGAACTTCTCGACTTCTTCCTCTTGGTCGTCCGGTACGGCGAGTCCGGCTTCATCGAGGACGTCGTCGGCGCAAACGATCCGGCTGCCGGTACGCAGGGCAAGGGCAATCGAGTCCGAGGGGCGAGCGCTGACCTCGATGCCGTCGGTGAGGATCAGGTTGGCGTAGAAGATCCCGTCGCGTACCTCGGTGATCTGTACCTCGGTCAGCTCATTGCCGGTGGCGGTCAGCAGGTCCTTGATCAGGTCATGGGTCAGGGGACGCGGCGGTACGACGCCTTGCTGAGCGAAGGCGATCGCGGTCGCTTCGACGGCGCCGACCCAGATCGGCAGGTAACGCTCTCCGGACGACTCGCGCAGGAGCACGATCGGCTGGTTGGACGGCATCTCAACCCGGACTCCTATGACATCAACCTCGCGCACGTCTTCAGCCTACTCTCCCGCCCAGGTCGCACCCGCGCGGTCACCGCGGGCCGCGGAGTCCGCTCTTCACCAGGGCGGCGTGCAGCCGCACTGACAGCGCACCGAGTTCACTGACGACATCCTCAAAACGTGCCTTCGCGCTGTCGTCTCGCTGCCGGGCAAGCGGGCTCACGACCTGCTCGATCAGCCCAACCTCGCGGTCGGCGGCCGTCTTGAATGCTCGGAGGTGACGAGGCTCGAGGCCGTAGCCGGTCAGCTGCGCAACGGTGCTCGCCACCAGCAGGGCGTCCGCGTCGAAGTAGTCAGTCCCTGGTCGTGGCCGGATCACGCCGTACCCCATGAGCTGAGTGAGCTGGTCGTCGTCGAGTCCGGAGTTGGCGATCAGTTCGGCCCGAGACATGCGCAGGTCGCTTGCCGGGGCGGGTCCGAACTCCGCGACGTCGGCGACGTCCTTGACGGCATGGATGGAGCGTGGTGCGCGCGGAGCGTCACCTGCCGCGGCCGGCGGCTCGAGACCGCGCTCCATCGCGTCGAGGTGCTCTTTGATCACCTTGAGCGGGCGGTAGTGGTCGCGCTGCGCGGTCAGGATGTAGCGCAGCCGGTCGAGGTCGGAGTAGGAGAACTTGCGGTAGCCGGACGGCGTGCGCTCGGGTTCGACGAGACCTTCGGCCTCGAGGAAGCGGATCTTCGAGATGCTGACATCGGGAAACTCCGCACGAAGCTGGGTGAGCACCTCGCCGATGCTCATCCGGCCTCGGCCGCGCCGATCACGTGCGCGGGAGCGGCTGAGCTCACGGAGGGCTGCCTTGGGCGCTGTTGAAGTAGACCAGCCGGTACTTGCCGATCTGGACCTCGTCGCCGCCGGACAGCAGCACTTCGTCGATCCGGTCTCGGTTGACGTAGGTGCCGTTGAGGCTGCCGACGTCAGCGACGAGGTAGCCATCCGACGTACGGCGGAAAACGGCGTGGCGGCGGCTCACCGTGACGTCGTCGAGGAAGATCTCGCTGTCAGGGTGACGACCGGCCGTGACCTCGTCGGTGTCGAGCAGGAACCGGCTGCCGGCGCTCGGCCCGCGCTGGACGACGAGGAGCGCGCTGCCCTGCGGCAAGCGCCTCGACCGCGGCCTCTTCCGCCTCGGACAGCTGACCCTCCGCCTCGAGGCTCGCTGCGGTCAGGCCCGCCGAAGTTCAGCGTCGAGGTCGACTCGCCGGTGCGCTCGGCGGTGACCAGGCGGTGGCCGCACTGGGCGCAGAACCGTGCGCCTTCCGGGTTCTGGTGCCCGCATTCAGTGCAGAACGGCATGTCATCCTCCTGTGCGCGGGTCGAGCGCACCCGTCGTTCCAGGCGGAACTATCAACCTCTAGTTGGAGGTTACCGTGGCCTCGTAGTCGGCGGCAGTCATCAGGCCCTCAAGGCTCGCCGAGTCGCTCAGGTCGAGCTCGACGACCCAGCCCTCGCCGTACGGGTCGGTGTTGCAGAGCTCGGGGTTGGCGTCCAGCGCGTCGTTGCGCGCGGCGATCGTGCCGGACAACGGCGCGAACAGGTCGCTCACGCTCTTGGTCGACTCGAGCTCGCCCATCGGAGCGCCGGCCTCGACCTCGTCGCCAACGTCGGGCAGGTGGACATAGACGATGTCGCCGAGGGCGTCCTGGGCGTAGTCGGTGATGCCGACCCGGACGCCGCGTCGTCCCCGCTGTCTGCGCACCCACTCGTGCTCGGCGGTGTACTTCAGGTCGTCGGGGTACACGGCAGGGCTCCTTGTCGACGGGGGTTGATCAGCCGTCGGTCGGCTGAGAGTACTCAGGCTGCGTCGACCGTATGCAATGACGCTCCACCGCGACCACGTCGGCCTCCTGGACGCTGGCACGTCCGCCGAGCTCCTCGATCTCGTCGGCGAGCCCGCCGGGAAACACCACCGCCTCGCTCGAGCGTGTGCGATGAGCCGATCGCGTCGATGACGTACGGCGGGCGCAGGTCGGTGCCGTCGACCTGGATGTCGCCGGCCGTGCCCGTGAACGAGGTCGACGCGACCACGCGCAGCGCTGTCGTTGATCTCGATAGCCTCCGCGCCGGCGTCCCGCAGCTCCTCGATGCCGTTGAGCAGGCGGCCGGGGTCACCGCGCTCTGCGGCGTCGGTGATCGTCACGCTGACACCCGGCCCGGTCGCGGCTACGGTGCCGGTCAGGATTCCGAGGACGTCGAGCCGGGTGCTGGCCTTCCTCGACGCGGCCTGCCGGCGCTCGCGAGCTGGACTGAGCTCTGCGCTGGGTCTGCTCGAGCTCGTCGATCTGGGTCTGCGCCCGGTCTGACGCCGCGGACAGCGAGTCGAGCAGCTCGACCAGGTCTTCGCGCCGCTGCCCGCTGAAGTCGTCGTCGCGTGCGGGTCAGCCGGATCTGGACTGCGGCCGCGAACCCGAGCAGCGCAAGCAGCACGGCGACGACGAGCTGGGCGCGGATTGGTCGGCCCCGAACGCGGCGAGCAGCCGCGGTCTCCGTCCGGGACCATGTGCGAGGGTGTCGGGCTCCGCGCGGCGGGCCTTCCGGTGGCGGTGTCTCAGTTGGCTCAGGCATGGAGCTCAGGCATGGAAGAGGTGTCGGCGGATCGCGGCGACGTTGGAGAAGATGCGGATTCCGAGCACGACGATGACGCCGGTCGACAGCTGCCCGCCGACGCCGAGCTGGTCGCCGAGGTAGACGATCAGCGCCGCGATCAGCACGTTGGAGACGAACGAGACGACGAACACCTTGTCGTCGAAGATGCCGTCGAGGAACGCCCGAAGACCGCCGAACACTGCGTCGAGGGCAGCAACGACGGCGATCGGCAGGTAGGGCTGCAGGGCACTCGGGCACGGACGGCTCGAGGAACAGCCCGGCCAGGATGCCGACGATGAGTCCGAAGGCCGCGATCATCGGCTCGCTCGCCGGCCGTGCGTACAGCAGGTGGTCGTGCGGATCGGCAGGCACGGTCAGCTTGTCCTTCGTGTCGGTGTCGAACCTGATACCGAAGTTGGCCTTCAGACCCATCCAGGTCTGGCCACCATCGAGTCTCAAGCAACCGTGCGGGCAGCGTATCTGGGTCACCGATAGCCGTGATGACGTAGGGAGGGGTGAGCGAGCGGTAGTCGACGGTGATGGCTTGCCCCGCGAACCGGATCGACGTCAACGTGGTCAGCCGGTGTCCGTCGATGGCGATCGCCTCCGCGCCGGCGATCCACAGCGCGTTGACGAGAACCTGGAGGTCGCTGTCGAGGATCTCGCCACCGGAGCCACCCTCGCCGGCCGGCGCGTTGTCGACCGTCACGACCACTCCGGGCCCGTCTGACCGCGAGAGTGCCCGCTGAGACCCCGAGGGCACCAAGCTGTCCAGTGATGCTGGTGTCTCTCGTCGATCTGCGACTCGACCGATCCCTGAAGTTCCTGTGACGTCGTCTGCGAGGTCGGAACTGGTGTCTCTGAGCTCGTCGACAGCTGGGCCTCGCGCTGGTGGATCTGGTCGACGAGTTCGTCCCGCTCGGCGTTGACCTGTGGCCGATCCTGGTCGGTCTGCAAGGCAGAGATGCCGATCAATACTCCGAAGACCGCGAGGACTGCACATCGACGCTGCTCGCTGGTTGCGACTCGTGGACGGTGGTTCAGCCGTGGCCTTCTTGCGCGGCGACGGTTTCGTAGTCCTCGTCGAGCGTGTTCGTCATGATCTGTGTGAGCAGCCCGACGTACTGCCGCGGCTGATCCTGCGGCTCACGTCCGGGTCGGGCGTCGGGACCGTCCGTCATACCGCCTCGTCCACCGCGGCACGAGGCTGCCGCATCAGCTGAGCGACCTGGTAGGCGTAGAGGAAACCTGCCCACCAGTAAAGGCCCGTTCCCCAGATGGCGAAGGCCCAGCCGAAGACGTCGGCCAGCGTCTGCCAAGGTGCCTTCGCCGTCGCCGAGAAGCAGCAGCGGAAACGCGTAGAGCAGGTTGGCGGTCGCGGCCTTGCCGAGGAAGTGCACCGGCAAGGCGCTGTAGCCACGGGTGCGCAGGAACGGGACGAGCGCGAACAAGAAGACGTCGCGCAACGGCAAGGCACACGGCCAGCCACCACGGGATGATGTCGCGCAGTGCCAGCCCGATGACGACCGCCAAGATGTAGCAACGGTCAGCCACTGGGTCGAGGATCTGACCCAGCTTGGATGTCTGGTGCAGGGTGCGGGCAAGCTTGCCGTCGAGCCAGTCGGTGATGCCCGAGACCATCAACACGACGAGCGCCCAGCCGTCGGCCTCGGGTACGAGGACGAGCCAGAGGAAGAGTGGTACGCCGAACAGCCGCGCGACGCTCAGCACGTTAGGCAGCGTGAGAACGCGGTTGGTGACCTCGTCAGGGTCCTCAGCCACGTACGCCTCCGCTCATGCTTCAGGGTGGCCCGACCTCGAGCCACCATGAAACCCTATTACGTGGCAGGCGTTCTGAGCCGCGTTGGCCTTCGACGGCGGACAACTACCTGCTGCGTTGCGGCGGCGCGGCTATCCGCTCGCGTCGGGGGCAGCCCCGGTGTTCTTCGCCCACGACCAGGCGTAGGCCCCGTCGTCGGAGGCCAGTCCCGCCTCGCCGAGGTCGAGCGGTCTGAAGGTATCTACCATGACGGCCAGCTCGTCGAAGTACTCAACGCCGATGGACTTCTCGGTGGCACCTGTCTGAGGACCATGTGCGTGACCGCCCGGATGGACGGTGATCGACCCCTTGCCGATGCCGGATCCCTTGCGAGCTTCGTAGTCGCCGTCGACGTAGAACATGATCTCGTCGCTGTCGACGTTGGAGTGGTAGTACGGCACCGGGATCGAGAGTGGGTGGTAGTCGACCTTGCGAGGCACGAAGTTGCAGATCACGAAGTTGTAGCCCTCGAACACCTGGTGCACCGGCGGCGGCTGGTGCACGCGACCGGTGATCGGCTCGAAGTCCGACACATTGAACACGAAGGGATAAAGGCAGCCGTCCCAGCCGACGACGTCGAACGGGTGGAACGGATAGGTGAACACCGTCCCGACAACGCCGCTCGGTCCGCTCCCCCGGTGCTTGATGTAGACCTCGGTGTCGCTCGTCGGATCCTCACCGATGTCGGCAGCAAGCAACGGACCGGCTGGGCTGCGCAGGTCGCGCTCGCAGTACGGCGAGTGCTCCAACAGTTGACCGTAGCGCGAGAGATAGCGCTTGGGTGGCGAGATGTGGGAGTTCGCTTCGATGGCGTAGACGCGCAGCGGCTCGCCCTCACCCGTGGGGATCCAACGGTGGGTGGTGGCCCGTGGGATGATCACGTAGTCGCCTTCACCGACCTCGAAGGACCCGAAGATCGTCTCGACCCGAGCCTGACCGCGTTCGACGTAGCAGCACTCGTCGCCGATTCCGTTGCGATACAAGGGCGATGTCGCACCGGCGACAACGTAGGAGATCCGCACGTCGCCGTTGCCGAGGACCAGACGCCGGCCGCGGACGACATCGACATCGGCGATCGACTCGAGGTCGAACAGATCGTGCAGCTTCAGGTGCAGCGGCTTGAGCGGGTGGTTGGGCGTCGTGGCGAGATCGCCGACCTGCCAGTCCTCCGAGCTGACGATTCGCGACGGCAAGTTGCGGTGATAGAGCAACGAGGAGTCGGAGGAAAAGCCCTCCTCCCCCATCAACTCCTCATACGCGAGAGCATCCCCGTCGGGACGGTGCTGGGTATGCCGCTTCGGAGGGATTGAGCCAACGGATTGATAGTGCGCCACGGCGGCCGCCTTCGTCGTCGAGATTCAAGGTCCGACCCACGTCATCCGGCGTCCGTTCAACGGACGATGGTGTATCCAGGTCTGGCTCACGATTGCAGTACGGTGCTGGGGTGTCAACGCCCCCGCTCTCGCCCTCGCAGGCACCCTCACTGTCCGCCTCCGCGTCACGATTCTGGGCTCCCACGCTGTTCGCCGGACTGGTCGACGACGCCGCGATGTTCCCGCCGGGAAATGCCTCGGCCGTCGACGCGATAGCCGCACACCTGCGCTACCGAAGTGACTGGCTGACGACGTTCGTCGGACCCTTGTTGGTGCATGCGGATCGATGGGCCGAGTTCGTGGCAGCACACGACGCCGCGGGACGGCCCGCGCTCGACGTGGTCGTGCTCGGCACGGCTGCTCCCCCGGCGCCTGTTGGCGAGTCGCTGCGGATTGTGGGCTACGAGCTTCCGCTTACGGCTCCGCCCCTTCCTGAACTGCCGGCTGGCGCATCGCTGGCTGTCGAGATCAGCGCCGACGACAACGGTTTCGCGCTCCTCACCGAGATCGCCCAACGCGCCGAGGGTGATGTCCTGGGCAAGTTCCGCACAGGCGGTACGACGGCAGCGGCCTTTCCCGATGAAGCCACCCTCGCTCGGGTGATCCTGGCAGCCGTCGAGGCCGGCGCGGCGATGAAGTTCACAGCAGGGCTGCATCACGCGATCCGCTTCACAGACCCAGAGACGGGTTTCGAGCACCATGGCTTCCTCAACCTGATGACGGCGATCGAGACCGCGCAGCACGGCTCGGGTCTTCGCGAGGTCGTGGCTGCGTTGGCCGATCGAGACGCGACGACGGTTTCTCAAAGCGTGGCTGCGTGGACGCCGGCGCAGGTGGACGCCGTGCGTCGTACGTTCATCTCCTTCGGTTGCTGCGGTGTAGAGGATCCCATCGGTGACCTTGTCGCGCTCGGCTTGGTGACTCGTCCCGAGGACACCAGATGACGTGGCTGGAACTGCCAGCCGACGAGCCGTTCGGTCTGGACACGCTGCCCTACGGTGTCTTCTCCACCGCCGCGTTGTCGTCACGCGTCGGCGTCCGCATCGGCGACCGGGTGCTCGACCTTTCGGAGGTGTCCGCGGCGCTCGACGTGCCTGATGCGGTGGTGTTTGCGCAACCGTCGATCAACGATTTCATGTCGCTCGGATCCTCACGGTGCAAAGAGATCCGGGCCTGGGTGCGTGAGCTTCTTGTCGACGAGGCAAACCGAGAGCTGGTCGAACGGCACCTTCATGCCTTTGAGGCGGTGAACCTCCAGTTACCGATCGAGGTGGCGGACTACGTCGACTTCTACGCGAGCGAGGTCCACGCGTCCAACGTCGGGAAGCTCTTCCGGCCCGACTCCCCCAGCCTCCCTGCGAACTGGAAGCACCTGCCGATCGGCTACCACGGCCGTGCCGGCACCGTCGTGGTGAGCGGCTCCGACGTCGTACGTCCTCGTGGACAACGACGGCCTGGAGCCGATGGGGTGCCGCCGTTCGGTCCCAGCACGACACTCGACATCGAGTGTGAGGTCGGATTCGTCGTCGGGTCGGGCACCGAGCTTGGCAACTCGGTGTCGGTCAAGGATGCCCGCCAACACATCTTCGGGGTCGTCATCCTCAATGACTGGAGCGCGCGCGACATCCAGGCCTGGGAGTACGTGCCGCTCGGCCCATTCCTCGGCAAGTCGTTCGCGACCAGCATCTCTGCGTGGGTCGTGCCGTTGGAGGCGTTCGAGGTCGCGGAGGTCGTTCTGCCGGGCCAGAACCCGGCCGTATTGCCCTATCTGCAAGGGCAAACAGACCGCGACGCCTTCGGGCTCGACCTGCACTTCGAGGTGCGCATCAACGGTTCTCTGGTCAGCTCACCGGAGTTCCGTGACATGTACTGGTCTCCTGCCCAGATGCTTGCGCACATGACCGTGAACGGTGCGAGTTTGCGGCCGGGCGACCTGTTTGCCTCCGGAACCGTGAGCGGTGCGGAGCGTACGACGTTCGGCAGCCTGCTCGAGCGCACGTGGAACGGGACCGAGCCGATCACGCTCGCCGACGGCTCGATGCGTGGCTTCCTGGAAGACGGAGACCTCGTGACGATCTCTGGCTGGGCCCCCGGGCCGAACGGCTCCAAGGTCACGCTCGGCGAAGTCAGCGGGGCGATCCGGCCGGCACAGGACTAGTGCGGCGAGCCGCCGCTAGCTCAGCGCGGCCGTGAGGTCGAGTGCAGCCTTCGCGATGAGTCGCGCCACCTTGGCCTCGTCGAGATCGGCAAACGTCACCACGCCGACAGATGCCTCGAGACCGGCGACGCCGAGCACGGGCGCAGCCAGCCCTTGCGCTCCCTGCTCGAGTTCACCCTTGGTTGCGACGACCGAGGTGTCGCCGACGCGACCTGAGATGATCGCCCGGCCTGCAGCGCCGCGGTCAAGGGGATGGCGTCGCCCGACCCGATAGCTGACGTGGAAGTCGGTCCAGGTGGGCTCGACGACGGCGACGGCCAATGCTTCCTCACCATCGAGAATCGTGAGGTGCGCGGTCGCCCCCGCCGCGTCAGCGAGCTCGCGCAGGACGGGTACGGCGGCCTGCCGGATGGCGGGATGAGTTGCAGCAGCGAGCCGCATGACTCCGAGACCGAGGCGCACTTGCCCGTCATCGAATCGGCGTACGAGGTCATGCTCGACCAGCGTCGCGAGCAGCCGATATACCACAGGACGACCGACGCCGAGCTCGCTAGCCAGCTCGGTCACGGTGAGTCCGGCGGCGCCACTCGCGGCCACCAGCTGCAGCAACCGCACACCACGGTCGAGCGTCTGCGACGTCTCTTTGCCCAAGGCCATAACCCCCATCTCACCAGAGCGCCAGCTGGCTTCGCCATCCGTCGCTCTAGCCGCTGACCCCGTATCCGCCTAGGGTGCGGGGGTCAGCACCGCACCCGTGAGGACCGTGATGAATCGTCGAAGCCACCGTCATGCCCGCCACTCCGCTCCAGCGCACCGGGCGGATCCCGAACCCAGCCCGTTCTCCCGACGTACGTTGCTCCGTGGAGCTGTGACGCTCGGCGCGGTCGCGGCGGTCGGTGGGAGTGAGCTAGCGACCAGCCTCTCTGCCAAGGCCACCGTCGCCATGCCCACGATTGCGAGCTGCGCGACCTGGGGCGCGGCGGCAGCCAGAGGCACGATCAGCGTGGTCAATAACCGACCGGCGAAGATCCTGATACATCACACGGCCAGCGCCAACTCCACGGACTACTCCGAGGCGCACGCGTTTGCGTTGTCGCGAAGCATCCAGCAGTCGCACTTCGACCGCGGGTGGCTCGACACCGGGCAACACTTCACGGTCAGTCGTGGCGGCTTTGTGACCGAAGGCCGACACCGCACGCTGGAACGACTGGCCGGCGGTACGTCGTTCGTCCTCGGCTCACACTGCACGGGGCAGAACTCGACTTCACTCGGCATCGAGAACGAAGGCACCTACACGAGTACGACGCCCACAACAGCGCAATGGAACAAGCTCGTCGACCTGTGCGCCTACCTGTGCCAGACCTACGCGATCCCGGCCTCAGAGCTCTACGGCCATCGCGATTTCCTCAGCACCGAGTGCCCAGGTGCCGCGTTCTACGCTCAACTGCCGCAGCTCCGCAGCGACGTCGCAGCCAAGCTCGGCTCTTCGCCGCCACCGACTCGCACCTGGCCGACCCTCCAACAGGGCGCCAGCGGGTTCCGGGTCTCCACGCTGCAGTACCTGTTGCGATACCGCGGCGCATCGATCACAGCCGATGGCGATTTCGGCAGCGGGACACGCAGTGCCGTGATGGCGTTCCAAAGTGCGAACGGGCTCTCTGCTGACGGCGTTGTCGGATCTCAGACGTGGGAGAAACTGATTGTCACGCTGTCTCAGGGGGCGTCCAACGATGCGGTGCGCGGCGTCCAGACGTCGCTCGCCGCTCGTGGCTACTCAGTGAGTGTTGATGGAGTCTTCGGCACCGGCACGCGCAGTGCGGTGGTGTCGTTCCAGAGTGCGAGCGGGCTCTCTGCTGATGGCGTGGTCGGCCCCAATTCCTGGGCCAAGCTGGTCGCCTGAGCTGCTAGAGGCCGCGGCGCAGCCGAAGTTCGTCGCGCAATCCCGGCGGGATCGGGAGGCCTCGCGTGTGCAGCGCCGAGGCGTACGCCTCCAGGCAGGTCAGCAACTCGCGCGGGGCGATCCCCACAATTCCTGTGCGGCCGAGGGTGTTTCCCCGCTCGATCTGAAGGTCTGCTCGAGCCAGTACGACTCGTGAGGCCAGAGTGGCCAAACTGGGCTCCGGGCATATTCGACGCCAATGCCCGGTCAAAACTGACTGCCTCGGCGATGTCATGAACGACCTCTCATGCGCCGGGGGGCTGGCAAGCGCCATAGAGGGATGTCAACGTTCCGGATTGCTTCTACAGTACCCCGGTTGCGGTGACCTCAGGACTATCCCGAGCAGATGAAGGGGAGGTACCGGACATCGGGTGGTCACGGTGGGTCATTCCGCCCAGCCTTTGGCAGCTGTCACTCTGAGCGCAGCTTGGCGGAGCCACGCTGCAGGTCGCGAAGCAGGCTGATCTCAGCACCGTGATGCACCTGTTCGACCAGCAAGACCTCGAAGACCCGTCTCGCGGGCCAGATCTCCCCGAACTGGGTGGGTACGTCGTTACTCAAGGCCGCATCGTCCATGCTCGCAAGGGCTCGGGAGACCGGCCGTTGACTCGCCACCAGATCCGCACAGGCCGCTTCAGCCGAGCCCATGATCTCGAGATCGGTGAAGTTTCGACGGGCGGGGCCTAACGCGTACTCCCAGTAGATGTGGTTGCCATGCGTGATGTGCAGGACTCGCCAAGCGATCGTCGTCATCGGCGGCAGCTCGGAATGCTCGTCGGGGTAGTCCATGATCCACCCGCCATGGGTCGCATCGCGGCGTACCGTCCAGCACCCTCCCGCCGGTTCCCAGAAGAACTCCGCGTCCGTCAACCGGCAAGGATCTCTTGCAGCCGCGCGCAGGAGTCTGCCCACTGGTCTCGGAGTACGTCAGCACCGCCAACCTGCTTGTTCCTACCGCTCTCATCAATACGTGGCAAGGACATCGGGGCGAACGCAGTCAAGGAGCGACGCGGCGGCTTCGTCACGACTCGAGGAGTGCGACGGTCAGGCAGACGAACGCTGCCGTGTTGACCCAGGCACGGACGATATTCCATCGCACCCAGGTGGGTTCGAAACGCGTCCGGACAGTATGAAGTTCGCCGGGGTCATCAGGAGTTCCGGATGACTCGAGCTGGTCATTGAGTGGCACGTTGATCGCGAACGTGATGACGAGCATCGCGACGTACAAGCCGAATCCCGCGATGATCCACCCCAAGGCGGGGCGACCTTCGCCTCCAAGATGCAGCAACCCAGCCAGGGTGGTGAGAACCATGCCACCACCGAAGGCCAAGGCGAACCAGCCGTTCAGGATCGCCACGTTGATCCGCCGCATCGCCGTCACGAGCGTGTGGTCGTCTGCTTGGCGCAGGCCGGGCATGACGGCGCAGGCAAAGGCGTAGAACAGCCCTGCCATCAACCCCACCGCGACTGTGGCGGCCACCAGCGAAATTTCTCGAGTCAGTTCTGTGCTCACGCCGTCCTCCTCCTAGGTGCGCCTCATTCTTGTGGACTGGTGACCGCGAAGGTCATCCGGCATTCCCCGGTGTCAGCCGATGCTCGCTACTGTGCGGAGGTGGATCTGCATGTGAGTCTGGTCGGCCGACGCCACTTGGCTGACCAGATTTATCAGCAGATCCGCGCGCGCATACTTGAAGGCCGACTTCGACCGGCTGAGGCCTTGCCGTCATCGCGCGAGCTCGCGCAGCGGCTGGCAGTCTCGCGAAACACGGTGACGGCGGCGTTCGATCGACTGACCGCCGACGGACTCGTCAGCTCACGTGCCGGTGTTGGCGCCTTCGTGCGCGATCGAGACCTGGAGGCCCGATCGGCTCGCCGGTCTGGGTCAGCAGAACTGATCAAACCGCAGCCACTCTGGGCCGAGATCGGAAAGGTCGAGGATTTCACGCCGACCGAATCGGAGTTCGACTTTCGCACGGGACTCCCCTCGTCGACGCACTTCCCGTACGCCACGTGGCGGACCCTGCTCGCTCGGCAGCTGCGCCAAAACGTCGGCAGTGTGAACCGCTACGGGGATCCTTCCGGTGACACGTGGCTTCGCGACGCCATCGCCAGACATGTCAATCTTTCACGCGGAGTCGCGGCAGCAAGTGAGAATGTTTTCATCACCGGCGGCATCCAGCAGGCACTCGACCTGATTTCTCGGGTGCTGTTGGCTCCGGGCGATGTGGTGGCCGTTGAGGATCCCGGATACCTACCCGCCGGCATGTTGTTCCAGTCGCATCGTTGCCAGGTCGTCGGCGTACCGATCGACGACGAAGGCCTCATGGTGTCGGCGATTCCCGACGACGCGCGACTGATCTACGTGACGCCGTCGCACCAGTTTCCGCTGGGCATGAGCATGTCGACCAACCGCCGTCGAGAGCTCCTCGAGCACGCCGAACGAACGGGTGCCGTGATCGTCGAGGACGACTACGACAGCGAGTTCCGGTATGCCGGTCGGCCGATGGAAACGTTGCAGAGCATCGACGATGAGGGCCGCGTCCTGTACGTCGGATCGTTCTCCAAGGTGTTGCTCCCCAGTTTGCGTCTGGGGTTTCTCGTGGCGCCTTCGTCGCTTTTCTCTGCGCTGCGGAAGGCCAGGCTCGTGAGCGACTGGCACACGCCCACACCTCTGCAGGGCGCGTTGGCGGAGTTCATCGATAACGGCCAGCTCGCGAAGCACATCCGCCGCATGCGGCGTATCTACGAACGACGTCATCTGCTGATTGAGTCGACGTTGGAGTCTGACTTCGATGCGTGGCTACAGCTGATTCCCTCGATGGCAGGGCTCCATATCACTGCGCTGATGAAGCCTGCATGCACGGTCAACGACACCACGATCATGGCTCGCGCGCGACAACACGGCCTCGAGTCCTACGCTCATCAGGCCGTGTCGCGGGTTGCCAGGTCAGTGCCGCCGCGGCCGGCGATCATGCTCGGCTACGGCAATATGCCGGAGGAGCTGATACCCGAGGGACTCCACCGATTGCGCGAGTGCTTTGCCTCCTGACCGTTAGGCATGCCTGACTCGAGCCAGGTCATCGGTCGGTCGTGGTGTGCGTCGACGCGTCTGCTCTCGTGATCGAGAACATGTAGCAACCCCAGGCCACATTTCGGCTGTGAATCTGTACGACGTGTGGGTCCGCAAGCATCTCCGTGATCACAGCCACCGGATCGTGCCCGTCGTGGATCCGGGTGGCCTGATGAATCCAGCCGCGTTCGTCGTACGCACGCAGCACCTGTGGCCTTCCGAACCAGTCCGACGGGTACTCGTCGGTGACGTGGGCTCCGCCGCAGGAGGCCGCGTGCGCAAGGACCGCGCCGATCTCTCGATAGGGACTCGCGGGCAGCGGTGGCTCGTAGCAGAAGAGAATCAGCTGGTCTCCGGGCAGGGCATCACTGAGGCAACAGCGCAATGGCTCCCCACCCTCAGCGCGGATGTGCTCGACGGGGCTCCCCCAGACGTCGACGCCACCCTCGCGCACAGCGTCGAACACGTGGGCAGGGATCGGCCGGATCTGAAACGTCGTGTCCGTCGTGAAAGTCGTTGTCATGCAACAAGTCTGGGTTACCGATCACGGTCACGCTGGCGGTTTTCGGACCTCCAGGCGCCGCTCTCTAGGCGCGCCTCGCGAGAGCGACACCCACCTGTTACTGGCTCAAAGAAGTCTTCCGGTTTCTGGCCCTGTTCGCTTGCACCGGGGCTTCCTAGCGTTGGAAGAGCGTGCCCGAAAGAGGACGTGAGCAAGAACGACGTGAGGAGCCGTCATGGAAGATGAATCGAGGGGACTGCGCGGGGCTGAACTGCTCGTCGGGCGTCAAATCGGCCTGATGCACCTCGTGTGTTACGTACGCGACGGCGACAACGTCTACGAAACGTACTGGACGAACTATCGGGGAGTTGAAAGCAATGGACTACAGCGACGCGCTCATGGACCTCACCGTCTACGGGCGCCAAGAGCCGTGGGAGGACTCACCGACCGGATGGCCGCAACCCTGGACACCCGACACCCGCTCATGGCGGACTAACGGGCGTCCCATCGCCCAGTGGTCGCGACTTGAAGCTGGCCGCTCTGACGACCTCACCGCTGGGCCTGCATCGTGAGCGGAGGAAAGCGCTCGTCAACGCGGACACTCAGAGCACGCGGAGCCGGCGACGCCCTGTACCTGTATGACGAGACGGCGGGTTCCGGCGAGGGGGCGGAGCCCGACCGTGTGTACAAGCTCGAACCCGTGGACGGCGTGTTCCGCGTGACACAGGTGTGGGCTTTGGTGGAAGGCGACTGGGAGCTTGCCGCCGTACGACGTACAGCCGAGTCGGCGACGTTCACGGAACGCGAAGCCAGCTAAGCGTTCACGGGTTTCGCAACACCGCTGGACGTAGTGAAGCAAGCGCCCTCCTACCGCACCCGTGTCACACTGCTCTGGTGACGGACACCCGCTCTCCCATCCCGTCGGCGCCAACGCTAGAAGCCGTTGCCGCGCGAGCAAAGGTGTCACGGGCGACCGCCAGCCGAGTGCTCCGCGGCGCCGCGAACGTCAGCAATCAGGCGCGAACCGCAGTGCAGGAAGCGGCGGCGGAACTGTCATACACGCCCAACCGTGCCGCGCGCTCGCTCGTCACCGGTCGTAGCGACTCGGTGGCCTTCTACGTCGATGAGTCTGAGGACCGGTTGTTCGCCGACCCCTACTTCCTCGGGGTGCTCCGGGGCACTCAAGCCGCGATCGCTGACGCCGGCATGCAGCTCGTCTTCAGCGTCGCGTCAACACCTGAAGATCACGAGCGGTTCGTCCGCTACGCCGCCGGACGGCACGTCGACGGGGTGCTCCTGCTCTCCCTGCACAGCACGACAAAGTTGCCGGAACAGCTCGAGAGCCACGGCATACCTACCGTCCTCAGCGGCCGCCCACTCGTTGGCGGCTCGAGCCTCTACTTCGTGGACGCCGACAACATCGGCGGTGCCGGTATGGCGACACGGCACCTCCTCGACACCGGCCGACGCTGCATCGCGAGTGTGACCGGCCCGCAAGACATGTGCGCGGGACAGGACCGGCTAGCCGGCTTCGTGGACACCTTTGTCGAGCGGGAACTCGAGGTGCGCAAGGACTTGATCGCGGAGGCAATGTTCACCATCACCAGTGGGTATGAAGCGATGCAGCGATTGCTGGAGGTGGAGCCCAAGATCGATGCCGTGTTCGCGGCCTCAGACCTCACCGCGCTCGGCGCGATGCGAGCGATCGAGGCCAGCGGCCGGCGCATCTTCGATGACGTCGCGGTCGTGGGGTTCGACGACATCAGCGCTGCCGAGACCGCAAACCCGGCATTGACCACCATCCGCCAACCGATCGCCGAGATGGGTCAGACGATGGGTGAACTGCTCATCCGCCGACTCGCCGGCGAGAACCCGAAGCGGAGCACGATCCTGCCCGTGGAGCTGGTCCGCCGGGAATCGGCGTAACGACCAGTTTGGGCTGCTGTCCAGGACCCGATCTCATCGATTTCGATCACGATTCGTCTCCAGGACCTTGACAGTTCCGGTTTAAGGGGCGATTGTGAGAGCGCTCTCACGAACTCCTCAGAGGAGGACCCATGCGCTTCCGTTCTCGAAATTCCGCCCGACTGGTCAGCTGCATCATGGCCGGATCTGTCGGCATGTTAGGTCTGGCGGCGTGCTCGTCCGACGACGACTCAGGCGACTCAGCCAAGGACGCCACCTCCACCGGACCGTGCGGAACCACCGAGGACACCACGTTGACCGTGGGGCTCTTCGGGACGTTCGGTTTCCAGGAGAACGGCCTCTATGACCAGTACAAAGAAGTCTGCCCGAACATCACGATCAAGGAAGACGTCGTCGAGCAGTCGGCTGACTACTGGACCCGTCTCAAGACCAGGCTCGCCTCGGGCAGCGGCTTGGCCGACGTACAAGCGATCGAGATCGGCTTCGTCGCTGATGTGGTCCAGAATCACTCAGACGAATTCGTGAACTTCAATGAAGTCGACGGCATCGACGACCTCAAAGGGCAGTTCTACGACTGGAAGTGGGGGCAGGCCAGCTCCCTCGACGGCGAGACCACGGTCGGCCTTGGCACCGACATCGGCCCTGAAGCAATCTGCTACCGGTCCGACCTGATCGAGGAAGCAGGGTTCAGCTCGGATCCGGCCGACCTCGCGGAGGAATGGGGCACGTGGGAGGACTTCATCGCGTTCGGCAACGAGTACACGGACAAGACAGACCACCCGTTCGTGGACAGTGCCGCCAGCATCTTCTCGACCGCCGTCTACCAGGGCGAAGAGGCCTACGCTAACGCCGATGGAGAGGCGAACGTCGAGGACAGCGACGGTGTGCAGGCCGCCTGGGATTACGCGACGCAAGCAGCTGAAGATGGGATCACCGCAGGTCTCTCGCAGTTCACAGATCCCTGGAACAAGGCATTCTCCAGCGGCGAGTTCGCCGCGATCGCTTGCCCCACGTGGATGATGGGCTACATCCAAGGCCAGGCAGGTCCCGACTTCGCCGGCAAGTGGAGCGTGGCGCCGGTCCTCCCCGGTGGAGCGACGAACTGGGGCGGCTCCTGGCTCGGCGTGCCGACGGAAGCTGCGAACAAGCCTGCGGCGATCGCGCTCGTCAAGTGGCTCTCCGACAAGGAGCAGCAGGTGACGATGTGGGCATCCAAGGAACAGGGTGGGCACTTCCCGTCCAACCAGGACGCCGCTGAGGACCCGAGGGTGCAGGACGCCACGAGCGACTACTTCAGCAACGCACCGGTGGGGCAGATCTTCGGTGACATCTCCGCGCAGATGCAGATCCCGCCGATCGGGCTGTATGACACGCAGATTCAGGCCGCCTTGACGACTCAGCTGACCAATGTCGAGACGAAAGGCACGTCACCGGACGACGCGTTCAACGATGCGCTCGATGCAATCCAGCAGGTAACTGGCTGAGCGCCGCGGGCTACCCCCGACAGTCCGCGCATCACAGCCACGTCAGGTGTCGGAGATGCAAAAATCTCTGGCACCTGACGTCTGCCGGAAGAGGTGATCCACGATGGCCGCCAGCACTGTTGACCAGGCCGCGCCTACGTCACGACGGAAGCCGCTGAGGCGTCCTGGTTGGCGAACCGGATACGCCTACATCGCACCCTTCTTCATCGTCTTCTTCGCGTTCAGCCTCTACCCCTGGCTGGACACCGCCTGGGTCTCCCTCCACGACGTCCGATTGACGACGTACGACGAACAGACCTGGATCGGGCTGGACAACTACCGCGACCTGATGACGAACAAGTTCTTTTGGAACGCGTTCAGGAACACCGTCACGATCGGCATCATCTCGACCGTGCCCCAACTGTGCATGGCGCTGGGCATCGCGCACCTGTTGAACTACCGGATGCGTGGCCGCACTCTCTTCCGCGTCGCGATCCTGATGCCGTATGCCACCAGCCTGGCTGCAGCGACCGTGATCTTCCTCGAGCTCTTCGACCCCAGCCTGGGCATCGTCAACTGGGCCTTGCAAAACGTGTTCCACTTGCCAGCGGTGGACTGGCAGAACTCGAAGTGGCCGAGCCAGATCGCGGTATCGGCCATCGTCACGTGGCGTTGGACCGGCTACAACGCGCTGATCTACCTGGCCGGCATGCAGTCGATCGACTACTCGCTGTACGAAGCAGCGGCCATCGACGGGGCCTCACGGTGGCGTCAGTTCCTCTACGTCACGCTGCCCGGCCTCAGACCCACCATCGTCTTCACCATCGTGGTGTCGACGATCGGTGCGACCCAGCTCTTCGGCGAACCGCTGCTCTATGACCCGACAGGCCAGCCCAACGGCGGCGGTTCGAACCAGTACCAGACGTTGGGTCTGCTGATGTACCAGCAGGGCTGGACGAACGACCGGCTCGGCCTGGCTTCGGCAACCGCCTGGACGATGTTCGTGATCATCGTCATCGCGGTGCTCATCAACCTCTCGCTCGCTCGCAGAAGGGCGGCCAGGGCATGATCGGCCGGCGGAGCTCGCGAGTCCGGAGCCCGATGCAGGCTGGTTGGGGCGTCTATCTGAGCGTCTTTGTGATCACGATCGTGTCGGCCTTCCCGCTGTACTACACGATCGTGATGGCCTCTCACACCAATGCTGAAATGGCGAGTGACTCTCCCCCGCTGCTGCCGACCTCGAGCATCTTTGACAACCTCGAGAAGGCCCTCGAGCTGGCGCCCCTGAATCACGGCTTGTGGAACTCACTCGTCGTCTCCGGTGCCGTCACGCTCGGCACGGTCGCGTTCTGCACGCTCGCCGGGTTCGCCTTCGCGAAACTGCACTTTCGGGGACGCAACCTGCTGCTCGCCTTGTGCATCGGCACGATGATGGTGCCAATGCAGATGGGCGTCATCCCCCTCTACATGATGATGGCTGACCTGGGTCTGACCGGTCATCTTCCGGCCGTGATCCTGCCGACGCTGGTCACCGCATTCGGTGTGTTCTTCATGCGCCAGTACATCCAGCAGGCCGTCCCCGATGAGCTCCTCGATGCAGGGTACGTCGACGGCGCCAACACCCTGCAGACGTTTCTCCACGTCGTCGTACCCGCCACCCGACCCGCGATGGCCGTGCTCGCCATGTTGACGTTCCTCACCACGTGGAACGACTTCTTCTGGCCCATCCTCGCGCTCAACTCTCAGAACCCGACAGTCCAGGTTGCGTTCCAAAGCCTGGCCACGGGATACGCCCCGCAGCAATCCATCATCATGGCCGGCACGCTTTACGGCACTCTTCCGGTCCTCATTGCCTTCGCATTTCTGGGCAAGCACATCGTCGGCGGAATTATGCAAGGAGCGGTCAAGGGATGACTAGAGAACTGAAGTTTCCAGCTGGATTCGTGTGGGGCTCCGCCACAGCGGCGTACCAGATCGAAGGCGCGGCGGCCGAAGACGGGCGCGGACCCAGCATCTGGGACACGTTTTCGCAGACTCCGGGCAACGTTGTGCACGGCGACACCGGCGATGTTGCCTGCGACCACTACCACCGGATGGCAGAGGACCTCGACTTGATGTCGAAGATCCAGCTTCCGTCGTACCGCTTCTCGGTCTCGTGGCCGCGAGTGCTTCCTGAGGCAGCCGAGAAGGTGAACCAAGTCGGTCTCGACTTCTATCAGCGCCTCGTGGACGGGTTGCTCGAACGCGACATCACCCCTCTTCTCACGCTGTACCACTGGGACCTGCCGCAGCCGCTCCAGGACGCCGGCGGGTGGCTGAACCGCGAGACGGTCGATCGTTTCGTGGACTTCGCCGATGTGATCGGACGCGCGCTGGGCGACCGGGTCTCCGCGATCACCACCTTGAACGAACCGTTCTGTTCCGCGTTCTTGGGCTACGGATCCGGAGTGCACGCTCCAGGGATCTCCGACAACGCCTCCGCACTTGCCGCGGCACACCACCTGAACCTGGCACACGGTCGTGCCGTGACGGCCCTCCGTGCGGTCGTCCCGTCGGACCGCACGCTGTCGATCACCCTGAACCTCGCCCAGGTCGAGCCCGCCTCTGACTCCGAGGAAGACAGGGTCGCGAGCCGCCATGTGGACGCCATCGCCAACGGCATCTTCCTCGAGCCGATCCTGCGGGGCAGGTATCCCGAGCAGCTGATGGAGGACACCCGGCACATCAGCGACTGGTCTTTTGTGCACGCCGGTGACCTGTCCGAGATTGCAGCACCCATCGACGTCCTCGGGGTCAACTACTACTCGTCGAGCAAGATAGCGGCTGGTTCAGCTCCTCCGGCCGAGCAGACAGGGAAGCGTTCCGGGAACCATCTAGCTCACGTTGGCGGTGCTCCGTCACCTTGGCCGGGCACCGACCTGGCCTACTCCGTCCCCCAGCCGGGCCCCTACACCGACATGGGCTGGCCGATCGATCCGGTGGGCCTGACCAAGTTGCTCGTCGGCGTACATCGCGAGTACCCGGAAATGCCGCTCGTGATCACGGAGAACGGCTGTGCCTACCCCGACACGATCGGCGCCGATGGTCAGGTCCACGATCCCGACCGGATCACCTACCTGCGGCAGCACCTCGCCGCCGTACGAGCGGCGATCGACGCCGGGGTCGACGTACGCGGCTACTACCTCTGGTCGTTGATGGACAACTTCGAGTGGGCCGAGGGCTATTCCAAGCGTTTCGGGATGGTCTACGTCGACTACCAAACCCTCGAGCGGATCCCCAAGGACTCCGCATCGTGGTTCCGCGATGTGATCGAGAACAACGCTGTCGACGTCATCGACTGAACGTCGGCCCAAGACTGCCCTGTAAACTTTCTGGAGGCTTTTGCGTCACCTGCGCACTTAAGGGGGGTTCACCATGTCCATGCCTGAAGCACCGGACTATCCGGACAACATCGACGCCGCTGTTCTCAAGATTGCCGGTGTAGTCGTCCTCGGTGCCGTCATGTCGATTCTCGACATCACCGTCGTCAACGTCGCACTGCCGACGTTTCAGACTGCGTTCACGAGCGTTGACGACCCGATCGCCTACTCGACCGTCGCTTGGACGGTCACGGCCTACACCTTGGCGTTGGCGACGGTCATCCCGCTGACTGGGTGGGCCGCTGATCGCTTCGGCACCAAGCGGCTCTACCTGGTCGCTGTCGGACTCTTCACCGCCGGCTCGGTGCTCTGCGCATCGGCCAACTCGATCAACATGCTCATCACTTTCCGCGTCCTCCAGGGACTGGGTGGCGGCATGCTGATGCCGTTGGGCATGACGATCATGACGAGGGCGGCGGGGCCGCAACGGATGGGTCGGTTGATGGCCATCCTCGGCGTGCCGATGCTCCTGGGGCCTATCCTCGGCCCGATCATCGGCGGCTGGCTGATCGACAACGCCAGCTGGCACTGGATCTTCCTCATCAACCTGCCGATCGGCGTGGCCTCGCTGGTCTACGCGTGGACGGTGCTGCCCAGGGACAAGCCGGAACCGTCGGAGTCGTTCGACCTCATCGGCGTGCTGTTGATGTCTCCCGGTCTGGCGCTGTTCCTGTTCGGGGTTTCCTCGATCCCAGCGAAGGGTACGCTCGCCGACCCACGGGTCTGGGTGTCCATGCTGGTCGGCGGCGTGCTGATGGTCGCGTTCGTCATCTACAGCTTCATCCCGAAGCACCCGTTGCTCGACCTCAGGTTGTTCAAGAACCGCAACCTCACGGTCTCCACCATCACGATGTTCCTGTTTGCGGTGGCCTTCTTCGGTGGGCTGCTGCTCGTTCCGACGTACTTCCAGCAAGTCCGTGGAGAGTCGACGCTGATGGCAGGCCTGCTGGTCGCGCCCCAAGGCATCGGCGCGATGGTCACGATGCCGATTGCCGGAGCGCTGAGCGACAAGATTCCCGTCGGCCGGATCGTGCCGGTGGGCATCATCTTGATCATCGTGGGCATGTTCGGTTTCACCCAGATCGGCTCCGAGACCGCCTACCTACCGCTGATCATCATGCTGTTCGTGATGGGCCTCGGTATGGGAGCGACCATGATGCCGCTGATGACCTCGGCGCTGAAGACTCTCAAGAACCAAGAGGTCGCTCGAGGTTCGACGCTGCTCAACATCAATCAGCAGATTGCCAGCTCGGTCGGTATCGCGGTGATGTCGGTCATCTTGACCAGCCAGCTCAAAGGCTCGGATCTGGCCCTGCCTGCGATCGCGGGGCAGGGTGACCCCGCCATCGCCGACCAGCTCGGTCCAGCCGCGATGGCTCAAGGTCTCGTCGAGGCCGCGCAGGCGTTTGCCGACACGTATTGGGTCGCCTGGGTGCTGTGTGTCCTCACCCTCGTGCCTGCCTACTTCCTCCCGCGCAAGAAGGAAGAGGCTCACTTGCTGGATGACGAAGGCGTCGCGCCAGTCGTCGTCCACTGAGCGTACCGAAGGGCATCTCGAGGATCAGCCGCTGGCGCCGTACTCCGCCCGGAGCAACGACCACACCTCGACATCGTGGTTGCGACCCTGGTGGTACCAGGCTCCGCGCGCTACGCCTTCACAGGTGAAGCCAGCCTTCTCGGCCACCCGCCTCGAGGCCTGGTTGTCGGGGTGGATGACCAGCCGAAGGCGATTGACCTTCTTGCCGGCGAAGAGAAATCCGCTGAGCAGGGTGACAGCCTCGGTCGCGATTCCCCGACTGGCGCTCTCGCGTGAGTAGAGGATGTACGAGAGCTCCATCTCGTCGAGGTAGTTGACGGTTTCGAAGAACTCGATATGCCCGAGCATGCTGTCGCTGTCGTCGGCGATGATGAGCGTGCCTTCGCTCCCCTCCCAGAAGCCGGACTTCTGATACCGCTCGCGGAAGACGGGCAAGGAGACAACGCCGACAGGAAAGAAGTCGCCGCGGTTCGAGATGTCCTGGTGGAAGTCGTGCATTCGGTCCACCTCGCCTTCGCGCACCAGCCTCAGACGGATCTGTTGACCCTGAAGCATGTCAGTCCCTTTCTGTCGGGGCGGCCGTGGGCAACGGGACCATCGTGCTCGCTCCCCCGCTGGCCGTCCAGACGTTCGACGCTGGCCGCGGTGACACCTGAGCTGGGCGGAGGAACGTTGATCTCACCCGTCGCGGGTGAGCCGCCAGGACTCCTAGGCGGCGAGTCTGGGCACTCCATACCCACGCATAGGAGGCTGAGCATGAGCTCTGCAGGGTCAGGCCGTCCCCAGGCGACCGGTTGGGTCGGCTGGATCGCGTTCGGCGCGGTACTGATGATGATGGCCGGGTTCTTCAACATCATCGACGGTCTTGCGGCCATCTTCTCCGACGAGGTGTTCGTGTCAGGCGACGCCGGTATGGTCGTCCTTGACCTGACCGCTTGGGGCTGGTGGCATACGATTCTCGGCGTCTTGCTGATCTCTGCCGGTTTTGCCTTGTTCCGACAGGCTTTCTGGGCACGCCTGGTAGCGATCATTGTCGTGGTCGTGAACGCCGGGACTCAGGCCCTCTTCTTGCCGGCCTACCCGGTCTGGTCCTTTCTCATCATCCTGGTCGACCTGTTCATCCTGTGGGCCTTGATCGTCCACGGTGAGGAGCAAGTCGTTCGTTAGGCGTGTGGCCCCGGGGGGGGGGGGGCCGACGTCGTCGCCTCCCCCGGTCCGGGTGAGGAAGCTCACCGCCAGGGCTGGCAGCTCGACGGTCCCCCGAGTCGGGTGACGTCGCGAGACCGCCAGGTCGACACACTAGGTTCCTGCCGTCGAAAGGGGTGACCGGTGGATCACTACGTGATCTGGGTCGATGGGCCGCTGCCCGATGATGCGCTGGAAGGCTTCGAAAGCCTCTCGGTCACCACCCAAGCGGTGCAAACCGTGCTGCAAGGCCATCTGCCCGACCAGGCGGCCCTGGCCGGCATCTTGGATCACCTCGATGAGCTCGGCATCGTCATCGCCGAGGTGGTCAAGGTGCCCACCACAGACACCGAGCAACGCAACAACGGCGAGGCCAACCCGCCCGAACGACGCAGCCAATTCGGATGACCGACCCATCAGAACGCCACTCGAGGCCAACACTCCTCCCAGGCGGCGGAATCTCCCGGGAGTGGGTTCGCGCGCTCACCATCATCGCTGGCATCTTCACCCTGTACTTCATCGCGCCTTTCGGCCAAAACGACGACCCGCTGCCACTGGCGACGGCGACGATCCTCACGGTGGTGGTCGCGTTGATCCTCGCGGTGATGATCACCCGCCGAATCATCCAGGTGTTCAATGGCGACACATCGCGGAGCTTGTCTAACCTGGTGGTCCTTCTCGCCTTTGTCGTCGTCGCCTTCGCTATCGGCTACTTCACCCTCGCCCGCTCAGACCCCGAACAGGTGAGTGGTCTCAACACTCGACTCGACGCCCTCTACTTCACCCTCACCACCGTCGGCACGGTCGGCTACGGAGACATCCATCCAGCCGGACAAGCAGCCCGCGCCATCGCCTGCCTGCAACTCGTGTTCAACGCGATCTTCGTCACCGGCCTCGTCCGCACCGTGATGTACCAAGCACAAACCCACCGAGCAGAAAGAAACCAAACAAAACCCGACCAAGACCCGCCAGCTCAAGCCGTCGGCTGAACCGTCACCCCTAGTGCCACCACCGCCACCACCGTCGGACCGTGATGAACGTGGGCCAAGCCATGATGACGGTCATGCCCGCCAGCGCGGCGGACACAGCCTTCTGCTTGCTGTCATGGGATACGGGCGCTGGACGAGACCGAAGCTGGTCCTCAAGTTCTCTGATCCTGGCCTTCAGCTTCTGGATCTCATCGGGCCTGGCGCGTGTGTCGTCTGCGAGGGAGTCAGAAAGGTTTGCCATCTCGAGATGCTAGCCCGACATCCGCCGACCTGAGCAGCGACCAGGTACAGAAATCGCTGACGCTCAGACCGCGAGGCTGATCGGGAAGGTGGACAGCCATGCGAAGGTCCCCAGGAACACCAGGCATCCAGCAACGAGCGTTGCTGCCTGCAGCTTGGGTGAAGACAGCTTGGTACTGATGCCGGCGAAGAAGAGCGCGACCGCGAACAGGACAACTCCGAGGATGTAGTTCGAAGCACGCTGGATGTCACTCCGGACTTCGGCTGCCAGATCTTCCGCCTGTTGGTCGAGTTCGGCGGCTTCCGAAGTTGCCGCCAGCTTGTACTCCGGCATCGCGAACGGTGTGAGTGGCGCATCAGGGCTCTTCAACGGCTTCGTCGCGATCCAGGCGTCCACTGCGGGACTGAACTCTTCTCGGAACCGAGCCCGGTAGAAATCGGCCAGCATCTCCTCGTCCTGCGCATACGCATTGACCCATTGGGTGAACGTCGCGACGTCGACCTCGGTCTGGGCGTTCGCGAGATCGGCTGAGCGAGCCGCCTGGAAGCGCGTCGCGCTGGCCGAGGCGGATGTCTTGGCCTGCTCGCCGTTCCACCGAGCTGCCTGGTAGCTGCACCAGGCGGTTGCCACCGCAGAGATTGCCAACAGAACCGTCGCGACGAGCTCGAGCGGGATTCGGGTGTGTCGCCGTTCGGTCACCGGGCCATGCCGTTCGCGTCGCACAGTTCCGGACCGTGGTCGCCCACGCCCGCGAGCTCGTCCTGGACGATGGACAGGGTGCGCTCCATGGCCGTCGGCTGCAATCCACCGGGACCATCCTGATAAGGATGATCGAGGAATCGGATAAGCAGCAGCAACGTCACCATGACTGTCATCACCGACCCGATCTGGATGCCTTGAATCAACGCGGGCTCTCCGGAGTCGGCGAAGAACAGCATGAAGCTAAAGATGACGACGGCGGTGAGGATGAGGGCGACCCACAACAGCCACGGGATGACACCCTCCGCACCGTGAACACGATCCAACCGTGCGCCTTCACGATCAGACGTCTGGTCGAGCCACTTGCTGTAGGCCGCTTCTTCGGTCGCCGATCGCGGCTCAGCAGTCTGGAGCGTTTGGAACATGGCAACCCCCCACGGGTTGACCTGGTTGCCTTCGTCCCCCGACTCCTGGGCCGGCCACTCGGTGCGGACCACGTACTTTGCGTAGCAGATCAGCTCACCAGTCAACTGTGGCGTGACCGAGGAGGGGAGAAACTGGGCGGTCTCGACCTGCTGGGTCACCGTGAGCGCTTCAGCCTCGGCACCCGTTCGAGACTGATCGAAGCTCTCGAAGGACAGGAAGACCACGAAGCCAAGGAGTACCGAGAACCCCGTCGCCAGGACACCGAAGATTCCCGCCGCACGGTCACCGTCGTGAAAGTACCCCCCATCAGGTGCACGTCGCCGCACCAGCAGAATCGCGGCCACGCCTGCAGCAGCGACCACAACGACAACGGCAAAGCCCCACAGGATATTGATCTGCTCCTCCTAAGTTTCGGCGCCCCGAGAGAGCGAGGAATCCTCCTCGGCGGCTTCGTCCATCTGACCGATATCGACGTCGACTGGTTGCTTCGCATCCTGTTCACCTGCGCGCCGAGCTGCACTGGCGCCAGGACGGCGGGCTTCCCAGTCATAGATCACGGAGGTTCGGAGTACGACGTCTTGGACCGAGCGGTTCGCCCTGCTCACCGCGATCCAAAGCCACCCCAGCGGGAACGCCACGCAGAATGCTGCACGCAGGAGCGCCGGCACGATGCTGACGTGCCGGCCACTGTGGTCGACGACGCGCAAACCCATCACCAGGCCTCCATAGCTTCGTCCGATGCTGTGCCACGCAAACGCTAGGTACAACGTCATAGCGAGATAACTCAACGGGATGTCCAGCCAGAGTGGTGGCACGGGTGTTTCGAAGCCTCCCGGGGGAATGAAAAACACGAGCACGCAGAACGCTAGGTAGGCGACCATCAGCGTCGCTGCGACGACAGCGATGTCGACAGCGGCGGCGGCTCCTCTGGTCACGAGGCCTGCTCTCCGGCCTTGGAACACCCGGGCCTCCGCTGGGATGGGATTGACGCGACCAGTCATGGCTGCGTCCCGTCGTTCTTCCCGTCGGGCGGTGTCATCGTCGGCTCACCGGGAGCGTCGGTCGATCGTGCACTGCGTCGCCGGAAGAGCTTGTCAACGAGACGCGCGATCGCTTCGTCCGCTGCGATGCTCTGCATCCGTGCATCCCTGACGACCTGCGAAGCCATGGATCCGGTCGAGTCGCGGATGATCTCCGGAAGGTCGATCTCGTTGATGACTTCTTCGGCAATATCCACCACGTTGAGCCGGTCGATGACGGCTGCCAAGTCGACACTCGCCACGATGGCGTCTACATCGAGTCGCTGAACGATCGCATCCATATCCATCCGCTGGACGATGGCGTCGATGTCGATCCGTTCGACGATGGCGTCGATGTCGACTCGCTGTATAACAGAGTCCAAGTCGACCCGGTCGATGACGCCGGCGATGTCGACCGTCGCGACCACGCCGTCAAGGTCGACGCGCTCGACGATGATCGCATTCAGGTCCAACGTATCCAGCACTTCGCGTACTACGACGGGAATTAGCGCCGCCCAAAGCCGCTCAACATCAGTCCTGGTGGACGTCCGGGCCGCACGGCCGCGGTCGGCGAGCATGTCGACGAGCCGAGCCGGGTGCAACTGCTCGGGTAGCAGCGGTGGATGAAGCAAGGTGTCTCCCAGCGGACCTACCACTCTGGAGATTCTGCGACTGACGCCGGTCGCAGCGACCGTGGCGACGGCTGCCACACCCACAGCAGCGTCGAAGACTCTCAGTGAACGCGCGCTTGGTGTCTCCACGCCGCAGACCTTCACCAGCTCCCGCGATGATGCGGTCGGCTCAGGCCCACGATCCGCCATGAGGACGTGCTCCTCCCTTGATCTCGTCCGCCCTCACGTTGGCCTCTTCACAGGGGTGTTTGCCCGTGATAGGAGAGAATATTCTGGCGAGCACCGCAGACGTGATGTGATTCGACCCTAGGCAGCGCTACGCAGTGATGGCTCACCCATCTCGGGTGAACCGTATGCGCTATGGAGAGGCGACTCTGACATCGCAGACGGCACGGCATCAAGAGGATGCTTATGCGCCCTCAGCCCGAGCGGAAGGAGAGTGGCTTTGTGGCTGACCAGCCCTGCTGCACCCCCACGGCGCCTCAACGCCGCGAGGCTCCTCTGCAGGTCATTGCCGCGGGCTTGCGATCGACCAGAGGCCAGGTGGCCGTCACCGGCGGGGCCTTCGAGATGGGGGACGCGTTCGACGAGGGGTACCTCGGCGATGGAGAGCAGCCCGTGCACACCGTCACCTTGCGGCCATACCTGATGGACAGGACCGCCGTCACCAACGCGCAGTTCGCGACGTTCGTCAAAGCCACCGGCTTCGTCACCGAAGCAGAGCGCTTCGGATCAACGGCCGTGTTTCACATGGTTGTCGACGCGCCTGATTCGGACGTGCTCGGTGCCGCAACCGGCGCTCCCTGGTGGAGAGAGGTGGCAGGTGCCTCCTGGAAACACCCCGAAGGACGTCGATCGTCCATAGGGGCTCGGCAGGATCACCCTGTGACACAGGTGTCGTGGTCAGATGCCGCGTCGTACGCCCGGTGGGCCGGCAAACGACTGCCGACGGAGGCCGAGTGGGAGTTTGCTGCGCGTGGCGGCCTCGGCGGGCAACGGTTTGCCTGGGGCGACGAGCTCACGCCAAAGGGTCGCTGGATGTGCAACATCTGGCAGGGCACGTTCCCGACGCACAACACCGAGGACGACGGGTTCGTGACGACAGCGCCCGTACGACGATTTCCTCCCAACGGCTATGGACTTCACCAGATGGCGGGAAACGTGTGGGAATGGTGCGCTGACTGGTTCTCCCCGACCTACTACGCCGAATCCCCCTCAACTGACCCGGCCGGCCCCCCGACGGGCGAGAGTCACGTCATGCGAGGCGGATCGTATCTTTGCCATAACTCGTACTGTCATCGCTACCGTGTCGCGGCACGCTCCTCCAACACGACCGAGTCCTCTGCTGGGAACCTTGGCTTTCGCTGCGCCAATGACGTGAGCTAGGTGCAGATCCCCCTCACAAGTGCTACTCAGAGAACCCTTCGCGAAGCTCCTTCTCCTGCTCAGCGGACAGGTCCGTGCTGATCAGTTCCATGTCCTTCTGTCTCGCGAACGCCTCGCCGACGCGGTCCATGACGGCGTCGCTGGTCATCGCAAAGAGCGCGGACTTGCCTGGAGTTACCTTGTCGCGCATGGACTTGATGAAGGTGTCGTCGATTCCTCCGTCGGAGCGCGGTCCTGACAATAGGCCCCGGAGGGAGCCCTTTCCCCCAGCCCTGTGGAGCTGTCGGGTGCTTGGTTGCGTGGCACCGAACTCCCAGGTGACGATCACGGCGTCGTGGACCTTGATCAACCCTTGTTCTTCGAGTTGCTTGAGGGTGTACTCCGCCTCGTCTGCCCCGTGAGGAGTCGGAAATTTCCAGACGGTCAGCGTGGCCATGGTTCCTCCTGTACGTGTTCGGCCGTGCGGTTGGAGCGTCGCCACATCACCCACCCTGGGTGAGGCGGGGGCGGATGACTTGCGACAAGGCTCCGCCCGTCGTCACCCCTCGTTGGCGTCTGCCGTATCTGCTGGTTTAGGGGATGGTGGCGCTGCCAGCACCTCCAAGACCACCAGCAGGACCACCGTGACGATGACGAAAATGAGGGCCGTGCCACCGGTCGGATGGTCTTGCAACAGGTAGGCCACTGCCGCAATCCCCACCACGCCCACGCGGATCGCGGTTCGATACTCGGCCAGCGCCAGGCCCAGCCGGCCTGTTTGCAGCCCAGCTCGGGACCTACCTGAGCGCATCGCCGCGACACCCCGGACGATTCCTCTCCTGGCCGCTGCACCGGCTCCGCTTGAAGCGCTGAGCCAGGCGGCAATCGCCACAGCGAGCGCTACGACGAGAACCCCGCGAAGCGCAAGTCTGATGAATGAAACCAACTGGTCATAGACCGCGCCGGCGGCAGCCGCCGAGCTACTGGCTGGCAGTGAATCGAGGTAGAACGGCCGAATGAGATTGAGCGCGGCCCCGAGCAGCAGCATCGTGCCGGCAACAGCCAAACCGGCCGCCAGCACAACGTGCCGGCGATCTCGCGCGATCAGGATCGCAACGGCCAGCAGCACAAGTGCGATCGCCGGCAGCCACGTCGACAGGCCATCGAGGAAGCTGAGCAACGTTTGGACGTTCGCCAGATCATCCGACTCCACGATCGTGAACGTCGCCTGTACGTCGGGGATCCGCTCTGCGAGAGCGAAGCCCTCGTTGCTCAGCTGTTGCTTGAGCGTGTTGATCAAAACTGCCAGGTTGATCTGGACCGATCCGCGGTCGATCGTGACGGAGTCACCCCCTTCGCCAGTGAGGGCGGCGACCAGCTGCGAGTGAGCCGTACGGTTGGCCTCGATCCACGCTTGCTCGAACGCGTCCGAACGCACGAGTGCTTCGATTCGATCCGAGATGAAGTTGCGGATCCCTGCCGCCAGCGGCCCGGCCACCGCTTGGAGGGTCGTCTCCACCCGTGGCGGAAGGTCTTGCGAGCTGATCGCCGCGACCAACTCCTGGGTCGCCGCATCGACGTCCACGTAGGTAAAGACCAGTTGCTCGACCCGAGCAATGATCGCGTCTTGCACGTCCGGATCGTTGGCCAGCGGGCCGACGGTCGCGATGTAGCGATCGGTGTCCCCGATCTGGCCCTGTGCCCACGTTGCCAAGACCGACAACGGTGCCAGCAGTGCTGCCACCGTCACGAGCAGGCCGGCGACCACTGGTCGCCACCAGCCGCGCCGCGCTGCCGCCTTCGTCGCTTTGAGTTGAGCGAGCTCGTCCTTGAGGCGGGCTACTTCGTCATCCTTATCGGGGCGGTCTGGGCTTAGATCCGGAGTAGCGGGACCAGTCATGTCGTCCACGATGCGGCGGTTGTCGCTCGCTGGCGTCACCCGTTGTGGGTGACGTCGTACGGGGCGGTACCCACGGGGCATGCCGAGACTGCTGGCCAGATCGGGATCGCCGGGGGTAGGGGTCGGGAAAGGACGCGATGGCCGGCGCGCCGTCATGGCCTGGACGCCATGCTCACCCGGCACGGGTGATGCCGCTCCCTCGCGTACTCGGCAGGCTGTTCATGGCGACCGTGATCCCCTCGGCGCGATCTCACCAAGGAGAAACAGTTATGGATGACAACTTCGGCCTTTGGGAAGTTTTCGTATCGATGTTTTGGTTCATGCTGCTATTCGCCTGGATTGCACTGCTCTTCCACATCATTGCCGATATCTTCCGTGACCGTGAGTTGAACGGCTGGGGCAAAGCCCTCTGGCTGCTGTTCCTGATCGTGGTTCCCTGGCTCGGTGCATTGGTCTACCTGATCGCTCGCGGGGACTCGATGAGCCGGCGTGCGGTGGAGTCGGCCCAGGAAAGGGACGCGAGCATGCGTGCCTACGTGCAGGATGCGGCCGGAACGAGCAGCACTGCCGACGAGCTCGGCAAGCTAGCCGGACTTCGTGACGCTGGCACGATCACTCCAGCGGAGTACGAACAGGCCAAAGCCAAGGTGCTCGCCTGACGGTTCTTCTGCCGGCTTGATCACCGGCGTGGCGAACTGTCGTCACGCCGGTGCGCGGCGACGACAGTTCGAGCGACTCAGTTCCGGGCCCGAGTACCACTATCTCCAGAGTCGCTGACTAGCGAGGAACGACGGGATGCCGCGAGGCGAGTGGCTGCAGAGACCTGACTGGGTCACCGTCTCGGCGGTAGGGCCCGGCTCACGACAGCCGATGAGCCGACCATGAAGCCTCCCTCGGACGACGTCTTGGAGCTGATACAGCGCCTCCGCGGTTCGTTTGTGGGCAGGTGCGTTGATCGATTCGTCTCGATGGCCGGGATTGACCGCTGCATCGTGCTGTCGTCACAGGCATTCACGGCGCTGATCCCGCTGCTCATCTTGGTTTCGACCCTTGCTCCGGATGACCAGGAGGACGTGGTCGCGCGGACGATCATCACGAAGTTTCGGCTCACGGGCGACTCTGCCGCAGCGGTTGAGCAGCTCTTCGAGATTCCCAACGGCGCAACAACGAGTGTCAGCGTCGCCAGCTTCCTGCTGCTGGTGATCTCGGGAGTTTCGTTCACCCGCCGTCTTCAGGCGATGTACCGCGCTGCTTGGGGTGAGGAAAAAGCCGGGGTCCGCGGTGGCCTGTTCGCGACACTAGGCCTCGTCACCTTGCTCACCGAGGTGATGATCTTCTACTTCATCCGGGCGGTCGTGAGGAATCTTCCGTTCGACCTCCTCCTGACGATCCCCCTGACAGCGGCCACCGGTGTCGTGCTCTGGACATCGATCCCCTACCTTCTCCTGAACCGTCGTGTGCACTGGCGTCGTCTCCTCGTCGCTGGGGGGCTCACTTCTGCTGCCACGACGATCTACGGCATCGCGACGGCCATCTATATGCCGAGTCTCGTCGAGCGATCCGTCAACGACTTCGGACTCTTCGGTATCACGATCGTCATCATCGGCTGGTTGCTCGTGATCGCTTCAGTCGTTGTCGCCAGCACAGCCATCGCCGCAGAGTTCGATCAGTCCCCCGTGCCGTGGGCAATGCATGTCAAGGCCAGATTCCAGCTGGTGGACCCAGATCTCGAGAGTCCCGTAATCACAGCGGGAAGTGAGGGCTCAGGTCTGAACAGTCAGGATCTCTACCTGCTTGGCCGCGTACTCGCGAACTGGCTTGTCATGGCCGCGGCGGTCGCGGTGGCCGCTGTGGTCGTCCCAGGAATCGACGTGCATGGCGGCCTGCCCACCTATCTCGCGGTGTCCCTGCTTCTCGGACTCGTCAACGCATTCCTGGGCCCGCTGCTGCGACTGGTCGCCATGCCTCTGACCGTGGTGACCTTGGGCCTGTTCGCCCTGGTGACCAACGGCGTCCTGCTTGGCGTGACGGCTGCCTTAAGCGAGAACCTCGATGTGGGCGGATTCGCTGATGCCGTCCTGGGCGCGTTCGTCATCGCGGCCAGCATCACGCTGCTGCAGATCGTGGTGCGGCCGCTGATGGACGACGGTGACGCGTGAGTCATCCGCCGCTGGGCCGTTAGGCGCGTTCGCTGGACATGCCTTTGGACAGGGCCCAGATGATGGCGACGTTGAGGGCGATGATGAGCATCGACCACAAGGGGTAGTAGGGGATGAACAGGAAGTTGTTGAGCATCACGAGGCTGACGATGATGATGCCGACGACGCGTGCCCAGGTGGCACCAGAGAGCAGTCCGGCACCGACCAGGACGACGAGGATGCCGAGCAGGAGGTGGATCCAGCCCCAGGTGGTGGTGTCGATCTCGAAAGTGTAGTTGACGGTGTTGACGTAGAACTTGTCGTCGACGATGGCGACGAAGCCTTGTAGTGCTTGGAAGATGCCGACGGTGACCATCATCGCGGCGGCGAAGACAGTCAGCCCGACTGCTCCTGCGCTTGGGCCGCGGTAGTCGGCGTCTGAGTAGCGTTCGGTGGAGCCGGTCATGGGCCTCTCCTCATCTGGTGCTGCTCCCTGCTGCAGGGGGCAGTTGCAAGTTTCTGGCCGCGATCCACCTCGTCGCCTCCCCCGGTCCGGGTGAGAAGAGCCACAGTCAGCGACGTGCGCTGGGGTTTCGCGGGCGTGAGCGTTCCCATCGGGTCCTCTGGTTGTCTGGCAGGCGGCTCGGCTGTCCCCCGAGTCGGGTGACGTCGAGACGACGGCAGACAGAGACACTAAGGGCCTGCCGTCGGAAAGGGGTCACCGGTGGATCACTACGTCATCTGGGTAGACGGTCAGCTGCCTGACGATGCGCTGGAAGGCTTCGAAAGCCTCTCGGTCAACACCCAGGCGGTGCAAACCGTGCTGCAAGGCGACCTGCCCGACCAGGCGGCCCTGGCCGGCATCTTGGACCACCTCGATGAGCTCGGCGTGGTGATCGCCGAAGTGGTCAAAGTCCCCGCCACAGAGACTGAGGCAGAAGAGCACGGCGAGGACAGCCCACCAAACAACGCAGCCAGTTCGGATGACCGGTGAGATCACTACCCGGTGAGATCGCTACATACAAGCGACAGCTAGAGCAGCCCTAACTGACGCGCGACTCGCAACGCCGCCGAACGCTTGTCCACGCCGAACTTGCGGTACAACGACGCAAGATGCGTCTTCACAGTGTTCTCGGTGATAAACAAGGCATGCCCGATCTCGGTGTAGGAGCTGCCCAACGCCAGCTGCTCGAGAACGTCAGCCTCCCGCGATGTCAGCTTCACCGGGAACCCGTCGAGTGACACCTCCTGGGTGCGTGGTGCCGGGACTCGCACGCCCGACATCTCATGAGACGCAGTTTCAGTCGGAGAACTCTCGACGCCGCTCTCTAGGGTCAAAACGGTCTGCCCGGACAGGCCTCCCGAGCTGTCTTGATAACGCGACAGAGCTCGCAACGCGCGATCTGCGAACGGATGTGCATCGCTTCGATGAGTCTCCTCCGACAGCAGCTCCAAGAAGCCCGGCTCAACGAGAGCGCCCGCGGTCATCGCGTGCATGATGCGCTGTGGTGCGACCCGACTCAACACGTCGGACATGCCCTTGCGCGCCGACGGCCGGTCTCCCGCGCGGAGCAGCAACGCCACGCGAGCCGAGGCGCCAGCAGCCGCAAGCATCGGATCGGTCCGAGCGAGAACTAGGATGAGCGGCTCGATCGTGGTGATCGCTTCGCTGATGTCGCCCACCAACGCCACTTCGATCGCGTCGAGAAGATCGACCTCCACATCGAAACCAGCAGCAGAGAGCGCTGCGCGCTGGGTCGACATCCCGGCCACGTCTCCAGCCGTCGCGGCGATATGCCAACGGAGCACCGCGAGTGCGCGAAGGATGAATGCTGGGAGCGGCCCGGGTGCCTCAGGGGTCGCTGCCACAAGTCGCTGAGCCTCACCGGTGCGACCCGCCTCCATCAGTAGGGACGCCCTCAACATCGTCCCGTAGATGGCGACGATCGCGTCGAGTCGCGCGTCGGAGCTTGCATCGAGTTCCGCGAGCCGCTCCTCCGCCTCTTCGAAGTCGAGGCGAAAAAACGCCGACCAGGCCAACGCGACCAGCGCGCGGTCGAGGAAAGCGTCCCCCATCACTCCTGCGTCGCGCGCGTGAGAGAGGGCCTCGTCAGCAGTGATGGCCGCCGTTTGCGCCTCACCGCGGGCAAGTTCGATCAGCGCCCGATGCGACAACGCGGAGGACAACAGCCGCTTGTGTCCCACAGCACGAGCGCTTACCACAGCCTCGTCAATATGGACCGCCGCCGAAGCAAGGTCACCCGTCCAGACCTCGACAGCAGCCAGTTCGATCATCAGCCACGCCACTCGAGATGGGTTGATGACCAAGGTGTGCCCGCGCAGGGCAGCCTCCGCAGTCGTATCGAGGGCACCAAGGACGTCATGGGCATTCGCAATCGCCGTGGCGGCGTCTTGCCACCCGAGCCTGCACTGCCACAACCGCAAGAGCAAAGCATCTGCGCGCAGCGCGTCGTCCATCGGCGCGGACATCGCCCCAGGGACCGAAGCCAGCCGCTGGACCGCGTCGGAGGCGCGAGCAGCCAACAGAACCGCGCCTGCGACGTCGCCCACAGTCCGACGGTGGAGTCCGGTAACGCCCAGCAGTTGGGGGAAGCGGTCCAGCGCGTCGCTCGGAAGCTTTTCTAGTCCCGCTGTTACGACGTCCTCCTTTGCAGCGCACAGCAGCGTGACCCCATGCTCGACAAGCAATCGCGCAACCAACTCGGGATCACCAGCCGCGGTCGCCTGTTGTAGCGCCGAGAAGCCGTGGCTCTCCGCGAGGTCGTCTCTTCGGGCGGCCTCGTCAAGCGCCGCACGTTGATGCGCGGCGGCCACCACAGCCGCTTCGGGGCTCCCGACGATGACTCGGCGACGCAGCATCTCGATGAGCAAGGGGTGATATCGGAATTTGTCGTCGCTCTCGTCAGCTTGCGCGTACGACGTCACCAAGACCCCGTCACTCGCCAGCTCCGCAAGGACCGTGCCAGCCTTCGGGTCGCCGCTGAGTAAGGCAGCCCGGGCAGGAGTGATGAGGGGCTCCTTGAACGTGCTCAGCAAGATCCTACGGGCGGCGTTCGGAAGCGTCGTGAAGACCTCGCCGAGGAGGAAGTCCAGGAGGGTCTGGTCTGTCCGACCGAACGACGTCGCCAGGTCACCGTGAGCAGAGCCAGACGTAAGAGTCCGGGCTCCAAGGACCAAGGCCGCCGCCCAGCCGCCAGCACTCGCCTGGAGCAGTTTCATGTCGGCTTTGGCCGCGTCGTCCGCGTGTGCCTGGATGAGTTCCCAGCTCTCCTCATCGGTGAAGCGCAGATGATTATTACGGAGCGTGGTAGCGAGGCCCCGCACTTCGAGCTCTACGCGCGGCAGTGCGAGGTCTCTCCGGCCGGCCAAGATCAGCCGCACGACCTCGGGACGCTTAGCGAGGATGCCGCTGATCAAAGAGAGTTGGGCCGGCGGCAGCATATGTGCGTCATCGATGACAATGAGCTGCGGTTGGTTCCCGTGGTCGACCGCCTCCTCCAGGGCCGTGAGCATCCAAGCGCCAACGTCCAGCCGATCGGCGCGCGTCGTCGAAGAGAGCTCGCGTGCTGTGTCAGCCGCAATCCCCGCGGCCTGCAGGAGGGACCATTCCAGCGCGACGTGCTGGTGGGCAGAGAGCCAGCGAGCATTCTCCTCCGCGGGTAAACCCAGTCGCTCGATCCAGGCGGCGAGCAGGGTCGTCTTCCCCGTGCCAGCAGGAGAAATCAGCAAGGTGACTGGGGACTTGGTCGCCTCGTCAAGCCGCTTGTACAGACGGGTGCGGACGACGAGCTTCTCGGGCACTGTCGGTGCACGACGAGAATCACCGGGGGGTGCAGGCGCTGAGGTATCAGGCCCTTCAGGGTTAGGCATGCCCCTCCTCGCAGACCAGTAGCACCACAGACTTGCACGATGCCACGGCTCCATCGTGCTTGTGGTTGCTTTCGGTGGCAAGCCTGTTACGCAGCCGTCTCGACAGGTGGTGACGCAAATGCAACGCAACCACCCACAACCCAACCAAGCATGACAACGTAGTGACAAAGGCTTGAACGGACGGCGGCTAACTCTCGGCGGGTTCCGGCTCAGCTGATTCCTCCGGTGGATCGCCCGAGAGGATCGGCAACAACCAATGCAGGTGGGGATCCGCGTCGACCAGGAATGCCTTCGCCAACAGCGTGAGTGGGATCGCCAGCAAGGCGCCGACGGCGCCGAGCACCCACGCCCAAAACACCAGGGAAAGCATCGTCATGGTGACGGACAAGCCCACAGCGTCGCCGACGAACTTGGGCTGGATCAGCGACTGAATGACGAAGTTGACGACGCAGTAGACCACGATGACGAGCAACATCAGGTCCGGGCCACCCTCGAGAAGTGCCAAGAGCGCTGGTGGGATGAGCCCAACGACGAAGCCAATGTTGGGGATGTAGTTCGTGATGAACGCAAGTAAGCCCCAGACCAGTGCGGCCGGGACCCCAACCATGGCCAGGAATGCGGTGTCGATGATGGCGACAATGCCGCCGAAGATCGTCGAGACGACCAGGTATCGGCGAGTGCCGTTGGCAAAGGACGACAACGCAGCAGCGAGGTCACGGTGTCGGCCACCCGTCTCTCGCAGGCGGGAGGGGAACCACGAAGCGTCGATGGCCATGAAGAACAGGAGGGTGATGACGAAGAAGAGGTTGGACGACAGCGCCGCCAGGTTCCCGAGGATTTCGAGGAGGAAGTTCGTGGCCCTCTCGATGTCGAAGGAACTCGCCACCGTCTGCTGTTGATCTTCACCTGCCCCGAGGTGATCCAGGACTCCGGTGACGTCGTTGAGCAGATCTGCGGCCTCGTCTTTGTAGGTCGGCAGGAGCGTGGCCAGCTTCGCCAGCGACGCGACCAAGGCCAAAGTGAGCCCGACGAGCACGCCGAAGGCGATCGTGACGCCGATCGCAAAACCGCTCCACCCGGGCCAGCCACGACGCTTGGCGTAGCCCCGGGCCGGATGTGCCACGATCGTCAGCACAAGGGCGAAGAAGGCGGGTCCGACGATGTCCGAAGCACTTCGAAGTCCCCAGATGGAGAGGAAGGCGGCCGCCAGGCCCAACAGGACGATCACGCCACGTGGAAGAGCCGGCTGCCGGTCGGCCGTCGCGAGCGTCTCGGCGGGATCGGAGCTCATCGATTGCTCCGCACTGGACACATCATCGAGACTCGGTCGAAACTCGGCCGGGGATCCGCCGCACCTCAACGATGCTCACGTCCAACCTGCTCAGCCGGGTCAACACCCGCGCCAGCTCCGACTGGTCCTCCAACTGGCCGTGCAGCATGGTCTGCGGCTGCTGGGTGGCGTCGAGCAGCGGAAAGGCGGAAGTCAGACCGGCAGATAGCGAGCCTTCGACGCGGATGTAGTAGCGGCTCACAGATCACTCCCTCCAAGATGAGCGCTGCCAGCACTGGCTGCGCCACATCGCGTACATGCATCGCCGGGAGACCTGCTCCGCGCCGTCGCCCGCAATGATGACGCTAGGGGTGAGTATCCGTGGTGGCCTCACCCGTGGCGGGGGAGGCTGCCACGGGAGCGGGCGTCATACGTTGCATGTCTCGTTACATGGTGAGCCAACGAGTTTCTAACGAAGGAATGCGATGAGTCCTGACCATCATGCCCGCGCGATGTTGCCCATCCCCGACCGTCCGGCGCCGGGCTTGACGACCTATGACGCCAAGGATCCGGACACCGCATACCCTCCGATCGAACCGCTGCTCCCGCCCGAGGGCGCACCGAACGTCCTGGTGGTCCTGCTCGACGACGTGGGCTTCGGGGCGTCGAGTGCTTTCGGGGGTCCGTGCCAAACGCCAACGGCAGAACGACTCGCAGCCGGGGGGCTGAAGTACAACCGCTTCCACACCACGGCGCTTTGTGCGCCGACGCGGCAGGCTCTGCTCACCGGACGCAACCATCACTCCGTCGGGATGGGGAGCATCACGGAGACCGCCACGTCGGCGCCTGGCAACAGTTCGTTGCGTCCAAACACCAAGGCGCCGCTCGCGACGACCCTGAAGCTCAACGGCTACTCGACGGCGCAGTTCGGCAAGTGCCATGAAGTGCCGGTGTGGCAGTCGTCGCCGATGGGTCCGTTCGACGGCTGGCCTTCGGGCGGTGGTGGCTTCGAGACCTTCTACGGCTTTATCGGCGGCGAGAACAACCAGTGGGATCCCGCCCTGTACGACGGCACCACACCCGTCGAACCGCCGGCCACCGCGGAGGAGGGCTATCACCTGACCGAGGACCTAGCGGACAGGGCTGTGAGCTGGATGCGTCAACAGAAGGCGTTGATGCCCGACAAGCCATTCTTTGTCTACTTCGCGCCGGGAGCCACCCACGCCCCGCACCACGTGCCCAAGGAATGGGCTGACAAATACGCTGGCCAGTTCGCTGACGGATGGGATGTGCAGCGGGAACGCACGTTCACCCGACAGAAGGAGCTAGGCGTCATCCCACAGGATGCCGAACTCACCCCTCGCTCGTCCGAGCTTTCCGCGTGGGACGAAATGCCAGCCGAGCTCAAGCCGGTGCTGGCCCGTCAGATGGAGGTGTACGCCGGTTTCCTCGAACACACCGATCATCATGTCGGCCGCTTGATCGATGCCATCGACGACCTCGGTGTCCTCGACGACACGATCATCTACTACATCATCGGCGACAACGGAGCGTCGGCAGAGGGCACAGTCAACGGCGCCTTCAACGAGATGGCGAACTTCAACGGGATGGCGGCGTTGGAGACAGCTGAGTTCATGGTGAGCAAGATGGATGACTTCGGCTCGCCTGAGTCCTACAACCACTATTCGGTCGGCTGGGCCTGGGCGATGGACACCCCGTTCCAGTGGACCAAGCAGGTGGCCTCGCACTGGGGCGGGACCCGCAACGGGACGATCGTCCACTGGCCGAACGGGATCGAGGAGAGCGGTGGTTTGCGCTCACAGTTCACGCATGTGATCGATGTCGCGCCAACGATCCTCGAGGCAGCCGGGCTACCTGAACCGACGATGGTCAATGGCGTGCTGCAGTCGCCCATGGAGGGCACCAGCATGGTGTACACCTTCGGCGACTCGGCGCCAGCAGAGGAACGCCATGATCTGCAGTACTTCGAGATGTTCGGCAACCGTGGCATCTACCACAAGGGCTGGAGCGCGGTCACGAAACACCGGACGCCGTGGCTCATGGTTGGCCATGAACCCCCGGCGTTCGACGACGACGTCTGGGAGCTCTACGACGGCAACGGCGGCGACTATAGCCAGGCTCGCGACCTCGCGGCTGACAATCCGGAGATGCTCGCCAAGCTTCAACGTCTCTGGCTCATGGAGGCCACCAAGTACAACGTGCTTCCGATGGACGACCGTCTCGTCGAGCGGGCTGTGCCGGAGATTGCGGGTCGCCCGACACTGATCCAGGGGAACTCCCAGCTGTTCTTCCCAGGGATGGGACGTCTCTCCGAGAACAGCGTGGTCAGCATCAAGAACAAGTCGTTCTCCGTCACCACAGAAGTCGATATCCCCGAGGACGGAGCCAACGGCGTGATCATCGCCCAGGGCGGCCGGTTCGGTGGCTGGGCGCTCTACGTCAAGGACGGCAAGGCCAAGTTCGTCTACAACGTCCTCGGCATCCAGGAATTCACAGTTGAAGCCGACTCACCGATCCCGACCGGCGTGCACCAGGTGCGGATGGAGTTCGCCTATGACGGCGGCGGTCTCGCCAAGGGAGGCGACGTCACGCTCTACCACGACGGCACAGCCGCGGGCACGGGACGCGTCGAAGCCACCCAACCGATGATCTTCTCCGCTGACGAGACCACCGATATCGGTTACGAGTCCGGCACCACCGTCACGCCTGATTACGACGCGAAGAGCAGTCACTTCACCGGCAAGATCCATTGGGTGCAGCTCGATCTCGGCGACGACGACCACGACCACTTCATCGACCCAGAGGAACGGCTTCGCGTCGCTATGGCCAGGCAGTAGGTCGAAGCAAGCGGCCCTCTCACCCTGTTTAGGTGAGGCGGAGAGGACGACGGTGCAGGAGCCTCGACCCACAGTGGAGAACACGCGAGTACGTTTCCGTCCCCGGAGCGGCGATGTCGTGCGACTGCTCCTGTCGTGGCTCGCCGCGACTGTCGCGTTGGCGATCACCGGTGCGATCATGTCGGGCTTGTCCGCTGACCATTTCCGCGACTATGCGCTGGCGGCCGTGGTAGCCAGTCTCGTCGGCGCCATTGTGCGGCCGGTCATGGTCGCAGTTGCGTCTCGCATCGGCTGGATCGCAGTGCTGGCGCTAGCGATTGTCGGTCAGGCTGTCATCCTGCAGGTGGCCCTCGAACTCGTCCCAGGGATCCGGACCGACTCGTTCGGTGCCTCGCTGGCCGCGGCATGGATCGCGTCGATCGTCGCAACGTTGTTGTCGTGGCTCACGTCCGCCGGAACCGATGAGGCGTTCACCTCCACGTTGGTGAGACGCGGTCGCAGGCGTCGTCCTCAGCTCGACGACCCCGATGTCGACGGGGTGCTGTTCGTTCAGCTCGACGGCGTTCCGCTTCCGGTGATGCGATGGGCCCTTCAGTCCGGACTGTTGCCGACGATCACCCGCTGGCTCAGAGACGACTCGCATCGCCTCGAGGAGTGGACAGCGCAGCTCCCGTGCACGACGCCGGCCAGTCAACTCGGCCTGCTCCACGGGACCCTCGACGGGATCCCCGCGTTTCGCTGGTATGACCGAGAACTAGGCCGGGTGCTGGTGGCCAACAGGCCGCCTGACGCCGCTCTCATCGAGGCGCGCGCCAGTGACGGAAGAGGCCTTCTCGCAGACAATGGGGTCTCCGTGTCAAACATCTTCACTGGCGACGCCCACCGCACCGCGATGACGATGAGCCGGCTGTCGGCGTCGCGCGGATCACCGCAAACCCGTCGGGCCGTCGCCTGGTATCTGGCGCGACCGGATGGGTTTGCCAGAAGCCTGGCGCGCACCGTCGCGGAAATCGTTAAGGAGCGTTTTCAAAGCGCGCGCCAGCGGCGACGGGACGTCCGACCGCGGGTGCATCGAGGCTGGACGTTTGCTGTTCTACGGGCGTTCAGTAACGGCGTGCTCCGGGACCTCAACACTGCAGTGGTGAGCGACGAGATGCTGCGTGGCACGCGGTCCATCTATGTGGACTACGTCGACTACGACGAGATCGCTCATCACGCAGGTATGTTTCGACCGGAGTCGCTCGCAGCGTTGGAAGGCATTGACTCCGTGCTGCATTCTCTCGAGCAGGTCGCGAACGTCGCGCCCCGCCGTTACTGGATCATCCTCGTGTCCGATCACGGACAATCGCAGGGGCAGATCTTTTCCGATCGATACGGAGTCGATCTCGCGTCGCTGTGTGAATCCCTGACGGCGGAGTCCGTGGATTCCGTTCAGGAGCCCGTCGAAAGCTGGGGACGGGCTGGATCGCTGCTCGACGACATGTCGTCTGGCGATGGAGACCCTGCTGTCGTCGGAGCCGCGGCGCGGAAGGTACGCCGCGAGGTCGCAGCCAGCGCACCGCAGTCCACCGAGGATGGCCTCGTGGTCTTGGGATCGGGCAATCTGGGGCTCGTGTACGTGCCTGGCAAGACTCGGCTCACGCGCGAGGAGATCGATCGACGTTGGCCTGCGCTCATCCCTGGTCTGGTCGCGCATCCAGGAGTCGGGTTCGTCGTTGCCATGAGTGAGCACGGGCCACAGGTCATCGGCCCCAGCGGCGTGCGTTGGCTCGAGGACGGACGAGTGGACGGGGACGACCCGATGGCCGCATTCGCAGCGCACGGTCCGGAGAACTTCAGGCGGGCCATCTCGATGGGTCGCGCACCTGACCTCTACGTCAACAGTCGGATCGACGAGGCGACGCTCGAGGTGGCGGCCTTCGAACCACTCGTCGGAAGTCATGGCGGGCTGGGCGGATGGCAAGACCGTGCCATCCTCGTCACCCCGACGGCCTTGCGTACCAACGCCACGCCGTTGCACGGCGCCGACGCGGTACACCGGGTCTTCGTCGATATGCTGCGGAGTCTCGGTCATCGCGCAGAGCTCGACGCCCCTTCGCAGGACGACCAGCTCCTCAACCCAACCCACCCGAAGGAGTAGCGGATGTTCAAGCAACTACTGGTCGTCTGGTTCGTGGTGGCCGTTGCCATCGGCCTCACTGCAGCGATCGTTCCCTCGGTTGAGATCGACGGTGGCTTCTTTGCGCTCCTCGGTGTAGCCGTGCTCTTCGGCCTCATCAACGCCTTGATTGGGCCGCTGATTCGTCTCGTTTCGATTCCGCTGACCCTGGTGACGTTCGGACTCTTTGCCCTGGTGATCAACGGCATCCTGTTGGCCATGACCGCTGGGCTGAGCGATGCCCTCGACGTGGGCGGATTCCTCGGAGTCATCGTGGCAGCGATTCTCATCTCGATTTTCACTAGTCTGTTCTCCCTCGTCGCTATGAAGGTCATCGGCGAGGAGTAGCCACCCTGGCGCCTGAGGAGGCGCCATCACTCCAGGTCGTTGATCGCGACCGATTCGCCGATGGCAAGGACGACAGGCCGGCAGTTCGGCGCCTCGAGACCGAGCCAGTGAGCGAACGTCGGCCCCGGGGAGTCCATCCACCCGCGCGGCCAGACTTCTCCCCCAGGGACGTGCAACGTTCCCCAATGCACCGGGATCGCGTAGCGCGCGCCGACCATTCGGCAAGCGATGGCGGCTTCGCGGGGTCCCATGTGGCCCTTCGAGAGTCGAGGAGCCCAACCGCCGACGGGCACGACCGCGACGTCAATCGCACCGCCGGCCGACGCTGGCAGGTCCTCCAAACCAGGGAAGAGTTCAGTGTCGCCGGCCACCCAGACGATTCCCGACAACCCTCTGACGAGGTGGCCGCTCGCCGCATTCGGTCGGTGCGGCATCGGTCGGGCCTGGTGCATGGCGGGGGCAAGCTTGACTCCGACAGTCTGGGCTTGGCCGACGTGCGTCCAGCTCGCGGCGTCGACGTCGAGACTCTTGAGTCCCCGACGACGACGAACCCAGTCGGCGTTCTCACGGGCGGTCAGGACGGGCGCACCGCGCACCCGACGTAGGGAGGCCAACTCAGCGTGGTCGTGATGGAGATGTGAGAGCAATACCGCGTCAGTGCCTGCCCAAGCATCCTCGTCGGGTCGGCTGCCGCGCCGACGCAGGATGCCGGCATTAGCTCGAAGAAGTGGGTCGGCGACTAAGCGGACGCCGTCCATGTCCAACACCACTGTCGAGTGGCCGAGCCAGTTGATCTCAATTCCCATGGCGACCCTTCACCTGTAGGTGTGCCCGAGCCGATGCGTCGCTCGCGCCTTCGTCCGCAGGATGCACGCACACCAATCTCACGGAGTCGTTGCCATACAGGCTCACCCATGCCGGGTGACCTGGCTGGTGCGTCCCCTACGCTGACGGGGTGAATGTGGCATCGCGCGGGTCCGCCGCAGCACGATGGATGGCACGCGCAGACCCCGCTGGGCTGCTGTATGGCGCTATCGTCTCCGCGGCCGTGCTGGCGACAGTCAGCCTCAAGGACGACGACGCCACACGTGTTGCCGTCACGACCGGGGTGTTCCTGATCGTCTACTGGATGGCAGACGTGTACATCCACGCGATATCGGTTCGTTTCGATGGAGACAGACACGTTCTTGCTCATCGAGTTCGAGCTGCCGCCGGACATGAAGCCAGCGTGCTCAAGGGCGGCGTGCCGGGAGTCGTGGTCTACCTCCTCGCCTACGCACTGGTGGGAGACTCCTCGGATGCGGCCTTCGTGGCGCTGGCATTCTCCATTGTTCTGCTGATGGGCATCGGGTACCTCGGTGCCCATCGAGCCGGCACCACAGGTCGCGCGGCGACCGTCGAGGCGGTCGGCGCCGGACTCCTCGGCGTGGTGATCATTTCCGCGAAAGCTCTACTGCACTAGGAGTGAGTCCGGACAGCCCCGACCCTGGAACCATGGCTCGGCGACGCGTCCGCAGCAGTCGCTGTACCGCTGTCAGTCAGCGACGACGGCGTACCGGCTCTGTCCGGCGAGTCTCTCGAATGCGCCACCGACGCTCACACGTCCGTCGTGCGCACTCATCGCCAAGATGCCCGGAAAGACGTTGCCGCTGGTGGCGAGTCGCCGTGTCGACACAGCGCCGTTGCCAGCGTTCAACTGTGCGAACATGCGATGAGGACGCTTGGAAACCTTCGTGAAGTGCCCACCGATGAGCAGGTGTCCACCACTCAGCTCGACAGCGTCGACGTCACCGGTTGTTCGCTTGGACCACTTGATGCCAGCGCCTTGACGCTTGTAAGCCGTTGCGTGCCCACCGCTTCCCGCGATCCCGGCGTACACCGTTTTCTTGCTGACGGCGAGGTCCTTGACGAAGCAGGCTTGGAGGCAGACCGGCTGCGGATGCCAGGAGCTCACGTTCCCGGTGGATTGCGAGATCTGGCCCAGGTACGTCCGGTTGTGGCCCACCAAAGTGTGGAAGGCGCCACCGACCAGGACTGAGCGTTTGGTGGTAGTAGCCCCGAGGGCGAAGATGCTGCCATCAGTGAAGCCTTGGCTCTGGCGCGGCCAGTTGGGACGCACGTTCGCACGCTTGTCGAGTGCAAACAGCTTGGAGCGTGTCAGGCTGCCGACCTGGTTGAAGTTCCCGCCGACGTACACCTCTCCACGCATCGCCAGGAGCGCTTGAACCGGTCCGTTCGTGTGGGCACGCCAGCTGGAGAGCCGACCGTTACCGGCCTGGACTGCCCCCAGGTGTTGCCGGTTCTTGCCGTTGATCGTGGTGAAGTCTCCGCCGAGCACAAGTCGGCTGCCGTAGAGGGTGAGCGCCTGGACGCTGCGGTTGGGGCGGGGGGTGAACCCACTGATGAGCGCGCCGGTGTTCCTGTTGAATGCGGCGACGCGGAATCTCTTGACCTTCTTATGCGTCCTGCTGTTCACCAGTCGCGTGAAATCCCCGGCGATGAAGATCCGGGTCTTCGAGACGGCGATGGCGCGGACCGGCTTGTTGGGTCGCCAGTCCGCCTTGGCCACGGCGAGCGCAACGGATTGCGAAGGCTGACTGGTGGGCATGAGCGACGCCGTTCCAGCTGGAACGGGTCCGACGGCTGTGGACGCGACGACGGCGAGACAAGTCGCTCCGCAAGCGAGCCAATGAATTGAACGCACGAGATCTCCCTGTAGTGAAAAAAGTTTCCCTCGTGAGGCTGGCCTGTTGAACCCCCCGGGTCCCGAATCATACGGGTGTCGATACCTGACTAATACTCCTTGCCCGGAATGATGCCAAGTAATCTCCCGTGGCTTCTTTCGGCTGTCGCCGCAAACCGTATCTCACCTGGGCAGATGCCGCGGATGTTGTCCTGGTTGTGGCAGGCTGTCCCGCTCTCACGACTCTACGGCAGTAGCGAGGTACTTGTCATGAATTGCCATAATCGGCGCGGACGCGGCAGGATGTTCGGGTTACGTCCATCCCGAGGTCAAGGATCGTATGACTGAGCGCTTCGACCTGCTTGTAGCCGGTCGCCCTTCAGTGGACTTGATGTTCACCGGCTTGCAGGAGTGGCCATCGCTCGGCAGAGACATCGAGGCATCCGGCCTCGGCGTATGCGCGGGTACGTCGTTCAACACGCCAGCAGCCGCCAACCGCGTGGGGCTGCGCGTTGCGTTGGCAGCAAACCTCGGCAACGACATGTGGAGCCGGATGATCCGCGATGAGTTCGAATTCGAGGGACTTTCCACCGAGTTCCTCGCGATCGACGAACACCCACTTCCCGGGGTCTCCGTAGCCATCAATCTCCACGGCGAGCGCGGATTTGTCACCCACTGGGCGGGCGATGAGGAGTACGGCGAACGCGCCGCCGCTCACGAGCTCACCTGCGCACGCACCGTCGACGCGCGGCATCTGCACGCGTACGTCGACCTGACACGCGACCTCGAGCAAGCTGCGCACGACAGAGGTATGACGATCTCGGTTGACTCATGGGGCGGGCCGGCCTGGGCGTCATCGCGTCCACTAGCCGAGGTTCTCGCACACGCCAACGTGCTCTTTGCCAACCAGGCTGAAGCCACCGCGATGACGGGAGAAACCGATGTGGTGCGGGCGCTCGATCGGCTAGGCGCCCATTGCGACTGCGTCGTCATCAAGCGCGGTGGGACGGGCGCGGTTGGTCTCGCGGGTGGGCAGATGAAGGCTGTGCCGGCCGAGCCAGTGCAGTTCGTCGACAGCACCGGGGCTGGCGACTGCTTCAACGCCGGCTTTCTTGCCGGCTGGCTGAGTGGGCTTCCCCTGGAGGATTCGCTCACCCTCGGTGTCATCTGCGGAAGCGCTTCAGTGGGAGACTACGGCGGTTACCGCGGCTGCCCGGATGAGGCCACGTTGCGCGCAGTAGCCGCTGCTCGTGGCATCTCGCTCCCAGCATGGGGAGTCGTTTCGGAAGGAGACGCGACATGAAGATGACGCTGCTTGGTTCTGGTGTCCGGACGCCGTTCGTGCTGCGAGGGCTCGCTTCAGCACAGAACGATCTCGGGCTCGACGAAGTCGTGCTGCATGACACCGATCAAGAACGCCTGGAGCTGATGACCAAGCTCGGAGCTCACCTGTGCGAGGAGTGGGGTGCGAAGTTCACTCTCACGGCGGAGACCGACCCTCGCGCCGCGATCGCCGACGCACGGTTCGTCTTCTCGGCCATCCGTCCCGGCCAGGAGCACGCCCGCACGATTGACGAGGAACTGCCTCTCACCCATGGTGTCCTCGGTCAGGAGACCACCGGTCCCGGTGGTTTCGCGATGGCGTTGCGAACGATCCCTGCGATGCTCGAGTACGCCCGGCTGATCGAGGAAGTCGCTCCCGATGCGTTGCTCGTGAACTTCACCAATCCTGTGGGGATCGTGATGCAGGCTTTGACCGACCACACGTCGGTTCGAGCCGTGGGAATCTGCGACGGTCCTATCTCGATGCAAGGGAGCGTCGCTCAGTTTCTCGGAGTCCCCCGCGAACAAGTGCACGCCGACTACTTCGGCCTGAACCACTGCGGATGGATCCATCGCGTTCTCGTCGGCGGCCGCGACCAGCTGCCCGGACTGCTCGAGCGGTTCGAGGAGCTGCAGGCAGCCCAGGAGCAGTGGCAGATCTTCGACGCCGACCTCGTGCGCTCCATCGGCATGCTCCCCATGGAGTATCTGTACTTCTACTACTACCGCGAGCAGGCCGTGGCGCGGATCCAGGCATCAGGAGGATCCCGCGGTCGCCAACTCGAAGACTTGAACGTCGCCCTCTGGCCGGCGATGCGCACCTGCATCGACAACAACGACACCGAGGGTGCGCGCGCTGCCTGGCAGCGGGCGATAGGTGAGCGCTATGCGACGTACTTCTCCCGGGAGCGCGGCGACACGATCGAGAGCGACACCAGCGAAGGCGCTGACGTGTTCGCCGGGGAAGGCTACGAAGGTGTCGCCACTGCCGTGATGGCCGCCGCTGTGCAAGGCTGGAAGGTGCCGCTGGTGCTCAACGTCGCCAATCGAGGAGCCATCGCGGGGATGCGTGACGATGACGTGGTCGAGGTGACCTGCCTGGTGGACGGAAACGGCGCACACCCGATCGCCCAGGGCCGTGTCCCGGAGCCGGCGCTCGAGCTGATCAGGCAGGTCAAACTCTACGAGCGGCTGACCGTCACGGCCGCGGTTACTGGTTCGTACGACGCAGCGCTCGGCGCGTTGCTCGCGCATCCGCTCGTCGCTTCCTATCCCGCCGCCAAGGGCATTCTCGACGGCTATGTCGATGCGCTGCCGGGACTGCTTCCGCCTCTGAAGTAGTTGTTGCGATGTCCGATTTACGCGGGTAGGTCAGGGGGCTGCGGTCGCGCATCTATCGCAACAGAAGTACGTTTGTTATTGAGCCAAGAATGACACGTCATCAACCTTCGATGCCTCGTCCTGTCTTGGGCGAGACATCGCCGATGCGATGGAGAAACTCGTGAACGCACCCTCACGATGGATGGTCGGCTGCGGCCGGCTCAGGATCACTACTGCTGTTCTTGCTGGGGCGCTGGCCGTTTCGGCCCCCTCGATTGCCGGAGAGCTGACAGCGCATGCCGGTCAAGCCAAGGGCGACCGGACACCAGCCAACACTGCAACGACCAAGGCCGATTCTGACGGGATCAGTTTGGCTGAGACGCCGAACTCCGTGAAGCTCACTGCTGCAAAGACGAAGGGCTCGCCGGGGTACGAGGTGGTGATCTCGCGTTCGCCGTTCCAGATCACCACGAAGAGCCATCACCGGGTGGTGCTGCAAACGACAGCGACAGATCCGGCGGCGTTCGACTTCAGAGTGCCCTCCGGCACGGTCAAGACGACCGAACTCAACGACATCACCTGGCACAACGGTGTACTGACCCTCGACGTCGCCACCGACGATCCCGGCTACACGCTGGAGGTGAGGCTCCACCCGAAGGCGGATCGCTACGACCTTTCCGGGACGGTTCAGGGAGCGCAGGAGCCCGAGAATGTTGCAGTGCACTACGCAATGGACGCATCCGGCCACTGGTACGGCCATGGCGAGGCGGTCACCGACCAGGAGGGCCCGTACCGTGACCAGCCCTGGCCGCTCGACGACCAGTCGGACTCCGGCAGTGTGACCGATGAGGCATTCGGCCCGGCGTCGTACGACATGATTGAGCCGTTCTGGTTCACCCAGAAGGGTTCCGGCGTCTACGTCAACACCGACAAGTTGATGACCGCCACCCTGGGCGGCAACCAGCAGGGTGTGGCTGGCTTCCTGGTGAACGACACGGCACTCGACCAGACGGTCTTTGTCGAGCGCACGGCCCGCGACGTCTATCAGGACTACATCGGCATCACCGGCACCCCGACCAAGAGCGACGCGCCCGACTACCAGTACCGCACCACCGTGTGGAACTCGTGGGCGCAGTTCTACACCGACGTCACGCAGGCCAAGTTCCTCGAGTGGGCACGTGGCATCCACGAGGCCGGCATCCCGGGTCACACGTTCAACCTCGATGACGGATGGATGAGCCACTACGGCGACTTCACGTTCAACGACAAGTTCCCGGACCCGAAGGCGATGGCTAACTCCATTCATGACATGGGCTACCGCTTCGGCCTCTGGGTCACGTTGTGGATCAACCTGGATGCCGACAACTTCCGGGTGGCCAAGGACAACGGCTACCTGCTCAAGTCCAAGACCGACCCGACACAGCCGTGCACCGTGACCTGGTGGAACGGCACCGCTGGCATCGTCGATCTCGCCAACCCGGAGGCTCGTGAGTGGTACGTCGACCAGCTCCATGGTCTGCAGGAGCAGTACGGGGCAGATGGTTTCAAGTTCGATACTCGATTCTTCGACGAGAAGTGCGCGCCGTACGAAGCAGGCATGAGCATGTCGGACTACCAGCGGCTCGGCGCCGACATGGCCGACGAGTTCGACCTTCAGGGCATGGGGATTCGCTCTCACTGGACGGGTGCACAGCAGCATGGCTTCGTGATCCGCCAGATCGACAAGAGCACGGACTGGGAGTCTCTCAACGCGGCAGTCAGCCAGAACCTGGCCTTGTCGACGGTGGGCTACCCGTTCGTCACGACCGACATGATCGGCGGCTCGCTCGGCAGCGCCCCACCAACGAAGCAGGTGCTGATCCGGTGGGCGCAGGCCGCGGCGGCGATGCCGCTGATGTACTCATCGACGTCGCCCCTGGGTGTCAGCAACTCCGGCGGCAGCCAGACCTACGACCCTGAGACGGTTCGGCTCTATCGGGACGCGGTGAAGCTGCACAACCAGCTGGCGCCGTACATCCTCGAACAGGTTCACCGTGCCACGGCGACCGGCGAACCGATCATGAAGCCGTTGTTCTTCAACTACGCCAACGACCGAGCGACGTATCCGATCGACGACGAGTGGTTGCTCGGCGACTCACTCCTCGTTGCGCCGATGCTGAGTAACGCGACGAGTCGTGACATCCACCTGCCGCCGGGCAGGTGGTACGACGTAGCCCGTCATCGGGTGATCAAGGGATCGACCAACCTGCACGGCTACAAAGCCGACCTGGCCACCACTCCCCTGTTCATCCGGATGGGCAGCCATGACACCGGCCAGCTGCAGAGGGCACTGGCACACAAGCCACACGGGCTCACCGCAGCCGTCGACGACATCCAGGGCACTCCGCGTTGCACCATCGTGGGCACATCGGGCCCCGACCGCCTCACGGGTACCTCCCGTAGGGACGTCATTTGCGCTTTGGCCGGCGCCGACCTCATCAAAGGACGTGGCGGCAACGATCTGATTTCCGGCGCCTCCGGCGCCGACAAAGCCATTGGCGGCGCGGGCGGCGACAGGATCCTCGGCGGCTCGGCCGCCGACTACCTGCTTGGTGGAAGAGGCCGCGACACCTTGGTCGGCGGCTCGAGCCAAGACAGGTGCAACGGCGGCAGCCAAGTTGACCGCGCCAGCTCGTGCGAGGTCAGGTCGCGCATCCCGTAAGGAGAACGAGGAGCTACGTCAACAGCGCTACCGGAACCACCGGCCGTAGATCTCGTCGTACTCGCCGTTCGACTTGAGCTCTGCCAACACGTTGTTGATGAACCGAAGCAGGTCGACGCTGCCGTTCTTCTTGACCGTCATCCCGTACTGCTCGCCCGTGTCGAACTCGGCAGCGACCTTGAGGTCGGGGTTACGGGAGACGACGTCACCCACCACGGTGTTGTCGTAGATGCCCGCATCCACCTCGCCCTCCTCTAGTGCGGCGTCGACGTCGGAGGCGTTTTTGAAGGGGACGATCTCGGCATCGCTCGGCGCGTTGTCGGTGACATAAAGCTCACTCGTGGTCCCGCCCTGGACTCCAATCTTTCCGCCGCTGAGATCAGCGAGTGAGGTCACACTAGAGTCCCGCTCGACGACCATCGCCTGCGCGGCATCGAAGTACGGGCTCGAGAAGTCCAACACTCGTGCTCGCTCACCCGTGATGGTCAGGCCGGCGACCGCGACATCGCACTTGCCCTCGTTGAGCAGCTGCCCAGACTGGATGTCGTCGAAGTCGGCGTTGACGATCACCGGTTTGAGCTTCAGCGCCTTCGCGACCTCGTTGGCCAGGTCGATGTCGAAGCCCGCTGGTTTGCCGCCCTTTTTGAACTCGAACGGCTCGAACGGGATGCTCGTGCAGACCGTCAGCGTCCCGGGCTTGACCACCTTCGGGTCGAGCGCTGCGGTCGGCGCACTGTCGCTCTCCGAGCCGCAGCCAGCCAACCCCACAGAGAGGACCAGCAGGGCGCAGGCTGCCCAGACGGCGCGACGGGTCACGGCGAAGGAGCCTGATAGGTAGCGCGTTTTTCCGATGTGGGTCATGTCAGTTTGCCGTCGCGGAGAATGACTCGGTGAGTTGCTGCAGGGCGTACTCGGTGACCCGGATCAGGGCTTGCTTGGCTGATTCCCTGTCGCGGGCGTCGACGGTGATGATCGGGACCCTGGGAGGAAGCGCCAGGGCGTCGGCGACCTCCTCCAAGGTGTAATTCTGCACGCCATCGAACAGGTTGATGGCCACGATGAACGGCAGCCCCTTGGACTCGAAATAGTCCAGCGGCGAGAACGAATCCTCGAGTCTGGCGGTGTCGACCAAGACGATGGCGCCGATGGCACCGAGACACAAGTCGTCCCACATGAACCAGAACCGGCGCTGGCCAGGCGTACCGAACAGGTAGAGCACCAGATCGTCCGCCAGGGTCAGTCGACCGAAATCCATGGCCACTGTGGTCGTGGACTTGTCCGGCACAGCCTTCAGATCATCCACGCCCTCGGACGCATCGGTCATCAAGGCCTCGGTGCGCAGCGGCACGATCTCAGACACCGCCCCCACGAATGTCGTCTTGCCAACCCCGAAGCCGCCGGCGATGACGATCTTCGTGGACGCAGCCTTGCGGGCAGCGCTAGTAGGTGCGTAGTCCACGGAGCGTCCTTTCCATGAGCTCGATCCGTTCGGCCTTCGACGAGCTGTCGGTGATAGTGGCTTGCACCTGGACGAGGCCCTGTTCCATCAGGTCGCTGAGAAGGACGCGGACGACTCCGATCGGCATACCCACCATGGCCGAAATCTCAGCCACGGAACGGGAGTCGCACGCTTCAAGAACCTGAAGCGCGCCCGTGCTCAGGTCGCTGCTCCCGCCGAGACGCTGCTGCCTGCGCAACGTCGCCTCCAACGGAAGATGGACCGTCGCCTCGGTGCGACCGGCCGTAATCGTGTACGGGCGAACGAAGCGAGCCCCGGGCGCGCGATGCCGTCCGGTGGGGTCGTCAACGTTCACGAGTGCTCACTGTCAGGCCCCGGCGTGGCGCGCGGCCCGGGCCCCAGCTTGGACGGTCCGTCCCACCCGCTCGACCATCAGCGCCATCTCATAGCCGACCTGGCCGATGTCGGCCGACCCATGGGTGAGTACGGCGAGGTAGGAGCCGTCGCCGACGCTCATCAGCATCAGGTAGCCCTGCTCCATCTCGACGACCGTTTGCAGGACTGCGCCGCCTTCGAAGAGCCGTGCCGCGCCGACGGCAAGGCTGGCAAGCCCGGACGACACGGCTGCCAGCTGCTCGCCGCGTTCACCGGGGATGCTGGAGCTTGCGGCCATCAGGAGACCATCGGCCGACACCAAGATGGCGTGCGCGGCATCTGGCACCCCGTCGACGAAGCGAGTGACCAGCCAGTCAAGGTCGCGGCTATCCGTCGGCTGTGCGGGGACGCCGTTGTGATCCGTCATGCGGGGCTTTCCTCCGATGGCAGTTGATCAGGAGCGTTGCCAGCGTTGGCGCGACCCCGGGAAACGCCCGCCACGTGCGCGGAGAGTCGCGCCCGGATGGCTTCGGGGTCGCGCGCACCGGCGGTCGGGGGCTTGGCGACGCCGCCGGGCACCACGCGAGCACCGGGTCGACGCGTCGGCAGTCCAGCTGCGTTGACGGGAGCCTCGGTCAGCGAGGCAGCGACTCGATCCGCCTCTGCCCAGCCCTCCTCCACCTCGGAGGTCCGCCAGTCCTCACCGGTTGCGTCGGCGTTCAGCCAGGCGGACTGCAGGGCCTTGAAGATCGGGGTGTCGTCCTCACCCTGGGAGTCGTCGGGTTGCAGAACCGCGGCCTCTCCGACGGCCTGCTGGTCGAGCGCCGCCGCGGCCGCGGGTGGTGCCTGAACGGGGCGCTGACGCTGGGGCAAGCCGGTGATGGTGTCCAGTCGGTGCTCCGCACTCGACGGTCCCGATTTCGCCGCGGCCGTGCGCTCTGGAGAGTGAGCGGCTGGCGCCACCACGTGCGCTGGAGCCGTGGCGTGATCAGCGGCCGCGTCCAAGATGCTGGTGGGGAGCAGGACCGCGGCTGTCGTCCCGTTGTGGTCGTTGCGCTGGAGCGAGACCTTGATGCCGTGCCGCTGGGCGAGTCGGCTCACCACGAACAAACCCATCCGGCGTGCTGTGTCAGGGGTGACGTCACCACCACTGCGCAGGATCTCGTTGAGGTCCGCGAGCGCCTCAGTGGGGATGCCGAGGCCCGCGTCATCGATCTCGACGGCCACTCCGTTGACCGTGGTGGTGGCGCTGACGAAAACTGTCGTCGTCGGGGCGGAGTACTCCAGGGCGTTGTCGACGAGTTCGGTGAGGAGATGGACGACATCGGCTCCGGCGTCGTCACTGATGCGCGCAGTGCTGGCCGGGCCGACTCGGACCCGCTGGTAGTCCTGCACACCAGCGGTTGCCGCCTCCAACGAGGAGGCAACCGTGAGCTCGTCTGCGCTGGTGTGTGTCGGCACGTCGGCGAGGACGAGCAGGCTGTCGGCGGTACGCCGCATGCGGGCAGCCAGATGGTCAAGCCGGAACAGACTCTTGAGTCTCCGCGGATCTTCCTCGTCCTTCTCGAGCGTCTCGATGAGACCCAGCTGCTGGTTGATCAGCGACGTGTTGCGCCGCGACAGGGTGATGAACATGTCGCTGACCTGCGACCTCAGCTTGGCTTCCCCGGACGCCAGGCTGACCGCTTGCCGGTGCAATTCGTCGACGGCACGAGCGACCTGGCCCACTTCCTCGTGGGTGGTGACGTCGATGGGGGTGATCGGGCCAGGGTCGTCGCCCGCGCGGATTCGAGCCACCGCCTCGGGAAGCTGCTCGTGTGCGACCGTTCGGGCGCCCTCACGCACCTTGCGGATCGGGTTGAGCAGCAGCCGGGACACGAGGAACGCCAGCAGGATGGTGGCGAGCAGGGCGCCCAGCAAGATTCCACCGCTGACCAACGCACTCCTGCGTGCATCGCTGGCGGAATCGGCGAGCTGCTGGTCGATGCCGTCCATCAGGTTCTCGATCAGGGCGTCGTACTGGGTGTAGGCAGCGTCTCCGCCGAGATCGTCCCCGCCGGTCCGGATCGTCCGAGACCGTTGAGCGTTTTCAGTCCGGAGTGCTGCGATGGTTGCGGCCTCGGAGTCTCCAAGACCACTCGCCAGGCGGTCGATGGCGGCGCCCTCGACGCCGAGTTCGGCAAAGAGCTCCAGTGACCCTGTTGGACCCGTGCGCTCGGTGGCGGCCAACGCCTGCTGCATGGCGAGCGAGTTACGACCGGCGAGCGTCTGGGCCAACAGCTCAAGGCGCGGCTCAGGGTCTATCTGGGCGTTCACGATGCTCGTGACCAGCTGGGTCACGCCGGACTGGAGCTGCCTCAGCTGCGCGATCCAGGTGCCTGGGCTAAGGGTGTCCGTGCCGGCCTCGCGAATCGCCCGGCTCAAGTCAAGCAACGCGTCGACCTGGTAGCGCTGTTCCGTGGTCAGCTCCGCCGTGTCCGCGGTAGCCGTCAGCTCGTTGGAGGCGTCCTGAACGTCCTGGATTGCGGCGTCGAGGTCAGCGGCGCTCGCATCTGACGTGTCCTGCGCGGCGACCATCGCTCGCTCGGCCGCGGTCAAGTAGGCGACGGTCGGTCGGAGGACCTCTACCTGCTTGGCGCTCGATGACGAGTTTGCCGCCCCGTCGAGGTCGCTCCGCACTTGCAGTCCACCCAGCGCCGCCGCCAACAGCAGCGGAATCGCGATCGCGAGTGCGACCTTGAAGCGAAGGGGCCACCCGGAGATGGCGAGGGATCGCTTTCGTCCATCGCGTGCGGAGCGCTTCTTGCTCATCGATCCCCCGGGGCTGGAGTGGGATGTCGGGTGGCGACAAGCCCCGTGTGGAGCACGCGCCCAAGACATGTGACTCGGGGTTGATGCGTGACCCTCATTGTCGCCAGCGGAGTCAAAGAATACACATAGCTTGGAGAGAAGGCGACGGCCGTTATGCGCCGTCGGTGGGGCATTTCAGAACGTTGTCGACATCGCCACCGCCGATTACCTGGTGGCCCATGATGTAAACATCTGAGAGCAACTTCCCCGTTACGAACAGTCATGGTACGACGGAGAACGTGGCACTCCCCGCGGACACGTACTGGTCGGTCAGCAGGTAGTGCACGACGTACTCGCCAGGAGGGAGCGGCCAGGGACGCCCCTGGGACGAGTCGTCCAGAATCATCGACCCACTGACCGTCGGCGGAAGTGCGCCGGAGTCATGTCCGCCGGTGTAGCCCCAGAGGAGATAGTCGTCCTCATTCGGGTCCGCGGCGTCGGCTTCGTACAGGCCGATCCAGTCCCATCGGTTCGCCGGCCCGTCCTCCCACGTCACCTCGATGGGCTCCCCCACGCCGTACGTCGAACGATCGGTGTTGATTCGTACGCCGGCATCGCGCGCGCGAATCCAGAACTCGTTGCGTGCGATCTCGTCACCGGCTTCGTCGAGCATGACGACGTCGTACCCACCCGGCTCAAGGTCGGCAGTATCGAACGTCGACGAGCCCGCGGCCGTTTCGAACGACTGTGACGTCAAGGCCTCCGTCGCGTCACCACCCTCGGGTACGACGACGACCGTCGACGCCGAGGCGCTCGGTGCGTTGCGGTAGACGGTGAACTCGTCCCCCTCCGTAAGCATGCGGCGGTCCAGCGACACCGTGGTGGGCAGAGCCAGTGGCTCGAGCTCGAACGTGGACAGCACGGCCCGGTGGTCGGAGGTCCACGGCTCGAACCCGATGTCAACGTTCGGATCGCCCGTCTTTCCGACGAGTTGGCTTTCCAGCGTTTCAACCGGACCGCCGGCGTAGACGTAGTCAATCCGGTCACCTTCCCCGCCCTGCTTGAAGTCGGGGTTGTCGTGAGTGAGCCCTGGGTTGGCGAGGGGGTCCGGATGGATCTCCCGGAACGTGTCGCGGAAGTCGATCTCGAGCAGCGCCTCACTCACCGGCCACGGCACGACTTCGTCGACGCCATCGCGAGTGCCGATCGTCTCTGCGGTGTAGTCGAGACTGGACGGTTGGTTGAAGTCGCCGGTGAGGAACGTCGGATACCCGGCCTCTGAAGCCTCACCGAGAGGTGGCAGCAGGATCTCCATCGACGACGTGCGCACCTGGTCCTCTGAAGCCATCACGTCATCGACTGGCATTCCCGAGGCCAACAGCCTCGGTCCATAAGCCACGTAGTCGAGGTGGGTGTTGAAGATTGCTACGGCGTAGCCCGGCTGCACCTCGATGAACGCGTACAGGCCGTCGGCGCCGGAGGGTTCATGGATGGGGTACTTCGAGAGGAGTTGCAGCCCGACGTTGTAGTAGGGGTAGCCCGTCTTCTGAGCTATCTCCGGGAGCCGGTTGTAGGACTCGAGTACGCCGACGATGTCCGCGTCGAGTGACCGGATCACCTTGTCGGTCGAGGCATCACCGCCGTACTCGACGTTGTAGACGAGCACGTCCAGCTCCATCGTGTCGCCGGTCGCCGGAGAGGTGTCAGTCTTCGTGTCCGTGTCCGACCGCGAACTGTCAGACGTACACCCGGCGGCCACGATCGCCGCGAGCAGGCACAGAGCGAACAACCCCGACCTGGTGATGCACCGCCACGAGCGCACGCTCGGAGCCTAGTCGAACGACCGTTCAGCCCACCACGGGAAGCCTCGACGAATCGCCGTTACGGACGACCGTCGAGGAACATCTTCAGCCGCGTACGCGTCGGTCCGTCATCGCCGGGCACATGGCCGTTGACCGCACGGCACGCCCATCCCAGCCGCAGCGCCACATCGAGGGCGGGTTCGAGATCGCCGCCGTACGCCGAGACGAACGGACCCAGATAGGCCTCTCGGAACGGCGCCAGGTCGACGGTGTTCTCCTCGTCGTCGAGACCCCACGCGATGACTCCCTCGAGTGTCACCGACATGGTGAGGAACGCGTGCGAGATGCACGCGTCTCCCCAGTCCATCACCAGCTGCTTCCCGTCTCGAACGAAGACTTGAGCGTCATGCAGGTCGTCGTGCTGGATGGTGTCCGCGATGCCGTAGTCCGCGAGCTGATCGCCGAGCTCAGCGACGTACGACGCGGCGGCGATGAACCGCTGGTCGACCTCCATCTCGGCGACGAGCCGCTCGTACCCCGTGAGCAGCTGCGGCATACGGCGGTCGGGAACTCCGGCCGCCAGCAGCTCATGCACGTCGTCGACAAGAGCGATCTGCAGAGCGGCGTACCGACCAAGGACGTCGAACCACCGCTCGAGGCTGCGCTCTCGTGCGATCACGGCCCGCAGCTGCTCCCCCGCATCAGGCATCAGCATCCAACCCGCGGACAGGTCGACGGCCAGCGGCGGGAGGACCAGTTCTGGCATCCGTTCCGAGAGCACCTGGGAGACGGCGGCTTCATGACGCAGGGTGTCCATATTCGCCTTGAACCAGACGTCGCCTACCGAGGTTGGCACGCGCATCACGGTCGACCAGATCCGGATGTGCGGCTGTTGGATGTCGCCGGTACGAGTGAGGCCGAGGTCGGCGAGCTGCTGGTCGATCCAGTCGTGCGCCGAGTCGAGCCAAGACGCGTCTTCCCACTGACTGGTCATGACGGGACTGTAAGCCCTCGACGTCTCAGCTGATTGAGCTTGGCGAAATCACCGCGGTCTCGACAGGCTCGACATCCGCAGATCAGCTGATCACTAACCCGCAGTCAGAACGGCATGGTGATGAATGGTGAGGAGTAGTCAGGGTCACTCGCCAGTTGCTGCTCGGCCTCAGCGGCCGAGACGCGATTCCGTTCGGCCTCCAGCAGCATGCCGAGCAGTCCAACGTCTCCGGCGGTGGGGATGCCCGTCACTTCGTCATGCGCGAGCACCCAAGAGACCGCCGCAGTAACGCGGGACTGGCTGTCGTACGGCTCGTACCACGTCGAGTACGAGTGGTCCGAACCTACCGGCCAGTTGCGGCGTGACACAGCTTTGATCGTCATCAGACCCACGTCCTGACGGCGGACCTCGTCAATGAGACCCTGATAATCCGCTCGGTACGACGCGTTGCGCCAGAGCACCGGGTTGAGCGGTGTCAGGACCGTCGCGAAGGCGTATCGGCGCAACGCCTCGAGGTGTGTCGCGGGTGCATCGTGACCGTGGCCGGTGATGCCGATGGCGCCGACCAGTCCCTCATCCTGGGCATGGATCGCTGCCTCGAGCGCACCACCCGGACCGGTGGCCGGGTCGAGCTCACCGAGGTCGCCGATGGCGTGCAACTGCAGCAGATCGACCCGGTCCGTCTGAAGCCGTTCGAGTGAGACGTTGATCTGTTGCCATGCCGACTCCCGGTCACGGTGACCGGTCTTCGTCGCCAGGAAGATCCGGTCACGGATCTCCGACATCCACGGCCCGAGACGCACTTCGGCGTCTCCGTAGTCTGCCGCCACGTCGAAGTGGTTGATATCCCCGTCGAGGGCTTCCTGGATCGAGCGGTCCGCCACATCCTGTGACACGTCACTGAGAGCAGCGGCACCGTAGATGAGCACTGAACTTTGGTGTTCGAGGCGTCCAAGTCTGCGCTTTTCCATGACCACCACTCTCTGCCCCATCTCCAAAGCCGGCAACCCGACCCGAACGCCGCATCGCAGAGATCACCCGTCGAGGGTGATTCTCCGAGGCGAATGCTCCGCTAGCGTCTCGCGGAGGTGAACTGAAGGGAGTCCTGAATGGGGGCCGCGTTTGGTTGGGGAACGTTGGCGGCTTCCTCGCTGGTGATCGGCTCCGTGGTCGCGATCTGGCTGAACATCAGCCTTCGTGTCATCGGCTTGATCATGGGCTTCGGCGCGGGAGTCCTGATCAGCGCGGTCGCATTCGACTTAGTCGAGGAGGCAGCCGAGACATCGTCCGGTCAGGGCGGGATCGCCTGTGGCCTGTTCGCAGGTTGTGCGGTCTTCTTCGGGGGCGACTTGCTGATCTCGCGACTCGGCGGCGGTCGTCGCAAGAAGCCCACCGGAGAACAGGAGGACGATTCCCCGCTGGCCATCGTCCTCGGCACCGTGCTCGACGGTATCCCGGAGTCGATGGTCATCGGTCTGACGATCTTCGAGGGCGGCGAGGTGGGGGCGGCGTACCTGGCCGCGGTCTTCATCTCCAACCTGCCCGAGGCGATCTCGTCGACAAGCGGCCTAGCCACCAGCGGCTGGAGGAAGCAGCGAATCTTGTGGATGTGGGTCGCGATCGCCCTCGTCTCAGGGCTCTCTTCGGTGGCCGGCTACGGCTTGTTCCAGGACTCCTCACCCACCACCGTCGCGTTCGTCCTCGCGTTCGCGGCAGGCGCAATCCTCACCATGCTGGCCAACACGATGATGCCCGAGGCATACGAGCACGGCGGCAAGCTCGTCGGAGTCGTCACCACCTTCGGTTTCTCAGTGGCATATGCGCTCCACACCCTCGCTTAACGCACTAACCGCGACGGAAAGGGTTCGGCGGTCGTCGAGGAGATGAAACCCGACGGCATGATCACCTACGGACTGCAGCGCGGTGCTTGCTCGGGCGCATGCCCGCTCTGGCGGCCGGGTGGCGATAGCGGCATACCTCGGCTCGAAGTCGCGCTTCGACGAAGCGATCGCCGACTTTGCCGGGGCGTACGCCGACGTCAACGAGTCGGACCAAGCGGCCCTGGCCGAGGCGGTTGCCACCGGGCGGGTCACCGCCGAGGTCGGTGTCTAGCGGCGCCGGCTCAGCATCAGCGGCGCCACCCCCCACACGACGACGAAGAACGCGCACGCGGTGAGGACGGCCGCAACGGCCGCGGCACGTCCGAGTACCAGGTCGAACACCAGGAACACCACCCCAGCCATGGTGAAAGCCAGCAGCACCAGCCCGATTCGCGCGCACTGGTTCGCGGCCTCGACCAGCCACGCCCGGCGCCGCTGACGGAACAGAATCCGGTGGAACGCCACGGGGGCGAGGACGACACCGCTGGTGACCACCGAGCTTGACATCAGCACAAGATAGGTGGCTCGCTGAAGCTCGTCGAGTTCGCCGAAGCGGTCCATGAAAGGGAGAGTGAGGAGAAAAGCCGTGAGAATCTGGACGCCGGTCTGGGTCGCCCTGATCTCCTGGATGAGTTCCGTCCAGTTTCGGGTCAGCCGCGTTTCGTCAGGGAGATCTGCTGTGTCGGACATTCCTGCAACGTACCGGCCGGGAAGCGCGTCACGCCTCTCGCGAACGCACCGCTACCCAGAGTTCCTCGGCGGGCCACTTGCTTGCCCAATCGCTCGACACGATCTCGTAGAACGGATGGTCACCACCGTCGGGTGGCGCAAAGATCTCGTGGATGGCCTCGACCACGAAACCCGACCGGCGCAGTAACCGCACCCAGTCGCCGTGCGACGGATGAAACTCGATCCCGCCTCCGGGCCAGCGCACCCGGTAGGCCTCACGTTGGCCGCGCATCAGTCGCTCCCCCGCGACTCCTTCCTCGGCCGGCACGCACAGCGCCGACAAGTGGCTGTTGGTCAGGAAGACCAGCCGCCCTCCCGGCCGCAGGAGCCTGGCCGCCTCTGGCAGCCATCGCTCAGGGTCGCACCACGCAGCGGCTCCGTGCTCACTCACCACCAAGTCGAAGCGTCCACTCGCCAACGGGACCCGCTCTCCATCCCCTTGGACCAGAGGGAAGCTCGGGCCGAGTTGGCGTTGCAGCCTCCGCGCGGTCGCCAACTGCTCTTCGGAGAGATCCATCGCTAACGTGCTAGCACCAGCCCGCGCGAGCCACGCTGAGAAGTACGCCGTACCGCATGCGAGCTCCACCACGTCGAGATTGTGGACGTCTCCCAGGACGCCGAGATCTCGCTCCGGGACTGCGAAGAGCCCCCACACCACGTCGGGTCGGGGCCACATGTCTTCGGCCGCCGCATCGGTAAAGCGTTCATTCATGACCGCCCACAGTTCCCGGTTCAGCGCTATCTCGGAGGCCCTGACATCGGTCACCCGATCATGCTAGGCCGCCAACCTCGACAGTGGGGTACGGCGAACTCGCTAGGCCCAGAACACGTCGAGTGTCGCCACCAACAGTGGGCTCGCGACAGGCCGCCCGGCTAGTAGGTTGGCGCCATGGAAACCGCCGACAGCCGAGTGGCGGCTTCTGGGATTGTGCTTCTGACGCTGGCGTCGGGCCAGTTCCTGATGACTCTCGACAGCTCCGTGATGAACGTGTCGATCGCCACCGTCGCCGCCGACCTAGGGACGACGGTGACTGGCATCCAGACCGCGATCACGCTTTACACCCTCGTGATGGCGTCGTTGATGATCACCGGCGGCAAGATCGGTCAGATCATCGGTCGCAAGCGGGCATTCGCGATCGGCTGCGTCGTCTATGCCTGCGGGTCGTTCATCACCGCGATTTCGCCGAATCTGACGGTGCTTTTCATCGGGTGGTCGTTCCTCGAGGGCGTCGGCGCCGCGCTGATCATGCCCGCCATCGTTGCCCTTGTCGCATCCAACTTCGCCCGCCCAGAGCGACCTCGAGCGTACGGACTCGTGGCATCGGCCGGTGCGATCGCTGTGGCAGCGGGGCCCCTCATCGGTGGCCTCTGTACCACCTATCTGACATGGCGCGTTGTGTTTTTGGGCGAGGTGGTCGTGGTGGGTGCGATCCTGGCCCTGACCCAGCGAATCGCCGACGTACCGCCCGAGAAGCGTGTCCGTCTCGATCTCGTGGGGACCGCGCTCTCGGCGCTCGGCTTGGGGCTCGTCGTGTTCGGAATCCTTCGCTCCGGAGAGTGGGGCTTCGTTCGGGCCAAGCCGTCGGCCCCTGAGTGGCTCGGTCTGTCGCCGTCGATCTGGCTGGGACTGGCCGGCGGGGTCGTCCTCTGGCTCTTCGTGGGATGGGAGAACCGGCAGATCGCCCGGGGCGCCGAACCCCTCGTCAATCCGGCGATCCTTCAAAACCCGGTCCTTCGGGGAGGCCTCACCGCGTTCTTCTTCCAGTACCTTCTGCAGGCCGGTCTCTTCTTTGCCGTGCCACTGTTTCTCTCGGTGGCACTCGGGCTCTCCGCTATCGACACCGGAGTACGGCTGCTTCCGCTGTCGATCACCCTTCTACTCGCAGCTGCCGGGATCCCGAAGGCCTTTCCCAACGCGTCCCCGCGACGGGTGGCTCAGCTCGGAATCCTCGCCATGTTCGCGGGCATCGTGGTCATGGTCGCCGCCCTCGAGGCTGGCGCCGGTCCCGAGATCGTGACGTGGCCGATGCTCCTAGCCGGCCTCGGGATTGGAGCGCTGGCTTCGCAACTCGGCAGCGTCACCGTGTCATCGGTTTCGGACGAGGAGGCTGGCGACGTGGGCGGACTCCAGAACACGGTGACGAACCTCGGAGCATCGATCGGCACCGCGCTCGCCGGCGCAGTGCTCATCTCCTCCCTGACGACGTCGTTCCTGACCGGGATCGAACAGAATCCGGATGTCCCTGCCGAGGTCACAGCCACGGCCACCGTGGAGCTCTCCGGGGGCATTCCCTTCGTTTCGGATGCGCAGCTGGAAACCGCGCTCGACGAGACAGACGTGTCGGCGAGCGCAGCTGACCAAATCGTCGAGGAGAACTCGACCGCGCGCCTCGTCGGACTGCGTACGTCGCTCGCGGTCCTGGCCGTCATCGCGTTGATGGCTCTGTTCTTCACCCGCAAGCTTCCGACCGAGCAGCCTGCATCGACCGCCGCGACCTGATCACATTCACTCACGCCCGGCACTAGTGCAAGGGCGGAACTCACCCGCCACGGGTGATCCTCGGCTGGAAGGAAAGCCAGAGGATCGAAGAGCCCGGGCGCCGGGCTTCTCGGATGACGTATGAGGGAGCCGCTATGTCGGATGACCAAACCCCCACGACCAGTTCCAATGACGACATGATTGCTGCCGCGAGCGATGGGGCATACACGCTCTTGGTCGCGGACTTCGCCGACACCGGCACCGCCTGGGACGCCTACAAATTGTTGGAGTCGGTCGAGGACGGGCGCACCGTCGAGATCGAGGGTGTCGTCGTGGTCAAGCGCGAGGCCGACGGACCGGTCGAGGTCCAGAAAGCCACCGACCACAGCACCAGGTCCGGGTTGAAGTGGGGCGTCGTCGGAGGCATCGCGCTAGGTGTGATCTTCCCGCCGTCGATCATCGGTAGCGCCGCAGCTCTGGGCGCGGCGGGCGCCGCGACCGGCAAGCTCCGCCAACGACACCACCGCAACGAGCTAGAGGACCAGCTGGAGAACTCCATCGCGCCGGGTCATTCTGGGATCATCGCGCTGGTGTCCGACCCGGGAGCCGTCGAGATCCGCAAGGCCCTGGCGAAGGCAGACGCTATCGTGGAGTCCGCGATTGACGACGTCGCCGCGCGTGACATCAAAGCGGCTGCCAAAGAAGCCGACCACGACACATGACCGTGGCGTAACCGTGGATGAGCGACTGCATCCCCGGCAGCAACAGCGAGGCCCCCAGACCACCGAAGATCGCCCAGAAGACCACGATCGCCGTCAAACCCTGGGCGAGAGTCATGGCCAACACCCCGAGGGCATACGCGAGCAACCCCAAGATATAGGCGCGCTTCCGGCCGGTCAGGTCGCCCACCTTGCTGTTGATCAAGATGAACGCCGCCGAAACCAGTGCTTCGAGAGCGATGGCGGATTGCACACCGCTGGCCGTCGTGTCCAAGTCCCTGACGACCGCGGAGATCGACACATTCATCAACGACGTGTCGACGACCAGGACGAACATCGCCGCCGCCAGCAAAAGCATCAGGCGGCGGTTCCCAGTGATCTGGGGTTCTACAACGTCATCTGGGCCTGTACTCATGTCGCCCTCTCAGCTCACGGTGACTTCAGTCTTGAAGACGCCGGTCCACTCGTAGCCGTTCGGGTTCCAGTCGACGGCGCCGTCGAGCGGCTGGGTGCGGCCGAGAGCGTCGATGGCTCGCGCCCAGATCTCATGTTCGCCCGGCTCGAGCTGGATCTGCGTCGACCACGGATACCAGGCATAGGGGCTCTCGGGCGTCTCGAACCCCGCCGGCTGCCAGTGCTGGCCGCGGTCGACCGACACCAAAACGGACTTCAGACGTGCCGACCCGTCGTTGTAGGCGACACCGCTGACACTCAAGTCCCCGGCTGAGAGCGTCGCACCCTGTTCGGGCGAGAGGATGTAGCTCATCAGGCGGAGGTACCAGGTGGGTCTGCTGTTCTCGAGCGTGAATCTGAATTTGTCACCCGGCTTCACGGTTTCCAGCGGCACCCGGTATTCGACGGCGTGGTAGAAGGACGACGATTCGGCCGTCTCGAACCTCAGACGCGCCAGCCACTTGATCTGCATCGTGCCGAAGAACCCAGGCGTCACGAGGCGCACTGGTCCCCCGTGGATGCCGGGCAGGTCCTCGCCGTTCATCTGCAGCGCCAGGATGCTCTTTGCGAGCACATCGGCCACCGGGAGGCTGTGCTCGAGATCGGGGAGCTCACGCCCCTTGGGTCCTTCGAGGCCCTCGGCTGTCACGTACTCCACCTGAGGATTGATCGTGACGCCGCGCTTCTCGAGCACCGCCGATAGCGGTACGCCGCGGAAGGCGACGTTGCCCAGACCGCCTTGGTCCCACGGTGTACCTGGGATGTCGGGATACATGCTCCGGCCATTCCCCGAGCACTGGAGCACCATCTCGTACTCGACCTGGTCCATCCCGAGCAGCTCCTCAGCCTGGATCACGACCCGCGAGGGTTCGATCAGCCCGACGAGCTCAATCTCCCAGCCCTCGATCGACTGCGGCTCAAGGGTGTGTGCCTCCGCCCGGTCCTGGATGTTTCGGACGAACAGGTTGTGCTTGTCTGTGATTCGTTGACCAGCGAGCACCTCGATCGGGGTCGACACCACATAGGGAGCGTCGGACAGAATCTCGAGCCGCTTATCTTTCCCCTCAATCCAGCCCAGGCCTTGGTGTTGAGTCCCCGGGTAGGTCAATGTCATCGATCCTTATCTGCTTGGCCGGCGGTGGCCTCCCCACCATAGGTGATGCGGGCACACCCCCCGCAGCCATTGTCGGGACTACGAGCAGAGTCTGGGTCAGGCAACTGGCGTGGCGGACGTCGGCAGAGTGTGCGTGTGGGCGTGCTCGGTTCTTCCCCGTCAATCGTGAACGTAGTAACGCAAACGGCTGCTCAACCTCACCCGCCACGGGTGAAGGAGATGTGACATTAAAGAGCGTGGTCACCCGCCCGAGTTGACCCCTTGGCTCACTGACGCTTCACCCGGGCTGGATGAAGAGCGGTGACCTCCATCGGGCAAGGATGATGACGGTCTCGACGATCGAGTCCTTGGTAGCGTCGCAACGATTTGAGACGTCGGCGCGCCAGGTGTCCAAAGGAGCGTGCGTCTGTGTCAGATGCGTCTGGAGGTTCAGCGGCCCGTCAAGAAACAGGGGCTGGGTCGGTAGCTGACCGGGTGAACGAGTACCGGGCCTATCGCGAGGAGTTGGAACGGGGCCTGCTTCCGCTCGCCACGTCAGTGGATGGGCGCCGGTTCACGCTCCAGGCCTCACTGCACAGTCTTGCCTTGCAGGCCGGTGGTTACGTCGTCATCGAGGGCGACGGTCAGACATGCCTAGGCCAGCTCCTGACGCTACGTCCCGACTCTGTGTCTGTTCCCGACTTCGGCTTCGGGACCACCGCAGGCACCCAAGTCCGGGGTGCGCGTGCTGAAGGCATCGTCCTGGACGGGCATGGCCAGACGTTTCACGACGCGCCAGTGCGTCCGGCGACACCTGAAGAGGTCGACGCATGGACGGTCCACGTGCGACCCGGCCGCTCGGCTTTGACGATCGGCGCACTGATGCTGGCACCCGGAGTCCCCGCAGCCCTCGATGCTGGGGGGTTCAACCGGCATACCTTCATGTGCGGACAGTCGGGCTCCGGCAAAACGTATTCATTGGGCCTGGTGCTGGAGCGCCTGTTGGTGGAGACGAATCTGCGCATGATCATTCTCGATCCCAACTCCGACTACGTCCGACTGTCGGAGGTGCGAGACGGCACGGACCCGAGCGTCGCAGCCGGGTACTCCTCGGCTGCCCGTGGCGTGTCGGTCTGGCGGAACAATCCCGCCGCCGAACGGCCCCTTCGGTTGCAGTTCGCCGAGGTCGACACCGCTGCGCAGGCCGCACTGCTGGGCCTCGACCCGATCAAAGACCGAGAAGAGTACGCGGCGCTGTCAGGAATCCTGGCCGCCGGCGGGAAAGGCCGCGCGTTGATCAGTGGCCTTGATGCGCTGCTGTCGTCGGACAATCCCGACGTGCACCAGCTCGGCTTGCGCGCAGCCAACTTGGGCGTCCTCAACTGGTCGATCTGGAGTCGCGGCCAGGGCAGGTCGTTGGTCGACGAGTTGGAAGCTCCGACCTCACGCTGCCAGGTCGTCGACCTGGGCTCGCTGGACACCATCGACGAACAGCGACTCATCGCCGAGACGGTGCTCTCGACTCTTTGGCGAAATCGCGCTCGACGCGAGCCTTGTCTGCTCGTCATCGACGAGGCCCACAACGTCTGCCCCAGCAAACCGGCAGACGCGGTGACGGCACTCGCCGCAAACTACGCCGCGCTGATCGCCGCCGAGGGGCGGAAGTTCGGCTTGTACCTGCTGACGTCGACACAGCGCCCGCAGAAGGTTAACGAGGAGGTGTTGTCACAGTGCGACAACCTGCTCCTCATGCGGATGAACTCCGAAGCCGACCTCGGCTATCTAGGTGAGGTCTTCTCCTTCGTACCGCCGGGCCTGATTCAGCGCGCGACGACGTTTGGCATGGGCGAGACACTGGTTGCCGGGAAGTTCTTCTCCCACGCGAGCTACGTCAAGTTCGGTTCGCGGATCTCACAGGAGGGGGGTGCCGACATTCCCACCGCCTGGGCGAACCCCGGGCTAACCAGCTAGACGACCGCCTCGTCGTCCGGCTCGCCCTCGGGCTCGGGGCCGATGGTCCACTTGAGCTGGAACTCGACCTCCTCCTCGTCATCGCCGCGCTCGTGCTCGATGGAGAACTGGCCGCGCGCGGGAACCCAGAACCGCTCGCCCGCAATCTGGATCCGGAAGGGCTTGTCCTGCTCCAGAGCGTCAGCAAGCCGACGAAGCTTGGCCACGGCTTCCTGGGTCGAGTAGATGCGTTCTACGTTCAGCTGGGTCACGTCTCTCTGCGTGTCTGCAGATGTGCGAGGAACCGGGCATGCACAGGTCAGCATTGATGCTGACCTGTGCAGGCCGGGGCGCACGCTGAGGCATTGGCGGCCAGGTGCGCTGATGCCTCAGCTGAAGTTCCCGCTCAGAGCCTCCAGTTCAGGGTGTTGTTCTTGACCTTGTTTGAGAGACCAACGAGGAAGGAGGCCGGAAGGTTGTTCCGGTCGAACACCTGAGCGTGGTTCCGGGCGTCTGTGAAGTCGTTGGCGTCGTGCACCTGCGCGAAGAGAATCAGATGCTTCGTGGTGCGGGGCGGAACCTTGATGCGGTACGTCACGCCCACGCATCCATCGGCGTTCGGGATGTCATTGGTGACATTGACGAGACGCTCGGCGGCGCGCCTGCCGTACCAGGCGTTCGTGATGAGGGCGTCGCTCGGGGTGGTGGCATCGTCAGCGACGAGCAGCCAGCGGTCGTTGGTCGCGAACGACAGGTTCGGACCGGTCGACGATGCCCGCACGACTTCGGTTGTGTCGGCGCCGTAGTCGTTCTGGATCAAGAGCTGCAGGGTCTTGGTCCTGCGCGTCGCGTTCTTGAACGAGATCAGGTCACGCAATGTCGGGCTGGTCGCAAGCGCCCGGTCTGTCCGGGTGATCGAGACTCCGCTCATCTTCTTGGGACCCACCTTGAGCTGCTCGCCCGTCTCGTTGCCTTGATCATTTCCGTCGACGAACGTCCCCCCGGCGACGTAAAGGATCATGCCGCCGTCGTAGGCGTCGGAGTCGTTGAGCGACTCGCCATCGTCCACCGGCGTATAGGCATTCTGGTTGAGTAGGTCGGCTCGCAGGCAGTCATCGTTCCCCGGTTCGTCGTTGTCCGGGTCGAACTCACTGGTAGCGCCACCGTTGAGCTCGACGTCATCGATGATTTGCTGGACCGCGGATGCTGGCGCAGTCAGGGCGATGACGAGCCCAGCGGCGACAACGAGTCGTAGCCCGCGCTGCGGGCGAAGTCTGATGTTCACGAAAATCCCCTCTTTTGGCCGACAAATGTCGGCTTTGCCACACTGACGCGATGGGTCTCGGGCGGGGCGACCATGTGCCCATCATTTCTGTGGAGTGTAGGGACGGTGTCAACGACTCCCCCGATGAGCTGCACGCCCTCTGGCAAGACTCGTTTCCCGCTCCCGCGATCTGCTCTCCGAGACCCTGGCGGATGGCGGCCTGGGCCAGCCGGCACGACGTAGCTTGCCGGACGGTCGCACGCCCAGCGTCCGGTGGATCGTGGTACACATGATCGAGGAGTACGCGCGGCACAACGGACACGCCGACCTCATCCGGGAATCGGTAGACGGCCTCACCGGGGAGTGACGGGGATGACCGGGCGAGGGATTTCAGAAGCCCGAGACTCCTAGGCGGCCCGGTACAGGTCCCGGACTTCAGGGCGTTGCTCGAAGCCGGCTGATATGTAGGTGGCGACACCGCCGACATTGGAGCTCGGGGTGCAGACGATGGCGCTCGACGAGCCCAGCTCCTGGAGTGCGGCCGCCGCGGCGACGCTGATAGCCCTGCCGAAGCCACGGCCACGATGGTCCCGGTGCACGCCCATCGGCTCGAGCAGCCCGGGCTTTCCCGCGCCAGCCGACCACACCGTCACTGTCGACACAGCGTGGCCCTGGTCGTCGTACGCGACGAGACACCGGGCGTCGGCATACAGCAATCCGGACGCCATGAGGTGCCAGCGCTCGTCCGTGAACGTCGACCTGTCGAACGATGCTCGCTGTACGGCGACCCGATCGTGCACCTGTTCAGGCCCGACGACCTCGATGTGCACGCCCGGGTCCATCACCGGCTCCGCGAGGTCGCGGCGCAGCGGCGTCCACGGGTCGTCGGCGTTCCAGCCGTTCTCGACCAGCAGGTCTTGGACCAGTGCGCCCTTGGGTCCTTCGACGTTCACCTTCCCCGCTATCAGGACGTCGCGCTCCGGCTCGGTGATGTCCTCAACCAGTTGTTGCGCCAGCTCATCGTCGCGGTAAGCGTCTGGCGCGATCGTCAGCCGCAACACGTTGGGCTCGTCCTGCAGCCCGACGGCGAGTATCTGTCCGTCGCGGCTCCAGGTCCGGACCGCCGCGGCCGTCGCCTCTGCGCCGAACCGCCAGAACCAGCCCACATCGCCCGGGTGCAGTTGCATCGGCGCCCCCTCGTATTGCCACTCCCCCATCACGCCTAGAGCCTTGCTCAGCCCGTCGACTCCAGGCTTGCCCAACACAATCGCCACACCCCGATCAAACACCACTGCGGGTTTAGGCGATCAGTAGGCGAGCGCCAAGCTCTGCTTCGTCGAGTTCGACGAGGTCGCGATTGCGTTCAACCCACCGACCTGAGGCGAGGTCATCACGGATGCTGTGCACTGCGCGCTGCTCGGCGTCCGGGCCGACTGCGTCCCAGACCGATACTCCGCGACGGACATTCTCATCCAGGTATGCCTCGGGCCGACGCCAGTGGGCCTCGAAGAAGCCATCCGCGCAGTCCCACGGGATGGGCACCGGTTTTAGCCGGGCTCCGATCGAGTCGGCCAGCTCGGGCAGCGATGCCAGCACTTTGACGCCTCTCAAAGCAGCGAACGTGGGCAGGTAGTCACGAGTCAGCCAGAACTGGTTCGTGTCACTGGTGTCGAACAGGAAGACCACCACGCGGCGAGCCACGCGCCGCATCTCGCGCAGGCCGGCGATCGGGTCATGCCAGTGATGAAGGGTGCACACAGCCATCGCGGCGTCGAAGGACTGGTCATCGAACGGCAGGTTTTCGGCGGCCGCACCCACACACGGCGCTGCGCCTTCGGGACGCTGCGAACGCATGAGCGCCGACGGTTCCACCGCGAGGACGAGGCGGTCGGGGGGCTCGTATGAACCGGTGCCAGCTCCGACATTCAAGACTGTCCGCGCATCGCCGAGCGCAGCCCAGATCTGCGCAGCTATCCGAGGTTCAGTGCGCCGTGTGAGGGTGTAGGTGGCTCCGATGGTGTCGTACAACTGCGCACTCGACATGTCGCTGCCTCCCTGGTCAGTCACCACCGTCGTCCCCGCACCACACCCGTGGCCAGAGCCAAGTTAACAGGGCTGGGGAATGTCTTCCGTCGTCACGTCGACGCAGCCGTGCCCTGCCGGGCTGGACACCAGCCGGTCACCCTCGACCAACCACGACCACACCTTGACGTTGAAGATCGGTCCGCCAGCGGAGTCGATCGCGTCCTGCCGCAACCACGAGAAGAGGCCGCGGTCATCGGTGTAGTAGTCGGCGTACCTGCCCTGCCCGTCCAAGCCCAGCGCCAGCGGAGCCTTTCCGACGATCTCGGCGCGGACGAGCCCTCCGTCGTACCAGTTGAAGACGATCCGCGCCGCCTCGTCACCGCCGGATGCGCTTACGAGGACCTGCTGACGTCCGTCACGGTTGATGTCGAACGCCGGCAGCAGGTCGAGGTAGTAGTTCGGGGGCGCTGCAGCAGAACCCGTCTCCCCACTCGCCAGCGACACCTCGATTGTGCCACCCATTCCGCCGTTCGGGAGGGTGCCGGTCACCAGCTTGACCTGGTCCGGACGACCATCGCCGTCAACGTCGGCCCGCTGACGTCCCGCAACGGTCACGTCCCTCAGGTCGGGGTTCGTCTCGGTCTGGGTCGGCTGCGTCGGGCTCGGCTCCGTGGTCGGCTCAGTCACGGCCACCGACGGAGTATGGGTCGGCCCTGGCGACGAGTCGTCATCGCCTGCTCTCAAGATGAACGGGGTAGCGATCACGGCGGCCGATGCGGCAGCCACCAGCAGGATGACGGTGCCACGCCCGCGTCGCCGAGGGGGCTCGGGGATCTTGATCGGTGTGAGATCGTCCTGCGCGACGAGCTCGGCCCGCGCCTCCAGCGCGGCCGCGAGTCGGTCCTCGATCAGGTTACTCATCGTGACACCTCCATGATCTTCGCGAGCGCGGCGAGTGCGCGGCTCGCGGTGGACTTGACCGCGCCGCGGGAGATGCCGAGGGCCTCGGCGATCTCGGCCTCACTCATGTTGGACCAATAGCGCAGCACGAGCACTTCGCGCTGCCTCGTTGCGAGCAGTCGCATTGCGGCGAGGACCTCGCGATGTTCCTCGGCGAGCAGCGCGCCCTCTGCGGTGGCGTCGCGGGGACTTTCATGCGGGTGGACATAGGCTCGGGCGGTGCGCCGCCGGCGAAGCTTGTCGCGGGCGCCGTTGACGACGGAGGTGCGCAGGTAGGCCAGTGCCTTCTGCTGGTCGAGGAGCGCCGACCGTCGTACGAGAAAGGCTGCGAAGGCATCCTGGACGACGTCCTCGGCGGTCTGTACGTCATCCACGAGCAGCACCGCCAGCCTGACGAGTCCGAGCCGGTGCGCGGCGTACAACGCGACCGCCTCTTCCTCGTCAGCAGGGCGCAGGCGCCTCGGGCCAACCACCACTTGCCGCATCGGCTCCCCATTCGTCGTACGTCATGTCCTACTTTGATAGACGTCCGGGGCGGCTGGAGGTTGCGCCTCGCCAGATCGCGTTCTTAGTGCGCCGAAGCTCAAGCAGATCAGGAGGAGGGCACCTAGTCGCCGATCAGCTGCTTGAAGGCGGGTTCGTCGCGGATCGGATCCAGGTCGGAGTCGGTTTTCGCGTTATGGCGAAACTCCTCCGACATCTCGACTGCGTGCCGGAGGTGATCAAGCGCGTCACTTGTCCGACCGGTGAGGCTCTCGCAGCAGGCGAGGTTGAAGAACAACATGGGGTACTGCGGACTGACTGCGACCAGAGCGCGAAGACGATCGGCGACCTCGGTGTACTGACCCGCTCCATAGAGGGGAGCAAGCGGAGCCCACAGTTCCCAGCCGCGGGGCTCGTACGCCTGTCCCGGTGTGCCTTCGAGCGCGATGACGGTCGTCTCCTCCTCCTTGGCAGTGGCCATCCGCTTCGTACGGGGAGGGGCGAAAATGAGAGTTCCAGCCGGCGCGTCGACCCGGTCGCCGTCAAGCTCGAACACCGCGTGGCCGCGCAACACAAGAAACAGCTCCTGGTCCGCGGTCGGGTCGCCCTCGTCGTGCTCGTTGATGACGAGGTCTCCCGCTGCACGCGCAGTCCAAGCAGTCGCTCCGAACGCCGTGATGCCCAGGTGATGTCGAATCGGCCGATAGTGACAACCTGCGTCGTCGAATTCCTCGATCTCGTCCAACTGCGCAACCGCGTAAGCAGCCATGGCCTTGCCCTTTCCCGTTCGCTGCGGCCTGGCGAGCCAACACTCGCGAGGCCTTCCGCTCGCTCGAGGTTGAGCCTGACAGACGGGGCCGACAAGCCGATGGCCCGCGGTCTGGTCGGATGCGCCTGGATCGTAGGGAGCCTCTAAAGGCTGTCTCGAGCCGCAATGGCGAGGTTTGACAGACGTGCGCGATCCGATGCGGCAGGCTTTTCTCCAACTTGAAAGGAAGATGACATGGGCAGAGTCACGATCGCAGCCGTGCAGGCGAGCTACGTCCTGATGAACCGCGACGCCACGATCGACCGGGTCGAGGAACTGACTTCCGGGGCCGTCGAACAGGGGGCGCAGCTCGTGGTGTTTCCCGAGGTCTTCGTTCCTGGAACGCCGATCTGGATCGACACGCGTCCGATTTGGGACGGCGACGAGGAATGGTTCGCCATGCTCGTGGAAAACGCGGTGGTCATCCCAAGCCCGGCGGTCGATCGACTTGCGATGATCGCCGACAAGCACAGCGTCTGGTTGGTCATCGGGGTTCAGGAGCGAGCGCCGAACGGATCAACGATCTACAACACGCTGTTGTACTTCTCGCCCGACGGTCAGCTCGTCGATCGCCACCGCAAGCTCGTGCCGACCGGCTCAGAGCGCACGGTATGGGGCATGGGCGACGGGTCGACGCTACGGGTGGTGGACACCGAGCACGGCCGTATAGGAGGACTGATTTGCTGGGAGAACTACATGCCTCTCGCCCGGTTCCACCTGTACGCCCAGGGCGTGGACATCTGGCTGGCGCCGACTCTCGCGCAGGGCGATGGCTGGATCGCGACTATGCAGCACCTTGCCCGGGAGAACCGGATGTATGTCGTGGGGGTGAACCCAGTCCTGCACGTCGATCACATCCCTGCAGACTTTCCCGACCGCGAGCGGCTCGTCCCTGCCGCCTTCGTCGACGAGCACGGCCCCTGGATCGAGCCGGGGAACACTGTCATCTTCGGGCCCAACGGTGCGTTGCTTGGCGGACCCGTGCGCGAGGCCGAAGAGACGCTGGTCGCCGAACTCGATCTGACGGAGGTGGCGATGGCGCGCCGGTTCATGGACCCAACCGGTCACTACAACCGACCCGACATCTTCCGGCTACTGGTGGACACGACCAGCCGCCAAGCCACCACCGCAACCTCCAGCGTCATCCAAGGCGACGGTGAGGACACCCGAGATGCTCCGTGACGCTCTATTTGCTCTGTATGCGGGCCCGCGCGCGCGGATCGCGGCAGATCCGGTTGGAACCCTCGAGTCGAGCCGGCGCCGAGTCAGGAAGGCTGTGGACCTAACCCTCCAATGCCCGCTGCCGGGGGACCCGCGCTCTCCTTCAGCTCAACGAACAGGACATTCGTAGGGGTGTTCCCAATGTTTTCGCCGTGGTGTTCCTGCGCTGGCAGCCAACCGACGGTACCTGCACCAAGTTCCACGTCTCGCTGAACGGCCCCAGAAACCAACCGCCTTCTGAAGGTGCTCAACGTGTACATGACGCTGTCGGGATGCTGATGCGGAGTCGTCTTGTCGCCCGGCTGATCCGAGTACTCAAGCACTCGAACTCGATCGTTCTCGAAAAGGACTTTGTAGTGCTCCGGGTTACTAGAAACTGGATCGAGGCTCATGCGGCCAAGCATGTCAGGCTGAACTGGGATCTTCCCGGCCGTCCCTCAATTCAGCATGACAGCGCGGATCGCGGCAGGAGCGGATGGCCGCGCAGCGGACGGACGGCCGCGCAGCGCCATCGAGGTCCAGGCGGCCGGTCGCTGCCCGGCTGCTCAGTCGGGTGGTCTTCCGTGGGCCCCGGCGATCGGCCCTTTCTGGTCAGACGGCCGGGGCGGCACGGAGTTCGGGGACGAGGGTGGACATGACTTCCTCGAAGACAGCGTCCTCATGGGTCGCCTGCCCATCCCAGTTGCGCGGCCAATAGAGCACGAACTCGTCTACCCCGATCGCCTGGTAGCGCTCGACCATCTCGCGGAACCCATCCACCGAGGCCCATGGGGTCAGGGGTGGGTAGCACACCAGCGAGTGCCGGATCGACCGCACATCGCGTCCACGCGCCTCACACAACTCGGCGAGCAGCTCCGCGCGTTCGCGTGTCACCCGGTAGAACTGGTCCTCGGAGTCGATCCCGGACCCGCCCCATGAGTTCCAGCCGTCGGCGAACTCGGCTGCGATCCCCAGCATCTTCGGCCCGTGTGCGGCCACCGTGATCGGCGGCCGCGGGCGCTGCGGTGGGAGAGGGATCGTCTCGGCTTCCTCACAGCGGTAGAACTCACCCTCATAGGTGGTGACCTCCTGCCGTAGCAGCAAGTCGGTGAGCTCGACGAACTCACGAAACCGCCTCACCCGTTCCCCCGGAGACCAGTCGACGCCCACCTGCGCCGCGCCAGCGGACGGGTCACCGACACCCAGGGCGAGCTCGGCTCGACCGTCCGACATGTGATCCACCGTCATCGTCGCCTTGGCCAACGTCACAGGGCTGCGGAAGTAGAGGCTCGAGATCAGCGTCCCCACCCGGATCACTGACGTGCTCAAGGCCAGGTCCACCAGCGTCGCGGGACCGTCGAAGATGGGATGTCGGCCACGGTCCGGCTCGACCACCGTGTCGACGTTCCACATCACGTCGAAGCCCAGCTCCTCGGCTCGTCTCCACCGCTCGCGCAAGTCGACCAGCGGGAGGTGCTGGTACTGGTAGGCGCAGAATCGCAGCTCAGCCACGACAACATCCTCCTCCCCACGACGGCTCACCACCACAGCCGCGGCGGCGACCCGCCCGCCATGACCGCTCATCGGCATGTGCGGACGTTAATCAAGGCAGGCCCAACTCGGCGGCAAGCGCGCGGTCATCAGCAAAATAGTTAAGACCGTCGCCGTCACCAACGCCCAATCGACATCGAGAGTCTTGAACCCATCTGAGTACACCAACCGGGGCAGCCTCGACATCGAGTTCGCGTGGTGCGACGAGGAAGGCCTCATCTGGCGGGTTGGCTACGAGCACTGCCGCAGGGACCCACAACTCGTCAAAGCCGACGAACGACTGCGCATCGTCAAGAAGCGACACGGTAGCGACACCCGGAGATCACCAACGGGGACATGGAAATCGCCCACTCTGGATCGCCTGGGCGTCTGGTTTCGACCCACGGCATGTCCGAGACATGTCTGTCGCTGTCGATGGAACTGATCAGAACTTATGAAGTCGAGCAATCGCGGCTCGGTGTTGCTCAAGCCAATCTCGAACCGAAAGATCGGCGAGTCGGCCACTGTGACCTTCTGGCTGAACGATGCCTACCCTCCGGGCCGGAGGGGCCGGTTGGAACTGGACCGTCGTGGTTTGTCCAGTCCCAGTCATGCGGGATGGCTCGGACTCTACCGGCACAACGATGCCGACGAGTATCCGCTCGTCGGCAGATCAGCGCGGATCGCGGCATGTCAGGACGTCCCACAAGGGGAAGTTGTCTGGCATGAACGTAGACGCATCGAACAGTTCGAGACCGACTAGGCGGCCATCGAGGTCCAGGTCGAGATTCAGCGTCCTCTCGCCGACCTGGACAGGGACTGTCTGGATTCCGCCAGCATGCTGTGCGGCAAGCGTGATGTACGCACAGTCAACCTCACGATCCATACTGACAGTGACAGTGACCTCGCGTTGTCATGCGTCGCGTCGTTCATGGATCGAGACCATACGCGTTGAATCCATCGCCGCGCAGATGGTCGAGCACATCGCGGCATGGGACTGCCTCAAGTGCGCCAGTCGTCCGGCAACGCCAGAGGTACTTGCCAGGCCGGGTCCGGTTTGAACGCCCGCCAATCGCCGACAGAGGACATCAGCACCTCTGGACCGCTCAACAGGCCAACGACAGCATCGCGGGCAACTATGAGATCCACTGCGTCTAGATGAGTGGTGCCGAGGGCCGCCACCGCTTCGTCGGCATCCTTCCAACTGTGATCACCACTGGCGTCGACGATGAGGTCCAGGTGCAGGTCCACGGAATCGACGAAGTGACCAACGCGCGTCTTGCGAGTCTCCAAGTTGATGTACCAGCAGGCGAACCCACCGTCCTCGTCCCAGAAGTGGAGTACCTGAAAGGGCTCGCCATAGGGGATCACACGTAGCACCGAACCCTTCCAGGTCGAGGCGGCGTTGAACAGCGGTCCACGGAAGCGTTCATGCAGGGGAAGGTGGCGCGGGTCCCGCCCGTCGGCGGTAGCCCAGTAGCGGATTTCCGTTCCGCTGGGAGTCCAGCCGACCACCTCCTGATCGTTGTCCTTTACGACATGCATCGGCAGCACGGCTTGCACGGTGCCATCTGAATAGCGGTACCTGAGCACTCGGACGTTGTCCATGTAGGACAGAGTCTCGTGGACGGTTCGCAGAACCAAACGAACACCCGCTCATCGGCATGTCCGCGCGGATCACGGCATGAGCGGACGTTCACAGCGCGCAAACTCTGTGGGACTCCGCTCGGATGCATGGCTACTATCAGATGGTTCCTCACCGTATGCCTTGGAGGTAAGCATGGATCTGCGACGGACCGGCCAGATCTTTGGGTGGCTATTTATCGGCACCTTCGTGACGAGCATCCCGGCGCGTCTTCTCTTCATTGACGGCGCAGGCGCGAGTTGGACCAACATGCACTTCGTTAGCCAAGACGCCTCGTCATCGAGCCTGAAGCTGGGTGCCCTCCTTGAGTTCGGCCTGATTGTCACCCAGATCGGAACCGCTGTGGTGCTCTTCCGGCTTGGCCGCCGGCAAAACGAAGCGATAGCACTTGGCTATGTCACCGCTCGCATCATGGAGTCCGTCTTCGCCGCTATCGGTCTCATCAGCATGCTCTCGGTGGTGTCCGTGTTGAGCGCGTTGAACGGAGCCGACGGCAGCGAAGCGATCGCACTACAAGTCCAAGGCAACAGCCTGGTGCATACCTACGAGTGGGCGTTCGAATGGGGCCCGGGGCTCGTAGCCGGGATCGGCAACGGCCTGCTGCTCGGATACCTCATGTACAGATCGGCCCTCGTTCCCCCGCGCCTAGCCCTGTTGGGCTTGATCGGTGGGCCTCTCCTGATCCTCTCCTTCCTGATGATCTTGATGGGCGTCTACAAGAACGGGGAGGGACCTTCCGGCCTCCTGACGCTTCCAGAGGCCGCGTGGGAGCTCTCGCTCGGCGTCTACTGCGCGTGGAAAGGCTTCCGGTTATCGAGTCCCATTGCTCACGCACCTGGCGACGGCGGCAACGTGTTGTCCGGCTCAGACCGATGAGCGCCACTCACTCCGGCACCATCAGCGAGCTGATGGGACGACGTTAGGCCCTTCGGAGTTGTGGCGACCGCTCTTCGGCAGAAGGACGCGCTGATCGCGGAAGATCGGAGGTTGAGAAGGGCACGCTCATCGGCATGACAGGAAACTACGGTCCAGCGCCGATGATGGGGTTGGAGTCCGACACTGCCGGATCGCCGGGCTTGAGGCCTGGCAGCCACGACTTGAGATCTTCACCTTGTACGGGGTTTGCGGGCTCCCGCACTGTCAGGCCGTCGGCGAACCAGATGATGGTCATCACCGGGCGCATGCGATCGGACGTGTTGGGCAAGGCTCGGTGGACAGTCCACCCGGAGTGGAACGTCGCGTCGCCGGCGTTCATGGGCTCCGGAGTGGTCTGGGGGTAGCGGCCGTCAGAAAGCAGGTCCTCGAAGAACTCGTCGGAGGCATCGGAGATCGTGATATCGCTCAGCGGGCCAGACTTGTGCGACCCGGAGGCGAACGACACTTGCCCCATGTCTGGCGTGACGTCGTCCAGGGGCATCCACATGGTGAGGCACTTGCTGCCGTCGAGTGGCCAGTACATGGCGTCCTGGTGCCATGGCGTGCGTCCGCCGCCTGGCTCTTTGAACAGTGCCTGGTCGTGGTACAGGCGAACGCGGTCTACGCCAAGTAGCTGCGCTGCAATCCCGCCGAAGCGCTGTGCATGCACGAAGGACGCTACCGATGGATCCTGCCGCCAGAGGTTGATCACCTGGAGGAAGGCTTTCCCGTAGGTCTCTCGTTCCTCGAGAGGTCGCGACTCTTGGCTGAGCCGATGGGTCACGTCCGCGATCGCATCTCGGTACGGGGCAACCTCCTGTTCCGAGGCGACCTCTCGCAGCAGCATATGCCCGGCAGTTGCGAATTGATCAACTTCGGTCGCAGTCACCGGACTCGCGTTGGACAGGTCTGGCAGTGGGAACGGGTTCATGTCGGCCTTCCTGTGACGTTCGACTGAGGGATCGCATCTTTGATCGCGTGCGCGTCGCTGTCGAGGAGCGACCTCTCGCGTTCCTCCTCATCGGGAAGGATGGTCCAGCCGTCTCCTGCGTAGCGAGGGATGACGTGAAGGTGGAAGTGGAAGACCGTCTGGAAGGCGACTTCGCCGTCACAGACGAAAATGTTGATCCCTCCGCAGCGCATGTCGGAGCGTCGTAAAGCTCGTGCCATGTCGTGACCGACCGACCACACGTGAGCGCTCGTGGCTACGTCGAGGTCTTCGAGGCCCACCGCGTGCTTGCGTGGCGCGACGAGAAGATGGCCGGGTGTGACGGGGTGCAGGGCCATGAAGACCACCACGGCCTCGTCCTCATACACCACACTGGCCTCGGCCCGTCGCGCCCCAATGGCGCAGAAGATGCACCCCTGCTCCGCCGATGTCGCGTTCTGTGTCATGCGCGCAATGGTCCCAGTGCGTCCAGACAGGTGCTACTCAGTTGATGCCTGAGCCTGTGGCTGCTGTCGATGTTTTCGGCAAGATCGGCTTTAGCGGTGTGCCTCGGTCCCAACGGGAGTCAGCCCCTAAGGTCGAGGCATGAACAGGTCGCTTACCGGCCTCACCGGCCTTGGCTTCGTAGTCGTCTACTTCTCCTACATGGTTCTGTTGAATCCCCCTGATATCGCTGTCTCCAGCCAGGACGCCGTGGACTACTGGGCGGACTCAGGGAACCAGGCACGATCGATCATCGAGGCGACCCTCTGCGGGTTTGCAGTGATTTTGCTGGTCGGCTTTGTGGTTGGTCTCGCCCAAAGGCTCGAAGAGGCGGGTGCCTTGCCCGCGGCGCACGGTTTGCGTATCGGCGGCGGCGTGACAGCCACGTTGCTCCTGATGGGCGGCGCTCTGTTCGCGGCCCCCGCCCTTGCTCTCGCGCTCAACAACGAGTCGGTGCCGATGGACGACGAACTTGGCCTTGCAATCCGTGCATCGTCATTCGTGGCCCACCCGGTCATGCTGTGGTTCGTCGGGTTCGGGGCTGCGGTCGTGGTCGCCGCGGCAACAGCTGGCGGCCGTGCACTCGGCTGGCGGCGTTGGACGCTCGCTGTCGGCGTCATCCTGGTCGTATTGCTGCTCGCGCCGCTCGTCTTCTTCGGACTGATGATCTTCCTGCTGTGGACAGCAGTGGTCTCGATCTGGATGCTGCTGTCGAAGTCGGATCGTCCTTCCGTTCAGGGCACGGCTGGCGGCTAGACCAACTGGCCAAACGGAAACCCAGCGGAGCACCAGCCGGACGAACTCGCCCCGTGCACCACCGGAATCGGTCAACATGGAGTTGATTCGGGGTCATCCCGGACGAGAGCGCCCGCGGTCGATCCGGCGCATGAAAGCGGCTCTGACCTGCGATGAGAGAGTCAGAGCCGGTCGGTCGGGCTGACAGGATTTGAACCTGCGACCCCTTGACCCCCAGTCAAGTGCGCTACCAAACTGCGCCACAGCCCGATGCCTCACCCAAACCGTGCGAATGCGCGGTGCCGAGCGAGGCTGCGACAGCCTACCCCAGCGCCTGACGCCACAGCCAAACCGCCCGCCGCCTCACGTCGTCCCCAGCACGACAACGGCTCAGTCGTCATCCACAGGCCTGTTTGACGGAGCAAAACTGTCCGCACCGTGACATAGATTCGAACACATGAGCGAGCGCCACGAACCACCACCTTCCGGGGACACTGACCCCGATGTGGGTACGCCGACGGCGTCCTGGGTCGCTCACCAAGAGGCGATGGCCGGTCGCCTTGCTCGCATCGCCGACCTCGAATGTCAGATCAGTGCGCTACAAGCGGCTCAGGTCGAAGAGGTCGCAGCCTTCGTCAACGATCGCGTGGCATACGACGAGGACCACGGCATCACCGCTGACCAGGCGCAGTACCGGGGCATGGTCGCTGAGGTGGCGATCGCGAAGCGGGTGTCCGTGATCTCCGCGCAGACATTGATGGCCGACGCCTACACGCTTATGCGCGATCACCCACGCACGATGGATGCCTTGCGTACCGGGCAACTGGGCCTCACCGCTGCACGATCCATCGTGAAGGAAACCTGCCTGCTCCAGACGCGGGAGCACATCGCGCTTGCGGACCAGATCATTGCGGAAGAGGCCGTCGACGTCCTGCCGGGCAAGGTCAGGCCGCTGGCCGAACGACGTGTCGCCGAAATCGACCCGGACGCGATGGCGGCTCGTTCCGAGCGAGAACGCGACGACAAGCATGTTCGGCACATCGACGCCGGCTCCGGTGCCGCCTGGCTACAGGCCTATCTGCCCGCGGAGCAGTCCGCAGCTTGCCACGCCAACCTGCTCAGCGACGCCCGCGCCAAGCATGCAGCCGGCGATCGCCGCACCATCAGCCACATCATGTGCGACACCCTGGTCGAGCGCGTCACCGGCAGCAGCACGGATGCCATCCCGGCTCACATCAACGTGGTGATGACTGATGCCACGCTGCTTGGTCTATCGGACAGTCCGGCGCACCTGGTCGGAACAGGACCGTTGACTGCTGGAGCTGCGCGTCTGCTGGCCACCAGCAAGTCCGCGTGGCTCAAGCGATTCCTCACCGACCCCGTCGACGGCAGCATGAGCAGCGGTGACACGAGGCGACGCCGCTTCGACGGTTCGCTCCGAGATCTCATCACCGTCCGCGACCAACATTGCCGTGGCATTCGATGCGCATCGCCAATCGTTGACATCGACCACATCATCGAATTCGCCCGAGGCGGCCCGACGACGCTGCACAACGGCCAAGGGCTGTCGGAGAACTGTCACATCAGCCGCGAAGACCCTCGCATGCGCGTCACGAGCGACGCTCTCACCGGAGTCGCCACTTGGAACACACCCTCGGGTCTGACCTACCGAAATCTGCCACCACCGAGCCTCGCTCCTGGCAGCCTCAGCCGCACTCAGGTCGCGATGCGTCACGCACTTGTGCACCCGCCGGACTCCCAGCTCGAAGTCACGTTGCTCAGACATGTGATCGACCGGGTGCGTTTCAGCGAGCGCCACCGAGCCTGAGCCCTTCGCTCCCCGGGTCACCAGCAGGCAGCACGGACTCTCAGTTTCGCTTGCGCTTCTCTCGCGGCTTGACCGTGATGTGAATCGGCGTACCGACAAAGCCGAACTCCTCGCGCAGCCGGCGCTCGATGAAGCGGGTGTACGCCGGCTCGAGCAGCCCAGTCGTGAAGAGCACGAACTTCGGCGGCGCTACGGTCGGCTGCGTCGCGAACAACACCCGCGGCTGCTTCCCACTCCGCACGGGGTGTGGATGCGCCGCGACCAACCGACCGAGGAACGCGTTCAGAGTCCCCGTCGGCACTCTGGTCTCCCAACCCTCTAGCGCACGGTCAAGGGCCGGCACGAGCCGGTCCACGTGCCACCCGGTCAGGGCGGTCACATTGATGCGCGGTGCCCATTGCACGCGCACGAGCTCGCGCTCGATCTCACGGTTGAGGTAGTGCTGACGTTCCTCGTCGACCTTGTCCCACTTGTTGAAGGCGATCACCACGGCACGTCCGGACTGCTCCACGTTGGAGATGATCCGCTGGTCCTGCTCGGTGAGCGGCTCGCTGCCGTCGATGACGACGACTGCAACTTCGGCGCGCTCCATGGCGCTGGTCGTACGAAGACTGGCGTAGTACTCGTGCCCACTCGCCTCTCGCACCCGGCGGCGGATCCCGGCAGTGTCGATGAAGTGCCAGGTGCGCCCACCCAGCTCGATGATCTCGTCGACCGGGTCAACCGTCGTACCGGCGACATCGTCAACGACCACGCGATTGGAACCAGCCAACTTGTTGAGCAGGCTGGACTTTCCGACATTCGGCTTGCCCACGATCGCGATCCGGCGCGGGCCGCGGGGAGCGTCGAACACGTCGGCCGGAGCTTCGGGAAGCGCCTCGAGGATGGCGTCAAGCAGGTCGCCACTCCCCCGCCCGTGCAGCGCCGAGACGCTGTACGGCTCGCCGAGGCCAAGGTTCCACAGCAGAGCAGCGTCCGCCTCGGCACGCTGGTCGTCGACCTTATTCGCCGCCAGGATGACCGGCTTGCCGGCCCGCCGCAGGATCTTCACCACGGTCTCATCGACGTCGGTGATCCCGACCGCTGTATCGACGACGAACAGCACCGCGTCGGCCAGACTCACCGCGAGTTCTGCCTGCAGCGAGATCTGTTGTGCGAGGCCGCGCGCATCGGGGTCCCAGCCGCCCGTGTCGACCACCGTGAAGCGGCGGCCGTTCCACAGCGCGTCGTAAGGCACTCGGTCACGGGTGACTCCGGGGACATCCTCGACCACGGCCTCACGCCGGCCCAGGATGCGGTTGACGAGCGTCGACTTCCCGACGTTGGGTCGCCCGACCACGGCCAGCACCGGCAGCGGGCCGGTCGGCTCGTCAGCATCCAGCGCGGCCAGTTCGGCCTGGAAGCTGCTTTCGTCGGACGTCATGGGGATCTCATGCCTAGCTGTTGTGGGTGGCGCAGGGAGCGAGCACTGGGTCTGAACCTCACCGGTGCCCCCGACACTCTATCGACTCAACCGCTCAGACCTGGCATGGAAGAACGGCGGACCGGTGCGAACGTGGCGCATGACACGCCCTGCGGCCCCAAGACGGGCCCAGCGGGTCAGTCCCTCACTGCGCTTTCGGCAAGATCGCGAGCCAGTGTGACGATCCGGTCGACGACCTCGGTCAGGGTTAGGTCGGTCGAGTCCAACAGCACGGCGTCTTCTGCCGCGGTCAACGGAGACGCGACGCGCGAGGAGTCGTAGGCATCTCGTCGCTTCAGGTCTGCTTCGACCTTGGCCACATCCTTGCCCTGCTCCTCCGCCATCTCGGCAGCACGCCGCCGCGCGCGAGCGGCGGGGTGGGCACTGAGGTAGACCTTGAGATCGGCGTTCGGCGCGACGACGGTGCCGATATCGCGCCCTTCGACCACGATTCCTTCCCCGTCGTCGATGATCTGCCGCTGTTGTGCCGACAACAGCTCGCGCACCCGGGGCACGGCGCTCACCGGGCTAACCGCGACGTTGACCTCACCGCTCCTGATCTCGCGAGAAACGTCGACGCCGTGCAAGGTGATGGTTGGCCGCTTCGGGTCGACCCCGGCGTCGATCTGCACGGTCTCGGCCCGCGCGGCCACGGCGTCAGCGTCGTACACGTCGATGCCGTCAAGCAGCATCTGCCAGGTCAGCGCGCGGTACATCGCTCCGCTGTCGAGGTAGCGCAGCCCCAGCGCAGCCGCCACGGCGCGACTGGCACTGGACTTCCCTGATCCCGCCGTCCCGTCCATGGCGATGACCAGCCGGCCTGTGCGTGCCTCGGTCCCGGACCCCACGTGATGCCGCCTCTCTCTTCGCCGTTGCCGTCGTCAGACGTTACCTGTGCGCCGACCAATCCCTTGCACGCAAGGCCTCGATCAGCTGGTCCGCACTCGCCTCCGACACGTCCAGCTCGACCAAGCCGTAGGCGCGCGCCGGATCGTGGTCGATCCGGATGTCCTCGATGTTGACTCCCGCATCTCCGGTGTCCGCGAACAACCGCGCGAGCGCCCCTGGCTCATCGGGGATCGCCACCGTGACAGCCGCCAGCTCGATGCTCGGCCCACCGTGCTTGCCCGGGATAACCGCCGTCCCGGCAGCACCCGCGGTGAGCACCGCCTCGAGCCGCGCGTGATCCTCCGACGTCAGCGACTCCACCAGTTCGTCGATGCCCGTGCGCACCGCGATCAACAGCTCGGTCAACGGGACGGCATTGGCCGAGATGATCTGCCGCCAGAGCGCCGGGTCCCCAGCCGCGATCCGGGTCACGTCGCGAATCCCTTGCCCACTGAGAGCCAGGTGCGCCTCGGGCGCCAGACTCAGCTGTCCCGCGGTCAGTGCGGCCACGAGGTGGGGCAGGTGCGAGATGCGCGCTACCGCGAGGTCATGGTCGTCGGTTTCCATGGGTACGACGACAGCGCCACACGTCCGCACCAGCCACTCCACCCGCGCGACCGCCTCGGGCGGCGAGTCGTCGCGCGCCACCACAGCCCACGTGCGGCCGTCGAACAGGTCGGGCGCCGAGGCCAACGGCCCTGACCGCTCACTGCCCGCCATCGGGTGGCCACCGACATAGCGACTCGCGTCGACGCCGCGGTCGACGAGCGCCGCCAGCGGCTTCGCCTTCACGCTTCCCACGTCGGTGACGACCGCGCTGGGGTAAGCCTTCAGCGCTGCTTCGATCTCGGCACCCAGTTGGTCAGGTGGGGTGGCCACCACGACAAGTCGCACGTTGTCTGGGGCAGCGCGGTCGGATCCGGCCCCCCGCGATGAGGCGACATGCGCGACGGTGGCGTCGCTGTCTCGCACATATGTCTCGACGCCCGCGCGCATCAGCGCCATGCCCACGGAGGCGCCGATCAGGCCCACTCCGATGACGAGCACCGGGCCGCCGGCGACCGGGTCTGCCGGCGCTGACGACTCCTCGGGGCTCATGGGTGTCAGCCTAATGAGGTCAGAGGTCGAGAAGGTCGAGCAGGGTGCCGAGCTCCTCGACCGAGAGCTCTCGAACTGCGCCTGACCGGAGATCGCCAAGTCGGATCGGTCCGATCGCCGTCCGTGAGAGCCGGACGACGGGGTGCCTGACCTCGGCCAGCAGCCGTCGTACGATCCGATTGCGGCCTTCGTGGATCACCAGCTCGACCAGCGATCGGTTGCCCTGGCTGCTGACGACCCGGAACGCATCGACCGCGATCGGGCCATCCTCCAGCGTGACTCCCTCGAGCAGCTGACGGCGCACGCGCGGCTTGACCACCCCTTCCACCTCGGCCACATACGTCTTGGAGAGCTCGTACGACGGATGCGCCAACCGGTGGGCGAACTCCCCGTGGTTCGTGAGCACGATCAGGCCATCGGTGTCCGTGTCGAGACGTCCAACGTGGAACAGTCGCTCGCTCCGGTCTTCGAGCAGAGACCTCAGGTCAGGACGGCCCTCCTCATCGGCCATCGAGCTGACGATGCCGCGGGGCTTGTTCGCCACCAGGTAGACGTGAGCCTCAGCGACGGGCAGCCGCTTCCCATCGACCCTGATGACGGCCGTCTCGGGGTCGACGCGAGCACCGAGCTGGGTGATCACCTCGCCGTCGACCTCGACGCGGCCTTCGGACATCAAGGTCTCGCACTTGCGGCGGCTGGCGATACCGGATCGAGCCAGCACTTTCTGCAGCCGGACTCCAGAGGCAGGCTCGGCAGGGTCGGCCGCGTCAGCAGAGTGGGATGCGTCAGCGCTCACTGGTCGGTCGCTGATCGATCACTCGCGCGTCACTGGTCGTCGACCTCGATCTCGCTGCTCAACTCGCCTTCGATCTCGGCCATCTCCGGAAGGAAGGGCGCGATCTCAGGCAGATCCTCCAGGCTCGTCAGGCCCATCCGCTCGAGGAAGTAGCTCGTGGTCCGGTAGAGGTGCGCACCCGTCTCAGCCTCCGCGCCCGCCTCCTCGACGAGGCCGCGCGACTCGAGTGTGCGGATGACCCCGTCGACGCTCACCCCGCGAATGGCGGACACCCGGCCACGACTGACCGGCTGCCGGTAGGCCACGACAGCGAGCGTCTCAAGCGCGGCCTGCGTCAACCGGGCCTGCTGCCCGTCGATGACGAACTGCTCCACGATCGGCGCGTAGGCCTCGCGGGAGTAGAACCGCCAACCGCCACCCACGTTGCGCAGGTCGAAGCCCCGGCCCTGCTCGGTGTACTCAGCGGCCAGCGACAGGAGAGCAGCCTCGACCTCGGCCGGCGGTGCGCCGACTGCCTGGGCCAGGCTGAGGTGGTCGAGAGGCTGGTCAGCGACCATCAAGACCGCCTCGAGTGAGGACTTGAGAGGCAGCTCTGACACGTTGAGCGCGCCCTGCACGGACGTCGGGTCGGGCGAAAGGTCGGTGTTCACGGCGCTTCCTTGTGATCGGGTGCGGGTAACTCGCCGATCCGGGCCACGTCTGCGTCGGTGACTTCCTCGGCAATCGGCCCGTCCGGCTCTTCGGGGACGGCATGGTCGTCGTACTCGTCTCCCACCAAGATGTCACCCTCGTCGGTCCCAATCCAGCGGACGCTGATCTCGCCCAACGCCGTGACCTGGTCGAACGAGACCGCGCCCTCGCGGAAGAGCTCCAGCAGAGCCAGGAACCGCGCGACGGTGGTGATCAAGTCGGGTGAGTCGGCCGTGAGCGCTCGGAACGTCGTTGTGCGGGTACGACGAAGCCGCTCGACGAGGGTCGCCGCCTGCTCGCGGACACTCACCTGAGGGGCATGCAGGTGGCCAAGCGCCATCGTCGGCGCAACCTTGGGGACCAGTGCGGCGGCCGCCAGCCGGGCGAAGTCGTCGAGCTCAATCGTGATCAGGACATCGGGAAGCAGGGCCGCGAACCGCTCGTCGAGACCAACCGAGCGTGGCACCCGAAGCGACTCCCCCGCCATCCGCTGTTCGATCACGGCGGCGACCTGCTTGAAGGCGCGGTACTGCATCAACCGGGCAAACAGCAGGTCACGTGCTTCGAGCAGGGCGAGATCTTCCTCATCCTCGATCTCGGCCGAGGGCAGCAACCTGACGATCTTGAGGTCGAGCAGGGTCGCCGCAACGACCAGGAACTGCGTGGTCTGCTCCAGCTCCCAGCCGGTGCCGGCTTGCTTGATGTAGGCGATGAACTCGTCAGTCACCTGAGAGAGCGCAACCTCGGTGATGTCGAGCTTGTGCTTGGAGATCAGCTGCAGGAGCAGGTCGAACGGGCCTTCGAAGTTGTCGAGGTGCACCGCGAACTCAGTGGCGCCTCCGTCGGTGGCGATCTCAGCCTGCGGCAGCTCCTCGACCGCTGGGATCACTGCTCCCGCAACCGTCGGATCAGCGCGCTGTCGTCGCCGTTGGCCGCCACGTCTTCGAGCGCAAGGTGGATGGCCTCACGCACGAGTCGTCCCCGATCGACGGCCAAGCCGTTGCGGCGCAGCGACAGCCGAGTGTGCTCAACGTCGATCAGCTCGTCGGCCGTGACGTAGACCGTGATCTTCTCGTCGTGACGGACCCGGCCGCTCGGTCCACCCTTCTTCTCCGGCTCGTCGTCCGGGACTCCGGCAACCCCGTCCGCCGTCGCGGTGGACTCCGCCGCAGGGGCGGGCACGGCTTTGAGCGGTGCTGGGTCAGCGGCTTCGTCTTGCCCGGTCTTGGTGGGACGGAACAGCTCGTCCGCCCCCGGCAAGCTCACGCGTCTTGACACCGCGCGAGCACCTCCTTCGCCAGTTGACGGTAGGAGTCCGCACCGGCGGACTCTCCGGCGTACGCGGTCATCGGTTCGCCCGCCACGGTGGCCTCAGAGAACTTCACCGTACGACGGATGACCGTGTGGAAGACGGCGTCGCCCCAACCGTCGACCAGGGTCTGCAGCACCTCACGACTGTGCAAGGTGCGGCTGTCGAACATGGTGCCGAGCAGACCGACGATCTGCAGCTTCGGGTTGAGTCGCTCTTGCACCTTCTCGATCGTGCCCTTGAGCAGGGCCACACCTCGAAGGGCAAAGTACTCGCACTCCAACGGAACGATCACGCCGTCGGCGGCGGCCAACGCGTTGACGGTCAGCAGGCCGAGGGACGGTTGGCAGTCGATGATGATGACGTCGTAGCGCTCGATGAACGGTTCGAGTGCGCGGGACAGCACCTGCTCGCGGGCGACTTCGCTGATGAGCTGCATCTCGGCGCCGGCGAAGTCGATGTTGGACGGGATCAGGTCGAGTCCCGCGATGCTGGTCTTGACGACCACCTCGTCCATCGGGATGTCTCGCTGGAGCATCAGGTGATAGATCGTGGTCTCTTGGTCGTTGGGGTTGAATCCGAGTCCCACGGTCAGTGAGGCCTGCGGGTCGAAGTCGACGAGCAGCACGCGTCGTCCGAACTCCGCCATGCTGGCGCCCAGGTTGATCGCTGTCGTGGTCTTGCCCACGCCGCCCTTTTGGTTGCACAGCGCGATGACCGTCGCCTGGCCGTGCTCGGTGAGCGGCGGCGGATCGGGCAGGTCGGGCATCTCGCGTCCGGTGGGTCCGAGCTTCGCCGGGTCGATCTGGACGTCAGCCTCAAGGGTGCTCATGCTGTCGGCAGCCTGCACCACCTCCACCGTCTCTACAGCCTCGACCGTGTCGACGGCGAGCGCCGGCACATCCACCGTGAACGTATGACCGATCGTCGTCACCGACGCCGGACCTGGCTCGGCGATGGCGTTGGCGAGACGCGACGTCAGCGGATTCTTGGGTGGAGGGACAAAACTCGGCTCGCTCACGTCAGGCCTCTCATCGTTCTTCTACTCGTCGGCATGGCACCGGCCGGTGCGACTCTAGGCGGGCCCGAATGGGCCGTCCAGACGACACCGAAATCTGTGCATGCCGTGGGCACGGTGTCCACATCACAGACTGCCCTGGGGACAACCCTGTGCACGGGAGGCGCGCCGAGAGTGTCGATAAAGCGACCTCAATCGAGGGCCCGAGGATGGGCCGTCGCGTACACCTCACGGAGCCGATCGACGGTCACCATCGTGTAGATCTGGGTGGTCGTCACCGATGCGTGGCCCAGGAGTTCCTGGACGACCCGGACGTCAGCACCCCCATCAAGCAGGTGGGTCGCGAACGAGTGCCGCAACGTGTGGGGTGACACGTCGCCGGCGATGCCAGCCCGCTCGGCCGCCTTGCCTAGCACCGACCAGGCCGACTGGCGCGACAACCGGCCACCACGGGCGTTCAAGAACATCGCGTGCGTCCCAGTTCCGGTCGCCATTAGGTCTGGCCGGCCACGCACGAGGTAGGCGTTGCAGGCGTCGCGGGCATAGGAGCCCACCGGCACCAGCCGTTCTTTGCTGCCCTTGCCGACCAGCCGGACGACGCCCTCGCTGAGATCGAGGTCGTCCACGTCGAGACCGACCGCCTCTGAGATGCGGGCTCCCGTGCCGTAGAGCACCTCGAGCAGCGCTCGGTCGCGCAATGCCAGCGTCGTCCCAGGAGCGCCAGCGGCATCGAGGATCGCCTCGATGTCCGACAGCGGCAGCGCCTTCGGCAGTCTTTTGGGCGGCGCGGGCGGTTTGATCGTGGCGGCGGGGTCATGGTCCGCCAGTCCCTCGCGGACGACGAACTTGTGAAAGCCACGGACCGCCACCACGGTGCGAGCCGCGCTCCCAGCACCAAGCGGCGGGTGGTCCGGGTCGCCTTCGCGCAGTCGCATCAAGAACTCCGCCACCATCGGCTCGGTCACGCTTCCCACGTCGTCGACGTCCCGGGCAGTGAGGTATACGACGTACCGCCGAAGATCACGTCGGTACGACGCCAGCGTGTTGGCAGCCAGGCCACGCTCGACCAGCAGATGGTCGAGGTAGGTCCGTACGGTGCGCACCAGGTTGCCCGGACGCTGTTCCCGGTGCTCGTCCTGAGCCTCGGTCACGGCCAGTCCTGGATCCACCCCATGCTCAGACGACGACCTCGTCGAGGCTGCGGTACTCGAGACCATGCGCTTTGGCGACCGGCGCGTAGGTGAGCTCACCGGCGTGGGTGTTGAGGCCGAGTGCCAGTGAGGGGTCGTCGCGCAACGCCTGCTTCCAGCCCTTGTCGGCCACCGCCATGAGGTAGGGCAGCGTCGCGTTGGTCAGGGCGTACGTCGACGTATGCGGCACGGCACCTGGCATGTTCGCCACGCAGTAGAACGTCGAGTTGTGCACCTGGTAGGTCGGGTTGGCGTGCGTGGTCGGCCGGGTGTCCTCGAAACAGCCGCCCTGGTCGACCGCGATGTCCACGAGTACCGAGCCCGGCTTCATCTGCGCAACCAGGTCGTTGGAGACCAGCGTCGGCGCCTTGGCGCCGGGGATGAGCACCGCCCCGATGACCAGGTCGGCATCGGTTACCTGCTGCTGGATGGCGAGCTTCGATGAGGCGAGGCCGTGCACGCGGTTGTTGTAGCGCCAGAACGACATCCGCAGCTTGTCCAGGTCGGTGTCGAGCAGCGTCACGTCGGCCCCCATACCGAGCGCAATGTTCGCGGCGTTCTGGCCGGAGACGCCGGCGCCGATGATGACGACCTTGGCATTGGCCACGCCTCCAACACCGCCCATCAGGACACCGCCGCCGCCCTGGGCCTTCATCATCGAGTAGGCGCCTACCTGTGGCGCCAAGCAGCCGGCGACCTCCGACATCGGGTAGAGCAGCGGCAGCCCGCCCGAAGGCAGCTGCACGGTCTCATAAGCGATGGCGGTGACCTTTGACTTGCACAGCTCCGCTGTGAGCGGTTTGTCCGCGGCCAAGTGCAGGTAGGTGAACAGCTGGAGGCCCTCACGCAGCCGGTGGTACTCCTCGGCGACGGGCTCCTTGACCTTGAGCACCAGGTCGGCAACGCCCCACGTCTCGTCGGCGTCAGGCAGGATCTTGGCGCCGGCCGCGATGAACTCCTCATCGCTGATCGACGAGCCCTCGCCCGCCGTCTGCTGGACGAACACCTCGTGACCATGCACGGTCAGCTCGTGCACGCCGATGGGTGTGATCGCCACCCGGTACTCGTGATTCTTGACTTCCTTGGGTACGCCGACCTTCATGTCCCTCTTCTTTCGAGCCGCTGACGAAAGCGCGGTTCCGCGCCTCGAAACCTACTGCATCGGTGCCGTTTCTTGCCGCCTGGCCCACAACGCCAGCACCCCCGCCACGGTCAGCGCGTTCTTGACTGCTCCGGACAGCACGAGGTCGACCAGTTCCGACAGCGGCACCCAGTGCCGCGTCATCTGTGCCTCTTCGTGCGCGGCCGTGAACCCGTCCGGTGAATCAACGGCGGACAGGCCCGTCGCCAGGTAGATCCGAACCGCTTCGTCCTGGATCCCCGGTGACGTCAGCAGGTCCACCAAGATCGACCAGTCGGTGGCAGCGAGTCGGGCCTCCTCGGCGAGCTCACGTTGCGCTGCAGGCAGGTTCTCCTCGCCCTCCACGTCCAACAACCCAGCCGGTAGCTCGACGAGCCGCTGTTGCACGGGATGCCGGTACTGCGAGATCACGAGAACGCGATCCTCCTCGTCAACGGCGACTATCGCCACTGCGCCAGGATGCTGGACGACCTGACGGGTGAACTCCTCGCCGTCCGGGCCGCGCACCACATCAGTTCGCACTGAGATGAAGCCACCCTCGAACGAGGTTTCCGACGAGACGACCGGCCATGACTCGTCGGCGTCCGCAAGTGGGCTCACTCGACCGGCTCAGGCACGTGCTCAGACGCGCGCTCGTGGACGTGCTCAGTGGCGTGTTCAGGCACAGCGTCTGGCATCGCGCGCCTGAGCCCGCTCTCGTCGACAGGCAGCCGCAGCTCGCGTTGACGTTCGATGGCGGCCGCGACCAGGCCGCTGAAGAGCGGGTGCGGCCGGGTCGGCCGGGAGCGCAGCTCGGGGTGGGCCTGGGTGGAGACGTAGTAGGGATGCACGTCGGCCGGCAGCTCGACAAACTCGATCAGCTCGCGGTCAGGCGACAGCCCGGAGAAGACCAGGCCCGCGGCCTCGAGGTCGCCCCGGAACTTGTTGTTGACTTCGTACCGGTGCCGGTGTCGTTCCTCGACCCGTGGAAGGCCGTAGGCCTTCGCCACGACCGAACCAGACAGCAGGTCCGCAGGGTAGAGCCCCAGCCGCATCGTGCCACCCATGTCGCCAGCACCGTCGACGATGTCGAGTTGCTCCTCCATCGTGGCGATGACCGGCTCGGCCGCCTTGGGATCGAACTCGGTGGAGCCGGCGTCATTGAGGCCGGCGACGTTGCGGGCGTACTCGATGACCATGCACTGCAGGCCCAGGCAGAGGCCGAGCGTGGGGATGCCGTGCTCTCTGCTGTAGCGAAGGGCGCCGACCTTGCCTTCGATCCCGCGTACGCCGAAACCGCCCGGCACACAGACCGCGTCGACGTCGGCGAGATGCGCCGCTGCTCCCTCGGTCGTCTGACACTCGTCGGAGGCGACCCACCGCAGGTTGACGCGGGCCGCGTGGTCGAAGCCACCAGCACGCAGCGCCTCAGCGACCGACAGATAGGCGTCGGGGAGATCGATGTACTTGCCGACGAGGGCGACCGTGACCTCCTCGTCGGGGTGGTGCACGCGCTTCAGGAGCTGGTCCCAGCGAGTCCAGTCCACGTCGCGGAACGGGAGGGAGAGCCGCCGTACGACGTAGGCGTCGAGGCCTTCGGAGTGCAGCACCTTCGGGATGTCGTAGATGGACGGCGCGTCGACGGCGGCGACGACCGCCTCATCGTCAACGTCGCACATCAACGAGATCTTGCGCTTGATGCTGTCAGGGATGTGCCGGTCAGCCCGGCACACCACGGCATCGGGCTGGATGCCGATCGACCGCAACGCGGCCACCGAGTGCTGGGTCGGCTTCGTCTTGAGCTCGCCTGACGGACCGATATAAGGCACCAACGAGACATGGAGGAAGAAGCAGTTGTCACGACCGATGTCGTGGCGCACCTGGCGTGCCGCCTCCAGGAACGGGAGCGACTCGATGTCGCCTACGGTGCCGCCGATCTCGGTAATGACGATGTCGACGCCCGGCCCCGCCATCGCGCGGATGCGTTCCTTGATCTCGTTCGTGATGTGCGGGATGACCTGGACCGTGTCGCCGAGGTAGTCACCTCGGCGTTCCTTCGCGATCACCGTCGAGTAGACCTGCCCCGTGGTGACGTTGGCGTTCTGGCCGAGGTCGACGTCGAGGAATCGTTCATAGTGTCCGATGTCGAGGTCGGTCTCGGCCCCGTCGTTCGTGACGAACACCTCGCCGTGCTGAAAAGGGTTCATCGTGCCCGGGTCGACGTTGAGGTAGGGGTCGAGCTTTTGCATCGTCACGCGCAGCCCGCGCGACTTCAGCAGGCGACCCAAGGAGGAGGCGGTGAGCCCTTTCCCCAATGAGGACGCGACACCACCCGTGACGAACAGATGCTTGGTGGGCGACGAGGCTGCCAACTCACACTCCCGTGGGTTCGATGTACGGCGGTCGGGTCCGCCCTTCCACGGGGTTCCAATCTAGCAACACCCAGCCCGTACAACCTAAGCGATGACTCCCGACACGCACGATCGCTGTCATCGACCATCCCGCAAATCGGCCGTTTGGTCCCACTATTGGTCCTGCACAGCCAGGCCAGGTGGGAGGACCGCCTCATCTCCATCGACACCGAAGTTTCCGGGGGCGCCAGCGGCGGACGCGAGCAGCGCGTAAACCATTGTGGTCCGTCCAGCCGTGCTGTCGAGAACGTTGATCGTCGACAGCTGGGCGCTCAGTGCCTCATCGGCGGCCAGCTCTGCGATCAAGCCACCCTCAGAGGAGGAGGGCGGCGGTGCGGCAACGACGATCCCCTGGCTCCTGCTCGTCAAGGCGGAGACGATGTCGTGGGCGATCACGACCTTCGCAGTCGACAGGCTCGAGTCGCCGTGCTCGTCATCGGCAAGTACGACGACCAGGTTGCCGCGTCGCGGTGGCTCGTCCTCGAGCGATGTCAGCTTCGCGCCCTGGAGCTCGGAGTCGATCTTTGCGGCCTCGGGGTCAAACACGTCGTCATCCGGCGTGCCCACATACGCCCGAGCGAGCAAGGCACCCAGCCGCTCGTAGGTGCTGGCGTCCGTCAGAGCTGAGAGGTCCTCGGCGCCCTTGATCGAGCCGGTCGCGACGCTGTCGACGTAGGTCTTCTTGCCAGGGTCGAGCAGGTCAGTGTTGAGCCGGACGATGGCGCGCAAGGCACCGCCGGCTCGGGTGATGACCGCTGTGCTCGCCGCGACGACGCTGTCGTCGACACCAGGGAGGACGACGACCGTCACTCCCCGGTCAGCGAGCTTGTCCTTGAGGAGCACGCCGGAAAGCGCTTTGCTCACTGACTCATCGAACACAGCGGCTTCCTCCAAAGAGGTCACGCGGTCCTCGAGGTCGGCCTTGTCGGACTTCAGACTGGCCGTGTCGTCGCCGTCGTCCTTCTGCAACGGGCCAGCGCCCAGGGCAATCCCCACCGCGAGAGCGACACACGCGGCCAGGATCACGACGAGATAGCGGCGTACAAAACTCACGAGCCAAGCCCCTTGACCCCGTTCGTCATGTCGTCGTAGCCGGCAGTGATCTGATCCCACCAGTCCTGCCCGACTGGTGTAGCGGCGATCGCTACGGCCACCACCCCGATCGCGACGATGAGCATCAGCAGCACCATCCAGCGGCTGAGCCGGTTCTGATACAGGCGTGCCACGGCCTTGGCGTCGACGAGGCTCGAGCCGACCGTGGCTCGGGTCAGGAATGAACTGGCCATCCCCGAACGGCCCTTGTCGAGGAACTCCACCAAAGTGGCGTGCGACCCGACCATGACGATCAGCGAGGCCTTGTGGACATGGGCGAGCAGGATGGCCGCGTCCTCCGCCGTACCGCTCGTCTGGAACGTCAGGTGCGGCACGCCAAGCCGCTCGAGCCGGTCATCACCGCGGATGCGGCCACCGGCCGTGGCATGGGCGACCACCTCGGCACCGCATCGCAGCGCCTTGTCGGAGATCTCGTCGGCGTCGGTGACGATCAGGTCAGGTCGATAGCCCGCTTCGAGCAGGGCGTCCGCACCGGCGTCGACCCCGATGAGCACGGGTGAGTTCTCGCGGATGAACATCTTCAGCGCAGCCAGGTCGCGTTGGTAGTCGAACGCTCTCAGCACGACCAGCACCTGCCGGCCGTCAAGCTCGGTCGCGACGACCGGGACGCCTTCGCCGTCGAGCAGCAGCCCGCGCTCCCGGCGGAGGTGTTCGATCGCGTTGGCGCTGAAGGCCTCGAGCTGACTGGCCATGCCGTCCTTGGACGCCTCCATCGCGGCCGCTACAGAAGCCGCGTCATGCCGAATGCCCGAACCCAGCGGATTGTCGCCCTTGAAGATCGTGTCGCCCTCGACGCGCACGAGGTCACCGTCGTTGATGGACTGGAACACGGTGGCCCCGACGTCGTCGAGCAGCACGATCCCGGCCTCGACGAGGAGCTCCGGGCCGAGATTGGGGTAGCGCCCGGAGATCGAGGGCGCGACGTTGATCACGGCGGAGACCTGAGCCTCGACGAGCGCCAGGGCGGCGTGCCGGTCGATGTCGACGTGGTCGATCACCGCGACGTCGCCCGGACGGAGCCGCTTGGCGATGTTGCGGGTACGGCGATCCAGGCGTGCGGGTCCAGAGACCCCGTTCGACGTGTAGGGACGGGATTTGCGCAGGGAGAGTTTCATCGTGGCGCAATCCTGCCAAACATCACCAAGCGAACTGGGGAGGCCAGCCGTAGCGGGTCGCGTTGGTGCTCAGATCAGTCGGCACGTTCGCTCCTGGCCAACTCGACCAGCTCGTCGGCATGGGCGAGCGCGGCGTCAGAATCCTCGAGACCGGCCAGCATCCGGGAGAGCTCACTGCGGCGTCCTGCGTCGTCGAGGGCCGTCACCCCGCTCGTGGTCACGCTGCCGTCGCTGCTCTTGACGACGACGTAGTGCTGGTCGGCGAAGGCCGCCACCTGCGGCAGGTGGGTCACCACGATCACCTGGACTGACCGGGCCAGCCGGGCCAGCCGACGTCCGATCTCGACTGCGGCCTTGCCGCCGACACCGGCGTCGACCTCGTCAAAGATCATCGTCGGCACCGGCTGGGTGCCGACCAGGCATACCTCGAGCGCCAGCATCACCCGGGACAGCTCCCCACCGGAGGCGCCTCGCTGCAGCGGCCTGGCCGCTCCGGCGGCGTGCGCTGAGAACAGGAAGGCGACCTCGTCGAACCCCTCGGGGCCGGGTTGGCTGCCAGGAGTGACCGAGATGTTGAACATGGCGTCCGGCATCGCGAGGCCACTCAGCTCGTCGGTGACGCGCTGACCAAGGTCGGCTGCGAGTGACTGCCGGCCAAGACTGAGCAGCTCGCCGGTCTCGGTGAGCTCAGCACTGAGGCGTGACTCCTCCGCGCGAAGAGCTTCGACCCGGCTCCCATCGTCTTCGAGGTCGAGCAGTCGCGCGGCCGACTGAGCCGACCAGGCCAGCACCTCGGCCACGGTGTCGCCGTACTTGCGGGTGAGCGAACTCAGCACGGCTCGACGTTCCTGCACCCAGGCCAGCCGCTTGGGGTCGGCGTCGAGGTCGGTGGCGTACGACGTGAGATCGGCTGCGACGTCAGCCAAGGTGTAGGAGGCGGCGGCGAGGTTGTCGGCCAGTTCCGCGAGCCTCGGGTCGTGGTCGCGCTCGGCATCGAGGCTCTTGCGGGCCGCCGCCACTTGAGCAAGCACGTCGGCGTTGTCGGCTGTGGCGTCATCACCGCTGAGGACAAGCCTGGCATCGTCGGCGGCCTGTCGCAGACCGTCGACGTGGGCAAGCCGTTGGTCCTCGGCCGCGAGGTCATCGTCCTCGCCGGGTTTGGGGTCGGCCGCCTCGATCTCGGCCAGGCCAAAGCGCAACGCGTCTGCCTCGTGGGCTCGCTCCCGGCCACGCGTCACCAGTTCGTCGAGCTCGATGCGGACGGCCTTGAGCGCGTCGTACGTCGCCTGGTAGCGGCGCAGCACCTCGTGGTGGGCCTCTCCGCCGAACGCGTCGAGCGTGCCCCGTTGCCTGCTCGGTTGGAGCAGCCGCTGCTGGTCGGCCTGGCCGTGGATGATGACCAGGTCGCCGGCGAGATCCGCCAAGATCGACGCCGGCACGGCGGCACCGCCCGCCGTCGCACGAGACCGCCCTTCGCTGGAGACCGTGCGCGCCAAGATGAGCGAGTCGTCATCGAAGTCGGCGCCAGCCTCGGCAGCCCTCACTGCCACTGACAACGACGGGTCGACCCTGACCCGGCCCTCGATCCGGGCCTTCAAGGCGCCCTCGCGGACGACGCCGGCATCGGATCGCGCGCCGAGCAGCAGACCCAAGGCAGTCACGACCATCGTCTTGCCGGCGCCGGTCTCGCCCGTGACGACGTTGAAGCCTGGACCCAGCTCGAGCCCGGCATCGTCGATGACCCCCAGGGAGCGGATCGAGAGTTCCTCAAGCACCGTCTGTCCCGGCTGCTCCGTTGCGGCGCCGTGCGGCCGCGCCACGCCAGCCGCTGACTGGCAGGTCAAACTTCGCTACCAGTCGGTCGGTGAACGGGGCCTCGTGCAGCCTGGCGAGCAAGACCGGGCGCTCACCGCGGCGTACCTCGACCCGCGCCCCCTCGGGCAGCTCGACGCAACGCCGCCCGTCACACCACAGCACCGCTCCGCCGTCTGTCTCGGGGAGGATCTCGACGGCAAGAACGGAGTCCGGGGAGGCGACCAGGGGCCGCGCGAACAGGGCGTGGGCACTGATCGGCACCAGCAGCAACGCCTCGACCTCGGGCCAGACCACGGGACCTCCCGCGCTGAACGCATAGGCGGTGGAGCCCGTCGGAGTGGCGAACACGACGCCGTCACAACCCCACCTCGAAAGCGGTCGATCGTCGATCTCGATCACGACTTCGAGCATCCGCTGCCGGGCGGCCTTCTCGACGCTGGCTTCGTTGAGCGCCCAGTTCGTGGCGAGCGGCGCACCGTCGACCGTGACCGCGACATCCACCGTGAGCCGCTCTTCCACGGCATACGTGCGATGGATGATTGCCTCGACCGTAGTGTCGAGGTCCTCCCATTCGGCTTCAGCGAGGAAGCCCACATGTCCGAGGTTGATGCCGAGCAACGGCGTGGACGACGAGCGAGTCAGCTCTGCGCCGCGCAGGATCGAGCCATCGCCGCCGATGACGAGGGCCATCTCGCAATCCACGGCGGCGGAGTCGTCCGGGGCCACCACCGTCGCGCCGACGATCGGCAGGTCGGGGGCTTCGTTGGCAAGCAGCCGGACCGAGATGTCCGACGACATCAGCCGTTTTGCCACGGCGGTGGCCACCTCGACCGCGTCGGCACGCCCGGTGTGGGTAATCAGCAGCACCGTGCGCGCGGAGGGGCTGGTCGAATCAGTCACCGCACTACCTTCTCACTGCGGACCCTCGGAAACGACCGACGTCACCAGGTCAGGGTCGATCGCGCTGGCGTCGTGCCGCAACCAGAGGAAGTACTCGACGTTTCCCGAGGGTCCCGGCAGCGGGCTGGCACAGACGCCGCAGGCACCGAACCCGAGGTGCGTGGCGGCGGCAGCAACGTCGAGCACCGCCTTCACGCGTAGCGTCGGCTCGCGTACGACGCCACCCTTCCCGATGTGGTCCTTGCCGACTTCGAACTGGGGCTTGACCATCAAGACCAGGTCGGCGTCGAGGCTGCTCACGGTCACCAGCGTCGGCAGCACCTTCGTCAGAGAGATGAATGACACGTCGGCGACGACCAGGTCGGGAGAGAACGGAAGGCTTTCGATCGTGAGGTCTTTGATGTTGGTGCGGTCGATGACCGTCACCCGCGGATCCTGGCTCAGTCTCCAGGCGAGCTGACCGTAGCCCACGTCGACCGCCACGACCGCCTGCACACCCGACCGAAGCAGGACGTCGGTGAATCCCCCGGTCGAGGCGCCGGCGTCGAGGGCGTTGCGACCGGTCACGTCGAGGCCGTCGTCGGCGAATGCGGCAAGCGCCCCAGCGAGCTTGTGACCGCCTCTCGACACGAAATCAGGCGTATCTGAGTCTTCCCGCACGACGAGAGCGATGTCGGTCGTCACGCCGGTAGCCGGTTTGGTCGCCACCGCACCCGAGACGCTGACTCGCCCTGAAGCGACCAGTTCGGCGGCGTGCTCGCGGCTTCGAGCCAGACCTCTGCGCACGAGCTCAGCGTCGAGGCGTAACCGCCTGGCCATCGCTGCGCTAGTGACCTTGCGGTTCGGTTTCGCCCTCGCCCAGGACCGACGCCAACGCGTCGTGGACGGAGGCATAGACGTCGGTGTGACCGTCGAGGTCGAGCTCATCGAGCTGATCAAGGCTGGCGACCGCATCATCGACCCGCTCGTCCCCCGTCGACCAGACCTCGCTGGACTCTGCAGCGGGGCTGGACTGGTGATCGGGCTCTTGATCGGGCTGCTGATCTGCTGGCTCGGTCATGGCACCTCCTGTTGGCGGACAACTTATCCGCTCGTCCACAGCCGCTCCAACACTGAGACGTCGAGTCGGCGGCTTTGTTCTGTCTGGTGGTCATCCTGGTCCGCCCAGGACCAGGCCGTGGCGACCAGCACACGAAGCCCGTCGTCGCGGTTGTCGCCTTGACGGCGTACCTCCACCCGATCGTGGGCCACGGACATCTCCCAGTCGGAGAGGGACCAGCCGCCGTCGACGCTTTGGGGACCCGGGTGAAGCGCGAGCAGGCCGGCCATCGTCCACGACACGTACGTCGGACGGCGGTGAGGCGGAGCGTGGCACAGCGTGTCGAGGTCGGTGACCCCGGTCATCACGAGCAGCGAGTCAGCACCGCAGGTCACTGCACCTTCGATATCCGTGTCGAGTCGGTCTCCCACGACGAGCGGCCGGGTAGACGCGATCCGTCGAAGAGTCTCGTCGAACAGCGGCCGGTAGGGCTTGCCGGCCACCACGTCGGGGTCTTTCCCCACTGCGGCTGACACCGCGCGCACCAGGGTGCCGTTGCCTGGAGCGATTCCCCGTGCCGTTGGCACCGTCAGGTCAAGGTTCGACGCGACCCACAAGGCGCCCGCGGAGACCGCGTAGGCGCCTTCGGCGAGTTGGCCCCAGCCGAGCTGCGGATGGAAACCCTGGACGACGGCTACGGGCTCGTCATCGGCGGAGCTGACCGGCACCAGGTCGTGCTCCGCCAACGCCACCTCGAGCCCTTCTCCCCCGACCACAAGCACCCGAGAGCCGGGCGGGACGCGAGCGGCGACCTCGCGAGCGGCTGCCTGCGCTGAGGTGACCACGTCGGAGGAGGCAGCCTCCACGCCGAGCTCGCGCAGGTGGTTGGCCACTGCGTCGGGCGTGCGCGCCGCATTGTTGGTGACGAAGGCCAGCGTCATGCCGCGCTCGCGGGCCTCCCGCAGGATTGCCGGGACGCCGTCCACGGCGTGCTGCTCGACGTACACCACCCCGTCGAGGTCGAGCATCGCGCAGTCATAGGCGGTGACGAGGGGTTCGTCGCTGCCTTTGAGCGCCGACGATGCATCGTTCAACGAGAGGCTCCTTGGGACTGGGTGCGGGGCGCTAACAATGCTCGTCAGCATGACACGGGATCAGCCACGGCCGGCTACGCCGGGTCGGCCGGCTGATCTTCGGCTGCACGCGGCAACCGGCGGGTGGAACGGATCTCCACCTCGACGCGGCTCGCGGCGCCTCCGGCGGACTGGAAGAACCGGCGCCGAATCGCTCCGGACACCTCCACCCGATCGCCGGCCTGCCAGCTGCGCATCGAGCGCTGCACCCGCCGCAACCAGGCGACGCAGTCGAGCGTGTCGACGCGCTGCGCTGATCGCGCCAACGCGGCCGCGTCCCGGTCGACGATCAGGCGTGCGGTGATGATCGTGTCGCCACTCGGCAGTTCTCGTTCATCGACGAGAGCGGCCACCCGCCCATGCAAGACGACTTCGTTGCGCGACGGCGCCAGTTCGTGCCCATTGGTCTCTGCTGATGTCATGTCAGCTCCTTTCCGCAGACAGCATCACGGTGCGAGGAGACACTGACGGGCTGCGGAGATCAGGGCTGTGGACACCTGAAGCTGCAGGCTACTTCTGTGGACGATCCTCGTGCGTAGCCTCGGCTTGGCCGGAGTCGCTGTCGTCGTCAGGTGGCTGCAAGGTGTCGGTGACCTGGAGGCCTTCGAGCTGGGCGACTCGTTCACCGGCATCGGTATAGCCTTCGGCGTCGACTCCAGCGGCTCGCTCGAACCACTCTCGGGCCGCGTCGGTCTGACCATCGGCCAGCAGAGCTTCGGCATAGGCGTAGCGGAGTCGGGGGGCCCAACTCGAACGCGACCGGCTACGCAACTCACGCCCTTCGAGTGTGCGGATGGCAGCGCCGGGATCGCCGAGGTCACGGCGAGCGCCTGACTCGACGATCCGCATCTCAATCTGGCCCGCTTCGTCGAGGTCGAGAACTCCCGGATCTTTGGCCAGCGCGAGTGCTCGAGCCGGTCTGCCCAGGCCACGTTCACAATCGGCCATCATCGGCAGGTACAGCGGGCTGTTGCTCATCCGTCGGGCAGCCTTGAACTCCGTCAGCGCATCCTTGAAATTCCCCGTGGCGTAGGCGGCCTCACCGCTCGCCTCACGGACGATGGCAACCCTGGCGGCCCGGGCACGGGCCGCGACGGTGTGCTGGTACGCCGTCTCGGGGTCGGACTCCATCAACCGGGCAGCAGCGACCAAGTGCCTGGCCACCCTGGCGGCGAGCTTTTCGGGCAACGACTTCAACTGGGCCGAAACGCTGCGGTCGAGCTCGTTGCCGGTGATGTCGTCCGGGATCGGGGGGCCGTCGTACTTCGCCTGAACCTCAGTGCGCTCCGCCTCCGACAGGTCGTCCCGACGCCAGCGTCCGGACGTGCTTCGCGTCCGGTCCTTGCTCTTGTCTCGCTCCGGGGAGAACTTAGCGTCGCGACTTGGCCGTTCTGGCCGGCCGCCACGGTCATCGCGGCGATCGCGAGACGGGCGGCCGCCGCGATCGTCACGTTGGTCACGCTGCGGCCGACCTGTCGACGACCGGCCCGACGTTGGCCGGCCACTGGCCTTGCTCGAGCCGGGTTGGCCCGACGACCGCTTGCGCGGGTCCGGCTTGCGGTCAGCTGGGGTCATCTCTGGTGCACTCCTCAGGCGTTCTCGCCAGGGTCTCAATGCTGCGGTGCTCTCGCTCCTACGGTCACAGTAGCGACCCATGGCACTGGGACCCTTTTGACAATGGGACCTCATGAC
>CAVVAE010000002.1:0-913248 GCA_963746185.1 uncultured Actinomycetota bacterium
TCAAACAGTCGGCCCACCAGCGATGCTGGCAGGCTGTTCTGCCGACGGGGCGTTAATTAATTCGTCGTCGACTTTTGGCACACTGTTGAGTTCTCAAGGATCGTGCGCACACCGGTGTCAGGCCTCTCGGCCGGACGTAGGGGCAACTCGCACTAACTTACCCGTTCTGCGAAGGCTGGTCAAATAGATTCGCAGCGGGGTTTCGCTGGGCCGGCCGCCCGATCTCCGGTGTCTGTGGAGGTCTTGCGTCCCGTCGCTTCCAACGAGGCAGGTAGTACCTTACGTAGCCACTCGAGCGTCGTCAAATCGGGTCAATGTGGCGGCGATCACATCCGCAAAGTCCCAGGTCAGAGCGGCTTTGCGTGATCACAACGTACGCCGCCGACGCCTCTCGACCCGGCCTGGATCACCACACTGTAGTTCGTCGCAACCGCCTGGTCCGCAACGTCACGCCAGACCCGACAACGCGGTCATGGCGATGCCGGTCCAACGATCGTTGTCGCAGGCACCGCAATGAGGTCCGCGCTCACGTCGTCGAGAGCCGGGCATCCAGCCAGCGTCATCGCTTCCACCAGCTCGCCCTGGAGCTCACGGAGCAACCGCGTCACACCAGCCGAGCCCTCGGCAGCAAGCGCCCACAGGGCGGGGCGGCCGACGAAGACGGTGGTGGCACCCAGCGCACATGCTGCGAACACGTCCATCCCGCGGCGGATTCCGCCGTCGACGTAGACCTCGGCCGCCTCCCCAACCGCAGCCGCCACTTCCGGCAACGCCCGCATGGTGGAGACAGCTTGGTCGAGCTGCCGTCCGCCGTGGTTCGAGACCCAGACCGCGGCAGCGCCAGCGTCGACCGCCGCCCGTGCATCATCACCGCGAAGCACCCCCTTGACCACCACGGGAAGACCGGCCACCCCGGAGAGCCACGAGATGACATCGGGCGTGATCCCGGCCAGCTTCTCGAACCCGGTGGCAGACGCAGCGACCAGGTCGGGGGCGACGTTCGCGTGGAGATAGTCCTCCGGAGTCTCTTCCCAGACCGGGGGTCCATCGTCGTACTTCGTCCCGACGATCGGGGTGTCCACCGTGACGACAACGGCGCCGGCGCCCGCCGCAACAGCCCTCCGAAGCATGTCCTCGGTGAGGCCGAGATCCTGCATCACGTATGTCTGCACCCACCAGGGGGCGCCCTCGGCGGCGATCTCGTCGAACCTGAAACCGGCGTTGCTCGACACGCAGACGAGGCTGCCGGCTGCCGCGACGCCCGCGGCCATGGCGCACTCCCCGGCTGGATCTGCGTGACGCTGGAGCGTGGTCGGTGCGACCGCGATCGGGGCGTCGACGCGGGAGCCGAGCAGCGACGCGGCCGTCCCCACGGAGGAGACATCCCGGAGTACGCGAGGACGTACGCGGATGTCGCGCCAGGCTTGGACAGCCTCGACAGCGGAGATCCCGTCGCGGCTGCCTTGCCGGAAGTACCGCGCCACGGACTCGGGAAGCCGCGTTGTCGCGGCCTCCTCGAGCCCGTCCAGCCAGCGCGTCATCGGCAGCGACTCAGCCGACTCGGACCCCGGCCAGGTTGCGCTTGCCCTTTCGGAGCAGCAGCCAGCCACCGGGCAGCAGGTCGTCGGTCGTAGCTCGGACGTCCGCGTCGGTGACCCTGGTGTTGTTGAGGTAGGCGCCGCCCTCGTTGACCGTACGACGGGCCGCGCCCTTGCTGGTCTCGAGTCCGGTCTTCTCCAACAGCTCGACAAGCAGCGGCAGCTCCTCGGAGCTGGCGATCTCGACATGTGGCGCCTCGCTCAGCGCGGCCGTCAGGGTCGCGGCGTCGAGGTCGTTGAGGTCACCGCTGCCGAAGAGCGCAGCCGCGGCCGCCTTGACGCGCTCGGTCTCGGCGGCGCCGTGCGTCAGCGTCGTCACGTCGTCGGCGAGGGCACGCTGGGCAGCACGCTGGAACGGCTTCTCCTCCACGAGCTTGGCCAGCTCCTCGATCTCCTCACGGCTTCGGAACGTGAAGTACTTGAGCATCTGGACGACCTCGGCGTCATCGGAGTTGAACCAGAACTGGTAGAACGCGTACGGCGATGTCATGGCCGCGTCGAGCCAGATCGAACCCGACTCAGTCTTGCCGAACTTCGTGCCGTCAGCCTTGGTCACGAGTGGCGTCGCCATGGCGTGCACGCGTTCACCTTCGACGCGGCGTACGAGATCGACACCTGCCGTGATGTTGCCCCACTGGTCGCTGCCACCGGTCTGCAGCCGCACACCGTGGTCACGGAACAGGTTGAGGTAGTCCATCGACTGAAGCAAGACGTAGCTGAACTCGGTGTAGGAGATGCCTGCTTCGAGCCGGCTCCGGACGACGTCGCGCGCCAGCATCTTGTTGACCGGGAAGTGCTTGCCGATGTCCCTCAGGAAGTCGATGGTCGACAAGCTGGCCGTCCAGTCGTAGTTGTTGACGACCCGCGCGGCGTTCTCTCCCTCGAACGACAGGAACCGCTCGAGCTGCTCGCGGACGACGTGAGTCCACTCCTTGACGACGTCGAGGGAGTTCAGCCGCCGCTCCCCCGCCTCCTTCGGGTCGCCGATCATGCCCGTCGCGCCGCCCACGAGGCCCACGGGTCGGTTGCCGGCGTCCTGGAGGCGTCGAAGCGTCAGGATCTGCAGCAGGTTGCCCATGTGCAGGCTCGCTGCCGTGGGGTCGAATCCGCAATACACCGCAATGGGTCCCGCCGACAGTTCGGCGCGCAGGGCGTCGATGTCAGTCGAGTGCGCGATGAGTCCGCGCCACTCGAGGTCGTCGAGGACATGCTCGGTCACGGTCGATCCCTTCATTCGAGGCGATGTACGGCGTCCAGCCTGCCGTATGAGACCCCGAAACCCGCAACCGGATAACGGTGATCCGCTGATAGCGGATCCTCCTGAGCGCTCGCGGTGCTGTCTGTCTCCGGGGGTAGCGTGCGGCCATGCCCCACACCGCCCACCGCTACGAGGTCAACGTCCGCTGGACCGGCAACACCGGCGAGGGAACGTCGAGCTACCGCTCCTACTCCCGCGACCACGACGTCTCCGTGGCCGGAAAGGCCACGCTTGCTGGATCCTCGGACCCCGCCTTTCGGGGTGATTCAGAGCGCTGGAACCCGGAGGAACTGTTGGTGGCAGCCCTGTCGCAGTGCCACATGCTCGCCTACCTCCACGCGTGTGCGGTGAACGCCGTGGTGGTCACGGCGTACGAGGATCAGGCCGAGGGCTCGATGAAGATGTCAGGCAACAGTGGGGCCTTCAGCGAGGTCACGTTGCACCCGCGAGTCACGGTGGCGTCCCCCGACATGGTGCAGCGGGCGAACGCCCTGCACCACGACGCCCATGAGGCGTGCTTCATCGCGAGCTCGGTCAACTTCCCCGTCAGTCATGAACCCATCGCTCGGGCGACGTCCGAGTCCGGCTAGCACGCGCCCGTCGCAGGGTGGGGTTCACGGCGGAGGTAGCGAGACGCCGAAACCCGCGACAGCGAGCCGCAGCAAGACCTGTCCGGGCCGCAATAGGTCCTCGATACGCGCCGCGCTGAGTACCTCCAGCTCCGCAAGCCGGCGAGCGTAGGCAACTTCGCCCTCGAGCCTTGCCTGCTGCAGCTCACCGACGTTGTGCCACACCTTCTGCCGGGCCTCCCTCAAGAAGCGCTTCGAGGCCAACCGGTTCAGAGGAGTCAGGACGACGTCGAGCAACGACTTCTTGCCGCCCAGCGCCTCGTCCTCGGCTGACACCCGGGAGGACAACACCGTGTCGATCCGCTCATGGTCGCGTCGACGGCGATCGACCAGCGCGTGGTCGAGGAACTCGTCGTCGCTGATCACCGCGAGCATGGCCTGAGGCAGGTCGTAGTTGACGTGGGCGTTGATCCCGAGCAGGACGTGCAGTAGCGGGGGCAGGTCAGGGCGAGCCGAGAACGCGAGCCGCCACGGGCGTGGCACCCCATCGGCATTGCCGGCGAGGTAGGCGTCATGGGCATCGAGATACAAGTCGGCGAACACCACGTCCCAGATCTCGACCCACTCCGGGTCCTCGAACTGGGCATCGGAGATCGAGTTGCCGACCGCTCGCGTCGTTCGCTGGTAGGTCTCGAGGAAGATGCGTCGGTGGGCCAGCTCGGGGGGGAGATCGTCGAGGCGTTGCTGCATTCGGGCCACCACGGCCTGCACCGTCTGCTCATCGCTCACGATGTCGTCCTGTCACCCGGGAAACCTGACAGCACCATTCTTGACCCGGCAGCAACCGGGCATCGTCAGCGTCGGCGTGGCTGGTGCTTCCGGTAGGCCGAGACGGTCGGATCGCCGGGGAGCCAGAAGCGCCACGGTACGTCGGCGGCCGTACTGACCCCGACCCGCGGCCCGACCTCGACCTGGTCGCTTGATTGGTGTGGATTGTCGGGGTGTACGCCGGCTGGCGCCCACCGAAGTGGCCCGTCCCAGACCGTCGTACCTGTCATCTCGCCGGTCGCGCCGAGGGCTGCCGCCAGGTTCCCGGGTCCGCGAGCGAGCTGGCGATGCGGGACGGCTCCTCGTCGTATCCGGGCGTGCTCCTCCCCCGCCACCACCTCACCAGCACGCAGCAGCACAGCCGAGGCAACCCCGTCGTGTTCGCAGACCAGGTTGACCGCCCAGTGCATGCCGTAGATGAAGTACACGTAGACCCGGCCGGGTGGGCCGAACATCACCTCGTTGCGCGGCGTCGGACCTCGGTAGGCGTGGGAGGCGGGGTCGACTTCGCCGGAGTACGCCTCGACCTCCGTCAACCGCACCGTGACATCAGGCGAAGCGATGGTGGTGCCGAGGAGCTCGGGTGCCACTGACGGCGATGGTCGCGCGAAGAAGGCCTCGACGTGCGCGGCCGAGGGGTTCTCAACCACGGAGTTCGGCGAGAGCAGCGCGAAGTTCGGCAAGCTGCTCGGTCACGCGTTCGGGCGCGGTGCCGCCGCGGCCATTGCGCGAGGCGATCGAGCCCTCGACCGACAACACGTCGCGCACACCAGGCTTGAGGTCGGTCGAGATGGCAGCGAGCTCGTCGTCGGTCAGGTCCCAGAGCTCGACGCCGCGCTCCTCACAACGTCGTACACAGGCACCGGCAACCTCATGGGCGATCCGGAACGGCACTCCCTCGCGCACCAACCACTCGGCGACGTCGGTGGCGAGTGAGAATCCCTGCGGAGCGAGCTCGGCCATCCGGTCGGTATCGAAACGCAGCGTTCGCACGAGGCCCGTGACAGCGGGCAGCAACACCTCAAGGGTGTCGACGGCGTCGAAGACCGGCTCCTTGTCCTCTTGCAGATCGCGGTTGTAGGCCAGCGGCTGCGCCTTCAGCGTCGCGAGCAGGCCGGTGAGGTCTCCGATCAGCCGACCAGCCTTGCCGCGTGCGAGCTCGGCGATGTCGGGGTTCTTCTTCTGGGGCATGATGCTCGACCCGGTCGAGTACGCGTCGTCGAGCATCACGAACCCGAACTCGCGAGTCGCCCACAGGATCACGTCTTCGGCCAGCCGGGACACATCGACGCCGATCATCGCCGTGGCGAACGCGAACTCCGCGACGAAGTCCCGGGCGGCGGTGCCGTCGATGCTGTTGGCGACCGAGCCGCTGAACCCGAGGTCGGCCGCGACCTGCTGCGGATCGAGCCCGAGTGAGGAACCTGCGAGAGCCCCGGAGCCGTACGGCGACTCAGCCGCCACCCGCGCATCCCAGTCCCGCAACCGCCCCAGGTCACGCAAGAGTGGCCAGGCATGCGCGAGCAGGTGGTGGCCGAGGAGCACGGGCTGCGCGTGCTGCAAATGGGTGCGGCCGGGCATCGGTGAGCCGAGGTGTTGCTCGGCCTGATCGGCCAAGGCATCCGCCAGGTCGCTGACCAGGCTGGCGATGCTGCGACCGTGGTCGCGCAGGTAGGCCTTGAACAGGGTGGCCACCTGGTCGTTGCGGGATCGTCCTGCGCGCAGTCGCCCACCGAGGTCGGCACCCACGATCTCGACCAGTCCGCGTTCCAAGGCCGTATGCACGTCCTCGTCGTCTGGAGACGCGGTGAATGTCCCTGCGGCGACCGCCGTCTCGAGCTCGTCGATCCCCCCCAGCAGCCGCGTCAGCTCCGGCGACGAGAGGAGTCCTGCGGTCGCGAGCGCCCGGGCATGAGCACGCGACCCGGTCAGGTCGTACGGGGCAAGCCTCCAGTCGAAGTGGGTCGACCGGCTCAGTGCGATCAGCTCCGGTGACGGCCCACTTGTGAAGCGACCACCCCACAGCCGGCCGTCGGTCACGAGGCGATCGTCTCCGTCCGTGTCTCCTGGTGTACGCCCTTGAGGTCGCGCCGAGCGGCGATCTTGCTCGGCAGCCCCCAGAGTTCCACGAAACCCTTGGCGAGCGACTGGTCGAACGAGTCGCCCTCGTCATACGTCGCCAGGTTGAAGTCGTAGAGGCTGGTCGCGGACCGGCGTCCGGTCGGCACCGCGCGACCGCCGTGCAAAGTCAGCCGGATGTCGCCACTCACGTGCTCCTGCGAGGACTCGATGAACGTGTCCAATGACCGCTTCAAGGGCGAGTACCACAGACCGTCGTAGGTCAGCTCGCCCCAACGCTGGTCGACCGTCCGCTTGTAGCGGCTCAGCTCACGCTCGACGGTGACGCTCTCGAGCTCCTGGTGGGCGGTGATCAACGCCATCGCGCCCGGAGCCTCGTAGACCTCGCGGCTCTTGATGCCGACGAGGCGGTCTTCGATGATGTCGAGGCGACCGACCCCTTGTGCTCCGGCCCGGTCGTTGAGCTGCTGGATCGCCTGCAGCATCGTCACGTGCCTGCCGTCGATGGCCACCGGCACCCCATCGGCGAACGTCACGACGACCTCGTCTGCTGGACGTGGCGTCGCAGGGTTGGCCGTGTAGGAGTAGAGATCCTCGATCGGACCGTTCCAGATGTCCTCGAGGAAGCCGGTCTCGACGGCGCGTCCCCAGACGTTCTGGTCGATGGAGTACGGCGACTTGGTCGTCACGTCGATCGGCAGGTCGTGCTCCTCCGCATAGCCGATCGCCTTCTCGCGGGTCCAGGCGTAGTCGCGCACCGGGGCGATCACCTTGAGGTGGGGCGCGAGCGCTCCAATGCCGACTTCGAACCGCACCTGGTCGTTGCCCTTGCCGGTGCAGCCGTGGCTGACGATGGTGGCGCCGTACTGCCCCGCCGTCTTGACGAGGTGCTGGGCGATCAGCGGCCGGGACAGGGCCGAGACCAGCGGGTAGCGGTCCATGTAGAGCGCGTTGGCCTTCATCGCGGGGAGGCAGTAGCCCTCGGCGAACTCGTCCTTGGCGTCGACGACCACGGCTTCGATCGCCCCGCAGGCGAGCGCCCGCTTGCGGATCGTCTCCAGGTCCTCGCCACCCTGGCCAAGGTCGATGGCCACGGCGATGACGTCGGCTCCTGTCTGTTCGGCGAGCCAACCGATCGCCACGGAGGTGTCGAGGCCTCCGGAATAGGCGAGCACGATCCGGTCTTGCCCGGATGATGTCGATGTGGTGTGCGCGGTGGTCACGATGTCTCCTTCTTCCCCTAGAACTTGTGTCCTTGGGGGCTACGTGGATGCTGCTTCGATGCCTTTCTCGGCAAGACTGAGTAGTTTTTGGGACAGCTTTTCGCCGCCCTTGGGGTCACGGCAGATGACGAGCACGGTGTCGTCACCGGCAATGCAGCCGAGGACCGCCTGAAGTTCCGCCTTGTCGAGTGCCGAGGCGAGGAACTGGGCGGCCCCCGGCGGGGTTCGCATCACCACGAAGTTGGCCGACGGCTCGGCGCTGACCATCAGCTCGTTGCACAGCTTGGCCAGTCGGCTCTCGGCCGCAGCCGAGTCCATCGCCGGACGCGGGGTGCGGTCGCCGCCCTCACCAGGGACGGCATACACGAGCACGCCGCGCCCGTCGCGGACGCGGACGGCGTCGAGCTCGACCAGGTCGCGAGAGAGTGTGCCTTGGGTGACCCGCAAGCCCGAGGTGGACAACAGGTCGGCGAGCTCGGCTTGCGAGCGCACGGGGTAGCGGCTCAGCAGCTCAGCGATCTTGTGCTGCCGTGCGGCCTTGGTCGTTGCGATGACCGGCATACCCTCCATCAGCCTTCTCCTCTGCTCTTCGCCAGCAACCAGGTGAGGAGTGCCTTCTGCGCGTGCAGCCGACTCTCCGCCTCGTCCCAGACGATGCTCTGAGGTCCGTCGATGACTTCGGCGGCGATCTCCTTGCCCCGGTAAGCCGGGAGGCAGTGCAGCACGACAGCGTCGGGTGCTGCCAGCGCCATCGCCGCACTGTCCACGGCATACGGGATGAACGGTGACGAGCGGTCGGCCACTTCGCCCTCTTGCCCCATCGACACCCAGGTGTCGGTGACGACGACGTCGGCGCCTTCGACTGCCGCCTGGGGCGATGTCTCGTACGTCGCCGAGCCGCCGGTGCCCGCCGCATGACGTTTAGCCGCCGCCAGGATCTCGGGGTCTGGCCGGTAGTCCGCGGGAGATCCGACTCGCACGTGCATACCGGCCAGCGTCCCGCCAAGCAGGTAGGAGTGCGCCATGTTGTTCGCGCCGTCACCGAGGTACGTCATCGTGAGCCCGGCGAGCTTGCCCTTGTGCGCCCGGACCGCCTGCAGATCGGCCAGGATCTGGCACGGGTGGAACAGGTCGGTGAGGGCGTTGACGACCGGCACCCGCGAGACCGCGGCCATCGCTTCGATCCGGTCTTGACCGAACGTGCGCCAGACGATCGCCCGCACCTGCCGGTCGAGCACCTTCGTGGTGTCCTCGATCGGCTCACCACGCCCCATCTGCGACGACTGGGCATCGATCACGAGCGGGTAGCCGCCAAGCTCGGCGATGCCTACCGAGAACGAGACCCGCGTGCGGGTCGACGGCTTGTCGAAGATCACCGCGACGGACTGCGGCCCTGTCAGCGGCTGCTGATGGAAGCGGTCAGCCTTGTAGGTGTCCGCGAGGTCGAGGATCTCGGCCTGCTCGTCTGGGGTGATGTCGTCGTCGCGAAGGAAATGCCGGATCACGATGCCTCCCACGTACTGGTCATGGCGGTCTGAGCAGCTGGCGAGGTCTGCGCCCTCAGCACCGTGGCGAGTATGGGGACAGCCTGCTGCACGTCGTCGTCGGTGAGGATCAGGGGCGGGGCCAGCCGTACCGTGTCGGGCGTGCAGTCGTTGACGATGACGCCCGCGTCCAGGGCCGCGTGGACGATCGCGGGAGCAGTCCCTGGTGCCACATCGGCGGCCAGCAGTAGCCCCCGGCCGCGTACGACGCTGACACCCGGCAGCGAGGCGAGCTCAGCCGCCAAGGTGGCGCTGACCTTCTGCACTTGCTCGAGCAGTCCGTCCTGCTCGAGCACGTCGAGCACGGTCAGCGCCACGGCGGCTGCCAGCGGGTTACCCCCGAACGTCGTACCGTGCTGGCCGGGGCCGAGCAGGTCACCAGCTGCGCCGACGCCCATGCACGCTCCGATCGGGAACCCACCACCCAAGCCCTTGGCCAGCGTGATGATGTCGGGCCGCACGTCCTCGTCCTGGTGGGCGAACCAGCGGCCGGTGCGCCCGATGCCGGTCTGCACCTCGTCGAGCCAGAGCAGCGCTCCGGCGTCGTCGGCGATCTGCCGCGCGGCCGAGAGGTAGCCGTGAGGCGGGACGATCACCCCGGCCTCGCCCTGGATGGGTTCGAGCACGATGGCGGCGGTGTCACGGTCGACGGCGTTCCGCAGTGCATGCTCGTCGCCGTAGGGCACCCACGTCACGTCACCGGGGAGCGGCTCGAACGGCTCCCGGTACGACGCCTTGGCCGTCAGCGCGAGGGCACCCATCGTGCGGCCGTGGAACGCGCCCTCGGCGGCGACGATCCGGCTGCGCCCGGTGCGCCGGGTGAGCTTGAACGCGGCCTCGTTGGCTTCGGCGCCGGAGTTCGCGAAGAACACCTTCCCGTCGACGCCGGCCAGCTCGAGTAGTCGCTCGGCCAACGCGATCTGAGGTTCGGTGGCGAAGAAGTTCGAGACGTGGCTGAGGGTCTGAGCCTGCTTGGTCAGCGCTGCCACCACTGCCGGGTGGGCATGGCCGAGGGCGTTGACCGCGATGCCGGCCAGCAGGTCGAGATAGCGGTTGCCGTCGACATCCCACACGTAGCAGCCGCGCCCGTGAGTCAGCACCCGTTTCGGCGTACCGAACGTGTCCATCAGCGCGCTGCCGTAGCGCTCTTGCCAGGTGAGCTGGGCAGAGATGGCCGTCATGACGGCACCACCATCGTTCCGATCCCTTCGTCGGTGAAAATCTCCAGCAGCAACGAGTGCGCGACCCGACCATCGATCACCGACGCCCGTGTGACACCGCCGTCGACTGCACGAAGGCACGCGTCCATCTTCGGCACCATCCCCGCCGACAGCGATGGCAGCAGCGCCTTGAGATCGTTCGTGTTGATCCGCGAGATCACCTCGTCGGCAACGCCGGCTGGCGACCAGTCGCGATACAAACCCTCGACATCAGTCAGCACGATGAGCTTCTCGGCACCCAGCGCCACCGCGAGCGCCGACGCCGCGATGTCGGCGTTGACGTTGTGGACCTGACCATCGACATCGGGGGCGACACTTGAGACCACCGGGATGCGCCCTGCTTCGATCAGGTCGAGCAGACTCTCGGGGCGGACATCGACGACGTCGCCGACCAGTCCGAGGTCGACGTGCTCCCCCGCTACCACGGTGCCGGTGCGTTCGGCGGTGAGCAGTCCCGCATCCTCGCCGGACAGGCCTACGGCCAGCGGGCCATGCTGGTTGAGCAGCCCGACGAGCTCACGGCCCACCTGGCCGACCAGCACCATCCGGACCACGTCCATCGCCTCCGGGCTCGTCACCCGAAGGCCGCCGCGGAACTCCGAGTAGATGCCCAGGCGTTCGAGCATGCTGCTGATCTGCGGTCCTCCGCCGTGTACGACGACGGGCCTGATGCCGGCATAGCGAAGGAACACGATGTCTTGCGCGAAGGCTTCCTTGAGGGCGTCGTCGGTCATCGCGTTGCCGCCGTACTTGATCACGACGGTCTTGCCGTGGAACTGCTCGAGCCAAGGCAGCGCTTCGGTCAGCGTGGCTGCCTTGGCGAGCGCGGTGGCGAGGTCGCGGGTCATGACGCGTACGCCGAGTTCTCGTGGACGTAGGCATGGGTGAGGTCGTTGGTCCACACCGTTGCCTCGTCGTCGCCAGACTTGAGGTCGATCGTCACCGTGACGTGGCGAGCGGTCAGGTCGACCAGCTCGCGTGGTGCGCCGAGTCCGCTGGCGCGGCATACCCAGACGTCGTTGAGCGCCACGTCGAGGTCGGCCGGGTCGAAGACGGCGTCCGTCGTGCCGACCGAGGCGAGCACCCGTCCCCAGTTCGGGTCATTGCCGTAGATCGCGCACTTGAAGAGGTTGCTCCGGGCGACCGAGCGGGCCACGGTCACCGCGTCGGCCTCGCTGGCTGCACCCGTGACGGTGATGGCGATGTCGTGGTCGGCTCCTTCGGCGTCGCGGAGCAGCTGCTGGGCAAGGTCGTGGCAGAGCTCGCGAAGTGCCGAGGCGAATTCGTCGTACGCCGGTGTGACGCCACTCGCGCCCGACGACATCAGCAAGACCGCGTCGTTGGTCGACATGCAACCGTCGGAGTCGAGCCGGTCGAACGTCACGCGGGTTGCCGCTCGCAACGCCTGGTCCGCGGATGCCGCGTCGACGACAGCGTCCGTCGTGATGAACACCAGCATCGTGGCAAGCCCTGGCGCGAGCATGCCGGCCCCTTTGGCGATGCCCCCGATCGACCAGCCTTCGGCTTCCACAACGGCCTGCTTGGTGACCGAGTCGGTGGTGACTATTGCGTGAGCGGCCTCGTCGCCACCGTCGACGTCCAACGCGTCGACGGCCAGGTCGACCCCGGACAGCAGGGCGTCGCGGTCGTTAAGGACGCCGATCAGCCCGGTCGAGCAGACGATCACGTCGATCGCCGCCATGTCGAGTGCCTGCGCGGCCCGTTCGGCCGTCGCATGGGTGATCTGGAAGCCTTCGGCACCCGTGTAGCAGTTGGCGCCGCCGGAGTTCGCGACCACAGCCCTGGCAGACCCGTCGGCGACGACTTGTTCGCTCCAGAGCACGGGGTTGGCCTTGCAGCGGTTGCTCGTCCAGACCGCCGCGACCGCGTCGGCCGGGCCGTCGTTGACGATCACCGCAAGGTCGGGTGTGCCCGACGACTTGAGGCCGGCCTTCACGCCCGAGGCGCGGAAGCCTGCGGGATGGGTGACGGTCATGGCGCGAGCCCGATCGTCGAGAGGCCGGACTGTTCGTCGTACCCGAGTGCGAGGTTCATGCACTGGATGGCTCCGCCGGCCGTGCCCTTGGTCAGGTTGTCGAGGGCTCCGACGGCGACCAGGCGACCAGACCGGTCGTCCAGCGTCACCTGGAGATGGACGGCGTTGGAGCCGAGCGTCGCCTTGGTGTGCGGCCAGGCGCCGGCGGGGAGCAGGTGCACGAACGGCTCTTTCTCGTAGGCATTGACATAGGCGTTGTCGATATCTGGGCCGGTGACACCGGGGAGGACAGGTGCGGAGACGGTCGCCAGGATCCCGCGCGGCATCGGGGCCAGCACTGGTGTGAACGACACCGTCACCGTCGCGTCGGTCAGGGCGCTGAGGTTCTGCTCGATCTCGGGAGTGTGGCGATGAACGCCGCCGACGGCGTAGGCGCTTGCCGAACCGATCACCTCCGCGCTCATCAGCTGCGGCTTGGAGACGCGGCCCGCGCCGGAGGTTCCCGACACGGCAACGACGACGATCGCGCTCGTGTCGATGAGGGTCGCCTGGACCGCGGGCGCGAGGCACAGGGTCGAGATGGTCGGGTAGCAGCCGGGGACGGCGACCCGAGTGGCGTTACGCAGGACGTCGCGTTGGCCGGATAGCTCGGGCAGCCCGTAGGGCCAGGCGCCAGCCCGCTCGCCGCCGTAGAACGTCGACCAGGCGTTGTCGTCGACGAGGCGGAAGTCCGCACCGCAGTCGATCACCAGGGTTTCCGGGCCGAGGTCGGCCGCCAGACCGGCAGATGCGCCGTGCGGCAGGGCGAGGAAGACCACATCGTGGTCGCTTAACGTCGACGCGCTGGTCTCCTGAATCGGGCGGTCCGCAAGCGGGACCAGGTGCGGGTGATGCGCGCCGATCGTCGTACCTGCCGACGCGGATGCGGTCAGCGAACCGAAGTCGACGTCGGGGTGGTCGAGCAACAGGCGGAGGAGTTCTCCGCCCGCATACCCGCTGGCACCGGCGATCGCGACCTTGCTCGTCATCGACATGATTATTCTCTTGATGTCACTTCTATGCAAACTGCCTGGTGGTGAGAATCCGGCAGCCCCGGTGAACCGACCTCGCTCGGCATCCGTTGTGGGGGTATGGCGCTCGCAGCGAGCCGTCGAGGTCAGTCGACCGTCGACGACGTGACGTTGGCACGGCTGTACCACGACCACGCCTCGGTCCTGCTGGCGTTCGCCACCCGGCTTACGTCTGGTGACGTGCAACGCGCTGAGGACGCGGTCCAGGAGACGCTGGTCCGCGCCTGGCGGCACCCCGAAGCGTTCGAAGCTGGGCGCGGCTCTCCTCGCGCCTGGCTGATGACGGTGCTGCGCCATGTGGTCGTCGACACCGTCCGAGCCCGCAACGCTCGTCCGAGGGAAGTCGGCGGCGAGCACGTCGAGCGGCTGGCGGGGTGGAAGGACGACATCGAGGAAGCCGTGCAGTCGTGGACGGTGGCCGAAGCGCTCGCCTCGTTGACCCCTGACCATCGAGCGGTGCTCGTCGAGACGTACTACCGCGGCAAGTCCGTGGCCGAAGCGGCAGCCGAACTCGGTGTGCCACCAGGCACGGTGAAGTCGCGCACGTTCTACGCGCTGCGCGCACTGCGACTGGCCTTGTCCGAAAGAGGAGTCACGCCATGACGACGCACCCGACGCCGGACTGCCATGAGGCCGAGCAGTTGCTCGGCGTGAGTGTGCTCGGCATCGCCGAACCGGCCGAGCAAGAAGCCGTGATGGCCCACGTGGCTATCTGCCCCCGCTGTGCCGCCACGATGGCCGAGCTCGCAGCGCTGCCGCCGTTGCTCGGGCGACTGGACGTATCGGACGCAGAGGCCGGCCTTCCAGAGGCACCACCGGAACTGCTCCGGCGCATCGTCGCCGAGACACGCGCTGTCGAGGCACGACAGCGCAGCCGCACCCGGCGGATGGTGTCCGGTGCCGGCCTGGCAGCCGCGTCGCTCTTCGTACTGCTGTGGCTCGTCTGGCCCGGTCAGGATCAGTCGTCTCCCACCGCATCGACACCCGTCGTCGCCACCGCGACCAATCCAGGCACTGGCGTTGAAGGAGTCTTTGAGCTGACCGGCGTCTCCACCGGCACGCGTGTGAGCGTGGAGCTCGACGGGGTCTCGGCGGGACTTCAGTGCCAGCTGGTCGCCGTCAGCGACACCGGGGAGCGGGAGGTCGCCGCCTCATGGGTCGTTCGGTACGACGGACACGCGGAGTTCACCGGCAACACCAGCCTCGACCAGGACGCGATCGCCAACCTTCTCATCGTCACGATCCCCGACGGCCAGACGTTGCTCGACGTACCGGGATCCGACCTGTCCGGATGACGTCGCCGACTCGTTGAACCGGTGTGCTCCGACGGACGTGTCAGGGGAAACACGCCAAACATCCAGCGGAGGTCATCATGTCAGTCTTCACCGCACCCGTTGCTCGCGCCCGTAGGCGAGTCGGCATCGCAAGACCCCTCCAGGTCGCCCTCGGCGCGACCGCATTGCTGACCGTCGCGGCCTGCGGTGGTGGGAGTTCCGACTCAGCAACCGACGGCAGCTCCACAGCGGCCGCATCAGGCGGCCTCAACACCGTCTCGAGCTCATTCGGCACGATTCTCACCGACGGGGCCGGGAAGACGATCTACTCGTTCGCGGCCGATGAGAAAGGCAAGTCCCACTGCGAGGGGAGCTGTCTCACCTACTGGCCGCCGGTGACGGTCAAGTCCGTGCCCAAAGAGCCCTCCGGTGTCACCGCCCAGCTCGGTGTCATCACCAGGCCTGACGACGGCACCAAACAACTCACCGTTGACGGCTGGCCGATGTACACCTACGTCGGCGACAGCGACTCGGGTGACACCAACGGCCAGGGCCTCAACGAGTCTGGTGGCCTGTGGTGGGTCATCGGCACGGACGGCGCCTGGATCAAGGACACCGCGGGATCGGCTGCTACCTCGAACCCGACCACATCGGACTCCTCACAGCTCGGCGGCTACTAGACCGCACCCCAACCAACTTGTCAGGGTGTCGTCGTCTCCCGACACGACTGCACCCTGACAACTGGGGTGGGCCGGTCGGCTAAGTGCGTTGGATCGCGCCGAGTCGTTCGGCGGCCGCCGAGACGGCTGCGTCGCGGGCCGCGCTGATGTCCGCTTCCGTGAGAGTGCGGTCGGGAGCCCGGAACCGCAGCGAGAACGCCAACGACTTCTTCCCCGCACCCACTTGCTGACCCGTGTAGACATCGAAGAGCCGAACCGACTCGAGTAATACACCCGCCCCAGCGCGGAGCGCCGCCTCCACGTCGGTTGCGCTCACGGTCTCGTCGACAATCAGGGCAACGTCCTCCTTGCCGACCGGGTACGACGAGAAGTCCGGTGCCAGCGTGAGGTCAGGCGCTTGCTGCAGCAGTGCATCCAGGTCGAGCTCGACGGCGGAGGTGCGAGCCGGGACGCCGTAGTCCTTGCACACCTTCGGGTGCAGCTCGCCTGCAAAACCGACTTCGGTCGCGTCGACCAGGATGCGAGCGCAGCGGCCCGGGTGCCAAGGTGCCTCCCGTGCCGGCTCAACGGAAAGCGTGAGTCCGAGGGTTCGGCCGACCTCGCGTGCCGCCTCTACGGCATCGGCCCACGATGCTTCACGGCCGCTGCCCCACCAACCGGCCTCTCCCCGCGTCCCGGCGATCACCACTCCAAGGTGCAGCGGCTGGTCAGGCAATGCCGCCTCCAGCTGCTTGAGCTCGTCGACGCTCGGCGCCCGGTCGACCCCCAGCTCTGGCGCCTTGGGTCTGCCGGCGACGCCGGGTAGGAAGACGCTGCCCATCTCGAACAGCGCAATGTTGCTCTGCGCGCGTCCCACGTTGCGCGCCAACGTGCGCAGCAGTCCAGGCAACAGCGTCGTACGAAGGAGCGGCTCCTGCTCCGACAGCGGATTCGCCAGCCGCAAGGCGGCGCGACGTTCGTCTGCGGAGGACAGGCCGAGCGCATCAAGGTCGCGCTCCCCGATGAACGGGTAGATCAACGCCTCGACATATCCCCCGGCAGCTAGCGCCATCCCCAGTCGGCGACGCAATCGCTGCCGTTTGGTGAGGCCGCGGCCAGAGGCGGCGGACGGCAGCACACTCGGCACCTTGTCGTAGCCGACGATGCGCAGCACCTCTTCGACAAGGTCGTAGGGATCGGTGATGTCGGTGCGCCACGGTGGCGGGGTCGCACTGATTCGGCCGTCGGAAAGCACCGCCTCACAGCCGACCACACGCAACGATTCCGCTGCAGTATCGTCGTCGATGACGACCCCACTGACCCGGGCGGGAAGCTGGGCGTGGATCACGATCGGCTCGCGGGCGGCGGGAGAACCGACGACGGTCGCCGTCGAAGCGATCTGGCCGCCACCGAACTCGACGAGTAGCTCTGCCACCCGGCGTGCCGCAACTCGCGAGATCGTCGCGTCGATGCCGCGCTCGAACCGTTTGGACGCCTCGCTCGGAAGCTTGTGTCGTCGAGCGCTTCGGGCGACCACGACCGGGTCGAAGTGCGCAGCCTCGATGACAACGGACGTCGTCGTGGAGCTCATCTCGGTGTCGGCCCCGCCCATCACGCCGGCGAGCCCGATCGGGCCACGGTCGTCGGTGATGAGCAGGTCCTCGGGATCGAGGGTGCGGCCCACGCCGTCGAGAGTCGTCAACTTCTCGCCGGCCCGTGCACGTCGTACGACGATCGGACCTTGCAGGCTTGTCTTGTCGTAACCGTGGATCGGCTGGCCGAGTTCGAGCATGACGTAGTTGGTGACGTCGACGGCTAGCGAGATCGGTCGCATGCCGGCCAGCTGGACCCGGCGGGCCAGCCAGCGCGGCGATGGCGCGGTCGCGTCGAAGCCTTCGAGCTCGAGCGCCACGAACTGATCGCAGGCCTCGGCGTCTTCGACCTTGAGCGGGTATCCGTCGCCCGGCTTCGCCGCAGGCAGCGTCGTCGCTGGGTCGCGGAACTCCACTCCGTAGGTGGTCGCTGCCTCGCGGGCGACACCACGTACCGACAGGGCGTAGGCACGGTCAGGGTTGATCTCGAACTCGATCACGTCGTCGCGGAGGTGCAGCACGTCGGCCGCATCGTCTCCGGGAGCCCCCTCGGCCGGGTCGAGCACCATGATGCCGGTGTGGTCGTCGCCGAGGCCTAGCTCGCGAGAGGAACAGATCATGCCGTCAGAGACGTGGCCATAGGTCTTGCGGGCCCCGATCTCGAAACCGCCCGGCAAGACAGCTCCGGGAAGTGCGACGACCACCAAGTCGCCGTCCGAGAAGTTGGCGGCGCCGCACACGATCCCTCGCGGCTCGCCCTCGCCGACGTCGACCTCGCACCAGCGCACCGTCTTGCCGTTGGAATGCTCCTCGGACTCGAACGCCAGCACCCGGCCAAGAACGAGCGGGCCGGTGACGTCAGCACCCGCCGCCTCGAGTGCTTCGAGCTTGAGGCCGAGCTGGGTGAGCCGGCGCGCGAGCTCAACGACTTCAACATCTGCAGGGAGGTCGACGTAGTCGCGTAGCCACGACACGGGTACGCGCACGTCAGAGCTCCAATCCGAAGGGCAAGGTGAAGCGAACGTCGCCCTCCACCATGTCGCGCATGTCCTCCACACCGTTGCGGAACATCAGCGTGCGCTCGATTCCCATCCCGAACGCGAATCCGGAGTAGACCTCGGGGTCGACGCCGGTAGCCGTGAGAACGCGTGGGTTCATCACGCCGCAGCCGCCCCACTCGATCCAGCCCTCGCCACGACAGGTGCGACACGAGTTGACGTCGGGCTCGACGCCGCGGCAGACGAAGCAGACCAGGTCGACCTCGGCGGACGGCTCGGTGAACGGGAAGTACGACGGTCGGAACCGGGTGGTGATGCCCTCGCCGAACATAGCGGCCGCGAAGTGGTCGAGGGTGCCCTTGAGGTGGGCCATGGTCAGACCCTTGTCGACGGCGATGCCCTCGACCTGGTGGAACACCGGGGAATGGGTGGCATCGAGCTCGTCGGTGCGGTAGGTCCGGCCCGGGCAGATGACGTACACCGGAAGGGGGCGGTCGAGGAGCGCCCGCGCCTGGACGGGTGACGTGTGGGTGCGCAACACCACGCCGGCATCGAGCGGCTCGAGGAACATGGTGTCCTGCATCGACCTTGCCGGGTGGTCCTTTTCGAGGTTGAGCGCGTCGAAGTTAAGCCACGCCGCCTCGACCTCGGGACCTTCAGCCACCTCCCAGCCCATCGCGATGAACACGTCGCCGATGCGTTCCATCAGGGTGGTCAGTGGGTGGCGGGCTCCACGAGGGTCGCGGTCGTAGGGCAACGTGACGTCGACGGTCTCCTCGACGAGGATCCGCTCCTCGTGCTCGGCTTCAAGCTCAGCCGTACGACGCTTGAGCGCGTCAGCTACCGCGCCCCTGGCCTGGCCGATCCGCTTCCCGGCGTCCTTGCGGGCCTGCGGTGGTAGCGCCCCGATCTCCCGGTTGGCCAGGGCGAGCGGCGACCGGTCCCCCGTCTGCGCCAACCGAGCCTGCTTCAGCTCGTCGAGAGTGGTTGCCGCCTCGATGGCCGCGATCGCCTCGTCACGCATCCTTGCCACCTCATCGGCGTGCAGCGGCGTGACCTCGACCGGGTCGTAGTCCTTGTTGGGGCCTGACATGAAGTGGGGTCCGCTCGCTCTCGACTAGGGGTGGCGTGGCAAAGTCTAGGAAGTCCGGGTGCGCCACCGCGAACCGGTTTACTCGCCACGGCCGATGCTTGGCCAAACTTGAGCGAGCGCTCTGCCCGTCGGAGACAACGGTCAGTCGAGGGACTCCGGCTGGCCCTCGGGAAGCAGCACGCGCATCCGCGCCCCTCCGCGAGGCGATTTCTCGACGATGACCCGGCCGTCATGGGCGGCAACGAGTCCGCTGACGATGTAGAGGCCGAGACCTGATCCACCACTGACCCCGTGCTTCCAGAACTTGGTGAAGATGCGGTGCCGGATGTCGTCGGAGATGCCGATGCCGCCGTCCTCGACGACGATCTCCGCGCCACCATCGTCGGTGGCCGACAGCCGGACCGTCACGTCGCCCTCGCCGTGCTTGACGGCGTTCTCGACGAGGTTCGCCACCACCTGGGCGAACTTGTCGCGGTCGACCCACACCCGCGGCTCCCCCTCGGACGAAAACGTGATCGTTCGTCCACCAGAGGCGTTGAGCGGTTCGATCTGCGCGGTGATCGCCTCGACCAGGTCAACCGGCTCCTTGCGCATCGACAGCCGACCGGTGTCGATGCGCGCGACGTCGAGCAGTTCGGCGATCAGGCGGGTGAGGCGGTCAGCGTCGGCGTCGACGGTGCGCAGCATCAGCTGCTTCTGCGACTCGGTGAAGCGGTCCCACTTCGACAGCAGCGTCGGCCGTGAAGCCCTTCACCCCGGTGAGCGGCGAGCGGAGCTCGTGCGCAACGGTCGCCACCAGGTCGGACCGTTCGCGATCGACCCGCTCACGCGAGCGCGCGTCGCGCACTGCCCAGGCCGTGCGCGTGACTTTGCCGCCGGGCCGGTCTCGGTGTAGCACGCCGGTGACAAGGAGTTCGGTGCCGACGGACGTATGCCAGGAGGCCTCCTGCAGTCGAGTGCGGATCGCCAGCCCGTCGTACGGCCGCACACAGCTGAACCAGTGCCGGCCGTCGAGGTCCTGCAAGGCGATCACGTCGGACAGGTGTGACCCGACCGGATCGTCGCCGTCGTACTCCAGCAACCGAAGGGCGGCGGTGTTCGCATGCGTGACAACGCCGTCGGCGTCGGCGAGGACGACACCATCGGGAAGCGCGTCGAGAAGCTGTGCGCCGTCCGAGTCGGCCACGGGAGCACCTCCAGGTGTGCGGGTCTCTCGGATCAGGTTAACGCCGGAGGCAACTGCACCGACGCTCAAACCGCCAGGTCACCAGCCGATTACAGACTGTGTCGTTGCGCGCGCGCTGAGGTGTAGAGGCAGACGGCGGCGGCGGTGGCGAGGTTGAGGCTCTCGGCGCGGCCGTACAACGGCACGCGCACGATGTGGTCGGCGAGTGCGGCGTCGGCCGGTTCGATCCCCCACGCCTCGTTGCCGAACATCCACGCCGTACGCCGGGTGAGGTCTCCCGAGTCGACGAGCGTCGTCGAGGCTGACGTCACCTCCGCCGTCGGCCGCGAGCACGGTCAACCCGGCGGTGTGCAGCACGTCGACCGTTTCTGCGACGGACGGGCCGAAGACGATCGGCAGGTGGAACAGCGACCCGGCGCTCGCGCGCACGGCCTTGCCGTTGTAGGGGTCGACCGACTCACCGGCCAGGATCACGGCATCGGCTCCAGCCGCGTCGGCGCACCGGATGACGGTGCCGGCGTTGCCAGGGTCGCGAACGTTCGCGCAGAGGGCGACCAGGCTCGGCGTACGAGCGAGGGCGTGATCGAGGGCGACGTCGATGAAGCGGCAGACCGCGACCACGCCTTGCGGCGTCACGGTCTCAGTAAGGCTGGCCAGTGCTTGCTCGTCGACGTGGTGCCAGTCGACACCTGCGGCGCGTGCTGCGACGCGGAGCTCGTGATGGCGATCCTCCGCGTCGTACGTCGCGAACACCTCGACCACGCAGGATCCAGCGGGTCCGTCGGTGTTGAGCGCCTCGCGTACGGCTTGCGGGCCCTTCCGCGAGGAACAACCGCTCAGACATGCGTGAAGCGCGCCGGGTGAGCCGCCGGGCTGACTTCACTCGCGATGATCGCGAGGTCATCAGCTCCGGGCTCGCCACGACGCGCTTCTCGATGCTGATGCTGCTGGTCAGGCTGCGCGGGGCAGGCCGATCAGGCAGACGCCTTCTCTTTGGGACCTGGGCTGGTCTGGGCGGGCACGTGAGCCCGGGCGACCTCGACCAGCGCGACGAAGGCGGCGTTGTCGTTGACAGCGAGGTCAGCGAGGATCTTGCGGTCGACCTCGACTCCGGCCTCGCGCAGACCTTGGATGAACCGGTTGTAGGTCATGCCGTTGGCGCGGGCAGCGGCGTTGATGCGTTGGATCCAGAGCCGACGGAACTCGCCCTTGCGGGCGCGACGGTCGCGGTAGCTGTAGATCAGCGAATGGGTGACCTGCTCCTTGGCCTTGCGGTACAGGCGCGACCGCTGACCGCGGTAGCCGGCGGCGCGCTCGAGGGTTTCCCGGCGCTTCTTGTGGGCGTTGACGGCCCTTTTGACGCGTGCCACTTCATACTCCTTGAAACTCGGGTGATCGCGGACGAGACGTCCGCGCATCTGTTGGCTGGCGGTTACTTGCCGAGCAGCCTCTTGACGCTCTTGACGTCAGACTTGTCGACGTCCACGTCGCCGGCGTTACGTCGGTGCTTCTTGCGGCTTCCGGTGGTCGGCGCGGAGGCGAAGGCAGCGCCGGACTTCCGACTGGCATTCAGGCGTCGGATCTTTCCCGATCCCGTCACCTTGTACTCGCTTACTCGCTCCCGAGTGGGTCTTCATCTTCGGCATGGTGGCCGGTCTCCGTCTCTCTGTAGCTGGCTAACAGTGGGTACTCGCGGTGCTTACGTGGCCGCCTATGCGGTCCCGTGTCGGTCACATGTCGGGGTCGAGGTTCTCCGAGCGTCGGCGGGCCCGCTTGGGCTCTTCCTTCGCTGCGGCAGACCGCTCGGTCCGCTCAGCCCGTTCGAGCGTCCCGGTCGGCCGCCCGGATGGCGGCGCGCTGGTCACGCTCGGCCCTGGCTTCCGCCTTGGCCTCGGACTTCTTCTTGTGCGGGCCTAGCACCATGATCATGTTGCGGCCGTCCTGCTTCGGAGTGGACTCGACGAAGCCGAGCTCCTCGACGTCGGCCGCCAACCGCTGCAACAACCGGAACCCGAGCTCGGGTCGGTGCTGTTCGCGGCCGCGGAACATGATCGTGATCTTGACCTTGTCGCCCTGTTTGAGGAAGCGCACGACGTGACCCTTCTTGGTCTCGTAGTCGTGGGCGTCGATCTTGGGGCGAAGTTTCATTTCCTTGATGACCGTGTTGGTCTGGTTGCGCCGTGTCTCGCGTGCCTTCTGGGCGTTCTCGTACTTGAACTTCCCGTAGTCCATGAGCTTGCACACCGGCGGTCTGGCCGTCGGGGCCACCTCGACGAGGTCGAGGTCTGATTCCTGCGCAAGACGGAGGGCGTCGTCGATCCGGACGATGCCGACCTGCTCACCGTTGGGGCCGACAAGGCGCACCTCGGGGACGCGGATACGGTCATTAACGCGCAACTCTGTGCTGATAGGTCCTCCTGTTGTCAGATCAGTGGGTCGTGACCCGTCACCCATCTCTGCTGCTCGAGCGGCCGGCTCGGACGGACAACGTGTGTCCCTAACAGCAAAAATGGCCTTCGTGCCAACACGCACGAAAGCCACCGACATCCACCTGCCGGAGCAGATGGAAGGCGAGTCACCCGAAGGTGTCTCGCGACCGGACCCGACGACCCCAGGCTATGAAGGATGGTGTCGATGCGGGTGGGAGGTGGTCTCCGCTTGTGCATCTGTCGAAACGTCTACCCGGAGGTCGGCATTCCCGTCATACGACGGCGAGCGACAGATTGGTCAGCACGAAGACTAGCAGTCGGCGGCCCCACGCGTCACATCCGACGACCCGCCCAGCCAGGCGTGGCCGATCGCCGTCGGGGTCAGGATTTGTCCGGCGGCCAGCCGTTCGAGGTCGGCGGTCTCCACCACGAACATCGTCGGCCCGGCGACGTCGACGAGCAACGCGCTGGCCTGCTCGGCGATCGCTGATCGCGCGGCGTCGGCAGTGCTGACGGGTACGGGTCTTGCTTCGGGGTTCCAGGTCTGGAGCGCCGTGAGGCTGGTGAACGCGAGGAGCGCCTTGCGTCCGTCGTGGCCTTGCATGAGAACTGCGGCGATGTCTGCGCCGCTGTCAGCCTCTCGGTGCATGGCGACGATGGGCACCAGCAACCGCGAGCTCGACAACGCCGCCAAGACGGGACCCGCCTCGCCGTCGTGGGCGTAGCCGGCGAGGGCCACGGCGACCCGAGGATCGGCCTCGCCTGCGTCGTCGGCAAAGCCCGGGTCAGGCAACGACGTCATACCGGCACGCTAACCGACCCGCCTGACACGATGTCCCCATGCCCCCATCCACTGTCCCGGTCCGGGGTTTGCCTTGTTTTCAAGCCAAACGGCTTGTTAACAAGGCAAACCTGCCTTGCAGACTGTGGGTTTGCCTTGTTGACTGAGCGAGATCTCACTGCGTGGACGGCGGACCTGGCGAATCAGGTCGTACGACGAGCACCGCGACTCGGCACCACCCGCCTGGTCTCCATCGATGGTCCGGCCGGCTCTGGCAAGACCTCACTCGCCGGGCGCCTCAGTGCAGAGCTGTCGGCACGTGGCCTGACCGTGACCGTCATACACATGGACGACCTGTACGACGGCTGGACGGGTCTCGACGAAAGCCTCGCCCAGCGCGTCATCGCCCAACTGCTCGAGCCGTTGGCATCGACGAGACCAGCCCGCTGGCAGCGCTACGACTGGCACGCCGAGCGGTTCGACACCTGGGAAACCGTCAGCCCAGCCGACGTCCTCATCCTCGAAGGATGCGGGTCAGGCGCCGAGGCTTACGCGTCGTACCTCTCCCTGCTCGTCTGGGTCGAAGCACCAGAGGACGTACGCATCGAGCGCGGCGTGGCCCGCGACGGCGAACAGGTGCTCCCTCAGTGGCTGGCCTGGATGGACGCCGAGGCAGCCCAATTCGCCGCCAACAACACCGCCGAACGAGCCGACATCACCCTCACGACTGGATGACGACCCCGTCCTTGAGTCGCCCGTGCAAGTGGTCATCCCACCGGACGCCGCTCTCGTCGCGGTAGCCGCCGCGTGCAACGCCCTCGAGCTCGTACCCGGCTTTCATCGCCACGCGGCACGAGGCGACGTTCGGGACCGCGTGGAGAAGCTCCAGCCGTTCGAGCCCGAGCACGTCGAACGCGAAGCTCGTCATCGCCTCCACCGCCGACGTCGCCACGCCGCGACCACGCGCCCACGGAGCGGTGCGGTAGGCCACTTTGGCGTCGAGCGACGAGCGGTCGATGTCGCACACGAAAGCGTTGCCGACAAAGCGCTCGCCCTCGTGCACGCTCCACACGGCGGCGGACCCGTCCGACCAGTCTGCGCTGCGCACCAACCAGTCGCGGGCGGTCTCCAGGGACAACGTCTCCGGACCCGCATGCCACTGCTTCACGTCCGGATCTTGCAACATCGCCAGCGCCTCGGCGGCGTCCTCGGGTCGTGGTGGCCGAAGCTCGAAGGCCCCCGCCGCGAGCGTCACATGCTCGATCCCGCTCACGACGAGCCGGGCCAGACGAGCTGGAACGTCGCCGTACGACGCTCGAGCTGATACCCCGCCCGCTCGTAGAGCCCGAACGCACCGGTCGGGTTGTTCGTGTCGACGTCGAGCGCAGTCTCGTGGAATCCGGCTTCGCGGTAACGCTGCATCGCCATCCGCAGCAGTGAGGACGCGACTCCCCTGCCTCGTAGCTCGGGGCGGACTCCAATCTTGGCAAGGTAGGCCTCCCTGCGCCCGGTCGCAGCTTCGTAGCCGTCGAACTCGCTCGTCAGGAGATACGCGACGACTCGGTCGGGATTGTCGTCAGGCACGAGCACCCACGACAGCTCGAAGCGGGAGTTCTTTGTGCCGTCCACCCACTGTTCCCACATCGCCGGGGTCCACGGCACAAAGCCCCAATGGCTCTGGAACGCGTCGTTGTGCGCGTCCATCGTCTGGGCCGACCAACTCCGGTCGTACGTCGCCAGACGATGTCCAGCAGGCCAGCGCACCTCGCCCGTCGGCCCCGCGCCTTCACGATCCAGATGCGTCCGCATCACGGCCGACCAGTTCACTGCGGTGAAGCCGGCACCTTCGAACAACCCGACCTGGCTCCCCTGGTCGAGGTGAACCAGGAACTGCAACCGTGTCTCGACTCCGGGATGACGTTCCTCGCGCAGCGCAGCCGCCCGGTCGATAGCCCAGGAGACTCCCTGCGAGCCCACGCCCCGGTCCCGGTACGCCGGGTCGACGGTCCCCTCTCCGTCGATCCGCCAATGGTCCGTGACTGTTCCCCTCGGGCGGGTGCCGGCGAAGGCGACCATGGTGTCTTCCACCCAGCCGCTGATCCGGTCCTCAGGCCCACTGTCCGGGTCCGCCAGCTCCTCATCGAGATCAGCCTCGCTGTAGTGCTCTCCGGTGTGGTCGGCCGCTTCGGCCGCGGCCAACAGCCGGTTCCACGCGGGTATGTCGTCACGGGTGATCCCGCGCCACTCGATGTCCATCACCCGAGGCTAGGGCCGTGGTCCACGCGCCTCACCTCGTTTTGGTGAGTCTCAAATAACTCAATCTCCCAGCGAGGCTTGACAATAGTTTCCATTTTCGGCAACTATTGCTCGCATGCGCACGTATATGGTCGACCCGCTGATGCAAGCACTGGGCGATCCTGTGCGCCTGCGCGTGGTCGAACTGCTGAGTGCATCGCCACGCCGCTCCGGAGAGCTCGCGGTCGACCTCGGTGTTCCCGCGCCGGCGATGAGCAAGCACTTGCGGGTCCTGCTGCAAGCCAGAATCGTCGTCGATGAGCGCCATCCCGAGGACGCGCGGGTGCGGATGTTCCGGCTGCGTCCCGAGCCCGTCGTCGCGCTGCGGGCCTGGCTAGACCAGCTCCAGGCTCATTGGGACGAACAACTCGGAGCCTTCAAAGACCACGTCGACCGAAAGGCGAGCCAATGAGCGAGACACAGAGCAGTCGCTCCACTGGAGAACGCGCCGTGAGCTCGACAGTGGAGGTGGCGGTCGATCCCGGCACGGCATTCGCCGCGTTCACCGACGAGCTCGACCTTTGGTGGGTCCGTGGCCCGATCAACCACCACGCGGGAGGACGGGTCTTGGCCATGCGTTGCGAGCCTGGCGTGGGTGGCCGGCTGCTCGAGGTCTACGACGACACCACCGGTGACGCTCTCGAACTCGGCCGGATCACCGTATGGGAGCCAGGACGACGGCTGGCGTGGAAAAGCTCGATCGACGACGTACAGACCGATATCCGTTTCGAACCCTCAGCAACCGGCACGGTCGTGCAAGTGGTCGCGCGCATCCCTGAGGACGGCAAGGACCGGGGCGGCACGGCATGGGTGCGCGTCGTTCCGAAATGGTTCGGTCCGTGGTGTGCCAACCGAGACGTCGAGCCGCAGGAGGTGCGTGACCTGGCCAGGCTGGCTCTCGGCGTGCACTACGCCCGACCGGCCGCGGCCGCTCACTGGCTCGCGGATGTTTTTGGTTTCGAGTCTCCCGATCCACTGCCCGAGGGTGTCGACCCACTCCCGGACGGCGATCACGGCGATCCCTGGATCGAGTTCCGCATTGGCAACAGCTCACTGATGCTCTTCAAGCTCGACGACGATCGGTCCGACCGTGTTCGCACTCACGTCCCCTGGGTGTACGTCGACGACATCGAGGGCCACTTCGGCAGATCCACGGGCAACGGCGCCACGATCATCGAGCCGCTCGACAGCCCGTGGGGTCTGCCCCTTTACGTGGCCGAAGACCTCGAGGGGAACCACTGGACTTTCGTCCAGGCCCGTCCGACCATGCGGTGAACGGAAGTGCCGCCGACGTCACCTATGGGCGGTAGCCGGTCGGCTCATCGCCGAGGTCGACGATCGCGGCGACCGGGCCACCGCCGTCGGGGCCTTGGTGGGCTGCTGACACTGAGACGAAGACTGCCGGGTCTCCCGTGACCGCGGCCGTCACTCCGCCCACACATGACTTGATCTGCCGGTGCCAGTGCACGTCGGAGTCGTCGAGCATCGCGTTGCGCCGGCCATGCACGGTGCCGTCCTGCGACACCTCACACTTCAGGAAGACGTTGACGAGCCGGCCGTCGATGTCGGTCGACCGCGGTCGGTCAGGCAGCTCGAGCCCGGCGTCCTTGATCGCTGCCCAGATGCCTTCTTGGTCAAGAGCGTCGGTCATCACCGAGTGGCCGACCCGGTAGCGGCCGCCGACTCCGCGTGCGTTGCCCACCACGACCACCTGCGCCTGGTCGAGCTCGACTCCGGAGGAGCACGACGCCACCGACGAGTAGAGCTCCCGGTTGTGCATCACGTCGTCGTCCGACGGCATCGAGATCTCGTCGAGCGCGACCGCCACCCCGAGCGCCGTACACCCGTTCGACAGGTCCATCGAGAGATGCGTCTCTTCGGTCCAGACCGTCTTGCCGCGTGACTTGGCGTCGCGGATCGTGTGGATCGTCAGCAGCGGGGTCTTGGTCTGCACGTAGTGCACGTCAGCCGGATCGGTGATACCGGCCCGCTCCATTGCCTCGGTAACGGCGGCGGAGACCTTGGACACCATCGCCACCCGGCCGATGTCTTCGGGGTAGAGCTGCTCGCTCATCGCGAAGCCGACCGTGAGACGCGGCTCGTCTGTCTGTGGCGCGGAGTCGGACGGCACCGTCGCGAAGATCGTGGCGTGCGGGCTGATCACCCCGTCAGTGCCGCCAGACCAGACGATCGGGATCTCCTTGGCCTCGGCGGTGGACCGGCTGCCCTTCTCGACGAGCACCTCACGGAACGCGCGGTCGGCGATGATCCGGGTGTAGTCGTTCACGCCGCCGTTGCCCTCGGTCTTCCCGATCACCGCGATGACCCGGTCGGCCTCAAGCACGCCGTCGTCGATGAGCTCGGCGAGCCCACTGGCGTCGGACACGTGCTTGATCGGAACTTTGCGGACCTCGATCGGTTCCGGCATGGGTTTCTCTCCTGTCACTGGTGTCAGCTGCTGTTGGCCTGTCCGGGTGTATGTCCGGGTGGTACGACGATCGTGCCGCTCTCGCCGCGAACCGCGGCAACGATGTTCGACAGGCTGGTGATCACGCCGGTCTTGCCCGAATCCTCGACGAACCGACAGATGGCGTCGACCTTGGGGCCCATCGAGCCGCTAGCAAAGTGACCCGCTGCGGCGTACCCGCGCATCGTCGGCGCGTCGACCTTGCCGATCGGGTGTGCGTTGTCGGTGCCGTAGCCGAGAATCGCGTGGTCGACATCGGTGGCGATGACGAGCAGATCGGCGTCGATCGATTTGGCGAGCAGAGCTGCGCCGAGGTCCTTGTCGATGACGGCCTCGACGCCGCGCAGCTCGCCGTCGGCCTCGCGGACGACGGGGATGCCGCCACCACCGTTCGCCACCACGACGTACCCCTGGTCAGCGAGCGTCGCGACCACTCCCGCGTCGAGGATCTCCCGCGGCTCCGGGGATGCGACGACGCGACGCCAGCCACGCTCACCGCGGTCCTGGAAATGCTGCCCGTGCTCGATCAGCACGGCGGCTTCCTCACGCGGGAGGTAGCGGCCGATCGGTTTGGTCGGGTTGCTGAAGCCGGGGTCATCACGGTCGACCCGCGTGCGCGTCACGATTGCCGCAGTCGGGCGACTCGCACCTCGCTCTGCGAGTGCCGGCTCGAGCGCGTCGAGCAGGATGAAGCCGAGGGTCGCCTGGGTCTGCGCGCCACACCAGTCGAGCGGGACTGGGGGGACGACACCTGCAGACAGCTCATTCTTGACGAGCAGGTTGCCGACCTGCGGGCCGTTGCCGTGGGTGATGACGACGTCGACGCCCTCGGCCACCAGGTCGGCGACGGCCGCCATCGCGGTCTCGGCAGCGGCGATCTGGTCCTCCGGACGAGCACTCCCGTCGGGGCCGGTCATGGCGTTGCCGCCTAGTGCCACCAAGACCCTCACCAGCACCTCCATACCTCGAGCTCGTAGCGCGTGCGGGCCGTCGCGTCGTCCGGTTGTCGGCCGAGGACTCGACCCTCGAGACCTGACCCTAGGGAACCGACCCTAGGGATCGGCGGCGAGGGTGCCCAATGGCACGTGTCGCCCAAGCAGTCCGGGTCCTTCGTCAGACCTCGCCCGCGGCAGACCCGCCGTCAGCGTCGGTGCATGAGGGCGGGCGGAGTCTCGGCGGTCGAGCCTGTCGAGACCCCGGTGATTTTCGACAAGCTCAATCAGCTGGTCAGCCGAGGTCGGGCGGTTCGATGTCGAGCCGCTTGGACATGTCGGTCAAGGCACGGGCGGCTGCTCGTCGTACGTCGGCGTCTTCGTCGTCGAGCGCAGTGTCGACAACGGCCACGTGCTCAGTGTCGCCGACCGCGCCCAGGCAGCGGATGGCGTTGAGGCGGACGCGGGGCAGCTCAGCGGAGGCGAGCGGTACGGCGCCGGGCCCGGCTTCGCCGATGTCCCGCTTCGTCGCCACCTTGAGACACATCTCGGCCGGCCGCCAGTGCTCGTCGGCCAGACCGTCGACAACCACAGAGGCGGCCGAAGGTGCCCAGACGTAGAGCAGGCCGCGACCGCCCCAGGTGCGATTCCAGTAGTCGTGCCAGCCCGGGTCGAAGGCAGCTGTCGCGCAGTTCTTGCCGAGGTAGGCGAGCATGCCGACGTAGTCGTGCGGGTCGCCTCCGGCGAGCAGGTCCGCGCACCAACCAGCGGCAGTGGCCTCCCCGACTCGCTCGCCGAGCTCCGTGACGAGGTCACGCGGCGTACCGCTGCGTGCGGTGGGCGGCGGGAGCTGGGGTACGTCGATCACGCCGTCATCGTGCCATCCCACGACGACAGCGTGGCGGTTCTCGCGGGGATCGATCAGGCGCAGCGGTTGACGGTCTTAATGAGATAGCCGTTGCCGTAGTCGAACGCCATCACCTCTGCCTGAGTGGTGTTGTCCTTGTCCACAAAGCGCGCGATGGCACGGGGAGGGCCGTGCTTGATGATGACCACGGTCTCGCCGGGACGGGCCCGACGCTCGAAGAGCGCTTGGACGTTGGGCTTGCCAGCTGCGTCGGCCAAGTAGTCGATGATCGCGAGGGATTTCTTTTGACACGTCATCGGCGGAGCGATCACCGGCTCGCGCGCGGCATCGCCGGCCCCCTGGTCCGTTGGCGGCGTCGCTCCGGGAACGCCGGTTGTGCCGTTCGATGGATCGGTGGTGGTCTTCGAGGCATCGGCTGTGGTGTTCGAGGGAGGCGAGTCTGTGCAGCCGGCGACCAGCACCCCCACTACTGCGGCCAGCACCAGCAGTCCTGGTCGTGTGGTTCGACTGAAACGTTTCGTCGTACTTCGGGTCTTCGCTGACATGACACTGGGACGGAGTCGCCCTCCAGACGGTTCCCCGCCCGGCCGACCTGGCCGATCTCACGTCCTGGACAAAAGGCGCCACACGGAGGCAACTCCCCTGTTTGCAAGGCAGGTTTGCCTTGTTCACAAGCCCTTTGGCTTGAAAACAAGGCAAACCCCGACGGATGCTGGGCGGTGTGGCGGCGGTAGAGACGGTAGAGGCGGCGGAGGCGGAGCCCAAGGGGGGCGAGCGGCAGCTGGCGTTGACCCGCACCCCCACCCGCGGCCTGCTCGGACGACGAGACGTGCGTCCCTTCGTGCTGACCCGCTACGCCCCTTCTCCCGACCTGGCCTGGTGCCTCGAGCACCACTGGGTCGTCACGTGGGACGTTCCCGACGACACCGAGGCCGTCTCGCAGGTGCTGCCCTATCCCAGCGTCAACCTCTCGTTCACCGACGACCGCTTCAATGTCACCGGCGTGGTGAGCCACGTCTTCACACACCCGCTTCGCGGTCAGGGCTGGGTCTACGGGATGAAGTTCCGGCCGGGAGGGGCACGGCCGTTCGTCCCGTTCGACGTACGACGGCTGACTGATCACTCCGTTTCCGCCACCGACGTCTGGCCCGAGGCGGCACACCTGCGCGGCGAGCTCGAGCAGTTCGCCGGCCCCGACGACGTACCCGCCCTGGTCGACTCCGGCGAACGTTTCATCCGCTCCTTCGACATCGCCGAAGACCCCGTCGTCGCCGTGGTGAGTGAGCTGACGATGCGCCTCCTCACCGACCCGACCGTGCGACGCGTCACCGATGTCTGCGACAACGGTCTCGAGCAGCGCACCCTGCAGAGGCTGTTTCGCGCCTACGTCGGGGTGACTCCGCGCTGGGTCCTCCAACGGGGCCGGCTGCACCTCGCTGCCGAACGGGTCACCGACCACGCAGAGACCGGCACCGGTCCGGCCTGGGCGGAGCTGGCGGCCGACCTGGGCTACAGCGACCAGGCCCACTTCATCCGCGACTTTCGCCGGGTTCTGGGTGAGACGCCGGCCAAGTACGCCGAGCGCCTCGCAGGCGCAGGCGCCTGACTCAAACGCGCACGCGCCGGTGGCCCGTGTCTAAGGTACGACGGCGCTGCCGCATCACGGATACGCCGTTGTCCCCATGTGTCCAGGTGCCTTAGAGAGCGAAAGTCGACTCATCAGATCACACCGATGAGGAGACTCCGATGCTGCCGATCCCCGAACCTTTCATCCAGTCCGAGCTCGACTTCCACCGCGAGCGCATCACCGAGCACTTCGCTGCGGCTGAGCTTCGCCGCCGCTCTCGCCTTGCGCGGCGCCGCGACCGCAAGAACCGAGTCGCGAAACGGGCGAGGCATCATCGAATCGCCGAGGCGCGCTAGCGCGTGCCGACAGCCAAGACGGCGGAGGCAGCGGCTGACCTCGCCGACGTTCCCGTCCGGTTCACCGCGTTGTCGGTCGAAGCAGGGATGATGGGGGACGTGCCCACCGACACTTTCCCTCTCCGCCCGATGATCGGCCGGTCCCGTGAGCTTGAGGAACTGCTGAAGCTCGTCGGGCTCCCCGACGAGACCGCGAGCCGCGCGGTCGTCATCTCAGGCGACGCCGGCGTCGGCAAGAGCCGGCTCCTCGCCGAGCTGCGGCAACACGCTCTCGACGCCGACTGGCAGGTCCTGGTCGGGCACTGTCTCGACTTCGGCGACAGCGCGCTTCCCTACCTCCCGTTCACCGAGATCTTCGGCCGGCTGTCGCAGGAGTCCGCCAGCCTGACCGACTCGGTGGCGCACGCCCACCCCGCCGTACGACGGCTGATGCCCGGCCGACGCGTCGTCGGCGACGCCTCCCCTGCCCCCACCGAGCCGATGGAGCGGGCCGACCTCTTCGACGCCGTCTATGCCACCCTCGAGCAACTCGCCACCGCGCAGCCCGTCATCGTCCTCCTCGAAGATCTGCATTGGGCCGACCAGTCCACCCGCGAGTTGCTCAGCTTCCTGTTTGCTCGACCGTTCGCCCAACCCGTCAAGCTCGTAGCCACCTACCGAAGCGATGACCTCCACCGCCGCCATCCCCTACGCAACTCAGTGGCCGAGTGGTCCCGACTTCCAGGCGTCGCGCGTCTGCAGCTCGACCCGCTCGTCGACGTCGACATCCGCTCCCTCGTCCAGAGCCTTCATCCCGGCCCGCTGCCTGAGGTCGACATCCGCGCCATCGTCGATCGTGCCGAAGGCAACGCGTTCTTCACCGAGGAGCTCGTGGTGGCAACCAGCCGCGGCGGACGAGCGCTTCCCGATGACCTGGCCGACTTGCTGCTACTCCGCCTCGACCAACTCGACGAGTCCAGCCGACTTACCGTCAGAGCAGCCGCCGTGGCCGGCCGTCGGGTCTCCCACGAGCTACTCGCGCGGGTGGTCGATCTCGGACCGCAAGCGTTGGACAAAGCGATCCGCGAGGCCGTCGACAGCAACGTGATGCTGCCGATGGGTGCCGACGGCTACGCCTTCCGCCACGCGCTGCTCGCCGAGGCGGTCTACGACGACCTGCTTCCGGGTGAACGCGTCCGCCTGCATCGCGCCTACACGGCCGCACTCTGCAGCGAGGACGTGCCCAGCACCGCGGCGGAGATCGCCCGCCATGCGCGCGCGTCCCACGACCTGACCACGGCGGTGCGCGCCAGCATCGAGGCCGGCGACGAAGCCATGTCTGTCGCCGGACCCGACGAGGCAGCGCAGCACTACCAGTTGGCGCTCGAGCTGATCGCTGACCCGCAGCGTGAAGACCTCGGTCTCGACAAGTGCGACATCGTCACCTTGTCGATCAAGGCAGGCGACGCGGTCGCGACCGCAGGACACCCCCTGAAATCCGTCAAGCTGTTGCGCGACCAGGTCGAGCAGCTCGGCGCAGAGATCGACGACGAGGATCGGGCTCGTCTCCTGCTCGCCCTGGCCTCCCAGGCCGTGGTGACCGACACCGAGCTCGACATCCTCGGCACCACTGCTGAAGCGCTGGCTCTCGTACCCGCCGACCCGCCGTCGCAACTGCGCGCTCAGATCCTGGCCATCCAGGCGCGAGCGTTCGCCGGCTACGGCCGCAACGAGGACGCGATCGCCGCGGTCAACGAGGCGCTGGCACTCGGCCAGGAGCTCCGGCTCCCTGGCGTCGTCGCCGATGCGACTTTGACCATGACCCGGCTCGACGAGCGCACGGGTGATCCCGAGGCGTCGAAGAAAGCGCTGGCCGAGATCATCTCGAAGGCTCGCGCCCATCACGACGTCGCCGGTGAGCTCCGCGCACTGCACAACGTAGGCGGCGTTCACTACGAAGTCGGCCAGGTGGCCGAGGCCCGGGCGGCATACGTCACGGCCTATGAGCGAGCCGTCGAACTCGGACGGCCGTGGGCTCCCTTCGGCCTCGAAGCGCGTTTGCTCGCCGCCATCACCAGCTACGTCAGCGGCGACTGGGCAGCCGCCGAGCACACTCTCGACGTAGGTGGTGACGCACCGCCTGCCCCGGCCGAGGCGGCCTTGGCGTCGGTGCGGATGATCGTCGCTGCGGGCCGGGGCGATGTTGCCGCCCTCGACGTCGTTCCCGTGCTCCAGCCGTGGTGGGACCGCGACGGGATGTGGTCCGTCGTCAGCGGCGGCGCGTTGATCGACCTGTACGGCGACCAGGGCGACATGGTGGCGGCACTCGCTGCCCACGACCACGTCCTCGAAGTGATCGAGCGGCTCTGGCAAAGCCGCTTCTTCATGGCGCGGCTGCGACTCGGTGCTCTGGCCATGGGGCAGATGACCGCCCGGGCCGGCGACACCGGTGCCGACGAACGCGTCACGCTGGCCGAGCGCGGTCTCGAACTCGGAGCCGCCGCCGAGGAGACCTTCAGCCGTGGGCTACGCCGGTTCAAGGTGGTCGGACCCGAAGGGGTCGCCTGGGCGGCCCGAAGCCGCGCCGAGCTGCTCCGCCTGCAGTGGGCGACCGGTGTCGAGACACCCGAGCAGGACACCTTGGTCGAAGCCTGGGAGGAGACCGTCGCGGCGTTCGACGCGTTCGGGCACCGGTTCGAGCTCGCTCGATCCCAGGCCCGACTCGCCTCGGTCCTGCGGGCAGTCGGCCGTGCCGCCGACGCGCGACCGTTGGTCACCGCGGCCCGCGAGCGCGCTCGCGAACTAGGTGCGGCTCCGTTGATGAGCGAGCTCCGTACTCTCGGGACCGCTGCTTCTCGCCGTACCGAGTCTTCACGCCGCGACGAGCAGCTGACCCAGCGCGAGAACGAGATCCTGGCACTGGTCGCTCAGGGGCGTAGCAACGGCGAGATCGGCAAGCAGCTGTTCATCAGTGCGAAGACGGTCAGCGTCCACGTGTCCAACATCTTGGCCAAGCTGGGCGCGAGCGGCCGCACTGAGGCGGCCGCCGTTGCCCGTCGGCGAGGGCTGCTCTCTGACTAGTGCAGGTCTGGCCAGGCAGCCTCGGCGACTTCTCCTCCCGCGACGGTCACGGTGAGCGACACCGGTTCCGCCGGGCGTTGGTAGAGCTCGTACTCTCCGGCCGGAAGCTCGGGGAAGACGAGAGACGGCACGGGGCCGTGCTGGGCAGGTCGCGCGACGACTCCGACGTGCGTGCCCGGCGGCACCGCCGACCCCGCCACCGGCCGGATCTCGACCTCTGCACCCTCCATCTGTGGCGGCATCCGCACGATGAGTGCTCCGATGTCGCCCCCGATGTCGAGCAGCACGGCCCCCTGCCCGGCATACGCGTTCGCCGGTTCGACCGGGTGGCTGTGTCTAGCGCCGGTCACGAGTGCGGGGTTCCTGGCCTCGACTGGTATCCGCCGGCCGGCGTACCCAGGTAGGGGAAGGAGTTCAGGTACGGCGAGTTGGTGTTGTCTGTGCCATCCTCGACTGCGTTAGCAGCGCCATCGGGTGTGTAGCTCGGGTCCACAAGTGGGATCGTCAGCCCCGCGATCGCCCGGAGCTCGACCGTCGTCACATCGTCGATGACGCGACGGCCATTCGGGAAGCCGGCGGGGTCGCCCGCAACCAGACCGAGCTCCTTCGGATTCTTGGCGGGTGGAACGGCAAGGTTCAGCCGCAGCAGGTCGGCCTTGGTGTTCCCCGTGAAGTTCTGGAACCCCGGCACCACACCTTGGGGGATACCGGTGAGCAAGATCGCGAGCAGGTCCGCACGGCTCTTGTTGTACGCCGCCAGGTTCGGGAACACGCCCGGGTAGAGCGCGGGAAGCAGCTCGCCGAGCTCGGGGTGAGCAACGTACTTCGCGAAAACGCTGTCCTGGTGGGGCTTCAGCGCGTTCCACCCGTCCTTGTCCGCCATCGGCACGATGACTTCATTGAACAGCGGGTTGCCCAGACGCGAGACCTGCACGAACGGCCCGTGGCCGGTCGCGACTCCGGAGTGCGACTCGTAGATCCGGGTCTTCTGCCTGCTGGCGCTGGCATAGACCCCGATCACGGAGTCCGGGTCCATCACGTTGGTGGGCCGGTTGTGGTTCCGAGAGATCTCGCGCATCGGCACCTGGATCGCGATGCTGTGCACGTTCAGCGCCTGGGCGCCGTTGACGCCTACCGCCGCCGCTGACGGGATGAGGTGCGCCATCTGGAACGGACGAAGGGTTCCGAGATCGAAGATGCTCCCCAGGTCGACGTGGAAACCCTCAGCGCGCTGTCCGGCGAAGACTCGGCCACCGCCGGGAAGTCCGTGGACCGCCTGCGCCGTGAAGTGCTGGTAGTTCGGCGTACTGCGCGGGCCGATGTTGACGGGAGGACAGCGGAAGTTGCGTCCCAAGACCGTCTTGTTGCCCTGGGCATCAACACGAGTGACGGAGTAGAACTGGGGGCGGTTCCACGTCGTGTCGCTGATCGACGTGATGGGCCCGGTGTTGTAGAGGAACGTCTCGTTGTTGCGGATCCGCGTCTCGAAGCGGAACTGGTAGGTGACATCCGCCTTGCCGGTACGACGGTTGGAGATGTGGATCTCGTACAGCACGTCGTCGCCGAACTCGTAGAAGTTCGGGCCCCCGGAGGGGTTCTGCAACGGGATGAAGTTGGCGATCAAGGTCACGGTGAACGGGCGGTCGGGGCTGACGAACGCATAGACGTCGGTATTGTCGGCTACCGGGTCCTTGGAGATTTCCGGCGCTTCACGGTGTGAGGACATGGCTCACACCTCCGCAGCTTCGAGGAGCCGGGCGACGAGGTCATGATCGGTGACGACGAGCTCACGCTCTCCGACCATGAGCGATACCTGGCCGCGGCGCCGATCCTTGACGTACGCCACGACGGGCTGCCGGGATCGAAGCTGCCGTGCCGTCAGGCGCTTCCCCTCTTTGGCGAACGCTGTTGGCGCTACGGCTACGGCGCCGATTGCTGCGGCACCCGCCCCCGCTGCGCCCAGGAATCCGCGGCGTGTGGATTCACTCATGACTGTCATCCCTTCTGTGGTCTGCGATGCACCCCTGTCACAGGCACCGCAATCAGTTGACGGTTGTTGTTCGTCACCAGAAAGGGATTCGGATTGGAAATCTCGAGGGAAACTCAGGCTTTCTTTGCCGACGTTAGGATCTTCAACCGACCTTTGGCGGTCGAGCTTGTCGAAACCCGGTGATTTCGACAAGCTCAATCAGCGAGGTTTCAGTGATGGCTCACAACAGGTCGACCACTGGGAACGACCGTCCGCCCGAGAGCTGGGCGTATCCCGGCCCCCGGTCGAAGAACGGTTCGCCTTCGGCAGCGACCTGGTCGGCTCGCGCCCGGCGCAGTGCATCGCGACGCTCTTGTGACGCCGCCTCGTCCACGCGAATGTCGGCTGACCCTGCTCGGGTGAGCACGACGCCGTAGTCGTCGTGTGCGCCTTCGACGGACACCTTGCCCCACGAGACGTCCTGCACCACATCCTCGTAGGGCCGGGCGAGCGGGTCACCCCAGCCCCCTCCGCCCGTCGTACGAATCCGGATGACTTGTCCGGCTGCCACGAACTCGGCATCAGCCAGCGCATCAACTACCCGTTCGGTGGGTCCCCCGAGATCGACCGTCACCTCGAACGACCGGCCGGCCTTGCCACCCTTCACACCCCAGCACGCCAGGATCGACCGGTCGGCGATCGACATGAAGTGGGCGTCCTTCAGCATCCGGATGTGCTTCTCGTACCCGCAACCGCCGCGATGCAGACCCGCCCCCCCGGAGTCGACCGCGAGGCCCAAACGCTCCACCACAAAGGGAAAACGGCCTTCGCTGAACTCGGTGGGCAGGTTCCGAGAGTCCGGTACGACGTGAATGGTGTCTTCGCCGTCGGCGTAGTAACGCCCGCCCGACCCACCACCGAGCACCTCGCGCATCAGGTAGGGGTTGCCATCGAGGTCGTCGCCATACACACCCGTGTAGCGGATCGTCTCCTGGTCGGCAGGCATCCGGCCGTCGACCGCCTTCGCCAGCACGCCAGCGAGGACGCCGAGCAGCCGCAGGATCACGAAGGTCCGCGCGTTGGTGGGGGCCGGGAAGATCGGAGTGAGCAACGTGCCCGGGGGTGGGAACCGCATCTCGATCAGGGGCACGACACCCTCGTTGACGTCGAGCTCGGCCATCCGCTCTGGGGAGTCTGCGAGGTTGCGCAGGATGGGCGCCAGCCATTTCTTGAGGAAGTTGCCGTCGGCGTAGTCGCCGCAGTGGTTGATCGGACCTCTCGCCTGGGGAGCGGTGCCGGCGAAGTCGATGATGATGCGGCCGCCGTCTTCGGGCAGCTTCGTCAGCGTGATGCGCTGTGTGTGCAGCTTGGGTTCGTCGACGCCGTCGTGCTCGGCGTAGTCCTCCCAGACGTAGGTGCCGTCCGGAATCTTCGCGAGAATCTCGCGGCGAAAGGTCTCGGTCGTCTTGTCGAGGATGGCGTCGAAGCAGGCCTCGACCTGGTCCTGCCCGTAACGCTCGAAGAGCTCGGCCATCCGGCGGGCCCCCATCAGACATGCGGAGCACTCAGCGTCGAGGTCGGCCGCGAGCGACTCGGGCATCCGGGAGTTGCGGGTCATGATCTTCAACGCCTGCTCGCACGGGACGCCTTCGTTCCAGAGCTTGATCGGCGGCACCATCAGCCCTTCCTCGAAGACTGACGTGGCGTTGGACGGCATCGAGCCAGGTACGGCGCCGCCGATGTCGTCGTGATGTCCGAACGCTTGGACGAACGCGACCACCTTCGGACCGCTGCCGTCGTCACAGAAGACGGGCGCGGTCACGCACAGGTCAGGCAGGTGGCCGATTCCGCCTTCGGACAGGTAGACGTCGTTGTGGAAGAACACGTCTCCGGGCTTCATCTCCTCCATCGGGTAGTCCCGCACGACTGGGTGCACGAGCGCGGAGTAGGAGCGCCCGGTCAGCTTGCGCAGTCGCCGGTCGTGGATGCCGGCCCGGTAGTCGTGGGCGTCGCGGATCATCGGTGACCTCGAGGTCCGGCCGATCGCGGTCTCGACCTCCATCTCGACCGACGCGAGATAGCCCTCGACGATCTCGACCAGGATCGGGTCCACTTCTCGACGGTCAGACTTCATGACGCTGCTCCTCAACCGCCGGATGTCTCCCGATCACCAGGTTTCCGAAGCTGTCGACCTCGGCCCGGAAGCCGGGGTGCAACGGCACGGTCGAGGAGAACTCCTCGACGACGGCCGGACCTTCGACGACATCTCCTGCGCCGAGCGCGGCGCGGTCGTAGATCGTGGCCTCGACCCAGTCGTCGAAGAAGATTCGCCGGGAGCCCGTCACGGCGTTGGCGGCACCGGTCCCTGGGGTCACCTCTCGAAGCTCGGGTTTGCGGATCGGCCCGATTCCCGTGACCCGGACATTGACCCATTCGACCTCCTGGCGGGGGTCGTCACGGAAGTCGTAGCCATACAGCGTGCGGTGCTCGTCATGGAAGGCCGCCACGACGGCTTCCGCGAGCTCCCGCGTCAGCGGCCCCTCCGGCACGGCAATCCTGACCTCGTAGGCCTGACCGAAGTAGCGCAGGTCCGCAGAGCGGTCGAAGCGCCGGTCGGCTGCCACGAAGCCCTCCCGGCTGAGAGCGCCGTCTGCTTCCTCGGTGAGTCCGTCAACGATGCGTTGTAGCTCGTCGAGATTCAGCCGTGCGTGCTTGATCACGGCTGTTTGGACGTAGTCGTTGCGCACGTCGACCGTGAGTAGCCCGTATGCCGACAAGTTGCCCGGGTTGAGGGGTACGACGACTCCGCGCAGGCCGAGGATGTCCACGAGCCGGCATGCCAGCAGCGAGCCCGAGCCTCCGAATGTGACGAGGTGGAAGTCGCGCACATCGAGTCCGCGTTTCACGGTGATTTGGCGCAACGCGTTCGCCTGGTTCCAGGCCGAGATCTCGAGAATCCCCGTCGTCGCCCGTTCCCACGGGAGCCCCAGCTTGCCGGCCAGGTCGTCGACACCCGACCGGGAAAGGTCGGCATCGAGCGGTACCTCGCCACCCAGTAGGTGTGGCGGGATCCGGCCGAGCAACAGATGCGCGTCGGTGATCGTGGCCTCGTCGCCCCCTTTGCCGTAACACATCGGACCCGGGTCGGCCCCGGCCGACTGCGGGCCCACCTTGAGCGTGCCCTCGGGGCTGATCCACGCGATCGAGCCGCCGCCTGCACCCACCGTCACGACGTCGATCATCGGGATCTTGCTGGGATAGGCGCCGACCGTGCCCTCTGTCGTCAGCGCCGGCTCGCCGTCGATCACCACGGTGACGTCGGTCGACGTACCTCCGCCGTCGCAGGTGACCACCGTGTCGAAGCCGGCCGTGTTGGCGATGACGGCAGCTCCGAGTGCCCCGGCTGCCGGACCAGACAGCACGGTGGTGATGGGTTGGTGCACGACCTCCTCGGCAGAGAGGACACCGCCATTCGACTTCATCACGTAGAACGGAATCGTTTCCTTGGTGGTTGAGCTTGCCGTGACCATGTTCTTCAGGTGTCCGGCGATGTTCTCCACGTAGCGCCGGATGTTGGGTTTGACCGCGGCGTCGACGAGTGTCGTGACCGACCGTTCGTACTCGCGATACTCGCGAAGCACGTCCGACGAGATTGACACGATCGCCTCGGGATGCACCTCGGTGATCACCTCGCGCATGGCGCGCTCGTGCTCAGGGTTGGCGTAGGAGTGGAGGAAGCAGACGCCGAGCGTGTTGATGCCGCTGTCTTTGAAGAACTGCGCGGCGGTGCGCGCCGAGTCCACGTCGAACGGTCGGATCTCCGAGCCATCAACTGAAAGCCTGCCCTTGACGGTCTTGACCCGGTCGGCTGGCACGATCCGCGGTGGCTTGACCCAGAAGTAGGAGTTGCCGTAGCCGTCGGGCACCGACTGACGCGCGATCTCGAGCACGTGCTCGTAGCCCTCGGTGGTGATGAAGCCGAGGTTCTCCACCTTGCCTTCGAGGAGCTTGTTGGTGGCGACCGTCGTGCCGTGTGACACGGCCGTCACCACGTCACCTCCGAGACCGAGCTGCTCGAGCACCTTGTCGATGCCCGCCATGAAACCCACCGCCGGATCACCCGGGGTCGACGGAGTCTTCGTGGTGACCAGCTCGCCGCTCTCTTCGTCGACAGCGACGACATCGGTGAACGTGCCTCCGGTGTCGATGCCGATCCGGATCCTGCGGGTCACGAACTGTCCTCAGCCGGCGCGACATGTCGTGGTCGCGGTGCGCCTGACCGCGCGTAGGGGAACGGCGTGCTTCCGGGCGAGCTGAGGGTGTCAAGGTGGTTCTTGATCAGATCGAGGTTGCGGTCGGCCAAGTGGTCGAACCCCTGCCTCACACTGCTGCCCGGAGTCAGCGACCGCAGTGCTTGTTCCGGGTCAAGGCGCGCCGTGACCCACTGCTCGTACGACGATGCCCGGGCAACCACCTCGGCGATCGGCGTCACGATCATCGAGTTCCCGAAATAGAGCACACCCGCTGGGTCGATCCCGGTGGCGTTGGCCCCGATGACATAGACGTGGTTGTCATACGCGCGCGCCCGGTTGGTCAGTTCCCAGATGTCGGCGCTGCGCAGCAGGGCGGACGGTCGCGCGATCACCTCGGCGCCTTGCAGAGCAGTGATCCTCGACAGCTCTGGATAGTCGCCGTCGAAGCAGATGATGAGCCCGATCCGCCCGAGGTCGGTGTCGACCACGCAGCTTTCATCGCCTGGTGTCACCCAGCCGCCTCCGGTGATGATCTCGGTACAGAACGGATGGGTCTTGTGATAGACGCCGAGCGTCGTACCGTCCGGACCGACGAGCACCGCGGAGTTGTAGACGAGCCCGCGCGTCTCCCCTCGCTCGTAGGCGCCGTAGACCAGGTGGATGCCGAGCTTGGCGGCGACCTCATGCAGTGGCTGGTTCTGCTCGCCTGGGATGGCGTCGATCAGGTCCCAGAGCTCGTCGGGTCCCCTGTCGGGGGTGAAGCCCGTCGTGCACGTCTCGGGCAGAACGACAAGCTCGGCGGCGGAGTCGGCAACGCAGTCGCGCACCCACGCCACGCAGTGATCGACGTTGGTCGCGATCGACTCTGCGGTCAGCGGTCCCGGCGTCGGCTGGACCTGAAGTGCTGCAGCGGTGAACGCACGCATGCCGTCAGGACCGCCGGCGACGTCCGGTGAGCCAGCCACCGACCAGCGCTCCGAAGAGGGCAGCGCCAGCGCCGACCAGTGCACCTTGCAGGAAGCCACCAGTTGAGGAGAGCGCCGCGGCGGCTCCGGGCGCTTCGTAGACCGTGGGAGAGGTGGAGCCAGCCGTGCCCGCGCCGCCCGGGCTGACAGCGCCTGCGGCTGCCGGAGCAGCGGCGGGCGCAGCCTTGCCCGTGAGGACGTCCTCGACGGCCGAGAAGAACTCACCTGCCGTCTTCTTCGCGACACCGGTCAGCATCCGCTGGCCGACGCCGCCGATCATGCCTCCGACGATGGCCTCCGCGTCGTACGTGAGCGTCGTCGTCTCGTCGGTGCCCTCGACGAGCTTGACCATCACGTCGGCACTGACAGTGCCGGGTGCGCCGGCGCCGGCCGCCTTGAGCACGAACGAGTCAGGCGCGTGCTGGTCGGTGAGCCGGACCTCCCCGGTGTAAACGCCCTTGATGGACGCGACACCAGCCGTGATGGTCATGGTGTACGCGTCCTCCCCGATCGCCTCGAGGCGTTGACAGCCAGGGATGGTCCGGACCAGGACGGCAGGGTCGTTCAGCGCCTGCCAAACAGCGTCACGGGAGGCGTTGAGCGAGGCCGAGCCGGAGACGAGCATGTCGTGACCCTACGAAGAAGCGTCGCAGCCGTCCAATGGCGACACTCGCCCAATGACCTCCCGCGGGTCGGCAAACCGCGCCAGACCGGGTCAGGTTGGGGGTGGTGGGGGGAAGGGAAGCACCGCTGGGCTGGCATGGTCGTGTCCGTCGGTGGCTCGTACGCCAAAGATCGCGTTGTCCTTGGACAGGTTGATGGTCGTACTCGTCGTGTTCCCGACGGGGATGACGTGGGTCCATAGCTGTTCGCTCGTGGGCCGCCAGACGACTTCGTAGCCGGCGGGGTTGCCACTGCCCGGCGTCCACGTCAGCGTCGTGTCATTCGTCAGGGTGGTCGTATTGACCCTGACGTCGAGCGGCATACCGGGCGCCTGGGACAGGGACCACAAGGTCGCCGCATTGACCTTGGCGACGTTGGCGATGTAGTCGAAGTCGCAGAACTCAGGAAGGTCGCCGAACTGCACGCCGTTCTCGACGCGCACGTCTTGGTGCTGGTGGGCGAAGTTCTCGTTGGGCTCAGTGAACCGCGCGGCCGGCCAGCCCTGCGCCAGGAACGGAATGTTGTCGCCGCCTCGGAGGAAGCGGTCCAGCCGGTAGATAAACCTGATGTTCATGCCGGTCGTCTCGGGCCCGGCTACCTCAGTGACGTGACGGGCAAGGGCCCGTGCGGGGGAGTCGTTCTCGCCGCCGATCGACAGCCGGGCGGCCTTTTGCGCGTCACTCTCGGTGGCAGGCGGTCCCTGGGCGAAGAGTCGCAGGCTCTTCGCGTCTCGCGTGCCGTCATCAGCTCGACTGCTCCCGACGATGTCGTTGGTGAACATGCCCTGCAGGTCGACGCCTTCGTCCTTGAGCTGTTGCGCCAGGAAGGTCGAGCCATACAGATTCTGCTCCTCGCCAGCCACTGCCGCGAAGATGAGCGTCGACTTTGGTCGGCGCGTCGCCATGACCCGGGCCAGCTCCATCGACACGGCAACTCCTGACGCGTCATCGTCGGCGCCCGGCGCGTCGCTGGTGAAGTCCATGACGTCGGTGACCCGCGAGTCGTAGTGGCCTGAGATCAGATAGACCCGGTCGGGATCCGAGGACCCCTCCAACCTCGCGACGACGTTGCTGATGCGGGTCGGAGTCGGGATGCGCACCCCAGGCTCTTGGATGTACGACGGCACGGTGACCGTCATCCTGCCGTTGGACGCGGCCGCGAACTTCCTCATCTCCGCAGCGATCCAGTCACGAGCGGCGCCGATTCCCCGCTTAGGGTCGGTCTGGCTCGGACAACGTGTGGCGGGTTCCGAACGAGGCCAGCTTGCGCACGATCGCCTCGATGCGGTGCGGGTCGATAGCCGCGAGAATCTCCCGCAGCTCGCGGTCAGCCCTCTGGGGGCGAAGGATCCTGCCCGGGCCAGGAGGCCACTCCGCCGCGGAGCCGGCTCCAGCTGCAGCGGCCGCCCCTCCGACCGCGTGCGCTGACGAGGTGAAGAGCTGACTGCCGACTGCAGTGGCCGCCAGGGCTCCGGAGCCGGTGAGGAAGGCGCGACGGCTGCTTCCGCTGCCGACATGGGTGTTGGGGGAAGGGGTGCTGCTGGCCGGGTTACTCGAGATCGGGACGTCGTCCGGCTGGTTGTTCATGATGTCTCCTTGGGATCGAATCAACGATGGTGCGTTGCCCAACTCCCCAGCCTGCCACGACCACAGCAGATCCGCTGATCGCGCAATCAAGCGGCCCGCCGCCGCACGCAGGTCAGTCGCGGTAGCCGTTTTTGATCCGGACCGCGTCACGCACGTTGTTCGTCGTCACCATCCAGCAGCGCGGGTCACTGAGCCATCGACGGAGACCGCGCCGGTCGTCCACGGTCCAGACGAGCAGCAACAGACCTCGGCGCGAGGTCCAGCGCGCGACTCCGAACGTCGCGAGCCACCGGTTGGCCACGATCACGTCGGGATTGCAGGCTGCCACGCGGCGCGCCGGAAACAGCTCTGAGAGCCGCCCGGCCAGCTGCGTTCGCCACGGCAGGCCAGCCCGAGAGCGGCCGAGCGACAGCCCGACGAGCAAGGAGGGGCAGGCCGTGTCGGCCCACCGCCGTACCGCCTGGACACCTCGGTCCTCCCCCGTGGTGATCACCAGGTTCTCTCCGAGCTGGTCGACGGCCAGCCGAGTGGCGGCCACCTCCCACGCCGCCTCAGGTGAACCATCGTAGAGCTCCGGGGGGGACGCGAACTTGAAGTCGAGATGCGCCTTCGTGCGCCCGTGCGTGTGGGCCAACGCCTCGGCGTACGTCAGGAGACCCGGCCTGGCCCCTCGCAGCTCGCTAAGGGTCAGGCCGGTCACGGGCTGGGCTGCACCATCGACGTCGACGTGGTGGTCGTGGAGCAGCACGAACTCTCCGTCGGCTGTGCGTTGTACGTCGAACTCCACGTAGTCAACGGGGAGGTCAAGTGCATCGAGAAGCTGTTCTGTCGCGCTCACGCTCGGACGCCCTTGTCGGCTGCCGAGGTCATGCGCTGAGATCATCACCACGGCTCACGATCCTGCCAGGCGCCGCCCCTTAGGGCAGGAAGTACATCGGGTTCGGCACCTTCACCGTCTCGTCAGCGAAACCGCCTTGCAGATCGCTGAACTGGTCGCCCATGTTGAGGACGATGTCGTTGCCGAGCGACTCGAGGTGACGACGCGTCAGCGACTTGTACTGCACCGTCGTACACGTCGGTTCACAGGGCAGGTACGCCGGCGGGGCTGTCTTGTTCCGCATGAAGAGCCGGTCACTCGACACGTCGGGGTAGCCAGCCGCGGCCAGGTCGCGCAACGTGTCGGCACGCTGGGTCTCGGGCCGACCGGTCAGGTAGTAGACGTCAACACCGTCGTCTGATGCCTGGTTGACAAGGTCTGGCATGCCCGTGGTGGCCGTCATCCCGTGGTCATGGATGTAGGCGGCGTTCACCGCTGGGTCGAAGCCGAAGTCGTGTGTCACCTCGTAGTTGTAGGTTGAAGCGTGGTGTCATCGACGTCGAGGACAAGCACCGGGTTGTCGTCAGCTTTGCGCACCAGTCGCGGATCTTGTGCTCGGTCTTGTCCTCGATGCCGCGCATCTCAGCGGCGTAGTCGCGACCGGCCACGCCACCTCGGTCAAATGTCATGGTCCGAGGATCCGGTGGCTACTCAGCAGTGCTGGAGGTGGCGTCGCCAGAATGGTGAGCCTGGTCGACCCGCCGCAATTCGAACAGCTCACTCGGAGAGATCGGCATCGAGGTGATCACCAGACCCTCGGCGTCTTCGATGGCTGAGGCGATGGCGGCTGACCCGGGAATCACTCCGGCCTCGCCCGCTCCCTTGACGCCGAGTGGGTTGAGCGGCGAAGGCGTCTCGAGATGGTCGATCTCGATGAACGGAATCTCGCTGGCGTAGGGCATCAGGAAGTCCATGTAGGACGCGTTGAGCAGCTGGCCCGACGCGTCGTACTCCATCCGTTCGTAGAGCGCCCCACCAACCCCCTGGGCCACTCCCCCATGCACTTGTCCCTCGACGATCATCGGGTTGATGATCGTGCCGCAGTCGTGGACGACGCAGTAGCGAAGGATCTTGATGTCGGCCGTCTCAGGGTCGGTCTCCACGATCACAGCGTGCATGCCGTTCGCAAACGTCGAGCGAAGCGGCGAGTAGTAGTCGGTGCCTTCGAGACCAGGCTCTTCGTCGTCACCGACCGGCGCCTTGTTGGGGTCGGCCGGAGACGCGAACTGGGTGGCTCGCGAGGCGGCTTCGTCGAATGCGTAGCGCAGCGGGTTCGACAGCACCGCGACCGCGCCCAGGTCGATCTGCGCACCCGGGCTGCCCTTGACGCGCACCTGACCGTCGACGACTTCGAGGTCGTCGACGGACGCCTCGAGTGCGTTGGCGGCGATCCGCAACGCCTTCTCCCTGACCTTGCGTGCGGTCAAGGCCAGCGCGCTGCCCGACATCACGGCGGTGCGGGAGGCGAAGGTCCCGACTGCGTACTTGAATCGGCGCGTGTCACCCGTGGTCACCTTGACCTTGTCGATGGCAACGCCGAGCTCGTCGGCGACGATCTGCGCCAGCATCGTCTGGTGACCCTGTCCCTGCGTTGTGAGCCCGGTGGACACGACGACGGTGCCGTCGGTCTCGACCCTGATGTGGCCGCCTTCGTAGGGCCCGACGCCGGTGCCCTCGACGTAGCACCCGATCCCGATGCCGACCTGTCGTCCGGCCGCGCGAGCCTCGGTGCGGTAGGCCTCGAAGTCGTCCCAACCGACGAGCTGCTTGAGCTTGGCCAGCGAGGCCGGGAAGTCTCCGGAGTCGTAGATGAGCGGTCGGCCGTCCTGGAAGATCAGGCCATGGTCGAACGGCATCTCGTCAGGCTGGATGAAGTTGCGCTCGCGTACGACGGTGCGGTCGAGGCCGAGTTCGCGCGCGATCGTGTCCATCACCCGCTCCATCGCGAAGCACCCCTGCGGCCGGCCGGCGCCGCGATACGGCGTGACGAGGACGGTGTTGGTGTAGAGGCTCTGGAACTCCACCCGGTAGGCACCGGGCTTGTAGGGACCAAGGAGCTGGGTCGAGGTAATGATCGGCACGATCAATCCGTACGGCGTGTAGGCGCCGTTGTCGTGCCAGAACTGCACTGACAGTCCTTGCAGATGACCTTCGTCGTCGTAGCCGAATTCGACCTCGTGCAGCTGCGCGCGTTCATGCGCTGAGGAGATGAAGTGCTCTCGCCGGTCCTCGACCCACTTGACCGGCTTGCCGAGCCGGATCGCCGCCCACGGCACCATGATCTCCTCGGGCCACGGATGTACGATCTTGACTCCGAAGCCGCCACCGACGTCGGGCGTGACGACCTCGACCCGGTCGACGGGCAGGCTCAGCTTGGCAGCGATGGCCTGACGCACACTGGTCGACGTCTGGGTCGAAGTGTGCACGAGCAACGACTCGTCGTCGGGATCCCAACGGGCGTGCACGCCTTTGCCTTCCATCGGCATCGACGCGCTGCGCTCGATCTTCAGGCTGAGGGCTGCCCTATGCGGTGCGGCGGCGATCATCGCTGCAGCATCACCGACCTCCTGCACCATCGTGGCGCTGACGTTGCCGGGTACGTCGTCATGGACGAGGTCTGCACCGTCGCGCGACTTCTCGATGCCGACGACAGCGGGAAGGAAGTCATAGCTGACCTCGATCAACCCCGCTGCGTCCTCGGCGATGTAGCGGTCGGTGGCGACCACCATGACGATGGCCTCGCCAACGTGGTTGACCTCGTCCTTGGCGAGCGCATACGGGGTGCGGCCATGAGTCAGCGTCGGATGGGGAATGAGCAGCGGGAGTGGATCGGTCGTCAGACCGTCGAGGTCCTCGTAGGTAAAGATCGCCACCAGACCGTCGACCTCGAGGGCAGCCGACACATCGATGCCGACGATCCGAGCATGGGCGTGCGGACTGCGCACGAACGCAGCAGCAAGAGCATCGTGGCCGTAGTCGTCGAGGTAGCGACCTTGGCCCTTCAAGAAGCGAGGGTCTTCGACTCGCGGCACACGTTGGCCGAACATCTTCGTCGTCATGTCGCAGATCCATCGTCAGCCACGCCGCGCTTGATCTCGGCGGCCCGCAGGACGGCGGCCACGATGTTCTGATAGCCCGTGCATCTGCAAAGGTTGCCGCCGATCGCTTCGCGCGCCTGCTCCTCGGTGGGGTCTGCCGTGGTCTCCAGGAACGCGGTGATCGTGGTGATGAAACCCGGCGTGCAGAATCCGCACTGCAGTGCGTGGCAGTCGCGAAAAGCCTGTTGGACAGGGCCTAGCTCACCGTCGGGCAGCGTGCAACCTTCGATCGTGGTGATGGCTGCTCCGTCCACGGACACGGCAAACACCAGGCAACTCCGTGACGGGGCGCCGTCGATCAGGATCGTGCATGCCCCGCAGACACCGTGCTCACATCCGACGTGGGTGCCGGTGAGCCCGACGTCGTGCCGGATCGCGTCGGAGAGCAACCGCCGTCCAGGCACTCGCACCGGGTAGGGGACGTTGTTGATCGTGAGCGTGACGTCATGCAGCTCCTCGCTCACGCTGCCTCCCCGTCGACCGCTTCGGTCGCCGCCTCGGAGAGGGCGCGACTTGTGAGCACCCGGGCGAGCTGGGCTCGATAGTGGGCACTCGCGTGGATGTCGGCCTCAGGTTGGATGGCGGCGGACACCAGTTCGAGGGCAGCGTCCCAGCTGACGTTGTCGTACGACGTCTCAGCGCACGCGTCGCTGACATCGACGACCACGGGGGTGAAACCGACACTGATCAAGGCGACGCTTGCCGCGGTGATCGTGCGTGCGGAGTCCACTTCAACGACCGCTCCAACGCCCACGATGGCGTAGTCGCCATGCCGGCGCGCGAGCTCGACCCAGGCTGACCCGGAGCCGGTGCTGGGATGTGGGAAGTAGGCGGCCACCGCAATCTCGTCGGGCTGCAGCGCCGACTCGAGCGGGCCGACGAAGAAGTCCGCCGCCTCGATGCGTCGAGCCCCTCGAGCCTTGCTGATGGCTTCGATATGTCCGCCGAGCAACGCCAACACAGCAGGCATCTCTGCGGCCGGGTCGGCGTGTACGAGACTGCCGACCGTCGTACCGCGGTTGCGGATGGTCGGGTGCGCGACATGCCTCACCGTACGACGCAACAGCGGGTTGGCCGCGAACGACGCCGCGTCATGCTCGAGGGCGCTGTGCCGGGTCAGGGCTCCGATGCGGACACCCTCATCGCCGACCTCGATGTTGTCGAGGCCGGCGATGTGGTTGATGTCCACCAGGGCTGACGGGGCGGCCAGCCGCATCGACATGATGGGGACGAGGCTCTGCCCGCCCGCGAGCACCTTGCCCTCCGTGGCCGCCAGCATGTCGACGGCTTCGTCGAGGCTGGCCGGTCGGTGGTAGTCGAACGGCGCGGGTTTCACGTGCAGGTGGCCCCTCTCTGTGCAGCCCAGCCGATGCAGCGTCAGGGCTAGTGTGCGCGATGCCCACCAGGCCCGTCGGGCTTGTCATCATCCTCGCGGTGGGCACCCTCATGGCCGACGGCGATGATCGTTCCGTCGTCTCTGAGGTTAGCCGGGGCCACAGCGCGTGCCAGGTGATACCCGACGAGGGTGACGATCGTGCCGAACGCGATGCCTGACAGTACGAAGTCGTCGGTGATCTCGAGCGACGTGTCGCCGATCGCGATGATGATCCCTGCGGCGACAGGAACCAGGTTGACGGGGCTGGCGAAATTGACCCGGTTCTCGATCCAGATCTTCGCCCCGAGCAGCCCGATCATGCCGTACAAGATGACGGTGATGCCGCCGAGCACACCACCCGGGGTTTGGGAGACCAAAGCACCGAACTTCGGCGAGAACCCGAACAGGATGGCAACGCCGGCCGCGACGAAGTAGGCCGCCGTCGAGTAGATGCGGGTGGCTGCCATCACGCCGATGTTCTCCGCGTACGTCGTGGTGGGTGAGCCACCCACGGACGAGGCGATCACTGTGCCGACGCCGTCGGCGGCGATGGCCCGACCCATGACCGGGTCGAGGTCTCGCTTGGTCATCTCCGCCACGGCCTTGACGTGTCCGGTGTTCTCCGCGACCAAGGCGATCACCGCTGGCAGCACCAGCAGGATGAACGTGATCGAGAAGTTGGGTGCGTGCCAGCCCACGGCGTCGAGGTTGCCGGCAAGGGTCTGGTTGCCGACGAGATCGCCAGGCGTGTGGGGTGGGAACCCCAGCCAGTCCGCAGCTTTGACGGCGTCCCAGTTGACGCGGTCGTGGGTGGTGACCTCACCGGCGGCTGCATCGAACGACGTGATCTGGCCAAAGATTCCGTCAAAGATCCAGGAGAGCACGTAGCCGAAGACCAGTCCAAGGAAGATCGCTATACGACCGAGGAACCCTCGAGCCCCCACGGCGACCAGGATCACGAAGGCCATCGTGAGGAGTGCGATCCACTGGTCTTGCGGCCAGTAGATGTTGGCGACGACAGGCGCCAGGTTGAAGCCGATCAACATCACGACTGCGCCCGTGACGACCGGCGGCAGTACCGCGTGCAGCACATGAGAGCCGAGGAAGTGGATGAGGATTCCGACGAGAGCCAGCACGACTCCGGCAACCAGGATCGCGCCGGTGACATCGTCGGGGCCGCCCTCTTGGGCGTAGATGGCGGTGGCCCCGCCGACGAAGGACGCACTCGTCCCGAGATAGCTCGGGACTTTGCCTTGGACGATGAGCAGGAAGCAGACCGTCGCGATTCCACTCATCATGATCGCCAGTTGCGGGCTCAAACCCATGATGACGGGGAAGACGAACGTCGCCCCGAACATCGCGACGACGTGCTGGGCCCCGAGCCCGAAGGTTCTCGGCCACGAAAGCCGCTCGTCCGGTGCTACGGCCTCGCCAGGCGGCGGCGTCTTGCCGTCGTAAACAACCTTCCATGTCAACATCGCCATGATCGATCCACTCCTCAAGAGGGCGTGACAGGTGTCACCTGTTCACAGAATGCCGGAACGCGAGGACCTCAACACCGCGACGCGCAGGGAGAAACCCTGCCGAACCCACCGCCACATCCGAGCAAATGCCGCTCAGCGATCGGCGAGGGCGCGCTCGACGTCCTCATCGACCAGGTCTGCATTGAGGGCGATCGCGGTCGCTGATCCTTGCCCCGCTGCACTGATGACCTGTGCGCGGGGATCGGCGGCGTTGCCCGCGACCCAGACGCCGGCAACGCTGGTGCGTCCCTCGGGATCGTGGACCACCCAGCCGTTCTCATCCGACTCGCAACCCAGGCCGGTGAGCAGGTCAGCGTTCGGTACGAAGCGCGGGCGCACGAACACTGCCGCACGAGGGATGACGGTGCCGCCGACCAGTTCGACGCCCTGGAGTTGATCGTCGTCGATGGCGAGCCGTGCGACGGTGCCTTCATCGATGCGGACGCCACGGGCAGCGAGCTGTTCGCGCTGCTCCGGGGTGAGGGCGTAGGTGTGAGGGAACAGCGTGACGTCGGACGACCACTGCCGCAACAACAAGGCGTGTTGAACCGCGTCAGCCGTGCCGCCCAGCACTCCGAGCGGTTGGTCGCGGACCTCGTAGCCATGGCAGTAGGGGCAGTGCAGCAGGTCTCGTCCCCACCGCTCTCGCACACCCGGAATGTCAGGCAGTTCGTCGCGCAGTCCGGTGGCCACGAGAACTCGGCGGGCACTCAGCGGTGAGCCACCGGCGAGTCGCGCGTGGAAGCCGAGCTCGATGCCAACCACGGTGTCGTCGATCAAGGTGCCGCCATAGCCGGACACCTCCGACCGACCAGCCGCGATGAGGTCGTGTGGCGGCATGCCATCCCGGGACAGAAAACCCTGCATGTGGGCGGCCGGCGCGTTGCGTGGCTCGCCCGCATCCACCACAGCCACCGCGCGCCTGGCTCGGGTCAGCACGAGTGCTGCACTCAGGCCGGCAGCCCCGCCACCTACCACCAGGACGTCGTACTTCGTCATACCGTCAGAGGCCGCGCATCTGCATCACACGGAGTGCGAGCGACAGGTCGAGCTGGCGGTCAGGGTCCTCGGTGAACGGCCCGACCATCCGTTCGAGCTTCGTGATGCGGTAGCGCAGCGTGTTGTAGTGGAAGTGCAGCCGCCGAGACGTCTCGGCAACATTGAAGTTGGTGTCGAGCAGTACCCGAAGCGTCGCTCGCATGTCTGCCGCCTCGGGGTCGCTCTCGTGGGCGAGCTCACCGAGGACTTCGCTGACGAAGTTGCGCAGCTCGTTGACGTCCTCGATCAGGCTGAGCAACCGGAATGCTCCGAGGTCGTCGAAGTGAGCAACGGCAGACGTGCCCTGGAGCTGCCTGCCGACGTGGACGGCGCGGCGGGCCTGTTCGTAGCCGGGCGCGATCCCGCCCGGGTCGTCGATGATCCTGCTCACGCCCGTTCCAAACGACAGCCGGCCGCCGCCGCCGTCGCCTGACACACCCTTGACGAGCTCGGCGACGACATCGCGCGGCCTGATGCCGTCGGGGATCGCGACGAGCGACACCACCTCCTGGGCGAACCCAACGACCGGCGCGGCCCGGTCATGGCGGCCGACGACGTTGATCCAGGCGTTCGAGAAACGATCTTGGGCCGTACGAGGGTCAGGTTGCGGAGGATCGTCGGCCTTGAAAGCGCCGAGGCTCTCGCGTGGGTCAAGTGCCGCGACGACCACGACGAGTGGACGAGACACATCCCAGCCAAGGGCATCGAAATGTGCGATCACCATGTCGGGCGGACCGGCCCGGTTGATCAACACGTCGCGCACGAAGTCGCCGCGGTACTTGGCCTCGACGGCCTGCACGGCAATGGATTTGGTGATGGTCAACGCCGCGACGGTGGCGGCGCGCTCCAGCACGTGCACGTCGGCCGTGGGAACCGAGTCGCCCTCGCGTACGACGACCAGCCGCCCGTGGTCGACCTTGCCTGCCATGACCGGCACGACGGCAAGAGCCACGTCACCGGCCCGGTGGGTGCCGGGCGAGAACCGTTCAGACCTGAAACGTCCCGACTCCACGAACATGTCGGGCAGGCTCATCAGGTCACGGTCTCCCGCGCGAGGCGAAGCGGCCAGCACTCGGCCGTCGGTGGTGGTGACGAATGTCTGTCCGGCCAGCAGCCCTCCGAGCTCAGTCACCAGCTCATCGAGTCCGCCACCGTCGAGGATCACGGAGACGAGCGTGCGGTGGACGACCTCGCTGCGTTCGAGAATCGTTGATTGCCGATTGAGCACATCGCCGAGAACGGCATTGAGCAGATCATCGAAAGCCACGTCGTCGGCCAACAGCACGAGCGGCAGGCCAACCCGGTCGGCCTCCGCCAGCATGTCTTCGGGTAGCTCGCTGAGGTAGCGACGCAGCTTCACACCAAGAGCCGACACGCCAGCGCGATCCAGCGACGACACGAGTGACGCGAGGCCCTGCGGTACCTCGCGCAAGGGGTAGCCGGTCGTCAGCAAGAGCTCGTGCGGCTTGACCCACGGCTCGATATCGGGCACTTCCATGATGTTGGCTCGGGTGACCACCCGGTCGAGCCCCTTATGACCTGCGACGACCTCGGCGTCGGCGAACGCGGCAAGTTTCAACAGGTCTCCGACCCGGACCGCAGAGCCGTCTGACAACTCATTGACGATTCGCGGCGGATCGTTGGCAACATTGCCCATGCCAGGGACCGTAGCGCAGCAGTTACGGTCACTACCAGTAGTTCCGCGACTTCAGAGCGATGGATTGGAGGCGGGAGGTAGTGCAGAACTCGCGGCTCATGTCGGCGAGCGTCTTGCTCGCCCCCCTCCTGGACGGCCCTGTTCGGCGCCTCCACACCGCGTACCAAAGCCGCTATGCCGCCCAAATCGCCGACGACTCAGGACGTGTGGTTTTCTCCGTCATACATCCCGACGCCGTGCGTCTTCCCTTTGCTTGCAGCATTACCGCTCCCGTCAGCGTGTCGCCGTCGATCTCGGTCGGAGACGGATCGCTGACTTGGGGTAATGACCTGTACACAGTGGCGCGCTGGTGGCAGCCCGCCCGGCCACGGTTCGGGGTGCTCCGCCGTGCGGAGCGTCCCGCCGCGGCGAACGAACTCCTCGCCGAGTGGCCTGACATGCTCGGCCGCGGACCAGGTCTGACACCGTACGGCGACGACGTCCTGTGCGGTGCGTTGGTCGCCCTGCATGCAGCAAGCGCTCCCGGTTTCGCCAGCCTGGCCGACGAGATCCGGAACGCCGACCTCGAAGCCCGGACAACCGCGACCTCTGCCTCCCTGCTCCGAACCGCGTGCGACGGATGGTGCATCGACGAGTTGGCGGACTACCTGCGCGCTCTCGCGACCGACACCGGCGTTGCTCGAGCCGAGGCGACGCTGCGCGGTGTGGGCGCATCGTCGGGCCATGGACTCATCGAAGGGGTCGCCCGCGTCCTGCCCCATGGTTCGTTGGCTGCTGCATGACCCGGTTCGTCGAAGTACGCAAGGGCGCCTACCAGGACTCGGTCAGCCTGATGCAGATCAGCCGTGAGATCTCCGACCGTCCTGACGTGGGCTCGGCGCTCGTGGCGATGGCGACCGAGCTCAATCTGGAACTGTTGACGGGGATGGGCTTCGCGCCACCCGAAGGCGCCTCTCCCAACGACATGGTGGTGGCGATCGAGGCTGATGACGATGCCGCCGCAACGGCAGCCCAAGCTGCTCTGGACGAGGCGCTGAGTCGACGGCCGGCAGCTCAAGGCTTTGGGACGTCGGGGTTGCCGCCCGCGCCGACGGTCACCGCAGCCGCGCGCCGCGTGGGGGCCTCGATCGCGCTGATCAGTACGCCGGGACGGGTAGCAGCGATCGATGCCGCCGACGCCCTCGCGAACGGGCTCGACGTGATGATCTTCAGTGACAACGTCTCGGTGGCTCACGAAGTGGCGCTCAAGACGATGGCCGCGCAGTCAGGGCTGCTGGTGATGGGCCCCGACTGCGGGACCGCTGTCGTCGACGGGGTCGGACTGGGGTTCGCCAACGTCGTACGACCAGGTCCCGTCGGAATCGTCGCCGCATCGGGCACGGGAGCCCAGCAGCTGCTCGCGCTGCTCGATGGCGTCGGTCTCGGTGTGAAGCACTGCATCGGAGTGGGAGGGAGGGACTTGTCGACCGAAGTAAGCGGTCGCTCCACAATCGCTGCTCTTGACCGGCTTACGGCTGATGACGACGTGGAGACCATCGTCGTGATCTCCAAGCCGCCAGCCGCGGACGTGGCCCGCCAGGTGACAGCGCACGCCGAGTCGCTGGGCAAGCCCGTCGTCGTCTGCTACCTCGGGATGGGTCAACCCGACATCACGGCGACGGCGGAGCGGGTCGCGAGAGCCGCTGGTGCCTCCTGGACGACGCCACGACGATGGGGGGGAGACGCGCCGCAGCCTCGGGAGGGATTCGTTCGCGGGCTGTTCGCCGGCGGCACCCTGTGCGATGAGGCGATGATCATCGCGGCAGAGACGCTCGGCACCGTCGAGCTCCAACATCCCGCTGGCGGGGCAGCCCGCGCTCGACGACGACCTGCGGAGCGACGGACACACGTTCATCGACTTCGGCGACGACCAGCTCACCGCCGGCCGACCACATCCGATGATCGACCCCAGTCTGCGCCTGGAGCGGTTGCAGCAGGAGCTCGCCACCGACGACTGCGCCGTGGTGCTGCTCGACGTGGTGCTGGGTCATGGAGCACATGCCGACCCGGCCGCTGATCTGGCTCCGGTGATCGCCGCCGCGCAGAAACCCGTCGTGGTCTCACTTATCGGCACGCGCGACGACCCACAACAGCTCGACGCGACGGCCGAACAACTAGCCGCGGCAGGGGCGATCGTTCACGCCTCGAATGCTGCGGCTACGCGAGAGGCCGTCTCGATGGTCAAGCAGGCGGCACCATGACGGCGACCCGAGGGCTCTCCGCAACAGCAGTGGTGACCGCAGGCGCGCAGTTGCTCGACGACGCCCTGACGGGCCAGGGAGTGACGACCTCGCCGGTCGACTGGTCACCGCCGATCGCCGGCACTGAGTCCGCGCTGGCGACCGTGATGCTCGATCCGCGGCGTGCGGCCGCGAATGCTGACGCCGTCAGCGCGATGACGTCCGCGCATGCAAGCCTCGTCGACGTACGCCCCGCTGCCGACGTGCTCGGCCTCGAGCCTGGCCAGTTCCTGCATGCTGGGCCGCCGATCACCTGGGAGCGCGCATCAGGACCGATGCGCGGCGCACTCATCGGTGCCGTGCTGTTCGAGGGCTTGGCCGGGTCGCCTGAGGAGGCCGAGGCGTTGCTCGCTTCGGGGGGCTGTAGCTGGGAGCCGTGTCACCAGCGCGGCGCGGTCGGACCGATGGCGGGTGTGGTGTCGTCCTCGATGTGGATGTTCGAGCTGTCCGACGACGTGCACGACCGGCAGTCGTGGTGCTCGCTGAACGAGGGTCTCGGCAAGGTGCTCCGGTACGGCGCCTACTCCCCCGACGTGATCACCCGCCTGCATTGGATGGCCGACGTCCTCGGTCCGGCCCTCCAGACCGCCACGCGCGCGAAGGGCCCGATCGACATCCTCGCGATCGCCGCGCAGATGATCCAGATGGGCGACGAAGGGCACAACCGCAACCGCGCCGGCACTCTGATGCTCCTCAAGGAGTGGCTACCCGACCTCATCACGTCCGGCCTCGACGCCGCTGACGTCGCCGAGGTCGTGCGCTTCGTGTCAGGGAACGACCACTTCTTCCTCAATCTGGTGATGCCGGCGTGCAAGCTGATGACCGCCGCTGCCGTCGGGATCCCCGGATCGACCGTCGTCACGACGATGGCGCGCAACGGCACCGACTTTGGCATCCAGGTTTCGGGAACGGGAGACGCGTGGTTCGTGGGTCCCGCGCAGATTGCTGACGGTCTTTACCTGGGTAGCTACGGTCCCGACGACGCAAACCCCGACATCGGCGACTCGGCCATCACCGAGACCGCGGGGATCGGCGGCTTCGCGATGGCTACGGCGCCGGCCATCGTGCGGTTCGTTGGTGGTTCGGTGCCCGATGCATTGGCGACGACGCTGCGGATGTACGACCTCTGCGTCGGAGAGAACCCCGGGTGGGGCATCCCGATCATGGAGTTCCGCGGGACGCCCACGGGCATCGACGTCACGTCGGTACTCCGCTCGGGACAGTTGCCGCAGATCAACACCGGCATGGCCGGCAAGGTGGCCGGTGTGGGCCAGGTCGGCGCCGGACTGGTCAGCCCGCCGATGGAGTGCTTCACCGAGGCCATCGCCGCCATGGCTGAAGCGGTTCCGGGCTAGCTCAGCGGATCGATGTGGCTGGCGAACCAGCACATCTCGTCGTCGATCGCTTCCTTCATGTAGTCGATCGACAGTGAGCGCGGAGTCCCGTCAGGTGAGAGCCTCAACGTGACCTCGTCGGCGCCACGCCTCTCGGCTCGTGCTGCCTCGTCCAGGATGCCTTGCAGACTCGGGATCATCTCGATGTCTTGCGGGAGGTGGGTGTACCGGTTCGCCACCTTGACGTCGGTCACCTCGCCCTTGTGCACAGTCACCCGGAAGCTGCCCAACCCATCCCGCTCCCCACAGCTCGACCGGAACATGTAGGTGTAGCTCGCTCGGGGGCCGGTCAGCGCGGACCCGCCGACAGCCGGCGTGCCAGTGGTCGCCTGGGGTCCAGGGGTTGTCTGGCTGGCCGCAGCCACCTCCGCCGGCGGCTTCGCGTCAGCGTTCGAGCACGCGGTCGAGCAGACCGCGATCACGAGGAGGGCTGCCAGGCCGAGCTTCGCTTGGTTCATGGCGATCTGACGTTGATGCGCCGTGAGAGGTTCCACCCATCGGCTCACGCATCCCGGTCGGTGCGATTGCGCTCGGCGATCACTCCGGCCAGCTCTCGAGCCAGCCGCATCCCGCGATCCCCGTCCGCGGTCTGGATGGCCATCACCGAGAGCGTCGTACCGTCGGCCAGGTCGATGAGCGCCCAGGGTCGGTTGGGCGTGAGGCTCAGCCGAACGATCTCGGCCCATTCGAACCGATGTCGGTGATACCCGTTCGTCACCGTGAGGCCAACTTCATCCGCGCGAGCCGCGGTGCGGAAGATCCCGTGCAGCAGCACGAGCACGGCGCCGAAGAACCCGAGCAATGTCAGCCGCTGGAACACCGAGAAGTCGTCCTGTACGTCGTCAGGAAGCATGATCCACAAGAACGACACCGCTGCGATCACGACCACAGATGCCATCGCCGTGGCAACGCGAGCCCCCAACGGACGATAGGTGCGCGGCAACGGGACCGCCTCGGCGGAGGATGTTGCGGAGGGTTCAGAGTCTGCAGGCATGAATGTCGGTGACCAGAATTCCCCGAGCTCCTATGTCGTACAGCTCGTCCATGACGCGCTGCGCGTCGTTGCGCGGCACCATCGAGCGAACAGCAACCCATCCCTCGCGATGCAACGGCGAAACAGTGGGCGACTCGATGCCCGGGGTCAGGGCGCAGGCGACATCAACCTGCTCGACCCGGCAGTCGTAATCCATCATCACGTAGGTCCGGGCGACGAGGACGCCCTGAATGCGTCGCATGAACACAGCGAAGCCGTCCGGGTCGGGAGCGTTGTTGCGGGTCACCAGCACGGCCTCGGAGTCGAGGATGACGTCGCCGAAGATCTCCAGCCCGGCTTGACGCAGCGTGTTGCCCGTCGACACAACGTCGGCGATCGCGTCCGCGACACCGAGCCGGACCGCCGACTCGACAGCGCCGTCGAGCCGGGTGACGTGCGCGTTGATCGCCCGGGCCTTGAAGAAGTCCTCGAGGATGCCTGCATACGACGTCGCGACGCGCATGCCGTCGAGTGCGTCGATGTCGCTGAACTGCGCGACCGGCGCGGCGAATCGGAACGTCGACTCACCGAAGCCAAGCGTGAGCCGCTCGGTGACGGGCGCACGCGAGTCGAGCACCAGGTCGCGGCCGGTGAGTCCGATGTCGAGAGTGCCCTCTCCGACGTACACCGCGATGTCACGTGGTCGCAGGTAGAAGAACTCCACGTCGTTCGCCGGGTCGCTCATGACCAGGTCACGTTCGTCACGGCGCTGGCGATAGCCGGCCTCACGCAGGATCTGCGCGGCAGCGTCTGACAAGGACCCCTTGTTGGGTACGGCGATCTTGAGCATTCAGGATCCGGCCTAAGGGTGGGCGGCAAGGGTGGGCTTAAAGATGAGAGTAGACGTCGTCGAGTGTGAGTCCACGGGCGAGCATCATGACCTGGGCGTGGTACAGCAGTTGGGAAAGCTCTTGCGCGGCACGTTCGCTGGACTCGTGCTCGGCCGCCATCCACGACTCGGCTGCTTCCTCGACCAGCTTCTTGCCAATGCTGTGCACGCCGCCGTCGAGCGCAGCGACCGTGCTTGACCCAGCTGGTCGGGCGGCGGCGATCTCTGTGAGCTCGGCGAACAACGCGTCGAAGGTCTTCATCGCCACCCAGCCTAAACCGCCTTGTCAGGGTGGAGTCGTACTGGGACGCGACTACACCCTGACAACTCGGTTATGAGTGGCGGATGTTCTTCAGGGTGAGGGCGGTCGACAGGGCCGCGTGTGTGGCCTCGTAGCCCTTGTCCTCCTTAGAGCCTTCACCTCCGGACCGGTCGAGTGCCTGTTGCTCGGTGTCACACGTCAACACTCCGAAACCCACCGGGATGCCCGAGTCGAGCGCGACTCGGGTGAGCCCGTCGGTCACGGCGTTACACACGTAGTCGAAGTGCGGGGTACCTCCTCGGATGATCACGCCGAGCGCGACCACGGCGTCGAACCCTTGCTTGGCCAGCCCTTGCGCCACCACGGGCAGCTCGAAGCTCCCCGGTGCGCGGACGACGCTGCACGACTCGACGGCTGCATCAGTCAGGGCACGTTGGGCTCCGGCGAGGAGACCGTCCATCACCTCCGTGTGCCACTGCGCTGCGACGACGGCGACTCGGAGGCGGCTCCCATCGATCGGGGCCAGCTGTGGGTGTCCTTCATCGCTCATACCTGCGGCCCTTCGACGTTCGATGGGCCTGGCGTTGAGCTCGGCGTCGGGCTCGGGGGACGGTCCAGATCGAGGTGGCCGAGGTCATGACCCATCTTGTCGCGCTTGGTCGTGAGATAGCGACGGTTCTCTTCGTGCGGCGTACCGGGTACGGCGATCCGCTCGGTCACCGTGATGCCGTAGACCTCGAGCGCCGAGCGTTTGGCCGGGTTGTTGGTGAGCAGCCGCACCGAAGTGATACCGAGGTCGTGCAGAATCTGCGCACCGGTGCCATAGTCACGCGCGTCGGCCGGCAGCCCGAGGTCGAGATTGGCGTCGACCGTGTCGCGGCCGTCATCTTGCAGCATGTAGGCCTGAAGCTTGTGCAGCAGCCCGATGCCCCGGCCTTCGTGGCCGCGTAGGTAGACGACGACGCCACGACCGGCTGCTGAGACGGCTTGCAAGGCGGCGTCGAGTTGCGGACCGCAGTCGCAGCGCCGTGACCCGAACACGTCGCCAGTCAGGCACTCGGAGTGCACTCGCACCAGGACGTCGACGCCGTCGCTGATGTCGCCGCACACCAAGGCGATCTGCTCGCAGTCGTCGACCAGGTTGCGGTAGCCGAGCGCCTGGAACGTCCCGAACTCCGTGGGCAGCCGGGTTTCGACGACGCGTTGCACCTGCCTCTCGTGTCGGCGCCGGTAGCGGATCAGATCAGCGATCGAGACCAGCGCCAGATCGTGCTCGTCGGCGAAGATCCGGAGATCGTCCGCCCGCTTCATCGTGCCGTCGTCGTTGACGACCTCAGAGATCGCTCCGGCGGGTGTGAGTCCGGCGAGTCTGGCCAGGTCGACCGATGCCTCGGTGTGACCGGGTCGCACCAGCACGCCCCCGTCGCGGTAGCGCAACGGGAACACGTGACCGGGCTGAACGAGCTCGTACGGATCGGTCGCGGAGTCGACGAGCACGCGGATCGTATGGGCGCGATCAGCCGCGGAGATACCGGTCGTCACTCCGTCTTTGGCATCCACGGAGATCGTGTAGGCCGTGCGCATCCTTTCCCGGTTGTGCGGGGTCATGAGCGGGATGGCCAGCCGGTCAAGTGCCGCGCCCTCCATCGGGACACAGATGACTCCGCTGGTGTAACGGATCGTGAAAGCTAGAAGCTCCGGGGTGGCCTTGCTCGCGGCGAAGATGATGTCACCTTCGTTCTCACGGTCCTCGTCGTCGACGACGACAACCGGCCGCCCTGCCCGGATGTCGTCGATGGCGCGTTCGATGGTGTCGAGGCGCAGTTCGTCATGCATGGACGGCCTCCTCTCGCGTTGAGCCGGTGCCATCGGCTGGATCTGGTGTTGCCGCGTTCAGCCGCTGCTCTGCGCGGGCCCAGGCCACGAAGCCAGCCAGGCAGAAGACGCCGTAGATGGCATACAGAGCCGCGCTCGGGTAGTAACCCGCTTCAAGGAGCAGGGGTACGCCGACGATGTCGACGCCGATCCAGATCCACCAGAAGTCCACGTAACCCTTGGCCATGCCGTACGTCGCGAGAATGCTGCCCGTCAGGATCCACGCGTCCGGCAAGGGGCCCCACGACCCGAGCTGGTCAAGCGCCCATCGGAAGACGATCACCATGACCACACCGCTCAGGATCAGGGCGCGGAGCTCGTTGGCCGTCGCCCAGCGCGGCACGATCGCGCCGCCGTCGGCAGCACCGCCAGCCCGCTTGCTCTGGGTCCAGCGCCACCAGCCGTAGGTGCTCACGGCGAAGAAGAACACCTGCCTTGCGGCCTGTCCCCAGAGATCGTCCTCCTGTGGCTTGTCGAAGATGCCGCTGACGAACACCGTAAAGAGCAGGGCATTGCCGATCATGCCGACCGGCCAGGCCCACACCACGCGGCGCATGCCTAGCAGGGCGCTGGCGAGACCGAATCCGTTGCCGACAACCTCACGCACCAGAATCTGATGGTCTGAGATCGTCCACGTACCTTCCAGCAACCAGTCCAGGGCATTCATTCGGTGGCTTCCTTTTCGCGGGCGGGAGTGTGGCCATTGGAGCTGCCGAGAAGTCGCTCGACGTACTTCGCGATGACGTCGACTTCGAGATTCACCGGGTCGCCGGGATGCTTGAAACCGAGCGTGGTCAAGTCGAGCGTGGTCGGGATCAGGCTGACGCTGAACGTCGGCGCGTCAGGCGAGTCGACCGCGGCATCGGGAGCGCCGTCACTGAGCCCGCTGACGGTGAGGGAAACGCCGTCGACGGTGATCGAGCCCTTCATGGCGACGTAGCGGGCGAGGTCGGCCGGCAATGAGATCGTCACGACGTCCCAGTGCTCGCTCGGCTCGCGCCGCACGATCGTCCCGACGCCGTCGACGTGGCCTTGAACGATGTGACCACCGAGGCGCGAGCCCGCGGTGACGGCCCGCTCGAGATTGACGCGACTGCCGGGTGCGAGCGCTCCGAGCGACGTCTTGTCGAGGCTCTCCGCCATCACGTCGACGGTGAACGCGTCGTCGCCCCACTCAACGACGGTGAGGCAGCAGCCGTTGACCGCGATCGAGTCTCCGTGGCGTGCGTCGGAGACGACCATCGGCCCGCGCACCGTCAGCCGCACCGAATCGGTCAGGGGGTCCAGCGCAACGACCTCCCCGAGCTCCTCCACGATCCCGGTAAACATCAGGTCCCGCCTCTCATCGTCAGTCGTACGTCGTCACCGACCCGGGTGGCCTCCACGAGCTCGAACCTGTGCATGCCGCTGATCGTCGAGACGCCGAGATCGCCCACCGCGGAGAAGCCCGCACCAAGCAGCGCGGGCGCAACATACGTGATCACCTCGTCGACGAGGCCGGCCCTCAAGAACGCTGCCGCCACCGTGGGACCCCCTTCGAGCCAGACGTGCTGGCGGTCGCGGGCGTAGAGGGCGGCGAGCGCGACGACCGGGTCCTGGGTCGGAAGCATCATGGTCGTCGCCGTGTCATCGAAGACGTGAGAGTCGGGGTGCAGTTGGCGCAGACCCATCACCGCCCGGAGCGGCTGCACCCTCGAGGGCAGCGCGACGTCGGACGAGTCACGCACCGTCAGCCTCGGATTGTCGGCGGCGATCGTGCCCGTGCCGACGAGCACGACATCGCATTGGGCGCGCAACCGATGGACGTCGGTGCGCGCCTCGGGACCGCTGATCCAGCGTGACGTGCCGTCTGCTGCTGCTGAACGACCGTCGAGCGTGGTGGCGAACTTCCAGGTGACGAACGGTCGTCGATGGCGCATCGCGAACGTCCACGCTTCGTTGACGAGCTCGGCCTCATCGGACAGCACGCCGCCCTCCACCTCGATACCCGCGGCCAGCAACGAGTCGGCGCCGCCGGCTGCGAGCGGGTTGGGGTCAGGTTGGGCGAACACGACGCGTCGTACACCTGCATCAATCAGAGCCTGCGCGCACGGCCCGGTGCGGCCGGTGTGGTTGCATGGTTCGAGGCTCACGACGGCGGTGCCCCCACGGGCTGCATCGCCAGCTGCTTGCAGGGCGTCGATCTCGGCGTGCGGCGTACCGGCGCCATGGTGGTAACCCTCACCGACCGTGGTGCCGTCGGCATCGAGGATCACCGCACCCACCCGCGGGTTGGGACCCTGGGGTACGCCTGGGGTGAGGGCAAGCGCAAAGGCCTGGTTCATCGCCAGGATCTCGTTGCCGGTTGCCACGTCGCGCTTCTCCTCGGCTCGTCCTCACGGACTCCGGGGCTACGACGTACGCCGACGGGCGTGGTGGCTTGTCGGGGCGGCGCTCTCGCGCTGCTCTGACCCACCGCCGTCGGGCGACGTGCGTGCATCCTCCCATCCGGACTCTCACCGTCGGTCCTGGAGTTTCACCAGGTCAGCCGACCGCTGGCTGCGGCCGGGTCGCGGACTGTCACCGCCGGTTCGGATTTTCACCGACCCCGGAGCACGCGAGTGTTGGTCACTCGTACTGCCCTCCAGTATGGCACCCCGCCCACGCGTCAGAAAGGGCGTATTCAGACGCCAGACAGTTCGCGGCGACTCACGAGAAAATTGGGTACAAAGCAGGGTGTGACGCAGTACGGTGTCCCCGATACCAGGCCGGGCCGGCCGGCCGGGGGAACTCGAGGAAGCCATGAGACAGACCTACCGTGTGCTCGCCTATCTCGTCGCGCTCGGCGTCGTGGTCCAAGCCGCCAGCGTCGCGCTCGCCTGGTTCATCACCTTGAAGGACGTGGATGACGGACAGGTGTTTGCGAGCCTGGACGACGACCTCAACGTCGGACACATGATGCACAGCATCGGCGGCGTCATGGTCATCCCGTTGATCGCGATCATCCTCTTCATCATCTCCTTCTTCGCCGGGTTCGACGGCGCCGTGAAGTGGGCCGGGTATGTGCTGCTCGCCGTGATTCTCCAGGTCGCGCTCGCGTTCATCGCGTTCGGCGTGCCGGCCATCGGCGCTCTGCACGGACTCAACGCGTTCCTGGTCATGGGCCTTGCTGGAACTGCTGGGAGCCGCGTCCCCAAGGTCGATGCTGCTGAACCGTCGGAGACAGTCACGGCGTGACCTCCGAAACACCGGAGCCACAAACCCCAGCCCAGGCGCCGGTCGGCGGCCGCACGAGTCGGCGCCGACGGGTCAGCGCGATCGTCGGGGTGGTTGTCGCGGTGGCGATCATCGCGCCGCTGGCCTGGTTCTGGCAGCAGAGCCTGCTGCCCGACACCTACTCCGTGATGGACATGGGCTACCACGACTACGGAGGCGGCCCAGTTCCTGCGTCGATGGCCGACATGGGTGATGACATGTCCGGCCATGACCACGGGCAGGTTGAGCAGGTCAGCGTGACCTCCCTCGGCGGGCCGGACGGGCCGGCTGACGAGTCCGTCACCCTGACCGCCCGCGAGGAGACCCTCCACCTGACCGGTGAGGATGACCGCGAGGTGGACGGCTTCACCCTCAACCACCAGTCGCCGGGCCCGGAGATCAGGATTCGAGCCGGTGAGCTCCTCGAGGTCACGTTGGTGAACGAGTCCGTTCCTGACGGGATCACCCTGCACTGGCACGGCGTCGACATACCCAACCGTGAGGACGGCGTCGCCGGCGTCACCCAGGACGCTGTCCACGAAGGCGAGCAGTACGTCTACCGGTTCGTCGTCGACGATCCCGGCACCTACTGGTACCACTCGCACCAGGTCTCGGACGAGCAGGTGAAGAAGGGACTGTTCGGCCCGCTGGTGGTCCTTCCCGCACCCGAACCCGGGGCGTCCGGAAGTACTGACCCCGCGGATGCTGAGGACGCTGTAGACGCGGTTGCCATGGTGCACAGCTACGACGGGAACCGGACCGTGAACGGCGTCCTCGGCACGACCCGAATCGAGACAACACCGGGGCAGAGCGCGCGCGTCCGGGTCGTGAACACCAACAACAGCCCGCTGCGCACCTGGGTGAGCGGGTCGTCGTACACCGTGATCGCGATCGACGCCCGTGATCTGAACGGACCGGAGCCAGTCGAGGACAAGACCCTCGTGGTGCCGGCTGGAGGGCGTGCCGACCTCCTCGTCCAGGCACCAGACGACGGTAAATCGGCCGCGGTGAACTTCGATGGCGGGACGCTACTCGCGGTCGGTCCGGCCGACAGCGAGGTCGTGCCAGGTGAGGACTCTCAGGACGAGCTCGACCTGCTGTCCTACGGCACACCAGCACCACTGGGCATCGACCCCAGCAAGCCCGACCGGGAGTTCACCTACAGCATCGGTCGCCGGATTGCCTTCCTCGACGGCCGGCCGGGCTTTTGGTGGACGATCAACGGTCATCTCTATCCCGACGTGCCGATGTTCGTGGTCGAGAAAGGCGATGTCGTGCTCATGACGATCGACAACCACAGCGGAGAGGCACACCCGATGCATCTGCACGGCCATCACGCCGTGGTCGTGTCACGTGACGGTGAAACGGCCAGCGGAAGTCCCTGGTGGGTCGACTCGCTCGAGGTCAACGACGGGGAGACCTATGTCATCGCGCTCAACGCTGACAATCCCGGGATCTGGATGGATCACTGCCACAACCTGAAGCATGCGAGCCAGGGACTGGTCACGCACTTGATGTACGCCGGTGTGGACACGCCGTTCATGATCGGCGGAGACAGCGACAACGACCCTGAGTGAAGCAGGCCCGCTCAGACAGCGGACTCACGCCTTCGTGGCCGCCTCGGCGCTCTCGCGCAGCCGGGCCACCATGGCATCGGGGTCGTCGGCGCCGAAGACGGCAGACCCGGCGACGAACACGTCCGCGCCAGCAGCGGCACAGCGCTCGATCGTGTCGGCCGAGACTCCACCGTCGACCTGCAGCCACACCTCACCACCGTGTCGACTGATCAGCTCGCGCGCCGTGACGATCTTCGGCAGGCAGACGTCGAGGAACTTCTGACCGCCGAACCCGGGCTCCACCGTCATGATGAGCAGCAAGTCCAGCTCGGGGAGCAGTTCCTCGTAGGGCTCAACCGGAGTCGCGGGTTTCAGCGCCATCCCGGCCCGGGCGTGTTTTGCGCGCAACTCCCGCGCGAGCCTGATCGGTGCGCGGCAGGCCTCGACGTGGAACGTGACACTGGAGGCACCGGCATCGACGTACGCCGGGGCCCACCGATCGGGGTCCTCGATCATCAGGTGGCAGTCGAGCGGCTGATCAGCAACGTTCGCCAGTGCCTCCACCACGGGCAAGCCGATGGTCAGGTTAGGGACGAAGTGGTTGTCCATCACGTCGACGTGCAGCCAGTCGGCGCCGGGCACTGAGGCGGCAGCGGCTTCGAGGTTCGCGAAGTCGGCCGACAAGATGCTGGGTGAGATCTGCATCGTCGTCTGTTTGGCCATCGATCGAGGAGTCTAGACGGGAAGTCCGCGACGGCGGAGTACGGCCAGAAACATCGCGTCAGTGCCGTGCACGTGCGGCCACAACTGCAGGTGCGGCCCGGATCCCAGGTCGGGAACGTGCGAAAGCAGCAGCCGAGCATCCTCCTCGAGTACGTCGTCCCTCCTCGTCACGACGGCGTCCACCACCTCGCGCGTCTCGGCGGAGTGCGGCGAGCAGGTGACGTAGGCGACCAGACCTCCCGGTCGGGTCAAGTTCAACGCGTGCGTGAGCAGCGCCTGCTGCAACGGAACCAGCGTCTCGAGATCCCCCGGGGTGCGACGCCACCGTGACTCCGGTCGCCGCCGCAGTGCGCCGAGCCCGGTGCACGGCGCATCGACGATGACCCGATCGAATGTGCCGGGCCGCCATGGCGGGGCTGTTCCGTCGGCACAGACCACCGTGGCGGGCGGCCCGTAGCCGCGCAGACCCGACCTGACGAGCCGCGCGCGGTGCGGCAGCCGCTCGATTGGCGATCAGCGTTGCGCCGCGCTCTCGCGCCAGTCCCGTGAGCAGGGCAGCCTTGCCGCCCGGGCCGGCGCAGAGGTCGAGCCAGCGGGAGTCGTCGCCCTCGACGCCGGCTCCGGCGAACGCCAACGCGACCAGCTGGGAACCCTCGTCCTGCACGCCAACGCGTCCCGCTCGCACCGCCTCGAGCGCCGCCGGATCGCCTGCTGCGAGCACCCCGGCGTACGGCGACCACCGGCCGGGTTGCACGCCGTCTGCCGCCAGGCCGTCGACTCGCGCCAACCCCGGACGGACGGCCAGGGTCACCGTCGGCGCCACATTGTCAGCAGCCAGCAGGGCTTCGACCTCGGCGTTCTTGGGGAGCAGGCGTGAGAACTCCTCGACGATCCACCGCGGATGTGAGAAGCGCAGCGAGAGGTGGCCGATCGGGTCGGCCGACGGGTCGGGCGCCAGCTGCGCGAGCCACTCGTCAAGGGTCCGCTCGGTGACGCGGCGCAGCACGGCGTTGACGAGTCGCACCGGACGCTCGCCGACGGCCGCGCGGACCAGCTCAACCGTCGTACCCACGGCCGCGTGCGACGGCACTCGCATGCTCAGCAGCTGGTGGGTCCCGAGCCGCAATGCGGTGCGCACCGGTGGCTGCAAGCCCTCTGCGCCGTCTCGACGAGCTCGTCGAGGATGGCGTCATAGCTGCCCTGCATCCGCGCCGTGCCTGCGGCGAGCTCGGTGGTGAACGCGGCGTCGCGTGCCGACATCGCCCGCTCCGCCATCAGGCGGGGCAGCACCAGGTTGAGGTAGGCGTCATCGTCGTCGATCGCCCGCAGCGCGTCGTACGCCGTCTGGCGTCCTGGGTCGATCTGAGTGCGCGCCCTCGCCCGCCTGGGTGCCTCGGCCATCAGCTGTCGAATCGAGCGAGCCGTCGTGTGCAGCCCCCGCGCCCAGTCGGCAGCGCGCATGCGCGGCTTGCCCTGCGGCTGCACCTGGTCGAGCTCGACCGCGTGAGTCCCGGTGCCGACGAGCACGGCGTGCTTCCCGACGGCCAGGTCGCCAGGCGCGAGCTCGGTGACGTCGGATCGCATCGTCACAGGTCCGAGCTTGACGCGCGCGCCGTCGAGCTGGGTCCAAGCCCCCGGCGCTGGGGTGCAGCCGCGGATGTGCCGGTCGATCGCGAAAGCCGGCGACTCCCAGTCGACCATGGCCTCGTCGACCGTGAGCTTCGGGGCCAGCGAGACCAGGTCGTCGTCCTGCGCGCGTTCTTCGAGAGTGCCGTCCTCGATGCCGTCGAGAGTGGTGACGAGCAGTCCTGCGCCGTGCTCGGCCAGCCGGTCGAGCAGGGTGCCAGCCGTGTCGTCAGGGCGGATGCGCTCCGTGAACAGACCGTAGGTCGGTCCGGCGTCGAGCGCCGCGACGATCCGGAACGTGGTCGCGCCAGTCACCTCGTCGCCGGCCATCAAAGAGCGCTGCACTGGTGCGGCGCCACGCCAGGCCGGGAGCACGGAGAAGTGCAGGTTGACCCATCCGCGCGGCGGGATGTCGAGTGCGGCTTGCGGCAGCAGCGCGCCATACGCGACGACGGGGCAGCAGTCAGGCGCGATCTCCTTCAGCCGACTCAGGAAATCCGGGTCGCTCGGCCGGGTCGGCGTGAGCACCTCCAGGTCGTGCTCTCGCGCGAGCTCGGCGACCGGCGACGGCGTCAAGCTCCGGCCTCGACCTGCTGGCGCATCGGGGCGGGTGAGCACGGCTACCACCTCATGCCGCGACTCGAGCAGGGCCGACAGAGCCGGCAAGGCGGCGTCAGGTGTACCGGCGAAGACCAGCCGCACGGCTTTGTTACAACGCCCGGCCGAGCATCGGATGGGGCGACTCCTTGACGATGGGCGTCGTCAGACCGCTCCACTCGGCTTCCCGGATCGCCTTCATCGCGGCCTTACGGGTCTGGGCATCGAGGCGGTCGACGAACAGGACGCCGTCGAGGTGGTCGGTCTCGTGCTGGATGCAACGCGCGAGCAGGTCGGTTCCCTCGAGGACGACCGGTTCGCCGTACATGTCGAAGCCGCGCGCCACCACGCCGAACGCCCGCGTGCAGTCGAAGGTCAGGCCGGGAATCGACAGGCACCCCTCCTCACCGGTTTGCGTCTCGTCGCTCAACGTCAGCTCGGGGTTGACGAGGTGGCCGACGACCTCCTCGACGTTGTAGGTGAACACCCGCAGCCCGACGCCGAGCTGCGGCGCGGCCAGTCCGGAGCCAGGGGCCTCCAGCATGGTGTCGGTGAGGTCCTGGACCAACGTGCGGAGCTGCTTGTCGAAGTCGACGACCGGAGCGGCGGTGCTGCGCAGGATCGGGTCGCCGAACAGCCGGATGTCACGAACGGACACAGCAGGCACTCCACACGTCGTAGACCACAGGGCGCGCCTAGTCTAGAGCGAGCGTCAGACGAGTTCGAGCGGGTCGACCTGCACGCGAACAGGCGGCAGTTTGCGACTGCTCCGCGCGGACTGCAGGCGCTGGAGCGCCTTCGACAGTCCGGCCCCGCGTTGACGGCTCGCTCGGACCACCACGCGTGAGAGCTCGTCGTCGATGGCCACCGGCCCGAGAACGTCGACACCTCGGGGCAGCGCCAACGCCGCGAGTGACTCGGTCACGATGTCGGGGCTGGCGGTCGACGTCGCCATCCGGGCGGCCGGGGTGAGATGGGCCGACTCACGGTCGGCGAGCTCGCGGCGGGCGAAACCCTCCGGGTCCCACCGCACGAGCGCCTGCAGTGCGACAACCGACGGCTCGCCGACAGCAACGACGCGGCCACCCTCGGCAGCACTTCGGACCAGCCCGGCGATGTTGAACCAGCGGCGCAGCGCCTCCTCAGTGGCACGCAGACCCGGCCGGCTCAGCGTCAGCCAGGTGTCGAGGAGCACGGCAGCGGCGTAACCGCCCTCCGTGTGGGGTTCTGCCCCAGGCGTGGCGATCACGATGGCCGGCTCGGCGGTTATGGAGTCGAGCACGTGATCACCGCCGGACGTCACGACCGAGGTCTGCGGGAAGCTACGTCCCCACTCCTCCGCCGTACGCAGCGATCCGACAACCGGGGCGCGCATGGTCGTGCCGTGGCAGTGCGGGCAGCGCCAGTCCTCCGCAACAGCACCACACCACCGGCAGGCTGGCGTGGCTGCCGCTGCCGGGCGAGCGAGCGGACCGGTGCAGCGAGCGCACCGGGCCGACTCGCGACAAGTGGCGCAGGCCAGAGCTCGGCTGGTAGCCGTAGCGCGGCGTGTGGACGAGCACGGGACCGATCTTGAGCGCCTCACGCACCACCTCGAACACGCGCCCCGGCACTCGCGCGGACCGGGAAGCGCTGTCGTGCTCGTGCTCGCGGTCGGTCTCACCCGTCACGTGCACCTGGGGCGCGGCGGCGCGCACTTCGTCGCGCGGGCCGGCCAAGCTCACCGCCCAACCGGTGTCGACCAGTGACTGGGCCTCGACCGAGCGGGCGACACCGCCGAGCAACGCCGCTGCTCCTTCGTGATGGGCGCGCAACAACAACACCTCGCGAGCGTGCGGGTAAGGCGCGCGCGGCTCGGCGTAGAGGTCGTCGCCGTCGTCCCAGATCGCGACCAGTCCGAGGTCGTGCACGGGCGAGAGGGCTGCCGCCCGGGTGCCGACCACGATCGGCGCGAGCCCACGCGAGACGGCCAGGAAGGCTCGGTAGCGCGCGGCCGGCCCCAGGTCGGCGGTGAGTACGACGTGCTGGCCCTTGCCGAGCAGGCTGACCAGGGCGGCGTCGAGGCGTGCGATGTCGCGGGCGTCAGGCGCGAGCAGCAGGCTGCCTCGCCCTGAGGCGCGAGTGGCCGCGGCTGCAGCAGCGACTGCTTGTGCCCAGTCGGCCCGCGCCGGCGCCGTCCACACCGCACGCGGCGACTCGCCCGCGGCCAGTCTGGTGAGGAACGCCTCGCCGCCGGTGTAGCGGGTCCAAGGCCGGTCGCGCTGCTCTGCGGGTAGGTCGAGCGCCGCCTCTCTTGCCGCCGGCTCCTCGGCCTCGACCCGGGCGTGGCGGGGAGGAACCGCCAGCCGGAGTACGTCGGCCAGCGTGCCGGCGTACCGGTCAGCGACCATCCGAGCGACCTCGAGGACCTCCGGGCTGAGGACAGGCTCACTCGAGACCACCTTGCGCAGCGGGGCGAGCCGGCCGACATGGTCGGACTCCTCGCTGCGGCCGAGCAGGAAGCCGTTGACGTCGCGACCGGAGAACCGGATCTTCACCCGGCATCCGGGGACCGCCTGCTCGTGCAGCGTGGCGGGCACGAGGTAGTCGAACGGGCGGTCGAGGTGGGCCAGCGGCAGGTCGACGGCAACATGTGCGACGGGGAGCTCCGGCGCCGGCCCGGCCACCTGTTTTGGTCGCTTGGCCCGCACCTCACTCTTGAGCAGCGCCAGCTGCTCCCCATGGGCTTCCATCGTGAGACCAGTTCTACCAGCGTGACACGACACCCTCCCTGGCCAGGGAGAGACAGGCACCGCCTCAACCAAAGCCAGCAGACCGCAAACGCGCCACGCACTCGAACCCGCGGAAGGTCTGTTTGAGCGGTCCAATCTTGCGGGCCTAGAGCCGGCGGAAGGTCAAAACGCCAGCAACCAAACCTGACGGTTCAAGCAACCGCAAGTGACGGCTCAACAAGAAGCCAGGCTTAGATGCCGGCGGCGGTTTTGAGGGCGTCGACGCGGTCGGTGCGCTCCCAGGTGAACTCCGGCAGCTCGCGGCCGAAGTGGCCATAGGCGGCCGTCAGCGCGTAGATGGGGCGGAGCAGGTCGAGGTCGGCGATGATCGCTGCCGGCCGTAGGTCGAAGACGTCCAGCACGGCCTTGCGGATCACCTCGACGTCGACGATCTCGGTGCCGAAGCAGTCGATGTAGAAACCGACCGGGTGAGCCTTGCCGATCGCGTAGGCGACCTGCACCTCACACCGACGTGCCAGCCCTGCGGCGACGACGTTCTTGGCCACCCAGCGCATGGCGTAGGCCCCGGAGCGGTCGACTTTCGAAGGGTCCTTGCCGGAGAAGGCGCCGCCACCGTGGCGGGCCATGCCGCCGTAGGTGTCGATGATGATCTTGCGGCCGGTGAGTCCGGCATCGCCCATCGGGCCGCCGACCTCGAAACGTCCGGTCGGGTTGACCAGCAGCCGGTAGTCGCTGGAGTCGATGTCGAAGTGCGTCAACACGTCGTCAACGACGTGCTTCTTGACGTCAGGAGTGAGCAGACCGTCGAGGTCGATGTCGGCGGCGTGCTGGGAGGAGACGACGACGGTGTCGATCCGGACCGGCTTGTCACCGTCGTACTCGATGGTCACCTGGGTTTTGCCGTCCGGGCGCAGGTAGGGCATGGTGCCGTCGTGGCGTACCTCGGTCAGCCGCTGGGCCAGCCGGTGCGCGATCGTGATCGGCAGCGGCATCAGCTCGGGGGTCTCGTCACACGCGTAGCCGAACATCAGCCCTTGGTCGCCCGCGCCCTGCCTGTCGAGCGGGTCAACGGACTTGTCGTGGCGCTCTTCATAGGCATCGTCGACGCCTTGGGCGATGTCGCGCGACTGCGATCCGATCGCGACCTGGACGCCGCACGACTCCCCGTCAAAGCCCTTCTTGGACGAGTCGTAGCCGATCGCCAACACTCGGTCGCGGACGATCTTCGAGATCGGCGCGTAGGCCTCGGTCGTGACCTCACCGGCGACCACGACGAGGCCAGTAGTCACGAGCGTTTCTACTGCGACGCGGCTGTGCGGGTCTTGGGCGAGCAGCGCGTCGAGGATGGAGTCGCTGATCTGGTCGGCGATCTTGTCGGGATGACCCTCGGTAACGGACTCAGACGTGAACAAACGACGCGACAACGATTTCTCCTCGATCAGGTGGGCATCCGTGCGGCCCCTCGCGTGACAAAGTGCAGTCCAGAGTAACGGCAGACAGTCTCTGGATGCTAAACCGTCTCATCCGTGTCGTCGGACAACCAGCCGACGACTTCGTCCCATATGACGTGGGCCAAGGCGGCTTTGGAACCTCGCGGCACCGGCAACTCCGTGCCTCGTGTGCTGAGAATCACGGCCTGGTTGTCGTCTTCGCCAAAGACCGCCCCGCCGCTGACGTCGTTGACCACGAGCAGGTCACAGCCCTTGCGGCGTAGCTTCTCGCCGGCGTGGTCGAGCACGCCGGACCGGTCGTCTCCGGTCTCCGCGGCGAAACCGACCAGAATGGGCCGAACTGCGCCGGTCTCGCGCTGCTTGACGAGGGTGGCAAGGATGTCGGGGTTCTCGACGAGGTCGAGGTGGGGCGGCACACCGTCGGAACTCTTCTTGATCTTGTGCTCGGCTCGGACGGTGGGCCGGAAGTCTGCAGGTGCGGCGGCCATCACGACGGCGTCGGCGTCGCTGGCGGCGGCCAGGACGGCGTCCTGCAGCTCAAGGGCGGAAACGACGGGGACGACCTTCACCCCTGCCGGATCGGGCAGGTCAACGTTCGCGGCGACCACGGTCACGTCGGCGCCGCGGGCCGCGGCAGTGCGGGCTAGCGCGTAGCCCTGCTTTCCCGAGCTTCGGTTGCCGAGGTAACGAACCGGGTCGAGGTGCTCCCGGGTGCCACCAGCGCTGACGACAACCCGCAGGCCACGCAGGTCTGCAGGCTCAGAGGTGGCCCCTCGGCGGAGTACGTCGCTGGCAATCTCGAAGATCTCAGCCGCCTCGGGCAGCCTCCCTGGGCCGGTGTCGACGCCGGTGAGGCGGCCGTACGCCGGTTCGATCACGATGACGCCGCGCTCGCGCAAGGTGGCCACGTTGGCCCGCGTCGCGGCGTGCTCCCACATCTCTGTGTGCATTGCGGGGGCGAACACGACCGGACAGCGGGCGGTGAGCAGGGTGGCGGTGAGGAGGTCGTCGGCGCGACCATGAGTAGCGCGGGCGATCAGGTCAGCAGTCGCGGGCGCGACGACGACGAGATCTGCCTGTTGGCCCAGCCTGACGTGCTGCACGGAGGCCACGTCGTCGAAGACGCTGGTGGCGACGGGATGGCCAGACAGCGCCTCCCAGGTGGCCGCCCCGACGAACTTGAGGGCTGCGGCGGTGGGGACCACGGTGACGTCGTGACCGGACTCGGTGAACCGGCGGAGCAGCTCAGCGGCCTTATACGCAGCAATGCCACCACTCACGCCGAGTACGACGCGAGGGTGGCGGGCTTGCGAGCTGTCAGCCATGGTGACGTCCGGGAGGACCCTTGTGACGGACAGGACCGACCCGAGGGTCAGGCCTGCTCGGCCTCCGGCTCGACGTCTTCACATGTGAGCAGATCGCCGTTGATCTCGCGAAGGGCGATCGACAACGGCTTCTCCTGCACGTGCGTGTCGACGAGCGGACCGACGTACTCGAGCAGGCCTTCGCCGAGCTGGGAGTAGTACGCGTTGATCTGACGGGCACGCTTGGCGGCGTACAGGACCAGCTTGTACTTGGAGTCGGTCTTCTCAAGCAGGGAGTCGATGGGAGGGTTGGTAATACCCTCAGCGACGGGCAAGGTGCCGGACACGCAAACGCCTCATTCAAAGGTTGGGGGTCGGATCCCTGCGGGCATCCAAAGCCCGGGGATCCATGTCTGAACGCATCAAGCGTACCAATTCCTCCGCTGCAGCGTGAATTTCGGTGTTCACGACGGTGACGTCGAACTCCCGCTCCGCGGCCAGTTCTTCCACGGCAGTCTCCAGCCGTCGAGCCCGTTCCTCGGGTGACTCCGTGCCGCGGCCGACCAGCCGACGGACGAGTTCCTCCCAGGACGGTGGTGTCAGGAACACGAACAGCGCCTCCGGCATCGACTGGCGCAGCTGCCGGGCGCCTTGCAGGTCGATCTCGAGCAAGGTGAGCCGGCCCTGCTTGAGGGCCTCGAGGACCGGCGCGCGTGGAGTGCCATAGCGCGCAGTCTGGTGAACTACGGCCCACTCCAGGAGCTCATCGCGCTCGACCATCTCGTCGAAACGTGCGTCGTCGACGAACTTGTAGTGCACACCATCGATCTCACCCGGACGGGGCGGTCGTGTCGTGACCGAGACGGAGATCCATACCTCGGGGTGCTCTTCCCGGATGCAGGCCGAGATGGAGCCCTTCCCGACGGCGGTCGGACCGGCGAGCACCGTCAGGCGACTGGGACGAGCCGGCGTCGGCCCGGTGTCAGGAGCGGTGCTCAAACTCGCGCTCGAGAGCAGCGATCTGGTTGGCGCCGAGGCCACGGACCCGACGGGACTCCGAGATGCCGATGCGCTCCATCAAGTTGCGGGCGCGAACCTTGCCGAGCCCGGGAACGGCTTGCAGCAGGTCGAAGACCTTCATCTTCGCCACCACCTCGTCGTGCTCGCCACTATGGAGGATCTCGGTCAACGAGGCCCCCGAATGCTTCAGCCGACTCTTGACCTCAGCTCGTTGGCGGCGTACGAGGGCCGCCTTCTCGAGTGCGGCGCGACGTTGTTCGGCGGTCAACTCTGGCACAGCCACGGCATCTACCTCAGTGCTCGAAAAGTGGTGATATGGCAATCTAGCGGTCTGTCTCCGCTCACGTGCGTTTCTTCGTCGCGGTTGCCAGGGTAACCAATCCAGACTTCGGGTTGTAGGGCACCGCAAGTGAGACAACTATCGACGCGGATTTTGGTCACGGCATCATCGGAATGTCGAGGGACAGGTCGCACTTGCTCTCGGCATCGCTGCGGATCTCACGCAGAGCGGTGAACGCGTTGAGCGCCTTCCCATAGTCCGGTTCCCCCGACTGTTGCGCATCTTCGACGAAGTCGGTCAGGGTCTTCCACTCGTTGGAGACGGCGTTGGGTGCGAGGTCGACGACTTCCTGAAGGTCACTCACGGTCGAGGAGTCGGCGCCGTCGAGGGCTGAAGTGAGATCCCCGTTGTCCGTGACGTCGCGAAGGGCTGCACAGTAGGCCTCCCGATTGTCCTCACCGTCGTCGCGGAACACGAAATAGGCAGCAACACCGCCGATGATCAGCACCAACGCGACGCCGATGCCGATGAAGATCGGCTTGCGGTTGCGCCCGGGCTTGATGTCCTGCGGCAACAGCTCCTGGCGGGGGTAGTTCACCGGCGGCTCGCCCGGTTGTCCGGGCTGCCAAGGTTGCCCGGGCTGCCCGTCCGGCCGCTCAGCAGGCGGCCCCTGATCCGACATGTCTGCTCCTGTCATCACTCACGCGAACGGCCGTACCCGTGCCTTCGGCATGAGAGCCCCGTAACGCCAGTCTGCCAAACGAGGGTCAGCCGGTGTACTCCACGTCGCAGTGGTCCTCGTCGTACTGCTGGATCGCGGCGATCGACGCCGAGAGTTTGGTGGAGGCGTTGCTGGGATCTTCGTAGGCTTTGATCAAGGCGTCGAAGTCGTCTCTGATCTCATCAGGGGCATCGTCCTGGAGCGCCTTGTACTCGTCGATGAACGCCTGCACGTCGTCGGTGTTGCTCAAGTCGAGGTTCTCGAGCGTCTTGTCCTCGACGTTGTCGCGCACCCGATTGCAGTAGTCGCTGCCGTCACCGCCACAGGAGCTCAGGGTGACCGTCGCCAGCACGGCCGCAGCGACGAGGGCCAGCGCGCGTCTCATCATTCGCGGCGTCATGTGCCGATGGCCACGGCGACCGATTCGGCCGCGCGCCTGGCAGCAGCCTGCAACGCCTGGACGGACGGACCTGCCTTGAGTACGTCGCGCGATGTCGACGGGAGCACGTTCGTCTCGACGCCCGCGAAGATCCGTCGTACGTCGGCTGGCGTCCCGCCCTGTGCACCGAACCCGGGAGCCAACAGTGGCCCGTTGATCGCCAGGTCCTCCGACACCTCCGTCAGGTTGGCCGCGACCACGGCTCCGACCGAACCGAGCGGCCCAGCCGTGGCGTTCTCACGGCGGAGTGCGGCCAGGATGCCGCCGGCCACGGTCGCTGTGCCCTGCCGCGCCAGTTGCACGTCGGGGCCTTCGGGGTTGGACGTCAGGGCGAGCACGAAGACACCGGCTCCGTGGAGGGCCGCGGCATCAAGCATCGGGCGCAGCGACTCGAACCCGAGGTAGGGGCTGACGGTGATGGCATCGACCGCCATCGGCGAAGCCTGGTCGAGGTAGGCGTCGGCATACCCCTGCATCGTCGAGCCGATGTCACCCCGCTTGGCGTCGAGGAGCACCAAGGCTCCCGCATCGCGCGCGGCCGCGACGGCTCGCTCGAGAACTCCGATGCCAGCGCTGCCGTGTCGCTCGTAGAACGCCGACTGCGGCTTGAGCACGGCGACCTGGGACGCCAACGCCTCGACGCACGTCATCGAAAAGCGCTCGAGGCCGGCCACGGTGTCGCCGACGCCCCAGGCTTCGAGCAGGCTCGCGTGCGGGTCAAGGCCTACGCACAGCGGCCCACGATCGTCCATCGCGCGGCGAAGCCGGGTGCCGAACGGTTCCATCTGGTCAGCCTTTCGTCGAACTGCTCGTTGGCGCCGAGGGCGGTCGGTGGGCAAGACCGATCGCCTCACTGACCTTGGTGATTCCGCGCTGGGCCAACTCGATGCGGAGTTCGTCGACCACTCGAATCGGCGCGCTGGGGTCGTTGAAGATTGCCGTGCCTACTTGCACCGCCGTCGCTCCGGCAGCGATGAACTCCAGTGCGTTGGCTCCGCTGGAGATGCCTCCGACTCCGACGATGGGTACGCCGGGCAGCGCGGCGGCGACCTGCCACACAGCGCGCACCGCCACGGGACGTATCGCGGGCCCCGAAAGGCCACCGGTGACCCCACCGAGCTGGGGCCGCATCGTGTCGAGGTCGATGTGCATACCGAGCAGCGTGTTGATCATGACGAGCCCGTCTGATCCCGCCTCCATCACCGCTTCGGCTATCTCGACGATGCTCGTGACGTCGGGCGAGAGCTTGGCGAGCACGGGAACGCCACGAGGGGTGTCACGACGTACGACGGCCATCACTCGCGCCGCCTGGAACGGGTCACAGGCGAACACCAGACCGCGGTTCTCCACGTTGGGGCAGGAGATGTTGACCTCGATCGCGGCCACACCGGGCGTGTTGCCGACCCGGCGGGCCAGCTCGGCGTACTCCCCCAACGACGACCCCGCGATCGACACGATGGGCCGGGCGTCCTGCTGCAGCAGCCAGGGCAGGTCGCGCGCCAGGAAGGCATCGATGCCCGGGCCTTGGAGGCCGATGGAGTTGAGCATGCCCGACGGAGTCTCGGCCATCCGTGGTGTGGCCCGGCCCGAGCGTGGGTCACGCATGATTGACTTCGTCACGACGGCGCCGAGCTTCGACACGTCAAAGAACTGGTGTAGCTCGCGGCCAGCCGCAGCACAGCCGCTTGCTGTCATCACCGGGTTGTCGAGGTGGGCGTCGACCAGCACAGTGGACAGGTCGACGTCACCGGGGCTCAACGGGGTCGCTGACGGGGTCATGGCGGGCATCAGTGACCCCCTCCCCTGGGTGCCCCGTGGGTGCCGGCGGGGATCGTGCCCACCGCATCCCACTGCACCTTGTGGCCGGCGAAGACGGGGCCTTCGACGCATGAGCGGACCATCCGGACGAGGCCGTCGTCGCCCTGGACCGGGAGTACGCACGTCATGCAGACACCGATGCCGCAGGCCATCGACTCCTCCACTGCGGTCTGGCTCCAGGCGCCGTACTCCCCCGCGACGCGAGTGACGGCCTGGAGCATGCCCATCGGGCCGCACGCATAGACGACCTCGACCTTGTTGCGCGTGATGAGGGCGGGCAGCGCATCGGTGACGAGCCCCCGGATGCCCACGGAGCCATCAACGGTCGTGACAGTCACTGACTGGGCGGCCCGTTTGGCCTCGAGCGTTCCGAACAGCTTCGTCTCGGTCGCGGCTCCCATCACCATGTGAACCCCGCAGCTTCGTTCGCGCAGGCGCTCGGCGAGCGCGAAGAGGGGCGCCGACCCGTATCCCCCGCCCACGAGGGCGCACGCCACCGGTTCCTTGGGCAGCGAGAACGGCCGGCCCAGTGGACCGACTACGTTGATCGGGTCGTGCGGCTGGAGCTGGGCCATCCACCTCGTGCCAGCGCCGTACGCCGCGAAGACGATCTCGACTGTGCCGCCGTAGACACCGGCTGGGCGCACCCGGTAGATCGAGAAGGCCCGTCGCAGCAGCATTCCCGAAGTCTCGCCACCGACGGAGAGCGCCACGAAGTTGCCCGGCCTGGTGCGCTCGGCGATGCCGTCGGCGACGATCGTCAGGTGGAAGTAGTCGCCGACCTTCTTCATCGAGAAGACCTCACCGGCGACCTGGATCGGCCGTCGGTCGGCGTTCAGGGTGCCGGCGGCAAACTCACTGCTCACAGCTCCTCCAGCTTCCCGTCGGGTGGGGTCGTCGACTCGGCCAACAGGCTCCAGCTTTGCAACGACCTGACCTCGAGGTTGCCGGCCCGCACCGCCTCGATGCCCTGCACGGTGGCGCCTAAGCCTTGCACGGTGGTGATGCACGGGATGTTGCTCGCCACCGAGGCAGTCCTGATCTCGTATCCGTCGAGGCGAGGCGAACCTCCCGAGGTGGTGCCATGTGGGGTGTTGATGACAAGGTCGACGTCGCCCGCGAAGATGCGCCCGACGATCGTCGGCTCTCCGTCTGGTCCGACCCCTTCGGAATGCTTGCGTACGACGGTCGCGTCCACCCCGTTGCGGCGCAGAATGGCCGCTGTTCCGGCGGTCGCGAGGATCTCGAAGCCGAGATCGGCGAGCCGCTTGATCGGGAAGATCATGTGCCGCTTGTCGCGGTTCGCCACGGAGACGAACGCCCGGCCCTTGACCGGCAGCCCCCCGAAGGACGCCGTCTGCGACTTGGCGAACGCGGAGCCGAAGTCGGCGTCGAACCCCATCACCTCACCCGTGGATCTCATCTCGGGGCCCAGCACTGTGTCGACGTTCTTGCCGTCCTCGGTGCGGAACCGGTTGAACGGCATCACCGCCTCCTTGACGGCCACCGGGGAGTGCTCCGGAAGTGCCCCACCGTCACCTTCGGCCGGCAGCAGACCCTCCTTGCGAAGGTCCGCGATCGAGGCGCCGAGCATGACCCGGGCCGCGGCCTTCGCGAGCGGCGTGCCCGTCGCTTTGGAGACGAACGGCACGGTGCGCGACGCACGTGGGTTGGCCTCCAGCACGTAGAGCACGTCGGCGGCGACCGCGAACTGAATGTTGATCAGTCCTCGGACGCCGACGCCCTCGGCGATGGCCCGGGTCGACTCCCTGATGCGCGCGACATCCTCGACCCCGAGCGTGATCGGCGGCAGCGCGCAGGACGAGTCGCCGGAGTGGATGCCGGCCTCCTCGATGTGCTCCATCACGCCGCCGAGGAACAGGTCGGTGCCGTCGTACAGGGCGTCGACGTCGACCTCGATCGCGTCGTCGAGGAACCGGTCGACGAGCACCGGGTTGGCTGGCGACAGTGCGTCACTCTCGCCCAGCCGGTCGAGAGCCGCGACCAGTTCTGGCTCTCCGTAGACGATCTCCATTCCGCGGCCACCGAGCACGAACGACGGGCGGAGCAGCACCGGGTAGCCGATCTCGTGGGCCATCTGTGTCGCCTCGGCGTACGACGTCGCAGTGTCGTGTTTCGGCGCTGGCAGACCAGCAGCAGCGAGCACGTGGCCGAACGCGGCGCGATCCTCGGCGAGCCGGATCGCCTCCGGGCTGGTGCCGACGATGGGCACGCCGGCCGCGGCCAGGTCTTCGGCGAGGCCGAGCGGGGTCTGACCACCGAGCTGGACGATTACACCCGCCACCGGGCCGGCCCTCGTCTCAGCGGCGACGACCTCGAGCACGTCCTCGAGCGTCAGCGGTTCGAAGTACAGCCGGTCAGACGTGTCGTAGTCGGTCGAGACCGTCTCGGGGTTGCAGTTGACCATCACGGTCTCGTAGCCGGCCGCCGAGAGCGCCATCGACGCGTGCACGCAGGAGTAATCGAACTCGATCCCCTGCCCGATCCGGTTGGGGCCGCTGCCGAGGATGATCACCGCCTCCTTGGTGCGCGGCTCGACCTCAGTCTCTTCGTCGTACGTCGAGTAGTGGTAGGGCGTTTGGGCCGCGAACTCTGCCGCACAGGTGTCGACCGTCTTGTAGACCGGCCTGACCCCGAGAGCGTGACGCACTCCGCGGACGACCTCGTCGGTCGCACCGGTCAGCTGGGCGATCTGGACGTCGGAGAACCCGTGTCTTTTGGCCCGACGCAGCAGGACGGGTGTCAGCGTCTCGGCACCGGTCAGCTCGCCCGCGACCTCGTGGATCAGCAGCAGCTGGTCGACGAACCACGGGTCGATTCCGGTCGCCTGGTAGACCTCGTCGACAGAAGCACCGGCCCGGATCGCGTCCATCACCACGCGGAGCCGACCGTCATGCGGCACGGCAGCGCGAGCGAGCAGGGCAGCCTTGTCGCCGGGCGGCTCCGCCCAGCTGAACACCGCATCGGCCTTCTCGAGCGACCGCAACGCCTTCTGCAGCGCCTCGGTGAAGTTGCGCCCGATCGCCATCGCCTCGCCGACGCTCTTCATGTGCGTGGTCAACACGGGATCAGCCGCGGGGAACTTCTCGAACGCAAACCGTGGCACTTTGACGACGACGTAGTCGAGCGTCGGTTCGAAGCTGGCGGGAGTCTCTCGAGTGATGTCGTTGGGGATCTCGTCGAGTGAGTAGCCGAGCGCGACCTTCGCCGCGATCTTCGCGATCGGGAATCCCGTGGCCTTCGAAGCCAGTGCGCTCGACCGAGACACCCGCGGGTTCATCTCAATCACGATCATCCGCCCGTCACGCGGGTCGATCGCGAACTGGATGTTGCAGCCGCCGGTCTCGACACCCACCGATCGGATCACCCCGATCGCCATGTCGCGCATCAGCTGGTACTCGCGGTCGGTGAGGGTCATCGCGGGCGCCACCGTGATGGAGTCTCCGGTGTGGACGCCCATCGGGTCGAGGTTCTCGATCGAGCAGACGATCACGGTGTTGTCGTGACTGTCGCGCATCACCTCGAGCTCGTACTCCTTCCAGCCGATGATCGACTCCTCGAGCAACACCTCGGTCGTCGGGCTGGCGTCGAGACCAGCCCCGGCGATCCGCCGCAGGTCGATGTCGTCGTACGCCATGCCGGAGCCGGCCCCGCCCATCGTGTAGGACGGCCGGACGACGACGGGGAAACCCAGCTCGGTGGCTGCGGCGACACACTCGTCGAGGGTGTGGCAGATCAGGCTGCGCGCGACCTCACCCCCGAGATCGCCGACGATGCGCTTGAACGACTCGCGGTTCTCACCGGCTTCGATGGCCTCGATCGACGCTCCGATGAGCTCGACGCCGAACTTGTCGAGGGTGCCGTCCTGGGCGAGAGCGACGGCGATGTTGAGCGCGGTCTGACCACCGAGCGTGGCCAACATCGCGTCGGGTCGTTCCTTGTCGATCACCTTCGCGACGAAGTGCGGCGTGATCGGCTCGACGTACGTGGCGTCGGCCACCTCAGGGTCGGTCATGATCGTCGCCGGGTTGGAGTTCACCAGGATGACGCGGATGCCCTCGCTCTTGAGCACGCGGCAGGCTTGGGTTCCCGAGTAGTCGAACTCGCAGGCCTGGCCAATCACGATCGGGCCGGACCCGATCACCAGGACCGACGAGATGTCGGTGCGCCGCGGCATCAGTGGTCTCCCCTCACACCGTCGGTCGAGCTTGTCGAGACGCCAGTGATTTCGACAGGCTCAATCAGCGGGTCTTCGGCAATCAGCGGGTCTTCGGCAATCAGCGGGTCTTCGGCAATCAGCGGGTCTTCGGCAATCAGCGGGTCTTCGGCAATCAGCGGCGTTCGTGCCTGCATCAGTTCGACGAACCGGTCGAAGAGATAGCCGGCGTCGTGGGGACCCGCGGCGGCTTCGGGGTGGTACTGCACGCTGAACGCCATCAGCTGGCCCTGGTCGTCGCTGAGCGAGAGACCCTCCACCACGTCGTCGTTGAGGCAGACGTGGCTCACCGCGGCCACCCCGTATGACGTCTGGGTGGTCCCCGTGAGCGGCGCGTCGACAGCGAAGCCATGGTTGTGCGCCGTCACCTCGACCTTGCCCGTGGTGCGGTCAATCACCGGCTGGTTGATTCCACGATGCCCGTACTTGAGCTTGTAGGTGTCAAAGCCGAGCGCGCGGCCGAACAGCTGGTTGCCGAAGCAGATCCCGAAGTACGGGATGCCTCGCTCCAACAGACTTCGGAGCAGCTCGATCTCGTGTTCGGCGGTCGCCGGGTCGCCTGGACCGTTGGAGAAGAACACGCCGTCGGGCTTGGTCGCGAGGACGTCGTCGAGCGAAGCGGTCGCCGGTAGCACCGTCACCTCGATGCCACGCTCGGCCAGTCGATGGGGAGTCATCGACTTGATACCGAGGTCGAGCGCAGCAACCCCGAAACGTCGTACACCTTGCGCCGGCACTGTGTAGGCCGCATCGGTGGAAACCTCAGCCGCGAGGGCCGACCCAGTCATCAAGGGAGCCTGTTGCACCTTCTCGAGGAGCGCGTCGCCCCCGACGCCGCTCGATGCGATGCCGACCCGCATCGCCCCGCGCTCACGCAGATGGCGGGTGAGTGCTCGGGTGTCGATCCCGCTGATGCCCACGACGCCTTGTGCAACGAGCTCGGCGTCGAGACTGCGCGTTGACCGCCAGTTGCTCGGCCGCCGAGCCGGATCGCGCACGACGTACCCGGCCACCCAGATGCGGTCGGACTCGCTGTCCTCGTCGTTGACGCCGGTGTTGCCGACGTGTGGCGACGTCATCACGACGACCTGACGGTGGTACGACGGGTCGGTCAGCGTCTCCTGGTAGCCCGTCATCCCCGTGGAGAACACCGCCTCGCCGATCGTCTCGCCGATCGCGCCATACGCGTCTCCGTGAAAGGTGCGGCCGTCTTCGAGGACGAGAACTGCCGCCGTCATTGGAGCTTGCCGTCCAGGACCGTGGCGCGGCCTCGCAAGAAGGTCGCGACCACACGCCCGGGCAGCGTCATCCCTTGGAACGGTGTGTTGCGCGACAGTGAGGCCGACTCGGTCGGGTCGATCGTGCGGGTGGCGGCGGGGTCGACGAGCACGACGTTCGCCGGCGCCCCCGGTTCGAGCTTGCCCCCGTGGTCGCCGACGCGGCCGATCGCAGCAGGACGGACTGACATCCGATCGGCAACGCCGGCCCAGTCCAGCAGCCCAGTCTCGACCATCGCCTCTTGCACGACCGAGAGCGCGGTCTCGAGTCCGAGCATGCCCATGGCAGCGGCCGCCCACTCACATTCCTTGTCCTCGGTGGGGTGCGGAGCATGGTCGGTGGCAACTGCGTCGATCGTGCCGTCCGCGAGCCCTGCCCGCAGCGCCTCCACGTCCTCGGCCGTGCGCAGCGGCGGGTTGACCTTGTAGATCGGGTCATAGCTGGCGACCAGCTCGTCGGTGAGCAACAGGTGGTGCGGCGTGACTTCAGCGGTGATGTTCCAGCCCTTGCTCTTGGCCCAGCGGATCAGCTCCACCGAGCCGACGGTCGAGACGTGGCAGATGTGCAGCCGCGACCCGACATGCCCCGCGAGCAGGCAGTCGCGGGCGATGATCGCCTCTTCGGCGACCGCGGGCCAGCCACGCATGCCGAGCACACCTGACATCGTGCCCTCGTTCATCTGGGCGTCCTCGGTGAGGCGCGGCTCTTGGGCATGTTGCGCAACCACGCCGTCGAAAGCCTTCACATACTCAAGAGCCCTGCGCATGAGAACGGCGTCGGACACACACTTGCCGTCGTCGGAGAAGACCCGCACCCGGGCGATCGAGTCGGCCATCGCCCCCATCTCGGCCAACCGCTGACCGGCCAGCCCCACGGTGACGGCGCCGACCGGGCGGACGTCGCAGTAGCCGGCCGCCAGGCCGAGGTTGTACACCTGCTCGACGACTCCGGCGGTGTCAGCGACCGGTTCGGTGTTGGCCATGGCGTGTACGGCGGTGAAACCTCCGAGTGCGGCCGCGCGCGTGCCCGTCTCGACCGTCTCGGAATCCTCCCGGCCCGGCTCGCGGAGATGCGTGTGCAGATCAACGAGGCCGGGAAGTGCGATCAGGCCGTCACCCTCGACGGTGATCGCGCCCGCAGGAGCGTCGCCGGGATCGGCGATCACGCCATCGTCGAGGACCAGGTCGGTCGCGTCGCCACCGAGCAGCTTGGCGCCCTTGATCACGTACGCCGTCACAGGACTGCCTCCTGCCTGTCGCCGGTGGTTGTGCCTGTCGAAACCTCGCTGATCTCGACAGGCTCGATCGGCGGGGATTCCTCATCCGACCCACTCAGCAGCAGGTAGAGGACGGCCATCCGGACGGCGACACCGTTCGTGACCTGCTCCACGATGACGGACCGGGCCGAGTCCGCCACGTTGGCGCCGATCTCCATGCCGCGGTTCATCGGACCGGGGTGCATGACGATCGCGTGGTCCGGCAGTCGCGCGAACCGGCGGTCATCGAGACCGTAACGACGGCTGTACTCCCGGGCACTGGGGAAGAACGCGTCATTCATCCGCTCGCTTTGGACTCGCAACATCATCACCGCGTCGCACTTGTCGATGGCCGCGTCGAGGTCGTACGACGTTTGGACTGGCCAGCTGTCGACCCCGACCGGCAGCAGCGTCGGCGGCGCGACCAGGGTGACTTCGGCGCCCAGCGTGCTGAGGAGCAGCGCGTTGGACCGGGCCACCCGGCTGTGCAGCACGTCGCCGACGATCGTCACCCGTCGCCCTTCGAGGTCGCCGAGGTGGCGGCGGAGCGTGAAGGCGTCGAGCAAGGCTTGAGTCGGATGCTCGTGGGTGCCGTCCCCGGCGTTGACGACGCTTGACCTGACCCAGCCGCTGTTGGCGAGTCGGTGTGGCGCGCCGGAGGCGCTGTGCCGGATGACCACGGCGTCAGCACCCATCGCCTCCAAGGTGAGGGCGGTGTCCTTGAGGCTCTCGCCCTTCGACACGCTCGAACCCTTCGCCGAGAAGTTGATGACGTCTGCCGACAGCCGCTTGGCCGCGGCCTCGAACGAGATGCGGGTGCGGGTGGAGTCCTCGAAGAACAGATTGACGACGGTGCGGCCTCGCAGCGTCGGGAGTTTTTTGATCGGCCGGTCGGCCAGCGTTCTCAGCTCGGCCGCGGTGTCGAGGACGTTGAGCGCGTCGTCTCGGGTGAGGTCAGCGGCCGACAACAGGTGGCGCTTCATGCCTTGCCCTCCTCGGGTGAGGCGATCAGCACGGAGTCGGTCGAGTCGTCGTAGTCACTCAGCGTCACCTGGACCCGCTCGGTGAGTGAGGTAGGGAGGTTTTTGCCGACGAAATCGGCCCGGATGGGTAGTTCGCGGTGTCCGCGGTCGACGAGTACGGCGAGCTGGACCGCCTTGGGCCGGCCCACGTCGTTGAGCGCGTCGAGGGCGGCCCGGATGGTGCGGCCGCTGAACAGCACGTCGTCGACGATGACCACGATCGCGCCGTCGACCCCGCCGGGCGGGATGTCGGTGGCCCCGATGGCACGGGCGGGACGCATCCGCAGATCGTCGCGGTACATCGTGATGTCGAGGGAGCCGGCGGGGATCTCGACGCCTTCGACCTCGGTCATGGTGGCGGCGATCCGAGCCGCCAGCGGGACGCCACGACTGGGAATACCCAGACAAATGACGTCTTCGGGACCCTTGTTGCGCTCGAGAATCTCGTGCGAGATCCGGGTCAGCGCGCGATTGATGTCGGCCGCGTCGAGGACAACGCGAGAGGGTGGGGATGAATCTGCGGGTGGGCTTGAATCAGTGGCTGAGGGTGAATCAGTGGGTGGGGATGAGTCTGGGGAGTGACTCGAATCCGCGGTCGTGGCTGACGGGCTGGGTTGCGCAGACGACACTAGGCCGACCTCCTTCTCCGCCTCACCGGACGGCTCGTTAAAGGATGTCTTTCGGGCCATACATTACAGCCATTCGGCCAATCCGCCGCAACACTGAGTAACCGCGGCGGTTTATCGATACCATTTTGTCCTCGGTTGAACGGACGAAGTTTCGTCCTACCTGAAGGGACGAACATGACAGAGAACTACGCAAAGGCCCTAGGCATGCGCCTCAGAGCCATTCGCCAGCAGCAGGGATTGTCCCTGCAAGGAGTCGAAGAGAAGTCTGACGGCCTCTGGAAGGCCGTCGTCGTCGGTTCCTATGAGCGAGGCGACCGCGCGGTCACCGTTCAGCGACTTTCTGAGCTGGCCGAGTTCTACGGCGTACCCATGAACGAGCTGTTGCCGGGTGCCCACGAGCTCGGAGCCTCGCAGGAGGCACCGCCCAAACTGGTCCTCGACATCGAGCGGATCAAGGCACTCGACCTCAACGACGCCGCACCGTTGTCGCGTTTCAGTGCCAGCATCCAGTCGATGCGCGGCGACTACAACGGTCGGGTGCTCTCGATCCGTCAGGAAGACCTCCGCACCCTCGCGGTGATCTACGACGAGCCGCCGAGTGCGCTCGCTGACCGGCTTATCAACTGGGGCGTGCTGCGACCCGACGGCAAGCGCGAGCCCGAAGACTACGCCTGAGCCTTCCCGCCACATGCGGGGATCGGCTGCAGCCGTCAGTAAGTCTGGTGGTCTGCGGTCGTCACTCCGGCGATCTTGGCCAACAGGCCGTTGACGAACGCCGGCGACTCATCGGTCGACAGCTCACGAGCCAGCGACACGGCTTCACTGAGCGCCACGGCGTCAGGAACCTCGTCGACGTGCCGGAGCTCGAACACCGCGATGCGCACGATGTTGCGGTCGACGGCTGGCATCCGCTCGAGCGACCAGCCTGCGGAGTACGACGAAATGGCCTCGTCGATCGCCACCCGGTGCTCATCGACCCCCTCCACGAGAGTGATTGTGTAGGGGTTCAGTGGCGTCTGCGCTGCGTTGCTGCGCTCGGCGAGCGTGTCAGCAGCAGGGAGACCTCGCTGCTCGGACTCGAACAAGATGTCCAGGGCGCGCTTGCGGGCCTTCGAGCGGGCACCTGTCACGAGGTGACACGCCCGAGGTAGCTGCCGTCGCGGGTGTCGACCTTGATCTTCTCGCCCGTCGTGATGAACAGCGGAACCGAGATCTCGTACCCCGTCTCGAGCCTGGCCGGCTTGGTGCCGCCGGTGGAGCGGTCCCCTTGAAGCCCTGGCTCGGTGTACTCGATGGCCAGCTCAACCGACGCCGGGAGCTCGATGTAGAGCGGGAGGTCCTCGTGGACAGCGACGATCGCTTCCTGGTTCTCGAGCATGAAGTGCGACGCTTGCCCGACGGTGTCTGCAGAGACATGTGTCTGCTCGTAGGTCTGGCTGTCCATGAACACGTAGGAGTCGCCATCGTTGTAGAGGTAGGTCATCGTGCGCTTGTCGACGTTGGCCGTGTCGACCCTGACGTCGGCGTTGAACGTCTTGTCGACCACCTTGCCCGACAGCACGCTCTTCAGCTTGGTGCGCACAACGGCGCCGCCCTTGCCGGGCTTGTGGTGCTGGAACCAGACGACAGACCACAACTGTCCGTCGAGGTTGAGCACCATGCCGTTCTTGAGGTCATTGGTCGTGGCCATCGGGCTTCGTCTTCTCTTCCTGCTCTGCGGTACGAGTTCCGCTCACTCATGTGCGGGGCTCGCGGGGTGGCGCCCATACGTCGTACACGAAACGAACATGGGATCGACCGCACAGTCTAGCCCGGGCGATTAGCCTGGCACGCATGACCGGCTTCGTCTTCGCCATGATCGTGCTTGCCTTCGTGGCCATCAGGGCCCTGCTGAAGCACTGGTCGGCCGATAAGAGGCCGGAGCCGCCGAGCCGTGTCGTCCCCCAACCGCCACCCGCTCAGTCCGGTCTGTTGGCCCGGGCCTTCCCGCAGTCCAAACCGGCCATCCAGCCGTGGCCGACACCGTTTGTGCCCCCGGCGGCGAACCTCGACTCCTTTCCTTCGGCACCGCCGCCGCGGGTGTTCCCCGTGGCTCCGGAGGTGATGCCTCCAGCCGTCGTCGAGGAGGCTCTCGAGGCAGCCGTTGAGGAAATGCCCGACACGCGAGCCCAGGAATCAACCAGGTTGTCAGACGCCTCGACCTCCGAGCGCTACATCGGATCAGCCGCGCTGGAGAGCACCCTGGACAGCACGATCGAGAGCAGCCTGATGGGTATGCCGTTGGGTCCGATCACGATGGCGGCGCTGCCCGGAGCGGCCGCGGTCTCGCTTCCGGAGCAGCTCGAGGCCGACGTGATCGCGCTGATGGACGAGGGCCACGAGGTCGCCGCGGTGCGGCTGGTGTGCGACGAGATGGACGTGGGGATCCTGGAGTCGGTCCGGTCCGTGCGAAGGACCGCCGGCCTACCGACTGGCTGACCCGTCCTTGGCCAACGCCTGAAGCGCAAGGCGGTAGGAGTCGGTGCCGAAACCGGCGATCGTCCCCTGCGCCACCGCGGAGATGACGCTGGTATGCCGGAACTGCTCGCGCGCATGCGGGTTGGACAGGTGAACCTCGATCAGCCGACCTTCGAGCTGAGCGCAGGCGTCACGCAGGGAGTAGCTGTAGTGCGTGAATGCAGCGGGGTTGAGCACCACCGAGGCGGATGCGTCGACCGCTTCGTGGATCCAGCCCACAAGCTCGGCCTCGTCATCGCTCTGCCTGACCTCGACGTCGAGTCCCAGCTCGCTGCCCCATCGTTCGCAGTCGGCGACGAGTTCGGCATGGGTCGTCGAGCCGTACACCTCAGGCTCTCGCGAGCCGAGGCGGCCGAGGTTAGGTCCATTCAGCACCAGCACGCGCACGGGGCGAGCCTAGCCTTCGTGGTGCGGCTGCGGGCTAGGAAGTGACAGCGGCGAACGCACCGGCCAGCAGCTCAGGGTCTGGCGCCTCGAGGATGGCGGGCTGCGCAACGCCGTCGAGGATCACGAAGCGCAGCCGATTCCCGCGCGACTTCTTGTCAACCTTCATCCCGTCTCCGAGCGTCTCCCACGATGCCCCGTCGTACGTCGTGGGGAGCCCGACGGTGGTGAGCACGTCGCGATGACGGGCCACGACGGATGCGTCGAGCCGGCTGGCCAACCTGGCCAGCTCAGCGGCATACACCATGCCCACCGAGATCGCCTCACCGTGTCGCCAGGTGTAACTCTCTGCGCGCTCGATCGCGTGACCGAGCGTGTGTCCGTAGTTGAGCGCCTCTCGTCCCACGTCTGCCCCGCTCGACGTCGCCTCCCGCAGGTCGACGGCGACCACGGCGGCTTTGACTGCGATCGACCGCTCGATCAGCTCTCGGCACGCGTCCGAGGTCGGATCCTTCGCGGCCGCCGGGTCTCGCTCGACAATCGCGAGGACCTCCTCGTCGGCGATGAAACCGCACTTGATGACCTCTGCCAGGCCGCTGACGATCTCGGGCTCGCCGAGGGACTCCAGGCTCGCGAGGTCACACAACACACCGGCTGGCTCATGGAACGCACCCACGAGGTTCTTGCCCTCGTCGGTGTTGATGCCGGTCTTGCCACCGACGGCCGCGTCGACCATGCCCAAGATGGAGGTCGGCAGATGGACCACGCGAAGCCCTCGTAGGAACGTCGCCGCCACGAAACCGGCGAGATCGGTCGTCGCTCCTCCCCCGACGCTCACGACGGCGTCCGAGCGGGTGAAGCCGGCCTGCCCCAAGGCTTGCCAGCAACGCGTGGCCACCTCCGATGTCTTGGCCGCCTCGCCGTTCGGCACCTCGATCACCTGCACCTCGAAGCCCGCGGCCCCGAGGTGCTCACAGCTGGCCTGACCGGTCGCTGAGAGGGCCGCCGGGTGGATGACAGCCACCCGATGTGGCTCGCTGCCCACCAGCCCTGGAAGCTCGCCCAGCAGGCCGTGGCCGACCACGACGTCGTACGGCGCGGAGGTGTTGACTCGGATGCGGGTGACATCGCTCATGCGAGCGCCTTCTCCACGGCGTCGGCGACCTCGTCAACGGTGAGCCCGTCGGTGGACACCGTCACGGTGGCGACCTCCTGGTAGAGCGGACGCCGGGCATCGAGGAGGGCCTTGAGCTGGCTGCGGACGTTGCCGAGGAGCAACGGTCGGGTGACGCCGAGCCCCACGCGCGACGCCGCATCGGCAAGCCCGACGTCGAGAAACGCGACCTGGTGGCCGACAAGGAGAGCCCGGACGTGGTCGGAGGTGACGGCACCACCCCCGAGCGCCAGCACGCCGACATGCTCCTCGAGGGCGCGCTCGACGGCATGACCTTCGAGCTCCCGGAAGAACCCCTCGCCCTCGTCAACGAAGATCTCCGCAATCGGTTTGCCAACGGTGGATTCGATGTCCGCATCGGTGTCACGCAGGTCCGTGCCCCATCGACGGGCGAGCAACGCACCGACGCTGCTCTTGCCTGCTCCCGGGGGTCCCACCAGAACCAGCTCCGGCCGCGAAGCCGAGTCGCCGTCCCGACTCATTTGTGCCTCATCGCAGCGAGGTAGCCGTCACGGTTACGTCGGGTCTCACCGACCGAGTCGCCACCGAACTTCTCGACCGCCGCTTCGGCGAGCACCAGGGCCACCATCGCCTCAGCGACGACGGCCGCCGCGGGTACGGCGCACACGTCCGAGCGCTGATGGTGCGCGACCGCCGCCTCGCCAGTCGAGACGTCGACGGTGCGCAAGGCGCGTGGGATCGTCGCGATCGGCTTCATCGCTGCCCGCACGCGCAGCACCTCTCCGGTCGACATGCCGCCTTCTGTGCCGCCCGACCGTCCCGACGTACGACGGATGCCGTCCGGCCTAGGCTCCATCTCGTCGTGCGCGGCCGAGCCCGGCCCGCGGGCCAGCTCGAAGCCATCGCCGACCTCGACGCCTTTGATGGCCTGGATGCCCATCAGCGCGCCAGCCAGCCGGGAGTCCAACCGCCGGTCCCAGTGCACGTGCGAACCGAGGCCTGGCGGCAGGCCATAGACGACGACCTCCACGACGCCACCCAACGTGTCACCGTCTTGGTGCGCCTGGTCGATCTCCGCAATCATCGCCGCGCTCGCGTCAGGGTCCAGGCATCGCACGGGGTCAGCGTCGAGTGCGGCGACATCGTCGGGGCCAGGCAGCACGCCCGGTGGGGCCGTCGCCGACCCGATCGACACCACGTGCGCCACCAGCCGCACGTCGAGAGCCTGGTCAAGGAATGCCGCCGTCACGGCTCCGAGCGCCACTCTGGCGGCGGTCTCGCGCGCGCTGGCGCGTTCGAGCACTGGCCGCGCCTCGTCGAAGTCGTATTTCTGCATACCGACCAGATCGGCGTGCCCGGGTCGCGGCCGGGTGAGCGGTGCGTTGCGCGCCAGCCCCTCAAGGACCTCCGGGTCGACCGGGTCGGCAGCCATCACCTGCTCCCACTTCGGCCACTCGGTGTTGCCGATGGTCACCGCGACCGGACTGCCGATCGTGCTGCCGTGCCGGACGCCGCCGAGCAGGCTCACCTCGTCCTGTTCGAACGACATCCTCGAGCCCCGGCCGTAGCCGAGCCGCCGCCGCGCCAGCACGGCCACCAGGTCTGCGGTCGAGATCGTCACGCCGGCCGGCAGGCCCTCGAGAATCGCGACGAGAGCCTGGCCATGCGATTCCCCTGCGGTGAGCCATCGGAGCATGGGCAAAGTCAACCACGCGGGCCTAGGGTCAGAACGTGGTGTACCAGTCGGCAATCGACTGGCCCCAGACCAGCCCGACCAGCGACCCGAGCAGCATGAACGGACCGAACGGATAGTGCTTGCGGTCGACAATCTTGGTGAGGGCGAGGAGAGCGCCGCCGATCCCGCCCAGCAGGAACCCGGCGTACATCCCGGTGACGAGCGCCCCCCAGCCGAGGTACCCGAGCGCCAATCCCAGCAGCCCAGACAGCCGGACGTCGCCGTACCCGAGCCCCTTCGGGTAGACCCACCACATGAGGAAGTAGAAGCCACCCATCGCCAGCCAACCCCAGCCAGACCGGAACAGATCGTTCGTACTGCCGTCGATCCAGGCCGCCAGTCCGACCAGCGCGACGATGATGGCGTACGACGGTGCGATCAGCCGCGTCGGCAGCAACCGGGTCTGTGCATCGACGTAGGCCAAGATCGTGCCGATCGCCACGAGGTAGACCCAGGCCGCGATGATCGGCTCCCCCGCCAAGGTGGCGCCGACAATCGCACCGACAACGCCTCCCGCTACGGCCAGCTTGAGCCGAAGGTGAGGGCGCGTAGCCAGTTCGGCATACGGTGTCTTCTCCGCGGCGTCGGAGTCGAGCTTGGGCTCGGGCAGCCGAGCGATGAGCTCCGGCCCGAGGCAGCACAACGCCGCGACGAGGACGGCGCACAACGCAGCCACAGCGAGGTCAGACACCCGCCAGAGCCTAGGCCACTAGCGGATCGTGTACGGCGACTGGAAGAAACCCGACGGGTCGTGTCGATGCTTGATCTGACGGAGCCGGGCGTAGTTTCCGTTGTAGTACGACCGCACCGCGCGGCCAGGTTCGAGGTAGTTGACATAGCCACCGACCGACGCCGATCCGATCGCCCGGTGAGCCTGCTTGATCCAGTCGTACGCCGCGTTGACCTGGTGACGGGTCGGCTGGTTGGGCAGACCGACGTACCACTGGATGTCGGCGAGGTGTCGGCGCCAGGGAAAGGCTGATGCCGCAGGCCTGATGTCGCGAACGGCGCCGGTCAGCGGATCGAGGATCACCGCCGCGGAACCATGGTGTGCCGCCCGCCTCGCGACGATCCGAGGCAACGTCTGTGAGAGCTGCTGGCTCATCGCTGCCACGACGTCACTGCCTGCAGCAAACGCCTCGCGGGACGATGTGGTTCCACCGCCCAAGAAGGCAATGCCGTCGAGGAACGACTTCTCGAACGTCGACACACTCGTTGCGTCGACACCGACTGCGCGTTGAATCGCCGCCGCCTCGCGGTCCTGGTCACCCGGCGCGCACGTGCCCACGACCCGGACTCGCGTCGACCCGTCGGCTGAGGCTTCCAACCGCAGGTTCATCCACGACGAGCGCGGCATCACGCGGATCCGGCTAGCCCATCCACGCAGCGTCCTCGCCGCTGCAGACCAGGGAAACGTCACGAGGAAGAAGCCCATCCGCCGGGCTTGGTGAGTGTGCAGCTGCATCGAGGTGACGACGCCGAAGTTTCCACCACCTCCTCCACGGTTGGCCCAGAACAGGTCGGAGTTGTGGCGAGTGTTCGCGGTTCTGATAACTCCGTCCGCTGTCACGATCGTGAGCTCCCGCAACCGGTCGCAGGTCAGGCCGTGGGAACGACTGTCGACCCCGAGACCGCCTCCGAGCAGCAGGCCGGCAGCGCCGACCGTCGGACACGTGCCGGTGGGGATGCTCCGGCCGTGGTGAGCGAGCGCCGCATGGACGGAGTAGAGATGCGCGCCCGCGCCGATCGTCGCCAACCCTGAACCGGAGTGGAAGTGGGTGCTCTTGATCCGACCGACATCGATCACGATGCCGTTATCGACCGTCGATGCGCCGACGTAGCTGTGTCCGCCAGAACGAGGCCGTGCCCTGAGGTCGAATCGTCGTGCGAAGTCGATCGCCTCCTTCACGTCATGGGCGGACGTGGCCTCGATGATCGCGAGCGGCCGGATCTGGTCGAAGCGGGGGTTGAAGAGTCGCTTCTCCTGCGCGTAGTCGGAGCTCTGCCGGCGGATCACCTCGCCGTCGATCGAGGCAGCGAGTGCCCGCCAGTCGGCCCGGCGCGGTGGGGCTGCGGCTGACGCGGCTTGGGACGTGCCTGCCGATGCGGGATGACAGCCTGTCGTCAGGGCAAGCGATGCGGCCGCCGCACCCTGCAGGACGGTACGACGGGGAACGCCGTCAGCAGCCTGCAACACGGAGCCCTCGGTCATATCTCTACAACGCACAGTCCCCATCATCGGTTGCCCGGCGAGCCGTGACCAGCGTTCAGCTCTTCAGGGCTGACAGACCGGCCAGTCTCATCTCCGCGATCGGCGCGCGGTCGGTCCCCGTCATTTGCTCCACTTGCAGCGCGGCCTGGTGAAGCAACAGCTCGAAGCCGGCGATGCAGGGTCGTTGCTGCGCGCGAGCAGCGGCCAGCAGGGGCGTGGTTGCGGGGTCGTAGATGACGTCGAAGACCGTGTCAGCGGCAGCCGCGAGTGTGGTGGCGACAGCTGACTGAGCGGTGGCCGGGATCGTCGAGACCACGAGATCGACGGGGTCGAGCTCGAGGCCGTCCACGTCCGCCATCAGTTCACGCACGGCCACGACGACGCCGAGACGTCGACCCAGTGCGACCAGAGTCTCTGCCCGTGCCCGTGAGCGGGCGAGGACAGTGACGTCTCGCGCACCGAGCTCGACGACCGCCGCGAGAGCGGCGGCGGCGGTGGCGCCGGCGCCCACCAGCACCACGGAACGAACGTCCTCAACGTCAGCCGCCTCGAGAGCGCGAACGCAGCCAGCCATGTCGGTGTTGGAACCGCTCCAGGTGCCGTCGCTTTCGCGGACCATGGTGTTGACCGCCTCGAGCTGGGCCGCCATCGGTTCGACGTGGGCGCACAGGTCGATGGCAGCTCGTTTGAGCGGCATCGTCAGCGAGAGCCCTCGCCAGCTGCTGTCGAGCTCGGCAACATACGCCGCCAGCTGGTCGGTCTTGACGTCCGTCGCGTCGTACCGCCAGTCAAGGCCAAGAGCGGCGTAAGCGGCCCGATGCAGTACGGGTGACAGCGAGTGCGCGATCGGACTCCCGAGTACGCCACATCGGCGACTCGCTTGGTCAGCACTCATCTGAGGTCGCGCAGTATTCCTGATACTCGTCGACGTTTCGGTTGTGCTCAGCCAGGGTCGACGCGAACTTGGTCTTGCCCGTCGCGAGGTTGACCGTGACGAAGTACAGGTAGTCCGTGTCGGCGGGTTCCAATGCTGCCTTCAGCGCTTCCTCACCGGGCGCGTTGATCGGTGTCGGCGGGAGGCCGGTGACGACATAGGTGTTGTACGGCGAGTCCGTCTGGCGCTGCTCCTCCGTCGTGGTCACCGTGCCACGCAATCCGAGGGCGTAGTGCAGCGTCGAGTCGAACTGGAGCGCCATGTCGATGTCGAGCCGGTTATACACGACGCTCGCCACCTGCTGCATGTCGGCGGTGCCGGACTCCGCCTGCACCAGGCTTGCGATCGTCACGATGTCTCCCGGGCTCTGCCCGAGCTGCTCGGCCTTGTCCTCAAGCTCGAGCGATGCCGCCACGTCGTTGAACTTCGCGACCATCTCATGGAGCAGGCCTGCAGCCGTCGTGTCCTCCTCGAGGTCGTACGTCGAAGGGAAGAGGTATCCCTCTGGGTTGCCGTTCGCATACGCCGGAAGGTCGAGCGCTTCGGTGTCGTCGTACGCCTTCTGCAGCTGCTTGGCGCTGAAGTCGGTCTGCTTCGCGATCGAGGCGAGGATCTCTTCTGCCCGGAGTCCCTCGGGGATCGTCACCGTCGGGTTCTTGATGAGCGAGTCGGGATTGACGAGCACCTGCAACGCACTGCGAGACGACATCTCCGAGAGCAGCTCGTAGCTGCCCACCTGGATCGTCAGCGACCGCTCATCAGCGCTTGCCGCGTCGGTGAATGCTTCGACTGACTTGACCACCCCGGCGTCATACAACGTGTTGCCAATGTCGGTCGCGGTGTCACCCTTGGCGACCTTGATCGTCACGGCTGGCTTGTGGCCGTCGCCGGAGTAGTCCTCCGGTCCCGAGAGAGCACCTTTGATGAGGTCGACGCCCTTGATGTAGGCGAAGATGCTGATCACGGCGACGAGCGAGACCACGATCAGGATTCCGAGGCAGCCTCGTCCGCGTTTGGGTCTGGCGCGGTGGCCGGAGCCACGCAGCCCACCCACTCCTAGGTCGCTCACGACGTCTGGCCTACTTCCTGCCCTGGTGGTCGCCCCGTCGACCTCTCGGTATCGATGGCGTGCTGCAGAATCACGACTGCTGCCGCCTGGTCGATCACGGCGCGTCGTGCCGCCCCCGTCTTGCCTCGCTCACGAAGCACGCGTTCCGCGCTCACCGTAGTCAATCGCTCATCGAAGAGGCGAACCGGTACGGCGTGACCACCCTCGCGCAGGGCATCGTGGAGCGCGACAGCGAAAGCTGTGGCCTTGTCTGCGGCCGGGCCTTCCCGACCGGACAGCGAGCGCGGCAGACCGACCACGACCTCGATGGCTTCCTCGTCCTCCACGAGCTGGACGAGGCGAGCCAGGTCGCCTGCGCCGCGAGGCACGGTCTCTACCGGTGTGGCAATCAGCCCTGCCGCGTCGCATCGGGCTACCCCGATCCGCACGTCGCCTACGTCGACACCAATGCGCACACCATGGCGAGGTTCGGGACGCGCGGGCTCGGCTGGACGCATCACGATGTCTTCACAGTCAAGGGCCTCAGGAGCTCGTCACGCGTTGACCGATGGCACGCTCGACCTGCTCGAAGGCTTCCGGCGCCGCGGCCGGGTTGGTGCCGCCGCCCTGCGCCACGTCGTCCTTGCCGCCACCGCTGCCTCCGAGCGCTGTCGCTGCGACCTTGACGAGCGCTCCTGCGGACAGCCCCCAGTCGCGGGCGGTGTCGTTCAAGGCGATCACCACACTCGGCTTCCCGTCTGAGGACCCGATGACGCTGACGACGGCCGGGGTGTCGTTGCCGAGCCTGCCGCGGACGTCGAGAGCGAGCTTGCGCACATCGTTGCTCGCAGCACCCTCGGCGAAGTGCCCGATGTAGCGAACGCCGAAAACGTCGCGTGCACGTTGAGCCAGCTCACCGGCACCAGACAACAACGCCGAGACGCGGACGCGCTCGATCTCCTTCTCCGCCGTGCGAAGACGTTCGACGATGTCATTGACGCGCTCCGGCAGCTCTTCAGGGCGCACCTTCAGAGCTTCGGTGAGCTGAGCCACGAGGACGTGCTCGCGAGCCAGGAACTGGTAGGCGTCAGCGCCGACGAGAGCCTCTACCCGGCGTACCCCCGACCCGATCGAGGACTCGCCGAGCAGCTTGATGACGCCGAGCTGGCCGGAACGGCCCGCGTGGGTGCCACCGCACAGTTCACGAGCCCAATCCCCGACAGAGACGACGCGCACCTCATCGCCATACTTCTCGCCGAACAGCGCCATCGCACCTGCCGCCCTCGCCTGTTCCTGCGTCATCAGGTCGGCGTGGACGCTCAGGTCGGACAGCACGAGGTCGTTGACGCGAGCCTCCACATCCTGCAGCACAGACTCGGGCACGGCTCCCGTGGCGGAGAAGTCGAACCGGAACCGACCAGGCGCATTCTCGCTCCCCGCCTGCGTCGCGGTGTCGCCGAGCGCTTCGCGGAACGCCTTGTGAACCATGTGCGTCGCCGTGTGGGCACGGCTGATCGACTTACGTCGCTCGACGTCGACGAGAGCGTGGGCTGCAGCACCACGCGTCACCTCGCCGGTGAGGACTTTCGCCTTGTGTACAACGAGACCCCGGGCCGGTGACTGCACGTCGAGCACGTGGATTCGGGCACCGTTGTGCAGCGTGATGATGCCTTGATCGGCAAGCTGGCCGCCACCTTCGGCGTAGAACGGCGTGCGGTCGAGGACCAGCTCGAACTCCTCGCCCTCGCGCACCTGGTCGACGGCACCCGCGTCGGTGATGATGCCCGAGACCGTGGCTTCGGACGCGACCTCGTCGTAGCCCGTGAAGACCACGGCTTGACCCATCGCATCGGCGACCTCCTTGTAGGACGTCGCGTCCGCATGCTGACCCTTCTTGGCCTGCGCGTCGGCCTTCGCGCGCCGCCGCTGCTCGTTCATCAGATCGCGGAAGCCGACTTCGTCGACGGTGAGACCCTGTTCGGCGGCCATCTCCAGGGTCAGGTCGATCGGGAATCCGAAGGTGTCGTGCAACTGGAATGCCTGGGCACCAGGAAGCTCCGTGCCTCCGTGCTGCTTGGTCTCGGTGGCCGCGAGGTCGAACATCGACGTGCCGGCTTTGAGGGTCTGCCGGAACGCATCCTCCTCGGCGTACGCGATCGTCGAGATGCGACCCCACTCGTTGTCGAGCTCTGGATAGGACAGCCGCATCTTGGCCAGCGACAGCGGCATAAGCTCAGGCAGGACCGGGTCCTCGACCCCGAGCAGCCGCATCGAACGGATCGCCCGACGCAGGATCCGCCTGAGTACGTAGCCACGGGCTTCGTTGCCCGGCGAGACGCCGTCGCCGATGAGCATCAAGCCACTGCGCACGTGGTCTGCCACCACCCGCAGCCGCATGTCGTCCTCGTGATTGCGCCCGTAGGTCTTCCCGGAAAGTTCAGCGGCTCTGTCGAGAACGGGAACGATCTCGTCTATCTCGTAGATGCTGCCCTTGTCCTGAAGCAGCATCGCCATCCGCTCGAGACCCATACCGGTGTCGATGTTCTTCGCCGGAAGGTCCTCGGCGATGTCGAAGTCGTCCTTGGCACGAACCGCACTGAGCCGGACCTGCATGAAGACCAGGTTCCAAAACTCCATGTAGCGGTCGCCGGCCTTTTCCGGGTCGAACCCGTCCGGCCCGTATGCAGGACCTCGATCGACGAAGAGCTCCGAATCCGGTCCTCCGGGCCCAGGGATCCCCATGTGCCAGTAGTTGTCCAGCTTGCCCAGCCGATGGATCTTCTCGTCCGGTATCCCGGCGACCTTCTTCCACAAGGCGACCGACTCGTCGTCGTCGAGGTAGACGGACACATGCAGCTTCGACTCCGGCAAGCCGTAGCCGCCGTCGGCGACAGCCTTGGTGACAAGGTCCCAGGCGTACTCGATCGCGCCTTCCTTGAAGTAGTCACCGAACGAGAAGTTGCCGTTCATCTGGAAGAACGTGCCGTGCCGGTCGGTATAACCAACCTCTTCGATGTCGTTGGTCCGCACACATTTCTGCACGCTCACCGCTCGACGGTACGGCGAGGTTTCTTGCCCGAGAAAGTAAGGGACGAACGGCACCATGCCCGCGTTGACGAAAAGCAGATTCGGATCGTCGAGCAGGAGCGAGGCGCTAGGAACTACGGTGTGCTGACTCTGCTCGAAATGACTGATGAACCGTCTTCTGATCTCAGCGGTTTCCATCCACACTGCTTTCTCGTCGTGGCTGTCCGGTGGGCCTGGTCTCGATGAGGTGCAGGCCCGAAGGTGGCAGGTTGAGCTGCACTCGCAACTCGTTCTCACGCTCGGCCATCCCGACAGCGACCTCGTCGCGGAACACGCGGGCACCGACGCCCAAGGCTGCCACCCGAGCCGCCATGTCGTCGGGGGTGAACTTCTGCGCCGTCCGCTTCACTTTCACCAGCGTGTAGACGCCCGAGACGGCACCGGCAGCGAACCAGAATGCTCTGCTCACGTCGGTCTCACCTCTGCTCTCGTTGGCTTATCGCGCTCATGGTCGCCACCCTTCCGAGGGTGCACGCTGTGCACGTCGGCGTCGACGCATTTTTCGCTGTCTGCGCAGCTCCATGCGGACGGCGTAGGAGATCCGCATACGCTGCTCCTCATCAAGCGCATGACGCACGCCATATGAGAAGGCTGCGACCTTGATCAACGGACCCCCGAGCGCGACCGACGCGATGCGCGCCGTGGTGGGGTCGTCCTCAGGCTCAGGCACCCGGGTGATGACGCTGACCTGCTCGGTCCGCTCCTCGACCTGCTCCGCCGCAGGCACCCCGGACTCCCGGGGCGGGACATCGGATCGGGTCGGCGGTTCAGAATCGGGTTCAGACTGGGCTGGCGCCGCGACTTCGACAGCAGCTCTGAGAGTGGACTCACGCTGCTGGTCGGCGCGCAGCTCGGTGACGACGAGCGACAGCTGTCCGAGCTGCCGCTGCAGCCGAATGACCAGCCAGAGCAGCAACACCATCACGACGGCGCAACCAGCCACGATCACACTGGTCACCGTCATCTCTCCTGCCCTTTCTCACCCAGGCGCAGCCGGCGGCCTGGCCATGCATGCCTCGCCAATGGGCCACCTTATCGCGCAGTCTCGGCCGGTCCCTCCCCCGCCAGGATCGCCTTGATGCGCTCCAACCGCGCGGCGTACTCCGCCTCGGTGCCGTGCGCGCTCGGGCGGTAGTAGGTCGCGTCCTTGACGTCATCGGGCGCATGCCGCTGTGGCGCGACGCCGCGCGGGTCGTCGTGCGCGTAGAGGTAGCCCGAACCATGCCCGAGCGTCTTCGCGCCGCCATAGTGGGCGTCGCGTAGATGAGCTGGCACACTGCCGATTTTTCCCGCCCGGATGTCGTCGATCGCGCCGTCCACGGCGGCGATCACAGCGTTGGACTTCGGTGCCAGCGACAGTGCGATGACGGCCTGGCCCAGGTTGAGCCGCGCCTCTGGCATTCCGATCAGCTGGACCGCCTGGGCAGCGGCCACGGCCGTCGTCAGAGCGGTCGGGTCAGCCAGGCCGATGTCCTCACTAGCAAGGATGACCAGACGGCGGGCGATGAACCGCGGGTCCTCACCGGCGGCGATCATCCGGGCGAAGTAGTGCAAGGCGGCGTCGACGTCACTGCCGCGAATCGACTTGATGAAGGCACTGATGACGTCGTAGTGCTGGTCCCCCTGGCGGTCGTAGCGCACTGCCGCCCGGTCGACGGCCGCCTCGAGGATCTCCAAGCTGATCTCGGGCTCAGCCTTGCTCGTAGCGGCACTGGCACCGGCTTCGAGGTAGGTGAGCGCTCGTCGTGCATCGCCCCCGGCCAGCCGGACCAACTGGTCGAAGGCATTCGACGCGAGGGTCACCTCACCGGCCAAGCCGCGTTCATCAGTGAGAGCACGGCCGACGACATCGCGCACGGCATCGTCGCTCAGCGGCTCCAAGGTGAGCAACAGGGTTCGTGACAGCAGGGGCGAGATGACGGAGAAGAACGGATTCTCGGTCGTGGCAGCGATCAGCGTGACCCACCGGTTTTCCACACCGGGAAGCAGGGCATCTTGCTGTGCCTTGCTGAAGCGGTGCACCTCGTCGACGAACAACACGGTCCCTTGTCCGCCACGGGCCAGCTCTCGCCGTGCGGCGTCGATGACCTCGCGCACCTCTTTGACGCCGGCTGCGACGGCCGACACCTCGGCAAACCGGCGGTTGGTCTGTGCGGAGACGATCGCGGCAATCGTCGTCTTGCCAGTCCCGGGTGGACCCCACAGCATCAGCGCCGTCGACTGATCGGCTTCCACCAGCTGACGTAGCGGCGAGCCGTCCACAAGAAGGTGGTCCTGGCCCATCAGCTCGTCGAGCGTCTGGGGTCGCATCCGCACGGCCAAGGGCGCAGCGCCGTGGTCCGGGTCAGCCAGACTTCCGCCCGTAGTGCTGACGGGTGCTGTTACCTCGAAGAGCGCGTCGTGGTCCACGGGGCAAACCTACGTGGGTCAGCGCACCTCGAGGGCGGGGGCGTCGCCGGTGTCGGTCGTCTGTGCCGAGATATCACCTTCGGTGGCAGCAAGCACCTTGATCGGCTCGGCGAAGTGGCATGCCACAGACCGGCCGCCGATCTGCAGCAGCGGCGGTTCCTCCTGCGCGCAGATGTCCTGTGCCTTCCAACAGCGGGTGCGGAATCGGCACCCCGATGGCGGGTTGACGGGGCTCGGCACGTCGCCTTCGAGCCGGATACGTTCGCGTCGCCCGCCGATGGCGGCCTGCCCCACGTCAGGAGCGGAAGACAGCAGCGCCTGCGTGTAGGGGTGGTGCGGCGTGATGTAGATGGACTCGCGGTCGCCTATCTCGATGATCTTGCCGAGGTACATCACGGCGATCTGAGGACAGAAGTGGCGGACGATGGCGAGATCGTGCGCGATGAACAAGAACGCGATCCCGAACTCCTTCTGCAAGTCTTGAAGAAGGTTGATCACCTGGGCCTGGATGGAGACGTCGAGCGCGGAGACCGGCTCGTCAGCCACGATCAGTTTGGGATTCAGCGCGAGTGCACGGGCGATGCCGATGCGTTGCCGCTGGCCGCCAGAGAACTCGCTCGGGTAGCGGTTGTAGTGCTCGGGGTTCAGGCCGACGGTCTCCAGCAGTTCCTGCACGCGCGGCAGAACCTTGTTCTTCGGCATCGTCTTGTGGATGACCATGGGCGAACCGACGATGGTGCCCACTGTGTGGCGCGGGTTGAGTGAGGAGTAGGGGTCCTGGAAGATCAGCTGGATCTCACGTCGGTAGGGCATCATCTCTTTATTGCTGATATTGGCGATGTCATTGCCCTCGAACGTCATCGATCCCGACGTGGGCTCGTACAGCCGGGTGATGACACGACCTGTGGTGGTCTTGCCGCAGCCAGACTCACCGACCAGACCCAGCGATTGACCCTTACCGACGGTGAAGGACACGCCATCGACGGCCTGCACCTGCCCGATCGTGCGACGGATGACCCCGGTCGACATCACCGGGAAATGCTTGACGAGGTCCGTGACCTCGAGCAGCGGCGTCTCCGTAGCAGCGGTCTGCTCGGTGGTCTGCTCAGTGGTTTGCTCAGTCACCCGATTACCTCTTTTTTGACTTCTTCCTCGAAGACCTGATCGGGGTCACTCAAGTGACACCTGGTCAGGTGGTCCTTGTACTTGCCGGGGCGCAAATCTGGCAGGTCAGTCTTGCAGCGGTTGCCCGGCACCTTGTCGGTATGCGGGCAACGTGGGTGGAAGGCACACCCCGCGGGCGGGTTGAGCAAGCTCGGAGGCGTTCCGGGGATCGGGACGAGCGGCTTGGTGGTGTCACCCGCAACGTCAGCGATGCTGCCGAGCAAGCCCCAGGTGTAGGGCATCTCGGGGTGGGTCAGGATCTGCTTGCAACTGCCTTTCTCGACACACCGGCCGGCATACATCACTAGCACCTCGTCAGCAATCTCGGCGATGACGCCGAGGTCGTGGGTGATCATCACGACTGCCGAACCGAACTCCTTCTGCAGTTCCTGGATCAGGTCGAGGATCTGCGCCTGGACGGTCACGTCGAGCGCTGTGGTCGGCTCGTCGGCGATCAGCAGTTTGGGGTTGTTGACGAGCGACATCGCGATCATCGCGCGCTGGCGCATTCCCCCGCTGAACTGGTGGGGGTAGTCGTTGACGCGCTTGTCGGGCTGCGGGATCCCCACCAGGTCGAGCATCTCAATAGCGCGTCTCTTCGCCACCTTGCTCGACACCTTGTTGTGCAATCGATAGGCCTCCACGATCTGCCGCCCCACGCTGTAGAACGGGTGCAGCGCGGTCAACGGATCCTGGAAGATCATCGCGACGTCGTTGCCGCGGATCTTGCGTAACGAGGACTCGGAGGCCCCGACAACCTCTTTGCCTCCGACCCGGATCGAACCGGTCAGCCGGCTGCGTTTGATGTCGTGGAGCCCCAGCACGGCCATCGATGACACGCTCTTGCCCGAGCCGGACTCGCCGACAATACCGAGCGTTTCTCCCATCCCCACGGTGTAGGACATGTCAGTGACAGCTTGGACCAAGCCGTCGTGCGTGGGGAACTGGACCGTGAGGTTCTCGACGACCAGGAACGGCTCGGACTCGGCCGGTGACGAGGGGCCCGGAGCCGGCTTTGAGTCGGCCAAGACACCGGTCATGCAAGTCTCACTCTCGGGTCGATGAAACTGTAGACGACGTCAACGATGAGGTTAGCCGCCACGATCAAGATCGCACTGACCCAAGCGGACGCCGCAATGATCGGGAAGTCTATCGGTGCGAGAGCGTCGAGGGTCCACGCGCCGACCCCGTCGATGTCGAAGATGTACTCCGTGACAATCGTTCCGGCGAGCAAGGTGGCAAAATCAAGCCCGAAGATCGTCACGATCGGGGCGATTGCCGCACGCAACGCATGCTGGAACACCACTTTGTTGGACGAGACACCCTTCGCGGTGGCTGTGCGGACATAGTCCTCCCCAAGCACCTCGGCCATCGACCCTCGCATGAACCTGGCGTACTGCGTCGAGGTCGCGATTCCGAGGACGAGCCAGGGCAACAGCATGCCGGCAGCCCACTTCGCGGGGTCGTCGGTGAGCGGGAAGTATCCGGTCTCAGGGAAGATGGTCCAGGTATTGACGAGGTAGATCCAGGCGATCAACGCGACGATGTAGTAGGGGATCGAGCTGAGTAACAGGCTGCCCGTCACCAGTCCCCGGTCAGCGATGGTGCCGCGCCATCGGGCCGCCAGCGTGCCCATGGTGACACCGAGGAAGAGAAAGACCGCCGAAGCGCCGATCGCAAGTGTCAACGTGGCGGGATACTTCTCGACCATGTCCTTCCGTACCTCGGTGCGGGTGATGTAGGAGATCCCGAGGCAGGGTGCCTCGCAGTTGTAGGTCGCGCCCATCTCGATCTCCCGATCGACAAAGAGCCCCTTGACAAACGCGCCGTACTGCGAAACCACGCTTTGATCCAGCCCAAGGGCATGCTCGAGGGCCTGTTGACGCTCCTGCGTGCAACGGCCGTTCTGGTTGCAAATGGAGTCGGCGGGATTGCTCGGGCCAAGGAAGAACAAGGCGAAGACGAACATCGACGTGAGGACGACACAGAGAAAAGCAGCGATGATCCGGCGAACGATATAGCCAAACATTCCAGCTTCACATTCCTAAGTCTGGAGTGTGGGGTGGGCTCTGATGAGCCCACCCCACAACTTCTCACGAATCCATGACGCGAGTCACAGAATCAGGTTAGCCGACCCAGATGTCCTTCCAGGTGGGCATGGCGAACACGTTGTCGTCGAACATGTTGTTGATCTTCGACCCGTGCATGAACGCAACACCGTCATACCCTGTCGAGAAGGTCGGGAAGTACTTCTCCGCGATCTCCTTGTCGAGGGCGTTCCAGGCCGCCGGCTGGTCCTCGATCGGGCTTGCCAGGATGTCGGTGATCTTCTTGTCGACAGCTGGCTCCTTGAACACGGAGTAGTTGCTGCCGAGTCCTTCCTTGTCCAGGTTTGTGCTCTGGAACAACGGCGGGAACCATGATCCGCCCGTGGGCCAGTCAGAGCACCAGCCAGCAGAACGAACGTTGATCTTCGTGTCGGGGTCGGCACGCAACGTCGAACTGTCGGCAACCGTGGTCGCGTACGGCTTCGGTGTGAAGCCGGCCTCCTTGAGGCTCTTGGCGATCGCGTCCTTGACGTCGACAGACAGCGGGTCATCCTGGGAGTAGAGATACGAAATCTCGTAGCCCATGTTGCCTGATTCCTCGAGCAACTGCTTGGCCTTGTCGGTGTCAGTTGTGCCCGGGTCGTGGTCAGGCAACGGGTTGTACTCGGTACGACCTGGGATGCCAGGAGGCATCATGTTCGTACCCGGTGTCCGGGTGACGCCGACAATCTCGCCACCGGCTGCCCACGCGTCCTGGTAGGGGTACGCGTACGCAAGGGCCTTGCGGACTTCGATGTCGGTGACCTTGCGGTAGTCCGGCGTCCAGTAGAAGCTGCACGGGGACGAGCCTGTCACCAAGCGGTCTGAAGCGTCTTGCTTGGCCTTGACGTAGTTCGGGGCACTCACGTTGTCATAAGTCAACGTGGTCTGACCTTCACCCTGGTCCTGCAGCAGGATCTGGTCGACCTTGGCCGTTGGCACGTCGAACTCCATGTCGTACTCATCGACGTACTGGTGACGACCGGGGTCAGTGTTGGGGTCCCAGTGGGGGTTCTTGACCAACGTCAGCGACTTCTCGGGTGTGTATTCGTCGAACATGTAGGGACCAGTCGCCCACGGGTGAAGCGCGTACTTCGCGGGGTCGCTGTCCTTGCCCTCCGGGATGGGTCCCATGGCGGGGAACGCGCCCCAGTACGGCATGTCCGGGAAGGGTGTAGCCATCGTGATGGTCAGCGTGTTGCCGTCGACCTTGACGCCGTCGTAGTCGTCACCCGACTTGTAGGGACCTTCGTACTTGTCACCGTCGAGGAAGTAGTCGTTGCTGTAGGCAGCGCCCTCGGGGAACGTGGCGCGGTCGAAGGACCGCTTGATCCCGTAGGCGACGTCGTCAGCAGTGACATCTTGGCCGTTCTCGAACTTGACGCCATCACGGATCGTGAACGTCCACTCCGTGAAGTCCTCGTTCGGGGTGCCGAGGTCGGTGGCGATGTCCGGCACCAGTGTCATCTGCTTGGACTCTGGGTCGTAGACGTACTGGGTCAACGAGCGGGTGACCAAACTGCTCAGGATCGAGGCTGTGTTGACGTAGTAGGACTCCGTCGGATCCATCGAGTTGAGACCGGCGACGCTGATGACCTTGACCGTGCCGCCCTCCTGTGCACCCTCAATGGGCGCTGCGGGAGCTTCTCGGTTCGGGTCCTGTGCCTGACCGGCCGCGCCTCCCGGTTCCTGAGTTGGCGCGGCCCCTGTGGAGTCGTCACTCGAGCCGCCACAAGCAGCGGCAAGAGCCATGATGCCCACAGTGGACACGGCAATAATCGGTTTTTTCAACCGCATTTCCTAACCCACCCTTTCCTGGTTTGGTTGTGCTGTTCTCACGCTGACGACTGAATTGCGTCAGCGGCGAGTCTTGGGGTCGAAGGCGTCTCTGACTGAGTCGCCTAGGAGGTTGAGCGCGAGCACCAGGACGGCAACGGCCGCCACTGGCACATAGAGATAGAGGGGATACGTGTCGTAGTACGGCGACGCGCGCAGAATCGTCTGCCCCAGTGAGGGGAACGCGGTGATGCCGATGCCGAGGAACGACAGGACCGCTTCGGCGGCCACAAAACCGGGCAGCGTGAGCGAGATCGACACGACGATCGGCGCGATCAGGTTGGGGAGCAGCTCCTTGAACAGGATCCGCCGGGTCGGTGCGCCGATGACCTGCGCCGCCTGGATGAACTCGCGCTCGCGCAACGACAGCACCTGCCCGCGGATCAGCCGAGCGAGGAACATCCAGCCGAAAATCACCAGTACGGCGATCAGGCTGAAGAACTGCACCCACTTCAGCGTGTCTGCGTCGGTGGCGAACCGGCTGGTGATGATCGGCGCCAGCACCAGGGCGCCGAGGATGAACGGGAAGGACAGGAACAGGTCGATGATGAAGGAGATGATCCGGTCGAGGGTGCCGCGTGCGAATCCTGCGATGAGGCCCATCACGATGCCGATGATGGTCGTGAAAACCGTCGCGCCCAGGGCAACGCCGAACGACGTACGCAGTCCGTAGACCAGCCGGGACAGGTTGTCATACGCCGTGCCGGGCGTGAGGCCGAGCGGGTGGTCCCAGGTGAAGGCGTGGAACGGCGGGCCGTAGAGCGGGTAGCCGGGGTACAGCGGGTCGAGATCGGCAGCGCCGTTGGTTTCGTAGGGACCGCCGATCCCGAACGCCTTGCAGACAAGAGGCGCAAAAACGGCCAGCAGGACCAAGAGCAAGACGAAGGCTGCGGAAACGACGGCCACTTTGTCTTTGCGGAGACGGTCGAGGGCAATTCGGGTGGGCGAGCGGCCAGTGATCTTCTTGCCGGAGGCGTCTTTTGGTGCCTCGACCTGCTCGTCACCGGGGCCCAGAACTTCCAGGTCCGCAATGGTCATATGTGGCTCTTCCTCGCATGGGTGGCGGTTGTGGCAGCCGAGAGGACTCTAGACCACGGGGTGTTTCTGTACAGGGCACGAGAGGTAACGATTTGGGAACACCTCCCGTTCACCGAATCGTGACCTCCGGAACCGCGTCTACTCCCGCTTCCTTGCGCTGCGCCGCCGTGATGGGACTGGGCGCCCCCGTGAGCGGATCGCCGCCGGATGCGGTCTTGGGGAACGCGATGACATCGCGGATGCTCTCCGCACCCGAGAGCAACGCACACAGCCGGTCGATGCCCAGGGCGATGCCGCCGTGCGGTGGCGGGCCGTAGGCGAACGCTTCGAGCAGGAAGCCGAACTGGCTGGCGGCCTCCTCATGGCTGAGTCCGATGACGTCGAAGACCCGCTCCTGCATCTCAGAGCGATGGATACGGATCGAGCCGCCACCGATCTCCGAGCCATTCAGCACGATGTCGTAGGCCTTCGAGAGCGCCCGTTCGGGGTGCTGCTCGAAGTCGGCCGCATCCTCATCGGTCGGAGCCGTGAATGGATGGTGGATGGCGGTCCAACCCGTTGAGCCGTCCTCCAGCTCGATCTGCTCGAACATCGGAGCATCGACCACCCAGACGAACTTCCAGGCGTCATCGTCGATGAGCCCGCAGCGCTCCCCCACCTCCAGTCGAGCCGCCGCGAGCAGGCCGAGGGCGTCGCCGCGGCTGCCGGCGGCGAAGAACACGCAGTCGCCAGGCTCGGCACCGGCGTGCGCGGCCAAACCTGCCCGTTCGGACTCGGACAGGTTCTTGGCGACCGGCCCGCTGAGCTCACCGTCCTCGCCCACGAGGACGTACGCCAAGCCGCGTGCTCCGCGCGAACGCGCCCAGTCCTGCCAGCCGTCCAGCTCCTTGCGTGCCTGTGACGCACCACCGGGCATGACGACGGCGCCGACGTGGAAGTCGTCGCCTTGTCCCTGGAACACGCGGAAGGGTGTGTGGGCGAAGTACGCGGTGAAGTCGACCAGCTCGCAGCCAAACCGAAGGTCGGGACGGTCGATGCCGAACCGACGCATTGCCTCGCCGTACGTCATCCGCGGGATCGGCAGGGTGATCTCGTGGCCGACGACGTCGCGCCAGAGTCGAGCGAGCAACGCCTCGATCAGGGACTGAACGTCCTCGGGCGAGCAGAAGCTCATCTCGACGTCGAGCTGGGTGAACTCCGGCTGGCGGTCTGCGCGGAAGTCCTCGTCGCGGAAGCATCGGGCGATCTGGAAGTAGCGCTCCAGACCGGCCACCATCAGCAGCTGCTTGAAAAGCTGGGGCGACTGCGGCAGGGCGTACCACGAGCCCGGCTGCAGGCGGACCGGCACCAGGAAGTCGCGCGCGCCCTCTGGAGTCGACCGAGTGAGGTACGGCGTCTCGACGTCGAGGAAGTCGTGCTCGGCCATCACTTCGCGGATGATCCGGGTGACGTCGGCGCGAAGCCGGATGTTGGGCGCCATGTCGGCTCTGCGCAGGTCGAGGTAGCGGTACTTGAGGCGCACCTCCTCATTGACCGGCGTGGTGTGGTGCTCCTCGACCGGGAACGGCAGCGGCGCGGACTCGCTCAGCACCTCGACGTCGGAGACCACGACCTCGACCTCGCCTGTCGGCAGGTTGGGGTTGGCGTTGCCCTCAGGACGTGCGGCCACTTCTCCGATGACCCGCAGGCAGAACTCCGAGCGCAGCGGGCTGCGCGGCCTCCTCGTCGCGGATCACCACCTGCGCGACGCCGCTCCCGTCACGCAGGTCGATGAATGCCACTCCGCCGTGGTCGCGGCGGCGGGCCACCCAGCCGGCCAGCGTCACGGTGTTGCCGAGGTCGGCCGCGCGCAGGCTGCCTGCGTCATGGGTGCGGATCACGATGTCTGCTCCTTGCTGATCACCTGCGGGCGCAGGTCGTCGGTTGGGGGGTTCCACTCGTGCGGATCGGCGTCGACCTGGTCACCGCTGCGGATGTCCTTCACCTGGTGTCCGTACCTCGTCGGTGCCGAGGGAACCAGACGAACGGGATGCCGCGGCGTTCGGCGTAGCGAATCTGCCGGCCGTACTTCTGCGGGCTGGCGGCGACCTCGGCTCGGGATGCCGCGCGCGCGCAACTCGTCGGCGACCTTGTCGCTGACGGCGCGGGAGCTCCTCGTCCACCAGCGCGACGAGCACGACCGACGGAGCGGACCGGCTGCCCGTCAGCTCGCCGCGGTTGAACAGCGGCACCAAGGTGCGCGAGATGCCGAACGAGATGCCGACTCCCGGGTACGTCGTCGTGCCGTCGGTGGCCAGCGCGTCGTACCGACCTCCGCCGCCGACCGAGCCAAGCGACTCGAAGCCCGCCATGAAGATCTCGAAGACGGTGCCGGTGTAGTAGTCGAGCCCGCGAGCGATCCGCAGGTTGGCCTCGACGACGAACCGTTCGCCGTGCAGGTCGGCGCAGCCCTCGATCACGGCCGCGAGCTCGTCGAGTCCGGCGTCGAGCAGCTCGTGCTCGACGCCGAGCTCGCGCACTCTCGCCACGAACGACGTGTCGGCCGCGAGTGATCTGCGCCAGCGCGCAGACAGGCGTCGGCGTCGTCATCGCTGAGACCCGTTCCCTCGACGAGCAGTCGTCACGCACTGTCGCCGGCGGAACCTTGTCGAGCTTGTCGATGATCCGCATGACCGCTGCGGGATCGGCGAGGCCGAGACCGCGGTAGAAGCCCTCGATGAGCTTGCGGTTGTTGACCTGCAGCCTCATCGGCGGCAACGGCAGCCCGGCGCAGTGCCTCAGCGATCACGCGCGCCACCTCGACGTCGTAGTGGAAGGGCAGCTCGTCCTTGGCGACGACGTCGATGTCGGCCTGGGTGAACTCGCGGATACCGGCCCTCCTGGGGCCGTTCGCCGCGCCAGGCCTTCTGGATCTGGTAGCGGCGGAACGGGAACTCGAGCTTGCCGGCGTTCTCGAGGACGTACCGCGCGAACGGCACAGTCAGGTCGTAGTGCAGGCCGACGCCCGGCGTCGGAGGCCTCGTCGTCGGCCTGCAGCCGCCGCAGCACGTAGACCTCTTTGTCGATCTCGCACCCTTGCTCAGCAGCCGGTCGAGCGGCTCGACCACGCGGGTCTCGATGTTCGGCGTAGCCATGCAGCTCGAAGACGTCCGCGAAGGTGTCGATGACGGCCAGCTCGGCGTTGCGCTCGGCAGGCAGCAGCTCGGGAAATCCGCTCAGCGGCGTGGGTCTGCTCATCAGTGTCAGCTGCTTCATCGGCTGCAGCGTCGAGCGTGCGGTGCAGGTAGGGGTTGGTCGGCCGCTCGCGCCCGATCGTGGTCTGCGGTCCGTGGCCGGGGAGCACGACGATCCCGTCGTCGAGCGGCAGCACCTTCGTCGCCAGGCTGCGCAGCATCGTCGGGTGGTCGCCGCCCGGGCAGGTCGGTGCGGCCGATGGAGCCGGCGAACAGCAGGTCGCCCGAGAACATCACCTCGGGACGTCCTCGGGACCGGCGTACGGCGAGCCGGAACGTCACCGATCCCGGGGTGTGGCCGGGCGTGTGGTCGACGGTGAACTCGAGCCCGGCCAGCTCGAGCTGCCGGCCGTCCGACGAGCTCGCGCACGTCGTCGGGCTCGGCGAACGTGTAGGTCGCTGCCGAGCAGCATCCGGCCGGTCTCCGGGGAGATGCCCGCCAGCGGGTCGGTCAGCAGGTGCCGGTCGGCGGGGTGGATGTAGGCGGCCGCCTCGTACGCGCCGGCGACCGGGGCGACACACCACATGTGGTCGATGTGGCCGTGGGTGAGCAAGACGGCCGCCGGGCCGCAGCCGATGCTCGCGGACGACGTCGGCGACTCCGTCGGCGGCGTCCTTGCCGGGGTCGATCGACGACGCACTCCTCGCCGGGCGCCGGAGCGACGACGTAGCAGTTCGTGCCCCACGGCCCAGCCGGGAAAGGCAGCGATGAGCACGGGGGTCCTCTCTGGCTGACCGGATGTCGATCGCAGCGAAGCCTACCGAGCGGCGGCGCTCGCCCAGGCACGCTCGCGCGAGAGCACAGCACAGCATCGTCACGATCTGCACGGGATCGCCGACCGTCGCGGCCTGCTCCTAGACTGAGCAACCGGTCCAGCGCCGGGCCTCGTGGCTGTCGGTCTGCGGAGGTATGTGTGGTCAGGAGCAGGCAGCGCCAGCGGCAGCTCGCGCGCGCGAAGTGGGAGCGGCAGCGGCCCGCCGCACGCGCGGCAGCCGCGATCGCGCCGCGTCGCATCAGCCTCGGTGGTCGGCGTCATCGCCGGGCTCATCGTCGCAGCGTTGCTCGTCTGGCTGGTCATCCACATCGTCAACGACGGAAGGGCAGGACGATCCCAACCCGGTCGTCCCGACCGACAGCTTCAGCACGCGAGCGCAGACGCCCGAAGCGACACGCTGCCGGCCTCCGGCGCTCGACGGAGTCCGGCGCGACGACCCCGAACACGACGACCCCGAAATCCAAGTCGCCGGCCAAGCCGGACCGGTCAACAAGGGGGAACCAATGACCGAAGAACGACTCCGCAGTTCGGCCGGGTCGACGACGACGGCACCGTCTACGTCAGACGGGCGAGCGGCGAGCGGTCGTCGGCCAGTGGCCCGACGGCGACCCCGACGCCGCGCTGGACTTCTACCGCAAGCGGTACGACGGCCTGGCGGTCGAGGTCGACCTCCTGGAGCAACGCATCAAGGCCGGCGCGCTGTCGCCGGAGGAGCTGCGGCCACGGTGACGAAGGTCCGGGCGACGATCGTGGAGGCGCAAGCCGTGGGCGACCTCGACGCGCTGGTGACCCGCCTCGACGCTCTGCGCCCCGTCATCGAGGAACGCGCGAGGTGCGCAAAGCCGAGCGTGCCGCAAAGGCCGACGAGGCCAAGGCCGCGAAGGAGGCAGATCGCCGAGGAGGCCGAGAAGCTGGCGACCGGGAACGGACTGGCGCAACGGCGCCAACCGGCTTCGCGAGCTGCTCAGACGTGGAAGGGACCTCCCCCGCATCGACAAGCCCAGCGACGACGAGCTCTGGCACCGGTTCTCGTCAGCCCGCACGACGTACACCCGCCGACGCAAGCAGCACTTCGGCGAGCTCAACGAGAAGCGCGAGGCGCGCGGGTCGCCAAGGAGAAGCTGGTCGCGGAGGCCGAGGAGCTCGCCGACGTCGACCGACTGGGGAGCGACCGCCCGCGCCTACCGCGACCTGATGACGCAGTGGAAGGCCGGCGGGCCGGCGCAGAAGGACGTGGACGACGCGCTGTGGAAGCGCTTCCGCGCTGCGCAGGACACGTTCTTCGGTGCCCGCGACGCGGCGAACGCCGCAGCTCGACGCGGAGTACGCCGCAAACGCCGAGGTGAAGCGCGCCCTGCTGGTCGAGGCCGAGAAACTGCTCCCCGTCGACGACCCGAAGGCGGCCCGCGAGACGTTCCGCGACCTCGCTGACAGGTGGGACGCCGCCGGCAAGGTGCCGCGCTCGGAGATGAAGGATCTCGAGAGCCGGTTCAAGAAGGTCGAGCAGACCGTCCGCGGAGCCGAGGACGACCGGTGGCGTCGGAGCAACCCGGAGGCCCACGCCCGGGCAGCCGCAACCGTCGCCCAGCTCGAGGCGTCGATCGCCGCCCTCGAGGCCGACCTCGCCAAGGCCGAGGCAGCCGGAGACGACAAGAAAGCCGCGGAGGCCCAGGCCGGCATCGAAGCCCGGCAGTCTTGGCTCGACGAAGCCCAGAAAGCGTTGACCGAGTTCAGCAGCTGACGAACCCTACTGGGTGACGCGGTAGGCGTCGAAGACGCCGTCGACCGTGCGGACGGCCTTGAGCACGTGGCCGAGGTGTGCAGGGTCGGCCATCTCGAACGTGAACCGGCTCTTCGCGATCCGGTCGCGCGTGGTGGCGACCGACGCCGACAAGATGTTGACGTGGACGTCGGACAGCACCCGCGTGACGTCACTGAGCAGCCGGGCCCGGTCGAGCCCCTCGACCTGGATCGCGACGAGGAACATCGACTGCGCTGTCGGCGCCCACTCGACCTCGACCATCCGGCCAGGCTGCGACGCCAGGCTCTTGATGTTGGTGCAGTCGCCGCGGTGCACGGAGACACCGGCGCCACGCGTCACGAAGCCGACGATCTCGTCGCCCGGCACGGGAGTGCAGCAGCGGGCCAGCTTGATCCAGACGTCGGTGAGGCCCTTGACGATGACGCCCGCGTCGCCGCGCGGCGACTGCTTGCGCCGCTCGCGCTCGCTGGTGATGGTGACCGTCTCGGCGGCCTCGTCGGCCGCAGCGTCCTCGCCGCCGAACAGCTCGAGGATCCGTCGGACGACGGCCTGCGCGGTCGTGTTTCCCTCGCCGACCGCGGCATACAGCGCGGTCACGTCGGCATGGCGGAGCTCGGTCGCGACGACGGATAGCGTCTCGTGCGTGAGCATCCGCTGCAGCGGGAGACCTTCGCGCCGCATCAGCCGGGCCAGCGTCTCCTTGCCCTGCTCGATCGCCTCTTCGCGCCGCTCCTTGGTGAAGAAGTGCTTGATCTTGTTGCGGGCGCGCGGGCTCTTGACGAAGGTCAGCCAGTCGCGGCTCGGCCCGGCGTTCTGCGCCTTCGAGGTGAACATCTCGACGACGTCACCGTTGTCGAGCTCGGACTCCAGCGGCACCAGCCGTCCGTTGACCCGGGCGCCGATGCACCGGTGCCCGACCTCGGTGTGGATGGAGTAGGCGAAGTCAACCGGCGTCGACCCGGTCGGCAGGGCGATGACCTCGCCGCGAGGCGTGAAGACGTAGACCTCTGAGGAGTTGATCTCGAACCGCAGGGAGTCGAGGAACTCGCCTGGGTCCTCGGTCTCTCGCTGCCAGTCCATCAGCTGGCGGACCCAGGTCATGTCGCCGCTGCCGGCATCGGTGCCGGCATTGCGGTCGGTGTCGACGCCGGCCCGGCCGTCCTCCTTGTACTTCCAGTGCGCCGCGACGCCGTACTCGGCGCGGCGGTGCATGCCGTAGGTGCGGATCTGCAGCTCGACCGGCTTGCCGCCCGGGCCGATCACCGTGGTGTGCAGCGACTGGTACATGTTGAACTTCGGCATCGCCACGAAGTCCTTGAACCGCCCGGCGACCGGATTCCAGCGAGCATGCAGGACGCCGAGCACGGCGTAGCAGTCGCGCAGCGAGTCGGTCAGGACCCGGATGCCGACGAGGTCGTAGATGTCGGTGAACTCGCGGCCGCGGACGATCATCTTCTGGTAGATCGAGTAGTAGTGCTTGGGCCGTCCGGTCACCGTCGCCTTGATCTTGGCGGCCCGCAGGTCGCCTTGGACCTGGTCGATCACCGTCGCCAGGAACTCGTCGCGAGCCGGTGCGCGCTCGGCCACGAGTCGGACGATCTCGTCGTACACCTTGGGGTGCAGGGTGGCGAAGGCGAGGTCCTCGAGCTCCCACTTGACCGTGTTCATGCCGAGACGGTGGGCCAGCGGTGCGTAGATCTCGAGCGTCTCGCTCGCGATCCGCTCCTGCTTCTCCTGGCGCAGGAACCGCAGTGTGCGCATGTTGTGCAGCCGGTCGGCGAGCTTGATGACGCAGGACGCGGATGTCCTTGGCCATCGCGACGATCATCTTGCGGATCGTCTCGGCCTGCGCCGAGTCGCCGTACTTGACCTTGTCGAGCTTGGTGACGCCGTCGACAAGGAGGGTCACCTCGTCGCCGAAGTCGCTGCGACAGCTGCTCGAGCGTGTACGCCGTGTCCTCGACCGTGTCGTGAAGCAGCGCGGCGCACAGCGTCGGCGGCGTCATGCCCAGCTCGGCGAGGATCGACGTCACGGCCAGCGGGTGGGTGATGTACGGGTCGCCGCTGAGCCGAGTCTGGCCGCGGTGGTGGTGCTCCGCGATCTTGTAGGCCTTCTCGATGATCGCGAGATCGGCCTTCGGGTGGGTGTTCCGCACGATCCGGAACAGCGGTTCGAGCACGGGGTCAGACGTCGTGGTGCGCCCGATTCTGGCCAGCCTGGTCCGCATCCGGGTCGGGGCAGCCGCACTCTCGGTGGCTGCCGACTCCTCGGCAGTAGGGGAGAGGACCTCGTCGGCCACGCGTGCTCCTGACCAGCTGTCAGCGAAACACCCAGTCTAGGGGGTGAACCAAGGTGGCCGCCCTCCACGACCGGCGGGCCTCAGGAAGTCCGGTGGTGAGCGGTCAGATGGTCATCAGGGCGTGCAACTGGCGCCCGGGCAGTTTGACCCGTCCCGACAGGAAACTCAGCTCGATCAGAACGGTGACGCTCGTGACCGTGGCCGAGGCACGCTCGATCAGCGATGCTGTGGCGTCGACCGTCCCGCCGGTCGCCAGTACGTCGTCGATGACCAGCACTCGGTCGCCTTCGGCGAAGGCGTCTTGCTGCACCTCGAGGGTCGCCTCGCCGTACTCGAGCGCGTAGGACTGGGTGTAGGTCGGACCCGGCAGCTTGCCTTGCTTTCGGACGGGGACAAAGCCGGTTCCGAGCGCCAACGCAACCGGAGCCGCCAGGATGAAGCCGCGGGCCTCGATCCCGACCACCTTGTCGACGACGACTGCACCTGAGTCGTCGCAACCCGTCTCGGCCAACGCGTTGACCACGGTCGTGAAAGCCTTGTGGTCCGCCAGCAGTGGGGCGATGTCCTTGAAGACCACACCGGGTTGGGGGAAGTCTGGCACGTCGCGGATCAGGGACGACAGCACAGTCTCGAGAGCAGGCTGCGCCGGCACAGTCACTTCTTGCCGCGCTTGGACCGAGCCTGCCGTTGGGGTTGAGCCCGCTTCGCCGCAGCGCTCTTCATCGGACGACTGACCGTCTTCGTTGCGGTCTTCGGCCCCGGAGACGCGGCAGCCTTGGCCGCGGCCTTCTCGGCGACCTCCGCAGCCCGAGCAGACTCGCGCAGTTCCTCACGGTCGGCGGTCGAGCGCCGGTTGTGCACGCGCTTGGCCTGCGCCTTCATGGCTGGCTCACGCATCTTGAGCTGCGCCAGCAACGGGGTGGCAATGAAGATCGATGAGTACGCCCCCGCCGCCATACCGACGAAGAGTGCGAGTGCGAGGTCCTTGAGAGGACCGGAGCCGAGCTGGAAGATGCCGACGTACAAGATGGCACCGACCGGCAACAGCGCCGCGATTGACGTGTTGATCGATCTGACCAGGGTCTGGTTGACGGCGAGGTTGGCGCTTTCTTCGTACGTACGACGCGTGGACGTCAAGATGCCGCGCGTGTTCTCACGCACCTTGTCGAACACCACCACAGTGTCGTAGAGCGAGTAACCGAGGATGGTCAGGAGTCCAGTGACGGTCGCCGGTGTCACCTCGAACCCCGTCAGGGAGTAGACGCCGATGGTGATGGCCAGGTCGTGCGCCAAGGCAACGATGGCGGCCACCGACATTCGCCACTCTCGGAAGTAAGCCCAGATGAAGATCAGCACTAAGACGACGAAGACCATCAGGCCGGTCAACGCCTTCTTCGCAATCGCCTCGCCCCAGGTCGGTCCGATCGACGCAGTGCTGACCTCGGTGGACCCCTGGTCGGTCAGGACGTTCTGGATGACGGTGATCTCATCGGTCGTCAGCGGCTCGGTCTGAACCCGCACAGCATCGTCGTTCGACGCGACCACGACAGGGTTGGCGGCTGCCTCGATGCCGGTGTCGACCACGGCCCCGCTGATCGTCTCGACCTTCGACGAGGGGTTGTCGATCTTCGCGTTGAACTCGACTCCACCACGGAACTCGATCCCGAAGTTGAGACCTCGAAACACGAGCGATGCGATCACGACGACCAGGATCCCCACCGAGATGAGGTACCAGGTCCTGCGTCGACCGACGAAGTCGATCGAGACGTCACCTGAGTAGAGTGCCGCGCCAATCCGTCCGAACTTCGACATCAGGCTTCTCCCGCCACGGTGCGCGTTGGGGTCTTCTTCAACGGCGGCATGCCGAGGTGTTGACGATCAAGCCCGGACCACTTGTGGCCTTGCCCGAAGAACTTCGTCCGCGCCAGCAATGTCACCATCGGCTTGGTGAAGAAGAACACGACGAAGACGTCGATGAACGTCGTCAGCCCCAGCGCGAACGCAAACCCCTTGACGACGCCGATCGCGAAGATGAAGAGCACGAGCGCCGCGAGCATCGACACAGCGTCAGCGGCCAGGATGGTTGCCCGGGCGCGCCGCCAACCCGTCTCGACGGAGGTACGCAGGGTTCGGCCGTCACGCACCTCGTCACGCAATCGCTCGAAGTACACGATGAACGAGTCGGCGGTGATACCCACCGCGACGATCAAGCCCGCGATCCCTGGCAGCGTCAACGTGAAGCCATAGGCATGCCCCAGCAACAGCACACTGGCATAGGTCAGAAGCCCGGCGATGGCCAGCGAAGCGACAACAACAAGTCCGAGTCCGCGGTAATAGATCAGGCAGTAGACCACCACGAGGACGAGGCCGATGATGCCGGCGATGATGCCGGCCCGGAGCTGGTTGGAGGCCAGCTCGGGGCCTTCGTCACTGCGGCTCTGGACCACGAACGTCAGAGGCAGTGCGCCGTACTTCAGAGAGTTCGCCAGACTGTCCGCGGACTCCTGGTTGAAGTTTCCGGAGATCTCCGCCTGGCCGCCGGTGATCGGCTCATCGTTGGACGGGTCGGACAACACCTTGCCATCGAGCACGATCGCCAGCCGCTGCCTGTCTTGCGTGAGCGGATTCGTCTGCCCGGCGATCTGAGTCGTGACGTCACCGAACTGCTTGGCGCCCTCACCGTTGAACTCGACGTTGACGACGTACTGACCCAAGCCTTGTTGCGGAATGCCAGCAGTGGCGTCCTTCACCGTGGTGCCCTCGACCATCGAAGGCCCGAGCAGGTAGCGGAAGCCTTCTTCGTTGCAGGCAAGGAGAGGTTGGCTCGGGAGGTCGACCTGGTCGGTGGCCGGCTCACCTTCGCCAGGGCACGTGAACGCGGCCAGCTTGGCCTGCCACTCCTGGGGAGGATTCGCGATCCAGGCGTACGGGTCGTCGATCTCGACGAGATCGGGTGGCACCAGCGCACTTGGTGGTCCGGTCGGAGCAGGCTCAGTGGTGGATTCCGGCGTCGTCGGTGTGGTCGGGTCACCAGTGTCCGTGGGTGTGGTGGGCGCTGCGCCGTCCTCGAGCCAAGGCGCTCCGACGCGGTTCTTGCCGGTCGTCTCGTCGGGCGATGTGCCCTCGCTCTGGCTTGGGCCCGTTGTTGACCCCGTGTCCGTGGGGGTGGTAGGCGCCGGTTCAGTGGACTGTCCGGTGGGCGGGGCCGTGGGCGGCGCCTGGTTGGCGGGCGGCAGCGTCATCGCGACGAGTCGGAACCTCAACTGCGCTGTCGAACCGATGGTGCGCTCGAGGTTGGGGTCGACCTTGCCGGGGATCTCGACAACGATGATGTCGTCGCCTTGAGTGGTGACCTCGGACTCTGCGACCCCAGCGCCGTTGACGCGGTTGCTGATGATGGCGCTGGCCTCGTCGAGCTTGTCGCTCGTGACGGATCCACCGCTGTTGGACTTCGCCTGCAAGGTGATGCGGGTGCCACCTGAGAGGTCAAGGCCTAGCTTGGGCTTCCAGTCGCCGAGACTGGCGGCCGCTATGTACATCGTCGCGATGACGAGGATGAAGATCGCGAGCGTACGAACCGGCTGCGACGTCTGAGTCGCCACGTCAGTTAGCTCCTCGACTGGTGGGCTTCTGGCTGTCTGGTCCGTCGGTGACTTCTGCCTCTGAGCTCACAGGGGGAGCGTCGGGCTGGGACTCGTCAACCTCCGGGTGTTCTTCCAGTGTGCCTTCCGCATCCGGCTTTTCCTCGGCCGGTACGTCGTTGATGAGCTGGGCAATGGCACCGCGGTGGACCGTGACCACCACCCCGTCGGCCACCGAGACCTTCACGCGGTCATCTTCGACCGCCACGACATGCGCGTAGATGCCGCTGGTGAGCATGACGTCGTCACCGACCGACAGTGCCGCCTGCAGGGTTGTCACTTTCTGGGCTCGCTTGCGCGCGGGCCTGATCACCAGGACATAAAGCAGGATCAACAGCAGCGCGATGGGTACGAGATTTGCGACCACGTCCGGATTCACCCGATGACTCCTTGATGCGATCCCTTGCCGCGGGCGTGGCGGATCGATTCGACGACATAACCATGAGAGGGCCCGTTGAGGACCAAAAGCGGAGTCTAACCGCTCACCCCAGCGATCTCCGAGTCGAGGTCGCCCGGTGTGTCCCTTCCGTTACGGTACGCCACACTCGTCGAAGGGAGACTCTCGCCACTCAGCTGGTCTCGGCGTCCTCGTCGAACAGCAGATCCTGGTCGGGGAAGGGCGCGCTTCGCGGCACCTTCATGCCGAGGTGCTGCCACGCAGCAGGGGTGGCCACGCGACCGCGTGGGGTCCGTGCGAGGTATCCAGACCGCACCAAGAACGGCTCTGCCACCTCCTCGACAGTCTCGCGCTCCTCGCCCACCGCGACGGCAAGTGTGCTCAGCCCGACAGGGCCGCCGCCAAACCGACGGCACAAGGCGTCGAGCACCGCGCGGTCGAGGCGGTCGAGGCCGGACTCGTCCACTTCGAACAGAGCCAACGCGTCCCGAGCCAGCGCGCGGGTCACTCGCCCATCGGCGCGGACCTGGGCGAAGTCTCGGACCCGTCGAAGCAACCGGTTGGCGATCCTTGGTGTTCCACGTGAGCGAGAAGCAATCTCGTGGGCGCCTTCGGTGTCGACCTCGACCTCGAGGAGTCGGGCCGACCGGGTGACGATCTGCTGCAGCTCAGGAGCCTCGTAGAACTCCAAGTGACCGGTGAACCCGAAGCGGTCGCGCAACGGTCCAGGCAGCAAGCCCGCCCGCGTGGTGGCACCCACCAGCGTGAACATCGGGATGCCCAGCGGAATCGCCGTGGCCCCAGGACCTTTGCCGACGATGACGTCGACGCGGAAGTCCTCCATCGCCATGTAGAGCATCTCCTCGGCCGGCCGCGACATGCGATGGATCTCGTCGAGGAAGAGCACGTCCCCTTCGGACAGTCCCGACAGGATTGCCGCGAGGTCGCCGGCGTGCTGGATGGCCGGACCACTCGTGACGCGCAGAGGTGCCTCCATCTCGGCAGCGATGATCATGGCGATCGTCGTCTTGCCGAGTCCCGGAGGCCCGGAAAGCAGGACATGGTCAGGACTACCTCCGCGGTGCCGGGCAGCTTCGAGGACCAACCCCAGCTGCTCGCGCACTCGGTCCTGTCCGATGACCTCGTCGAGCGTCTTCGGACGCAGCGCCGCCTCGACGGCTCGTTCGTCGCCTTCAGCCTCAGCAGCGACCAGCGCTCGGCCGGGCAGGTCAGCGACTCTCGCGTCGACCTGGGTGTCGAACTCGGCTTCAAAGTCGTCCACGGCACTCACGCCTTCGACAGCGAACGAAGCGCTGCCCGTAGTAGGTCGGAGACCGGGGTCGGTTCACCGTCGGACAAGGACTCCGCGGCCAGGGGTGCGACCGACTCGACTGCCGCCTCAGCCTCCTTGATCGACCAGCCCAACCCGAGCAGGCCGGCGCGTACCTGGTCGCGCCAGGCCTCCGAACCGCCAGCAGACGAGGCGTGCGGCGTCGTCGTGGCGACGCCGGTCGGAGCGCCGATGCGGTCCTTGAGCTCGAGCACGATCCGCTGCGCACCCTTGCGTCCGATGCCAGGCACTTTGCACAGCGACACCAGGTCGTCGCTGGTGACGGCACGTCGGAGCTCGTCGGGGCCATGCACGGCCAGCATCGCCTGAGCCAGCTTGGGCCCGACTCCGCTCGCGGTCTGGAGGAGCTCGAAGAGGCTGCGCTCGTCGTAGTCAGCAAAGCCGAACAACGTGAGGGAGTCCTCGCGCACGACCATCGACGTGGCCAGCGTCGCCTCTTCGCCGACACGCAACGACGCCAACGCACTAGGTGTGCACATCACGAGCATGCCGATGCCGCCAACCTCGATCACTGCGGAGTCGATGAAGACGGCCGACACCGGTCCCCGGACGAACGCGATCACGACGACCGGCCTGCCTTGGCCATCGCCGCCTCGATTCTGGCCGCAGCGGCCCCTCTCCAGATGTGACAGATGGCGAGGGCTAGCGCGTCTGCTGCGTCGGGCGGAGACGGCCGTTCAGCCAGCCGAAGCAGCCGCATCACCATCGTGGCGACCTGCGCCTTGTCGGCGCGACCACTGCCCGTGACAGCGGCCTTCACCTCACTGGGGGTATGCAGAGCCACGGGAATGCCTCGCCGTGCAGCGGCCACGATGGCGATACCCGAGACTTGAGCGGTGCCCATCACGGTGCGCACGTTGTGTTGCGAGAAGACTCGCTCGACCGCGACGGCGTCGGGCCGATGCTCGTCGAGGTAAGCGTTGATGCCGGCCTCGATGGCCACCAGTCTGGTTCCGAGGTCGGCGTCAGACGGCGTACGCACGACTCCGATCGCGATAGCGCTCAACGGGCCAGACGGTGCGCCCTCGACCACCCCCAGACCGCAGCGAGTTAGCCCGGGGTCAACGCCCAAAACCCTCACGTCGGGCACTCCTCACGCGGTCGGGACGGCTGCTAGGTGCCGAACAGGTGTTCGACCCGAACAACGTATCGCCTGGCGACGACCCTCAGCGGCAGCGACGCGCCCGTGTGTTGTCCGGCGGTCAGCTCGATAAGTCGAGCTCGGCGAGCAGTTCGTCTGACACGTCGAAGTTGCCGAACACGTTTTGTACGTCGTCGGACTCCTCGAGTGCCTCGATGAGACGGAACACCTTGCCGGCGCCATCCTTGTCGACATCGACGGTAATGCTCGGGACGAACGAGGCCTCGGCTGACTCGTAGTCCAGCCCGCCGGTCTGGAGAGCAGTGCGCACGGCGACGAGGTCTGTGGGTTCGGAGATCACCTCGAACGCCTCGCCGAGGTCGTTGACCTCCTCCGCGCCGGCGTCGAGCACAGCAGCCAGCACGGTGTCCTCGTCGACCACGCTGGGCTCGGGACCTTCTTGCGTTTTCGGGACGATGATGACGCCCTTGCGGGTGAACATGTAGGACACTGAGCCTGCGTCAGCCATCGAACCGCCACCGCGCGTCATGGCCGTCCGCACCTCTCCGGCCGCCCGGTTGCGGTTGTCGGTGAGACACTCGATGAGCAGCGCGACTCCGCCGGGGGCGTAACCCTCGTACATGATCGTCTGGTAGTCCGCTCCCCCAGCTTCGAGCCCCGAGCCGCGTTTGACCGCCCGGTCGATGTTGTCGTTGGGGACGGAGGACTTCTTCGCCTTCTGGATGGCGTCGTACAACGTCGGGTTGCCCGCCGGGTCACCACCGCCGGTGCGAGCCGCCACCTCGATGTTCTTGATGAGCTTGGCGAACAGCTTGCCTCGCCTGGCGTCGACCACCGCCTTCTTGTGCTTGGTGGTCGCCCATTTGGAGTGGCCGGACATGCGTTGAGTTGCTCCTTCAGGCTGTGCCGCTGCTAGGAACTGCGGACGAGATCAACGAAGTATCTGTGCACGCGATCGTCATGGGTGATCTCGGGGTGGAATGAGGTGGCCATGGTCGCGCCCTGGCGCACGGCGACGATCCTACCGGCGGCTGGACCGCTGGCGACTGTGGCGAGTACGTCGACGTCGGCGCCGACCTTTTCGACCCAAGGTGCCCGGATGAACAAGGCGTGGAACGGCTCATCGAACGGCGCGAAGTCGACGTCGCTCTCGAACGAGTCGACCTGACGCCCGAAGGCGTTACGTCGTACGACGACATCAAGACCACCAAGCGTCTGCTGACCATCGATACCCCCCTCGATCCGATCGGCAAGCAGGATCATTCCGGCACACGTACCCAGGGCAGGCATCCCCGATGCCAGTCGCTGCCGCAGCGGGTCCCAAAGCTCGAAGATCGTCGCCAACTTGTGCATCGTCGTCGACTCACCACCGGGTATGACGATCGCGTCGACGTCAACCAGCTCGTTCGGACGGCGTACCGGTACGGCGTCGGCCCCGACAGCGGCGAACATCCGGAGGTGCTCGCGGACGTCACCTTGCAGGGCGAGGACGCCGATCGTCGGGAAGGTCACCCTTACATCGTATGGGCCGATCTCTCACGCTCCGAATCAGTAGAGCCTCGGATCAGGAGCGGGCGAAGGACACGTATGAGGTCGTCATGCTGTTTCCGGCGATGTCGTCGGCCTCGACCGCGACGGTGTAGTTAGCGCTCGGCAGCACCCCAGTCGTGAAGGTCCACGTCGTGCCAGTGATCGTGGCCGTCGGCAGCGAAGGGCTGGGCTGGCCGCTGATGTCGAAGCAAGGGATCCAGCTGCTTGGTGGCAACAGGCATGCGTCCTGCGCGTAGGAGTACAACAGCACGACAACCCTGTCCATGCCCAGGTTGTCGGTCACCGTGCCACAGACCGAGTTGCCGGTGGGAGTGCAGCCATTCTGATACTGAGTGCCGTCGTAGGTACCGCCGTTCACGGGGAAGGCGAGGGTGGCTACAGGCGCCTGCGTATCCAACGACACGACGAAGTTCGAGGATGCCGCCGAGGAGTTGCCCGCCAGGTCAGTCGCCGTCGCGGTCATCGTGTTGTCTCCGCCCAGCATCGTCGCGAATGCGTTGAACCCACCACCGGTTGCTGTCACCATCGCCAGGGTCGAAACACCCCGCTGCACCACGACAGAGCTACCCGTCTCCGCCGACCCGGACAGGGTCTGGTCGGCCAGGTTTGTGATCTCGTCATTGTTGGAGGAGCCCGTGTCATTGCTGATCCCGGTGAATGCGGGCGCTGCCGGTGCAGCCGTGTCCAGGGTGACCGGGAAGTTCGCCGAGGTCGCGGAGTTACCCGCGACGTCGCTGCTGATCACCGTGAAGGTGTTGACCCCCGGGACCAGGGTCACCGCTGCGGTGAAGGTGCCTAGTCCAGTCGCTGTCACCGTCGCCAGCGTCAAGCCGCCGCGTTTGACGACCACGGTGCTGTTGGCATCGGCTGTGCCGGACAGCGTCTGTGCAGCCACACTCGTGATCTGGTCGGTAGCCGACGATCCGCTGTCGTTGCTGATGCTGACCAGTGCCGGGGCGACCATCGTGGTGTCGAGGGTGACGGCGAAGTTGGTTGAGGCCACTGACACGTTGTCGGCGATGTCGGTCGCCTTGGTGGTGAGCGTGTTGATCCCCTCGATGAGAGTGATCGGGATCGCATAACTGCCTGAGCTACTTGCGGCACCAGACGCGATCGTGGTGCCACCCCTGATCACCGTGACGGTGCTATTCGCCTCCGCGATACCGGACAGCGTTTGTGACGCGGCGTTGGTGATCTTGTCCGTGCCGGAGGGTCCCGTGTCGTTGCTGATCGAGGTGATCGTCGGCCTGCCCGGCGCCACACTGTCCATCTTCACCGTGGCGGTGCTGGTGTCACCGACGTTTCCCGCCTTGTCGACGGCGTAGTAGGTCACGGTGTTGTCACCCTGGAGAGTGGTGGGGACAGTCGCGCTCTTGGTCACGCCCGTGCCCGAGGACCAGGCCGCCACATTGACGCGGGTCCAAACCTTGTCGGTACCACCGCTTCCGGTGTCCGCCTGGCCGATCACGACGGCGGTTGACGCTCTGTTCCAGCCCGCGACGTTGGGCGCCGGCGTGATCGAGTTTACGCCGGTCGTCGGCGCGATCTGGTCGACCTTGACCACGTAGCCGCCGGTGGCGGTCGAGATATTTCCGGCCACGTCGCTCGCCGTCGCGGTCAAGGTGGTGGCCTGGTTGGCCACGAGCGTCATCGGGTAGCCGAACTTGCCGGTGCCGTCGGTGAGGGTGGTGCCGAGTGGCACCACCGGGGCGGGCACGGTCCGCGTGACGGTTACCGTACTGCCCACCTCGGCAGTGCCGTTAACGATCTGGTCGGCCACGCTGGTGATCTCGTCCGTGAGCGACACCCCGGTGTCGTCGCTCAGTGCGGTGAACGCCGGCACCCCTGGCTTGGTGGTGTCGAGGGTGACCGGAAAGTCTGCGGAGACAACGGAAACGTTGCCGGCCACGTCGGTCGCGGTCGCGGTGAAGTTGTTGACGCCGGCGTTGGCGCTGGTGAGAGTCACGGCTGCTGAGAAGGCCCCAGACCCGCTTGCTGTTACGGTCGCCAACGTCGTACCAGCGCGCTTCACGATCACGGTTGACCCGGCCTCCGCCGTCCCGAAGAGGATCTGCGCTGTGGTCTTGGTGATCTGGTCACTGGACGAAACCCCAGTGTCCGCACTGATGCCTGTCAGCGTCGGGTCAGCAGGCGCCACCGTGTCGATCCGCAGCGTCAGGGACTTTGCGGACTCGGTGTTGCCCGCGTAGTCGTCTGCGTAGTAGGTCACCCAGGTGGTCCCCGGGCCAGACCACGAGAATGACGTCGACGTTCCGGTCACGCTGACCGGCGCCGCGCCGCCGATGCTGTACGTGAGGCTCTTGCCGCCTGACCCACCTGCGTCCGTCACGGACAGGGATACCGACACTGCCGTGTTGTTCCAACCTGCGCCATTCGGCGTCGGGGAAACCGACGCGAGTGTTAGCGGTGCGGTCTGGTCGGAGACAAAGGTCTTGCGCGCGCCTTCAGGGCTCACCCAGTTGGCCTTGCGAGCCAAGACTCCGTAATCGACGGTCCCTAGTAACGGGTTGTCGTCGGTGCAGGTCGTCGCCGGAGTGCTCGCCGTGCAGACTACGACGGAAGATGCGCCGGCGTGGCGAACGACGTCGTAGCCATCGACCGAGGAACTGTCCGGCATGGTGACCGCGGCCCACGTCAGTCGCACTGAGCTGGCGTCGTACGCAGCCGTGGGGGCGGCGGGGGTCCCAACGCTGGCCCCCAACGCGGAACCCGAACCCAATCCAGTGGAGAGCCAGCCGGCGAGCGCCACGGTGAGTCCGACTCCGAGGATCAGCCCGGCGAACAAGACGATGCCGCGGGTCAGACGGTGAACGCGCTGCGACGACCTCAGCGGTTGATCGGACGATGCAGCGCCGGCCGCCCCAGCTTCTCTCGCAGCGACGGCGTCCGAGACGAAGTTACGCCGTCTGAAAGCGCGGTGACGTTGACCTGGCATGGCTCGCGCCACCTCAGCTACTTGCGCCGTTGGCTGTCAGGTCAAAGCTAAACGTCGCGCCCTGGCAGACGTGGTTCGCGGCGTTTGACATCGAGATCGGTACGTCATGGGACGGGCTCGTTCCGTCCGCAGGGATGACGTCGCTCAACAAGACGGCGCTACCCGAGATCGCTGCAATGTTGCATCCGACATGCCCGGCGTCCACCGAGAAGTTGCTCGGAGTGCCGCTCGCGAGCGTGACGGCGTACGGGTTCGTGTTCGTTACTGTGAAGTCAGCCTGGACCGTGCCGGTTGGGTACAGGTTGTTGACGGCCCCCACGGTGACTGTCAGCGGTACGGCGGTGCCGCCGGTGGTGGATCCGTAACCTGTGCCGGTGGAGCTCCAGGCTGCGAAAGCAACGCCGACGACCATCAGGCCGGGGACAGAAAGGCTGATCGCGGCAATGCGACGACTGGTGGCACGCATGGCGAGAGTTCCTTTCCGTTTGGTCAGGGGTATGCACGGCGGGAGCTGGTATGCAGATCGCGTGATCCGGCCCACACGGGTGCGCAGTGTCGGCCCGATACCTACGAGCCTGAGGCATAGGGATGGCGCATCGAGAGTTTCCAGGGAGATCGGACTCTTCGGTGACGACGTTGACCCAGATGACCCTGCCCGGTGGCCGGGTGCCCAGGTCGAGATGGCCCAAGCGAACTACCACCCCTAGTCCTGGTGGCGGTTGTCCCCGGACTGTGCCTACGCTACGTATTGAACTCGTTACTATCTGCTACCGAGCAGACTTGCTCAGGAGCGCGTGAACGTCAGGTACGAGGTCTGGACGCTGTTGCCAGCCATGTCGTAGGCCTCGATCGCCACGATGTAGCTACCGCTCTGCAGCGCCCCGGTCGTGAGCCTCCACGTGTTGCCCGAGATCGTCGCCGTCGGCAGCGAACCGCTAGGCAGTCCCCAGATGTCGAAGCAAGGGATCCAGCTGTTCGGAGGCACCAGGCACTCGCCGCGCGAGAACGAGTACAGCCCCACCACGACCCTGTCGACGGCCAGGTTGTCGGCCACCGAGCCACACACGGAGTTGTGGATCGCGCAGCCGGTGTTGTACTGACCGGGGTTGTAGGTCCCGTTGTTCACGGGGAAGTCGACGTCGGCCGTCGGGTCTTGGGTATCGATGCTGACGGTATAGGTCCCCGTCGACTCGACGTTGCCTGCCACGTCGGTGGCGAAGTAGGTGAACGTCTTGATGCCTTGGGTGTTGATGGTGAAGGACGCAGTGGCCGCGTTCACGGTGACAGCCGCTGCCGCACCGATCTTGTACGTGATCGACGCGACTCCCGACGCGCCCACTTCTGTGGCCGTGAGCGTGATGGTGGTGTTCGTGTTGTTCCAGCCGTTCGCGTTGGGCGCTGGGCTTTGGCTCACGACGGTGTTGGGAGCGTTGTTGTCGAGCTTGACCGTGGAGGTCTTCGTCGACTCAACGTTGCCCGCCAGGTCGGTGGCGAAGTAAGTGATCGTCGTCGTGCCGGGCGCGCTGATGGTGAAGTTCGTGGTGGCCGCGTTCACGGTGACGGCTGCGGCAGCGCCGATCTTGTAGGTGATCGAGGCGACACCCGACCCGGAGTCGGTGGCGGTCAAGGTCAGCGTGGGCGCTGTTTTGTTCCAGCCCGCTCCATTGGGAGCTGGGCTGCTCGAGGCGGTGGTGACCGGGGCTGTGGTGTCGAACGTGAAGGACTTCCGCACACTCTCCGTAGAGGTCCAGGCCTGAAGCTGAGCGGTCACGCCGTACGTCGCCGTCGTCTGCACCGGCGAACTGTCGACGCAGGTGCGGATCGGCTCGTTGACCGTGCAGACGACGGTCGTCGTGGCGCCGACATACCGACGCACGGTGTAACTGGCGACCGGGGTGCCTTGCGCCAACGTGGTCTGGGTCCAGTCGACCCTGGCGGTCGTGCCGACCTTCGTCACTGTGGGGGCTGCGGGACGGTTGACCTGGGTCGACGCCGTGGAGCCGGAGCCGTTGTGAGTGAACGTCCACGCTGCCCAGCCAGCGAGGGGCTGGAGGGCGAGCGCCACGGTCAAGACGAGGATGCTTACCACGATCCGTTGCCGGCCGCGGTGACTGTCGAAGCATGCGGGCGAGGCTTTCTCCCCGGGCACGACGTACCGCCACGCCTTCGTGGCGAGCCCACGAAGGGCTGCCACGATGGCGAAGGGGCGGATATTGCCGTGCTCGGTCATGTGAGTTCTTTCCGTCGATGTCGCGTACTAGGTGATGGGTGCCTGATCAGTAGTGATCAGGGATCAGCTGCTGGCGCCGGTGACCGTGAGGTCGAAGCTGAACGTCGCACCCTGGCAGGCGTTGGTCGCGGCGTTCGACATGGCGATGGCGACGTTGCGCGAAGGCGACGTGGCGCCCGTAGCGAGGACATCGGTGAGGCTGACGTCAGCGGCGGAGATCGACGCGACGTTGCAGGTCGAGTGACCCGCGTCGACGGAGATGTTGCTGGGGTGAGCGTTGGACAACGTCACCGAGTACGGGTTGGTGTTCTTCACCGTGAAGCCCACGTTCACTGAGCCGGTGGGGTACAGGCCGCTGGCGGTACCGACGGTCACGACGAGCGGAGTGGCGTTGCCGGCGGCGGCTGTGCCGGAGCCCGTGCCGGTGGAGGTCCAGGACGCGAAGGCGACAGTGACGCCCATCAAGGCGAAGACGAAGGCGGCAATGGCGGCGGTGCGACGAGTGGTGGTGCGCATTTCGACGGTTTCCCTTCCCTGTGCCAGGGCGGTTGTGCGTTTCGTGAGCTGCTGTGAAGCTCGCGATACCCGGTTCACCGAGGTGCGGTGAATGGCCTGACAACTAAGAGCCTGAGGCAAGCCAGTTGACACTTCAAGGATTCCGAGGAGGGTCGGAACCTTCGACGACGAGGACCGTCCAGATGACTCTGCGTAGTCGTCCCGCCGTCTCTCGAGGGATGGCCCATCCGTGCTATCGGTGCCTAGCCCTTTCCGGCAATGTGCCTGGTCACCGCTACAGAACGTAGAACCAAGCACTACTTTCTGTTACCTCCGGCAGGGAACAGCTTTGTCACCCCACAACTACTGTGTGTAATTGCGCGCTTCTTTCTCGACACTGCTCCCGCGGAGCGCTGGGGCACCTCAGATGAAAGTGCAGCAGCCTGCGTTGCCGGCGGTGATCGGAGATCCGTGGCCGGCCCGTTGGCGGCATTCAGTCGCGGCGTTGGCTGCCCGTGGGGACTGTATCCACCCACGATGGGATGCCGGTGGCGTCGCAGGAGCGCCGACCTCTGCCCGTGGTGCTTTCGCCAAGCACCCCGACGACAAGAACGAGCCCGGCGCCGGGGCGCCAGGCTCGTTCTCAGGGTGTTCCGTCGATGTTGCGATGTTGCGGTACTGCGGTGCTGCGTCGGAGCTTGATCAGGACTTGCTGACCAAGGATCAGCTGCTGGCTCCAGTGACGGTCAGGTTGAACGTGAACGTCGCACCCTGGCAAGCATCGGTGGCGGCGTTGCTCATGGCGATCGACACGTTGTGCGAAGCCGACGTGGCGCCTGGGGCGAGCACGTCGCTCAAGGTGACGTCAGCGCCGGAGATCGAGGCGACGTTGCAGGTCGAGTGACCCGCATCGACGGTGAAGCCGCTGGGGTGAGCATTGGCCAGTGTCACAGAGTAGGGGTTGTTGTTCGTGACGGTGAATCCCACGGGCTTGGAGTTGGTGGGCGTCAAGCCAGTGGCGGTGCTGACAGTGACGGTCAGCGGGACGGCGTTGCCAGCGGCAGCTGTCCCCGAGCCGGTGCCGGTGGAGGTCCAGGCGGCGAAGGCAACGCCGGCGCCCATGAGGGCGAGGACGGCGGTGCCGATGATGGCGGTGCGGCGAGTGGTGGTGCGCATGTCGACGGTTTCCCTTCAGTTTGCCAGGGCGATTCTGCGTCTCGCGAGCTGCTGTGGAGCTGGTGAGACCCGAACACCGGTGGAGCATGTTCGGCTTGACAGGTTGAAGCATCACTTACTGCGAGAGCCGCGACAAGAGTTCTCGCGACTGTCGGAACCTTCAGCGGCGAGGTGCAACCAGATGACTCTGTGTAGTCGTACCGACCGGACAATCGACATGGCCCCTCTGGGCTACGAAAGGCTGGTCATTGTGGGTATCGCGCCAGGTCACGGCTACACTAGGTAAGGTTGTCGTCACTTTCTGCAGGAGTGACTTCACTCCTTGGCGTGGCTAGTTAGTGACCCTCTGTAATTGTCTGCGGTTTCATCGCAGGTGCGCGAAGTCTGTTCTGAATGCCTGGAGCCGCCGGCCACGATGTCGTTCATCAGGACGTGGCCTGTCGTGCTGAGGCGGTCACGGTGACGGCGACGCGTGCCAGCTGGCAACCGTCGGGCGCGCTCTTGCGCATACCGAACGACACGTCGGAGGTCGTGATGCCGCGACTGGGTACGACGACCGGGTTGGCGAGTTGGTACTGGCCGGCCACGAAGGCTGCGGCCGGGCACCCCGGCGAGTTGGCGGCGGAGACCGTCACCTGGTCGATGCTGATGGGAAAGGTGTTGGGGTTCACGTACGTCACCGGGAGGGCGCTCGCGCTGCCGGGGTACAGGTTCCGGAGGGAGCCGACGATCACGGTGAAGTCATCCGCCACGGGGCCGCTTCCCTCGGGTGGAGAGGGCTCGGCTGGCTCGTCGTCGCGCGGGTAGTTCGGGGTAACCACGGTGTGTCCCGCGCCGTTGACATCAGGGTCATGGTGGTGGTCAGGACGCTGGGTGGGGGTGGGGGCCGAGGTCGGCTCCGGGGTCGAGGTCGGCATCGCGATCTCGCCGCGGCCCTTGCCCTCGAGGTCCTTCAGTTGACGGTCATTGGCCGACGGACCAAGCACGGCGTACCCAGCCCACGCCAGCGAGGCGAGCCCGATAAGGGCCGCCACGATGGCGAGGTTGCGGGTGCGCCGGTGCTTGGTCACGTCAGATCTCTCCGTCGATGTTGCGTAGTACTTGATCAGTGCGTGCTGATCAAGATCAGCTGCTGACTCCGGTGACTGTCAGGTTGAAGCTGAACGTGGCGCCCTGGCAGGCGTCGTTCGCAGCGTTCGACATGGCGATCGACACGTTGCGTGAAGGCGACGTTCCGGCGGCCGGGATGACGTCAGACAGGACGACCGGGCTTCCGGAGATCGAGGCGACGTTGCAGCCAGCGTGGCCGGCATCCACCGTGAAGTTGCTCGCGGTGGCACCCGACAAGGTGACGGCGTAGGGGTTGGTGTTGGTGACGGTGAAGCTCACCGGCTTGGAGTTGGTGGGCGTCAGGCCAGAAGCGGTCCCGACCGAAACGGTCAGGGGAACGGCGGTGCCGCCGGTGGCGGTTCCGGAGCCCGTTCCGGTGGAGGTCCAAGCGGCGAAAGCAACTCCGGCGCCCATGAGGGCGAGGACTGCGGTGCCGATGATGGCGGTGCGACGAGTAGTGGTACGCATTTCGACGGTTTCCCTTCAACGTGCCAGGGCGGGTAGTGCGTTTCGGGGGCTGCTGTGAAGCTCTCGAAACCCGGTGCACCGATGTGCGGTGCTGGCCTGACACGTTGAAGCATCACGGACTGAGGTTGATGCTTCAAGGATTCTGGGGACTGTCAGAACCTTCGATGAAGAGGACGAACCAGATGACTCTCTGTAGTCAACCTGGGGCCTCAACCGACATAGCCCGTCCGGGCTACAGGAAACTAGTCAATCTGGCTATCATGCCTGGTCATGACCACTTTCCGTACACGATTAGTCACTCTCTGCGATCGTGCAAGAATTCCAAAATCGTCACGCGTTGACTACTCTGTGTAGTTGATGGCCGTCGGGCGACGTTCCCAGGAAAGGGAGATCTCGATCCTGCCTTCGTCGAAAAGGGAACTGATTCCGTGGTCGCTCAGGACCCGCTGAACCAGCTCGAGAAGGTCATCGCCGGGGGCGACGTTGGCACTCGATCCGTGCCACACGTTGAGCTCGAGCATCTGGTGCTCCACGGCGTGCCAGACATCAGAGTGGGTGAAGTAGGCGATGCCCCGAGGGCGGCCGCCGCGAGCCGCCTCGTGCTCGAGCCGCTCGTTCGCTGCCCAGTGGTCGTCGACGGCCTGCAGCACGATCACCCCGTCGGCCTCGAGCGCTGCGAAGGCGGCCTGGAGCCGGTCGAAGGCGGTCGGCTCGGGCCACTCCGAAGCCTGCGCGGCGAGCTCTGACCTGGCGTCCGCGACGTACGTGTCGGTCAGCTGCTGCGCGCGCTCGACGTCTTTGACCTCGGCGCTGACGGCATCAAACACCTCGGCGCGCACCTGAGCAGCGTCGGTGTAGCCGGACCAGACCTGGACGCGCGCGAACGTGCGTAGCTGATCCAGCCTGGCGGCCTGGCCGGGACTCCCGATGGCCACCCGTCGTCACCAGCCTCGTTCAGCCAGCCGGTGGTCCTTGGGGAGCTCGTCGACGTTGAGTCCCACCATGGCTTCGCCGAGTCCGCGCGAGACCTTCGCGATGACGTCGGGGTCGTCATAGAAAGTGGTGGCCTTGACGATCGCAGCCGCGCGCTGGGCGGGGTTGCCCGCCTTGAAGATCCCTGAGCCCACGAACACGCCCTCGGCGCCGAGCTGCATCATCATTGCCGCGTCGGCCGGTGTGGCGATGCCTCCTGCGGTGAAGAGCACGACCGGCAGTTTCCCGGCCGAGGCGACCTCTTTAACCAGGTCGTACGGCGCCTGGAGGTTCTTCGCCGCGACGTACAGCTCGTCTTCGGTCATCGACGACAGGCGACGCAGCTCGGCGCGGATCTCCCGCATGTGGGTGGTGGCGTTCGAGACGTCACCCGTGCCGGCCTCGCCTTTCGACCGGATCATCGCGGCGCCTTCAGTGATACGGCGCAGTGCCTCGCCTAGGTTGGTCGCGCCGCAGACGAAGGGGACGGTGAACTGCCACTTGTCGATGTGGTTGGTGTAGTCGGCCGGGGTCAACACCTCAGACTCATCGACGTAGTCGACGCCGAGGCTCTGCAGCACCTGCGCTTCGACGAAATGACCGATACGGGCCTTGGCCATGACGGGAATCGACACCGCCGCGATGATGCTCTCAATCATGTCGGGGTCGCTCATCCGCGAAACGCCACCCTGCGCACGGATGTCGGCCGGCACGCGCTCGAGTGCCATCACGGCGACCGCGCCTGCGTCCTCGGCGATCTTGGCCTGCTCGGCGGTGACGACGTCCATGATGACGCCGCCCTTGAGCATCTCCGCCATCCCGCGCTTGACCTTGCCGGTGCCGGTCTCTGGAGTGGTCCCGGGGGTGCCCGGAGTCTGCGTCTCGTTGGTCACTTTGCGCCTTAGATAGGGGTCTTGAGGGATGTCTTCATCCTACGACGCGCCGTGCCCGCCTCACAAAACCCGGTCGTCGAAGGAGATGGTGCGTGGAGCCGGTGCGCGGCCCGCGAGATGGAACCAACGCACCCGCCGCCGTTGCCGCAGCAGCATCGTGGTGGCGACGAGGTCGTTGTGGATCCGGCGGGCCATCGAGACCCGTCGGGCCGCCTCGACCAGATCGACCACGACCGGCCAGCGGCCCGCGTCTGGGAGTTCGATCGAATGCAGCGCGGCGGTCAGATCTGACTCGGCTTGCCACCGAGACTCCCCCGCAGACCCGTCCCTGGCACCCATGGCAGCGTCGAGGACAAGCAACGCGGAGGCGGGATCGCCTAAGCCACCTCCGGCGAGTTCGATCGACAAAGCGCATCGGCGCGCCAGTGCGGCGTCCAAGGCCGACCGGGCCGCCTCACATCGCAAGTGCATGCGATCCAACCGACCTGCCGTCCAGGTCAGCCACGCGGTGCTCATGATCACGAGAAGGGCGGCTACCACCAACCACCAGAGCAAGGGGGACATCAGCCGGGCTCCGAGCGACGGTCGACGATGGTCTCGTAAACGGCGAGGACATCGTCGGCAACCACAGACCAGTCATAGCGTCGTACGACGTCTGCGGCCCGGAGGCTGACCTCAGCACTGCCGCCCGGATCATCGAGCACCTGGCAGATCGCCCGCCCGAGGCCGTCAGCGTCACCCGTGGCGAACAGACGGCCGAGCCGCCCGTCGCCGAGGACGGCACGGAATGCTGGCAGGTCGCTGGCGACGACCGGGGTCGCCGCGGCCATCGCCTCAGCCAGCACGATGCCGAAGCTTTCTCCTCCCGTTTGCGGTGCGACATACACGGTGGCCGAGCGAAGCAGCTGCGCCCGATCCAGGTCGGAGAGCTGCCCGAGGAAGTTGACCCTGTCGCGTGTGGCCGGCGGCAGCGCATTCAGGACCGACGGCGGCACATCGCCTGGTCCGGCCACGAGCAGCCGGACATCCGGAAACTGCTCGAGCACCGCTGGCATCGCCGCCAGCAGCACGACCAGCCCCTTGCGAGGTTCGTCGATTCGGCCCAGGAACGCCAGCACCGGGCCGGGGTGACTCCATTCGGGCCGGACCTCGGCGTCATGGAACGTGGCACAGAACAACCCGTTGGGGATCACCACGGGTTCTCCCCCGAGGTGATGGACCAGCGTGGATCGGGCCGCCTCCGAGACGGCAATCCGGGCAGTGATCTTCTCCAGGCTGGGTCGCAGCAGGGTCGCCACCGACGACATCGTGCGAGACCTCAGATGGGCGGTATGGAACGTCGCGACGACCGGTTGCTCACAAGCCCACAAAGCAAGCAACGACACGCTTGGTGTTACTGGCTCGTGAACGTGGATGACGTCGAAGCCGCCCTCACGAAGCCACCTGCTGGTCCGCGCCGCCACCCGCGGCCCAAACGCGAGCCGGGCCACCGATCCGTTGTAGGGAACAGCGACCGCCTTCCCCAGCACCTCGACGTAGTCCGGAAAGTCGTTGGCTGGGTCGCCCGGTGCCAGCACGCCCACCTCGTGGCCACGCTCGAGCAGAGCGACCGCGAGGTCACGCACGTGGTTCTGCACGCCGCCGGGAACGTCGAGGGAGTACGGACAGACCAGGCCAACTCTCATTGTGAAGTGGCGAGGTCCGCCGTGAAGACCGTCTGCAGCATGTGCCAGTCCACCGGGTCGCGCCGGATGCCGGCCGAGAAGTGGTCCGAGACTTCTTGGGTCATCGCCTTGACGCCTTCCCGACCGGCCGCCATAGGGATCGGGTCACTGAAGTCGATGCGGAGCAACAGCCCATGGAACGTCAAGGTCGCGGCGACCAGCGGTGCGCCCGTCATCCGCGCCAGTGCTGCTGGCCCACCAGGCAACCGGGCCGCCTCCCCTAAGAGCTCGACCTCCACTCCCGAGCCGGTCAGGTCTCGGTCGGCCAGCAGACACACGAGTCGACCAGCATCCAGCGCCATTCGCATCGCGGTGAGCGGGTGGTCGGTCCCGGTCAGAGGGATCACCTCCATGCCCAGCTCCTCGCGGTAGGCGACGAACCGGTCATAGAGCGCCTCCGGCCTCAGCCGCTCGGCGACCGTCGACACCGGCATCCCGGTCAGACAGGCCCAGGCCCCGGCGCGATCCCAGTTCGCCATGTGCGGCAAGGCCACGATGGCTCCACCGCCAGCCGCGAAGCCATCACGCAACGGCGCTTCGTTCGACGTCACGACGCCGTCGACGATGCGCTGCTGGGTCCACGACGGCAGGCGGAAAGCCTCGTGCCAGTAGCGGAAATAGGAGCGCATCGCCTTGGCCGTCAGCTCATCCAGCTGCTCGGCGCTGGCCTCGGGAACGGCTCGCCTCAGATTGCGCTCGAGCTGTACGACCCCAGTGCCCCGCCGCCGGAAGACCCGGTCGGCGGCGCCCTCGAGGAGCCGCTCGGCGACAGGTTCCGGAGTATGTCGGCTGATCGCCCAGCCCATTCCGAAGGCTTGTTCGATCAGCCGCTCTCGCGGGGGCATCGCACGGGTGGCGGACATGACCAAGCTCAAGAGCTCACGACGGGATGGTGGGGTCGGCCAATGCCTGACGTCGTACGAGAACCATCCGCTGGATCACAGTGACGGTGCTCGCGACGGCCAACGCCCACAACACGATGCTCAGCAGGATCGGCGCGTCGAAGATGTCCGACAGACCGGCCATCACCAGCACAGAGACGAGGCGGTCTGACCGCTCCGCGATGCCGCCCTTGGCCTGCATGCCAAGGCTCTCGGCTTTCGCCCGGGTGTACGACGTGACCGACCCCATCACAAGCGCCCACAACGCGACGCAGGCTAGGAGCGTGTCGTCGCCGTCGCCGAAGAGCCAAATCGCGAGCCCGGCGAAGATTGCCGCATCACCGACGCGGTCAAGTGTCGAGTCGAGGAACGCACCCCATTTCGAGGACGTGCCGAGCGTCCTCGCCATGTAACCGTCGACCAGGTCAGAGAAGACGAAGGCCGTGATCACGAGCACGCCGATGAGCAGCTCCCCCTGAGGGAAGAAGACCAGCGACCCGGCGACCACACCCAACGTCCCCACGATCGTCACCGCGTTGGGTGAGACGCCGAGCTTGATCAAGCCATGCGACACCGGCTTGAAGAGGTTGGTCCAGAATTGACGAAAGCGTTCGAGCATCGGGGAAGTGGTGCCCTTTCGGATCGTCAGCCGCCGTGGGGTCTGTCGGGCGGTTTCGTGGGACTTGATGCTACCGGGAGCACATCTTCACCTCCGCGGGTGCTGGCTGGGCTCTTGTATCACCCGCGTCATGGGTGAAAGGTGGACCCACGCAACGAGAAGGAGTGTGGCCCATGTCAGGCAAACCAGCGGGGGCCGGTGCTGCTGAGTCGACGGCGCACCAGCCCACCACCCCCGATGCCATTCGCAACGTCGTCCTCGTGGGCCCGGCTGGATCCGGCAAGACCACCTTGATGGAGTCGTTGCTGTTGGCCACCGGCGCGATCAACCGGATGGGGCGCGTCGAAGACGGCACCACCACGTCCGACTACGACGAGGCCGAGATCCGCCAGCAACGCTCGATCGGGCTTTCTCTTGCACCGGTCATGGTCGACGGAGTGAAGATCAACCTCCTCGACACCCCTGGGTACGCCGACTTCGTCGGTGACCTCCGCGCCGGCCTTCGCGCCGCAGACTGCGCCCTCTTCGTCGTCTCCGCGACCGAGGGCGTCGACGGCATCACGAAGGCTTTGTGGCAAGAGTGCGAAGCGGTCGGAATGCCGCGCTGCGTTGCGATCAGCAAGCTCAACCACCCCCGCGCCGACTACGCCGGAGTACTCGCTGCCGCGCAGCAGGCCTTCGGTGACAAGGTGCTCCCCCTCTACGTTCCGGTCTCTCACCCAGGCTCTGACATCGGCGACCTAGTCGCCCTGCTGTCTCAGACCGTGTCGGACTACTCCGGCGCCGACCAGGGCCGCAAGGTCCGGGAGGCCAACGAGGACGAGCAGCTGCTCATCGAGGAGCATCGCGGCACCCTGATCGAAGGCATCATCGAGGAGTCCGAAGACGAGAGCCTGATGGACCGCTACATGGGCGGCGAGGAGATCGACTTCGAACTGCTCGTGAACGACCTCGAGACGGCGGTAGCTCGCGGATCGTTCTTCCCCGTCGTACCCCTGTGTTCGTCGAGTGGCCTTGGCCTCGAAGAGCTGCTCGAGATCATCACCCAGGCGTTCCCGCCCCCCTCGGAGCACCCGTTCCCAGCGGTCTACACCGTGGCAGGCAAGACCGTCGACAACCTCTCCTGTGACCCGAACGGCGCTCTGGTCGCCGAGGTCGTCAAGACAACTTCCGACCCGTACGTCGGCCGCATCTCGCTGGCCCGGGTGTTCTCCGGGACGGTCCGCCCCGACGCCACGGTCCACGTCTCGGGTCACATCGGAGAGTTCTACGGTGACGACCGCGGCCACGAGGACCACGACGTCGACGAGCGCATCGGCGCTCTGTCGTCACCGACCGGCAAGACTCAGCGCCTCGTCGACGTGTGTATCGCCGGAGACATCTGTGCGATCGCCAAGCTCTCCCACGCCGAGACCGGCGACACCCTCAGCGACAAGGACCAGCCGCTCGTGATGGAGCCCTGGTCGATGCCAGAGCCACTGCTCCCCATCGCCGTCGTCGCCCACGCGAAGGCCGACGAAGACAAGCTGGGACAAGCCCTGCAGCGGCTGTCGGCAGAAGACCCCACGGTGCGCATCGAGCACCACCCCGAGACCATGCAGCTGGTGTTGTGGTGCATGGGCGAGGCGCATGCCGATGTGCTTCTTGACAGGTTGGCGGGTCGCTACGGCGTACAAGTCGACCAGGTCCCGGTGCGCGTTCCGTTGCGCGAGACCCTGGCCGGCTCGTCGAAGGGACAGGGCCGACACGTCAAGCAAAGCGGCGGCCACGGCCAGTACGCCGTCTGCCAGATCGAGGTGGAGCCGATGCCTCCTGGTGCGGGTTTCGAGTTCGTTGACAAGGTCGTCGGTGGATCCGTGCCACGGCAGTTCATCCCGAGCGTCGAAAAGGGAGTACGAGCCCAGTTGGTCAAGGGACTGAGCGCCGGCTACCCCGTAGTCGACATCAAGGTCACGCTGTTCGACGGCAAGGCGCACAGTGTCGACTCCAGCGACATGGCTTTCCAGACCGCTGGCGCGTTGGCCTTGCGCGAGGCGGCCGCGACTGCCGGGGTTCAGCTGCTCGAGCCGATCGACGAGGTCGACGTCTTGATCGACGACGACTTCGTCGGCGCGGTGATGGGTGACCTCTCGACCCGACGAGCCAGGGTGCTGGGCACCGAGCCGGTCGCCCTCGGGCGCACCCTGGTGAAGGCGGAGGCGCCACAGCTGGAGCTGGTGCGCTACGCCACCGAGCTGCGGTCGTTGAGTCACGGCACGGGGAGGTTCTCTCGCAGCTTCGCCCGCTACGAACCCGTCCCGAGTCACGTCGCGTCCAAGGTGACCGCCGATCAGTAGCCCGTTCACCAGATCGCTTTTCACGGTCGCCGGAGCAGCCCTGCTGCTGTTGAGCGTGGGCTGCCAGGGCTCGTCCGCCCCGGAGACGGTGTCCGGCGATACGCCTGCACTTCGCGCCGGGCCCCTGACCCGGGTCGACCCGTGCGACCTGCTCCCCGCCGCAACGGCGTCACGGCTCCTCGACCTCCCTGTTCAGGTGGTCGGTATCGAGGTGGGACCAGCCAGTCTGCCGACCCTCGTCTGTGACCTCGGACAAGAGTTCGCCGAACCTGTCGTCTCCGTATCGTTCACTCCTGAGCCGATCGCACCAGACGTGTTCGACGATGCCTTCGGTAACTCAGCTGGAGGCGACCCGCTTCGGGTCGAGGGTCTGGGCGACCAGGCCTTTCTTCGCACGGAGGCTGACGTCAGGTCACTGCACGTCTTCGTGCGGGGTGCGGTGCTCTCTGTGCGGTCATCCTTGGCGCCCCTCACATCGCGACAACCCGTGCGGCAACCCGAGCTCATTTCTCTCGCAGAGGCTGCCACTGCCAATGTGCCCGTCAACCCTGGGCTGGCCACCGCCAGCGACCCATGCCCGAACGTCTCATCGGACGATGTCGGTGCGGCTCTCGGGCGCCCGCCGACGATGGCGACCCAATGGAAGATGGCCGACGGGTCCGCGATGTGCTCGTGGGGTGGCCGACCAGGAGCCGCGACGGTCGAAATCATCCACGGCCAGCAATCGATTCGCGACTATCACCGCACGCACGATCTCGCGGACTACGTCGAACTCGGCAATCTTGGCACCGGCTCGGACATCAAGGCCTTCTCGAGTATCGATCTGGCCGGCGATCTGGTGATCACCACACCCGACCAGACACTCGTGCTCATCATGGTGGTGGCGTCGGCGGGGTACTCCGACCCGAGCATCGAGACCACCGACGGTGAACGTCAGCTCGCCAAGGCCATCCTGGCGAATGTTTCGTAGTCGCCGCGCGCTCCCTAGCCCACTGGCATGTCACGGCCATGCATCGACCAGCACTGCTCTCGTCTCCTGGAGCAGTTGAGGGAGCACCTTCGTCTGCCCCACGACCGGCATGAAGTTCGTGTCACCACCCCATCGGGGTACGACGTGCTGGTGCAGATGTTCTGCAATGCCTGCGCCGGCGACATGACCCTGGTTCATGCCGATGTTGAAACCGTGGGCAGCGGACGCCTTCCGTACGGCGTGCATCGCGTCTTTTGTCAGCGCGGCCACCTCAGCGGCCTCGTCCTCGCCGAGGTCGGTGTAGTCAGCGATGTGCCGGTAAGGGCAGATCAAAAGGTGACCGGGGTTGTAGGGGTAAAGGTTCAAGACGGCGTACGCCAAGATGCCTCGGTGGACGATCAGCCCGTCCTCATCGCTCATCGCCGGGATGGCACAGAACGGGCAGGCATCGTCGTCGTCGGACTCTGGCTTGTTCGCATCCTTGATGTAGGCGAGCCGATGTGGCGTCCACAGCCGCTGGAACGGGTCGGATTCCCCGACGCCTTCTTGCGGCTCGAACAGGGTCATCGACTGCTCACACCTGGATGCGGCGTTCGACCGCGTCGACGATCCTGGCGATCGCGTCGTCGATGGCGACGCCGTTGTCCTGTTCACCACTGCGGTAGCGGAACGACACTGCGCCCTCTTCGATATCGCGATCGCCGGCGATCACCATGAACGGCACCTTCTGGAGCTGGGCGTTGCGGATCTTCTTCTGCATACGGTCGTCGGACAGGTCGACCTCCACGCGGATCCCCTTCTCCCGCAGCCGGGCGGCGACGTCAGCGAGGAACTCCTCGTGTCGCTCCGCGATCGGGATCGCGGTGACCTGCACGGGAGCGAGCCAAGGCGGGAACGCGCCGGCGTAGTGCTCGGTGAGCACGCCGAGGAAGCGCTCGATCGACCCGAACAGCGCGCGGTGGATCATCACCGGACGCGGGCGCGAGCCGTCCGGAGCGGTGTACTCGAGCTCGAACCGCTGAGGCTCCATCAGATCGACCTGGATCGTCGACAGCTGCCACGTGCGGCCGATGGCGTCGCGGGCCTGCACGGAGATCTTCGGTGCATAGAACGCCGCGCCGCCGGGATCGAGGACCAGCTCGAGGCCGCTCGCCTCGGCCGCCGACTTCAGCGCGTTGGTAGCACGCTCCCATTCTTCGTCAGTGCCGATCGACTTCGTCTCGTCGCGGGTGGACAGCTCGAGGTAGAAGTCCTCGAGCCCGTAGTCGCGGAGCAGGTCAAGGACGAACGTCAACAGCGAACGGATCTCCCCATCGAGCTGGTCGAGCGTGCAGTAGATGTGGGCGTCGTCCTGGGTCATTCCACGTACTCGGGTCAGGCCGTGCACCACACCAGACTTTTCGTAGCGATAAACGGACCCGAACTCGAAAAGTCGAAGCGGAAGCTCCCGGTAGGACCGTCCGCGCGACCGAAAGATCAGGCAGTGGAACGGACAGTTCATCGGTTTGAGGTAGTAGTCCTGGCCGGGCTTCTTGACGTTGCCCTGATTGTCGCGCTCCTCGTCGATGTGCATGGGCGGGTACATGCCCTCGGCGAACCACTCGAGGTGGCCGGAGGTTTCGAACAGCTCCTTCTTAGTGATGTGCGGGCTGTAGACGAACTCGTAGCCGGCCTCCACATGCCCGGCGCGGTAGTAGTCCTCCATCACCTTCCGGAGTACGCCACCTTTGGGATGGAAGACCGCGAGCCCTGATCCGATCTCATCGGGGAAGCTGAACAGGTCGAGATCCCGACCGAGCTTGCGGTGGTCGCGCCGAGCAGCCTCCTCGAGCCGCTCGAGGTATGCCTCGAGCGCCTCCTTGCTCTCCCAGGCCGTGCCGTAGATGCGTTGCAGCTGGGGGTTCTGCTCACTCCCCCGCCAGTACGCCGCAGCGGATCGCATCAGCTTGAACGCCGGAATGCGCTTGGTGGTCGGTAGGTGCGGACCGCGACACAAGTCTTTCCAGGCCAGCGAACCATCTCGCTTGAGGTTGTCGTAGATGGTCAGCCCAGAGGCTCCGACCTCGACGCTGGCACCTTCAGCCGTGTCGGCGGCCTCAGAACCCTTGAGGCCGATCAGCTCGAGCTTGTAGGGCTCATCGGCCAGTTCGTCGCGAGCCTCGTCGTCGGACACCTCCCGCCGAGAGAACCGCTGGCCTTCCTTGATCAGCTTGCGCATGCGGGTCTCGAGCTTCTCGAGGTCCTCAGGATGGAACGGCTCGGCGACGTCGAAGTCGTAGTAGAAGCCGTCGGCAATCGGCGGGCCGATACCGAGCTTGGCGTCCGGGTATAGCTCTTGAACTGCCTGCGCCAACACGTGGGCCGTCGAATGACGCAGGATCGCCCTCCCGTCGTCGCTGTCGATGGCCACCGGCTCGACCTCAGCTCCGACAGCGAGCTCGTGGGAGAGGTCGCGTAGCTCGCCGTCGACCCGGGCCGCAATCACTGCGGTGTCGTCAGCGAACAGCTCCCAGGCCTTCGTCCCCGTCGTCACGGTCCGCTCAGCACGTTCGGCTTCGCTGACGACGGTAACGGTGAGGTCGGACACGGAGGTCTCCTAAGAGGTGCAGTACGTCGCTGGGACAGGCTTCCCGGCGATCACGCGTCGATCGTATCGAGGCGGCTCATTCACCGTCGCCCGAGTTTCAGCAGCCCGATCAGGGAACGACCCTCCATGGTGATAGTGGTGGCAACCGGGTTGTTGCGTGCTCTGGGTCAGGCGGGACTGCGTCGACGCGACATCGGCTGATCGTCGTACAAAGATAAATCGCAGAGATCTCGCCGTGGTGTCGCATGATGTCCGCAGTAGTCGGCCCTTTCTGCCGTTGACCACAACGGAGGTCACTATCAATGCAGGCAGTGCGCGGGTTATGTTCGCCAAATGCTCCGCTACCACGTCGTTTCCGCTCAGCAAGGCCAGCCGCCTACGAGCGGGACGATCGGTCAACCTCCACCGGTCAGGCGAACTCCCACTGGCGATACGTGGGTGCCCCGCGGGCTGTGTCACGCCGTCGCGGGAGAGGCGACCAAGACCCTTTGCGGACGACGAGTGGCAAATCTCGCGCGCAACTTCAAAGAGTTGGACTTCGAGAGCGCCACCTGGTCGATGCCGGTGACGGTGATTCGCTGCTTCCACTGCGCTGCCCAGTCTCGCGAGCTGGCCCTGTTAGGACCCGGCGACCGTGGTGCATGACGGAGACGTTTCCCCCGTTGTTGCGCAAGCCGTCGGCGTCTTGATGCAGCGCTACTCGCTGCTTGAATGGAAGGCCGCCGACCTCCTCGCACACACTGCAGCCCGTGACAACAAGTCGCTCGAAGCGATTGCCCAGGGCTTTGTCGACGAGGTCAAGCAGCGTGAACAGTCTTGATCGAGGTTCCGAAACACGACGTGGAATTCGTTGTACTCGGTGGCATAGCCCGATCCGTTCATTCGGCGTACGATCGCCGCAAATACGCTGCCGAGCTGCGGAAGAGGGGACGAACCGGCTTGGAAACTGACCCGCCTGACCCTGTGCTGCGGGACAACGATCTGCTCGAAGAGATCGACCTCCTGACCGAGCTCATCGCTGCTGCTGCCGCGGCCCATGGCAAGTTGCCTCAGCAGCGGATCGATGAGGTGCTCGAAGGGAAATCCACGCCTCGCATCATCCATCTGCGAGCCGTGCATGGCGACGAGCCTGCGGACTGACCTGTTCAGGTCTGTTTCAACGATGCGACGGCGCTACATGGTGGATCGGCGGACGCAACGCCGAGAGCTGGGCGCTCACGAGTGCGCGGTGGGGACATGAGGCGTTGGCCCAGGCCGCGTAGATGTCGGGGGAATTCGTCGGTTGGCCGAGGAAGTAGCCCTGCGCTGACTCAACGCCGAGCCGAATCAGCGTGTTGAGCACCGCTTCGGACTCCACGCCTTCGCCGAGCACCTCAGCTCCGGACTCGAGGGCGAACAGCACCACGGCAGCAACGAGGGCGCGACGCGCGGGGTCGGTGTCGAGGCCGATGACCAACGACTTGTCGATCTTGATGATCTCAGGCGCCAGGACGACGATGTGGTGCATCGACGAGTAGCCAGCGCCGGCGTCGTCGACCGCAAGCCGAACCCCTGCTTCTCGGAGTCTCTCGCGGGCTTGCCTCAGGCGCTCGTAGTCCGACGTCGAGGCATGTTCGGTGAGCTCGACCACGATCCTGTCCAGTGGTAACGGCCCGCTTCGCAGCGCGGCCAGCAAGTCCGGCGACACAAGTGTCAGCGGTGAGACGTTGACAGCGACGTACAGGTGTTCAGGCAACGCTGTCGCGTTCCTCAAAGCCGACTGCACCGCGAGGAGTTCCAGTTTCAGTCCGAGCCCCACCATTTCAGCCTCCCCGAACCACCTGTCGGGAAGGGGTTGAGACGGGAACCGGCACAAGGCCTCCACTCCAGCGACCCGGCCTGTTCCCAGTGCAAACACGGGCTGGAAAACCGTCTCTACTTCCCCCGATCGGAGAACTCCCTGGATCCGCGCCTCGACTCGGCGGTGTGCGCGTTGGTCACGCGTCCTGGGCCTGAGGACGACAAAGACCGCCGCGAGCTGAAGGGGCGTCAGGGTGAGCGCGATGATCGCGGCCGTGTAGATCAGGTCGCCGACCTGGGCGTTGGGGCCGCCGGGCGCCAGGACCACGATGGCCGGAGCAATGGTGCACACCAGACCGTTGATGGCCATCACCGTGATCAAGAAGCGCAGAGCACGGCCCTGCGGCAAGAGGTAGCGAGCGTTCGCCCCACCCATTTTCACTTGTAGCCACAGCCGATCCCTAGATGACTGCTCAGTGTAACCGCCTGACTACTCACAGGTAACCGAATGGCAGCACCGTCGCGGAAACCCCTCGCTAAACGGGAGAAATAGGACCGCTCGTCTCACTCATCGGTTTCCTGATCCCCCGCGTCCTCGTTGCATTCGATCTGCGGCGGCTCTTCGCCGGGGAAGACCAACATGTCGTACTGCGGTTGGTCGAACCCGTCAATGTCGAAGATCAACGCTGACGACAGCTCAGACCCTCGACCTGGTGACCGGAATCGGTAGCCCGTTCCATGCCCGGGCGAGCCGAAGTTGCTCACGCCGATCGTGAACATACATTCGTCGAACATCACGAATTCTTCGCCTTCCTTGGACATGTCCTCGAGGTCGTCGGGGAACTCGCTCAGGTCCTCTCGGGCCTCTGCGAGTAGGTCTCGCAGCCGGCTCGGCGAAGCGGAGAGTTGCGTGCCTGTCTGCCCACTCCGAGCAATGTGTTCCAGAGCCTCGACTCCGATGGGGCCTGCGGCAATGTCGGTCCCCTCACCCGGCCCGGGTCCGCAATGGCGGCCGCTGAACGGCTGCGCAGCGCCCCGGAAGACCAAGATCTCGTAGTCGGGGTCGTCCCACTCGCTGTGATCGACGTCGATGGCCGGCTGGTACGACGACTCATGGGCCCCCAAGAAGCGGTAGCCGAACTGTTGACGTCGGTCCCCGGCTTCCGTGACGGGTAGCCAGACCAGGCAGGACTCCCAGTTGTCGAACTTCCCGAAGCGGTTCTCGGCGACGTCCAAAGCAGTCTTGAGGCGAGTGACCTGCCGAACGAGTCGGCGAGCGCGCTCAAGCAGCGTCAGGCTCTGCTGTCTGAGCGTTGAGTCGTCCAGGCGTCGGGTTGCCTCGTTGCCGCGCGACGTCGGAGCGAAGGCATCTGCACCGGTCCCGTTTGGATCGGGCACTCGGCTCAGGCAGCTCGGTCGCCGTGACAGGTCGAGCATGACCCATCGGGGCCGGTGGCCTCCAGGTGGATGGCGGACAAGCGCGGTTCGGTGGTCCAACCCCGTGCCATCACGTTCGTCGTACGCAAACCCCCATCTGCTCTGGGGATCTCCTTTGCGATCGATGCCGACCCGGTGGATACAGCCGAACCAGTGGACGATCTGGTCTCCCGTTCGCGCGAGTCCTTTGACCCTGGGTGTCACGTGTGAGGCGCGTTGCTCGAGCCGCCGCAACAGCATGCGCGTAGTTGTGGCGGAGCGGAGGTCTTGCGACACGTAAGCGCTGCTCACACCGTCGCCAACCACCGGCATGGCCGGACGCGTCAGGGTGGGGTGAGTGGCGCCAGCCTGGGTCGCAGCAGTGGCTGGAATGAAGGCCATTCCGAGGGCGGCCACGAGCAGCCCGGTCTTCAGCGTGCTCATGGCGACACCTCCACCTCGACGGCACCGATGTCACAGCCCGCACCCTGTGGTCGCGAGATCCCGCGCGCATCGCCAGCGCTGGCAGCCCTCCAGTCGACGACCTGATCGAGGAGGAACCCGGTGGCTCCCGGCGCATCGATGACGTGACTACAGCTGGTGGCCGGGACCGCGTCAACCAGTTGGCTCGCGGACAGCGGCATTCGCACTCGCCCGTCCGGGTCGACCTCCAACAAGGCCAGCAGGGGATCACCCAGGCCCACCATGTCGCTGGGATCGATGGCGCCGCACGAAGTGTCGGTCACCCAGGAGTATGCCGAGTTGGTGGCACCGTTGACCCGGCAGTTGCGGCCGGTTGGCAGCGTGTCGCCGCCGGACCGGGTGCCAGCGGGCCCGATCACGCTCGACCTCATGATCAGTCCGTTGCCTGCGGCCACGTTGGCGCCGACCGTGCCGATGTTGTCGAGCACGGTGCTTCCGTACATCGCGAGAACCCCGGCCGCCAGAACCCCACCGCCTTGACCTTCGGCGTAGTTGTCGGTGACCGTCGTGTTGACCAGGGTCACCTCACCCCGCGCCCAGATCCCGCCGCCGACGTGGGCGACCGCCAAGTTCCGTGCCAACGTGGAGTTCACGACGAGCACCGCGCTCTCGCCACCGATAGCGCCTCCACGGTCGTCGGCTCGGTTGCCGTTCAGGGTGGAGCCGAAGATCGCGATATCGCCGTCGAGCGTCCAGATCGCGCCGCCGGGCCCATCCGCATCGCTCCCGTCGATGGTTGAGTTGACCACCGTGACGTCGCCGTCCTCATCGGTGTAGAGAGCGCCGCCGTCCCCGTCGGTGGTGTTGCCGTCCACCTGCGAGCGCACGACCAGGATGTCGCCGGTCGAGGCGATGGCACCGCCAGAGCCATCGACGAGGTTGTTGCTCACGTCGGAGTCGTACACCTGGACACCTCCACGCCGTGCGTACAACGCTCCGCCATCGTCATTGGCGAGGTTTCCGGTGAGGACTGACTTGCGCACCGTGATCTTCCGCATCGAGAAAATCGCGCCGCCCGGTTCCTCGGCCAGGTTCTGGTGTACGTCGCAATGCACCATCGTGATCTCGCCTCGACTTGTCACGGCGGCGCCCGGACCGTCAGATCCGCCACGGCTCAACCGCAGGTTTTCCAAGTGCAGAAAGCCCGTGCCGTCCTGCCGAAGCAAGCGCTTCTCGAAACAGGTCTGGCGAATGGCGAACCCATGCCCGTCAACCGTCATCGGATACGGGGACTCGCGAATCGGGTCGCCCAGGAAGCAGTTGCGCAGGAAGATGTCGGCCCCTAGGTCGATCCGAGTCGCCCGCGTCTGCGCCCAGGCAGCCCGCAGCTGCGCCTCAGTCCTGACCGCGTCTGCAGGAGCGCGTTGATCCAGATGCGCGCCCCAGTCTGCCGGCCGGGGCGGTCTCATCTCGCTCATGGGGAGTACAAGCAGTGATCGGCTTGCGACCGCGGGATGGACTGCGCCACCCGCCTCCGACGGCGAAGAAGCCGCTGGTTGTGCCGCGAGGGCCAGAGCAGAAGGGACAAGCAACACCGAGGCCACGATGGCCGGCGTACGGATGAAGACCCTTGGTTTCATGCGCGTCTCACCTTGAAGGAACGAACCATCCGTCCCGGCGAGAGAGATCGGTGCGCATCTCCCATTCCCGTTCAGACCTTGTCGGGACAGCTGGACATCACCCCGAGATTACGCGTGCAACGCCAGGCCCCACCGACGCAGAATCACGTCGGTGGGGCCAATGCGCGCTGCTGCGGCGCGCTAAGGAGTCAGCTTGGGTTCGGCGACGTCGGGATCGTCGTGGTCGGCGGCGTGGTGGGGCCGCAGCCTGTCACCCAGAACACCTTGTGCTTGGTGTCTGCACCCTTCGACCCGTCCGCGTGAATCGTGAGCTTGACGTGGAAGCCCTGCTTCGGGTGCGGGGTTCCGGTGAACGCCAATGTGTAGGTCTCCTCGGCGTCCAGCCCTGCCTGACTGCCGCCGCCAGCCTTGCTGTCCTCACCGATGAACACCACCAGGGCTCCACTGGTCACCGTCAGGCCGCCATCGGCCGTCGGGGGATGGTCGGCGAACATCACCTCTGCGTTCAAGTCGCCCTGGTCGTAGCCATAGAAGTCGACCTGGAATGTGCAACCGACGTGTGGTTCGTTGTTCGGGTGTTGGTCAAAGGGCACGTCGTCGATCTTGATCGTCCCGTTGTTGCCCGGAGGGTTTGGCGCCCCGCTTGCCGTCGAGGAAAACGGCGACGCGAAGGCAAACCCCAAGACCAGCGCCCCAAGGACCCCGATCATTGTCACCACGAAACGCTTCATGTGTTGGCCCTCCCCAAAGTAGACGATCCGGCGATCACCGTTGGTTCTTACTTGTCGCCATCCCTTCGGTTCATTACGTCGATCCGAATTCGGAAGGCATTCCCGGAGTGCTCTATCGGATAGAGCGAGAAGGGATGAGTGACAGTTCGCGGCAACCGCATCACGCAACGTCCTAGAGCGCACCTAGGCGCACCTCACCCCTCCGGACCGCTGAGGGCTATGCCTGGGTCACTGCCCAGCCGCTGCCGGGGCTGGTGGTGGCTGAGTGGAAGCGACCCTCGCCGCCTACCGCAGAATGGCGACGAGGGCCGACCTCAAGTCTGAGGCGCGACCCCGGTCTCACGTCTGCGAAAGCCGAGGGCCTCGTTGGAAAGAATGGCCGAGTAGCTAACTCTCGATCAGCCGGACGGTCAGTCGGTGTATTACGGGTGGGCGATACTGGGTTCGAACCAGTGACCTCTTCGGTGTGAACGAAGCGCGCTACCACTGCGCCAATCGCCCGTTCTGAGACGCCGAAAGGCTAGCGCACCTCCCCCGCCATTCTGAAAACCGGTCCGTGCCGGCATTTGCAGCCCTGCGACACCTCGCCCGAAGAGGACAAAGCGCGTCCACCGTGTCCGACCTCACTGGCAGTTGCGCATAGAACGCCCGGTTTGCGGCGGGCGCCGAAAAGAAATCTTCGATTTGCTTGATGTTTTGGCGTCACGACTTGCGTCGAGCCGCGTTATTCACTACAACCGGCAAGGAAGGCATGGAAGTCAATGGACATCGCACCCGTCAGCGTGACCCACGAGCTCACGCTAGAACTCATAGACGCTAGTGGCACCGCAACGCCTCTCGAGGCCGAGCTCTGCTACGACAGCAAGGACCCCTACGCGATCGCTGCGTGCTTCGACACTGGAGACGCCAACGTGCGATGGGTGTTCGCCCGCGAGCTACTCGCCTCAGGTCTGTACGAGCCCACTGGTGACGGCGACGTCCACGTGTGGCCCTGCCTGGATGCGCGTGGCCGTGCGGTCACGATCATCGAGCTGTCCTCCCCTGACGGAGAGGCTCTCCTCCAAGCGCGAAGCGAGGACGTCTGCGCCTTCCTCGGCAGGACCGAGTCTCTGGTGCCCTCAGGTCACGAGGGAGAGCTCGTCGATATCGACGAGGCCCTTGCCCAGCTCCTCGCCTGACAGCATCGCCCCTGTTTCCTCCTGCCTTAAGCCGCGAATCTCCACCCTGCCCCACGAGCGTTCGCAAGAGCCCAGCGTGTCTGTGATTACGCTGGGCTCTGTGATGTCCCCGTGATGTTCAGCCATGACGCCGAGCTCTCTCTGCTCGCAGTCGTCGACCTGGTCAACTCCTCCCCCGAGTGCGGAGGTTCCGAGCGCCTGCCCGACGCCGAGGCTTTACGCGCCTTCGTCGACAAGCACCACGTGTCGAGCGTCGAGCCCGATGACTATGGCGACCTCGACGCGGTCTACCGGGTCCGAACCCGTCTGCGTGAGCTGTTCGGAGTCGATGACGCCGCCGTGCTGGCGCGCCGAGTCAACTCCCTGGTCGCCGAGGCTCCCGTGCGTCCACGCCTTACCAACCACGACGACTATGGCTGGCACGTCCACTACTTCGCCCCCGGTGCATCACTGGCCGACCATCTCGCGGTCGACGGAGGAATGGCGCTGGCTCACGTGGTCAGCGCCGACGAGACCGACCGGCTGCGGATCTGCGAGGCACCCGACTGCCAGGCCGTGCTCATCGACCTGTCCCGCAACCGCTCGAAGCGCTATTGCGACGCTCGGGCTTGCGGCAACCGGCTGAATGTCGCCGCTTACCGGGAACGCAAGAGGACTGCCTCGCAGGTCGCCCAGGAGTCTTAGGTGGTTTTCGAGGTCACCCGGCGGACGACGATGTCCGCGTCAGAGGTTTGGGCACTCCTCACCGACTGGGAACGTCACTCCGGGCACATCCCGTGGACGACCATCCGGCTCGACCCAGGTGCAGAACGTGGCTCGGGGGTCGGTTTTGTCGCGCGTACGGCGCTGGGGCCGCTTCGGTTTGATGACCCGATGGAGGTGACGTTCTCGCGGGCGCCTACCGAGACGGCTGCGGGCATCTGCCGGATCGTCAAGCGAGGTCGGGCGGTGACCGGTTGGGCCGTCCTCACGGTGACGCCGGACGACTCTGGGGCAGTGGTGCACTGGTATGAGGAGGCCCGCTTCGCCTTCACCGGGCCGTTTCTCAACTGGCCCACCGCCGTCGTTGGGCGGAAGGTGTTCTCACGCCTGCTCGACGGTCTGTTCGACGAAGAGCCGCGAAGCGCGAGCCCGTCCTGACTCTGGCGATGGGCGGCCCTTAGGGATCGACGTCGACCAGTTCGCGTTTGCGCCATTCGGCCGCCACCCGTTCCGTGACCGGATGGCTGGTGAACGCGACGCCGTCAAGATCGTGAATGGCCTGGACGTCACGTGTCGTGGAGGCGAGGAAGACCTCGTCGGCCGTCACGAACTCGCCCATCGGGATGTCGCGTTCATGGACGTCGTACCACTCGATGACGAGCTCCCGGGTGATGCCGGCCAGGCAGCCGGCCTCCAAGGGTGGGGTGACGACCAGTCCGTCGAACACGCAGAAGACATTTGTGCCGGTGCCCTCACACAGGTTGCCGATGGTGTTGGCGAAGATCGCCTCGGTCGCGCCGCGCTCGGCGGCGTAGGCCAACGCGATGACGTTGTCGGCGTACGACGTGGTCTTCAGCCCTGCCGTCGCACCTCGCTCGTTGCGCGGCCATGGGACTGTCACGGCCTTGGTGCTCGGGCTGAACGGGGTTGCTGGTGCGGCGACCACGGCGAGGGTCGGCTCCGTCGTGTCGCGGTTGGAGCCGAGTGGTGAGATGCCGGCGGTGTAGGTGACCCGGATCCGGCCGTGCGTCAGGTCCTGGCCGTCCATCGTCTCGGCCACCGCCTTGCGGATGAGCTCTTGATCGGGCTCCGGCAGTCCGAGCCCTTTCGCCGAGCGAACCAGCCTGCGCAGGTGGCGGGTGAGCGCGAACGGAACATTGTCGACGACCTTGATGGCCTCAAAGACTCCGTCGCCAACCGTGACTCCGTGATCGAGCACCGAGAGGGCCGGAGCGGTCGGATCAATGAGAGAACCGTTGCACCATGCATGCATGTTGCCACCCTAGGGCAGCCCTGTTGAGGCGACACACCCGGAGTTTGAGCGTCAGGCCAAATCGGCTAATCTTCTCTCCGCACCACAACGCGAAAGCGCTGGGGTGCGTTGCGGACGTAGCTCAGTTGGTAGAGCGCAACCTTGCCAAGGTTGAGGTCGCGAGTTCGAGCCTCGTCGTCCGCTCGGAGAGGGTCGAAGGCTTACCCATCCAGCGGTGGAGTGGCCGAGAGGCGAGGCAACGGACTGCAAATCCGTCTACGAGGGTTCAAATCCCTTCTCCACCTCGATCGACGTACTGATTCATGCACGACTCATAACTTCATCACGGGCGATTGGCGCAGCGGTAGCGCGCTTCCCTGACACGGAAGAGGTCACTGGTTCAAACCCAGTATCGCCCACCAGCAAGACCCGAACGAGGGCCGAACATGCGCGGCCACTCAGTCGAGACAGAACTCGTTGCCCTCGATGTCCTGCATCACGATGGTCGACTCTTCGTATTCATCGGCAGGCAGGAGTCGCACGCGTACCGCGCCGAGCGCGACCAGTCGTGCGCATTCGGCCTCAAGTGCGGCCAGGCGCTCTTCATCCACGAGCCCGGTGCCGACCCGCACGTCGAGATGCACCCGATTCTTGACGACCTTGCCTTCGGGAACGCGCTGGAAGAACAGTCGCGGGCCCACACCTGTGGGATCAATGCAGGCGAACGCTGCACCCTGTTGCTCAGGCGGCAGCGCGCGATCGAAGTCGTCCCAAGTGCCAAACCCCTCCGGAGGCGGCGGTACGACGTAGCCCAACACCTCACACCAGAAGCGAGCGACGCGCTCAGGTTCTGCGCAGTCGAAGGTGACTTGGACCTGCTTGACCGACGCCATCAGCCCACCCTAGAGGCACCCCACACCTGCAAAGCCCACCGTGCTGGGACGAGGCCCGGTCATGTTGACTCAGGGGCGACCCTGACCTCGAGCAAGGGTCGGGATGGGGGTCGGACCAGCGGATTCCCTGATGGCCAGGGCTGTGCCGACGAACGAGGCTTGCAGCCATGATCACTGTGGAGACACTCACCAAGACGTACGGCGGGTTCACTGCCGTCGACGACATCAGCTTCACCGCGCGCGCCGGCCGCGTGACCGGCTTCCTGGGTCCCAACGGGGCCGGCAAGTCGACGACGATGCGCATCATGGTCGGACTCACCCCCGCCACCTCAGGGACGACGACGATCAGCGGTCGCCGCTTCGCCGACCTGCCGAATCCGGGTCGCGAAGTCGGGGTTCTGCTCGACGCGTCCGCCCAGCACGCCGGTCGCACCGGTCGCGAGATCCTGACACTCACCCAACGGATGATGGGGCTCCCCGCGAGCCGGGTGGGAGACATGCTCGAGCTGGTCAGCCTGACCGATACGGAGGCCAGCCGCCGGGTCCGCAACTACTCGCTCGGCATGCGGCAGCGGCTCGGGATCGCTACCGCTCTCATCGGCGATCCCGAGATCTTGATCCTCGACGAGCCCGCGAACGGGCTGGACCCGGCGGGCATCCGCTGGATGCGCGACCTGCTGCGCTCGTACGCCGATCGAGGTGGCACGGTGCTGCTCTCCTCGCACCTACTGCACGAGATCGAGGTCATCGCCGACGACATCGTGGTGATCGGCAATGGCCGGATCGTCGCGCAGGGCACAAAGGCTGAGCTGCTCGAGGCCGCCGGCACCATCGTCCGGGCTCGCAGCATCGCCGACCTGCAGCACGCTCTCCAGGCGGAAGGGCTGGCCGCCACGCCCACCGGCGACGGTGCCCTGCGCACCGAGGCCGACGCCGAGCTAGTCGGCCAGGCCGCCCATCGCGCCGGACTTCCCCTGATGGAGCTCAAGAGCGCCGACGGAGCCGGCCTCGAGGAAATGTTCCTCGAGCTCACCGCAGACACCCAACGAGAAGGAGCAGCGGCATGACCGCCATCGCAGTCGAGCACGAACAACACGTCGACGAGGTCGCGACCAGGCACGCCAAGGTCCCGACCACCCGCGTGGTCGGGGTCGAGCTTCGCAAGATGTTCGACACCAGGTCGGGTTTCTGGCTGATGGCGAGCATCGTCATCACCGCGACTCTGGCGACGACGGCCGTCATCTTGTTCGCACCGGACGACGAGCTGACCTACGGCGCGTTCGCTGGGTCGATCGGCGTCCCGATGACGATCATCTTGCCGATGATGGCGATCTTGTCGGTCACGAGCGAGTGGACCCAGCGCAGTGGCCTCACCACGTTCACACTCGTTCCACACCGTGGCCGGATCATCGGTGCGAAGGCGATCGCTGCCGTACTCGTCGGAGTCGCCGCGATCCCGCTCGCCTTTGGCATCGGCGCGCTCGGCAACCTCGTGGGCACGGCGATCACCGGCACGAGCACGGTCTGGGACATGTCGTTCAGCGACGGGCTCTACATTGTGCTCGGTAATGTGCTCGGGCTGCTGGTCGGTTTCATGCTCGGCATCCTGATCCGCAACTCGGCCGGCGCGATCGTGGCGTACTTCGTCTACTCCCTGGTGTTCCCGACGATCTTCAGCGTGCTGGCCGAGAGCCAGCAGTGGTTCAGAGACCTACAGCCCTGGGTCGACTTCAACTACGCCCAGAGTGCGCTGTACGACGGACACTTCACCGGCGAGCAGTGGGCCAACCTTGCCACAGCAGGAACGATCTGGCTGGTCTTGCCAATGATCGTCGGCCTGATCCTGGTCCGTCGGTCCGAGGTGAAATAGCCCGTCCGTCGATCGGATACAACCCCACGACTGGCGAGGGTCGACCCCGCAGCCACCTGCTGCAGGGTCGATGCGTTGTGCAGCCTGCTCGTCGTCTAGAGCATGAACGGCACGATCGCGGCGCAGTAGTCGTCGGACCGTCCGGTCGATCCCTTGATCAGTTCGCTCGACACCTCGAAGTCGTCGTTCGGGTTCGAGGGTGTCCCGTTGAGGTCGATGACGATCCGGAACCGCACCTGACCGGGGTCGCGGGCGATCACCTTGCCATTCGGTCCGTACACCTTCGACGGCCCGGTCAGCAGCGAGATGATCGTAACGGTCCCGTCGTGGTTGTAGGTATGTTCCCGAGTCGTCGCGATAGTAGGCCTGGCGACAATGGTTATCGCGGTGAGTGGACCTCATACACCTTGCCATTAAGGCCGTCTCGCCCAGCAGCACCACAATTGACAGGCTGTTTGCGCCGATAGGAGAGGGAAGTCCCAGCTGATCCGACCTGTCTTCCCAGCTCATCGTGACAGCCCTTGGCGACCGATCTAGGGTGGGGTGGAACACTCGATGCTCGGTCTGTACGAAGCTTTCCCTGCACCCGGAAAGGTCGATCGCTATGAGCGGCGTGCCCAGCCAGCGAGCCCACGAGGAGGCTCTGCTCAACGAGCTCGCGATGCTCACAGACCTCGTGATCGCCGCTAGTTCCAGCCCCGGAGGACTGTCCACAGGACAGGTTGACGACGTCCTCGGCGTCGCGCCATCCGATGACGACGAACCCGATGATGCCGACAGCCATGACGGCGATTCCGCACCGGGCTTCCCTGGTCCACGCCCTTCGTCATAGCGGCGGCAAAGCGAAGAGGCTCACCTGATGCGGATCAGCCTGCCGTCAGGCATCTGAGTAGCTCTTGACCCTTACCGCAATAGGGTCAAAACTGGGTTGGGTTACGGACGGTTCGCACCCAACCGAATGAGGTAGCCGCATGCGCACCCATGCCAAGAATCCCACCAAGCACCTCGCCGCGATTGCCGCCATGATCCTCGCGGCCGCGCTCCTTCCCGCGTGTACGTCGTCGAGCTCTGACGACAACAACAGCGGCGATTCCCAGGAGGCCATCGACCACTCCGAGGAGTCGGGCGAAGAGGAAGGCGAGTCCGAAGAAGGCGAGTCGGAAGAAGAAGCCGAAGCGGAAGGCGAAGGCTGGAACGAGGAGATCGAGGAGAAGGCCGAAGCCCGTGGCCTCGAGATGCCTGAGGACGCCTTCCTGTTCAACCGCCTGATGCCCTCCGGCGTACCCAGCCGATCAGCGTTCGCTGCCGCCAAGGCGCAAGCCACTGTGCTCAACAAGCTCGGCGTCCAGCTGGCCAAGCAGGCCGCCGGGCCAGCTGGTGGCCATGGCCAGAGCTGGCAGTTCCTGGGACCGAAGAACGTCGGTGGCCGCATCGTCGACGGAGTCGTTGACCCGACCCGACGTGACACGATCTACGTCGCTGCAGCCAGCAACGGTGTCTGGCGATCGACCGATGCCGGTGAGACGTTCACGTCAGTCTGGCCCGAGAAACTCACGCACGCCATGGGCGCCCTCGCGATCACACCGAACGGCACAGTGTTCGCGGGCACCGGCGAAACCAACCCGGGTGGCGGCTCGATCACGTACGGCGGAGACGGCATCTACCGCTCCACCAACGATGGCCGCAGCTGGCAACGAGTCGGCCTCGAGTCGTCCGGCACGATAGGTCGCATCGTCGTCGATCCCGACCGACCCAGCCGCATCTGGGCGGCTGTCAGCGGCAACCTCTTCATACCTGGTGGTCAGCGAGGCGTCTACGTCAGCAACAACGGCGGCGACAGCTGGCAGCGGTCCTTGACGCCCCCCAATGGCACGACCGGAGCCACCGACCTGGCGATCGACCCCGCCGACAACAACCACATCATCGCCACCATGTGGGACCACATCCGACGACCAGATGCGCGCGTCTACACCGGAATCGGGTCGGGCGCCTGGGAGACGCACAATGGTGGCCAGTCGTGGCAGCGCCTCGGTCCCGCTCAGGGACTGCAGGCACCGTCGGCGAACACGGGCCGGATGGGGGTCGCGTTCGCGCCGAGTGACTCCGACCGCGTCTACCTCATCTACGCCAACAACGAGACCGGTGCGTTCGAGAACTTCTTCCGCTCCGACGACAACGGTGACTCGTGGACTCGACCTGCGGGCGCAGACCAGCTCACCGACTCACAAAGCGTCTACGGCTGGTGGTTCGCGCGGTTGTACGTCGATCCCGACGACCCTGACCGGATGTACACCCTCGGTCTCGAGATGTATGAAACGGAGGACGGCGCCGAGACGTTCGACACCATCCCCGACATCCACGTCGACCAGCACGTCGTGATGTATGACCCGAGAGAACCTGACCGCGTCTACATCGGCAACGACGGAGGGCTGTACGTCAGCGAGGAGGATGGCGCTGACGGGACGTTCACGCAGTCCGATGACCAGCCCTGGTCGCAGTACTCCGGACTCGATGTGTCGGAGCAGAACCCGTCGTACTTTGCCGGAGGTCTGCAGGACAACGGCACCCGCGCAAGCTGGACCGACCCGAAGTTCGACTCGATCTTCGGAGGTGACGGACAGCGGGCGCTGATCGACCCGAAGGACATCGACAACTACTACGCCTGCGCGCAGTACGGCGTCTGTGGTGGCTTCGACAACGGCTCGGACTTCGAGGTCGACTTCACGAGCGAACGCTTCCCCTACTTCACCCAGATCGAGTTCGACCCCCACAACCCCGAGGTGATGTACGGCGGAGGCAACAGGCTCAACAAGTCGACCGACGGCGGCCACACGTTCACGCCGATCTCCGAAGACCTCGGCAAGGGCGAAGCCGGCGACGAACCCAATCCGCTTTACCGCAACCACTACGGCACGATCTCGACACTGGCGATCGCTCCCAGCGACTCGAACGTGGTCTGGGTCGGCACTGACAACGGCTACCTCTACCGCAGCAATGACGCGGGAGTGACCTGGACCGAACTGCTGAACCCGGTGCGGGACCACCTCTGGATCCAGCGGGTGGTGATCGACCCTGATGACAAGCGGACCGTCTATCTCACGTTCTCCGGCTATCGCGAGGGCGACAATGCGCCGTACGTCCTGCGCACCACCAACGCCGGCCAGAGCTGGCAGAACATCTCCGCCAACCTTCCGCACGCGCCGGTCAACGACCTCGCCGTCGTGAAGAAGAAGCTGTATGTCGCGACCGACGTCGGCGTCTTCACGTCGTCGGAGAAAAAGGTCCGCTGGTCCGGCTACGGCAAGGGGATGCCCCAGCTCATCGTGACCGACCTGCGTTACGTGGCTCAGGCCAAGAAGCTGTTTGTCGCCACCTTCGGGATGGGGGTCTGGTCGACGAAGGTGTGACCTCCGGTTGTCCGGCGGCGAGATGTGTCAGGGCTCGCCGCCGGGCTCAGGTCGCATGTTGGATATCTCGACCCACCGTCCACAGATCTGATTTCGGGGACGCACACTGTCTCTGTGTTGGCATATAATCGAACATATGTTCGCCGCACAGCTGTACGACGAGGAGCACCGCGCGATCGACCCGCGTGGTATGCCGGCTGCGCCGACATCGTCGCTGTGTCGCTCCCGACTCCCTTCGTATGCGGCGGTGCTCAACGCCCGGGTCGAGTCGCTCGATGAAGCCAACCAGCTAGAGCTCGCAACCGAGGTGACGGCGTGTCTGGCCACGCTGGAGTGGACTCGCTGCAATCTCGCCTCGAGCTTCGCTCTCAAGGACGCCGCCAGTCCGGTAGTGGCCCGAGCAACTGGCCGCTCCGGCGGGATTGAGCTCCGTCGGCTGGGCGGGGTGGGTATCGGCTGCGGTGCACCAGCAACGACTTCGGCGGTGGACGACTGTCCTTCGGCCACGCCAAGGTGATCTCCGAAGCCACCCGGATGCTGGCCGACGATGTCACCGAAAGGCTCGAGGAACAGCTCGCCGACGCCGCGGCCACCCGGACCCCCGCCCGGCTCCGGGGTGCTGGCCCGGAGACTGGCGGCCAAAGCAGATCCCGCGTCCTTGGCCAAACGCACGCCCAGGCTTATGCCGAGCGGTCCGCATCGATGTTCCCCATCGGCGACGGCATCGCCGTGTTCTCCTTCAACCACCAACTCGAGGCGATGGCCGTCATCGACGACCAAACCAACGCCTGGGCGCGAAGGCGCCGACTGGTCGACCCCACCAGCAGCTTCGCCGCCCACAAGGCCGACGCCGCCGCCCTGCTCCTGCTTGGCCGTCACCCGATCACCGGTGCCAACCTCCTCCCCACCGCAAGCTCCGACGTCGACCAACCCCATGCCAACCTCCCGCCCGGCTATCCAGGGCGGTCTTGGCCGACCCATCAACAGTTCTTCCTGCCCGCACCGAGCTGCGCGTCACCATGGGCGCCGACACCCTGCTCGTGCTCGACGACAACACCTGCGAGCTCGATGGCTACGGACCCATCACTGCCGCCCAAGCCCGACGACTCGCCCTCCGAACCGCCTCGACCACTCTGCGCCGCGTCTTCACCGACCCGGTCGACGGCTCGATCATGACGCCGGCACGTACCGCTTCACCCACCGCCAAGGCGAAGCCATCTCCACGCTGCACCCGATCTCCGCGTTCCCCGGCGCTACCACGCCCGCCACCCACTGCGACCTCGACCACCGCATCCCCTACCAACACTCCCCACCCGGCACACCAGACCTGCCGGGCCAGACCATCGTCGCCAACGGGCAACCCCTCGGCCGCCGCTACCACCGTATCCGCACCCACACCGGCTGGACCGCCAAACTCGAACCCGACGACCCACACACCACCGACTGGACCAGCCCCCACGGTCGCCACTACACCGCCCATGACCACGACGGCGCCTGACCCGGCTTCACCCAAGACAAACTCGGAGCAAAGCTCAGCAGAGGTCCGGTGTGCCGTCGAACGAGGGGCACGGGAGAATAGGCGCGGTCTGACCGGCGATTGAACCTGCGCCGGTCGGGCACCAAAGGGGGCCAGCAGGCAACCCGACACGTCGACAGGAGCACGATGGAAGTCTGGCCAGGCGGCCCCTACCCGCTCGGAGCGACGTACGACGGCGCCGGCACGAACTTCGCGCTGTTCTCCGAGATCGCCGACTCCGTCGAGCTCTGTCTCTTCGACGACGAGGGCGTCGAGACGCGGGTGACGATGACCGAGCGCGACGCCTTGGTGTGGCACATCTACCTGCCCCGAGTCACGCCCGGCCAGCTCTACGGCTACCGCGTCCACGGCCCTTACGACCTCGCGAACGGCCATCGCTGCGACCCCAACAAGCTCCTCATCGACCCCTACGCGAAGGCCTTGGAAGGAGAGATTGACTGGGCACCGGCCTGCTTCTCCTACCAGTTCAGCGATCCCACCAAGCGCAACACCGACGACTCAGCCCCCCACACGATGAAGTCAGTGGTCACCAACCCGTTCTTCGACTGGCAAGAGGACCGCTCTCCTCGTCGTCCCTATCACGAGACCGTGATCTACGAGGCCCATGTCAAGGGGCTCACGCAGACCCACCCCGACATCCCTGACGAGATCCGCGGCACGTACGCCGCGATCGGTCATCCGGCGATGATCGAGCACCTCACCCACCTCGGGGTCACGGCCATCGAGTTGATGCCGGTACACCAGTTCGTCAACGACTCCGGCCTCGTCGACCAGGGGCTCTCGAACTACTGGGGCTACAACACCATCGGCTTCTTCGCCCCGCACAACGCCTACAGCTCCTCAGGCCACACCGGCGAACAAGTCCTGGAGTTCAAGGCGATGGTCCGCGAGCTGCACCGGGCCGACATCGAGGTCATCCTCGACGTGGTCTACAACCACACCGCCGAAGGCAACCACCTCGGCCCCACCTTGGGTTTCCGAGGCATCGACAACACGGCGTACTACCGCCTCGTCGACGATGACCTAGCCCACTACTACGACACGACGGGCACCGGCAACACGCTGCTGATGCGCAACCCGCACGTCCTCCAACTCATCATGGACTCGCTGCGCTACTGGGTCACCGAGATGCACGTCGACGGTTTCCGCTTCGACCTGGCGGCGAGCCTGGCGCGCCAGTTCCACGAAGTCGACCGGCTCAGCGCGTTCTTCGACCTAGTGCAGCAGGATCCGATCGTGTCGCAGGTCAAGCTGATCGCCGAACCCTGGGACGTCGGCCCGGGCGGCTACCAGGTCGGGAACTTCCCACCTCGGTGGACGGAGTGGAACGGCAAGTACCGCGACACCGTGCGCGACTACTGGCGCGGCGAGCCCGGGTCGATCGGCGAGTTCGCGGCCCGGCTCTCTGGCTCGAGCGATCTCTATGAGAGTGACGGCCGGGCGCCGTACGCCTCGATCAACTTCGTGACCGCGCACGACGGGTTCACGCTCCGCGACCTGGTGTCCTACAACGACAAGCACAACGAGGCCAACGGCGAAGGAAACAACGACGGCGAGAGTCACAACCGTTCCTGGAACTGTGGCGTCGAAGGCCCCACCGATGACCCCGACGTGCTCAAGCTTCGGGCTCGACAGCAGCGCAACTTCCTCACCACGTTGGTGTTGAGCCAGGGCGTCCCGATGCTGTTGCACGGCGACGAGCTCGGACGCACACAACGAGGCAACAACAACGTCTACTGCCAAGACAACGAGTTGTCGTGGGTTGACTGGGAGCAGGTCGACGCCGACTTGCTCGCATTCACTCGTTCGCTGCTCAGCCTTCGTGCAGAACATCCCGTCTTCCGTCGGCGACGCTTCTTCACCGGGGAATCTGCCGAGAACGGGCTACCCGACATCGGCTGGCTCAACGCCGACGGTACGTCGATGGACGCCGACGACTGGGACCAGGACTTCGTCCGACCAATGGGGGTGTTCCTCAATGGTGAGGCGATCACCGAACCAGGGCTGCGTGGCGAGGAGATCGATGACGACTCGTTCCTGCTGCTGTTCAACCCTGGCTACGAGGACGCCACGATGACGCTGCCCGACGACCCGCTGGGCAACCGCTGGCAGCTGGTGCTCGACACGTCCATCGGAGTCCCCGAGGACGACGAGCCGGAGGCCGTGCAGGCCGGAACCGAGCGGACCCTGCCGGCGCGTTCGGTCGTCGTGATGCGTCGTGCCTGATCGCAGGCTCACCGCGACCTACCGCCTTCAACTGCACAGCGGCTTCACCTTCGCGGACGCGAAGCGGATCGTCCCCTACCTCGCCGATCTCGGTGTCTCCCATCTCTACCTGTCGCCGATCCTGCAGGCTGCGCCAGACTCTATGCATGGGTACGACGTCGTCGACCACACCAGCGTCTCGGCGGATCTGGGCGGACGCGCAGCCTTGGAGTCGTTGGCCGATCACGCTCACAGCCATGACCTGGGACTGATCTGCGACGTGGTGCCCAACCACATGGCCATCCCGGCCCCGGAGCACCTCAACAACCGGCTGTGGGACGTGTTGCGATCTGGTCAGCACGCCGAGTCTGCCGACTGGTTCGACATCGACTGGGAGCTCTGCGGCGGGCGGCTCGGACTCCCCCTCCTCGGCGAGACGCTCGACAAGACGCTGGCGGCGGGCGAGATCACGCTGGGCGCGCACGACGGAGAGCCGGTGCTGCGCTATCACGATCACGTCTTCCCCATCGCCCCCGGCAGCACGGCCGGCGGCACGAGCGACCCTGGCGGGGTCGCGGACGTGCTCTCGCGCCAGCACTACCAGCTCGCATCGTGGCGGGAGAAGGATGCCGTCCTCGGCTATCGGCGGTTCTTCGACGTCGACACGTTGATCGCCGTACGCGTCGAGGACCCCGCCGTCTTCGACGCCACCCATGCCCTGCTTCTCGAGCTGCACGCCAACGGTGTCTTCGACGGTTTCCGCATCGACCATCCCGACGGCCTCGCTGACCCCGAGGGTTACCTGGCCCGGCTGCGTGACGCGACCGGCGACGGCTGGGTGGTGGTCGAGAAGATCCTCGAGGGCGACGAGCGGCTGCAGCCGGGTTGGGCCACGGCCGGGACCACCGGGTACGACGCGTTGAACGTCATCCAGACCGCACTGGCCCCTCCCCAAGCCGACCGACTCGACTCGCTCTGGAAAGAAGTAGGCGGGTCAGAGTCGTTGGCGGAGGCCGAATCGGCCTCGAAGCGCCAGGTGGCGACGACCCTGCTGGCACCGGAGGTGGAGCGGCTGACCCGCCTCGCCACCGGCTTGTCAGAAGTAGAGGGGGCTATAGCACTACCTACTTCTGACAACTCGGTGTGTGAGGCGTTGGTGGAGCTGCTCACGCATGTCGAGGTCTACCGGGCCTACCTCAGACCCGGCCGTCCGGCCGACGGCGAGGCGCTGGGCCGACTCGGACGGATGGTCGACGGTGCAAAACAGTCGCGCCCCGACCTGGCCCGCGCGCTTGACTGGCTGCACGAACGTCTCGTGGACGTCGATACGACCAGCCCAGCCAACCGCGACCTGATCGTTCGCTTTCAGCAGGTGTGCGGCCCGGTGATGGCCAAGGGCGTCGAGGACACCACGTTCTATCGGTGGAACAGGTTGATCGCGCTCAACGAAGTGGGCGGCGATCCGGCGGCACTTGACCGACGCGGCCCAGAAAGGTTGCATGCGTGGGCGCAGCACCAGCAACGGAGCTACCCGACGGGCATGACTACGTTGTCCACCCACGACACGAAACGCAGCGAGGATGCCCGGGCTCGGCTGCTCGCCCTAGCAGCTGATCCCGACGCGTGGGAGTCCACCTGGGCGTTGGTGTGGGCGCGCGCCGAGCGGCAGGGCGTGGACGGTCCGACGGCGTACCTGTTGTTCCAGACGCTGATCGGAGCCTGGCCGATCGACGAGCAACGGCTGACCGACTACGTCGTGAAGGCCGCGCGCGAAGCCAAGCGCTATACGACGTGGGACTCACCCGACGAGACTTACGAAGAGAATCTGGTCTCCCTGGCCAGGACGTGTCTGGGCGACGAGAGCTTCCGCGACCGGGTTGTCGAGACGCTGATCCGGAGCGAGACAACGATTCGCAACGTCACCTTGGCGGCGAAGCTGGTGCAGCTCACACTGCCTGGCGTGCCCGACGTCTACCAGGGCTGCGAAAGCATTGCGCTCGCGGTCGTCGATCCCGACAACCGTCGCCCGGTGGACTACGCCGAACTCTCAGCACGCCTGGCACGGGTCGACGACGGCCCGGCTGCGGCCGGAGAGACTCTCGACGACGCCAAGCTGCGAGTGACGTCTCGCGCGCTTCGGCTTCGCCGATATCGCCCTGAACTGTTTGGGGCGCCCAGCGTCTACCAGCAACTCCCCAGCTCTCCGGGCCTGCTCGCGTTCGGTCGCGTCGACTCCGAAGGAGCGGCCGCGACGGTGGTCCGGACCGGAGCCGACGCTGGCGACGAAACCGTGACGGTCCCCCACGGGCGCTGGCGTGACGTGCTGAGCGACAACGTCCATGACGGCGGAACCCTGTCGGCGCGCGACGTACTCGCGACGATGCCCGTGGCTCTGCTCGTGAGGGAGGACCAGTGAAGTTCGCGGTCTGGGCGCCGAAGGCGGAGCAGTCCGTCACCTTGGTGATCGAGCCTGCGTCGTACGCGATGGAGCCAGCCGGCGACGGGAACTGGGAGGTCGAGGTCGACGCCGAACCGGGTAATCGCTACGCCTTTGCGATCGACGACGGCGAACCGTTAGCCGACCCGCGCGCGGTCCGGCTACCCGACGGTCCGGAGGGGTCGGCGCAGGTGTACGACCCCGGGTCGTTCGAGTGGACCGACGCGGCATGGCGAGGGACGCCACTGCCCGGCGCGGTGCTCTACGAGATGCACGTCGGCACGTTCACTCGGGCGGGCACCCTCGACGCGGCGATCGAGCGACTGGATCACCTCGTCGAGCTCGGTATCGACATCGTCGAGCTGATGCCGGTCGCGACGTTCCCTGGGCGCTACGGCTGGGGGTACGACGGCGTGGGGCTGTGGGCAGTGCACGAGCCGTACGGCGGGCCCGAAGCGATGTGCCGGTTCGTCGATGCCTGCCACGACCGCGGGCTCGGCGTCGTACTCGACGTCGTCTACAACCACCTCGGCCCCAGCGGGAACCGGCTCGAGGACTTCGGGCCCTACTTCACCGACCGCTACGGCACACCGTGGGGGCGCGCGCTCAACCTCGACGATGCCGACAGTGACCCGGTGCGGCGGTTCATCCTCGACAACGCGGTCTTCTGGCTGCGCGACTTCCACATCGACGGGCTGCGCCTCGACGCGGTGCATGCGCTGTACGACGACCGAGCCGTCACGCTGCTCGAGGAGCTCTCGTCGGAGGTGAGCACGCTGGCGACCGGGCTGGGCCGGTCGTTGTGGCTGATCGCGGAGTCGGACCGCAACGACCCGCTCACGGTGACACCTCGGGAGGCAGGCGGTCTCGGACTCCACGCGCAATGGGCCGACGACGTCCACCATGCCCTGCACGTGGCACTCACGGGCGAGACCCAGGGCTACTACGCCGACTTCGCCGCGCCGGGTGCGCTCGACAAGGTATTGGGCGGCGTCTTCCTCCATGATGGGACCTACTCGACGTTCCGACGTCGTACCCACGGCAGACCCGTCGACCGGTCCGGGACTCCGGGCTGGCGGTTCGTGGTCTCGCTGCAAAATCACGACCAGGTCGGCAACCGCGCGACGGGAGACCGGCTGTCGGCCCGCCTCAGCCCTGGCCTGTTGGCCTGCGGGGCGACCTTGCTGCTCACGGGTCCATGTACGCCGATGCTGTTCATGGGAGAGGAGTGGGGCGCTTCGACGCCTTGGTTGTACTTCACCAACCACACCGACCCGGGCATCGCCGAAGCTGTCCGTCGTGGCCGGCGAGACGAGTTCGAAGCACACGGCTGGGACCGCACCGACGTACCCGACCCACAATCTGATCGCACTGCGGAGCGTTCGCGGCTGGACTGGGACGAGGTTGCCGAGCCACCTCACGACCGGTTGCTCGCTTGGTATCGCACCCTGATCGGGCTACGACGTGAACGACCCCACCTCGCAGACCCACGTCTCGACCTCGTCGAGGTCGACCATGACGTTGAAGCCGGCACGGTTGTGGTGCGTCGCGTCGACCACGTGGTCGTGATCAACCTTTCGGGCGTCCAGCGAGCGGTGCGGGTTGACGACGTCGAGGGTCTCCAAGTCGTCGCTACGTGGCAGGCCGAGGGCACGTCGTTGTTCGATGGCGGTGTGACATTGCCGCCCGAAAGCGCCGCCATCCTCGGTCCCGGCTCCTGACAAACAAGACGGCCTCCGTCTGGAGACCGCCTCGCTTCCGAGTTCCGATGTCGACTCAGTCGCCCTGATCGCCGGCCTGGCCGTGGTCCTTTGGCTTCCCGTGATCCTCGGACTTGCCGTGGTCCTCGGACTTCTTGCCGTGATCCTCAGACTTGCCGTGGTCCTCGGACTTGTCGCTGTGCTTACGCGCGTTGTTGGACTTGTCGTTGGCGTTACTGGACTTGTCGTCGGCGTTGTCGGACTTATCGTCGGCATTCTCATTGGCGTTGTCGCTGACAGGGCCAGGGGGGTCGGCCGCATCGCCTTGATCGTCAGCTTTTTTGACCTGTCCGGGGGCATGGTCATTCGCATTGCCAGCCCGGTCAGCAGCGTTCCCGCCACCCTCAGCGGCGTTGTCGTTCGCGTTGCCACGCCGGTCTGCCGCGTTGGCGCCCTGCTCGTGAGCATTCTCATCCGCATGTTCGTTGGCGGGGTCGTCGGCGTGGTCGCTGCTGGGATCGGGAGTCCCTGGTGCCTCCGTTTCGGGCGCAGCACTCTGCAGGGGTTCATTCGGGGCGTGTCCTTGGTGGGTGCCGACGACACCGCGAATACCGTCGCGTGCCGTGTCGCCGAGCGCCCCGGCGTATGCGGCACTCGACACCAGCAGGGTGGTGCCTGCGGCAATCACCGCAACTTTGGCCGCCGTGGCCGTCTTGCCCCTGGACCGCCCCTGGGTCGTCGAGACGGACTGCACCGCCAGCCCACCGAGCACTTCGAAGAAGCCGGGGTCTCGGTCGGGGGCAGGGGCTTCGCGCGACAGTCGGCGCGAAATCTCGTCCGAACCAGGGGCGGCCATGCCAGGTACATGTCACCACCCGCTCAATTCATTACATCGGTCTGAAGTGGTTGGCAAAGTGCTGACCGGCATGGACAATCAGGGACCTGCTCCTGTGAAGGAGGTGCCAGTGCGATCAGCCGATGGGGGCCCGGAGGCTGATGGTGTGCTGGCGCGTGCAGGCAGCGGTGATCCTGACGCCTGGCGCTCGTTGTATGAGCAGTTTGGTGGCAGGCTCCTCGTCTGGCTCAAGTCACAGCCGCATCTGGACGCCTCGCTCGACCACGAAGACATCGCGAACGAGGCCTGGTTCACCGCCGCCGCGAGGTTCGCGGACTTTCAAGGCTCGCTCGACGACTTCGGTGGTTGGCTTTTCGGGATCGCTCGCAACCACACGCTCAACGTCAATCGTCGTTCGCGCCGTCGCAACACGACCCCGACGGATGTCGACCCTCGCGAGCTCACGGGCCGCGAAGAGTCCGATGACACGACGCCCTCAGCCGACCAGCTCGACTGGATCCGGCGGGTCCTCAGCAAACTGCCCCAGCGCGAGGCCGAAGTGGTCGCTTGCATCGACGTCGTAGGGCTCGACGTCGCCGCCACCAGCCAAGCGCTGTCGATGAGCGCGAACGCTGTGCGGGTGACCCATCACCGTGCCAAGAAGCGCCTCCGAGCCCTCGTCGATCTGCAGGTCGCCCGATCGTCTGACGACCCGCCGAAGCCCCTCAGCGTCGGATCGTGGAATCGCTAGCGACTGGTCATCCCCGCAGGCCGACGCAGTCATGGCGCCAGAACGAGTCGGCGTACACCAGCGTCCCCGTCATCCACGATCCGTCGTACGACGGTTGCGTGACGACCTGGAAAGCCGCATCAGGAATCCGCAGCGACGGCTTGCGGAAACCATGCTCGCCACCCGGCTCGAAGCCGAAGCGAGGATAGAACGCCGGCGATCCCTCGAGGAAGACCAAAGGTTCGGGCCGGTCGCGCACTTGCTCGAGCCCGAAGCGCACCAGCGCGCTCCCGATCCCGCGCCGCTGGTAGTCGGGGCGCACGCCTAACGGGCTCAGCACCAACACGTCGACCAGGCGTTTCTCCGCATCGAGCAGGCTGCGGGTGAACAAGATGTGGCCAACCAGGCGACCCTCGGTCTCGGCGACGAACGAGAGACCGTCGATCCAGGCGCCAGACGCACGCAGGCTGTCCACGAGCGTTCCCACCACCGGATCACCGAACGAGGTCGTCACCAGTTCACTGACAACCGCGGCCTCCCCTTCACGTTCAGAGCGGAGCGTGACGCCGTCTGGTGCGTCAACCGTCACTGGGACTTCTTGTGTGCGCGGTGCTCCATGGTGCGCTTCTTCCACTTCTTGACTTGCTCAGCCCGCAGTCGCGCGTCCGTACGGGTCGCCATCCACGCTGCCTCCCGGCGCAACGCGAACCAGCTGTCGAGCCGGCGCCGGGACAGCTGACCGTCCTCGATGGCCGCGAGCACGGCGCACCCTGGCTCCTGGGTATGGCTGCAGTCGTTGAACCGACACTGATCTGCCAGCGCCCCGATGTCAGGGAACGTCGCAGCAAGTCCCGCCTCGGCGTCCTGCAGACCGACCTCTCTCAACCCTGGAGTGTCGATCACGGCTCCCCCGCCGGGCAGCGGGATCAGCTCGCGGCGGACGGACGTGTGTCGACCCTTCCCGTCGGCGCGAATCTCCCTGATCGTCAGTACGTCGGCGCCGACCAACGCGTTCGTGAGCGAGGACTTGCCATGCCCTGACGCCCCGAGCAGACCGATCGTGCCGTTCGGACCGACGAGCTCGCGGAACTCGGTCAGGCCTTCCCCGGTCACCGTGCTGCAGATGACGACGTCAACGCCAGGAGCGTCCGCCGCCACGTCCTCGGCGAGCATCGCGGCGTCGGCGACCAGGTCTGCCTTGGTGAGCACGATGACGGGTCGCGCCCTGCTTTCCCAGGCCAGCGCCAGTAACCGCTCGATCCGCGACAAGTTGGGTTCAGGGTGCAGTGCCACCACGATTGCGAGGACGTCGACGTTCGCGACCAGCACCTGCCCCCGCGAGTTGCCCGACGGGTCCGCTCGGACGACCGACGTACGACGCGGAAGCACGGCTTCGATCGTCATGGGACCGTCTGGCCAGGTGTGCACCACGCACCAGTCGCCGGTGCAGGGAGCGGCGGTCGAGTCAGCAGCGGCTGCGTCGAGCACGGACGAGCCGAAACTTGCCCGGACAGGCCCAGACTCGGCGATCACCGTGCACACGCCCCGGTCAACTCTGACCACCCGACCTGGCTCTCCGATCGCGTCGCACGCCAACGAGAGCTCGTGCCAGGAGTCATCCCAGCCGAGCTCGCGCAGGGAGAGCAGCGGAGCGGTCACGCGATGAGGTTAAGCGGGCATGGTCATTCGGCGCACCGCATTATTCATCCGACGTGTCCGAAGGAGGCTCCGCCTCGGGGCGCCGCCGGAGCCGTCGCAACAGCTCCATGCGCGCCCCCGCTGTCGACGGTTCCGGGAAAACGCGGTCAAACGCCGCGTTGAGCGCAGCCCCGATGAGCACTGCCAGCGACGTGAGGTAGAGCCAGAGCAGTACGGCGATCGGCGCCGCCAGCGGTCCGAAGATGGACGTGGTCGTCGTCTCGAGAACCACCCGGAGCAGGTAGCTGCCCAGCACCCAGATCACGAAGGCCAACGTCGCGCCTGGCACGTCGTAGCGCCACGACGTCCGCACCGGCACCGACAGGTGGTACAGCGTGGTCAGGAACGCGATGCTCAAGATCACCACCGTCGGCCAGTACAGGGAGTTGAGCAGGTCTGCACGTTCAGGAAGCACCTTGTCGACCAGGCGCGGCCCAGCCAACACGAGCGGCAGGACGATGACACCCACGATCAGTCCGATCACATACAACGTGAACGACAGCATCCGGGTCCGAACGATGCCGCGTCGCCCTCCGAGGCCGTACATGATCGTGATCGTGTCGACGAAGACGTTCAAGGCTCGCGAGCCCGACCACAAGGCCAGGACGAAGCCCAGCGAAATGACGTCGAACCGAGGTTCCTGAAGGACTCTGTTGACAGTCGGCTCGACGACCTTGTTCACCGCCTCGGGAGTCAGCGCCTGGCCCGCGAACTCGATGATCTCGTTCTTGAGGAACCGGACCTGGTCGGGGTCGACCCGGCGGAGGATGAAGTAGATGCTGCCCGTCAGGCCGAACACCAGTGGCGGCAACGACAGGATCGCAAAGAACGCCGCCTCAGCGGCCAGTCCGGTGACTCGATACCGGAAGCAGGCGCCGACCGTCGCAGTGAGCAGCCGCCAGCTGACCTCTTTGATGTTGGCGAGGAAGAGGCGGCGACGAGCCCTGCTGTCTACCGCCTCCGACGCCATGGCCATACGGTATCGACATGCAAGCCCGTCTCCGTGCAGCCACGAACCAGCCGAACCCGCTGGTTGGACACGACGTTGTCACGTCCGACGCAGCATTGGTTGACGCCGTGCGACGGTTCGGCGACACCGCTGAGCCCGAGTCGTCGAGCGTGCTGGAGTCGCTGAAGGGCCTCGGTCAACTGGCCGGCACTGCCGAGGCGCGTGAGCACGGCATGCTGGCCAACACCAACGAGCCTAGGCTCACGACGTTCGACCGCTTCGGCCACCGGATCGACGAGGTCGCCTTCCACCCTTCCTGGCACTGGTTGATGACCCAGGGCGTCGGCTTCGGTCTGGGTGCCACTCCGTGGACCAGTGGCGACCCGCAAGCACACCTGCTCCGAGCGGCCGGCTTCTTCGCGTGGTCACAGGTCGAAAGTGGACACGGGTGCCCGCTCTCGATGACGTATGCCGCCGTACCAGCGCTCCAGGCCGATGCCGCCATCGCGGCCGAGTGGACGCCACGCTTGGCCTCGACGACGTACGACTTCGGCCTCAGAGAGCCTGGCGCCAAGGACGGCTGCCTGGCCGGAATGGGGATGACCGAGAAGCAGGGCGGTTCCGACGTACGCGCGAACGTGACCACGGCGATGCCACTGGCCGAGGACGGCACGTACGCGCTCGACGGTCACAAGTGGTTCACGTCAGCGCCGATGAACGACGTCTTCCTGGTCCTCGCGCAGGCACCAGGCGGCCTGACCTGCTTTGTCGTGCCGCGCATCCTGGGTGACGGCAGCCGCAACCCGTTCGCCTTGCAACGCCTCAAGGACAAGCTCGGCAACCGCTCCAACGCCTCGAGTGAGCTGGAGTTCGACGGCACCTGGGCGCAGCGACTCGGCGACGAAGGTCGCGGCGTCCCCACCATCATCGAGATGGTCGCGGCAACCCGGCTCGACTGCGTGCTCGGGTCGGCCTCGCTGATGCGTCGGGCTGTCGCCGAGGCGTCGTGGCACGTCAGCCAGCGCAGCGCGTTCGGTGGCCTGCTCGGTGACAAGCCACTCATGCAGAACGTCATCGCCGACCTTGCCGTCGAGTCCGAGGCAGCGACCGTCCTCGCGATGCGGCTGGCCACCGCTGTCGACCGGACCGACGACGACCACGAGCGAGCCTTTCGTCGGATCGCGTTGCCGCTGGCGAAGTTCTGGGTCTGCAAGCGCACGCCGGCGATGGTGGCGGAGGCGCTGGAATGCCTGGGCGGCAATGGGTACGTCGAGGAGTCGGGCCTGCCCATCATCTTTCGGGAGTCACCGTTGAACTCGATCTGGGAGGGCAGCGGCAACGTCAACGCCCTCGATGTGCTTCGGGCGCTGGCGAAGTCACCGGAGTCGCTCGACGCCTGGCTGGTCGAGGTCGGTCGGGTGCGCGGAGAGAACCACCACCTCGACGCCGCCGTTTACGAGGTGCTCACCGGCCTGGCAGACCTGAGCAAGGCCGAGGGTTCGGCCAGGCGTCTCGCCGCGATGATGGCCACCTGTCTGCAAGGTTCGTTGCTCGTGGGCGGTGATTCCGCAGAGGTGGCCGATCTCTTCTGTGCCTCCCGACTCGGAGGCGACTGGGCCGGCACGTTCGGGACGCTGCCCACTGGCCCTGAACTGGCCTCGGTCACGCGTCGTACGACGCCCGTCGTGTGACCGCACGGCATACTGACCGGCGTGAGAGTGGCGGGCGTACGGCCCTACATCGCTGAGTTCATCGGCACCTGCATCATCGTCACGACGGTGCTTGCCGTGACCCTGTCGGGCACCGACCTGGCTCCGTTGGCGATCGGCGCAGCCGTCTTGGCCATGGTCTACTCCGGCGCCTATCTCTCTTGCGCTCAGTTCAACCCCGCCATCTCGTTGGCGGCCGTGATCCGGGGCTCGCTACCGATCGCCGAGTTCGTTCCCTACTTTGCGGCCCAGCTGCTCGGAGGCTTCGCGTCGTACCTGCTCATGGTCGGCATGTACGGCGACAAGCTCGACGCGGTCCCCTCGAGTCTTGACCTCAGCGGGCTCGTCGTCGCCGCCTTCCTCGCTGAACTGGTCTTCACCTTCGCCCTGGTCTGGGTCTACCTGAGCACCATGACGAGCAGCCACCTCGGAGGTACCAGCTTTGCCGGCCTCGCGATCGGTGGCACGGTGGCCGCAGGCACCGTGGTGGCCGGTCCGATCTCAGGCGCTGCGCTCAACCCCGTCGTCGCGTTCGCGCTCTGCCTGTCGGGCATCTTCGCCTGGAAGTGGCTGGCGATCTACGTCCTCGCCCAACTTCTCGGCGCCACTCTCGCCGCTGTCGCCTTCCTCGGTCTCAACGTCAACAGCAGACAGCCGACCTCTGCGGAGTAACACTCGCGAAACCAGCCCGCGCAGACTGTGCAGGGCCGACAATGAGGCAACTCCGCGACCGACGTTCCGGAGACTAGGCAAGGGGTTTCCCATGTTTGCTCGTCTACGCAAAGGCTTCAGCTTCGCCAACATCTTCTCGTTTCTTGCGTTCACCATCGCTGCCACCACCGGAGGCGCATACGCCGCCAACACCGTCTTCTCCACGGACATCGTCGACGGTGAGGTGAAGAGAGCAGACCTCCACGGCAATGTTGTCAACAGCGCGAAGATCGACGACGGCTCGGTGAGGGCTGCAGACCTCCTGGGCGGAGACAGCTCCGACAGCATCAGTGTCTCTGCGGGAGCAGTTCCCAACGGAAGTTGCAGCAACTTCGACCTCAGCGTCCCCGGTGTCGCCAAAAAGCAGGCAGTGGTGTTGTCTCTCCGAGGTCGAGCCCCAGAGGGCATGCTCTTCTACGGCGTACGGGTTCCCGCTGCCGGTCACGTGACTATGAAGGTCTGCAACCTCACCGGCGGCCCTTCGCCTGTCGTCACCAACCTCCCGGTGCGACTCCTCACGTTTGGGTAAGCGCCGCGCGGCCCTCTGCCCGGACTCTGGGTTTCGTCATAGGCTGGCCGCATGACCGACGCTGCTGCCCCTGATGCCGCTCTCGACACCGAAGCCCTCTCCAAGACGGCCAGTACGGCGTACCAGTCCGCACTCGAGGTGATCGCCTCGGTCGAGCCGCGGATCGCCGACGCGACTCGCGCGGAGCTGGCCGACCAACGCGAATCGCTGAAGCTGATCGCGAGCGAGAACTACGCCTCGCCGGCAGTGCTGCTCACCATGAGCAGCTTCCTCAGTGACAAGTACGCCGAAGGCACGATCGGGCACCGCTTCTATGCGGGCTGCCAGAACGTCGACACGGTCGAAACGATCGCCGCCGAGCACGCGCGCGAGCTGTTCGGCGCTGAGTACGCCTACGTGCAACCACACTCCGGTATCGACGCCAACCTGGTCGCGTTCTGGGCGATTCTCGCGACCCGTGTCGAGTCGCCCGCGCTTTCGGCGGCCGGAGCCAAGGGCGTCAACGACCTTTCGGAGGAGGACTGGGAGAAGCTGCGCCACGAGTACGGCAACCAGCGGATGCTCGGGATGTCGCTCGACGCAGGTGGCCACCTGACACACGGGTTCCGCCCGAACATCTCCGGCAAGATGTTCCACCAGCGCAGCTACGGCACCGACCCAGACACCGGACTGCTCGACTACGACCGGGTGGCCGCTGCTGCCCGAGAGTTCAAACCACTCATCCTCATCGCCGGCTACTCGGCCTACCCGCGTCGGGTCAACTTCGCGAAGATGCGCGAGATCGCCGATGAGGTGGGTGCCACCCTGATGGTCGACATGGCACACTTCGCCGGGCTAGTCGCTGGCAAGGTCTTCACGGGAGACGAGGACCCAGTGCCCCACGCCCATGTCACGACGACCACCACCCACAAGTCGCTGCGCGGTCCGCGCGGAGGACTGGTGCTGGCCGGACCGGAGTACTCCGACGCTGTCGACAAGGGCTGCCCGATGGTGCTGGGCGGTCCGTTGTCCCACGTCATGGCAGCGAAGGCTGTGGCGCTGGCCGAGGCACGGCGGCCAGAGTTCGCGACCTACGCCCAGAACGTCGCCGACAACGCGCAGACACTCGCTGAGGGCTTTCTCAAGCGTGACGCGCGGCTGGTGACCGGTGGTACCGACAACCACATCGTGCTGCTCGACGTCTCGTCGTTCGGGCTTACCGGCCGCCAGGCTGAGTCGGCTCTGCTCGACTCAGGCGTCGTCACGAACCGCAACTCCGTTCCGTCAGACCCCAACGGCGCGTGGTACACGAGCGGCATTCGGTTCGGCACGCCGGCGTTGACCACGCGTGGATTCGGAGCCGACGAGTTCGACCAGGTCGCCGAACTCGTGGTCGAGGTGCTGTCCAACACGTCGCCCGACGCGGGCAAGAACGGACCGTCGAAGGCCAAGTACACGCTGGCGGACGGCGTTGCCGACAAGGTGAAGGCGGCGTCGGCAGACATGTTGCACAAGTTCCCGCTGTACCCCGGTCTGGAGCTTTGACGTCGTACCAGGCAGCTGAAAACCGCCGGACACTCGTCTCACATGATGGGCAGTGCGTTCGCGAATCGTTCGTGCCCGCCGTCTGGTGTCTCATTTTATGAGATTAGATCTCAGATAATGAGATTAGCGTTTGCTCCAAAGCGGACGCTCTTGGAGGATTCTTCCCATGACATCGTTCGCACGCCTCTCCGTACACCTCGTGGTTCGTCGCCACGTGGACTTCGGTATGACGCGTAGCGCGATGTGTATGTCGGCGTAACCCTCGCCCGCCAGACTTTTCGTCAGGCGCGCGTTTCGCCGCCCGACGACCTCCTCAATGTCGAGACTCGTCACTCCGCGACTCGTGCGCCACCCGCTTGAGGATGCGCATGACTGCACCCAGCACCGCAACCGCTCCACCCACACCTACTCCCCCAGTTCGGACCACCACCAATGGCGCTCGACCCAAGAGGGGTGAAGGTCAGTGGGCGCTCGGCTACCGCGAGCCGCTCAACGCTAACGAGCAGGCCAAGAAGGACGATGACGCGCTCAACGTTCGGGCCCGGATCGAGAACATTTACGCCCATCACGGGTTCGCGTCGATCGACCCTTCCGACCTCCGCAGCCGCTTCCGCTGGTGGGGGCTCTACACCCAACGGCGTCCCGGCATAGATGGCGGCCGGACCGCTGTGCTCGAGCCGCACGAGCTCGACGACGAGTACTTCATGCTCCGCATCCGCATCGACGGCGGCCAGCTGACGACTGCTCAGCTGCGCACCATCGCTGACATCTCGACGACATACGCCCGGGACTCCGCCGACGTGACCGACCGCCAGAACATCCAGCTGCACTGGGTGCGCGTCGAAGACGTCCCGACGATCTGGGACCGTCTCGAGTCGGTCGGGTTGTCCACGCAGGAAGCATGTGGCGACGCACCCCGCGTGGTGATCGCCAGCCCGTTGGCCGGCATCGCAGCCGACGAGCTCATCGACCCCACGTCGGCCGTGCAGGAAATCACCGAGCGCTACATCGGCGACCAGGAGTTCTCCAACCTGCCGCGCAAGTTCAAGACCGCGATCACCGGTCACCCGACGCTCGACGTGGCGCCAGAGGTCAACGACCTGGCCTTCGTCCCGACTGTGCACCCCGAGCACGGGGTCGGCTTTGACGTCTGGGTTGGCGGCGGCCTGTCAACCAACCCGATGCTGGCCAAGAGCCTCGGCGTCTGGGTGCCGCTCGATGAGGTGCCTGATGTTTGGCGCGGTGTGATCAGCGTGTTCCGTGACTACGGCTACCGACGGCTGCGCGGTCGGGCACGCCTAAAGTTCCTAGTTGCCGACTGGGGCATCGAGAAGTTCCGCACCGTGTTGGAGGACGAGTACCTCCACCGTCGGATGCTCGACGGCAAGGCCCCGCAGAAGCCGTTGGGCAACGGTGACCACGTGGGCGTCCACGAGCAGGCCGACGGCCGCTTCTACGTGGGGGTCTCGCCTACGGCAGGACGCATTTCGGGTACGACGTTGACCAAGCTTGCTGACATCGCCGAGTCGCACGGCTCGACGCGAGTACGCACGACGCCGTACCAGAAACTGATCCTGCTCGACGTCAAGAAGGCCGACGTCGACTCACTCGTCAACGCGGTCGAGGACCTCGGACTGTCGACGCGACCCAGCCAGTGGCGTCGGTCGACGATGGCCTGCACCGGGATCGAGTTCTGCAAGCTGGCGATCGTCGAGACGAAGGGGCGAGCCGCCGAACTGGTGGCCGACCTCGAGCAGCGCATTCCCGAGCTCGACACACCGATCACGATCCACCTCAACGGCTGCCCGAACTCCTGCGCGCGCATCCAGGTCGCCGACATCGGGCTGAAGGGGCAACTCGTTCCCGACAGTGACGGCAACCATGTCGAGGGGTTCCAGGTGCACCTCGGCGGTGGTGTCGGCCTCGAAGCCGGCTTTGGTCGCAAGCTCCGTGCCCACAAGGTCACGTCCGCAGAGCTCACCGACTACGTCGAGCGCATCGTCCGGAACTATCTCGCCAGCCGGCTCGACGGCGAGCGCTTCGCCGCCTGGGCTGCACGCGCCAACGAGGGGGACCTGCGATGACTTCCATCGGTGGTCACAGCGTGCCGTTGCACTGCCCTTACTGCGCAGGCGTGAACCTGCACCCCCACGGCGAAGTCCACGGGGCCTGGGAGTGCCGGGAGTGCCTGCGGGCGTTCTCGGTCAAGTTCCTCGGCCTCCTCAGCCCCCAAAGCACCCACCCCGCCAACACCCGGAGGACACCATGACGGTGACCAGTCTCGACGAACTTCGGGAGACGGCGATCATCGCCGGTCCCGAGCTGGAGCTTGCTCCAGCCGAGCAGATCATCGAGTGGGCGGTCGACACGTTCGGCAGCCGCTTCTGCATCACGTCGTCGATGTCGGACGCAGTTCTCGCCCATCTCGCCGGGCGGGTGGCCCCCGGCATCGACGTCCTGTTCCTCGACACCGGCTACCACTTCGTCGAGACGTTGGGCACCCGAGACGCCGTAGCGGCGACCATGCCGGTCAACGTCGTCACGCTGTCCCCGAAGATCTCGGTGCGCGAGCAAGACGAGCAGTACGGTGCTGACCTCTGGTCTCGCGACCCTGACCTGTGCTGTGCGCTCCGTAAGGTGCAGCCGCTCGCCGAGCAGCTCACGGAGTACGACGCCTGGGCGACCGGCCTGCGGCGCGAGGAGACCCACAACCGCGTCATCGCCCCGGTTGTCGGCTGGGACGAGAACAAGGGCAAGGTCAAGGTGTCGCCGTTGGCGCGCTGGACCCGCAGCGACGTCGACTCCTACATCGCCGAGCACAACGTCTTGGTCAACCCGCTCCAGTACGACGGTTACCCGTCGATCGGATGCTGGCCCTGCACCCGCCGCGTGGCTCCGGGCAATGACGCCCGCAGCGGCCGATGGGCCGGGACCGGCAAGACAGAATGTGGGATCCACTCATGAGCGCTCCAGCACTGATCGCCCTGGCCCATGGCAGCCGCGACCCGCGGTCAGCCCGCACGGTCCGCGAGATCGTCGCCGCTACGAAGCGGCTGCGGCCAGACCTGCGGTTGGAGGTGGCGTTCCTCGACCACTCCCGTCCTGACCTCGAGACCGTGGTCGACCGGTTAGTGGCCAAGGGACACACGGAAATTGTGGTGGTTCCGCTTCTCCTCACGTCGGCGTACCACGCTCGCGTCGACGTACCTGAGGTCGTGCAACAGGCAGCGGAGAGGCGCCACGGAGTCGGCATCCGTGCGGCTGAAGTGATCGGCACCGATGCCGCGCTGTTGACCATCCTCGACGAGCGGCTACGCGAGGCGCTGAAGTCAGCTCGCGTCTGCGAGCTCGATGCGCTCGTGCTTGCCGCGGCCGGTTCGTCTGATGCGCGCGCCAATGCCTCCGTTGCCCGGCTGGCCAGGTTGTGGGGCAACCGCCACCACCTGCCGACGAGTGTGGCGTTCGCGTCGACCGCTCCCCCGTCGACCGGTGAGGCCGTCCGCGACTGGCGACGTCAGGGTCGCCGCCACGTGGCGGTGGGCTCGCTGTTCATTGCGCCCGGCAAGCTCCCCGACCGGGCAGAAGAGCTCGCGACAGAAGCAGGTGCGGTCGCGGTGTCGAGTCCGCTGGGTAGCCACGCCGAGCTCGGCCGGCTGATCCTTGCGCGCTATTCGGTCGGTGCGCTCCAGCTGGTTCAGCTCCCCGCTTAGGTCAGGTCGCAGCGAGTCGGGCCTTCTGCTCTTCCAGGTCGAAGGTCACAACGGGCCATTGCGGGTCCAGCGCCTGCAGATGTTCGAGCAGCAGCGACGCAACGGCCCAGTTGCGGTACCACTTGCGGTCGCTGGGTACGACGTGCCACCGGGCTGCGTCGGTGTTGCAACGCTCAAGAGCGATCTCGTAAGCGCGCTGATAGTCATCCCACCGGGCCCGCTCGTCGATGTCTGCCGGGTTGAACTTCCAGTGCTTGGTGGGATCCTCGAGCCGTGCCAGGAGTCGCTCCCGCTGTTTCTCCTTCGAGATGTGAAGCATGCACTTGATCACTGTCACCCCGGAGTCGACCAGCCGTTGCTCAAAGTCGTTGATGGCCTGGTAGCGACGTTCGATCTCGTTGGTGTCCGCCAGTTGATGCACCCGCGCGATCAAGACGTCCTCGTAATGACTGCGGTCGAACACACCCACTATGCCGGGCGACGGGGCTTGCTTCTCGATCCGCCAAAGGAAGTCGTGCCGACGCTCCTCTTCTGTTGGCGCCTTGAATCCCGCAATCCGGACGCCTTGCGGGTCAAGCAACCCCACACAGTGGCGCACGACACCACCTTTGCCTGAGGTGTCCATGCCCTGGAGCACCAAGAGAACGCTCCGCCTGCCGCCAACTCGCGATTCGGCGTACAGCCGTTCCTGCAGGTCGGCGACCTTCGGACCCAATGTGGCGAGTGCCGCCTTGCCATCGCTCTTTGATCCGGAGAAACCTCGCTTGGCTCGAGGATCGATCGAAGCCAGATCGACCGGTCCTGGAGGCAGCCGCAGTAACTCGGTCACGGATTCGGGTCGGTCAGCCATGTGCGCCATTGTGTCTCTCGGGTGACGGCGGCGCTCGTCGAGTCGGCGAGGGTGGCAGGATCGGGGCGTGCAGTCTCTGTTTCCCGCCGTCCCGAACGAACTGAGCGACGACGACCTCGTCGAGCTCTACGCCTACCCGGCCGAGATCCCGTGGCTGCGGGCCAACTTCGTGACGACGCTCGATGGCGCCGCGCAGGGCAGGGACCACCGGTCAGGGTCGATCTCGGCACCGATCGACCAGCAGGTCTTCAGCTTGCTCCGGTCGCTGTGTGACGTGATCATCGTGGGCGCGAACACCACCAGGGTGGAGGGCTACCAGCCCGTTCAGCCGAACGAGATGCGCGAGGAACTGCGCGCCCAACTCGGCCTGGCGCCATTGCCGGCGATGGCCGTCGTTTCCCGTTCCCTGCGGCTGGATCCCGGGCTCGTCAAGGGCGGTGGAGCACCGACGATCGTCGTCACGACGGAGGCGGCGTCAGAGGGAGCGCCGGAGGCGCTGGGTGAGGACGTGCACATGATCGTCGCCGGCGAGCGCGACGTCGACCTCGCGGTCGCGCTCGACGCCATCCTCGCGCTCGGCTACCAGCGGATGCTCTGCGAAGGCGGCCCGACGTTGCTGAGTGAACTCGTCGCAGCCGGCTCTCTCGACGACCTGTGCCTCACCGTCAGCCCGTTGCTGGCCGCTGGTGATCGGCTGCGCATCACCCACGGACCAGCGATCGAGCCACCGTCGCACCTGCGACTGCGGCATGTTCTCGAAGCCGATGGCAACCTGTTCTGTCGCTACACGAGCTCTTAGGGGAACTCATGGACCTTCCCGTCATGCCACCGCTGTCACCGATGCTGGCGAAGTCAGCCAAAGGCCTTCCGTCGCCGGACAAGTTCGACGACGGGTTGTTGTACGAACCGAAGTGGGACGGCTTCCGGTGCATCATCTTCCGCGATGGTGACGAAGTGGAGCTCGGCAGCCGCAACGAGCGTCCGCTGACGCGCTACTTCCCTGAGGTGGTTGCCGCTGCCAAGGCGTCGCTCCCTGACCGCTGCGTGGTCGACGGCGAGATCATCGTCGCCATGGGCGGCCGGCTCGAGTTCGAGAGGCTCCTCGAACGCATCCACCCGGCTGACTCGAGGGTGCAGATGCTCGCGGAGAAGACCCCGGCGTCGTACGTCGCCTTTGACTTGCTCGCGATCGACGACCGATCACTCATCGAGACACCTCTCGGGGAACGCCGGGCCTTGCTCGAGACGGCGTTGTCCCAGGCCAGTGCGCCCATCCACATCACGCCGGCGACCGACGACCCGAAGACCGCCGAGGAGTGGTTCGGCAGCTTCGAGGGCGCGGGCCTCGACGGCGTTGTCGCCAAACCGAAGGACGGTATCTACCAGCCAGGTGGACGCGCGATGATCAAGGTCAAGCACGAGCGCACAGCCGATGTCGTGGTCGCCGGCTACCGCTTTCACAAGACCTCGACGCCGGAGAAGCAGCTGCTCGGCTCCCTGCTGCTCGGCCTGTATGACGACCAGGGTCGCCTCCAACACATCGGCGTCTCGGCGGCGTTCCCTGCGGCTCGGCGTGCGGAGCTGATCGTCGAGTTGGACCCGCTCGTCGTCGGGCCGGCCGACCATCCGTGGCGCGAGTGGGCCGAGGCGGACGCCCATGAGAAGGGCCGTCTCCCAGGCGCGGTGTCGCGTTGGAACGCCAAGAAGGATCTGTCGTGGGTGCCGATCGACCCGGTGATGGTGGCGGAGGTGGGCTACGACCACATGGAGGGCACGCGGTTCCGTCATACGGCCCAGTTCAAGCGCTGGCGGCCCGACCGCACGCCCGAGTCGTGCACCTATGAGCAGCTCGAAGAGGTGGTCGGCTACGACCTCGACTCGATCCTCGGCTGACGTCACTCGGCAAAGAGTCGTGTGTCAGGCTTTGGCAGCCCGCGATCCGTGGAGCATGATGGACGTAGCGAGCACTAAGGAGCAGTCATGTACACCGTGATCGTCCTGGCGGAGCAGGCCATGAGCGCCGCTGACGCCCAAGAAGTCGCATCGTTGCACGAAGGCATCGAGGAGACCCGGGCGTACCACGTGCTCATTCCTTGCGAGAACGCCGCGGTGCGGGTCGAGACGGCCCTCGGGGCCCTGGCTGCAAGCGAGGTACTCGCCGCACCGCCAGTCGTCACCAACGACCTCGATGCTGCTCAAGCGCAGGAGCAGATCGACGCGCAAGCGGGGACCAGCGTGACCGTGAGCCTGGCGGCCCTGCGAGGGCTTGGCTACGAAGCCTCAGGTGAGTTCAGCTCCGAAGATCCGATCGACGCTCTCGAGCGGGTCGCGTCGGAGCGCCAGGCGGCGGAGATCATCGTGATGACCCGCCCTCATGTCGTTCAGAGCTTCCTCCACCTGGACTGGGCGTCCAAAGCCAGGCGTCGACTCGGCGTACCGATCCTGCACCTCATCGAGCACGAACCGCTGGATGCCGAATCCGGCGAGGGTCAGGGCATCACTGGCATGTAGTCCAGGTACGGCGACCGTCTTCCGACACTCGTCGGCAAACGAACCCTCGCGCCCCCGAAAACCCAGCCGTCTTCCGACACTCGTCGGCAAACGACGCTGCCTGCACGTGGCTTCGTCTGGACGCCTCTTGTCAGTACCGCTGGTGAGTTGCGAACGATTGATGTGAGGCGCAGGCCATGACGAGCGCGACAATCCAGCCGATGAACGTTCACCCGAGCAAGAGGTTGACCACGCATATCGCTCCGTGATTCGACTTACCCCTGGTGGCTGCCACGGCCCACGGCAACATGTAGAACAGCGTCACAAAGGCGAGAATCCACGCCAAGATCGTGATGGTTGTGTCTGTCTTCTGATCCGTTTGGATCGCAAGAGCTGACCCGTAATATGGCGCGACACCCTGATGGAATTGAGGGGCTTGCACTTGAGGGTGGTCTTGCAACCAGAACCGCCACCCATGCGGCGCCGGACCCCATTGCACCGGGGGCTGCCAGCCCTCAGGCGGCATGAAGCCTGCTGGGAGCGGCCAGTTCGGCGGAGCATTGAAGCGCATGCGTGCACCGTTGTTCCGGACGGTGACACAGCGCAGCGGAATGAACACAGTCAAGAGTGCCCACATGCTGTCAGCCCGCGGATCGCGGTATGAGGGGGTCGTGTCGCGGTCTTGATAGTCCTCCTGGCCACCAAAGATGACCCGGGCGGGCCAGGTTGTCCTGGCTGGCGATTGGGCATCGTAGGGGGCAGCGCCTCCAGGATTGCGCGCGCAGCGCCGGGGGGCGCTGCCTCATGAGGTCACACACGCGCGAGCACAGGCGGTTACCGAGTCTTATCGCCGACCTTCCGGTCTTTGATGATGATGTAGAGATAGGCGAAGGTGACCAACGGCCACAGCACAATGATGGTGATGCTGTCGACGAGCCTCAACGGCCGCTCCTCGCGGTAGTACGCCTCGAACGCCAGCCAGTTCACGACACTGCCAACCAGCACGTAGCACAGGCTCCAGATCAGCCATGTGCTGGAATCCCAGCCGAGTGAGTCAACCCACTCTCGTAAATCGTTCATCCCTTTTTCTCCGAGCGCCACCGACCTGCCATCCTTTTGGAGAGCCCCCGAGAAAGAGCAGGTTCCACGCCGCCGGGCTGGAGCCGTCGCCCTCCCTCAGACAGGCAACGACCTTCTGAGTTGGTCAACGACGTACGGCGCCTGCGGTTACGGCACGATCAGTCCACCGGTCAGTTAGGCATCTTCCCAGTTGGCGGGGTTCTTCTTGCTGGGCTGAACTCGCGGCGGTTCGCCGGGCATCTTCGGGTAGTCCGGGGGATAGGGCATCTCGCCTTGACCGTTCGCCTCGTCGCGCTCGTATAGTTCTAGCAGCGGCTCTAGCGAGTGCTGGACGTCGTCGATCTCAGCGTGCAGGTCCCCGAACTCGGCGAAGCGTGCCGGGACGGTGAACATCGTGAACTCTCGCGGGTCCTCCAGCGAGGCGAGCTCGTCCCACGTCACCGGCGTCGAGACCGGAGCACCCGGCTGCGGCCGCAGTGAATAGGCGCTGGCGATGGTGCGGTCGCGGGAGTTCTGGTTGTAGTCGACGAAGATCGTCTTCCCGCGCTCTTCCTTCCACCAGTTGGTGGTGACGCGTCCGGGCATCCGGCGCTCCAGCGCACGCCCGAACGCGATGGCGGCGTGACGCACGTCGATGAAGTCCCAGCGCGGCTCGACCCGGATATAGATGTGCACGCCTCGGTTGCCGGAGGTCTTCGGGAAGCCGCGGATGCCCAGCTCCTCTAACAGCCCTCTGGCCTCGCCGGCGGCGGCGACAGCATCGGCGAACGTCGTACCTGGCTGCGGGTCGAGATCGATGCGCAGTTCGTCGGGGTGGTCGACGTCGTCGCGGCGCACCGGCCAGGGGTGGAACGTGATCGTGCCGATCTGCGCCGCCCAAGCCGCGACGGCCGCCTCGGTCGGGCACACCTCGTCGGCCGTCCGCCCAGACGGGAACTCGATCGTCGCCGTCTCGACGTACGGCGGCGCGCCCTTCGGGATCCGCTTCTGGTAGAAGGCATCACCCTGTCGGTCAGTGCGAGTGGCCTGCTTGATCCCGGGGTGCACGCCCTTGGGCCAGCGCTCGAGGGTGGTCGGCCGTAGGTGCAGCGCGCGAAGAATCGCGTCGCCGATGCTGGCGTAATAGTTGACGACGTCGAGCTTGGTCGCCTCAGGTGTGCTGTCGGTGGCCGGGAAGATCACGCGGTCAGGGCTGCTCACTCGGACCGCCGTCCCCTGCACCTCGATCTCGGTCGCTGGAGTCGCCATTTGCCAACCCTAACGTTGGAAGTCTGTTCATCTTTGTTAGCCGGCAGGACTCCCCAAAGCCGACTTTGTGGCCTAAGTTGTCCGACAACCCTCCGCGCCCTCTCAAAGGACACCCTGTGACTGCACCGCTTCACAAGCGGCGGCTGGCCCTCGCCGCCGCACTCCCCACAGCCGTCGTGGCGGCGCTCGTCGCACTCCCGACGGCCACAGCCCACGCCGCACCTTCGACCACGATCGTCATCAACGAGGTGTACGGCGCGGGTGGCAACACGGGCGCGACCTACACCAATGACTTCATCGAGCTCAAGAACATCGGCACGACCGAGATCGACGTCTCCGACTGGTCAGTGCAGTACGCCTCGGCAACCGGCGCGACCTACCAGGTCACCAACCTCACCGGCCAGATCCCCGCGGGAGACAGCTACCTGGTCCAGGAGGCCGCAGGCACCGGCGGCACCGCCCCGTTGCCAGGCCCGGATGCAAGTGGGTCGATCGCGATGGCGGGCGGCGCAGGCAAGGTCGCACTCGTCAATCACCAGAACGCCCTGACCTGCACAGTTCCCGACTGCGACACGGCAACCGGCGTCGTCGACTACGTCGGCTATGGCCCAACGGCCAATGACTCAGAGACAGCCCCGACCACGGCGGCCCTGACGAGCACGACCTCGGCGTCGCGAGACGCCGATGGTACGGATGCGGACAACAACTCGACCGACTTCACGGCAGGAGCGCCGTCGCCAGTCTCGTGTGGTGAGGACTGCGTCGCTCCCGCGCAGCCCAGCACTATTGCGGCGATCCAAGGAGCCGCACACTTGTCACCGCTCAGCGGCGACGGCGTCACCGATGTGACAGGAGTCGTCACGGCTCTCAAGAACAATGGCTACTTCATGCAGGATCCTCGCGGTAACACCGCACCCGGCTGGGTGGCGGGCGCGTCCTCAGCCATCTTCGTCTTCACCAGCAGCGCGCCGACCGGGTTGTCCCCCGGTACGTCGGTCAGCGTCGATGGCACGGTCAGCGAGTTCCGGATCGGTGCCACTGGTCTCACGACCACAGAGCTTGTCGACGTCACGACAACCGTGCTCGCGCCGACCGCGACCATCCCGGCACCAACCCTGGTCGGACCGGGCGGCCTCGCCGTGCCGACGACGGTGATCGACAACGACGCCGGTGCAGGCCCGCCGATCAATGTCGAGACGGCAGGACAGTTCCAGCCGGCCGAGGACGGCATCGACTTCTGGGAGTCCTTGGAAGGCATGCGCGTCAGCCTCGAGGACGCTCGCGTTGTCGGGCCCACCAACACCCAGTTCGGCGAGACGCCGATTGTCCCCGCAGGCTCCGGTACGGCGACGGCCCGTGGCGGGATCGTGCTGCTGCAGAATGACCCGAACCCAGAGCGCATCATCCTTGACAACGGGCTCGGCACCACCATTCCGAAGGCCAACGTAGGCGACACCTACGCCGGGGTCACGGAAGGCATTGTCGACTTCGACTTCGGGAACTTCCACCTGTTCGCAACTGCGACTCCGACGCTCGACGCCAACGGCCTCCAGCGCGAGGTCACGCCGGCCAGCACGCATGAGGAGCTGTCGGTCGCCACGTTCAACGTGGAGAACCTCGACCCCACCGACCCGCCGTCGAAGTTCGAGGAGCTGGCGGAGATCATCGTCGACAACATGGCGTCGCCTGACCTCGTCACCCTGGAAGAAGTCCAGGACAACAACGGCGCGACCAACAATGGCGTCACGGCTGCTGACCAGACCCTGCAGGAGCTGGTCGACGCCATCGAGGATGTGGGCGGTCCGTCGTACACGTTTGAGCAGATCGACCCGGTCAACAACGAGGAGGGTGGCGAGCCCGGCGGCAACATCCGCGTCGCGTTCCTGATCCAGGAGGACACACCGCTCTCGTTCGTCGAGCGCGATCCCGGCAACTCCACCACCGATACCGACGTCACGACGATCGACGGTCAGGCCGCGTTGACGCACTCGCCCGGACGCGTCGATCCGAGCAGCCCTGCTTGGGATGCTGCCCGCGTCCCGCTGGCGGGAGAGTTCATGTTCGGTGGCCAGAAGGTGTTTGTGGTGGCCAACCACTGGAGCTCCAAGGGTGGAGACCAGCCCCTCTTCGGGCCCAACCAGCCACCATTCCAGTCCTCGGAGGCCAAGCGAGTCCAGCAGGCTCAGTCCGTGACGGACTTCGTCGACGAGATCTTCGCGGAGGACCCCGATGCCAATGTCGTGGTCGCCGGTGACCTGAACGACTTCGAGTACGCCGACTCGGTGATGACCCTGCGCGAAGGTGGTTCGCAGACGATGACCGACCTGCCGGCGACACTGCCGGCAAGCCAGCGCTACACGTACGTGTTCGAGGGCAACTCGCAGGTGCTCGACCACATCGTGATCTCGCCAGGACTCGTCAATCAGGGCTTCGACTACGACGTCCTGCACGTCAACGCGGAGTTCAACGACCAGGTGAGCGACCATGACCCGCAGGTCGTTGACCTGCAGCTCGGGCTGCCCGCCGCCAACGCCACCACCTTCGCCACCCCGGGCCAGGTTGTCTACGGAAACTCGGCCACGGTCTCCGGTGAGCTCCGTGACGTCACGACGGACGAGGCGATTGGCGGTGCCGAGGTCGTGCTCCAGTCACGAGCACCGGGCACCACGACCTGGACGGACGGCGACACGGCGACCACAGACGCGGACGGCAACTACACCTACACCGTGACGCCGGAACGCAACACGCAATACCGGGTCGTCTTCATAGGTGATGCGACGCACGCGTCGACGCGAAGCAATGCCGTCCGGATCGACGTCGCCACCCGCGTGACGCTGACGATCAGCGACCAGACGGTCAAGAAGGGCACCACCGTGCTCTTCACCGGTCTCGTGTCTCCCGACCACCGTGGTCAGACCGTCCAGGTGCAACGTCAACGGGCCAACCACACCTGGGAGACGATGAAGGTCGCAACGCTGAACAACGACAGCATCTACACCTTCCGGTGGAAAGCCGACAAGAAGGGGATGGCGCTCTGGCGAGTCGTCAAGCCGGCAGACAGCGACCACGTGAAGGGCGTGTCACGGCAGGCCAGCGTCAAGGTCAGCTGACGGGTCTTGGTGGGGGTGCCGCGCTGGCATGACCACGTACGCTTGAGGCATGGAGCATGACACCCCTGTCCACCCCAAGGTGACCAAGTCCGACGATGAGTGGCGCGCACAGCTGAACCCGCAGGAGTACTCCGTTCTCCGCAAGGCGAGCACCGAGCGCCCCTGGTCTGGTGAGTACGTCGACACCAAGACCGAAGGCGTCTACCGCTGCCGCGCGTGTGGAGCCGAACTGTTCAGGTCCAACGAGAAGTTCGACTCGCACTGCGGCTGGCCGTCGTTCTGGGCACCCAGCGACTCCGATGGTGTCGTCCTGATCGAGGACGTCTCCCTCGGGATGGCCCGCACCGAGGTCCGCTGCGCGACCTGCGACTCTCACCTCGGGCACGTCTTCCTCGGCGAGGGTTACGACAACCCCACCGACGCCCGGTACTGCATCAACTCGGTTTCCCTCACGCTCGAGCCGTCGGCCTGAGCCGTCAGGGCCTGGTTGAATCAGGGCAGTGCGGTGAGAAGATCCTTCACGGTCCGCCGCCGACCGGTGTAGAACGGCACCTCTTCACGGACGTGTCGTCGGGTCACGCTGGAGCGAAGGTGCCGCATCAGATCGACGATGCGGTGCAGCTCATCGGCCTCGAAGGCCAAGATCCACTCGTAATCGCCTAGCGCGAACGACGCGACGGTGTTGGCTCGCACGTCGGGATACTCACGGGCGAGCTGGCCGTGCTCGGCGAGCATGCCACGGCGTTCGGAGTCCTCGAGCAGGTACCACTCGTAGGAACGCACGAACGGGTAGACACAGACGTAGTCGCGAGGTTGCTCGTCTGCGAGGAACGCCGGGATGTGGCTCTTGTTGAACTCCGCAGGTCGGTGCAACGCCATCTGCGACCACACCGGCACGAGCCGACCGCCGAGCGCTGTACGACGCAGGGCGTTGTAGGCCGACTGCAGCGCCTCCGCCGTCGATGCGTGCCACCAGACCATCAGGTCAGCGTCAGCGCGCAGACCTGACACGTCGTACACGCCGCGCACTGTCACGTCGTCGTCGCCAAGACTCGCGAACAACGCCTCGACCTCGCCGATCTGTTCGGACCGCTCGTCGTCGGAGTCGACCGGAGCGCCGATCTCGAAGACGCTCCACATGGTGTAACGGATGACGTCGTTGAGCTCTCGGGCCGCCTTGCCCTGCTGGGGTCGCTTCTCTGGGTCACTCGTCATGGCGCCATTCTCCCGCTCGACGCCAACGCCCCCACCACCTGGGTAGCCGCCCGGGTCCCGGTGGAGATGACGGCAGGGATGCCGACGCCGTCGAGAGCCGCGCCGCACACCTCGAGCCCTGGCACATGGGCCACAGCTGCTCGGATGCGGGCCACCTTGTCGAGGTGTCCCACGGCGTACTGCGGCAACGCCCCGCCCCAGCGCGTGACGACGGTGTCGAGCAACGGTGCATGGAGTCCGGTGGCTTCACGCAGGTCCATCACGGCCGCCTCGACGAGCTCGCTGTCGTCTCGTTGCAGGTCGGACTCTTCCCGGTGACGCCCGACGGAGCACCGGATCACGACGACATCGCCAGCGAGCCACTGCCACTTACGTGATGAGTACGTCGCGGCCTTGATGACTCGGCCGTCGACGGGCGGTACGACGAATCCCGACCCTTCGAGAGCCACGGCCACGTCGCTCGCCTGAAACGCCACGGTGACGATGGCCATAGAGGCGTACTCGATCCGACCGAGCTCGAGCGCCGCGGCAGGAGCGGCAGACCGCAGAAGCCGCGCGGCCGCGATCGCCGGCGTTGCGAGGATCACGGCATCGGCCTCGATGACATCTGGGCTCGCGGTCGAACCTTCGACGAGCCACCACCCGTGAGCAGTCCGCTCAAGTTCGCGCACCATCGCGTCCCGTCGCACCTCTCCGCCGCGAGCCTCGATCTCGGCGGCCACGGCCGTCGCCAGTCGGCCCACACCTCCGGAGATGCCGGCGAACACCGGGGTTGGGACAGGCATGGTCTCCCCCGCTTCGCCCGCCTCGGGGCGCTCCGACCCGCCCGCGGCGACACTCTTCGCGGCTGCCAACAAGCCGCCGTACTCGCGGACGGCGGCCACCACCTGAGGCAGCGCCGCATGCACCGAGAGCTCGTCGGCCCGGCCGGCGTACACACCGCCGAGCAACGGTTCGACCAACCGGTCACGGACGTCGTGTCCCAACCGCCGCGCCACCAGCCCGCCGACGCCCTCGTCAGCTGTGAGGTCAAGGCGCGGCAGCCGCCTCTCGAGCCTGGCGCGGGCGACCGCCGACCTGCTCAGGATGCCGCTTCGGGCGGCGACTCCGAGGTCAGCCGGGATCCCCATCAGTGTCGGTGGCAGCGGACGCACGGCATGGCGGGTCCAGACACCGGCACCCGGGGTCACAGGATGGACGAGCCGCTCGCCGAGTCCGACCGCGCGCGCCAACGCCGTGCCTTCGGTACGACGATTGAGGATCGACTCCGCACCGAGGTCGACCGGGATGCCGGCAATTTCGCCGAGACGCAACTTGCCACCCACCTGCTCAGCGCCCTCGAGGACCGTGACCCGCACGTCAGGATGAGCGAGCAACACCTCGCGCGCAGCGGTCAGCCCGGCAATGCCGCCACCGACGACCACCACATGCGGCGTGGCGGTCGGGTCAGAACTTGGCGGCATACCGACCAGTCTCCCAAACCCTCTCGGGCCTCAGAGCGTCGCACAGCACAGAAGGTTTGGCGCAATCGCGGATTGTGGGCACCCACGGACCCTCCTTTCGCGCCAATCCGCCGCACCCAAAGCCATGCGGACGTCGGGCGACCCCGCAAACCAAACCGAGTGCCAGCGTCGTCACAACTGCCAAGGCCTAACCCCAGCGAACCCGCTGGCGCCCGACGACGTGCAAGCCGGAAGCCGTTCCGCGAATCAGCCCCACGCAGCAGCGGAACCGTCGCGGCTGCAACTGCGTCAGACCGTCATGCGTATTCGTGGTGGTTCCCTTCGTACGACGGCTGTTGCCGTCGTCATCTCTGTGACATGCCTGGTCGCGCTCGGCGCGTGCAGCCAAGGCTCGAACTCCGACTCAGCCAGCGACGCGGGCGGTGCCGCAGCCGAGGGCGAGGCGAACCAGGACGCCATCTCTGGCGGTGGCGACAGCGGGGTCGCCCAGCGTGACGCGGCGTCGGTTCCGACGGACGAGGGGTACGACGGCTCCGGCTCCTTGGATGTCGAGCCGGCCGGAAGCAACCAGTCCCAACTCGTTGTCGGATCGTCGCTGATCAAGACCGGCGCCGTCAGTCTGGAGTCTGGCGACATCGGTCGCGAACTCACGAGGATCTACAGCATCGTCGCGTCGACGGGAGGGGAGATCTCCAAGGAGGACACCACGACCGACCGCGATGGCGAGGAGATCCGCTCCATGCTCGTCCTCCGGGTGCCGGTCGACGAGTTCGACTCCACGCTCAACGAGATCTCTCAGCTGGGCACGTTGGTTACCAAGGCCCGCAACTCGCGCGACGTGACGACCGAAGTCATCGACATCGCCTCGCGGGTCGAGAGCGCTCAGGAGTCGATCACGACGCTGCGCAAGTTGTTCAGCCGGGCCACCGCACTCGGCGACATCATCCGGCTCGAGAGCGAGCTGGCGCAGCGCGAGGCCAACCTCGAGTCCCTTCAGGCGCAGCAACGTGCGCTCGCCGACAAGACCACGATGTCGACCCTCACGGTAACCATCGACCAACCAAGCAAGCCCGAGCCACAGACCACGTCGGACGATGACGAGGCTGGCGGCTTTGTCTCCGGGATCAAGCAGGGTTGGGACGCGATGAAGACCGCGGTGCTGGCCGTCGGCCACGGGTTGGGTCTCGTCCTCCCGCTCGGCACCCTGATCCTGCTGGCGGCGGCAGTCGTGTTCTGGGGAGTACGACGCTGGGCCCCGCCCCGCCAACGACCCGTCACCGAGGACGGTTCCTCACTTCAGTGAGTGCACCAGCTCGACGATGCGGGTGAGCACGTCGGGGTCGGTGTCAGGCAGCACACCGTGACCAAGGTTGAAGATGTGTCCGGGAGCCGCCTCACCGGCAGCCACGATCTGCCGCGTGCTGGACTCGATGACCTCCCAGGGCGCGAACACCAAAGCCGAGTCGAGGTTGCCCTGAACCGCCTGACCGGGCTGGATTCTGGTCAGCGCCTGGTCCAGAGGCACCCGCCAGTCGACGCCCATCACCTCGACCCCCGCGCTGCTCATGTCACTCAGCAGTTCGCCCGTCGCGACGCCGAAGTGGATGCGTGGCACGCCGAGGTCAGCGATCGCCGAGAACACCGCGGTGCTGTGGGGAAGCACATGCGCGCGATAGTCCGCAGGGCTCAGCCCGCCGGCCCACGAGTCGAAGAGCTGGACGGCGACCGCGCCCGCTTCGACCTGCACGCGGAGGAAACCGGCGGAGATCTCCGCCAGCCGTCCCAGGAGTGCCGCCCAGACATCGGGCGCACTGTGCATGAGCGCCTTCGTCTTGGCATGGTCCTTCGAAGGACCGCCTTCGATGAGGTACGACGCCAGGGTGTACGGCGCTCCCGCAAACCCGATCAACGGAGTCGCGCCGAGCTCACCCGTCAGGCCGCTGACCGCCTCAGTGATGAACTCCAGCCGCGACGGGTCGAACTCAGGCAGCCGCCGGACTCCTTCGAGATCGGCGATCGGCTCGGCGATGACCGGGCCGACGCCGGGCACGATGTCGAGGTCGACGCCAAGCGCCTTGAGCGGCAACACGATGTCGCTGAAGAAGATCGCCGCGTCGACACCATGGCGGCGCACGGGCTGCATGGTGATCTCGACGATCAGGTCGGGCCGCATACAGGCGTCGAGCATGGCCACCCCCTCGCGCAGAGCGCGATACTCCGGCAGCGACCGACCCGCTTGGCGCATGAACCAGACCGGCACCGGAATCGGTCGGCCAGACTCGTCCAGCCGCCGCCCGCGAGCGTGCTGGAGGAACGAACTTGGCGAGGGTGCTGTCACGACGCAGATCCTCGCACAAATCCTCGGCTAGCCATCCGGCGAGTCGGGCAGACGGGTCACATGGGGAGGACTTAGGCTCAAGGCATGGCCGCGCGCAAAGAAATCGACGCGCCGCCGGCAGAATTCCAGAAGGCTCTCGATCAGCTCAGATCGGCGCGACTGCGACCCGAGATCTTCTCTGAGGAGATGCCGGCGCCGCAACGCATCGCGCCCTACTCCGCCGCCATCACCGCCGACGTCACGGTTGCGGGCGAAGAGGTAGGCGGCGGTCGGCTCGTGCTGCTCTACGACCCCGCCGGCAATGAGGCTTGGGAAGGCACGTTTCGCTGTGTCGCGTATGCGCGCGCCGACATCGACCCCGAGATGGTGACCGACCCGCTGCTCGGTGCCGTCGGCTGGACCTGGCTGATTGAGTCGCTCGAAGCTCACGGCGCGGAGTTCCTCGCCCCCAGCGGTACTGTCACGCGAGTGGCCTCAGAGAGCTATGGCGGCATGCAGGATGAGCCAGCGAACGCCGAGATCGAAGTCCGCGCGTCCTGGTCACCGATCGGCGCCATCGGCCCGCATGTGGAGGCTTGGGGTGATCTTCTCTGCACGGCAGCCGGATTGCCCCCGGTTCCCGCCGGGGTCGTCGCCATGCCCAACCGGCGCGGCCAACGAGCTCGATGACGGGTTCGGACGAGAGCCCGGCCACCCCTGAGGAGCCGGAGATCTCCGTCGCCCCTGATCTCCCGGTCGCCCCCGAGGAGCCCGAGGCTCCCCTTGCACCTCTGCTCGAGCTTCGCGACGGCCTGCCGCCGGTCGTCGAAACCGCTGAGGCGCTGGCGCGGCTCGTCGACACCTTCGGTGCCGGCTCCGGACCGTTCGCTATCGACGCCGAGCGGGCCTCCGGCTATCGCTACAGCCACCGCGCCTACCTGATTCAGTTGAGGCGAGCGGGCGCGGGCTCGGCGCTGATAGACCCCATCCCGTTCGGTGACGTGCCGAACGACGCCCTGTCCCCTTTGGCCGAGGCCGTTGCCGATGCCGAGTGGGTCATCCACGCCGCCAGCCAAGACCTGGCCTGCCTCGCCGAGCTCGGCATGCGACCGCGCCAGCTCTTCGACACCGAGCTCGCCGGGCGCCTGCTCAACTATCCGCGCGTCGGACTGGCCGTGATGGTCGAGGAGCTGCTCGGATTCCGCATGCGCAAGGAACACTCCGCAGTCGACTGGTCGAAGCGGCCACTGCCCGACCCCTGGCTGATCTACGCCGCACTCGACGTCGAACAGCTCCTCGAGCTGCGCGACATCCTGGCGGGCCAGCTCGAGGAGGCGGGCAAGGCCGAGTGGGCGCGACAGGAGTTCGCAGCCTGGGCGGACTCCGGCGACGCGACCCCGCGGGCCGAGCCTTGGCGTCGTACGTCGGGGATTCATCGAGTCCGCGGTCGCCGAGGTCTGGGCGTTGTGCGATCCATGTGGTTGCGCCGGGATGCGCTGGCTCGCGGCCGCGACGTCACCTCGACCAGGATTTTGCCCGACGCGGCCATCGTCGCTGCTGCCGCGGCTGCCCCGACCTCACGCAACGCGCTGTCGCGAGTCGACGGATTCTCCACCCGAAGCGGTCAGCGCTACCTCAAGGACTTCTACGGCGCGGTCTCCGAAGCGCTCTCCCTCCCTGACAGCGGGCTGCCCACGTTGTCACCTCAACACGACGGCCCACCTCCGCCACGCAGCTGGGCTGAAAAAGACCCAGAGGCCGCCGCCAGGCTGAGCCGTTGCCGAGAGGCGGTCATCGCGTTGGCGGCCAAGTACGAACTCCCGCAGGAGAACCTGCTGGCCCCGGACGCCGTACGACGGCTGGCCTGGACGCCACCCGAAGTCGTCACGCTCGACACGGTCACCGCGTTCCTCCAAGATGTCGGCGCCCGGCCGTGGCAGATCGAACTCACCGCAGCCGACCTCGCCATCGCCGTCGCCGACGACTGATCCGCACAACCATCGCACCCAGGAGCCACGATGAGACGCCAGACCCGATCCTCTGCCGCTGTTGCGCTCGCATGCGCGGCAGTGCTCGCGCTTGGGGCCTGCGATGACGGCACGCCGACGAGCGCCGACGAGAGCTCCACGAGCGAGCCGACGGCCTCGTCCGCCCACCCCACGACGCCCACCGAGACCACCGAACCCACCACGCCCGGTGAGACGGTGAAGACCGAGACCTCGGAGCCGCCTACCCCGAAGCCGCCCATGGACGACAGCACGGCGGAGCGCGCGCGTCAGACCCAGATCAAGCCCGCAGACTTTCCTGGTTTCAATGACCAGTGGCAGTGGGATGCTGCAACAGGTAGCCCAGGCGAGGGTCAGCGTAACCAGTCGATCTGCCTCCACACAGACCTCGTCGCGATCGGTGGGGTCAACGAATACAGCACGACGTTGAAGTCCTCCGCTGATGGCGCGGCGGTCGCCTACCAGCTCACCGCGGTATTCCCCGACGAGCACACTGCGATGACGGCCGAGACGGTCTTGGACAACTGGCAGACGCGGTGTCAGTCGTATGCGAGGAGCGAGAAGAATCTCAAGCACGTCGATGTCTCTGCCGTTCGTGACGTCCCGACCGTCGTGGGTGCGGGCAAGCAGTGGATGGTGACCTACCGCCCGGTGCCGAACGACCCAGACTCGGTCTGGTTCAACGCTGAGGGGTTTGTCCGTGACGGCGACGTGATCACCTACCTGGTGATCCGCAACGCCGGGCAGGACTACAACTACGAGGTCGGACAGGAACCGATGGACCTCGCGGTCGCGGTGGCGGGCGACTACTTGAAGAAGACCCGCTGATCTAAGAGAGTTGGGCCCCCGCCGGGATCGCGTGGGGGCCCAACCTGCTCGAGCGCGCTGCGCTGGACGACGGGGGGGTTCGCACGGAGGCGAGTCCAGCCAACGCGGCTCGATGGTTCTACTTGATCGTGACGGCGCGCAGCGGCTCGACGTGACCTACCCGGTCGTTGGTGCCGTAGCGCCAGGGGTGAACGTACGTCGCCTTGAGCTTCGCCGCCTTGGCGCCGACATCGGATCCGCTGAGGCCGAGAGCGGCCGAGCAGGCCGGCCACGCACCCCAACCCGAGTTCCTGACCAACTTCTCGGCAATCGCGATCTGCTCTTCGCGCGTGGCGAGGTCAGCCCGGCTGGCGTAACGACCGCCGCCGTAAGAGGTCCAGGTGCTGGAGGCAAACTGCAGCCCGCCGTAGTAGCCGTTTCCGGTGTTGATGTGCCAGTTGCCGCCAGACTCGCAGTTCGCGAGGCGGTCCCAGGTGCGCCCGCTGGCCGCATCGGCGGTGTTGATCGTGGAGGAGACAGGTGCCGCGACGGCGACTGCTGCTGTGGCAACGACCGCAGCACGTCTCACAGGACGGCGTTTGGCGGCGCGATGACGTGGCTCGTAAGCCATGGGTGTGGCCTCTCCGCCGCCTACGAAGTGAGCTGTCGGGTTCGGGCGGAAAGGTTCGCCCGGTCGGGCGGTCATTCGTGGTGCGATGACCGTTCGACTTAACCCCAAGGCGCCTCGGTCCAAGCCTTCAGGTCCTCGACGCCGAATTCACGGGTCCCCCGCTCCTACCCCAATCTGGTGCAGGTGGCCGCAGGTGGCGGGTAGGACTCGGCGTACCACCCAACGGCATCCCGTCGGTCTGACAGGACTTGAGAGACGCTAGTGCACCCCCGCGGGACGGGCAACTGACGACGCCGACACACGCCGAACAGTTTTCCGGGCCTTTCCGGGCCTTTCCCGGCTGTTTCAGACCGCTGACAGCCGCTCCAGCTCGGCGGACGTCAGGGCGAGATCGGCAGCCGCCACGGAGGACTGGATCGAGGATGGGCGGCTTGCTCCCGGTATGGGTATGACGCACTCCGACAACGACATTTCCCAAGCGAGGGCGACCTGCTGAGGGCTGACGTCGTGCGCTCGGCCGACCTCGGCGAACGCGCTGTGGTCCGACCCCAGTTCCTTGGCCGTGCGCATGCCACCGAGGGGGCCCCAGGGCAGGAACGCCAGCCCGAGCTCCTCGCACAGTGCAATCTCCGGCTCGCTGCTCCGATACGACGGAGAGAACTGGTTCTGCACCGAAACCAGGGCCTCACCGAGAATGCTCTGCGCCAGCCTGATCTGGTTGGGGTTCGCGTTCGAGATGCCGACTCGCTTGACCAGCCCAGCGTCGTACAACGCCAGTAGCCCACCCATCGACTCTTCGTACGGGAGGTCAGGGTCAGGCCGGTGGTGCTGATACAAGTCGATGCTGTCGACGCCGAGTCTCTTCAAGGACGACTCACACGCGGAGCGCAGGTACTGCGCGCTCCCGTTGAGTCCCCAGTCCGCACCGTCTCGCGTGTGACCTCCTTTGGTCGCCACCACGACGTGTTCAGTCGAGCCCGGGTAGGTCGCCAAGCTCTGGGCGATCAGCTGCTCGTTCATCCCCGGTCCGCGCTCGGACGGCGTGTAGGCATCGGCGGTGTCGATCAGCGTCACCCCCGCATCGAGGGCCGCATGCACGGTCGCGACCGCGTCGGCTTCCTCCGGTCGCGTGTCCATGGTCAGCTGCATCCCGCCGAGTCCGATGGCGCTTACGTCAAGATCTCCGAGGCGTCGTGTCAACATGCTCTCCTTCCTATCAGGCACGCCGTGATGACCGTCGGGTGGTTGGCGGCCACTCGGACTCGCCGCCAAGATGGAGCGATGGACCTCTCCGCGCTCAGCGACCGCGCGTTCAAGCGAGGCCGCCTGTCCCTGGCCGCGCGGGTACGACGCCTGCAAGCCAAGTCCTGGGTCATCGCGCAGTGCGCCGTGGCCGCAGGTGTTGCCTGGGTGATCGCCAGTGAGGTGTTCGGGCACCCGACCCCGTTCTTCGCCCCGGTGGCTGCCCTCCTGTCGCTCGGGACGTCGTACGGCCAACGTCTCCGTCGGGTCGGCGAGGTCACCATCGGTGTCGCGGTCGGAGTCGGGATCGCCGACGGGTTTGCCCATCTGTTCGGCCGGGGATCGTGGCAGATCGTCGTGGTCGTCGTGCTGGCGATGTCTGCGGCTGTGCTGCTTGACGCCGGCGTCTTGTTCATCAACCAGGCGGCGGTGCAGGCGATCGTCGTGGTGACTCTGCTCCCCCTCGACCAGGGTTTTAGCCGGATTGGCGACGCGTTCATCGGTGGAGCCGTCGCGTTGGTGGCCGCGACCGTCGTACCCGGCGCCCCGTTGCGGCGTCCACGCGAGGAGGCCGCCAAAGTGACGATGGAACTCTCGCGCCTCTTGCGGCTGGCTCGGCAGAGTGCCTTCGACATCGACCCGGAACAGGCCTCGGACACCCTCGACCGCGCACGGGAGACGGAGGCACTGCTCGCCGAACTGCGTGCCGCCGCAGACGAGGGGATCGAGGTCGTCCGGTCGTCGCCGTTCCGGAGAAAGTCCGCGACGCATGTTCGCTCGATCGCCGAAGTGGTGGCGCCACTGGACCGGGCGATCCGCAACACGCGGGTGCTCATCCGGCGGGTAATGGTCAGTGCGCGACTCGATGAGACGATGCCGCCGGACTACCTGAACTTGCTCGACGACCTCGCGGATGTGACCGAGCAGATTGCGCTGGAGTTCGCCGCGAACCGGTCCCCCGAGGCCGCCCAGGATCACCTGATCGAACTGGCGGAGCGAACGGCCAGCGCCAGCGAGCCACTCACGTTGTCTGCTGCAGTCGTGCTCGGCCAGATGCGGTCCCTGGTCATCGACCTGTTGGAGCTGGCGGGGCTCGACCACGCCACCGCGATCAGCCTGATTCCGGCGCGCTGACCAGCGGTTTCGCGCGACCACAGGCGTTGGCGGTGAGTGCGAGCGTCCCACCCCATTTCGAGGTGGGACGCTCGCTGCTGTGCTGTGCTATCGACTGCGGTGCTGCTGACCTACAGGCCCGTGACCCTGTCGGCCGGCGGGGTCAGACCGGGGTTGTCGCTGAAGAACTCTGCCAAGTTGTGCAGGTCTTCATCACCACCGACCTTGTTGGTCGAATCTCTGAACACCGTGAAGGCGTCGCCGCCTTCGGTGAGGAAGTTCAACGTCCCCACCCGGTAGGTGTCACCGGCAACGATCGGCACACCGTTCAGCTCCATGCTTCCTGGAACCACATGCCCACCGAGGGTGCCAGCACCCGGCTGCGTGTTCGGCGCAGGAGTGTCGCCCTCCCAGGCCCACTCATAGGTGAACCCGTCCGACACCCCGAGGGAAAGCATCACGCGTCGACCGGCGACGCCACGCTGGAACTGTTGGTTGAGCACGTCCTCGATCTGCTCCCCGGTCATGTCGACCGTGACGAGGATGTTGTTGAACGGTGCGACGTTGTACGTTTCGCGGAACGTGATCTCACCTGGCTGCTCCGTCCCCGAAGGGGGGAAGAGCAGTGGGGCTCGCACGCCTCCGGTGTTCATGAACGCGATCTCCGCCCCACCGTTCGCCTCTGCCTCGGTCCCCCACAGGATGGCATCAGCGACAAGATCCACGAGCGGCGTCTCTTCGCAGCGGCAGGTCGACTGGTCACCGACGATGCTGGTGTCGGGAGCGAGCGTCCCCACCACGCGGTTACCCAGAGGAGCCGACAGCGTGTTCCAGAAATCGATGATCGCGGTCTCGTTGGCGTCCTTGGTGATGTCGCGTGTCACGAGCAGGTTGGCTGCTGACGACTCATCACGAACGACGTCTTGCGTCGCGAGGTCGATCGTCAGGTGCGTCTGAGTGAGCACCTGTCCGAACGACGCAGCGCTCGTCACCAGTCGCGGGTCGCCGGCCGGGTCGTCGATGCTGCAGACGTAGGGCTGGTGCGTGTGACCGGTGACCATCATGTCGATCGCGGGGTCGAGATCGTTGGCGATGTCAACGATCGGTCCTGACAGACCGACGCAGCCACCGATATCCAGAGTCTGGCCAGCCGGCAACACCTGAGCGCCACCCTCATGCAACAACACGACGATGCTCTCGACGCCTTCAGACTGGAGGAACGCCGCCTGGGCATTCGCCGTCTCGACCTCGTCCATGAACTCGACGGTGTCGATACCTCCTGGGCTGACCAGGCTCGGCGTCCCTTCGAGCGTCATACCGATGAAGCCGATCTTGACGCCGTCCACGGTCTTGATGGATGTGGCCGGCAGGAGTGGCTCGCCGTCGGAGTCCTTGATCACGTTCGCGGCTAGGTAGTCGAACCCGGTGCCGTCGTAGGGGATGTCATCGCCGTTCGAGTCCTTGAAGCAACCCTTGGGCGCCGGCTGGCAACCACCGTTGACCATGCGCAGCAGCTCATCGGTTCCCTCGTCGAACTCATGGTTGCCGACGCTGGAGACGTCGAGCCCGAGCTCATTCATGGCTTCGACAGAGGGCTCATCTTGGAAGAGACCAGACAGGAACGTCGATCCGCCGATCAGGTCACCGGCCGCCACGGTCAGGGTCGAGGTCGGCTGCTGAGCCTTGAGTGCCTTGACCTTCGCGGAGAGGTACTCCACGCCGCCTACCGGTGGTGTTCCTGCCGGGAGAGGCGCTTGCGGCGTATCCGTCGCCTCGAGGTGACCGTGGAAGTCGTTGAACGACAGGATCTGTACGTCCTGCTCGACTGCGCCGGTCGGATCGCTGGGTACGCCGTAGACCTCGAGTTCGGTGATGTCCATGAACACACAGCCGTCAAACGCGGCACCCTCCGAACAGACGTCCCCAGGCTCCAAAAGCTGTTCAACCTGTGAGTCGTCGATCCAGAACTTGACGTACCGGACACCAGTCAGCGGTCCGACCGGGATCTCGTTGACCCGGCCGCGGTCGGCCGGCGTGAACTGACCGTCCTCGACCTCGGTGTAGGTGTCACCGTCGGCCGACACCTCGATCCGGTAGTCACCGGCCGAGGCACTTCCCGCGTCTCCACACGTGGCGGTCGGGTCGACTCCGAAGGCAGACACCTCGATCGGCTGCGGCAGCTTGACCACGATGTACTTCGGGTCCGGAGTATCTACAGCGTCACCGTCACCTCGATCTGAGCTCCAGCCCTGGCCGTAGCTCAGGTCGATCGCGTTCTGAGGTCCGCATCCGAAGTTCGAGTAGTCGGGACCAGTGAATTCCACCAGGTCGGCACCACCACTCGATGCGGCCCAGTCGCGTCGCAGCGAGAAGTCGACTTCGATGTCGCCGTCCACGTCCGCAGTCTTCGGCTCGATCTTGTAACCGGGGGCTTGGGCGATGATCTCGGGGTAGTCGCCCGCAATCACCTGCTGGATGGAGTAGCGGCCTGAGGCATCGGTGGTTGCCGTGTAGTTGCTGACGCCAGAGGCGTGGCCCGGGATCGACACGACAGCGCCCTCAATCGCGTCGCCTGTTTGGTCGTCCGTGACCTGTCCGGACACCGTGTAGCGCGGAGTGGACGGGGACGGCGGCATGCTGAAGTCTTCGACCACTGCGGCATCACTGCCGTCGGACGCGGAGGCGAACCAACCCATCCCTCGGTCAGCGAACGTCCTCCAGATGGCGTTCTTGTGCGCGGCACCGTAGATCGACTGGTCAGCAAGCAGGATCGCGTCCCGCTCGTCGAGGAACGACGGGTCAGCCGGCGAGATGGCCATCGCCTCGGTCACGATCGCTGCGGTCACCTTGTGTCCGAGCTTCGCCCGGAGGTCCCACAGCGTCTGTCCCCAGATCTCGCTGTCGGCGTGCACCTCGGGACCACCGGTCGCGTTGCCGAGGTCGCCGAACGTGTAGCCACCCTTGCCACCGATCGCCTTGGTGCACAGGTTCGCTGTTGCGTCCGGGGCACAGTCGATGGCTTCACTTCGGGTGATGGCTCGGTGGTGTGTCAGGTAGCTGTCGAACAGCACCTGTCCGTTCGCAGCCGTGTCGGGGACATACCCCTTGGTGACGAGGAAGTCCATCGCGTAGTAGTCCGACCACGCTTCGCCCATCGAGCCCGCGTGCAGGCTGTTCAGGGTCGAGTTGCCGCCAGCGTCGACCACGAGGCGGTTCGACAAACCGTGGGTGTACTCATGGAAGATGTTGTCGGCTGCGTCGGTACCGCTTGCCGGCAAGTACGGATCCTGGTTGGCCGTCGTACCTGGCTCGTGGTTGAGGAACATCGACATCGTCGGAGGTACGCCGTCGGGGGGTGTGCTCATGGTGGCATTGTCGATGTGGTTGCCGTCGGGCAGACCGCCGTCAGTGTTGGCGCCATCAAGCACGTTGAGCAGCACCGGGTCGCCGCCATTGAGCTCGAAGTTGCCCATCTGAGGAGTGAAGCCGATCGGGTCCGCCAACAGGTAGTCGTGGAACCTGCTCGCCACGACGAAGCCTTGGGTCGCGTCCTGCTTCTTGTTGACTCGCCAGGAGAACGGCACGTCCGGATCCCACGTGCACAGGAATCGCGGCGTGCACAGGCTCGACACGTCCTGGAAGGTCTTCAGCGTGAACTGCGCGCCGTTCTTGGTGCCTGGGACGGGGGTCTTCTCACCCTCTTGCACCAGGTCGTCGTCGTTGGTGTCTGCCCAGCTGAACACGTACTTGCCGCGCAGCCAGGTGGCGTTCTTGGAGAGATAACCGCGATCGAAGAGGTTGACCTTGGTCTGCTTGCCGCCACCAGCTTGGCCGGGCGCATTGGCGAAGGCCAGGGCATCGCCACGGTCTTCGTTGACGGTGCTGTGGCGGTAGAGCGTGCGGCCAGACGCCGCGTCGATCACGTGCTGGTAGGCCTGCGCGTCGGACTGGGTGTAGGTCGACCAACCCAGGCGTACGCCGTCAGGAGTCACGAAGTAGACGAGCTCGGCCGTGTCACCGTTGGACCAGGTGGTCGTGTGTTGGGCATCGGTGGCGGTCTTCTCGGATGCGCTGGCAAGTGCACCGCCGGACTCTGCTCCTGCCTGCGAGCGAGCACTCGTCGCCGACATGAAGGAGTCAGGTGCGGCCGCCGCGAGCTCCGCCAGACCATGGACGGGAGCGCCCTGTACGGAGATCAGCGAACCGTCCTTGGCGACGTGCGCGCGTAGGCCGTTGCCGAACACCTTCACGCCGTTGTAGCTCTGCGTCCAGGACACGTGCCGGATGCCGTGCGTGTCAGTCGCGACCTTGGGAGTGGAGCTGAACGAGTCGAGGTCGGCCTGGTCGAGACCGAACGCCTGCAGGTTGCGGGAGACATACCCGAGCGCGATGTCCTCTGCGGACCTGTTGCTCGGACCGGTGAGGAAGCCATCGCGCTTCGCCACGTTGGTCGGCGTGCCCGTCAGCGGGTTGACCGAGAAGACGCCCTGGAGCCCGAGGCGGTTGCCGAAGCTGGAGATCGCGTCGCCGCGACGGCCCAACAACTCTGCACTTGCTTGGGCGAGCATTTTCTGGCTCGACGACCGCGAGTCGTAGTTGCCGATGTTTTCGCGTGATGCAGAGCGATCTTGATGCGTCTGAGCCAGCGGGGTTTGAGACTTCGGTGCCACTGCGTCGCTGGTGGGGAGGCCCGTCAGGGCTCCCATGCTGACAATGGTGGCGGTGCTGGCGACAAGTGCGGTGATGGCTACGCGGCGGGATCGTCTCCCTGAGCGGCGCAATGACATTCGTTCCCCTTGCATGGAATCCAACGGTGTCGAGACGCCGGACTGGCGGACACTCCTCGGCAGACCCTAATGCCGGATTTGCTGTGAGGACAGCCATCACGTGCATTTTTTTTCGCCGTGTCGTCATACATGCGGCGATTTGGCCCTGACCGGGGCTCCCAGGCTAGGAGTTCGTGTCTGCGTAGCGCGCCCAAGCGAAGCAGTAGAGCCCGAAGCAGACGATGCCCGCCGCGACGACCGCCAGCAACCACGGTCCGACGCTGTGGTCGAGCAGGGTCCGCAGCGCGACATCGAGGCCGCCGGCCTTCTTCGGATCGTGCTCCCACGCGGCCCACACGAACAAACCACCGATGACGGCAATCGCGACGCCCTTGCAGACGTAGCCGACCTGGCCGAGCTTCACGACCGCGCTACCGGAGTCGCCGGACGTGGCTCGCCCCTGCAAGTCCCTCTCGAACGACTTCGTGATGCCTCGTTTGGCCTGCATCACGCCGATCACGATGATGACGATGCCAACTCCGGCGACCAGCCACTGGCCGGCGGTCTGCTTCATCAGGTCTGCCGTGTACTGGTCCTCACTGCTGCTGCCGGAGCTGGCGTTGAGGGCGATCTTGATCGCGGCGATGCCGATCACGATGTAGAGGACCACCTTGCCGGCGGAACCTATCCGTTTCATCGTGCGTTTCGGCTCGTCGCGACTGCGGTGTCCCCAGATCGCTTCGAAGAACTGCCAGATGGCCAGCACAAAGAGACCGATGCCAATGAGCCACAGGAGCGGCTCGCCGTACGACTCCTGGCTGACCTGGTGAAGCGCACCTTGCTGGTCGGGCGCGCCGGAGTAGTCGCCGAACGCCAGCTGGAGAGCCAGCCAGCCGACCAGGATGTGGATGATCCCGTACGCCACCAGTCCGACGCGGATGCCGCGTTCGAACCAGACGTTGTCCTGAACCTGTCGGGCCGCGTTCTCGGCGTGGTCGCCGGTGCTGCGCGCGGTGTCACCTGTCACGTTGGACATCTAGGACTTCTCCCTCACTCTCGGCGGACTCTAATGCCGCAGTACCCATTCGGCTCGTCGAGGAACCGTCAGAGTTCGCGGAGCGCCTTTTCCACGCGCTGGACGGACACTGGCTGGGCAGTCTTGAGCTCCTGCGCCCAAAGGCTGACTCGGAGCTCCTCGATCATCCAGCGCACGTTCTGAAGCTCCTGGCTCGCCGGTTGTCCAGCCGGGAGGGCGGCGAGCCGGTTCAGGTACGACGCCTGGACTCCAGCCACCGATCCCATCAGCACCGCGTCACGCCGCGGGTCGGCCTGTAGCTTGTCCAACCGCACGCCCATCGCGGCCAGATAGCGCGGGTAGTGGCGCAGCGCGTCGATGCCCGCCTCGGCCACGAAGCCCGGATGGAGAAGCCGCTCCCATTGACCCTTCAGGTCGGAAAGCGCCGGCAGCAATGCCAGCTCCGCCCGACCCGACAACCGCCGATTGACCTCCTGGCCGGCGGTCAAGACCCGCTGCACGATGCCCATCACGTCGCGCGCACGGTCTGTGCCTTCGACCCGGACCTGCTCGACCAACGCCTCGAAGCCAGCCTGGTCCCAGGCCGGACCGCCGTGCTTTGCCACCACCGCGTCGACCGCACATCCGTAGCAGTCCTCGAGCAGCGCCGGCACAGTCGGATGAGGGGCGAGGCCGAGCGTCAGCTTTTCTGTGTTGGACAGCTCAGCAAGCAGGATGGGCGCCGGGGATCGGGTCGTGAGCATGAGCAGCCGGCGCGTGCCCGCACGCATCGCCGCGGCCTGCTCGTCCGCCGTGCTGAAGACCCGAACGCCTACGGTCTCGCCCTCATCGTGCAGAGCCGGGTAGCCCCTGACCTCATGGCCCGCTCTCGTCTGCACGTAGGTCTGCGGCAGCTCGCCGATGTCCCAGCCGGTCATGCCCGTGCGTTCGACGTCAGAGGCGGCCAGCGCGATCGAATCGCCCGCGGCCGAACGCAACGAGGTCCGCAAGGCGTTGAGGTCCTTACTCTCCCCCAGCACGCCGCCGTCGTCGCCAACGACCCGGAAGGACAGCCGCAGATGGGGAGGCACCTTGTCGAGGTCCCACGCGTCGCGCGGAACCACTACTCCCGTCGTACGACGGAGATGGCGCTCGAGGGAATCGAGCAACGGCTCTTCGCCGGGGCTGACTGACGACAGAAACTCCCGCGCATGGTTGGGCGCCGGCACGAAGTTGACCCGCAGCGACTTCGGCAGCGACCTGAGCAGCGCCACGACGAGCTCTTGCCGCAGTCCGGGCACTGGCCAGGAGAAGTCTTCGGCGCTCACCTGGGTGAGTGTTGCCACTGGAATGTCGACCGTGACTCCGTCGGCCTCGGAGCCCGGCTCGAACTGGTAGTCGAGCGGCAAGGTCGCGTCGCCGTAGCGCCAGACGTCGGGGAAGTCGCCGCTCGAGACCTCGTCAGCGGTTTCGTGGACGAGCATGTCGAGCGAGAACGTCAACAGGTCGGGAGTGTCGTGACGCGCTTTCTTCCACCAAGAGTCGAAGTGCGCCGTCGAGACGACGTCGGCGGGGATGCGGACGTCATAGAAGTCGAAGAGCGTCTCGTCGTCGACCACGATGTCGCGACGTCGTGCCCGATGCTCGAGCGCCTCCGCCTCGTCGAGGAGGGCTTGGTTGTCGGCGAAGAACTGGTGGTGGGTCCGCCACTCCCCCTGCACGAGCGCGTGCCGGACGAAGAGCTCACGGGCGGCCTCGCGGTCGATCTTGCCGTAGTTGATCGGCCGCTCGCTGACGATCGGGACCCCGTACAACGTCACCTTCTCCAATGCCGTGACGGCGCCGCGGTTCTTCTCCCAATGCGGCTCGCTGTAACTGCGCTTGACGAGGTGCCCGGCCATCTCCTCGCACCACTCAGGCTCGATGCGTGCGTTCATCCGTCCCCACAGCCGGCCAGTCTCGACGAGCTCTGCGGCCATTACGAACGGTGGCTGCTTCTTGAACAGGCTGGAGCCGGGGAAGATCCCAAAGCGGGTGCCGCGGGCTCCGAGATAGTCACGCTTCTCGACGTCCTTCATACCGATGTGTGACAGCAATCCGGCCAACAGGGACCGATGGATCGCCTCCGCTGCCGCCGGCGTTTTCGACAGCGTGAAGCTTGAGCTGTTTGGCCACTTGGCGAAGCTGCGTGTCGAGGTCCTGCCACTCGCGCACTCTCAGGTAGTTGAGGAAGTCGGCTCGGCACATCCGCCGGAACGCACTCGAGGACAGCTCCTTCTGTTGCTCCTTCACGTAACGCCAGAGGTTGAGCAGGCTGGCGAAGTCGGACTCGGGGTCGCTGAAACGGCGATGCTTCTGGTCCGCCTGCTCCTGCAGGTCGCTCGGCCGCTCACGGGGGTCCTGGATCGACAGCGCAGCGACGATCGTGACCACCTCACGCAGACATCCGTTGCGGTGCGCTTCGATCATCATCCGGCCGAGCCGCGGGTCGATAGGGAGCTGGGCGAGCTGGCGACCGATCTTCGTGAGGCGGGGTTTGCCCTTGCCCTGGTCTTTGGACGGCGTACGACGTGCAGAGCCTCGGCGGCCACGTGACGGCGCTGTCGTGAGGGCACCAATCTCGTCAAGCAGCTGCATCCCCGCTGCGACACTTCGTGTGTCAGGCGGCTCGATGAACGGGAAGCGCGCCACGTCTCCGAGGTCGAGCGCTGTCATCTGGAGGATGACTGAGGCCAGGTTAGTGCGCAGGATCTCGGGATCGGTGAACTCCGCCCGCGCCTCGAAGTCCTCCTCGGCGTACAACCTGATGCAGATGCCCGCGGCGACGCGACCGCAGCGGCCCTTGCGCTGGTTGGCGCTGGCCTGTGAGATGGGTTCGATGGGCAACCGCTGCACCTTGGTGCGAGCGCTGAAACGCGAGATGCGCGCAAGACCGGTATCGATGACGTAGTGGATGCCTGGCACGGTCAGGGAGGTCTCCGCGACGTTGGTGGCGAGCACGACCCGACGGTTGCGGTGCTGTGCAAAGACCTTGTGCTGCTCGGCTGCCGAAAGCCTGGCGTAGAGCGGCAACACCTCGATGGCGTCTGTGACGCGCTGCGGCTTCATCTTTTTCAAGGCATCGGCGGCATCGCGGATCTCGCGTTCCCCGGAGCAGAACACCAAGATGTCGCCGGGTCCCTCACGCATCAGCTCGGTGACGGCGTCGGTGATGCCCTGCGTCTGGTCTTCGACGAGTTCGCGGTAGCGCACTTCCACCGGGAACATCCGCCCCGAGACTTCGATGACGGGAGCATCGTCGAAATGTCGGGAGAACCGTTCCGGGTCGATCGTTGCCGACGTGATCACGATCTTGAGGTCGGGTCGTCGGGGCAGCAGCTGCTTGAGGTAGCCGAGGATGAAGTCGATGTTGAGACTGCGTTCGTGGGCCTCGTCGATGATGATCGTGTCGTAGCGGGAGAGCTTGCGGTCGCGCTGAATCTCGGCGAGCAGAATGCCGTCCGTCATCACCTTGACCGACGTCCGCTTGCTCGACCGGTCAGTGAAGCGCACCTGGTAACCCACCCGATCGCCGAGCTCGGTGCCGAGCTCCTCGGCGATGCGTTCGGCGACCGTGCGAGCGGCGATCCTGCGCGGTTGCGTATGGCCGATCACCTTGCCCCGGCTTCCGCGGCCGAGCTCGAGACAGATCTTGGGTAGCTGGGTGGTCTTTCCGCTGCCGGTCTCTCCCGCGACGATGACGACCTGGTGGTCTCGGATGGCTGCTGCGATGTCGTCCTTGCGCTGCGAGACCGGGAGTTCGGCTGGGTAAGTGATCGTGAGTTGCGGGGGCTCCGACGACGTATCGACGCGCGTGGACGCAGACGTCGTGGGCTGGGAGGACATGGCGCTTTCCAGGATAGGTGTAGGCGACGGATGACCCCTGATGCTGGTAGACACGGACTTTGGAGGCATTCCTGCCTCTCCCCTGTGCTTGTCCCCCACGCAGCGCACCCGCTGCAGAACGGATACACACACATGTCTCGCACCCCCACCATCAGGACAGCGTTGAAGGCCTTCGTCGCCGTCGCCGCTGTCAGCGCCGCCACCCTTGCCCCGATGTCGAGCGCCAGCGCCGTCACGAAGCTGACCGACTCGCAAGCCGCGTCGCAGTTGTCGGCGTCCAACATCACTCGGAGCTCGAGCGGCGGATGCACCACCCGCTCGAACCCCACGTGCACGTCGTACGAACAGATCAACCAGGCCACGGTCTCCGGCATCAAGACCTACAAGAGCGTCAGCGGTTGCGCGGTGAACATCACCGGCGGCACCGAGGTCGGACATGCCAGCGGCACCTACAGCCACTACAACGGCTACAAGGTCGACATCTCTCGCTCGACGTGCAACGACAACTACATCACCAGCCACTACGCCTACATCGGGCTCCGCGGCGACGGCTACCCGATGTATCAGGCCGCCTCAGGAAACGTGTACACCAACGAAGGCAACCACTGGGACATCGTCTACTACTCCTGCGGCTGCTAGCCCCCTCCCCCGGGTTTGCCTTGTTAACAAGCCAACTGGCTTGTTAACAAGGCAAACCTGCCTTGCTGACTGTGGATTTGCCTTGCAGAGTCCGTCGGTGTCCGTAGGGTGGGCCGCATGTCTCGGGGCCGTCTGCGTCATCGCCTTCGCCAGTTCCTTTCGAGATCGCGCAAGCCCAACCGAGGCGGCACCTCCTACAGCCAGCCCGGCGACAACGTCCAGATCGAGTACTCGCCCCGCGCCAATGGGCAGGCCGATCCCGGCGAAGTGGTCTGGACCTGGGTTCCGTACGAAGAAGACGCCACGCAGGGCAAGGACCGTCCCGTCCTAATCCTCGGCCGTCGCGACGGGCGCCTCGTCGGCCTGATGCTCACGAGCAAGGACCACGATCACGATGCCGGACAGAACTCACACCCGAGGCGCCGCTGGATGGACGTCGGCACGGGCGCGTGGGACCGCCAGCGTCGCCCCAGTGAAGTTCGGCTCGACCGTCTCATCGAGGTGGACGCTTCGCGGGTACGACGCGAAGGTGCTGCGTTGAACCGACGCGTCTTCGAGGCAGTGGTCGCGGCCTCCCGCGCGTACTACGGCTGACTCAGCCGAGTACCTCGTCGACGTAGCACCACCGCCACGCCTCACCTGGTTCGAAGCTGCGCATCACCGGGTGCCCGAGCGTGTCGTAATGCGCGTTGGCGTGCTTCCCGACCGACGAGTTACAGCAGCCGACATGGCCACACGTCATACACAACCGCAGATGAACCCACGTCAGCCCTTCCTCAAGACACTCCTCGCACCCCATGGGGGTCTGAGGCGCTGGCGTCTCGGACAGCTCGCGCAGGTGGTCACAACCTTTGTGCTCCGCTGGAGCCGTCAACTCGCCCTCCCGCTCCTCGCCACGAAACAACTCTCGTCGCAGATCGAGAACGGTCTCCTCGATGTCGATCGACCGGATGACCTGCCGCATCACGTCATCCGGCACGAGGCCCTCGTTGCGGAGCCGGATCAGCTCGGCTCGCTCGGCCTCGATCATCGCGATCCGCAACCGGGCATAGGCCTGGCTGGGTGTCTCGTCGGCGCCGCCCAGTCGCTCCCACATCGCTTCGACGCGCTCGTTGCTCCGGCGTCGTAGCCGTTCGACGACGTCCTCGACGTCTTCATCGGTGCGGATGTCCTCCAACCGGTTCAGGCCGGCCGCCGAAGCACGTTGAGCCACACTCGCCGCCTGCAACGCATCCTCGGCAGGGTCCGGACGGTCGAGCCCGAGGTGTCTGAGGACCCACGGCAGAGTTGCCCCCTGAAGCAACAGCGTCGCGCCCACGACGACGAGCGCAATGAGAATCAACACGTCGCGCTCTGGGGTGTCGCTGGGCAAGATAAAGGCTGCCGCCAGGGTGACGACGCCGCGCATGCCAGCCCATGAAATGGCTGCCGGAACCGTCCACGGCGGGGCGGGATCGTTCTCGCGGATCGACGGGATCAGCCGAGGGACGTATGTCGCCGGGAAAACCCATAGCGGCCGGACCACCATCGTCGTCAGCGTGATGATGACGCAGGCTTCCACAATCTCGCCGGTGCTGAGACTGCTACTCGCAGCGGCGTCCAGGATCGAGCGCACCTGCAACCCGATCAGCAGGAACACGGTGTTCTCGAGCAGGAACTCAAACGTCGCCCAGTTGGTGCGCTCGAAGATCCGCGACGAAGCCGACTGCATCAGGTGTGACTTGTGACCGAGGAGCAGGCCCGTCACCACCACGGCGAGCACGCCGGACACGTGCAGCTCCTCTGCCGCGAGGTAGGCGATGAACGGCGTCACGATCGACACTGCGGTGTCGGTGATTTCGTCCTCGATGTGGCGGCGTACTTTCCCTGTCACGACCGCCACCGCGATACCGACGGCGAGCCCTCCCAAGGCGGTCAGCGCGAAGTCGACTCCGACCTCCCAGATCGCCACCGTGCCGGCCATGGCGCCGATCGCTGTTCGCAGTGCCACCAACGCCGTCGCGTCGTTGACGAGGCTCTCACCTTGCAGGATCGTCACCATCCGACGTGGCATCCCGACGCGGCGGGCGATCGCTGAGGCTGCGACCGCGTCCGGAGGCGAGACGACAGCGCCGAGCGCGAACGCGGCGGCCGGCGGGACCGGCAGCAACCACCAGGTCACCAGCCCGACCGACAACGTCGTCACGATGACCAGACCGACGGACAGCAGCGCGATTGGACGCCGGTTGGCACGGAAGTCGACGAGTGAGGTGTTGAGCGCCGCTGCGTACAACAGCGGGGGTAGGAAGCCGATCAGCACGATTTCCGGACTCAGCTCGACATCCGGGACGGCCGGGATGAACGACGCCGCGAGCCCTACCAGCGTCAGCAGCAGCGGTGACGGGATGGGCAGCCGCCGCGAAAGCCCCGTGACCAAGGTAACTGTCGCCACCAGCGCGACGATCCAGAGCGCGACATGCACGGCCTCAGTGTTTCAGAGGCTCCAAGCCGCGACTTCGCTGTCTCACTGTGTCGGCGGACCGCGCCTTTGTCAGAACGCCCGAGCCCCGAACTCGTCAGCGAGTTCGGGGCTCAGGTCGGCGACGACCGTGACTAGCGACGGAATGTCACGTGGACCTGCATCTCATCGCCCTTCTTGGACGTGCCCGTGACACGGATCTTGACGCCCGTGCCATCGACGATCGTCGACGACCACGGGTTCTCGCTCGACCAGTACCGGTTCGGGTCACGATCGTCGAACACCGGAATCGGCTTGCTCGACGGCACCTTCAGGGCGGTGCCGTTGCGATGGAAGGTCACGGCGTCGGTCTTCTCCTGACCGAACGTCGCGTCGAACGGCTGACGACGGTTGCCGAGCAGCACGCCATCGGCGAACTTGATCGCCTTCGGCCGTGCGTCGACAGGGAGCACCAAACCGTGTCCAGGATGCTCCGACGTGTTGTTGTCGCCGTACGAGTCGTCAACCAACCAGACGAGCAGACCGTTCTGGTAGGGGAACCGCTCCACCCAGTCGGGCTTGGAGTTCGTCCAACCAAAGTTGTACGGGCCGGTCTGGAGTGTCTTGTCATAGCCGGAGTAGACGCGGTTCTCGGCGAGGTAGTACTTCTGCGTCACCTTGGTGACTGAACCGTCCATCCGAGTGAAGCCCTTCGCGGTCCAACCGTTGTCGCCGGACTCCACATCGTCGGTCCACACCGCCGCACCGTTGACCGTGAGCGCGATGTCGTCGAGGAACGGACCGTCAAGGTGTAGGCCGCCATCTGTGGCGTACCGGAAGCGGAACAACACCTTCTCGCCCGCGTAAGGCGTCAGGTCATAGGAGATGTCCGTCCAGTCCGACGTTGCGCTGATCGGATCAGCGGCATCGGCCCAGGTGGCTCCGCCGTCGGTCGAGACCTCACCGTAGAGGTAGTCGAACCCTTCCTCGATCTCGTAGGACGCCTTCGCGGACAACGTTGCCGTGGTGGCGTTCGTCAGGTCGACCTCACGGGTGAGTGTCGTGTTGAGGTTGTCGGCACTGCCACCCCACCACTCGTTCGACCCGGAGTACGGCGTGTTGTACTCCGTCGTCGTGGTCTTGTCCGGAAGGTGCACTAAGACCGCCTGAGACTTCTTGCCGGCCCGGTCAGCAGGTCCGAGCTTGGCGTGCGCGTCACGACCGTATGTGACCTCGGAATAGTCGAGCCAACCGAGCTGCAGCTTCTCCCAAGGCCCCATGTAGCCAGGCGTCGTACCGATGGAGTCTTCGCCGTGGTTGAGCCACGATCCAGCGCTCATCAGGGTCCAGAAGCCGGTGCCGTTGTCGCCGCCGGCCGTGTCGTAAAGGTCGGGCAGACCCAGGTCGTGTCCGAACTCGTGTGTGAACACACCGAGCCCGCCGTTCTCCGGCTCGGTCGTGTAGTCGCCGATCCAGATACCGGAGTCGCCGATCGGCACACCACCCTTGAGGTTCCCGGTGGGCCCAGTTCGGCCCCCGTCAGTTTGGAACGCATACCAACGGTGTGACCAGATCGCGTTGACGCCTTGCGCGCCACCGCCGGCCTCTTCACCCTCACCGGCGTGGATGGCCTGGAAGTGGTCGATGTAACCGTCGGACTCGTTGAAGTCGCCGTCGTCGTCGTAGTCGTAGCGGTCCCACTTGTCGAAGGCGGCGAGCTCAGCCTTGATCTCGTCGACTGACTTGCCGGCCGCGACCTGGGCGTCGTACCACGCCTGTGCCGTGTCCTTGATGAAGTTCCAGTAGCCATCGGCGTTGTTGCGCGCGCCGTAGCGAGCCTCGTTGAACGGCACCTTGACCCAGTCGCTGACCTCACCCTCGGCGAGGAAGCGGCCGTTGGACTGGTCGAGGTAGAAGTTCTTGAACGACTCGCCGTCGCCGAACATCAGGTCTTCGTAGTGGGCCTTGTTGAAGTTCGGCTCCCAGTACGTCGAGTTGTCGTCGGTGGCGTTGCCGTCCCAGTTACGGTCTGGCTCGGCGATCTGGCCGTGGACCGGACCCGGGCTCGCGTCGAACCGCGGATCAACCTGGGTGCCGAAGTCGACGAGGATGGTGAAGATCGACTCCTGGCGCTCGACGCCGTACTCGACGTACTCCTTGCCGAGCTTGATCACCGGGCTGCCCTTGTGCTGGACCACGTCGGCCTTGCCCTTGACGAGGGCGTTGACCGCCTTCTCTCGGAGGGCGTCACGCTTGTCGGCAAACGGGTTGGGGAAGTTGTCCTGCTGGTGCTTGCCCTGGGACTGGCCTGGCTCGTCGTCAGGGGCAGCCGGTGCGGGGGAAGCTCCTACGGGTGGGTTCATCATCGGCACGGCGAGCGCTGCCGCCGCCAAACCGATCAAGACGCTGGTGCTGCGTCGTCTCACGGATCCTCCTGGGAGTGAAAACGGGTGCGATCCGTCGCGGTCGACCAGGTGAGGAGGGCCGCGAGAACGGAGTCACTTGGCGGGTGCGCCAAACAGGGACCATCTCACGGCATATGTGCAGTGTCGAGGGCTACGGGCTAGTTATTTCGTGTCCGTACGTGATCCGGGCCTAGCCCAGAGTGACTACGCCAGTGCACCGGTTGTTAGCCCAGCTGTCAGAACTGGCTGCGCCGACGGCGTACTTGCGAACGGAGTGTCTTCGCCGTCTCGATCACCTTTTGCCGTTTGGACGCTTCGGCCTGCCTGGCGCGAAACTGGTCAGGTGTCATCTTCTTCGACAGGTTCGCGTCGGCGATCAGCTCCTCGAGCGGCTTCGACGACGGCGGGTAGGACACAACCGGCTTGCCGCCGCTGAACACCACCCAATGGATCGTCCCTTGGTCCATCACCATCAAGATGGCGCCGCCGTTGACTGTGTCGGCGTGCTTGAGCGCCGTACGACGACTGGTCTGCGCGGCGAACGTCTTCTGCGCAGCCGCTGTCACAGGCACGGCCGCGTGCTTCCAGACGAGCCTCGCCTGGGGACCGTACTTCACGAGTTTGGTGCCGACCGGCTTGATCCAGCCCATGGCGCTGATTCTCCATCGGGCCAGGGCCGGCCCATCAGCCGCCCCCGACCGAGCCGTGGCGCCGAGGTCAGGCGAAGACCCTGACCAGTGTCGAGCAGAAGGCCCAGAGGTCGTCGGGTTTGCGACTCGTGACCAGGCCAGCGTCGTGGACCACGTCTTCATCAACCCAGGTGGCGCCGGCATTGGTGAGATCGGTGCGCAGGCTCGGCCACGACGTCATGGTCCGACCCTTGACGACGTCGGCCTCGATCAAGGTCCAAGGAGCGTGACAGATCGCCGCCACCGGCATCTCCGCTTCGAAGAACCCGCGGATGAAGGCGATCGCGGCGTCGTCGAGCCGCAGGGCGTCGGGGTTGGCAACACCGCCGGGCAGTACGAGGCCGTCGTAGTCGGTGGCCTTCGCTTGGTCGAACGTGGTGTCGACGGTGAACGTGTCGCCCCTGTCGAGATGTTTGAAGGCCTGTACGTGGCCACTCTCGATGGACACCAGCCTCGGGGTTCCACCGGCTTCCTCGACCGCCTTCCACGGCTCGGTCAGCTCGACTTGTTCGACCCCTTCGTTGGCTACTGCAAACGCAATCGTCTTACCGTCAAGTTGGCCGCTCATCGTTCCCTCATCTCCTGCCTCGTGGTAGAGATCTATCTCTGAACTTGTCCCCACAGCGCGCCGGACTCAAACGTCCTAATGGTGATGGGCATGAACCACCGCGTGGCCACGCCCGCGGCCGATCATCGAGCGGTTGACGGGCACAGTCACGACGAAGGCGACCACCAGCGAACCGGCGAGGGTGACCCAGAACAGCCCGTTCGCCAAGCCTGCGCCCATCGCGCCCGGGACGAGAAGGATCACCGCGTTGTCGACGACCTCCATGACGAGGATCGATACGGTATCGGCAGCCAGCGCCACTCGTATCGCGGTCTTGAGCCCGACGCCTGACCGGAGCACAGGTCCGATCGTCAGCAGGTAGCCGAAGAAGAATGCCAGCGCCACAGAAAGGGCGACGGTCGCGGTGTCACTCCAGTCGAGCCCCGTGCCGATGACCATGCCGAGGACTTCTCCGATCGCACAGCCAGTCAGGCAGTGCAACGTCGCGGAGACGGCCATCCTGGTCAGCTCGCGGTCGCCCATCAGGACGCCTGTACGGTGAAGGGAACCGTGATCACGTGTCCGTCGCTGAGCTTGAACTGAGCCCACAGCTGATACACGCCGCTGGTCTCAAACCGCACGTGCAGACCCAGCTCCGGCCCGAATCGCTGCCCAGGCAAGGCAAAGACCGGGTCACCCGACTCGTCTTCCATCTCCGCGTGCACATGCGAGAAGTGAGTGCCGTCAGAACGCATCACGACGACGTGTCCCGCAGCTGCCAGGTAGGGCTGGAGATCATCGATCGGCTCTCCGGTGGCCTCGTCAGTGAACGTGAGCTCGAAGTCCGTGGTCTGCTCCACGCGTGCTTCCCCGTCCAGCCTCACCGCGACACCGTCGACGACCTGGGTGCGGGACCCCGGCGTGAGTGTCACGGGTGACGGGGTGGCGGGGTCTCCGACCGCGACGTCCTCGGCGGCGAGGATGTCGGCCATCTCGCCTTGACGTCGAAACTCGGTGTGGATCGTGTAGCTGCCCGACGTCGGGAACACCACGTCGACAGCGAGCTCGCCAGCAGTATCGGTCGGCTCGGCATGGAGGTGAGCGAATGTGCCGAGGTCGTCCCTCGTGACGATGAAATGCATCCATGCGTCATGCGTGCGCGTCAGGTCGGTGATGGGCTCACCAGTCTCGGAGTCGCTCACTGACACCTCGATGCGGGTGTGCACCCCAGGCTGCACGTCGGCGGGGATGTCAAGAGTCACGTCGACGCCGGCTTGTGCCGCGTCCACGGGGGTGACCTCAGTCGTCATCATGACGCTCATGGCAGGACGCATCGGCATCCCGGTGCGCTCAGACCAGGCCAGGATGCCGTTCATCCCATGCTGGGCGCTGTCGCTGCGACTAAGCGCAGTCAACCCGCCGCCGAGGGCCACGGCGAGCACCGCGATCGAGGTGAGGTAGGAGTACTGCTTGACCCGGGCGGTGTAGGGCGGATGCAGGATCTCGTCGGCACTGGAGGGACGACGGAAGCCGCGAAGTCGCAGCGCGTTCGTCACGACGCTGACCGAGCTCATCGCCATGGCAGCTGCGGCGAGCACCGGGTCGAGGAGCAGCCCGTTGACGGGGTAGAACACGCCAGCTGCGACCGGCAGCAGAAGAATGTTGTAGGCGAAGGCCCAGAAGAGCCCGGCCTTGATCGTCTGGACCGTCGCCCGGGACAGCGCGATCGCCGACACGACCCCGCGCAGGTCTCCGCCGACGAGGGTGATGTCGGAGGCCGCGATCGCCACGTCGGTGCCGGTCCCGATGGCGCACCCGAGGTCAGCCTGCGCGAGCGCCGGAGCGTCGTTGATCCCGTCGCCGACCATGGCGACAACGTGCCCTTCGGCCTGCAGCGCGGCCACCCGCTCTGCCTTCTGCGACGGCAAGACCTCCGCGATCACATGCTCGACACCGACCTCGCGGGCGATTGCACGAGCGGTCGTCTCGTTGTCACCGGTGAGCATCCAGACCTCGAGGCCCAGTGCTTCAAGCTCGGCGACGGCTTCGGCGGACTCTGCTTTCACCGGGTCCGCGACCACGAGCAGGGCACCAGGCGTGCCGTCGACGGCGACGTACAGCGGCGTCGCGCCCTGGTTGGCCGCCTCGGTGGCATCCGCGTCGAAACTAGCCACATCGACCCCGCGCGCGGTCAGGAACCCACGGTTGCCTGCAAGCACCACCTGGCCCCCGACCGTGGCTTCGATGCCGTTGCCGGGAACCGTGACGAACGACTCAGCAGTCGGTACGTCGAGGTTGCGCTCACGAGCCGCCGAGACGATAGCTTCTCCGAGCGGATGCTCGCTGCCGACCTCTGCCGCCGCCACGAGTTTGAGGACGTCGTTCTCCACCCAACCACTGCCCGTGGTCATCCCGGTCAAGCGGGGACGGCCAAGGGTGATCGTCCCCGTCTTGTCGAGGACGACGGCCGTCAGGCGGCGGGCCTCTTCGAGGGCCTGGCCGCTGGTGATGAGGACGCCCAGCTCGGCCGCCTTGCCCGTACCGACCATGACGGCAATGGGAGTGGCCAGCCCGAGAGCACACGGGCACGCGCTGATCAGCAACGCGATCGTGGTCCCGACGGCCAGGGTCAGCCGCTGACCGTCCGGACCGAAGATGGCCCAGGCAGCAAACGTCACCACTGCGAGGCCCAGCACGATCGGGATGAACCACGCGGCCACCTGATCGGCAATTCGCTGCATCGGCGCCTTCGAACCCTGAGCGCCCTCGACGAGGCGGACGATCTGAGCCAGCGTCGTGTCGTTGCCGACAGCGCTGGCGCGGAGCACGATCGAGCCGGTGCGGTTCATCGTGGCCCCAATCACCACGTCGCCGGACGCCTTCTCCTGCGGCAAGCTCTCTCCGGTCAGCATCGACTCGTCGACGGACGACGTCCCTTGCGTCACCACGCCGTCGACCGGGACCTTCTCCCCGGGCCGCACGCGGACCAGGTCTCCCACGATGACCGACTCGATATCGACATCGCTCTCTACACCGTCGCGGATCACGCGCGCTGTCTTGGGTTGCAGCCCCACCAGAGCCTTGATGGCCGAAGCCGTCTCCTTCTTGGCCTTCCCCTCCATCCATCGGCCCATCAAGATCAGCGCGATGATCACGATCGAGGTCTCGAAGTACACGTGAAGAGGAAGTCCCCAGGCTTGGGCCTGCGCGGGCCACAGCGTCACGAACGCGCTGTAGCCGTACGCGACGCTGGTGCCGAGCGCTACCAGCGTGTTCATGTTGGTAGCGCCATGACGCGCCGCAGCCCAGGCGGCTTGGTAGATCCCCTTGGCGGCCCAGAACTGCACGAACGTGGCCACGACCAGCAGCACCGGCATCAGCCAGTCCATCGTGTCGATCGAGACCGGCACGTACATCAGGGCCATCATGGCCAGTCCCGTTGTCAGGGCTACTTGCCAACGGACCTTCAGCCCGGCCAACTCGTCGTCACGTGCTCGTTCGCGCTCGTCTCGCGGATCGTCGCCTCCGGTGGGCGCGCTTGGCTCGAAGTCCTCTGGGTGCCGGGGCGTGCCGACATAGCCGGCCGAGCTGACCGCAGTCGCCAACGCGTCGGGCCCCACTCGCTCGCGGTCGTAGGTCACCGACGCGACCTCGGTCGCCAGGTTGACCTGCGCCTGGGTGACGCCTTCCACCTTGGCGAGAGCCTTCTCGACCCTGGAGACGCACGACGCACAGGTCATGCCGGCAATGTCGAGCTCGACACCAGTGAGGTTCAGCGCTGGCTGGACATCAGTGGCGGTGACGCGCGACATGGCAGGTCCTTCGTTCGCAGAGATGGGGTCAGACCAGCGCGTAGCCGGCTTCGACGACGGCATCGCGCACATCGTCGTCATTGGGCGGACTCGACGCCGTCACCGTGACCGATGACTGGCCACCGGGCACGAGGCCGACGTCAACGCTGGTGACACCAGGAACGGCCGACAACTCGGCTGTCACTGCTGCGACACAGTGGCCGCAGGTCATGCCGTCGACGTGGTACGTCGTGGTGGTCAAGACCGGACCAGCCGCGCGATCGCGGCGGTGGCCTCGCCGAGCTTGGCCTCGGCTTCGTCGCCACCTTGGACCACGGCGTCGGTGACGCAGTGGCGTAGATGCTCATCGAGCATCGACAACGCGAACGACTCGAGCGCCTTCGTCGCCGCCGAGACCTGGGTGAGCACGTCGATGCAGTAGTTGTCCTCTTCGACCATTCGATGCAGTCCGCGGATCTGTCCTTCGATCCGACGCAGCCGCTTGAGGTGCGCGGCCTTGTTGTCGGCGTAGCCAGGGGTACTGGGCTTCGTCTTTGTATCGGTCATGGCGTGACTTTCGTTCGCAGGCGATTCGATCTGGAGCAGATACCTCCGGGGGGTACCGGAGAACGGTATTTAACCATACCCCTCCCCGGTATGCAACCGGGACTGTCTTTGAGGCTGTCACACCCTGGTATGTGGTCTTATCAGCGAAACAACGGACGAGATGGGAGAAGTCCGGTCACATCGTCACCACGTGAACGCACGTGTGTGCGGAGGGTGACTACCCCCGGAGAGCAGCGGACTAGAGGGCGGGCCACCCACTTGGAGGATCTTCGCGAACTTCCTAGACGTCACGCCTGTTCAGGGCTTACAACATCGCTATGCAGAGCGAGCCTGACCAGGTCATTGCGCGAACCGCGAAACAGCGCCGCGAACAGCGACGCACCGCGGCACGTGAACGCGCGATCGGCCATTCCTCGCAGGCGACCAAACTGACGCGCGCGTTGAGCGACGACCCCGCCGCGATCAACGGTTTCGGGCATGGCGGTGAGCACACGCGTGAGCTCGCGAGGCAACTGGTCAAGGCGGTGCCCAAAGGCATCTTCTTCTATCAGCGTCGCCTCGGCATTCGCAGCCACGATGACCCGATCGACCTCGTGGCGGTGGTGCCGTCGGGCGTATGGGTCATCGACATCCAGCAGTGCGGCGGTGGCCGTGTGCAGGTGTCCGGCCGACAAGGCCTGCTCTCATCCCGCTACACACACATGACGATCCGAGGGCGCGACCGAACGGCGTACCTCGACCGACTGATGGGCCAGACCCGTGCCGTGCACGAAGCTCTGGAAGGAGTGGGTCGCGCACGCGTGCCGATCCATGCCGCCTTCTGCTTCGTCGATGCGTCGACGGTCTGGCGGGGTACGCCGGAGGTCGGCAACGCGCTCTTGACCAAGCCGAAGCGGCTCGCCTCGATGCTGCTCAACGGAAGCCGGGTGCTCTCCGACATCGACGTCGTGAGCACAGCGCAGGCGCTCGGTCAGAAGTTGCCGCGCCAGCACATCCGCGACTGACCACACCCACTGACTGCGACTGACGGATCATTGCGACTGACGGATCACGGGCGGAGACTCGCCGGGACCGATCCTCCGAATGACCCTCGCTGACAGCGTTCGTTGTAGACAATGTCGGAATGCGACTGCCCTCCCGTTTTGCCCTGACGGTGACCGCCGTCGTTCTGAGTACCAGCGCCACCGCCTTGGTTCCCGTCCCCGTGCTGGGTACGACGGCTGCCCCGGCCGTGCCCCACCCCTCGAACTTCGCCACCAGTCCGCGAGCCCTCGCCGAACGGGCTGACGCAGCCGACCCGGTCGGAGTCTGGCGAGTGCAAGGCACAGCGGAAGGCACGTACCAGCTCACCTGGACTTCGCCCGAGGCACTCCCCGTCACCGACGACCGTCCGGAGATCTGGCGCGACGGCCAACCTGTCGCCACTCCCGAGGTGCTGGCAGACGGTCGCAGCGTGACGCTCACCGTCGAGACGCCGACGCGACCCGACCCTGCTGACTATGACGTGATGCTCTCGGGAACGGCGCTGGACTCCACGGCCCTCCCTCCCATCCCCGCCAACACGCCTCAAGCCGCGGTACCCGCCGCCCCGACGCTTGCAACTGACCCGGGCGACCCAGGAACTTTCCAGGTCGTCTCCTCTGACTATCGAGTGCCAGGGATCAAGCTCGCGGGGATGCCCGCGAAGATCGAGACGCTTGGCCATGTCGTGAGTCCTGAGGGCGCGGCCGCGGGCGCACCGCTCGTGCTGTTCCTGCACGGACGTCACGAAGCCTGCTACCAGACCCCGGACAACCTGGGCGGCGGCTTCCCCGAGTGGCCCTGTCGACGTGGAACCAGTCCGATCCCCAGCTACCTTGGCTACGTCTACGCCCAGCAACTGCTCGCCAGCCAGGGCTACGTCACCGTCTCCATCTCTGCCAACGGCATCAACGCCCAGGACTTCAATCTTGCCGATGGCGGTGCTGCCGCCCGCGCGGCTCTGATCCGTCGGCACCTTGCGTTGTGGTCGGGTCCTGACGCTGACGACGTGATCGGCGACGCGAGCCAGGCCGACCTGTCCAGCGTGATCCTCGTCGGTCACAGCCGCGGTGGCGAAGGTGCTGCCCGCGCGTCGCTGTCGATTCCACTCGGGGCGCCATACAACATCCGCGGCCAGGTGCTGATCGGTCCGACCGACTTCGGACGCCAGACGAGCGCGTTCATCCCCACGGTGACAGTGCTCCCCTACTGCGACGGCGACGTCAGCGATCTGCAAGGCCAGATCTTCACCGACCTGGCCCGTGACGTGCGTACGGACGACAACGCGTTGCACAGCTCGATCCTCGTGATGGGCGCCAACCACAACTTCTTCAACTCCGAGTGGACCCCGGGCATCGCCGTCGCACCGTCCTTCGACGACTGGTTCGGTCCCCGGAAGGCGACGTGCGGCCGCGACAACCCCGCTCGGCTGTCGGCGAGCGAGCAACGCAAGGTGGGCAAGTCCTACATCGCCGGCGCGGTCGCATTGATGGCCGACGGCGACAACAGCATGCTGCCGCTCTTCGACGGGAGCCACGTCGGGCTGGCATCGACCGACAATACCGATGTGCGCAGTCACGCCGTCGGCGGTGGGCGCGACGTACGACGACCGGGTATCGACGCCCATCCGGGCCCGGCTTCGGGGGCGGTGACCAGGCTTTGCGTGGGGCGAGTGACAGAAGCGCCTGCAGCACGCCAGTGTGGACGCGAGACCTCGCCGTTCGCTGCCCCGCATTGGTTGGCGAGCTTCATCGATGGGCCTCCGACCACGCGTGCGTTCGAGATGAGCTGGACAGCACCCGACCAGACGGGCGGGCTGCGCTTTGACACGCCGCTCGATCTCACCGGCGACACCAGCCTCGACCTGCGGACGATCGTCGACCCGTCGTTGGGCAAGGTCCAGCTTGGATTCCGAGTCTTCGACGGGCCTGGTCACAGCATGGACGTCGACGCGGTCGATGGTGGTCAGCTCTCCCCGCTGCCGGGCGGCGGCTTCACGCTCGGCAAGAAGTGGGCCCAAACCCTGCGGCTCGACGTTGCCAGCCTCGCGGACCTCGACCCCTCGCACATCACCCGAGTCGACCTCGTCGCCAAGAACGTCGATGGCCATATCTGGGTGCTCGACGTGGCAGGCAGTCCCGACACGCTCCCGGTCGTGCAGGATCAGCGGGCTCCATTGGTGACGGTTCACAACATCAATGTGCAGGAAGGTGACCAGATCGGCACCAGGTTCGCCCATGTGCCGTTCACCCTGAACGGCGACGTGTCGGCGCCGTCGACGTTCGTCGTCACCGGAAATGACCTGACGACGTTCTCCGAGCTGACGCCCATCAGCGTGGACGTGCCAGCAGGTGTCCACAGCGGCACGTTCGATGTTCCCTACGCGTCAAACCGCGTTGACGATGCCAGGTCGCGTCCCATCGAGTTGGCGGTCTTCGCCAAGACCGGCGCGATGACGAACGACTACACCTCATCCGTACGGATCACCGACGACGACCCGCAGCCCGACGTGCACTTCACCCGGCTCAACCCCACGGCGAAGGAGGGTCGCGAGGCCCGGTGGCGGGTGAATCTGTCGAAGCCGACTGGCTACTACTCGATCGTGTTCGGCACGGTCGCCCGCGGTCCCGACGGCACGCCTCGGCTCCGGGTCGCTGACGTCCCGCAGAGATGGCTTGCGAGCCACCTCGGGACGGAGTCGTTACCCGACGGGTCGGTCCCGCTCGATCGGATTGGGTTGCGGCTCTTCGCCGTGTTCAGCCCGGGAGAGCGCCACGTGCAGATCGCTGTCCCGACGCGGCGAGACGCACAAGTGGAGGGTCTCGAACACGTCACACTGCGTGTGCGCGTGCCGCAACTGTTCGACGCCTCGACCCGCACCATCGGGATCACCGACCGGCGACCGCCTGCATGATCTGACTCGGTTGGGGAACAGCGGTGCCCATGAAGACCCTGCTGATTCTCGTCGTGATCGTCGTTCTCGTCGTTATTGCCTTCAGCTTCCTCCGCGGCCGTGGCCGCGGGCGAGGTCTTTAACGGCGAGGGAGATTTCTCTCCACACAGCGGCCCCCGACCCACCCGACGTGGGCCGCTGCTGGAGAAGTCGCTTCGGTCGTCGTACCTGGAAGGCCAATACGCGCCCGTCCCGCTGACGCAGACCTAGTGGTCCGGGCGTGCGTCCGTGCCCGGCTCACCGCGTGAGTTAACGCGCTCTTCCGGGTTGGCCACGGATGCCGCTGGCTCGACGGTGATGCGGCGAACCAGCTCAACCCACTTTCGGTCGGTGAGCCGTTGTCGAGCGCCAGCGATTCCGGCGATCAGGAAGATCAGACTCTGCGTCACGGCGACGCCATACCAGAACGCCGGTGCCGGCATGGCAAGGCCGTTGTCGCTGAAGCGAACAGCTGCGGTGTCTACCACGAAGATCATCTGGGCGCTGCTCAACACCACACCGAGGGCGCCTAGGACCACGCTTGCGCGGGCAAGCCGCAACAAGGCGTACGCGATGAGGGTGCCCAGCACCAGCCACTCGGCGTGAAACAGGTCGCGCCCGGTCGCTGCGCCGTCGAGGCCCGAGGCGCTGGGCAAGGTGAGCACCACGACTGCTCCGGAGGCGAACGCCACCACAAGCAGCCAACCCATAGCCGCCCATGCGGTGGGCTGGGCTGGATGGAGGGTCCGCTCGTGGCTGGACACGTCCCCATCGTCAACCCCGTCAGGCCTTCCGGAGCCAGGCGCGGCCCAACCGCTACCCGATCTTTACCAGTTCGCGACCCAGCTATTGCTGGCCTTCCCGAGTCGTTGACGCCAACCACTCGGCATACGGGACGGGCTTAGCCTGGTGTTGGATCTGCTGAACGAACTCGTGCGTCATCCAGGCCCGCACCAGGCGAGTCTCGCGTGGCGACGCCAACGTCATCAGTTGCCGGGACTCACACAGCTCGTCAGCCGCGGCAACCGCGGCTTCAAGCTCCTGGATGTCGACAGCGGTCTGGACCGGGACCGGCATGTCGATGCTGATCGACGTGAATCCGGCCGTCGCCGCGTCCTGTGCGACCCGCCTCGCCGTGTGCCGAGCGTGTGCGGCGCGGTCGAGCAGCTTCGAGATCACCGCGGCCAGTTCGCGTGAGGGCACGGCATTCTGATCTGAGTCGATGAGCTGCAACTCCCTGATGAGCTCATCGAGGTGCTGGTCGAGAAAGAGACTGGCCAGCACCGGGCACTCCTCCAGCCGCACGGGATACCAGTCAGGTGGGAGCCCATTGTTCGGCTCCTCGAATGCGTTGTCCGCGGATGTGATGGGCGAGCGGACGGCGTGCTCCTCTCCTGGGCTGGCCAGCTCAGCCCAGATGGCCTTCCCCTCAGCGGTCTCGTCGACTCCCCAGGCACGCGCCAGTTTGGAGACGATGACCAGGCCGCGCCCCGTGGTCGGCTGCTGCGACAACGGCAGAACCTGCTCGCCACCATCGTGGAGCGGACGACCCATCCGGGGCACCACGGCCGTGGCCGGGATCGTCCCGGTGTCGGTGACGCTGATTCGGATGGCCTCGGGCAGATCGCGTACGACGATCTGGACGAAGCCGCTGCCACTGTGCAAGGCAGCGTTGGACGCCAGCTCAGTCACGCAGATCGCGGCATCATCGACGAGCTCGTGGCGTCCCCACGCGGTCAATCCGTCGCGGACGAAACGTCGTACACCAGGAACGCTGGCGGCATCCGCCGCAAACTGCACCTGGAGCTCACGCGCCGAATCTGCCTTGTTGTGCTGCGATCCTTCGATCCCCCCGAACCATGACATACACACCATGATGCCACCGATCGCCCCTGCTTACTCGCGGCAGCGTCCGCGGCTTCAGGCTTCGGCTTGAGCGCGACCGACAAAGGTAACCCCCGGAGACAGGTGAAGGGCCCCTCAAAGTATGAGTTTGGGGGGCCCTTCGAGTGGTCGAAGCGATGTGACGTCTTCGTCCGATCCGTCGTTCCGTCTGAACCCGTCAGCCTCGTCACCGGCTGTCGCAATGAGTTGCCCCATTGGATGGTTCTTCGGTTTCCGTCTGATCCCGCCTTCCCTCTCGGGAGGGCGTGAGAGATTTCTACACGGCTGGAGAGAGGCCGCACAACCCTTTGCAGCAAACACGTTCAACTATTTTTCCTCGTCGGCAGGTTACCCACAGAAGGGCCTTGCTTCTCCACCGACCAGGGCCGGTTCTCCACAGTTCAAAGCGGTGGCCTGTGGAGAACCTCGGGCTGCGTGGGCTGGTGTTAGTTCGGGCTCCAGGCCCAGTTCTGGGTGTCCCACCGACGTCCGCGTGTGGGCTGGGTCGGAAACTGCGCGAGCGCCGTCGGCAGCCGATCGACGACCTGGGTCGCGAGCTCAGCGAAGATCCGCGCGGTCGCGTCCGGATGCGTGAGATGCGGGTCGTGCGGCGCCAGCAGCTCTCGGTAGTGCCAACCCTGTTCATGGGCACGAGCCGCCATCGCCTCGATCGGGTCCACGTCGTGCTCGTCGAGAGGGTCGTTGCCCGTGCACCTGAGGAACGCCCGCTGCACGTGGTCGATGGCGCCGGTGAGGTAGACCGGTTCCACGAGCGTCATCGCCGGCTGGTCTCGGAGACGCGCGGTGTAGTCGGCCCGTTCGACACGCGAGAAGCTGCCAGGTGGCAAGGGGTCGACCATGGGAGGCACCCGCCACGTCTCGCCGTAGTCACCGAGGCTCGACTGGACGAAGTCCCCGAACTCCGGAGGCAGCAGGTCCAACGCCGACTCTCGGTCGTACGGGACCAACGCGTCGACGTACATCACCAGTGCCACGCGATGCGCGACGCGGTCGGCAGAGCAGGTCACCGCCATTCCGCCCAGGCCCGCTCCGCACAGGATGACGTCGCGCAGGTCCTCGAACTCAAGGAGTCCGACGATGTCTTGAACGTGGGTCGAGAGGCCGACGACCTGGGTGCTTGCCAGGTGCGTCCGTTCGCCCATTCCGGTGAGGGTCGGGGTGTACACCTCATGTCCCAGTCCGCGCAGCAATCGCGCCACCGGCGACCATTCCCAGCCGCCGCCGAATCCCCCGTGCACGATCACAAAAGTCGCCATACCTTGAGGACACCTCGGCAACGACTCAGCGGCAATAGCCCTTCTAGGCGGGCGAGGATGATGGAGCAAACGGCTATTGCAGACTAAGCAAGTATTTCCGGCATGCCGCGCGAACAGCACGTAGCAAAGCCGTCACGCTTCGTCGGATTTCGTCGAGACCATGTCATGGTCGGTTGCAGGTCCGCTCTCGAAACGGGCGAGCGCGATGGCACCGATTGCCGTGAGCACGAAGCCCACCACAGCGGCCACCAACCAGCCGTCTTGGACGTCATCGCCGAGCACCAGCACGCCCACCACTGCAGGCGTGACGGTCTGCATGACGATCATCGGCGCGGTGGCTTCGGTGACCGACCCGCGGCGCAACGCGAAGGAGTAGAGCGCGAATGCCAAGGCGCCGTAGAGCGGCAGCGCGTACGTCGCTGGCGAGCCCAACAACTCCGAGATAGAGAACCCGGGCAGGACACGCGCCGCCACCCCGCTGCCGGCGAATCCGAGTCCCGCCAACAAACCGAGCAGCGCGGCAGCAAATCGAGTGCTGCTGCGGATCACCCCGTAGCCGGTCACGGCGACGGCTGCAATGCCGACGTACATCCAGATCATGAACGCCGTCGACGGGTCTTCTTCGCCGATGTCGCCGGAGGCGGTCGCGAGCAACGCGAGACCTGCCGTCACGGCGGCGACAGCAGCCCAATCGCCCCTGGTCAGCTTTTCGTGGAGCAACCACACCGCGAGCAGGGCGGTGACAGCAAGACTCGCGGCGATGCCTGCTTGCGCGAGATAGAGCGGGATCAGCCGAATCGCGACGAGGTGCAGGTTGAATCCGAACAGGCTGAGCGCAACGGCGACCAGGAAGAGCGGCTGATGCAGGAGACCCACGAGGAAGCGGGTGGTCTCCGTGTCGGGTCCGGCCTCGGCGCCACGCGTCCGTCGTACGGCACTGGCTTGGAGGATGGACGCGAAGCCAAACACCACGGCGGCAGCGAGCGCTGCCGAGAGTCCGAGCAGCATCAGTCGTCGAGCTCGGCCGCGATCGCGTCCTTGGACAGCCGCTTAGCCGGCAGGCGCGGGAGCACGAGGGTGAGGTAGAGCGAAAGTCCCGCATAGTAGACGAGGTAGGCGAACGACAGCGCAATGACGACGGCCTGCGGGTCGGGTTGCTGGACGAGCAGGATCGCGTACGTCGCGAGCCACAGCGCGGTGAAGCCGATGTTGAGTCCACGGAAGACCTTGGTGCGCGACGGGTACACATAGCGGATCGGCACGAAGACGAGGATCGTGCAGACCATCAGGATCACCGCGGTCCACGTGCTGTCGATGTCCAAGACGTAGACGTAGAAGGCGACCACGTTCCAGTAGCTCGGAAACCCGAGGAAGAAGTGGTCAGCAGTCTTCGCGTCGGTACGGCAGAACTGATAACTCGAGGCGAGCAGCGGAATGCACGCGAGCACCTCGCCCGCCGCACCCTCAGGGAGCCGACCAGTCGTCCACAGCAGGACCATCGGCGCAAAGGCGTAGGTGAGGTAGTCGACGATGTCATCGAGCCGTGCGCCGTCGAAATGCGGGATGGTCTCGCTGACGCGCAGCCATCTCGCCATCATCCCGTCGGTGCCGTCGATGATGAGGGCGACGAGGCCCAGCCACAGTGCGCGCTCAAACTCACCCTGGAACGCCGCGACCACGACGAGGAATCCGAAGACCGTGCCGGTTGCGGTGTAGAAGTGAAGCGCCATTCCCGCCAACCGGAGGCCGGTGGAGATGGTCTTCGGCTTCTCGAGCGTCGCTCCAGATGTGGTCAGCGTTGGCCCCTTGGCGCTGTCTGTATCAGCGCATTCGCGCCGTGCTGAGTCTCTCACAGAGCGTCACTCAACCGTCCGAGGTCCAGCGCACCTCGCCGTCGACGCGCCGCCGTCAACCATGACGATGTCTGCACCATCCTCAAACCCTATTGCGAGAGGGGCTTTCGGCTGTAACGGCGTACGCCTTCCGACACTCGTCGGCAAACGAGCGCCACAACCCGGGGATCGGGTACGTCTTCCGCCACACGTCGGCATACGTAAGTGAGTGCAGCGGCCAAGGTCCATAACTGCGCACAGGTCCACGTTGCGCGTCACGCGGACGGCTTTAGGCGCCGCCACTGCGCACATGCGCCGTCTTGGGCCAACGGGTAACACGTGCAACTCTCAGCGTCAGCCGACCGTTGAACGAGACCGGGTGGCGACCTGGCAACATGGCGAGATGGCAACCGACACGGCAGCAGAGCTGGCGGCGAAACAGGCCCAGCTCGAGGAACAGCTGGCGAGCATGAGCGAACTGCCCGAGGAGCAGGGCAGCATCTCGTTCGGCAAACGCGTGGGTGAAGGCACCAGCCAGGCTGTCGACCGACTGTCGGCGGTGCCAGCGCATGACAAGTTGCAACTCATGCTGGCCGAGGTCATCCGGGCCCAGGCGAAGCTCGCAGACAACACCTACGGTCAATGCGACGTGTGCGGCCGAGACATCGGAGCAGGTCGTCTCGAAGCGCGCCCATGGTCGACCCGCTGCATCGACCACGCGGGCTGAACTCGCTCGACTCCTAGGCCGGAGGGCGCAGCCAGGCTGTCCAACGTTCGATGGCGCGATAGCCCATCCGTTCGTAGACCGGCCGACCGTCGTCGCTCGCGACCAACACCGCGGGGTTGTCGGCGTTGGCCAGAGTCGCCGCCCACGTCACGGCCGCGCCCGCTCCTCGTCCTCGAGCGGCAGCCAAGGTGGCGACGTACTCGACGAGCGTGACGCCGGCGCTGGGGTGGGCGGCGGCGATCGCCACGGGTTGGCCATCGACGTACCCGAGCCAAACCCGTGTCGGGCCTTCGAGGATCTCCGGTCCGAGCAGGTCACCTGCCTTGAGGGGTTCAAGGTCGGGCATCGGGTATCCCTCGACGAGGACGCGTTCGGCCACGGCAAGCTCCTCAGCGTCGCCGACCTCGCGTACGTCGACATCGGGGTGAGGCGGCGGCAACGACCCGTCGGGAAAGCGCACCATCAACGGTGGATGGCCGAGCAACGCGAGCCCGTGAGGCCCCAGATCGACCGGCCATGGGCTGATCAGGGCATAAGGCACTTGGGCGGGAAACATCGCGCTGACGTCGTTGATGATGGACGCCGGATCTTCGGGTGGCTGAAGCAGGATGACCAGGTTGGTCAGAGCTCCGCGATCCCCAATCCAGGCACCTGCCCAGCGCGCCTCCCGAAGCCACGGCCGCCCGGTGCTCTGAGCTACCTCGACAAGCCACGAGGCATGGACATGCACCGCCTGCCTGACCAGGGTGTCGTCGTCGGCGAGGTCGACTTCCCAGCCGTTAGCGAGATGCTCTCCTTCGGCGGGCAAGATGGAGTCGGTCATCCCCCACGTATACCGATTGCGTCAACGCACCAACAGACCCGCGCCAACGACCAGAGCGCCGACTGTGGCGACGAAGAAGACGCCAACCCAGAGGAGCGCCGGGAGCCGCGTCAGCCTGCTCAGCTGGTCGGCGTCCGAACCTCGCGCTCGGCCGCGCCGTCGGCTCGCTTGCAGCTCCCACACCGTCCTCGGCGCCGCGATGAGCAAGAACCACGTGAGGAGGTGCGCAACAGCCACCTGAGCAGATACGTCGAGCTGCCACGAGACGACGAACAGCGCGACACCCGTGGCCAGCACGGTGCCGAAACCGAAGAAGTTCCGGATCTGCATCAGCAGCAGAGCCAGGGCGATCAGCAGCAGCCACAAGACTACGACCGCATGCCGGTGCGCGAGCAGCAACGCGCACGCCAGGCCCAGGATCGCCGGCCCGAGGTAGCCCGCAGCGGTGGTAGCGATCATGCCGAACCCCGTGGGTCGTCCCGAGGTCACAGTCACGCCCGAGCTGTCGGAGTGCAGCCGGATCCCGGCGAGCTTTCGTCCGCTGATCATCGCAATGAAGCCGTGTGCTCCCTCATGAACGATCGTGACGACATGCCTGGTTGCCTCCCACGTCGGTCGGACCACCACCAGCAGTGCCGCAATCACAGCAGTCCCGGCGACCACGTTGTCGGAGGCGGCGGGCTGGGTCGCGACGATGCGATGCCACACGAGTGTCACCGCATCCACAAGGCCCCTTCCGACGACGGGCCATCGAGACTAGGCCATGTCGGAGATGACTGGATTGGCGTCCGCCGGGTCCCGGTCCCGTTGTGCCCGAGCCTCGTACAGCAGGACCGCCGCCGATGTTGCGACGTTGAGCGAGTCAGCCTCGCCGAGCATCGGGATCGACACCGCGCCGAACGACGCATCGTGCCACTCGTCAGAGACGCCCTCACCCTCCGAGCCCACGACGAATGCGGTGGGTCGACGATAGGTCAGCTCGCGGTACGTGTGGGCCGCCGACGGGTCGGCGACGTACACGGTGAACTCGGCCGCGGCCAATGCCTCCTGCGCCGCGGTGACCGACGGGTACTCGATCATGGGGGTGGTGAGCACGGTGCCGCGGCTCGCGGCGAACACCTTGGGGTGAGTGACGCGTGCGACCGGGTTCGTCAGCACCATCACGTCCGCTCCACAGGCGTCGACGGTACGAAGCAGCGTCCCGAGATTGCCGGCGTACTCGATCCCGTCAGCGACCAGGACCAGGTCAGCGGACGTGGTGAAGAGACGACTCGGATCCCATCGCGGCAGGTGCACTAAAGACACCATGGCGGGAGCCGCAGCCGCTGGATCGATCCGAGCGAGCGTGCGGGGGGTGATCTGGTATGCGGCCTCGGCGCGCGAGACGACGCCGCTGAGACAACGGTTGAGGCGCTCAGACCCCGAGCCGACGGCAGCGGCCGGACACCAGAAGAACGCCTCGACGACGGCGTCTGTCTCGAGCAGCCGCTCGTGGGCCCACAAACCCTCGATGACCATGACCCTGTCGTCGCGTGGGGTCAGGTTCCGGCGGGCCAGCGAAGACCTCCGGACATGCCGGTGACCGGGACCGACTTGGCTGAGTAGAGGCACGGAGCGCAACTGGGATGACATCGGGTTCTCCGAAGCGGGTGTGATCCACCAGACCGGCTGCGCTGCTCGTCGCGCACCGGTCGTCGGGCGCCGATTGGCGCCCGGCTGAGGTCACACCGAAATTCCCATGCGCCGAGGTTAGGACGTCAGTCCTGGGTTACGCACCTGGTTTTCGACCCTCAGCGGTGTCACTTGCCGGCCGCGGGCTGCTTCTCACAGTCAGGGCCGGGGAAGAACAGCCGCTCGTGGCCTTCGGGATCCTTGACCAGATAGGGCGGTGCACCGTCTGCGCCGTGCACCTCGATGATCTCCACTTCATGCGCGGCGGAACCGACATTCTTCCCGTGGATGAGTAAGCGCTCGCCGACTTGAGCTTGCATCTCAACACCTCCAGCCTTCAGCCTAGGCCGTGACCGCGCGCAGGAATAGGCTTGGCCGGCTCGGGTACGCGCAGGGCTGGCAGAAAGGTGTCGCTCAGTGAACAACAAGACATGGGTGGTCATCGTCGGTGTGGTCCTGATCGTCGCGGTACTGCTCTCCTTGGTGGTGGCCCTTGCTGGCGGCGGAGGCGGCGGCGGTGGCGGAGGCGGCGGCTACTAGCGAGGGTCGGCGGCAAAGCGCAGGAAGATGCCTGCTTGCGGCTTGGGTTGGAAGTACGTCGTCTTGGGCATCATGACTTCACCGCGATCGGCGACCTCGACGAGCTGGTCGATGGTCGGTGGGCGGAGTACGAAGAGCGCCCCGCCATCGACGTCACAACGGGCGGCGAGCTCTGTCACCGGCGTTCGCGGTGGAGCGACGTCGAGCCGAGCATGACCGACATGGTCGATGCCGAACACCGGGTCGAGGACGCGCTCGTGGAGCACTGACACGTCGACTCCCGCGACGCCGACGGGACGGCTCTGGTTGCTGGAGACGGCGTACCAGTTCCCGGCGACGTACAGCCCGAAGCAGCCGCTGTCGGCAGTGGCCAGGGTCGCCTCTTTCACGACAAAGTCGCGGTCCCGAAGGGATGTCAGCAGCTCCGACGACTCAACAGGGCCGGCGACGCGGCGGTGGAACGCGGTGAGGTTGAGCTGGTCGGGCGGATACATCACGCACAGCACGCCCGCGCCATGGGGCCGACCGGCGTTCTCCCACTCTTGCAATGACGCAGCGACCCGGTGATGGCCGTCGGCGATGTAATGGGTGCCGCTGCTGAGCTCAGTCGACAGCGTCGCGACGAGATCCTGGTCGTCGATCCGCCAGACCGTCTGCTCAACCCCGTCTCCCCCGCGGAACTGCAACAACGGCTGCGTCTGACAGACGGTCGCGATGGCCGCATCAACCAGCGACCCGCCGCGATGCAGCAGGGCGACGAGCTCAGATCGAGCCGGCACGACACCGAAATGCCGCACCAGGGCGTCGACGCGAGCGTCCTGCACCGACTCGTGCCCACGGACTTGGCCGTTGTCGAAGGCCCGGACCGAGACTTCGACCACGAGCCCGGTGTGCTCGTTGTTCGCGTCGCGGAGCCGGTAGACATACATCGCCGGATCGGAGTCGTCGTACACACCGTGCTCGATCAACTTCTGCAGGGCGGCCGCGTCGGCCGCCCTGATGTCTTCGGGCGCGACATCACCGTCGAAGTCGGTCTCAGATCGCGTCACCTGCAGGTAGGTGTCCGGGTTCGCAGCAAGCAACACGGCTCGCTGCTCGGGCGTCAACGCGTCGAGCATCGGCGACACCACACGCGCCGCCCAACTGGCACGGACGATCTTGCACGGGAACGGTCGTACGGCGGTCATGCCCGGCCCTCCCGCAACGTCGCTGCCGTCATACGGGACCCGGCTGCAGGCTGGTCACCGAGACGCTGAGCACGTCGGAGATCGCACGCAACTCGTCGAGCAACTCCTCGTCCACGTCGCCACCGACGTCGATCGTGGCCACGGCGGCCTCTCCCCCACTGAAGATGCGGTTCTCCATGTGCTCGACGTTGAGACGACGTTGGCTGAGCAGGTCGAGCACGCGGGCCAGTACACCGACCCGGTCGAGGTGGCGGACGCTCAACGTGACCGATCCGATCCTGAGCGGGGCAAGGTTCACACAGTTGGGCGCAAGGCCCTCAACGAACGCGTCGACGACTTCGACAACGCCTGCTGCGATCGCGCTCTGGGCTTGCTCCGTCGACGCTCCGATGTGATGGGTGCCGACGACGTTGGGATGTTGCGCGAGGCGCGAGATCCACTCGGCTCGGCCCGTCGAAGGTTCGTCGGCGTACACATCGAGACCCGCCCGCAATCCCTTGTCGTCAAGGGCTTTGAGCAACGCGTCCTCGTCGACGATGTCGCCACGGGAGGTGTTGAGCAGAACGGAGCCCGGCTTCATCCAGCCGAGGAACGTCTCGTCGACCATCTCCGCGGTGTCGGCGTTGGAAGGGACATGGAGCGAGACGATGTCGGACGACGAGACCAGCTCCTCGAGCGAGTCGACCATCGTGATGCCGAGGTCTGCAGCACGCGCCTCGACTTGTTCGCTGCGACCGTCCTTGCGCACCACCTGGACATGGAGACCAAAGGCGGTTGCCCGCTCGGCAACGGCCAGCCCGATGTCACCGAGACCGAGGATTCCGAGTGTGGAGCCGAACAGACCGTTCGCGTGACTGTAGGTCTTCTTGTCCCACCGGCCGCCCCTGAGGTCGGCAACGTTGTCGGCGATCCTCCGATCGATCGCGAGCAACAACCCCAGGGTCAGCTCGGCGACGGCGATGGAGTTGCGTCCCGGAACGTTGGCCACGAACACGCCGCGGGCCGCCGCAGCGTCGGTGTCGATGGTGTTCGTCCCGGCGCCGGCCCGGACGATCAGCGCCAATCGGTCGGCCGCATCGATGACGTCGGCCGTGACCTTGGTGCTGCGAACGACCAACGCGTCGAAGCCAGCGATCCGTCCGGGGAGCGCTTTGGCCTTGAGGTCTGGCTCGACGACACACTCGTGTCCATGTGCTTCGAGCTCGGCGATCGTCGTCGATGGGGTGGCATCCGCGAACAGCAGTCGCATCCCGTTGACCTCCTGCAGTCATGACTCCTAGCCGTGCTGGCCGTCCGGCACGTGCCCTGAGGTTAGTCGTCGGATCGGCATACGACCATCGGGGGGCAACAGACGACGGTGAAGTCAACAGGCGCAGCGCGTGCGACAGGCCCGGGTGGGTGGGCCGGTCGCACGCGTTGTTGTACTTACATCGAAGCAGTCCACGCAAGTCCTTGCTCGGCACGCCCTTGAAGCCAGCTGTTTGCCGCTCCGTAAAGCGTCGAAATCCCCCAGCCTGGCTCCCGTTCATGCCAGGATGGCTGCCGTCGACGAGCCCGCATGTGGCGGCTGCGACAAATCTCATTGAGGGGAATTCCGATGACCGAGCAACCTCCAGGCACCAACAATCCGCCTCCGGAGCCACCCCAACCCGCGCAACCGCAGCAACCCGCGCAACCGCAGCAACCCGCACAGCCCGCCTACCCGGCCACCCCGGAAGCCGCACCCCCGCCGCAGTACGCGCCGCAGCAGATGCAGCCTTATCAGGGCGGACCGGGCGGCTACCCGCAAGCCGGTCCGGTGGGCAAGATCCGCAGCACGGGCACGTGCATCCTGCTGTTCATCGTGACCCTCGGCATCTATTCCCTCTTCTGGTACTACTACGTGCACGAGGACATGAAGCGGCACAGCAACGGCGTTGGCCTTGGTGGTGTTGTCGCACTGCTGCTGGCGTTCTTTGTCGGCATCGTGATGCCCTACATCACCTCGTCAGAGGTCGGCGACATGTACCAACGTGACGGCAAGGAGAAGCCAGTCAGCGGCGCCACCGGTCTGTGGTACTTCCCCGGCATGTTCATCATCGTCGGCCCGATCGTGTGGTTCGTGAAGACGAACGGCGCGCTCAACGACTTCTGGGCCAGCAAGGGTGCTGTCCAGAGCTGACCTGCTGCGGTACGACGGACGGGCGTGGCCAATCGTGGCCACGCCCGTCTTTCGTTTCAGTCGGTGAGCTCGGCGGGTTCTGCCACGGCGTCGACGAGTGCGCCGTTGCGCAAGACGGTGATCTCAGTGCGTTTGCCAATCGCATCCTCGAACATCAACCGTTGCAAGGACTGAGCGTCTCCGAGCGGCTGCCCGTCGACCGCAAGCACCAAGTCACCGGAGCGCAGTCCACTCAGCGCAGCGGGGCTTCCAGTCACCACCTCGGCCACCCGCAGTGCCCTGCGCTGGCCGGTGCGGTCGGCCCAGATCGGCGGCAGCGGAGCCGGTGACGTGACCAGGCCGAGATAGGCGCGGCGAACTCTCCCATCGTGCAAGAGCGCGTACACGATGCGCTGTGTTGTCGTGTTGATCGGTACCGCCAGGCCGAGGCCGAAGCCGGCCACGGCGGTGTTGATGCCGACGACTCTCCCATGGGAGTCGGCGAGTGCTCCTCCGGAGTTGCCCGGGTTGAGGGCGGCGTCGGTCTGGATGACGTTTTCGATGATCCTCGCGGCTGTGCGGGTGCGTGCGGGCATCGCCCGGCCGAGGGCACTGACGACACCGGCCGTCACGCTTCCCGCGAGCCCAAGCGGATTGCCCACGGCGACGACCAGGGAGCCGACCTTCAGCTGGTCCGCGTCGCCGTACTCCGGAGGGTCGGGGATGGCCCGGTCGGCGCGCACGACTGCGAGGTCGGAGAGGGGGTCACGTCCGATGACGTCGAAATTCGCTGAGGTGCCATCTCCGAATGCGGCCTGACCTCTGACCGCACCTTCGACGACATGGGCGTTGGTGAGCAGATGACCATCGTCGGTGAGTACGACTGCTGACCCGGCGGCCTCACCGCTGCGCGTTCCGGCCTGCTGGAGCACCCGGAGGGCGGCGACGCGTGGGGTCAGCCGCTCTGCGACTCCGGTGACGACCTGGGAGTAGACATCCAGCGCATCCCCGTCGGTGAAGTCCACGGCGATCTCCCGTCTGTGATGACAACGTGGTGATGACAACGTTGCATTTGCAACACAGAACCGGGTGGTGGTCATTCCCGACCCGAGTTGTCAGAAGAACAGAGGGCTATAGCCCTACCTACTTCTGACAAGTCGGTTAGCGGTAGCGGCGGTGGACGTTCGGTTTGTCCGACTCCCCCGCTGACCAGTCGGTAATCCATGGCCCACTGCCTTCGGACGCGTCGATCACCCCGGCCTCGAGCCAGGCGAAGTCGCCGTCGAGCAGCCGCTTGGACAGCATGCGGTCGGCTGCGTCGGTGTTGCTCCACAAGCCGTCGAACAGCGCCTCGACACGGAGCCGGGCCTGCGCGCAGAAGACGTCGGCGAGCTCATAGGCCGCTTCGCCCTGAGCCGCGTCCTCGCTTCGCAGCATCTCGGCGCGCGAACAGGCCGCCGCCATCGCGAACAGCTCGGCGCCGATGTCGACGATCCGACCCAGGAACGCCTGCCGGTACTCGAGCTTGGCTTGCCAGCGGCTCATCCCGTAGAACGTCTGACGGGCCAGCTTGCGGGACGAGCGCTCGACGTACCTCAAGTGCTTTGCGAGGCGGCCGAAGTCGTCGTACGACGTCGGCATCGAGCCCTTGCCGACGACGAGCTTGGGCAGCCACTTCGCGTAGAAGCCACTCGCCTTGATGGCCGCCTTCGTCTTGGCCTTCGTGTCTGCGTCGGGCGACGCGAGGTCTCCGGCGGCCTTGAGGTGGGCGTCGACGGCTTCGCGCGCAATGAGCAACCGCATGATCTCCGACGAACCCTCGAAGATCCGGTTGATGCGCAGGTCGCGGAGGATCTGTTCGGCCGGCACGGCACGTTCGCCGCGGGCGGCCATCGAGTCGGCCGTCTCGTAACCACGCCCGCCGCGAATCTGCACGAGCTCGTCGGCGATCTGCCACGACATCTCACTCGCCCAGAGCTTCGCCAGCGCCGCCTCGATCCGGATGTCCTTGGTGCCGCCGTCGGCGAGCTGGGCGGACAGGTCGAGCACCGCCTCGAGCGCAAACGTCGTGGCGGCCATGAACGACAGCTTCGTCGCGACTGCCTCGTGCTGCCCAACGGGCTTGCCCCACTGCACTCGGGCAACGGACCATTCGCGCGCAATCTTGAGGCACCACTTGCCGGCGGCGGTGCACACCGCGGGGATCGACAGCCGTCCGGTGTTGAGGGTGGTCAGGGCGATCTTGAGACCGTCACCTTCACGGGCCAGCCGGTTCTCGGCGGGGACGCGGACGTTGGTGAACCGGGTGACGCCGTTTTCGATGCCTTTCAGGCCCATGAAGGCGTTGCGGTTCTCGACGGTGATCCCGGGCGCATCGGACTCGACCACGAAAGCCGTGATGCCGCCACGCTCGCCTTCGCGCTTGGGAACTGTGGCCATCACGACGACGAGCTCGGCGATCACTCCGTTGGTCGTCCAGAGCTTGACGCCGTTGAGGATGTAGGCCGAGCCGTCGTCGGTGGGGGTGGCCGTGGTCGCCATCCGTGCTGGGTCGGACCCGACGTCTGGCTCGGTGAGGAGGAACGCCGTGATCGCGCCCTCTGCGCAGCGCGGCAGGTACTCCTGCTTCTGCGCGTCGGTGCCGAACCTCTTCACCGGCTCGGGTACGCCGATCGACTGGTGTGCCGAGACGAGAGCACCGAGGCTCGGATGCACAGAGCCGATCAGCATCAGGGCTTTGCCGTAGTACGACATCGACAGGCCGAGGCCGCCGTACTCGCGCGGAATCTTCATGCCGAAGACACCGAGCTCAGTCAGGCCCTTGAGGAAGTCGTCGGGGATGAGCGACTCACGCTCGATGCGTGCCCCGTCGAGGGTCTCGCAGTAGGTGTGCAGCCGCGCCAAGAACTCATCGCCACGCTTCACGTCATCGTCGTCGGCGCGCGGATGTGGGTGGATCAGTGAGAGGTCGAAGCGTCCGAGATAGAGCTCTTTGGCGAAGCTCGGTCGGTTCCACTCGGTTTCTCGCGCCGCCTCGGCAACTTCGCGCGCCTGGCGCTCGGTGACCTTCGGCGCTGAGGATGGACCGGTCTCGTCGGTGGACTGCTTGTCGGTCACGTCGGTGCTCACATTGACCCCTCTCAGATGGCGACAGCCGCTGGACTGCCAATGTTACTCCGAAGTAGGGGAACTGCTAGGGCGGAGGTCACACCGCTGGGCTAGTTCTCCGGGAGCGCCATCTCCGCGCGCACGCCGAGCAGTCGGACGGCCCGGTGGTGGTCGAGTTTGGTGGTCAGCTGCACCGCAGCCGCGGCGATCACCTCAGCGTCACTGGTCGGGGCGGCGAGCGTGAGACTGCGGGTGCGCGTCTCGAACGGGGCGTAGCGCACCTTGATGCCGACCCGGATCGCTGGTCGGCCATCCTTCCGAAGGTCGTCGGCCACTTCGGCGGCCAGCCGTCGTACCGCCGTCTCGATCTCAGCCCAGTCGGTGAGGTTTTCCTGGAACGTCGTCTCCCGTCCGTGGCCGCGCGCGACGTACGGCGTGTCATCGACCGGCGACGTGTTGACGCCGCGCGCCAGCCGCCGGTACCACGGCCCCATCCTCGGCCCGAGCTTGTCGGCCAGGTCGCGGGAATCTGCTTGAGCGAGCTCGCGCACGGTCAAGATCTCGAGCCCAGCAAGCCGTTTGGCGGTCTTCTTGCCGATGCCCCACAGCGCGCTGGTCGGCCGATCGGCCATCACCGCGTACCAGTTCTCCTCGGTCAGCCTGAACATGCCGCGTGGTTTGCCGAACTCGGTGGCGATCTTCGCCCGCAGCTTGTTGTCACCGATTCCGACCGAGCAGTGGAGGCGGGTCGCGTCGAGCACGGCAGCTTGCACGGCTCGGGCGAACGCCTCCGGATCGTCGGTCTCGACACCGAGGAACGCCTCATCCCAGCCGAGCACCTCGACGACTACGTCGAGCGATCGCAAGGCGTCCATCACAGCCACGGACGCTGCTTCGTACGCCGGCGCGTCGACGGGGAGGAAGACCGCATCGGGAATCTTGCGCGCCGCAATGCGCAGCGGCATTCCTGATCCGACACCGAACTCGCGGGCCTCGTACGACGCCGTCGAGACGACTCCGCGCTCGGTCGGGTCTCCCCGTCCACCGACGACGACAGGCCGGCCAGCCAGCTCGGGATGGCGCAGCACCTCCACGGCTGCGATGAACTGATCGAGGTCAACGTGGAGAACCCACGCTGCCTTGAAAGTCGCCATGCGCTCAGTCTGCCCGTCCTGGATCGGGGTCCTGCTCGACGGAGCGGGTATGAAGGAGACATGGAGCAGATCAGCGACGTGCCGGGGCCAGCGCTTGCGTCTCTCACGAAGGAGCCGTTCTCCCGCGAGGGCTGGATCTTCGAGCGCAAGCTCGACGGCATGCGGGTGATCGCGACGAAGTCGGGCGACCAGGTTCGGCTCAGCAGCCGGACCGGCGGTGACGCGAGCGGAGCCTTTCCGGAGATCGTCCAGGCGCTGGCAGGGATCGACACTCCAGACTTCGTAGTCGACGGCGAAGTCGTGGCGTTCGACGGAGAGCAGACGAGCTTCGCGAAGCTGCAACCGCGGATGCATGTGAGCGACCCCGACAAGGCACGACGTTCTGGCGTCGAGGTGTTCTACTACGTCTTCGACCTGCTGCACTTCGACGGCCACTCCACCCGCCGCCTCCCTCTTCGCGAGCGCAAGGCGTTGCTCAAGGACGTGCTCGAGTGGCACGACCCGCTGCGCTTCACCAACCATCGCAACACCGATGGCAAGGCGTTCTTCACCGAGGCCTGCCAGAAGGGATGGGAGGGACTGATCGCCAAGCGCGCGGACGCGTTCTACCCGACGGGCCGCACGCGGGACTGGCTGAAGTTCAAGTGTGAACTGGGCCAGGAGTTCGTTGTCGGCGCCTGGACCGACCCGCAGGGCAGCCGGAGCGGGTTCGGCGCCTTGTTGCTCGGCTACTACGACAAATCCGGAGACCTGATCTACTCAGGCAAGGTCGGCACTGGTTTCAACCAGGCCCTGTTGCGCTCACTGAGCGAGCAGCTCGAGCCGTTGGCGAGGCCCGATCCGGCGTACGACGAGGAGAGCCTCCCCGCAGGGCAGGCGTGGCGACGCAGCGTGCACTGGGTCGAGCCCGAACTGGTCGCGCAGATCGCCTTCAGCGAATGGACCCACGATGGCCAGCTCCGCCACCCGCGCTTTCTGGGACTCCGAACGGACAAGAAGCCACGCGACGTCGTCCGCGAAGTCCCGTCCTAACCAAATGAGGCGGCCCAGCAGTGTCTGTAGGGGACACTGCTGGGCCGCGGTCGGGACCACATCGCTAGATCATCAGTCGGTGACCACCGCCTTGAGGACGTCGACCTTGGCGGCCGAGCGTGCCGGGCCGATGGCCGCGAGGACTCCGGCGATCGCAGCGGCCACGATGTACATCGCCACCTGCCCGCTGGGGACCGAGATGGCCTTGATGCCCTCGTCCTTGAGTGCCTGCGACAGCGCGAGTCCGAGGCCGATGCCGAGACCCGCACCGGCGCCGGCGCCGATCAACGAGATCACGACCGACTCCCAGCGAACCATCGCCCGGACCTGACCGCGCGTCATACCGACCGCTCGGAGAAGACCCAACTCGCGAGTCCGCTCGAAGACCGACAGCACGAGCGTGTTGACGATGCCCAGCAGCGCGATGATCACGGCGAGGAGAAGCATGACCGTCACAAAGGTGAGCAGCTTGTCGATGCTGCCGCTGGCCACCTTCTCGAAGCCCTCATGGTCAAGGACCCGGGCATCAGGGTGGTTAGCCAAGGCTGCCGTGATGGCCTTCTGCACCGTGGCCTTGTCAGTGCCGTCCTGGATGGTGACCAGGGCGCCGGCCGTGAGTTGCGGACCAGCCAGCGCGTTCTGCGCCGCGATGCTGATGATGTAGTCATCACCGATCCAGCCCTTGCCTGCGTAGACACCGACGACGTGCAGCTGGTGCTTGCCCGTGGTGGGGAACTCCGACTTCACTACGTCGCCGACGTTCCAGCCGTGCAACTTGGCAGCTGATGCTGACACCACGACACTGTCGCGATCCAGGTCAGACACCGAGCCCGACGTCAGATCGAGCGTCAACACATCTCCAGCGTTCGAAGGATCCAGAGACGAGTAGCTGGTGTCCGCACCTTCGAATCGGGCCTCGCCCCATCCGGTGGCTGACACCTCCTCGACACCTTCGACGCCGTTGACCACGTTGACAACCTCAGGGCTGAAGCCCTCGGCCTGCGTGCTCGATGTCGTCACGAAGAGATCGGCACTGGTCGAGTCTGAAATGACCCCACCGAACGACGCCTTCAGTGAAGAGGCAAACACGCCCATGCTGACGACCAAGGTGAGGCCGATCATCAAGGCTGCAGCGGTCGAAGCAGTACGACGCGGGTTGCGCATCGCGTTCTGCCTCGCCAGCTCGCCGGGCATACCGCGCATCCGCAAGGGTGCGGCGATCAGCGACGCGAGAGGACGCACAGCGAGTGGTAGCAAGGTCATGACGCCGACGATGGTGGCGACCAGACCGACTCCGAACAGTTTCATGCTGGCGCTGCCGTACAACGCCGAGAGGATCCCTGCGAGACCGAGCGCACCGAGCACGAAGCCAGTGATGGCCCGCTTCCTGGAGGGCTTCTCGGCACCGGGCACTGACTCACGGAGCGCCTCGACCGGCAGCACCTTGGTCGCCCGGCGAGCCGGGACGAGTGCGGCGACGACGGTCACGAGCGTGCCGACCAGCATCGACACCCACACGGTGCGCGGCTGGACCTGCAGTGAGGTGCTCGGCAGGCTGAAGCCAACGACACCCATCAGGATGTTCAGGCCCTTGGCAACAAGCACGCCGAGCCCAATCCCCACTGCTGATGCGAACGCGCCGAGCAGTAACGCCTCTGTCATCAGGTTCCTGAGCACCTGACGCCGGGTGGCGCCGATGGCTCGCAGCAACGCGATCTCACGTGACCGCTGCGTGACGATCATCGTAAATGTGTTCCAGATGATGAAGGCCCCGACGAAGATGGCGACGCCGGCGAAGATCGTGAACATGACCCCGACGAACGCGAGCTCGCTGTTGGCGGCATCAGCATTCTCTTTCGCCACGGTCTTGCCAGTCACTGCCTCCGCGCCCTTCGGCACGATCGTGTCAAGGGCCTTGACGAGCTCCGTCTGGCTCACGCCAGGCTCGGCGCTTACGTTGATCGAGTCGTACATGCCGCGTTCTCCGACGACCTTCTGTGCCGTCGCGGTGTCGAAGTACGCCGAAGTGCTGCCGCCCAAGTTCTTCTCGCCACCGAAGCCGACGGTGCCGACAACGGTGAACTCCTGGGTGGGTCCGCGAAAGAGCACCTTGATCGTCGAACCGAGCTCGACGTCATTGTCTTCCGCGCTGGTGGCGTCGATCGCGACCTCGTTCGGCCCGGAGGGTGCCTGGCCGGTGAGGAGCTCGACATCGCCACGCAAGGTGGTGTCAGCCGGCATGCTGAGACCCACGTTGGGGGCTCCGCCGCTGGACAAGATGGCCTTGCCGTCGTTGTCGGTCAGCAGCGCATAGCCGCTGACAACGCCCTCGGCGGCGCGAACACCGTCGACGTCTTGGACGTCGGACAGGATCGATGCGGTGATCGGGGCGCGGCTGGTGTTGACTCCTTCTGTTGCTGCGTAGGCGGCCTCGGTGCGGACAACCGCATCGGTGCCAGAGGAGACCTTGCCGAACAGCTGGTTGAAAGCCAGGTGCATGGTGTCGGTCAGGACAAGAGTGCCGGCCAGGAACGCAACTCCAAGTGCGATCGAGGCTGTGGTGAGGACGACACGCACTTTGTGCGCGAGTATCCCTCTGAGGGTGGCGATAAACATGGCGTTCAGGCTCCTAGGTGCTTCATGAAGTCGAGGACGGCGTCGGGCGTGGGTTGCTGCATCTCGTCGACGACACGGCCGTCGGCGAGGAACAGCACGCGGTCGGCATAGCTCGCCGCCACGGGGTCGTGCGTCACCATCACGACGGTCTGGTTGAGCTCGTCGACCGCCTTGCGAAGGAAGGCGAGAAGCTCGGCGCCCGACTTTGAGTCGAGTGCACCGGTCGGCTCGTCGGCGAAGACGATCTGGGGGCGTGACGCCAGGGCACGAGCAGCGGCGACCCGTTGTTGCTGGCCGCCTGACAACTCGGTGGGACGGTGTTTGAGACGATCCGACAGGCCGACGATCTCCACGATCGTCTGCACCCAGAAGGCGTCCGGCTTGCGACCTGCGATACGGATCGGAAGAACGATGTTCTCCTCGGCCGTCATCGTCGGCAACAGGTTGAACGACTGGAAGATGAAGCCGATCTGGTCGCGGCGCAACAATGTGAGCGCCTTGTCGTTGAGCGTGGTGATGTCGGTGTCGCCGAGGAAGACCTCGCCGCTCGTCGGTCGGTCAAGACCCGCGAGCATGTGCAGCAGCGTCGACTTGCCGGAACCCGAGGGGCCCATGATCGCTGTGAACTTGCCCGAGTCGAGACCCACGGTGACGTTGTCAAGGGCGACAACGGCTGCGTCGCCGGTGCCGTAAGCCTTGCTCACGGAGACGGTGCGCGCCGCGGAAGCGGCGGTGGGGGTAATCGTTGTGGGGGCGGTGGTCGTGGCTGTGCTGGTGGTCATCTGAACTCCTGGTGAGGTGATTGACCACCCGATCGAGTGGCTCATCACCCAGGAAAGCCGTCTTCGCGCTCGCTCAACATGGAGCCAGACGCCGGTCCGGGAGGCGCTGGCCGCAGGACTTTGGCGGGCTATCGTGCGGCCAGCCCCACCCCTGGGGTTCGGGAAACACCCTGCCCTTGCTGGCCTGGAGCGCGCACACTGCTGGCATGGAGTGGTTGCAGGGGTCGCGCCGGTCGAAGCGAGACCGGCTCGCTGGCCTCCTCGTGCTTGGCGGCCTCGCGGCCTTCGTGGGGGTCGTGTACGTCGTCATCGTCTTGGGCGGCGGCGTCCTGATGGGCCATACGTCGTCCCCTCACCTCGGCCTGTCGGTTGTGGCGACGGTGATCGTGGCGCTGGGCTTCGAGCCGGTCCAGTCCAGGCTCGACCGTTTCGCGACCGAAGCTGTCCACGGGGGCCGCCAGTCGCCGTACGACGTCATGAGCCAGTTCTCGAAAGCGGTCACAGGCGAGTACGCCAGCGAGGAGCTGCCGGCCCGGATGGCCAAGCTGCTCGCGGAGGGAACCGGCGCCGAATGGGCTCAGGTCTGGCTGGTCGTGCAGAACCAGCTCACTCTCGCGGCGACCTGGCCGCCGAACGCGACTTCTGTCGCTGACCCGCCATCGGAGGCGCAACCACTCGGCCGCCGCTCGCGGCAGGTCCGGCAAGCGGGCGAACTGCTCGGTCACCTCGTCCTCCAGGAACACGAGGACGTACCTCTCGGGCCGGTCGAGGAACGCCTCTTCGCTGGGCTGGCCAACCAGGCCGGTCTGGTCCTCCGCGGCGCACGGCTTCGGGCCGAACTGGTGGCCCGGGCCGAAGAACTGTCCACCCGGGCCGCCGAGCTGCGGCTCTCACGCGAGCGGCTCGTCGATGCCCAAGATCACGAGCGCCAGCGGCTTGAACGCAACATCCACGATGGCGCTCAGCAGCATCTCGTCGCGTTGGCGGTGAACCTGCGACTGGCACAGACGCTCGCCCAGCGATCCGCATCAAACACTGACCAGGTGCTGGCCGAACAGGCGCTCGCCGCGACCGAGACGATCCAGACACTCGTCAGCCTGTCGCGCGGCATCTACCCGAGACTACTCAGCGAACAAGGACTACCCGAGGCGTTACGGGCCGCATCGGCAACCAGCCCGTTGCCGGTGAAGGTCACCGGGGAAGGGTTCGGTCGGTACTCCCCCAGCATCGAGGCTGCTGCATATTTCTGCAGCCTGGAGGCGCTCCAGAACGCGGTGAAACACTCCGGAGCGCAACGCGTGCTCATCCACCTCGCGACCGAGCCAGCAGGCCTGACTCTGTGCGTCGAGGACGACGGCGACGGGTTCGACACCGCCACGACCAGCGCCGGCGCAGGGCTCTCCAACATGCGTGACCGGATCGAGTCACTTGGTGGAGAGCTGACAATCCGCTCGGACCCAGGACGCGGAACCACAGTCGAAGCACGGCTCCCCGCCGTCAACGTGCCTGCGCAGAGGGTGGGCTGAGATGTACGCACGAGTCGCGTGGAGCCTCGTGGTGGGGACGGTGATCCTCGAGGTCGGAGACACAGTCCTCACCGCACAGTCTCACCCGCTTTGGTCCGAAGAGTCAGTCGCCAAGCACGGCTGGCCGTTCGTCACCGCCGCTGTGATCGGGGCCTCCACTATGGGTGCGCTGATCGTCTCGCGTTATCCCCGCCACCCCATCGGATGGTTGCTGTCTTTCATCGGCTTCACCGGCGCGATCTCGCTGGTGACGGAGGCCTACAGCATCTGGGTGATCGACGGAGGCGGGCAAGGGTCGGACAGCATGGCGGGCATCGCCGGGTGGATCTCCGCTCTTGTGGGTGGCACGTTCGCCATCGCGGCCATCTCCATCATGTTTCTGGTGGCGCCCGACGGCCACCTCCTCTCGCGCCGCTGGCGCTACGCGGCGGCCTCGACCTTGCTCGGCTTCGGCTTCTGCACCGCTGGGTTGTTGACCGTTGCGCCGACGTCGTACCGGATTGGTGACGATTCCGACTTCAGCGCGACCACCACGTTGCTCCTCGTTATCGGCTTCATCCTCATCGCCATCGGACTCGTCGCATCGGCCGTTTCGATGGTGCGGCGACTGTTGCAAAGCCACGGTGAACAGCGGCAGCAACTGCGCCTGATCGCGCTGTCGGCGACCCTCGTGGTTGCGGGCGTGGCAGCGCTGATCCTCGTGTCGCTCGGGAACGGCGGAGAGCAGACGTGGGCGGCCGGCCTGCCACTCTTTGTGGCGTACTTCCTGCTTCCGATCTTGTTTGCGTTCTCGGTTCTGCGCTACCGGCTGTACGAGATCGAGGTGATCGTCAGCCGAGCCTTCATCCTCGCGGTCGGCACCGCCTTCGCCGCGCTCGGCTACACCGCCTTGGTCGTCGGTGTCGGCGCAGCAGTGGGGACGCAGACGAGCGGATTCTGGCTCTCGCTGCTCGCGATCGTCGTCGTCGCGCTGGCCTTCCAGCCGCTGCGTCGGCGCGTCGTACACGTTGCCAACCGGTTGGCGTTCGGCGCGAGAGCCGCGCCTTATGAGGCGCTTTCCGCGTTCAGCCGCCGTCTCGGAGAGACGCCCTCGCCGGAAGCCTTGCTCCCGGCCGTAGCCGAGGCGGCCGGGAGAGCCGTGTCAGCACGTCGTGCGACAGCGGCGCTGCAGGTATCAACCGCAGGGTCGGTGTCTGCGACCTGGCCGCTTGGGGCAGTCGAGGGTACGACGGACCACACCGTTGTGGTCCGAATCGCCGACGAGACGCTGGGAAGGATCGCCGTCGAGTTGGAGCGCGGCCACAATCTGCGAGCTACTGACCTGCGGCTGCTGCAGGACCTCGCAGATCAGGCTGCTCTGGCGTTTCGCAATGCCGCCTTGGAAACCGACCTCGCCATCCAAGTGGCCGCACTCGACCGGAGCACTCAGGAGCTGGCCGCGTCCCGACGCCGCATCATCGAAGCCAACGACTCCGAACGGCGCCGCATCGAGGCCGCCATCTCCCGGGATGTGCTCCCCCATCTCGTCCCGCTACCCACCCGGCTCGACGAGCTACGCGACGCGGCGGCGAACGGGACGGCCTCCGACGGGATCGGCCAGCTGATCACGCAGACGCAAGACGCTCTGGAGTCGTTACGGACACTGACGCGTGGCGTGTTTCCCACGCAACTGGTCCGGACCGGGCTGGCACCCTCACTCAAGTCCCTGCTGACGCGCACCGCACCCGCGGCGACCCTGCTCGTCGACGAGTCGGTGGCCGAACGACGGTTCCCGGCTCGAGTCGAATGTGCTGTGTACTTCTGCTGTGTGGAAGCGCTTCACGCCGGCGCCGACTCGACGAGGATTGAGCTGCTCACGGCCGACGAGCATCTCGTCGTCTTGGTGCAAGGCGTCGGTCGCGACAGCATCGACGCCCAGGCGATGGTCGACCGCGTCGAGGCGGCGGGCGGATCGCTATGGATGAACGGCGATGGTTCGGCAGAGACGCTGGAGCTGCGCCTCCCGGTGAGCCCGGAGAGTGCGACGCAACCCGTTTCCTAGCCCGTGGGCGCGGCGGCAGACCAGGCGTCAGTAAGCCGTTCGGGCCCGAAGCTGTCCTTCGGGATGTAGGCAGCAGCCCCGCAGCCCTCCAGGTCGAACACGTCCTCGTCGTACGTCGACAAGAGCAGCACCACTGGACCGCCGGAGTCGGTGGTAAGCAGCTTGGCTGCCTCAATCCCGTCGATCCCGGGGAGATTCACGTCCATCAACACGAGATCTGGACGCAGGGTCTCGGAGGCGGCAAGAGACTCTTCGCCAGACGCGGCGGACCCGACGACCACAAAGCCGGCTGTCTCGTCCACGACGGCCGACATGGCACGCCTGAATGGCTCCTGGTCATCGACCACGAGTACCCGCACGTCTGACACGTGTCTCACCTCCTGGATGCCATCCTGACTGATTGCGGGCATGACGGACATGGGGCTGGCCGAACAGTCGCGTGCGGTTAACCACACCCCTGAGAATGGCAAGAGCCCTTCGGCGGTCGAGCCTGTCGAGCGATGTACTGAGCCTGTCGAAGTGACCCGACGATTTCGACAGGCTCAATCAGCGAATGCATGGGGCCGCGCACATGTCAGCGGGCGGGCGCGCCGCCTGTCGCCTCGAGGTAGGTCAGGACGGCCATCACCCGGCGGTTGACCTCGCCCTCATCGACCAGCCCGAGCTTCTGGAATAACGAGCCGACGTGCTTCTCGACGGCCCGCTCGCTCATGAACAACGACTTCGCCGTCACGGAGTTGTTGCTGCCGGTCGCCATCTGCTGCAGCACCTCGAGCTCACGCGGCGTGAGGCCGGCCAGTGGCGAACGCTCTTGCTTCGACTTGCGGCCGAGGAGGCCCTCGATGACCTTGGGGTCGAGCGCGGAGCCGCCCTCGGACACGTCGTGGAGGGCGCGAACCAGTTCGTCGACCTGGGAGACGCGCTCTTTGAGTAGATAGCCGAGTCCCTCGACGCCGTCAGCGAGCAGTTCGAAGGCATAGTCCTCCTCGACGTACTGCGAGAGGACGACTACCCCGGTCTGCGGGAAGTCGGCTCTGATCTGCTTGGCGGCATCGATGCCCTCGGTGGTGAACGTCGGCGGCATCCTGATGTCGGTGAGCACGGCGTTCGGTTTGTGCTCGGCCACGGACTTGAGCAATGTCTGAGCGTCGGCGACGGTCTCGATCAGCTCGATCTCGTCGACTTCGGCGAGCAGGGCTGACACGCCTTCGCGCACTAGGTAGTTGTCGTCAGCGAAGACGACGCGTAACGCCATGTGCCCAGAGTATTGCTCGCGTCCAGGGCAGTCCGGCCCTTTCCCGGGACCGTGCCGCCTGTCGTTGCACGGTGGTTGACTTGCTCGGGTGAGTCAGACCGCGGGCGATTCGACGTGGCAGGTCGCGCTCGGACGGGCTCGGGCTCGTCGTTGGTGGGTCAGTGGGCGTCGCGTGGGTTCGGTTGGGCGGGCGGGGTCTTTCGTCGATGATGTCGGGTTTGCCCTGCTGTTTCCGACGCCGCGCGCCCTGGTGCCGTCGTTGTGGGAGGCGGTGGCCGGCGAAGACGTCGAACCGTTCGCGACGGGGATGGACGCGAACGAGCAGAAGGTCTGGACCTGGAAAGACGAGCTGCCACGGCGTCGACTGGCCTGGTACGGCACGTTCGTGGCAGGACGCGGCTCTTTTGTGTCGCACTCGCTGCTGCGATTGCTGTACCCCGGATCGGGCGACTTCGACGACCACGAGCACCTCGACCTGTCGCGTACGGCGCACGAGATCGCCGAAGCGCTGGTCGCCGAGCCACTCACAACGGCGACCCTCCGCAAGCTCATCGGTGACCGCAACCGCTACCAACGCGGCGTCGTCGAGCTCCAACGCCAGCTGATCGTCACCTCGGCAGGAGTCCAAGACCAGCCGACTGGCTGGCCGTCAGGCTTGCTCGATCTGACGTGTCGGCGGTTCGACGTCGGCGGCAGCACGGATCCGGTCGCGGCTGCGGAGGTCTTCCTCACGACTGTGCTGGAGACCACGGCGGCTGATCTGTCTCGCGCGTTCCGTTGGCCGATCGCGGAGGCACGCGATCGCCTCGACTCGCTGGTCGCCTCCGGTCGCGCGCTGGCTGAGGGCAATCGCTACCGCTCGCCAGGACTTGGCTGACCGCTACCGGGTGGGCGTCCGGTGTACGCATCGTCCAGCAAGACGCGTAGCGAAGTCAGGTCGACGGGTCTCGGGTTGCGATCGCCGATGGCCTTGACGGCGCGTTCGGCCACGTCATCGAGACCCTCAATAGGCATGCCGAGCGCGGCGAGGCTGGTCGGTGCTCCGAGCGCACGACCGAGCTCGGCCAGGCCGGCGGCCGTATCGGCCGATCCGAGCGCGCGCGCCACGCGTACCATCGCGTCCGGCGCCGCCAAAGCGTTGTAGGCCGCGACGTGCGGAAGCAACAACGCGTGCAAGTCGCCGTGTCCGAGCCCGTAGGTCCCGCCGATCACGTGGCACAAGGTGTGGTGCAAGGCCGTCCCGGCTGCCGACATTGCCGACCCGGCCAGGTAGGCGCCGTACAACGCGTCATCGCGTGCCGCGAGGTCGTCACTGGTTTCGATGAGGCGCGGCAACGCATCGGCCAGCACCTTAACCCCCTCCTCGGCGATCAAGCTGGTGACCGGGTTGGCCCCGGGGGCATACATCGCTTCGACGCAGTGCGCGACGGCGTTGAGTCCTGACGTCGCGGTGACGTGGGCCGGCATCGCGGTCGTCAGGCAAGCGTCGTACACGACGAGTGTGGGCATCGCCCGGGCATCTCTGCCGGTGCGCTTGTGCTCGCCGGTGACTCCGTAGACCGGAGTGACCTCCGATCCGGCGTACGTCGTCGGGACCGCCACCAAGGACAGCCCGGTCTCAATCGCCACCGCTTTGCCGAGCCCGGTGGCCGATCCACCGCCGATCGTCACGACCCCGTCGGTTGCGTGCTCAGTGACGAGTTCCAAGGCGGCGCCCACGGTCGCCTCGGGCACGTGCTGGCGCACCTGATGGATCCGAGCGCCAACCGCCACTCCTAGCCGGTCCGCCAGGTCGTCGGCGAACGGTCGCGATGACGCCGAGGCAATCAGCAGCACGCTTCGCAACGCCAGTTTCTCGAGCTCTTCCGGCAGGCGGTCGAGCGATCCCTGCCCAAAGATGACCCGCTGCGGAAGCACAGCGAGATCGAAGCGGCGTGGGATGTTCGTAGCAGGCTCCTTGGCTCTTGGTCGATGCTCATTTGAGTGGGCTGACGGAACTCTAAGGCTTCGGACTGTGAACAGCCTCGAACCCCAAGGAGACCAATTCAATAACCGCTGAACTCTTGACCCGCACCGCCTCGCTGTAGAAAACTTCCCAAAACTGGCGGAAGTTCGTCGCTCACTTACATTCACGCCGACATTCGCACCCATGAACTCCGCGACGGCCCGCACCCAGCCAGGAGGAAATGATGAAGCAGACCACCCGCGCCCGCCGTTCCACCGGCTTAGCGGCCCTGACCTCGGCGATCTTCGCGTTGCTGATCGGGCTCCTATTGGCTCCACCCTCGAACGCCGGCAGCCCTTCGGTGTCTGGGACGCCGAGCCCCGCCAGCAAGGCCCCCGGCCACCCCGACCCGGGCGCTCGCTGGGTGCGCAAGCAGCTCGAGCAGATGACGGTGGCCGAGAAGGTCGGCCAGCTGTTCATGACCCAGGCGTACGGCGAAACGGCGAACACCCAAGCGCCGGCCGACGTGGCCGCCAACCAGGCGGCGTACGGCGTCGACAACGGCGCCGCATTGATGGACCGCTACAAGCTCGGCGGCATGATCTACTTCGCCTGGTCCAACAACGTCAACAACCCCAACCAGATCGCCGGACTGTCCAACGGCATCCAGCATGCCGCGCTCAGCCAGCGGCAAAGGATCCCCTCCCTGATCGCGACCGACCAAGAGGGCGGCATCGTCGCCCGGGTCCTTGCACCGGCCACGGAGTTCCCCGGCAACATGGCGATTGGCGCCACCAGGAGCACCAAGGACGCCCAGACGGCGGCATCGATCAGTGGAACTGAGCTCAAGGCGCTCGGCATCAACTGGAACTTCGCGCCCGTCTCCGACGTGAACGTCAACCCCGCCAACCCGGTGATCGGCGTGCGATCGTTCAGCTCAGACCCGTCGCTGGCAGCCGACATGGCCGCAGCAGAGGTGCGCGGCTACCAGGGCGCAGGGATCGCGGCGGCCGCCAAGCACTTCCCCGGCCACGGCGACACCGACATCGACAGCCACACTGGCATCCCGATCATCGACCACTCGCGTGAGGAGTGGCAGACGATCGACAAGCCACCCTTCCAGGCGGCGATCAACAAGGGCATCCACGCCATCATGACCGCGCACATCGTCGTTCCTTCACTCGACCCGTCCGGCGACCCGGCCACGCTTTCCCACCCGATCATCACCGGCATCCTTCGCCAGGAGATGGGCTACGACGGCGTGGTCATCACCGACGCGCTCGGTATGCAAGGCGTCCGCGACAAGTACGGCGACGCACGAGTGCCCATCCTGGCGCTGAAGGCTGGCGTCGACATGTTGTTGATGCCGCCGAACTTCGACCTGGCCTACAACTCCGTACTCGAGGCTGTGCAGAACGGCGAGCTGACCGAGGCGCGGATCGACACCTCTGTCGCCCGTATCCTCCAGCTCAAGTGGGACCTCGGTTTGGTCCGCAACCCATACGTCAAGCTGTCCGACGTGCCGAAGAAGGTCGGGACGCCCAAGCACAAGGCAGACGCCCAAAAGCTCACCGACCACAGCACCACCCTGGTGAAGAACGACGCTGACTTGCTTCCGCTCTCGCCGAACGCCGGCCAGAACGTGCTCGTCACAGGCTGGGGCGTTGGGACCACCGCGACCCTCGCCGACAAGCTGGAGCAGCGTGGCGCTACCACCGACGTGATGGAGACCGGGACCAACCCGTCCGCAGCCCGGATCGCGGAGGTGGTGTCGGCAGCGCAGTCGCACGACCTGACCGTCGTCCTCACCAACCAGGCGAGGCTGGCAGCGAATCAAGGCCAGCGTGACCTCGTCAACCAGCTGAACGCTGCCGACAAGCCGGTGGTCGCCGTGGCTGTGCGTGACGCCTACGACATCGCGTACTACCCGGACGTGCCGACCTTCCTCGCGACGTTCAGCTACACCAACGTCTCGCTGGAGTCCCTCGCGCGTGTGCTGTACGGCGAGGTCAACCCGAGAGGCAAGCTGCCGGTGACCATCCCCACGGCGAGTGACCCCGACACGGCGCTCTACCCGTTCGGCCACGGCCTGAGCTATTGATGCTGAGCCGAAAGCGAATTCCGGCAGCACTTGGCTCGGTAGTCCTGCTCCTCTCGGCCGCCGCCGCACCAACCTTCGGTGCAGCGGCGGCCGGGGCCTCCAACCGTGGTCATCACCATGACGTCGAGATCCGCGTTGTCAGCTACAACATGCACACCGGGATCGGCGCCGACGGTCAGCTCAACCTCGCGCGGACGGCGCAAGCCCTCGACAGCATGGATGCCGACGTCATCGGCCTCGAAGAGGTCGACGTGCACTGGGCGCAGCGCAGCGACTGGCGCGACCAGGCCCGTGACCTTGCCGACGCACTCGACATGCGGGCGTTCTTCGCACCGATCTACAGCCTCGATCCGCCGGCAGCGGGTGACCCAAGGCGCGAGTACGGCCTCGCCGTACTGACCGACCTGAGGGTCATGCATGTCGAGAACCACCAGATCACCCGGCTCTCGACGCAGGACCCTGACCCCGTTCCTGCTCCCGCCCCCGGCTTCCCGGAGGTCGTGGTCAAGAGCCACGGTGCGGTGGTGCACATCTACGCAACCCACCTCGACTTCACAGCCGACCCGAGCATCCGCGCGATGCAGGTGCGCGACACGCTCGAGATCCTCGACCAAGACCCACGCCATGCCCAGCAGGTACTCGTCGGCGACTTCAATGCGCCCCCTGACTCGCCGGAGCTGGCGCCGTTGTGGGAGGAGCTGATCGACACCTGGGCCGAGGCTGGGTCGGGGCCGGGGCTGACCTATCCGACCACAGACCCGGTCAAACGCATCGACTACATCACCGTGTCCCCCGGCATCGAAACGCTCGACGCGAACGTCGTGGCGACCGACGCCTCCGACCATCTGCCTGTGGTCGCCGATCTCGTCGTACGACGCGGCCACTGACCTACACCGACGCACCAAGGAGAGCTCCATGGACAGACGGCTATTCCTCCAGCGGGCGATGACCGCGACCGGCGGCGCTGCCCTGGCGACGGGACTTCCCACGGTCCTCGCGGCAGAGGCATCAGCCGCGAGCGCAGCCCCGCCGAAGGGCGGTCGGGTGCTGACCGGCGTCGAGGTGCTCCGCCGCGACAACTACGAGCTGGTCAGTGGCCAGCGGGTCGGGCTGATCTCGAACCCGACCGGGATCATGCCTGACCTACGACATGAGATCGACGTGATTGCCGGTCCAGGGAAGGTGAACCTGGTGGCCGCGTTCGGCCCGGAGCACGGCTTCCGCGGCGGCGCGCAGGCCGGCGGGTCCGAGGGTGACTACGTCGACCCGCGCACCGGCGTGCCTGTCTATGACACCTACGGCAAGAACCCCACGCAGATCGCCGACTTCTATCGCCAAGCCGGCGTCGAGACGGTGATGTTCGACATCCAGGACGTCGGGGCCAGGTTCTACACCTACATCTGGACGATGTATGAGTGCATGGTCGCCGCATCGAACGCCGATGTGCGTTTCGTCGTACTCGACCGTCCTAACCCGACCAGCGGGGTCAACGCCTACGGGCCGATCCTGCATCCGGATCAGGCGAGCTTCGTCGGCCTCAAGCCGATCTCGCAACAGCACGGGATGACAGTCGGTGAGCTCGCGGGTCTCTTCAACGAGGAGTTCTTGGCCGATGACCCCAACGCCAACGGGTCAGTGGAGCTCGCTGTCGCCAAGGTCGAACGCTGGCGTCGTGACCGCTACCAAGAAGACACCGGGCAACCGTGGGTGATGCCCTCACCGAACATGCCACGAGTCGAGACCGCAATCGTCTATCCCGGCACCTGCCTCTTCGAAGCGACGAACTTGTCCGAGGGACGCGGCACCACTCGTCCGTTCGAGCTGATCGGGGCGCCGTACCTCGACTACCCGTACGCCGACGCGCTCCGTGAGCAAGACCTGGCCGGCGTGGACTTCCGCGAGGCGTACTTCGTACCGACGTCGTCCAAGCACACCGGTGTCAGCTGCGCCGGCGTCCAGGTGCATGTGCTCGACCGAGACGAGTTCGACCCCATCCGCACCGCCATCGCGATGATCATCACCGCCAAGAACCTGTTCCCCGACGACTTCGCCTGGCGCGAGCAGGCTCCCCCGTTCTGGATCGACCGACTCACCGGATCGCAGCAGGTGCGACTGGCGATCGACGGCGGCGCGAGTGTCGATGAGGTCGTCGCCGGGTGGCAAGGCGAGCTGAGGGACTTCCGAGCGATGCGCAAGAAGTACCTGCTCTACGCCGGTGGCGGCCACGCCGGCGCCACGGAGCCACGGTGACCGCCGCGCGGACGCTTCGGGCTGTCGCCGTGGTGTCGGTGCTTCTGCTCACGGCCGGACAAGCCGCGTCTGGCAGCGGCCGCGCTCACGAGAGCCGAGACTCTGCGCGACAGCCGCGTCTCGGTACCCAGCCCTCCGCCGCCGAGGTCACGGGAGCTGACGTGCGCTTCGCCCACCCCGCCAAGAAGCTGCGCTACGGAACCCCACAGCAGGCCCACCTCGTGGCCGAGCATGTCAACGCCATCTCGACTGACCTCCGTCGCTTCCTGGCGCCGTCGCCCACCCATCCGTTGTACGCCGGAGGGGTGGTGCTGGCCGCCCGGAACGGCGTGATCGCCGTGCACGACGCGGCCGGCAAGGCCGTTCGCTATGCCGACGTCAAGACCGAGCTTCCGGCGGGTGAGCAGGTCCCTGCTCGCAACGACACGATCTACGACCTCGCGTCCGTCACCAAGACATTCACCACCATCGCGGTCATGCAGCAGGTCGAACGCGGCCACATCGACCTCGACGAGCCGGTCGCGACATACCTCCCCGACTTCGCCGAGAACGGCAAGGACGACATCACGATCCGGCACCTCCTCACCCACACGGGTGGCCTGCCGGCGTGGATCCCGTTGTACAGCAGCTACGACACGATCGAGGAACGTCTGGCCGCGGTGCTCGCTATCGCCCCAACGTTCGCGCCAGGTGAGCGTTACGTGTACTCCGACCTGGGCATGATCACCCTCGGTCTCGTCGTCGAACAGGTCACCGGCAAGTCACTCGACACGGTTATCGCCAACGGCATCACGACGCCGTTGGACATGCGCGACACGATGTTCAACCCACCTGCCTCGCTGCGTGACCGAATCGCTGCGACCGAGGTGCAGCCCTGGGCCGACAGGCCGATGATCCGGGGCGAGGTGCATGACGAGAACGCCTGGTCGCTGGGCGGTGTCGCCGGTCATGCCGGACTGTTCTCGTCCGCACACGACCTGGCTGTGCTCCTCCAGACACTTCTCAACGGCGGCAGCTACGGCGGGCAGCGCATCCTCGACGCGGATACCGTGCGAGCCATGATCACCAACGAGAACACCGAGTTCCCGGCTAACTCACACGGACTCGGGTTCGAGCTCGACCAGCGGTTCTACATGGACGCGCTGTCGTCGCCCGTGACGTTCGGGCACACCGGGTTCACGGGTACGTCGATCGTGGTGGATCCGATTTCTGACGCCTTCGTCATCCTCCTCACCAACCGGGTACACCCGAGCCGCGACTGGGGCAGCAACAACCCTGCTCGACAAGCGGTCGCGCGTGATCTGTCTCGAGCTGTCGCGGTCAAGCCGGCTGAAGGTCGCGAGGCGTGGTTCTCCGGACTGGGAGACGCGCGCTCGGCAAAGCTGACGCTCCCGATCACGACCACGGCAGCAGGGTCGGCGACGATTGACTTCAGCCTCTGGTACGACACCGAGGCTGGCTACGACATCGCCACTTTCGAGAGCTCGTCCGATGACGGCGACACCTGGACCCCGGTGCCGTTCACGCTGCGCAGCGGGCCCCAGACGACGCCCACCGATGGGCACGTCTCCGGCTTTGGAGGGCGGCTCTGGTACCGCGCGCAGGCAGTGCTCGACCTCCCCGCTGGCGACCAGCTGTTGCGGTGGCGCTACGACTCCGACAAGGCCTACCAAGGTCGCGGCGTCTACGTCGACGCCGTACGCGTGCTCGACGCCGACGGGCAGCGGCTCGACGATTCCAGCACCTACATTTCCGACGGGTGGAGTCTCAGCCGTGACTAGCGCTGCGACGACGGTGCGGATCAGAGCGCTGCTGCCTTCGCTGGCTCGTGCGGAGCAGCGGGTGGCTCAGCGGCTGCTCGACGACCCTGCCGCGGCGGCGGCGTCCACGATCGGCACCCTCGCTGCGGATTCCGGCACCTCACAGACCACTGTCATTCGGTTCTGTCGGGCCGTCGGTTTCGCCGGCTACCCGGCTTTGCGACTTGCCCTGGCGACCGAGCTAGGTCGTGCCGAGGGTGGCGCAGGTGCAGCCAGGGCTGTCAGCGGCGACATCGGCCCGGGTGATGACCTCGACCAGGTGGTCGAGAAGATCGCGTTCGCCGATGCGCGGGCGGTCGAGGAGACGGCCCAGCAGCTCGACATCGACGCACTGCATGAGGTGATCGAGGCGCTCGTCTCCGCCAGACGCATCGACATCTACGGAGTTGGTGCGAGTGCGTTCGTCGCGCTCGACCTGCAGCAGAAGCTGCACCGGATCGGGCGAGTCGCCTTCGCCTGGGCGGATCCGCATGTGGCACTGACGAGTGCCGCGCTGCTCGGCCCGGAGGACGTCGCGGTCGGCATCTCCCACAGCGGCGCGACAGAAGACACCGTCGATGCGCTCGCACAGGCGAAGAGCAACGGCGTGACCACGATCGCGGTGACCAACTTCCCCCGATCGTCGCTGGCGTCGCTGGCCGACCACGTGCTCACCACTGCTGCCCGCGAGACCACGTTTCGCTCCGGCGCGACGGCCAGCCGGCTCGCCCAGCTCACGGTTGTCGACTGTGTGTTCGTCGGCGTCGCGCAACGCACGTACGAAGCCTCCCAGCACGCTCTCGAGGTCACCTACAACGCGGTGAAGGGACGGCGCATCGATCGTCGTCCGAGCGCGGAGCCACACGAGTGACCGGGTTCGGCGAGGCAGAACTCAACGGCACCAGGTTGCGTGTACCCGCGCCCACCGAGCGCCGCAACCTGGCGCACGCAGACCTCGACCTGCTGCCTACCTTGGAGCTGCTGCAACGGATCAACGACGAAGACGCCGCGGTGCCCGCGGCCGTGGGCCGTGCGCTGCCCGAACTCGCCCGTGCGGTTGACCTGGCGGTCACGGCCCTGGGATCAGGCGGCAGCGTGCACTATTTCGGTGCCGGAACCTCTGCGCGGATGGCCGCGATGGACGCCGCCGAGTTGCTGCCGACGTTCGACCTCGAAGCTGGGCGAGTTGTGGCGCATCCCGCGGGTGGCGTCGGCGCCCTCGAAGCAGCGCTCGAGGGCGTTGAGGACGATGAGACTTCGGGACGAGACGAAGCGGCATCGCTGCGCGCCGGCGATCTCGCGGTCGGCCTGGCGGCGAGTGGGCGGACGCCGTACGTCGCTGGTGCCCTCTCCGCCGCACGCGCCGCAGGCGCCGGCACCGTCTTGGTCAGCGCCGATCCCGATGCCGAGATCGCCCAGTTCGCCGACGTTCACGTATGCGTCGAGACAGGACCCGAAGTGCTCACCGGCTCCACCCGGATGAAGGCGGGAACCGCACAGAAGTTGGTGCTCAACGCGTTTTCGACAGCGACCATGGTCCGTCTCGGCCGCACCTACTCCAACCTGATGACGAGCGTGGTCGCCAACAACCTCAAGCTTCACGTCCGACGAGTAGCCATCCTGGTCGAGGCCACCGGCGCCGACCCCGACAGTTGCATCAGCGTCCTCAACGACTCCCAGGGCGATCTCAAGCTCGCGCTCGTTCGGCTGCTCGGGCAGGTGGACCGACAGCAGGCGCAGGCCGCGCTCGATGCGAGCGATGGCGTCGTCCGCGCGGCTCTGCGGTCGCTCGACGGCACGGCAGCAGGTGGTTCACGATGACGCGTCAGCTAGCGGTCAGTCGAGTCCGTGCCTCTTCGGTGGCAGCACTCGGGTCGTGCGCCGCCAACGCGAGCCAGGCCGCGCCGCCGACGCCGTCGGTGGCCGAGAGCACCGGACCCTCGAACTGCTCCGCAATGCGGGTCCGCAACTGCGCACCGACGGGCGAGTCCTTGCGAGCCAGACCTCCGGCAAGCACGATCGGGGTGCGCTCGTCGGGTTCGCGGATCCGGGCGACCGTTTGGGCTAGCAGCCGAGCCGCCTCTTCGACGATGTGCGACGCAACAGGATCGCCCGCACGATGCGCCGCCTTGACGAGTGGCGCAAGCTCAGCGAGGCGAACTGGCGCCCGGCTGTTCAGTGCGTGGATGACGTGTTCGCGTGGTCCGTTGGCGTCCGACGTCGCTGATGCTCGGGTCGGTGCAAGCGCACCGAGCTCCTCCAGCACCGAAGCGACCAGCGCCCCGGGCTGTTCGCCGGCATCGATGGTGCGCAACGTCTCGCGCGCGGCTTCGCGGCCAAGCCAAAACCCAGAGCCGTCATCACCGAGGAGCCAGCCATGACCGTCGGCAGTACGCGTCAACCGACGGTCTCGCATCGCCCCGGCCACCGCCCCGGTGCCGGCGACCAGCACGGTGCCGTCGGGCTCGCCGGTCCCGGAGACGAACGCGACCTCCAAGTCCGCGACGTACGCCGGAGAACAGGTCAACCCGACGTCGGACCAGACACGATCGAACTTGGTGGCAACCTCCGGCTGAGCCAACGCAGGTCCACCCGCCACTCCGACGACGGCCGCGCGCACGCGGCCAGGGTCAATCCCTTCGAACGCCTCCCCAAGTGCCTGTGCCAGCGCGGCGGCCGCGGTGTCGGGATGCGAGACGGGATTCCCGCCACCTGCGCTGCCACGTCGAATCGGCGTTCCGTCGTACGCCGCGAGCAGGATGCGCGTCGACGTACCACCGATGTCACCACCGAGCACGAGCGAGTCGCTCGGTTGTCCAGCCGGTACGTCGTTCACGGCATGCTCCTGTCTGACGCGATTGTCTCGCGTGATCGATCGATGCGGCTTTTGTGCCTTGACATTGTGGCCCACGTGGACGAAGTTCGGGCGCATGACTGCACCCGTCGATCCGGTGGTCCGCTGCCCTGGCAGGGTGTGACGATGCGACAGGACCAAGCCGGATGGTAACCGCCACGGTCAGCGCCGAGGCATACCTCGGTTCGTTGATGCCCATCCTGGAGAAGGTTGGCCAGCAGGCATCTGGTCCAATTCAGCAAGCGGCCGATCTCGTCGTCGCTTCCCTCCGCTCAGATGGGATCCTCCAAGCCTTTGGCTCCGGCCACTCCGAGGCACTTGCCATGGAGCTCGCAGGTCGTGCCGGTGGGCTAGTGCCTTCCAACCGCATCTCGCTGCGCGACGTGGTTTTGCTCGGAGGTGAGCCGCCAGAGATCCTCAGCGAGGGATTCCTCGAGCGTGACCCCGGTGTCGCGCAACGGCTGTACGACCTGACTGCGCCACATCCGGCAGACGTGTTCGTTATCGCGTCCAACTCCGGTGTCAACGGCTCCATCGTCGAGATGGCCAGGATCGTCAAGGAGAAGGGCCACTCGCTGATTGCCATCACGTCAGTCACGCAAAATGCCGACCTGGAGTCCCGACACCCGTCCGGCACCAAGCTCGCCGACCATGCCGACGTCGCACTCGACAACCTTGCTCCGTACGGCGATGCTGTCCTCGACCTGCCTGAGGGCGGCACGGTCGGCGCAGTCTCGTCCATCACCGGTGCCTTGCTGGCTCAGATGATGGGCACCGAGATCGTCCGGAGGTTGATCGAGGCAGGCGAGACACCTCCGATCTACCTGTCGTCGAACATCCCGGGCGGCGACGAACACAACAACACCCTCGAACAGCGGTACGCGGGACGGATCCGGCGCAGCGCATGACTCACCAAAACGCCCCAAAGGAGAGAACGTTATGAACACGCCGAACAACTACTCCCGCCGCATCTTCCTGAAGCGTGCCGGCCTGGCCGCCATGGCCGTCGCCGGAGGGTCCTCCTTCCTGGCCAGCTGCGCGAGCGGTGGCGACGGAGAGGACGAAGTCAGCGGTGGTGGCGAGGACAAGACCGAGGAGAACCCCTTTGGTGTCAAGGCCTCTGACCCGCTCGCCGTCGTCATCTTCAACGGCGGGTACGGCGACGAGTACGCCAAGTTCCACGAAAGCCTCTACAAGAAAACGTTCCCGGACGCCGCGATCGACCACAAGGCGATCACCGACATCCGGCAGCAGATGCAACCGCTCTTCAACGGCGGCAACCCGCCCGACGTGCTCGACAACGCGGGTGCGGAGCAGATGCCGCTCTCGACCCTCGCTGACGGCGGGCAGCTCACCGACCTCACCCCACTCTTCGACGCCGATGCTCTCGGGAATCCGGGCAAGAAGGTCCGAGACACCCTCAACCCGGTGGCTCTCGAGTCGGCTGAGTACGACGGCAAGCCGATGGTGTGCAACTACGCACTCCAGGTCTACGGCCTCTGGTATGACCGTGCCTTGTTCGACGAGAAGGGCTGGGAGCCCGCCGAGAACTGGGACGACTTCCTGTCTCTCTGCGAAGAGATCAAGGGCGCGGGCATGGCCCCGATGGCCTATCAGGGGAAGTACCCTTACTACATCGAGCAGGTCCTGATGGACCTCGCCGTCAAGCATGGCGGCCCCGAGGTCGTCTTCGCCATCGACTCCCTGGAGCCCGACGCATGGAAGCACCCGTCGATGATGGCGGCCGCCGAAGCGTTGCTGGAGCTCAGGTCGAAGGGATACTTCCTCGAGGGCACTGACGGCCTCGACCACATCCAGTCGCAGACGCGTTGGAACGAGCACAAGGCGGCCTTCATTCCTTGTGGTTCGTGGCTCGAGAACGAGCAGAAGAGCGTCGCCCCCCCAGGTTTCGAGACGACCGTGGCGCCGACCCCGTTGCTGGACGGTGCGGCACTGCCCTTCGACTGCACTCGGGTCGAGGCGGCGGAGAACTTCGTCGTACCGGCCGACGCCGCGAACCAGGCCGGCGGCATGGAGTACCTGCGCATCATGCTGTCCAAGGAGGGAGCGGCAGAGTTCACCAAGCTGACCGCTGCTCCGACCGTCGTCGACGGGGCCACCGAAGGGCTCGACTTGACTCCAGGGGCTACTTCGGCGATCGCCTTGATCGACTCCGGCGGCGACAACAACTGGAACTACTACTACTCGATCTGGTACTCCCCGATGCAGCCGAAGATTGAGTCTGCGGTTGCGGAGCTGGCTGCCGGCCGGGCCTCTGCGGATGAGTGCCTCAGCGCGTGTCAAAAGGCGGCCGACGAAACCGCCGATGACCCCGCGACCCAGAAGCGGACTCGCTCCTAGCGCGCCGGCCAGCACGACAGGAAGAGCTCCGCATGCAGCACGGCAAGTACCGGTTCGTCGCGGGTTTTCTCATTGTTCCGCTCGCGTTGTACGTCATCTTCGTGATCTCGCCGTTCGTCCAGGCATTCCACTACTCGTTGACGGACTGGACCGGGACCAAGCCGGAGTTCAACTACGTAGGCTTCGACAATTTCGAACGCTTGCTGCACGATTCGGTGTTTCTCAAGGCCGTCCGCAACAATGTCGCGCTGCTGGTGGGCATCCCGCTCCTCACCGTGCTGCTGGCGCTCGCTTTCGCGTTCCTGCTCAACGTGGGTGGCAGCTCCGGTAGCGCGGGAGTGAGGGGAATTCGCGGGAACGGCTTCTACAAGCTGGCGTTCTTCCTGCCCCAGGTACTGTCGATTCCGGTCATCGCGGTGATTTGGTCGGTGATCATGGACCCGACGAGCACCGGAGTCGCGAACTCTTTCGTGGGCTGGTTCGGTGCGGGGCCCTTTGAGTGGTTGGCCGATCCGAACCTGGCCCTGTACTGCGTGCTGTGGGTGATGGTTTGGGGCAGCGTGGGTTTCTACCTGGTGCTCTTCAACGCTGCGATGTCGTCGATCCCCCGGGACATCTTCGAGGCAGCTCTGCTCGATGGAGCGGGGCGGTTCCGGACGTTCTTCGGGGTGACGATGCCGCTTTTGTGGGACACGATCCAGACGGCCTGGGTTTATCTCGCGATCCTGGCGTTGGATCTCTACGCCTTGGTCGCGGTGATGACGGTCGGTCCCGGCGGTCCCAACAACGCGACTCAGGTGATGTCGTTGCAGATCGCCCAGAACGGCTTCCAATTTGGTCGAGCCGGATATGCCTCCGCCATGGGTGTTGTGCTGTTCTTCCTCACGTTGATCATCGCTGTCGTCATGCTGCGCCTGACACGTCGTGACCGGATCGAGTACTAGGGGCTGCCATGACCGTGACGACGAAACCTGACGACCCCAATGTCGACGCTGGCGGGCCGACCCCCAGTCCAGCGCCGCGGCGCAACCGGGATGGCGCCGACAAGACGATCAACGTCTTCTCTCACACCGTCCTCATCGGCTGGTCGATCCTCGTCCTGGTGCCCTTCACCTGGGCTCTGGTCGCTTCGACGAAGACGTCTCGGGAGATCTTCGGTGACCCATGGTCGCTCCCGGCCTCCCCGCAGTGGCACAACTTCCAAAGTGCCTGGGACCAGGGCGTTGGTGACTACCTGTGGAACAGCATCGTCGTCGTGACCTTCGGCGTGCTGCTCACAATGTTGCTCGGATCGATGGCGGCCTACGTGCTGGCTCGATTCGAGTTCTGGGGAAACAGATTCATCTACTACCTGTTTGCCGCCGGGATGATGTTCCCGGTGTTCCTGGCCATCGTGCCCCTGTTCTTCGTGGTGGAGAACTTCGGCATGTTGTCGACGTACCGCGGGCTGATCTTGGTGTACGTCGCCTACTCCCTGCCGTTCACCGTCTTCTTCATGCACTCGTTCTTCCGCACCCTGCCGACAGAGGTCGCCGAGGCGGCCATCATGGATGGCGCCTCGCACTCTGCGGTCTTCTTCCGGGTGATGCTTCCGATGGCCAAACCCGGTCTGCTCAGCATCGGGATCTTCAACGTGATCGGGCAGTGGAACCAGTTCGTGCTGCCGGCGTTCCTGTCGCCCGAAAAGCCGGTGCTTGCGCAAGGCATCGCGACGTTGCTCTCCAGTCAGCGATACCGGGGCGATTGGGGGTCGGTGTTTGCCGCTCTGACCATCGCCATGGTGCCAGTCATCATCGTCTACCTCGTGTTCTACCGTCAGGTTCAAGCCGGTCTCACCAGCGGCACGCTCAAGTGACCCGCAGCCACCTGGCGGCCGAGATCGCCACCCAGCCCGACAACTGGGCCGAGGCCGCTCTTCTCGCTTCGACGTATGCCGGGGTGTTGCCGCAACCCGGCGAGCGAGTCGCCGTGATCGGATGCGGCACGTCGTTCTCGATGGCCCGGGCCTACGCGTCGCTGCGTGAGGCGGCCGGGCTCGGTGAGACAGACGCGTGGCCTGCCAGCGAAGCTCGGTTCAACCGTTCCTACGACCGGGTCATCGCCATCAGCCGCTCCGGTACGACGTCTGAGGTGCTCGACGCGCTGGCCGACTACGGCAAAGCAAGCCCCGTCACGGTGATCACGTCGAGTGCGGACACGCCGATCCTCGAACATGGCGACGCGATTCTCGTCCCGCAGTTCGACGAGGAGTCGGTCGTGCAGACCCGGTTTGCCACGTCGATCCTGGCTCTCCTGCGCGCGCACCTCGGCGAAGACCTCGGCCCCGCGATCAGCGCAGCGCGAGACGTGCTGGCCGAGCCCGACGACACCTTCGCCGCCGTACGCGATGCCGAGCAGGTCACGTTCGTCGGCATGGGACTAGGCGCGGCGCTGGCTGAGGAAGCGGCACTCAAGCTGCGTGAGGCCACCCAGTCCTGGGCGGAGTCCTACATCGCCACGGAGTACCGGCACGGACCTATCAGCATCGCTGCGCCCGGTCGGGTGGTGTGGGCCCTCGGGCCACTGGTGCAGAACTTCGAGCGCGACGTCGCAGTCACCGGAGCCCACCTCGAACACCGCGACATCGACCCGATGGCCGAGCTCGTCCGCGTGCATCGGCTGTGCGAGCTTCGAGCAGCTGATCGCGGACTCGACCCCGACCAGCCGCGCAACCTTACGCGATCCGTCATCCTTGACTCATGACGCTGTCTCCACTGGCCGAGGGTGCCCGGGTGCTCGCGGTCGATGTCGGGGGCAGCACCATCAAAGCGGAGGTGGTCGACTCACAAGGCACGGTCCTCGCGGCCGCCGTGGAGCCGACGCCCTTCGGAGAAGCCGCACTCCGGCGCGTCGCCAGTCTTGGCCGTCGCCTGATCGACAAAGTCGGCGCAAGCGCACACGGGCGGGTGTCACGCGCGGGTCTGGTCGTGCCTGGCCTGGTGGACCGCGCCGGTGGAGTGGGCGTCTACAGCGGCAACGTCGGCTGGCGTGACCTCGCGTTCGTCCCGGCGCTGCAAGGCGCCTGGGACATCCCGGTCCTGCTCGACCACGACGTGACGATCGCCGGCTGGGCCGAGTGGCGGGCCGGTGCCGCCCGAGGATGCGACGACATGTTCTTCGTCGCGCTTGGCACCGGTGTCGCCGCGACGACGGTGGCCGGTGGCCGGCTGCTCCGTGGTGGACTCAGCCAAGGTGGCGAGTTCGGTCATATCGTCGTCCGACCCGGCGGTCCTCTCTGCGTCTGCGGCCGCCGCGGATGCGTGGAGGCGGTGGTCTCGGCCGCGGCGATCGCTCGTGAGTACGCCGCTTCGACCGGACGGCAGGTAGACGGAGCGGTCGACGTCGTCGCTGCGCTGGCTGACGACCCGTTGGCTTCGCGGGTCTGGAACGAAGCCATGGCCGCGCTCGCCGACGGCCTGATCACCGTCGTCAACTTGTTGTCACCCACCCGAATCGTGATCGGTGGCGGGCTGGCCGGGGCCGAAGGCGCGTTGATCAAACCGCTCGCCATCGCCCTGGCCGAGCGCGTCACCATCGTGCCGGCACCTGAGCTCGTCACGGCCGAGTTTGGTTCGCGGGCGGCCGTCGTGGGTGCCGCGATGCTCGCGCAGCGAGGCGGCGCGGGTCGGCTGACGGCCGTGCAGCCGTGATCATCACCGTGACGCCCAACCCGGCGTACGACGTGACGTATGAGCTGGCGAGCCTGGTCGTCGGCGACGTCCACCGTGTCTCGCGCGTGCATCGCCGGGTCGGCGGCAAGGGCATCAACGTTGCCCGGGTGCTCGACACGTTCGGGGTCTCGACGCTGGCGCTAGTCCTTGCCGACAAGGCTTTTGCCGACGAGGCCCGTGCTGAAGGACTCAACATCGATGCGGTTGAGGGGCTGCCCGGCGTACGAAGCACCCTGGTCTTGCAAGCCGCCGATGGCACCACCACCTCGTTGTGGGAGCCAGGTCAGCCGGCATCGCCTTCAGCGGGAGAAGACCTCGCGAAGCAGGTGGCCACCCGGCTTGCCGATGCGACTGGTTTGGTGATCTCTGGCAGCCTGCCACCTGGCGTAGCCGCCGACGTGCCTGCACGACTCGCCACTGACGCGGTGTCGGCCGACGTGCCGGTGGTGGTGGATGTCGACGACGAAGCGCTACTGCTGGCGGCGAAGGTGCCCGGCGTCGTGCTCATGCCCAACCAGGACGAGCTGTCGCGGCTGGTGGGTACAGGCTGCGAGACACCGGCCGATGTCGTGGCTGCCGCCCAGGCGTGGGTTCTCAGTGGTGTGGCCGCGGTCGTGGCGACCCGCGGCGCAGAAGGGATGGTGGCGGTGACGAAGGACGGCGCCTGGCTGGCCAAGCTCGACGAGCCCGTGACCGGAAACCCGACGGGTGCGGGTGATGCCGCCGCGGCCGGGGTGATCCGCGGGCTTGCCGCCGGTGAAAGCTGGCCCGAACTGCTGCGCGAGGCCGTCGCCATGTCAGCGGCAGCCGTGCTGGAGCCGGTAGCCGGCCACCTCGACGTCGCCGCCTACGAGAAGCTCGTGGATCGGGTGGCTGTCAGCACCCTGCCCGTCGCGAGGGGCACCGCATGACTGTCGCCGCGATGTCTGATGTGGTCGCAGCCGTTCGTCCAGGCGGGCTGGGTGCGTTCAACGTCATCCAGCTCGAGCATGCCGAGGCCATCGTCAGGGGTGCGGAATCAGCCGGCCGCCCGGTCGTCCTGCAGATCTCTGAGAACACCGTCGCGTACCACGGTTCCCTGGCCCCGTTGACGATCGCGTGTCTGCGCATCGCTGCCGAGAGCTCTGCTGACATCGTCGTACACCTCGACCACGCCACCGACGTGCAGCTCATCGGACAAGCGGTCGAGCTCGGGGTGGGATCGATCATGTACGACGCTTCGGCCATGCCACACGACGCCAACGTCGCTGCCACGGCAGAGGTGACCCGCTGGTGCCACGACCGCGCAGTCTGGGTCGAGGCGGAGCTCGGTGAGGTCGGAGGCAAAGACGGCGTCCACGCCCCCGGAGTACGAACCAACCCCGACGAGGCTGCCGCCTACGTCCGGGCTACCGACGTGGATGCGCTCGCGGTGGCCGTCGGTTCGTCGCACGCGATGCTGACGCGAGACGCAGAGCTCGACAACGACCTGATTGCAGCAATAGCCACGGCGGTCGATGTCCCTCTGGTGCTGCACGGCTCGTCAGGCGTGCCTGACGTGGGGATCGCGGCCGCCGTGGCGCACGGTGTCGTCAAGGTCAATATCGCAACCCACCTCAACAAGGCGATGACGACGGCCGTACGTGAGGCGCTCGCTGCCGATGACGAGCTGGTCGATCCGCGGAAGTACCTCGGACCTGGCCGGGATGCAGTTGCCGCCGAGGTCTCGCGCTTGCTGACACTTCTCGCTGGCTAGTGGCGGGGCGCTACCAGGTGAGGATCAGGTGGATGTAGTTCTCGCCGGATGCGCCGAGGTGTTGCACCTGGAGCTCGGCGGTCAAGTAGCCCACCTTGGCTCGCATGAACGGTGAGTCGACATTGCCGCTCTCGTCGACCTTCACGTCGAAACGCCAACGCTGCAACGGCTTTGCGTCGATCTTGAGGTCGTCTGCGATGCCTTGCGCAATCGTGATGGCCTGGTCGACGTCGAGTCCGATGGAGTGGACGTCCATCGTGGTGGGATCGCCGGTCTCGGAGTTGCCCGACCCATAGCTGTCGGCGTTCACCCGGCGAGCGGTCAAAGACGTGGTCGTCCATTCCGGCAACGCCAGCCTGAGCTCGAAGCCGGCGTCACACGAGACGTCCATCACCGATTCCCCTGGCTCCATACCCAGGTCCTCGCGCGACGGAGGCGCGCTGAGGTCGTAAGACCGACTCTCACACGAGGAGGATGTGTCGTCGTCGCTCGTCATGTCTGAACCACATCCTTGCGTCAGTGCTGCCACCACGAGAACGACGAGCAATCCTGCCCGGATCCGCACTATTCGACACCTAGCTCGACTCTGACATCCCAGTCACTCAGCCGTTCGAGGATGTCGTCGATGTTGTTCTGGAGGCGAGCGTCGTCGATCCGGTCATTGACGGGCTGGTTGAGCAGATCACGTACCAGGTCGGGGTCTTCAGCCAGCAGCTTCTGGTACGCCGGCAGGGTGTCGTGCTCGATCAGGTCCCACCGGGTGTCGAAGTCGGAGATGTTGCCGTCCGGAAGCGGTGTGGTGACGTCAAGCTCGCCGTAGGGACGCGGGGTGTGCAGGCCGGGGAGGTCGATCGGGGTGCCAGGGATGTGGAATCCGGGGGTGTCGACACCGGGCGCTTCCACCCGACCGCCGAACGTCAGCGGGTCGTACTGCCCGAGTGTCTGGGCGCCCGGGATGCCGGGCGCACCGACCGCGCCCATCGCGTATGTCATCGCTTGTCCCACGGGGCCATGGTAGTTGCGCATGTCGTCGTATGCCTGACCGATGATGTCGTGTTGCTCACGGTAAAGCAGCTGCTCGTTGCCAGCGGTGACCCGGCCGGAATCGCCGCTGTCGATGCCCTCCCAGGCTTCGTACGTGCGAGCGTCAATGAGCCCAGCGTCATACATCTCCTCGATACCGGCGAGACCGTTGGCCATGTAGGCCTCATGCATCGGCATCTGGTCGGAGAAGATCGACTTCTGCATCTGCAGCAGGCTGGTCTCGAAGAACGCGAACTCGTGCTCGCTCATCTGGCCGATCACGGTGAGGTCACGCAGCGCCGGTGGCAGCAACGGGACGACCAGCCAGTCTGGCGCGACATCGAGCGGTGTCGAAGCGATGTCACTCAGCTGCCTGAGCAGCTGGAGGTCGAACATGCCGCCGGCGAAGGTCGGGCCGATCATGCTGGCCATGCCGGCCCACTGGAAGTCAGGGTTGTCGAGGAAGAGCTTCGCGTAGTAGTCGTACGACGCGATCAGGTTGGGCAGGTTGGCATCAGCGCCCTGGCTGGGATCCCAGCCGTCGAGGTAGATGCCGGCCTTCTCGCACGCCGTAAGCAGCCAATAGCGCTGCAGCAGCGGACCGTAGTCGAGCGGCGGCACCCCGTCTTCGCGCATCAGGTCGAGCAGCCGCTTCGCGGCGGCTGCCGTCGGGAACTGGGTGGGGTCGAGGAAGTCGAGTCGGCCGAGCCGCTGCAGCTGCCGGCGCAGAGCCGCCATGTCGAGGCTGCTGAAGTCGATGCCAGGGAAGATGTCGACCACACCGAGCGGCATGTCGCCGGCCCTGACCAGTGCGAGCACGGTGGCGTCGGTCTTGCCCTTCTTCAGCCAGCCGGCGACCTTGGTTCCCTCGTCGTCGAGATGACCGTGGAGGGTGTGCTCTTCACGCTTGAGCTGTTCGACGAGTGAGTTGCGGGCGACCGTGAGCTGGTGGTGGTAGGAGTCGAGGTCGTCGAGGTACTCGTCGATCTTCCCGTTCATGACGTGGTCCCACAGCGAAGGTGCGGTCTGACCGAAGTTGTTGGCCGCGGCGTCGTCGTAACGTTCGTTGAGCCTGTCGACGCCGGTGTTGTACGTCGTGATGGCGTCGCCCCAGTAGCGGGTGCAGCCGGCGGCGAACGCGGCGTCCTGGAGGATCTCTTCGGCTGTCTGCACGACCTGGTGATCGGCCGAGCTGAGTGGCGGCCGGAGCAACCCGCTGGTCACGGCTACCGCGTGGGCGTGCCTGGACAGGACGGCGCCGCGCGTCGACCCGACCGGCTTGGCTTGCGCCTCGGTCTGGTCGGCTGCGTCGTACACCGCGCTCGGGGTGGCGCGGTAATGCGGAAACAGTCCCATCGTGGGCTGATCCTAGGCCCTGAGAGGGCCACTGATCAGCGGTCTGACCTGGTCACTTGCACGGCCGTGAGCCATCGGGCATATGGCGCATCCGTCGAGGCGTGAGCCGATGGCACGACATCGACCACAGCGGCCGGCACCGGCAGCGCAATGCCAGCGCCGCGCGCCGCGAGCACAGCCGCTCCAACCGCAGAGACACTGCGCAACGGCACGTAGCTGAGCGGACGTTGGAGTATGTCGGCGACGAGCTGCCGTACCCACTCCTCTCGGGCAACGCCGCCGGACAACACCAGCGGCCCCTCATGTCCCCCGACCACCTCAAGTCCACGGCGGATCGTGAACGCCAACGCCTCGAACGCCGACCGCGCCAGCTCAGCACGACCGACTGTCGGAGTCAGACCCGACCAACCCGCCACCGCGTCTGCCGACGCCACTCCCCCACGCTCTCCAGTCAAGAAGGGGACGAACGTCGCGCCGGCCGAACCGGGGGCAGCAGACTGCGCTGCGGCGACAAAGTCGTCCCAGCCCAGGCCGAGGGTCGCCTGCACCCAGTCAAGAGCGAGGCCGCCGTTCTGGATGGCGACCATCTCGTACCAGCCGCCATCGGTGTCTGCATAAAGGTGCGTCGACGGATCGAGTCGCGGTGACGCCGTGGTGCCCGGCCGCAAGATCTGCACGCCGGTCCCGATGTTGACCACCAGCGTCTCGTGCCAACGCTCTGGTGGCTGCGTCTCTTTCAACGCGACCAGCGCACAGGCGGTGTCGGCGCCCCCGGCAACCACGGGAGTTCCGTGCGGAGCCCCGGCCTCGGCGGACCGGAAGCCTTCGGACTCCGGCCACCACCGAGTCGTACCCACCTGCTCGTCACTCGGCACGAGGGTGGGCAACTGCTTGCGCGAGACACCTGCCACCTCGAGCGCCTTGCCATGCCAGCCATCCCTCGCGACGTCCCAGAGCAGAGTCCCGGAGGCGTCACTGCGCTCGGTCACCCGGTCGCCCGTGAGGGTTCCTCGCAGCCAGTCCTTCGGAGTCATGATGAATTGTGCCGCCTCTACAGACCCCGGCTCGTGCTCGCGCAACCAGCTGAGGATCGGGCCTGGCATGCCCGCGACGATCGGGTTCGCGAGACGTGCGCGTGCCCACGCGTCCAGCGTGGTCCAGCTGCCCAGCGCGCGTGCCGCGCGCTGGTCGGGCCAAAGGATCGCTGGCCTCATGGGGCGGCCGCCGTGATCGACAAGGACGACGCCGTGCATCTGCCCGGTCACCCCGATTGACGTGACGGCTACGTCCTGCCCGCTCGCGAACATCTCCCGGGCCGCTGCCTCTAAACCCGCCTCCCACACTGCCGGGTCGGTCTCGGCGAAGCCTGACTGTGGCGAGTCGACGTCGTACGACGCGACGGACTCGGCGACTACCGCTCCGTCCCTGGCGACCAGGGCCAGCTTCAGCCCACTCGTGCCAAGGTCGACGCCGAGAAACAAGGTGAGCTCATTGCTCGCTTGACGTTGCCCACAGGTCGACGCCGGAGTCGACGGCGTACTCGTCGATGCGGCTGAGCTCGTCGTCGGTGAAGTCGAGCTTGTCGAGCGCCCGGATGTTTTCCTCGAGCTGGCGCACGCTGCTGGCACCCAACACGAGCGACGTCATCCGCTCGTCGCGCAACGCCCAGGCCAACGCCATCTGGGCCAGCGACTGGCCGCGCTCGCCGGCGATGTCGTTGAGGCCGCGTACCCGAGCGAGGGTCTCGTCGCTGAGCATGTCCTTGCCGAGGGTGCCGTCGCTGGCCGCCCTAGATCCCTCGGGGATCCCGTCGAGGTACTTGCTCGTCAGCAGGCCTTGAGCGAGCGCCGTGAAGCCGATGCACCCGACCCCGAGCTCGCCGAGGGCGTCAAGGAGATCGGGCTCGATCCAGCGGTTGAGCATCGAGTACGACGGTTGATGGATCAGTGCAGGAGTGCCCAGTTCTCGCAGGATCGCCACCGCCTCCCGAGTGCGCTCCGCAGAGTACGACGAGATCCCGACGTACAACGCCTTGCCCTGACGCACCGCCGTGTCCAACGCCCCCATCGTTTCCTCGAGCGGAGTGTCGGCGTCGAAGCGGTGGCTGTAGAAGATGTCGACGTAGTCGAGGCCCAACCGGGCCAGTGAGTCGTCGAGGCTGTTCAGCAGATACTTGCGGGAACCGAGGTCGCCGTACGGGCCGGGCCACATGTCCCAGCCTGCCTTGGTGGAGACCACGATCTCGTTGCGGTACGGCGCCAGGTCCTCGGCGAAGATCCGGCCGAAGTTCGTCTCGGCAGCCCCGTAGGGCGGGCCGTAGTTGTTCGCGAGATCGAAGTGCGTCACGCCGAGGTCGAACGCGCGCCGGATCACCGCGCGCTGGGTCTCGATGGGGCGTTCGTCACCGAAGTTCTGCCACAGGCCGAGCGACAGGGCGGGCAGCTTGAGGCCGCTGCGCCCGCAGCGCCGGTAGGTCATCGAGTCGTAGCGGTCCTGAGCGGCGAGATATGTCACGGTGACAGTCTGGTCGACCGGAGTCGCCGGCGCACCCCGGGCCGAGGGTCGAAACACCGGCTGGCCTGCAGATAGCGAGCGATTCCTCTGCCCAGCCGCTACTCGTCGAGTTCAGGCGTCGGGTCGGCCTCGCCGGCCCGCTCGTCGCGCTCAGCCCATTCGAGCAGCGGGTCCAACGAGAACACAGCCTCGTCGATGCCCTCATGCAGGTCGCCGAGTGCCGCATAGCGCTCGGGGACGGTGGCGATCGTGAAGTCCTGGGGCAGTACGTCGTCGACCTCGTCCCACCTGATCGGCGTCGACACCTTGGCCTCGGGTACGCCGCGGACGGAGTAGGCGCTGGCGATCGTGTGGTCGCGCGCGTTCTGGTTGTAGTCGACGAAGAGCTGGTCAGGCATTCGGTCCTTGCGCCACCAGGCCGTGGTCACGTCACCACCCGCCCGCCGTTCGACCTCGCGCGCGAACGCAAGGGCTGCTCGGCGTACGTCGGCGAACGCCCATCGGGGCTCGATCCGGACGTAGATGTGCAGGCCTTTCCCGCCTGACGTCTTCGGCCACCCGACGGCCCCGAGCTCGTCGAGCACCTCGTGGGAGATGTGGGCCGCACGGCGAACCGTCTCGAACGTGCACTCCTCCATCGGATCGAGGTCGATGCGCCACTCGTCGGGGCGTTCGGTGTCAGATCGACGGGAGTTCCAGGGGTGGAACTCCACCGTGGACATCTGCACCGCCCAGATCACGCTGCCGAGCTCGGTGACGCACAGCTCGTTGGCGTGCCGGCCGTATCTCGGGAAGTCCACGCGGACCGTCTCGACCCATGGTGGGGCACCGTGGGGCAGCCGCTTCTGGTGCACCTTCTCACCGGCGATCCCGTCGGGGAACCGGTGCAGCATGCACGGCCGCTCCCGCAGCGCCCGCACAATGCCGTCGCCGACGCTCAGGTAGTAGTTGGCCAAATCGCGCTTGGTGGCACCGATTGCCGGGAAGTAGACCCGGTCAGGATTCGAGATCCGAACCGTGCGGTCGCCGACCTCGAGTTCCACCGCGGGGCTCTTGCCAGCAGGCGCCATGAGCCAAACCTAGCGGCGAGAGCCGGAGCTTCGCCCGAACCACCGTGGCGCGGATGTCCGGCACCAAGACCGTGGTTGGCCGCGAAATGAACAGGCCTGGCGGGGCTGCCGCTACCGGCCGTGGCGGAGTAGCCTGCGCTGCATCGATCACCCTCGACAGGAGATGCACTCTTATGTCCTCACCCTCTCGACGCCGCACGGCCGCCGTGGCCACCGCCACGCTGGCCCTGCTGGCGGCTGGTGCCCCAGCGTTGTCGGTCACCACCGATGACGGGTCCTCGGCCACCCATGACACGTCTGCACGACAGACCTACCACCGCCTCACGCATGCCGCGGGTGCGGGCCAGAACGTTCGGCTCGACCTGCTGGCAATCAACGACTTCCACGGCAACCTCGAGAAGATCCCGGCCACGAGCTCCTCGGGTCGGATCAACAACACCCCAGCCGGTGGCGTGGAGTTCCTCGCCCGACACCTCAAGAAGCTGCGCAGCCAGGCTGCGGCCAACGGCGCCAGCACGGTGACCGTTGCCGCGGGAGACCTGATCGGCGCATCGCCACTGCTGTCGGCGGCATTCCACGACGAGCCCAGTATCGAAGCGATGAACAAGGTCGGCCTCCAGATCGCGTCGGTCGGCAACCACGAGTTCGACGAGGGCTACAAAGAGCTGCTGCGCATGCAGCGCGGAGGCTGCCTCGACGATGGGGACGGCGAGAACAACCAGAACAGCTGCCCCGACCCTGACCACGACTTCGCCGGCGCAGACTTCCAGTACTTGGCGGCCAACGTGAAGTACGACGACGGGAAGCCGCATGACGGCAACCCGATCCTCCCTCCCTACAAGATCCAGCGGGTCCAAGGCATCAAGGTCGGCTTCATCGGGATGACGCTCGAGGACACCCCCAACATCGTCACCAAGGCGGGCGTTGAAGGCCTGAAGTTCACCGACGAGATCATCACCGCCAACCGCCTCGTGCCGAAGCTGGAAGGCATGGGAGTCAAGGCGATCGTGGTGCTGCTGCACGAGGGTGTCGTCCCGAGTGACGTGTCCAACTACGACGGCTGCTCCGGAGTCTCCGGCCCAGCCATCGACATCGCCGAGCGGCTCGACCCGCAGATCGACGCGGTAATTTCCGGCCACACCCACTCGGCGTACAACTGCACGGTTCTCGACCCACGGGGCCACAATCGGCTCCTGACAAGCGCCTCCTCCTTTGGGCGACTGGTCACCGATGTGCATCTGCTGATCAACGCGAACAGCCGCGACGTGGTTCGCGGCGCGGCGTTCGCTCACAACGTGATCGTGACCAACAACAACGACGGTCCGGACACTGACACGCTGCCGGACAACAACACCGCGCCGGTCCCGGCCCTGACGAACCTGATCACGCTGTACAAGGAGTTGGTGGCCGACATCGCCAACGAAGTGATCGGGCACATCGACCCGGAGGCAACGCCGTCACAAAGCGTCACGAGGACGGTCGATGCCGACGGCTCGGGTGACTCGCAGCTGGGCAACCTGATCGCTGACGCCCAGAAGGTGGACCCCTCCGTCATCGAGACGGTTGGCGACCCTGCGCCGGTGATCGCGTTCATGAACCCCGGCGGCATCCGCGCCGATCTGCTCGAGAACGCTGCCGGTGACATCACCTACGAGGCGGCGTTCAACGTGCAGCCGTTCAACAATTACGACGTGTCCATGGACCTGACAGGTCAGCAGATCCTCGACCTGCTGGAGCAGCAGTGGAACGGCGTCAACGAGGGCCCCCCGACGAGCAACAAGATCCTGCAGGTGAGCGGGATCGAGTACACCTGGGACAAGTCCCTTGCGGCGGAGGTCGGCACGAACGCTGTAGTAGGCAGTGTGTTGGTCGACGCGGACGGCAACCCAGCTACCGCGCCCGTGCCGATCGTTCCCGGTAACACCTACCGGATCGTGTGCAACTCGTTCCTGTCCGACGGCGGCGACGGCTTCGGCGTCTTCGCATCGGGAACGAACAAGTTCTTCGGCGGGCTCGACATCGACGCCCTGTCGAACTACCTGGCCGCCAACGATCCCTACACGCCGGTCGCGACGACGAGGATCAACGCCGTCCCGTAACAGCGGACAGAACCCTGGGCAATACGCGCGCGGCGCACTCCCGTCGCGGAGTGCGCCGCTCGTGCGTCTGGCTAGCCGCCGACAGAGGTCGTGTCGGACTGCTGCACGGCCCAACCGTTCCCGTCGGGGTCGCTGAAGTAGATGAAGCGACCCCAAGGCTCGTCGCTCACTTCAGAGGCCTCCAGCCCTCGCCCGACGAGCTCGGCCCGCGCCGCCTCGATGTCAGCCACGACCAGCTGTAAGCCCTTGAGCGACCCGGGATTGTCTTCGTTGCCCAGGCCGCTTCCGATCCAGATCGAGCATGCTGAGCCTGGTGGCGTGAGCTGCACGAAGCGCTGGGTTTCGCTCAGCTGGTGGTCGTGATCGGCGATGAAGCCGGCCTTCTCGGTGTAGAACGCCTTGGCGCGATCGACGTCCGAAACCGGGACCGCGATCAGCTGAAGCTCGAAGTGCATGGGTCCTCCCCTGTGCTGTGATCGTGACGGCCATCGGCCAGCCGTCGTACATGAAGCACGCTATCGGTCGGGCACGACGCTCCCGCAACGGCACAATAGGCATCGTGCGCTTAGCCACCTTCAACATTCTCAACGGACGCTCGACGGATGACGACCGCGTGGACGTCGACCGCTTCGCCGCCGCGATCCGCACCCTCGACGCCGATGTGCTCGCGCTGCAGGAGGTCGATCGTGATCAGCCCCGCTCACAGGGCCTGGACCTGACGAGCGTCGCCGCCGAGACGATGGGGGCGACCGACCACCGCTTCGTCGCGGCCATGTCGGGTACGGCGGGTACGGCGGGTATGGCTTGGCAGGCGGCCACGGGGGACGAGCAACCTGGCACGCCGCTCTACGGCATCGCCCTGCTGTCGCGCTACCCCATGCGCAACTGGCAGGTCGTGCGGTTGCCACCATTCCCGGTGCCGGTGCCGCTGTGGCATCGCGGAGGGCGTCCGCATCTCGCACGCGACGAAGCCCGGGTCGCGATCATCGCCACAGTCGAGACGCCGCGCGGAGATGCGTGGGTGGCGGCGACACACCTGTCATATCTGTCCGGGTCGAACGTCCTCCAGCTACGCCGACTGGCACGTGCCCTCGCGGTGAAACCAGCGCCGGCGATCTTGATGGGCGACCTCAACATGCGCCCTCCGATGGCTCAACGGTTCACGCGGATGGAGGCGCTGTCGACGGCGCTGACCTTTCCTGCGCATCAGCCGGAGTACCAGATCGACCACATCCTGAGCCGCGGTATCTCCGGCGCAAACTCCGGCGAGTCCATCCGGCTGCCCCTCTCTGATCACCTCGCCCTCACGGTCGAGGTGCCTGACCGCTGAGCCCGATCCCTGTGAGGTGCCCGAGCGCTGGCGCGGTCGAGCAGGGGAAGATGGGCCACGATGTCTGTTTCTCCGGTCCCTTCCCTGCTGTCGCGGCTCCCGGCCGAGCCGACGCCGGATGCGTTGTACGACGCATTCGAGGGATGGACGACGGAGCAGGGCCTCACGCTCTACCCCGCCCAGACCGAGGCGTTGATCGAGATCGTCGATGGGGCGAACGTCATCCTGGCGACGCCCACCGGCTCGGGCAAGAGTCTGGTCGCCGCCGGCGCGCACTTTGCCGCTCTGGCCCAGGGCAAGCGCACGTTCTACACCGCGCCGATCAAAGCTCTCGTGTCGGAGAAGTTCTTCGCGCTCTGCGAGATGTTCGGGCCTGACAACGTCGGCATGCTGACCGGCGACGCCGCGGTCAACCCGAACGCGCCGATCATCACCGCAACCGCGGAGGTGCTCGCGAACCAGGCGCTCCGCGAAGGCAGCGCCACCGACGTCGGTGTCGTCGTGATGGACGAGTTCCACTTCTACACCGAGCCTGACCGTGGTTGGGCATGGCAAGTGCCGCTGCTGGAGCTCACCAACGCGCAGTTCATGCTGATGTCGGCAACGCTCGGCGACATGTCGCGCTTCCGTGACGACCTCACACGTCGTACGGGCCGACGCACCACCATCGTCGCGTCGACCGATCGTCCGGTGCCGCTGCACTTCTCTTACGCCACCACTCCCATCCACGAGACGCTCGAGGAGCTCCTCACGACTCACCAGGCGCCGGTGTACGTCGTGCACTTCACCCAAGCCGAAGCGATCGAGCGGGCGCAGGCGCTGTCGAGCCTCAAGGTCGCGACCCGCGAGGAACGCGACCAGATTGCCGACCTCATCGGGGAGTTCCGTTTTGCCGCCGGGTTCGGGCGCACCCTGAGCCGGCTGGTCCGGATGGGCATCGGCGTCCATCACGCCGGCATGCTCCCGCGATACCGCCGGCTCGTGGAGACCCTCGCCCAGGCCGGGCTGCTCAAGGTCATTTGCGGAACTGACACGCTCGGCGTCGGTATCAACGTACCGATCCGCACGGTCGTGCTCACCGGGCTCACCAAGTACGACGGCGTGCGCTCGCGTCATCTCCGCGCTCGCGAGTTCCACCAGATCTCCGGGCGGGCCGGACGTGCTGGCTACGACACTTTCGGCAGTGTCGTCGTGCAAGCGCCCGAGCACGAGGTCGAGAACGCGCGGCTGGTGAAGAAGGCTGGAGACGACCCGAAGAAGCTGCGTCGGGTGCAACGCAAGAAGCCGCCTGAGGGGTTCGTGAACTGGGGCGAGAAGACGTTTGACCGGCTTGTCGTCGCCGAGCCCGAGCCGCTCACGTCAAGCTTCGCGGTCACCCACTCGATGCTGCTCAACGTGATTGCGCGGCCTGGCGATCCGTTTGTTGCCATGCGGAAGTTACTGACCGACAACCACGAGGACCGCGCAGCTCAGCTCAAGCACATCCGGCACGCCGTCGCGATCAGCCGGGCGCTGCTCGCTGGTGGCGTGGTCGAGCGGCTGGCCGAGCCCGAGCCGGATGGCCGAGGCTTGCGGCTCACCGTCGACCTGCCCGCGAACTTCGCGCTCGACCAACCGCTGTCGGCCTTCGCGATGGCGTCACTCGCGCTGCTCGACCAGGACTCACCGACGTACGCGCTCGATGTCGTCTCGGTGATCGAGTCGACCCTGGAGGATCCGCGGCAGATTCTTTCGGCGCAGCTGTTCAAGGCGCGGGGCGAGGCGGTGGCCGCGATGAAGTCCGAAGGCATCGAGTACGACGAGCGGATCGAGCTGCTCGATGACGTGACCTACCCGAAGCCGCTGGAGGAGTTGCTCGAGGCGGCGTACGAGACGTATCGCAAGGGCCACCCGTGGGTCGCGGACCACCCGCTGCGGCCGAAGTCGATCGTGCGCGACATGTACGAACGCGCGATGACGTTCGTCGAGTACGTCGGCTTCTACGGCCTCGCGCGCTCCGAAGGTCTTGTGCTGCGCTACCTGGCCGATGCCTTTCGCGCCCTGCGCCACACGGTGCCCGAGACGGCCCGAAACGAAGAGCTCGACGACTTCATCGAATGGCTCGGTGAGCTGACTCGACAGGTCGACTCTTCGCTCCTTGATGAGTGGGAGAAGCTCGCCGCGGGCGAGGACCTGACTGATGCTGACTTCGTCCGTCCGCGGCTCGACGCCGAATTCCGTCCGGTGACCGGCAATCCCCGGGCCTTCCGGGTCTTGGTGCGCAACGCGATGTTCCGACGCGTCGAGTTGGCCGCCCGCCGCGACTGGACCGCGCTCGGCGAGCTCGACGGCGATGCCGGCTGGGATGCCGAGGCATGGCAGGACGCCATGTCGTCGTACTGGGAGGAGCACGCGTCGCTGCTCACCGACGCCAACGCCCGCGGTCCAGGGCTGCTCATGATCGACGACGGGTCCGAGCCCGGCGTGTGGAAGGTGCGGCAGATCCTGCACGACCCCGAGGGATTCCACGACTGGGCGTTCCTGGCGTCCGTCAACCTGGCCGCCTCCGACGAAGCCGGTTACGCCGTCGTGGAACTCACCGACATCACCGGTGGCTGACGCAGCGGCTCGGAGATTCCGTCGCCACGGTATCGCCGCGCGCTACGACTTCCCGCGGCCCTATCCGGGTCGGGGTTTGAAGCGTTCATGGCGGATGGGTCTGCGTGTCGGGTCGATCCGGGTGGGTGGGATGACCTCGATGATGCCGTCGGGGGCTCTGGACAGGTCCCATTCGCCTTGGTGAACCAGGTGGTGATGAAAACTACAGAGTAAGCAGCCGTTCACGAGATCGGTGGCTCCGCCCTCGCTCCACGGCTTCAAGTGGTGGGCTTCGCACCAGGCCGGGGGCCGCTGGCAGCCGGCGAAGACGCAGCCTCGGTCGCGGGCAGCGAGTGCCAGGCGCTGGTAGCGGTCGAAGAGCCGCCGGCTGACCCCTAGGTCGAGGATTCGTGACTCGCCGCCGAGTACGAGGGGCAGGATGCCGGCGTTGCACGCCAGCCGGCGTACCTCGGAAATCGAGACGGTGCCGCCGGTGTCCAAGGTGGCCTCCCCGGCTCCAGCCCGGAGCTTGTCTTCGTCGACGGTGACCACGATCGACGCGTTCGCCACCCCATGTTGTGGCAGCCCGTCGACCGGGAGGTGCTCGATCAGCTCACAGAACGCCAGCCCCATCCGGGACTCATAACCCAAAGGCTCACATGTGCCGTCATCAAAGAGGTGATGGTCGCGGCGGGGTGACGCGCACGCATCCAGGGCCTTCTTGAGCATCGCGAAGGTCACGTTGGGCACCGCGAACCGGCCACGGGAGATGCCGTCGGCACCGAACTGGCCGACAAACATCGTCTGTTTGCGGGCTCGCTCCTCTTGCGCCTGCAGCTGCTGCTCCAACGTCTCGTCTGCTCCGTCAGGGTCAACAACCTCGACCAGGTGGTTGGCCACCACCCGCAGCTGGGCGACACTCAACCGGGCCGCATGGTCCAACAGATCAGCCTGCGCGGCCTCGATCCGCAGCGGGTCAATAGTCGACGACAGCCGGTTAACCGCTTCAGCCACCACCAGCGCCTGCTCAGCGCTGACATGACCGGCCGCGAACTCCCGCCTGGTGTTCTCACAGCGCTCGGTCATCGCCCGCGCGGTCGCCACCGTACGCGTCGCCTCAGCGGCTGACATCTGGTGGGCCGCGATCAGATGCGCCCGCGTCGATGAGGCTCCTGACTTGCTCGCGAGGTCGCGCTCATCAACCTCCCGGACAAGACGACTGATCAGCTCGTCGTTCGCGGCCTTCACTGACAGCGCCTCCGCCAACCGGTCATTGAGCCGGGCGTCATCTAAGGACCAGGTCGGGACATCCATCAGCCCAGCCAGCTCAGCACGCGCCACCCCCAACGCAACACCGAACCCATCGCCGACTCGCGGCGATCCGGGAGGCAGAAGCGTCGTACTCATGGAACAACACTACGACGGCCCACCGACAGTTCTTGGACTCAGAAACCCTTATACACAAGGGAAAACGGGGATTTCTTCAACGCGACCAGGCCTGCCCGATCGACGTCCTCTTCCCATCACTCCAAGTGCGGAGCAGACCGACACATCACCCACCAGGTTCCCTTGCATCGCCTGTGCCTGACATGATCGGCGTATGGACGTCGCGTCGATCCACACCCTTTCCGAGGAACAGCTCGCAGTCGCCGCCAACGCGCCAAGCGGTCGGAGCGCCGTTCGGGTCTATGGCAGGTCGTCAGCAAACCTGCGGCAGACCCTCGTCGCACTCGCTGCCGGACGCACGATGGGTGAGCACAAGAGTCCAGGCGATGCGTCGCTGCTCTGCCTGCAAGGCGAGGTCATCCTTCGTGCCGGCGATCTCCGCGTCGAGCTCCGACCCGGTGATCTACTGGCCCTCCCGCCCCAACGTCACGACATCGAGGCGGTTGCCCCGTCCGTGCTCCTGCTGACCGTCGCGCACTGACTCGAGCCTGTACGCCGCCCGAGCACTGACCAGAGCCCCCGCGAGCCGCCGCGGTCGTCATCCACGCCGCGACAGCCACGCCTTCAGCCTCCGGATGTGGCGGCGGTCGAGGCGGCGACGACTACTCCCGCTGTGATCGCCGCGTTGACAGCGGCGACGGCATCCTTGACCGCCTTCGGAGCCCAACTACCCTCGCTGATCTCCTTGCCACGTCGAGTGATCTGCCGCTTCGACCACCCTGTCTGGTCAGGTGTCACCACCATCGGCAGCTTGTCGATGGCGGCCAGCAGCGAGATGACAGCGGCGACTCGAGAGTCGGTCGGAGGCTGGTCGCGCATGACAGCGTGCTTGAGGTCGAGTCGGCTTCGCCGACCAGGTTCGGGGTCGACCACGGGCCAGCGCGTGCGCGGGAAGACGCCCAGGATCTTGCTGCGCTCCTGCCTGACGGTGCCGCGAGCAGCCAGCAGCGCGTACACGTCCTCGCGGACGCCCTTCGCGAGATGCCGAATCACGTCACGAGGGCGCTTGTTCTGTCGCCGCGACAGCTCGGCCAGCCCACGATCCAGGACCGGGTCGCCCGTCGGGGCAGGGTCCCTGACCACGAGTCTGTCCCTCCGCACGGACTCGCCGCGGCCTGCGACATCGACGCGTCCCGCGAGCGAGAGCTCAAGCAGGACGGCTCCGGCGAGGGCGTACGTCAGCTTGGTCGAGTCGACCCGGGCCGCGCCCGACCGCTCGTCGGTCAGCAGCAGGAGCAAGTCTTCCGCGATGAGCACGCCGCCACGCTAGCCGCAGTCTGGTTGGTACGACGGCGGGCTAGCCGCGCGAGACCGAGCCCAAGACCTCGCCGAGTCGAGACAGCGCCTCGGTGAAGTCCGTTGGATCGAGGTGGCCGAAGCCGACCCGAAACACCCGGTCGTCCTCGCCGAACCACGAACCTGGCGCGACCCGAACCTCGCGACGGCCCAGCTCGTCATGGACACCCCGCACGGCCTCGTCCGGCACCCGATCCGGGCTCATCCGCAGGCAGCACATTGCTCCGCCACCCGGCCTCACCAGGTCGACGGGCTGATCGACGGCCCAAGCCTCCAGCTCCGCCAGCGCATGCGAGAGCCGGGCGGCCCGTGGCGCGAGGATGCGATCACTGCTGCGCAGCACTTCAGCGCCGAGCGCCTCATCAAGCGTCGAACACGACACGGACGTCAGGAACTTCGCATTGCGGAGGCGTTCGATGAGGACGGCGTCCGTGCTCGTCAGCCACCCGACTCGTATCCCCGGTGCGCCATGCGCCTTCGACAACGACCCGGACGTCACGATGCGAGGCGAGAGTGCCGCGGCGGACGCGGGGACGGATGCGCTTCCGTATGTCGATGCGCGGTACGTCTCGTCCACCAGGATCACCGCCTCAGGCGCACGGGCCTCGACCACGCTCACCAGGTCGGTGAGCTCCTGGTCAGAGAACCGAACGCCGGACGGGTTCTGCGGCGACGCGAGCGACACCAACGTGGTCTCCGGATTCAACGCATCCGCGATCGCATCGAGGCGCAGCCGATAGCCCTCGTCAAACGACAGCGACACCGTGTCAACATGCGCGCCCAGACCGGTCGGCACAGAGACGGCCGGCGGGAAGTACGGCGCCAGCACCACCGCGCGGCCGTGACACCGGTCCTGAGCCACCAGGAACAGCGCCTCGATCGCACCAGCCGTCACCAACACCGCATCAGCCGCCACACCAACATCTGCGCCGATCAGCGCGCGGAGCTCGCCACTCCCAGGTGACGTTCCATAGCCCAGCCGGAAGTCGTTGAGCGTCGCCAGATCCGTGATCTCGCCAACCGCCAACGGCGGGCAGGTGCTCTCCGCCAGGTCGTACCGGACTACAGAGTCAACCAGCGCCGATATCTCGTCGGTCGGGAACTGGACGGCCCGGCTCTGCTGAGGGTGAGGCCGTTGCTTCAGGTCTTCAGTCATCGGACCACGATATGACTCCCACTGTTTGAAGCGCCGACCCGCTGATTGACCCTGTCGAAATCCCGCTGATTGAGCCTGTCGAAATCACCGGGCCTCGACAAGCTCGACCGCCAACAACCCCGCCCGTCCCGCTGATTGAGCCTGTCGAAATCACCGGGTCACTTCGACAGGCTCAGTACATCGCTCGACAAGCTCGACCGCCAACAACCCCGCCCGTCCCGCTGATTGAGCCTGTCGAAATCACCGGGTCACTTCGACAGGCTCAGTACATCGCTCGACAAGCTCGACCGCCGACGGGCTCACGGCAGCGGCAGGACGGCATGGACCTGCCCGCCGGTGCCTTCGGTGCCGCCACTGCCAGCAGTAAGCGTGCCACCCAGTTGCGCGGCACGTTCCCGCATCGACGCGATCCCGACTCCGGTCGACCATGCACCGTTCGCCGTACCCACGTCGGTCACGTCGATCACCAGAGCCCCGGAGTCGGCTCGCAAACCAACGGTTGCCGTGTCACAGCCACTGTGACGAGCCACGTTGGTCAGCGCCTCCATCACGATCCGGTATGCCGCCACCTCCATCGCCGCAGTCACCGTGGTGGGCAGCTCGCCGGCCTTGATCGTGACGCGCAGCGGATCACCACCAGCGGTCCTAAGCGCTACCGCTTGTTGCCGAAGTGCCGGCACCAGCCCCAGCTCATCCAGCGCCGGCGGGCGCATGGCGTAGACGAGCCGGCGGATCTCCTCGATCGCGCTGACCGTCTCGGCGCGCAGCGAAACCAGCAGCGAGTCCGTGCTGTCGGGGTCGGAGCGCAGGCTGTTACGAGCAGCGTCGGCCGTGAAGGCGATCCCTGACAACCGAGGCCCGAGCCCGTCATGAAGATCACGCCGCAGCCGTCGCCGCTCCTCCTCCAAAGCCGTGATGGTCTCCTCACGCGACCGTTGCAAGTCGGCCGCCAGACTGCTCGCGCGCAGCGTCTGAGCGAGCAGAGGCGCAACCAGACGCAACACGTGCTCATCTCCCGCCGACAGCCTGAGATCTCCCGCACGCAGACCGACGACCAGCTCACCGTGTCGTCCGTCGCCGAGCTCGAGGACCAGCCGACGGGTGTGGGTGACCTCGGATCCGGACGACGCCACGGGTACGTCGTCGACGGTCAAGACGGCGTACGGCAGCACCAACGCCTCCCGAATCGCCCGCAACGCGAGCACCGGGTCGTCACCGATGCTCCCCACCACGGTCGTCGCGGCGCCGAGCGGGTCGGGCCGATGCCCGAACAGCAGTTCGTCGACGACACCGCGAAGCATGACCTGTAGCGGGTGGAACGCCACCGCCGCGAGCAGACCGATCACCGCCATCACCCCGACGATCGGCGTCGAACCGCTGAGGATCTCGATCAGAGACTCAATCGAGATGAAGATGGCAGACGTACACACCGCCGGCGAAGGCGAACACCACACTGTGCACGACCAGACCGCGAACGTCGACGACCTCCGGCCGGTCCACTCCGACGTACATCGCGGGCCCGACCAGCGCGAAGACCGCAACCGCCACCACCACTCCGCTGGTCGAGGGAGCCGCGAATGACGCCAGGCCCGCCGCCAGGCCCGGGACTCCGACACCGAGAGCCATCCACGTCAAGGCCCACCGGTCACTGCCAGAGCTGCGTTCAATGCGCCACCAGGTGTGGGCGATCAGGACCATCCCGATGACCAGCCCCATCGTGGCCACCGCGTCCACGTCTGACCACTGCGCCACGGTCAGTACTCCGGCACCGGCGATCGTCGCCAGCGCGACGAAGTCGACCGGATGACGCCAGTCCAGCCGCGGGTACGCCGTGAGGGCGAGGGGTAACACGAGGGCCGCCGCCATCGTCAGTCCGAACTTCGCCGCGTCTGAGTGATCGGTGGCATCGGCGACTGCGCTGGCCACAGTCAAGGCGCCTCCGACGACCAACAAGGAGCCGGACAGCCAGACCCGGCGAACCATGAGGAGCGCACCGCCGCCCGCCAACGACAGTCCGGCGGCCGCCAGCGCAACCAGAGCGGCGTCGGCGATCACGGCGACTGACCCAGCCCACCCTCGCGCGCCCGGATGATCGCTTCCGTGCGGTCGGCGACCTCGAGCTTGGCGAAGACGTTGGTGAGGTGGTTGCTGACCGTCTTGGGTGACAGGAACAGCGCCTCGGCGATGGCGGCGGTACGACGCCCGGACGCCAGTAGGTCGAGGATCTCGCGCTCTCGCGTGGTGAGCTGGGGGAACGGCTCGGCGGCAGGAACCGGAGGCGCCGCGAAGTAGTCGAGCACCCGACCTGCAATGCCAGGCCCGAAGATCACCTGCCCGGCCACCACCGCATGGATGGCGCCGACGATTTCGGTCTGCTCAGCGCCCTTGAGGAGGTAGCCGCGAGCGCCGGCTTGCATGGCGGTCAGCACGGTGGCGTCATCGTCGTACATGGTCAGCATGAGTACGGCGGTCTCGGGCGTGGTCTCGCGGATGCGTCTGGTCGCCTCGACACCGCCGAGGCCTGGCATCCGCACGTCCATGAGTACGACGTCGGGGCGCAGCAGCTGCACCTCGCGGACGGCAGCCTCACCGTCGGCGGCTTCACCCACCACCTCGAGTCCGTCGATCGTGCCGATCAGGGCGCGCAGGCCGCCACGGACGACCGGGTGGTCGTCGGCGAGCACGATCCGCACCGTCATGTCCTCAATCATGGGGGTTACGGGTCCCCACTGACCCGGGAACTTCTTCCCTCTCAGCCGTGAAAAGGCGGGAAGATGGACAGGCACCCCGGATCTGTTCGCGGGAACCGCGCCGGCGACACGGTGGAGTCATCCACTTCCGAACAAAGGAATCACCATGAGTCACACAACTACCCGACAGAAGGTCGGGCTTGTCATCGCCGGCGTGCTGAGTCTCGCCAACATCCCGAGCGCTTTCTTCCCTGCCCCTGAAGGCGAGACCGGACCGCCGATGGCGATCCTCGTACTCGGCAGCATTCTCGGAGTCATCGGACTGGTCGCCGTCGTCATCGCCTGGCGCACCGGGAACCGGGCTGCGATCCGAGTCGCGGCCGGCGCCCTGATCATCAACCTGCTCGCGTCGTTGCCGGCGTTCTTCGTCGACGTGCCGGCGGGGATCAAGCTGCTGGTCGGCGTCAGCGTCCTAATCACGGTGCTTGCGGTCGGCTTGATGTTCTCGCCGTCCCGCCAGTCCGTGCCGGTCATGGACTGAGGTGGGCCTCGATGATTGCTGTGATCACGCTGCTGGCGGCGTTCCCGCTCGGCTACTTCCTGCGCTCCGTGTTGGCGGCCAACACGGCGTACGCCATCGCCTACCTCTGGGCGTTCATGTTCCAGACGCTGTACCTGTTGCTCGACTCGCTGGGTGGCGGTGCGAATCCGGCGTTCGAGGCTGGCGAGTTCCCGACGTCGTACGGCGTCGTCACGCTGGCGATCTTCCTGGCCGGCTTCGGTCTGGTGAGTCTCGGCCACTGGGTCAAGGCGCGCCGTCGTCAGGCCATCACCGTCCACCAGGTGGCTGCCAACGTCAGCTGACGCCCCCTCCCCTCTCGCTCCCCGCAAATGCGGGAAAGTGCAGGTCGACACCCCGTCGAGCCCTGCACTTTCCCGCATTTCCTGGATGACTCGAGCCTTCAGCCCGGGAGCTCGATGTGTCCGAGTTGGCCGAGCATGCTCGCCTGGTCATAGATGATCTCGCCAGACGTGCACTGGCCAGCTCCATCGAAGTGCAGCACCTCCCACAACGGGATGTCCATCATCCGCTGTGTCGCCTGGAACGGCCCCAACGGGCCGTCGTTGTGGCCCGTCCCGCGGAACCTTGCCAGCGAGTAGTTCGGGCCGTCGAGATACTCGACCGTGCCGACCTTGGCGTCCGAGAAGGCCGTCGTCCACTCCCGCAGCCAGTCCTTGAACTCGTCGCGGTTCTTCATCGTCATGCTCCGCGCCATGTCTTCGTACACGATGTCCTCGATCACGTGCGCGTCCATGCCGTCGAAGTCTCGGCGGTTGAACATGTCATGCAACGTCCGGTGCGTGTCACTGTGTCCCATCAGGCACCTCCGCCCTACGAATGGCCCCCGTCGCTGTGGAGTGAACACCTGGGCGGGGACGCTGTCCACTGTGATTTCCGGGCTCCCCTCGCCGGTCGAGCGGGTCTCCCCGGCGGTCGAGCTTGTCGAGACCCGGTGGTCCCCCTCGGCGGTCGAGCTCGTCGAGACCCAGTGGTCCCCTCGGCGGTCGAGCGAATCCCTCGACGGTCGAGCTTGTCGAGACCCAGGGATTTCGACAGGCTCAATCGTCGGGCTCCGGTGATTTCGACAGGCTCAATCGTCGGGCTCCGGTGATTTCGACAGGCTCAATCGTCGGGCTCCGGTGATTTCGACAGGCTCAATCGGCGGGCTCCGGTGATTTCGACAGGCTCAATCAGCGGGCTCCGGTGATTTCGACAGGCTCAATCATCGGGTGGTGATTCCGGAAGGTTTGAGGGGGTGCGGTCGTTGAACCTCTTACCGGAAGTCCTTCATCCTCGAGGTTGGGGCGGATCGCATGAACACCACCAGCACGAACGCGGCACTGACAACGAAGCGGCTCGAGCTCGGCCCTTGGCAGGCCGACGACGCTGCGGCCGCCCTGACCATCTTCGGCAGCGACGAAGTCTCTCGCTGGCTGACCCCGGCGCTGGGACCCGTCGCTGACGAGTCCACGATGCGGGAGATCATCGCGAACTGGGCGGTGAACGATCGCGACGCGTTGACACCAGTCGGGCACTGGACCGTCAAACGGCGAGAAGACGGCCTGCTGGTCGGGTCGATCACGTTGAGACGGATGCCGCCGTACGAGGAAGACCTCGAGCTGGCCTGGCAGTTCGCCCCGGAGCACTGGGGCAACGGCTACGCGACCGAGGCGGCTCATGCGGTCGCGACCTGGGCGTTCGAGATGTCAGCGCACGAGTTGTTCGCGGTGATGCGGCCGGCGAACGTGCGGGCCGCCAAGCTCGCCCAGCGGCTGGGCATGCAGTGGGTTGGCGAGACCGGACAAGTACTACGACATGGAACTCAACGTCTACCGCCTTCAGCCGCCAGACCTGATCACACCCTGAGCTCGTCCTGAGAACGCGACGCCGACGGTTAATCGAGCGACTCCACCCATTCAGCCCGCCAGGCGGGTGCCTCCGACTTCTGCGTGTAGTAGCGAGTATCGCGAATGATCGATCCATCTGTTTCAAGCTCCAGGATGGCCACCAGGTGCCACACGTCCCCGGCATAGTCGTTCGTTCCCTCGACGACCCAGACTTGCCCGGACCCAAACACTCTGCGCAAGGTAATGGAGGGGGGCACCGGAAAGGCTTCTTGCATCGCACGCATGGCGTCACGTCCACGGATCCGCTCGCCCGACTGGGGCATCTCCATCACGTATTCCTCGTGGCGAAGCCGGTACTCCGACTCCGGAGAGAGTCCCTCCCCTGTCAGCCCGAACAACTTCTCGATGCCTTCGCGCATCGCCGCCGAATCGTCGTGGGCGATCGCCTGCAGGAATAGTTCGCGTACATCCGAGTCGCTCATGTTCTTCTCCTTGCCGTCGGTGTAACCCGGTCGTGCGATCGCCGTCAACTGGCCCGGCTCAGAGGAGGACGCCGACTGCCACGAGCGCAATGACGGCGGCGCCGCCATAGCAGAGCACGGCGGTGGCCTTTCTCGACTTGATCTGGAGACCGTCGTACAGCGTGAAGCGGAAGCGGTGCGCGCTGTGGATCAGCAGCATCACGAACAGCCCGAGCAAGAAGAGGATGGTCAGCGGGTTGCGGACCACGGCGTGCAGGTGGTCGTAGTCCGGCGGGTCCAACCAGCCCAGCGGGTAGGCCAGCCCGAACAGGAAGGCCAGCATCGGCAGGAAGATCGCGGCCATCACGCCACCACCGCTGAAGGCGAGCCAGACGAAAGGTTCGACGCGTCGCTTGATCATCCGGTCACCAGCCAGTAGATGAACGCGGAGACGACCGCGAGGCCGGCGTACTGCGACGCGACCACCATCAGGGCAGGCACGGGACGGCCGCGCGAGCCGGGCGTCCATCGCCTTCGGTGTCAGGCTGAACCAGGTGACCGTGTGCAGCACCACGAAGGCGAAGGCGATCACGTTGAGGACGATCACGGCCGGGTTCTCGGCGAAGTCGAGGAAGTCCTCATACGCTCCCTCGCCTCGCCCGACGGCGGCCACCAGGATCAGCAGGAAGACGACCCACCAGGCCACGAAGATGCTGCTCAGCTCGCGCATCACGAAGAGGAAGTACGACGGCTTCTTGACCCACCAGAACGTCTTCATGGGCCACTTGTAGGTGCGCAGGTCGCTCATTTCGCTCTGGCACCTTTCGGCATCAGCAGCGCCTTCACCGACTCCTGTGCCGCCTTCAGCTTGTAGCGCTGGATGGCGCCCGCAGGGTCCACGTCCTTCGGGCACACCTTCGTGCACTCGCCGACGAACGTGCAGCCGTAGACGCCCTCGTGCTCGATCAGCACGTTGAGGCGTTGGGGCTCCCCGTGGTCGCGGGAGTCGAGGTCATAGCGCTCTGCGAGAGCGATCGCCGCCGGTCCCATGAACTCAGGGTCGAGGCCGTAGACCGGGCAGGCGGCGTAACAGAGCATGCAGTTGATGCACATGCTGAACTGCTTGAACACGTCGAGCTCGTCCGGCGTCTGCAGGTACTCGCCGTCATCGACCGACTGCTCCTCGTCTCGGATGATCCACGGCTTGACCTGTGGCAGCTTGCGCATGAAATCGCTCATGTCGATGACGAGATCGCGGATGACGGGGAAGTTGGAGAGCGGCTCGACGCGGATCGGGCCGGGCGCGCAGTCGACCAGGAACGTGCCGCACGTCAGCCGGGGTTCGCCGTTGACATTCATCCCGCAGCTGCCGCAGATACCCATCCGGCACGACCAGCGGTACGACAGGGTCGGGTCGGTCTCGTTCTTGATGTGGTTGAGCCCGTCGAGGATCGACCAGTCCTCGCGCAGGGGTACGTCGTACTCCTGGATCTGCGGCTCCGAGTCGCTCTCCGGCCGGTACCGCGACACCTGAAGGCTGATGCTGTCCGCCATGTCTACCTCCCGTAGGTCCGCTCGCCTGGTGGCCACCGCGTGATCGTCACCGGTAGCCGCTCGACTCTCGATGTCCCGTCGTCGTTGCGGTTGACCAGCAGGTGGTTGAGGAATTTCTCGTCGTCGCGGGCCGGGAAGTCCGTGCGCTGATGGGCCCCGCGGGACTCCTCTCGCTGCAGCCCGGACTGCAGGATGCACTCGGCGATGTCGAGCATGTTCGCCAGCTCCAGTGCCGCGACCAGCTCGGTGTTGAACGACCGGCTCGTGTCAGCCACGCCGACGTTGTCCATCCGTTGTTGCAGCTCGGCCAGAGTGTCGAGACCCTTGGCCATCGAGGGCCCAGTGCGGAAGATCCCCGCGCTGTCCTCCATGGTCGTCTGCATCTCGTCGCGGATCGCGGCGGCCCGCTCGCTCCCCGCCTCCTTGCCGAGCAGGTCGCGCTCGAGCCGGCGTACCTCGTCGGCGGCCTGGCTGGTGATCGCAGCAGGAGCGTCGCCGGCGCTTCCGGCGTACTCCGCGGCCGCCCGGCCCGCCCTGGCGCCGAACACCAAGCACTCGGGCAACGAGTTCGAGCCGAGCCGGTTCGCGCCGTTGATGCTCACGCACGCGGTCTCGCCGGCGGCGAACAACCCCGCGATGGGCGTCGCGCCGTCGATGTCGGTGTGGACGCCGCCCATCATGTAGTGGATGACGGGCCGGACCGGGATCAGCTCGGTCACCGGGTCGATGCGTTCGTAGGACCGGCACAGCTCGCGCACCATGGGGAGCTTGGCCTCGATCATCTTCTCGCCGAGATGGCGGAGGTCGAGGTGGACGATCGGTCCGTACGGCGATTCGGTGGTGCGGCCCTTCTCGACTTCATGCACGAACGCCTGCGACAGCCGGTCGCGCGGACCGAGCTCCATGCTCCGCATGACGGGTGTCGGTGAGGGCGTGCCCAGGTCGTAGTCCTGCAGGTAGCGGTAGCCGTCCTTGTTCACGAGCCAGCCGCCTTCGGCCCGGGTCGCCTCGGTGATCAGGATGCCGGTGAACGGCAGGCCGGTCGGGTGGTACTGGACGAACTCCATGTCCTTCAGCGGCGCGCCGGCACGGTAGGCCAGCGACATGCCGTCGCCGGTGTTGATGTTGGCGTTCGTGGTGAACGGGAAGACCTTGCCGCAGCCGCCGGTGGCGAGGATGACGGACTTCGCAGCGATCGTGTGGATCTTGCCGGTGAGCAGCTCGATCGCGACCACGCCGTGCACCCGGCCGTCGTCCACGAGCAGCTTGGTGACGAAGCCTTCGTCGTACCGGGTCAGCCGGTTGTACTTCAGCGACGTCTGGAACAGCGCGTGCAACATGTGGAAGCCGGTCTTGTCGGCGGCGAACCACGTGCGCATGTTCTTCATGCCGCCGAAGGCACGGACGGCGACGTGCCCGTCAGGTTGCCGGCTCCACGGACAGCCCCAGTGCTCGAGCTGAAGCAACTCGCGCGGTGCCTGTTCGACGAAGTACTCGATGGCGTCCTGGTCGCCGAGCCAGTCGCTGCCCGAGATGGTGTCGTAGATGTGCTCCTCGATCGTGTCGTCGTCGGCGATGACTCCGGCGGCGCCTCCCTCAGCAGACACGGTGTGACTGCGCATCGGGTAGACCTTGGAGATGACGGCCACGTCGAGGTTCGGGTTGGTCTCGGCGATGGCGATTGCGGCGCGCAGACCGGCGGCGCCACCGCCGACCAGGAGCACGTCGTGTGCGGCGGCGACCTCGCCGTCAGCCACCGCTCAGCAGCTGGTCGACCAGCACCTTGCCTTTGTGGTGGACGAGCATGAAGTGCACGGTGCCGTCGTGGTACTCCTCCTTCGAGCTCCGGCAACCACAGTCGTACGTCGTGTTCTCGGTGATCAATCCATGCATGTCCACGGTCACGGTGCGTTCGCCGGCTGTGTTCCGGCCGCACGGCGCGAGCGTCGCGTCGAGATGCGTAGTGGTTGTCGTCACTGGCTGGCACCTTCCGTCGCACAGGGCGCCGGCTGCCGCCCTTTCCCACCACAGCCTCCTATGTCGCGCCCGGTTTGTGAAGTGCGCTCGCCGATTGGATTTAGCGCCGGCCGGTGCGTCCCGGTGTGGACTGTCTGAAGGCGGCGTGGCCGCTCGGTCGCGGATGGAGATAGGCCGATCCGCCACGAGAGGTCCGGAGAGTTTCCCCGGCCGCCTTTATTGTCGAACACGCGAATTGTCGTTTCCGACTGAAGCCGATCGGAAGGGGTATTCCGGGTCTCGGTGGGGTTTCCCCTGTCTCAGCCCCCACAGAAGGTGAAAGCAATGCGTCCATCCCAGCCCGACACCGGGCTCAGCGAGGTGGCGGCCAGAACCGTCACCGCTGCCCATCGACGTGACCACGTGCATGACGACCCGGTCGACCTCTGTCTTCCTCATGCGGTCGAAGTGGTCTATCTGCGGGATCTTGCCGTCCTGGTCTGCCATGACTGCCGCTACGACTCCGGATTTATCGCCCATCGCGACGCCGAGCACATGGCATCGGAGCACCGGCTCCTGACGGCAGGCGTTGTCTCGACGGAGCCTGACACGACCGTCAGCTGGCTCGGGGCGGCGCTGCCCGCGGCAGCCATCGCCTGCTGGACCATCGCACCCTGATCTGCACCGCGTCTGGTATCCCTAGAGGGTGGATCAGGACGCGACGAGTAGCCCCGAACCGGCGGCAGCCGGTCCAGTCGATGTGGTCGAGACCGGTCGGCTGGAGGCGTTCAGCGACGGCGTCTTCGCGATCGCGATCACACTGCTCGTGCTGGAGCTGCATGTGCCGGAGGTCGAGGAGGGTCATCTGTGGACGGCGTTGCGGCACGAGTGGCCGCAGTTCGCCGCCTACTTCACGAGCTTCCTGATCATCGGGATCATGTGGGTCAACCACCACTCGATGTTCCGGCAGATCGTCAGGTCGGATCGCGGGCTGATGTTTCTCAACCTGTTGCTCCTGCTCTGGATGACGATGCTGCCCTTCCCGACAGCGATGGTGGCCCGCTACCTGACCGAGGATGATTCGAACGCGCACGTGGCGGCCGCGGTCTACAGCACCAACCTGACTCTTGCGGCCATCGCGTTCAGCCTGCTCTGGGCGCACGCCGTACGTGCCGGGCTTACCGATCGCGTCATGACCCGCCAGGAACAGAGGCGATCGATCTGGAGGTTCTCGATCGGCACGTATGTGTATGCCGCCACGATCGGCCTTTCGTTCGTCTCGGCTCCACTCACCCTGGCTGTCCAGTTCCTGATCGCCGCCTACTACGCCTTCGAACAGCTCCACACGCGCCCATCTGCGCGACCCGCTGATTGAGCTTGTCGAAATCACTCGAGACCCGCTGATTGAGCTTGTCGAAATCACCGGGTCACCTCGACAGGCTCGACCGTCGAAGGGCACCCGCTGATTGAGCTTGTCGAAATCACTCGAGACCCGCTGATTGAGCTTGTCGAAATCACCGGGTCACATCGACAGGCTCAGTACATCGCTCGACGGGCTCAACCGCCGAGACCCGCTGATTGAGCTTGTCGCAATCACTCGAGCCGGCGCGCCCGCGAGGACCGCCGGGGTCAGGAGCTCTCCTCCGCCACGGCTGTCACCAGGGCCTCCCAGGCAGGCCCGACGTCGACAGGCTCGCCGGTGCCGTGCTGACGATTGGTCAGGAGCACGACGACTCGCCGGAGTCGAGGAAGCACCGCGAACCGGGCGCCGGTGAACCCGGAGTGTTCCACCGACAGCTCGCTGCCGCGTTGCTGCAGCCAGAAGCCGAGACCTTGCTCGTCGTCGCGTCCCGGGCGGATGAACTCCCCCACCACCTGCGAGCTCCACGGGCCGGCATCCTCCAGCGAGCTGAGCAGCGTGGTGCCCAGTCGCAACAGGTCGGCGACGGTGGTGAACACACCCGCGTGTCCGGCGACACCGCCGAACGCGTGCCAGCTGTTGCCGTCGTTGACCTGACCCACGAGCGTGTGCTCGCGCCACCCCGTGAACGACGATGGGTCCACGGTCACCGGGTACGGCGATCCGGTCTCGACCATCCGCCGCTCGTACCAGTCCCCCACAGAGGTGGCGACGACCCGACCCGTCGGTTCGGCAGCGCCGCGCGGCCGGTATGCCGTGTCGGTCATTCCTAGTGGCTCGAAGACTTCCCGTCGTGCTGCGTCGTCGATCGTGGTGCCGTACTCACGGGCCATGATCTCGCCGAGGAGCATGAACCCCAGGTCGGAGTACCGGCGGCCGGTTCCCGGTGGGTAGCGCAGCGGCAGTCTCCGCGCCACCGACAGCGCCTCTTGAGGCGTCGACCCACCATCGACGTATGTCGGCCACCATTCCCATAACCCGGCCTGGTGCTCCAGCAGGTCTCGCACCGTGACGACGTCTTTGCCGTCACCGACGAAGTCCGGGAACCACTGCTGCAATTGGGCGTCCAAGCTGAGTCGGCCGGCATCGACAAGCGCCATGCACAGCGTCGTGGTGGCGGCGATCTTCGTGACCGACCCGACGTCGAAGATCGCTGCAGAGTGCAGCGGTTCCGGAATCGCAAGAGGTCGGCCATCGGCGTCGAGGGTCTGCGCATACCCGCGTGAGAGCGTGATCGGGCCCCCGTCGAGGCCGCCGATTCCCACGGCAGCCGCGGATGGCGCCGCGTGCGGATCTGCGCCCACCAAGGAGTCGGCGACACGAGCGGCTATCGAAGCGATCTCAGGCTCACCACCAGGCATGGTGAGAAAGTTACCTCTTCACAACGACATACGTTACTCGGTAACGTCACACGAGAGTCCCCTGGAAGGAACTGACGATGCGCACCCCCGTCCCCCAGCTCCGCGGCCTGCTCGTGGCCCTGCTTCTCGCCACCCTCGTGGTCGCCGGCTGCAACCCGTCTTCCGACTCCGCTGACGACAGCGGCGGCGGCGGCACGTTCATCGTGGCCCGCACCGCCGATATCGACGGCCGAGACCCGGCCACCGCCACGGCGTTCCAGACCACACAGACGCTCGACCTCGTCTACGACACCTTGGTCGAAACCAACGACTCCGGCGAGATCGAGCCGAGCCTGGCCACCGACTGGCAGATCAGCGACGACGGCTTGACCGTGACCTTGACGCTGCGCAAGGACGTGACGTTCCAGAACGGTGACCCGTTCACGGCGTCCGACGCCAAGGCCACCCTCGACCGGGTGCTCGACCCGAAGACCGGGTCGGTGGTCGCCTCCAACCTGGGCAACGTCGAGGACGTCCGCGCCGACGGTGACGACACCCTGGTGATCGAGCTGTCCCAGCCCGACACCGCCCTGCTCAACGTGCTGGCCCAGACGGGGACCTCGATGCTCGATGACAAGGACATCGAGGCCGGTGACGTCGGCCGCGAGGTCAACGGCACGGGTCCGTTCAGCTGGGTGTCCTGGAAGCAGGGCGAGAAGGTCACCCTGGATGCGAACAAGGACTACTGGGGCGACGTCCCTCAGCTCGACACGATCGAGATGCGCGTCATCCCCGACGAGTCGTCGATCCTGTCCGGCATGCGCGCGGACAGCTTCGACCTGGGCGTGATCACCGACCCCAGCATCGCCAAGCAGGTCGACACCGACGACATGCAGCTGGAGTCGCAGCCGACGTTGAGCTACCACGTGCTGCAGCTCAACGCGGCACGCGGGCCGCTCGCGGACGAGCGCGTGCGCCAGGCCATCGCTTGTGCGATCGACCGCGAGCAGGTCGTCGAGACCGCGTACTTCGGCCAGGGCGAGGTCACCGGTCCGATCACCAGTCCCGGCTACGACCTGTCGCCCACCGATGGCTTGCCGTGCGACCCACCCGACCTCGACACCGCACGTGACCTGCTCGCCGATGCTGGGTATGGCGACGGGCTCACGCTGAAGACGATCGTGATGGTTGGCGAGTACGCCACGGCGACCAACATCGCCCAGTCCGTGCAGGCTCAGTTGAAGGAGGTCGGGGTCGAGCTCGACCTGCAGCAGCAACAGACGAACGTGTACGTCGACAACTGGCTCAACGCGAACTACGACGCGGCGGTCGCGCTCAACGGCGGAGGGACCGACCCGTACCTGATGTACGCCAGGTACTTCGGCAAGGACCCGTCTCTGGCCAAGCCGGCCGGTCTGGCTGACCCGGACCTCGAGCAGCTGCTGCAGGACGCGAACTCGACGACCGACCAGGATGAGCGCGCGGACCTGTTCGACCAGCTGCAGCAGCGACTTCTGGAGCTCTCGCCGTGGGTCTGGCTGCAGCAGAACCAGTCCTACTATCTCCTCGGCAACGACGTCGACGGCTTCACGGCGCAGACCACGGAGTCGTTGGAGGCGCTCACGCAGACCACTCTGGGGTCGTCTGGATGACGTGGCGGTACGTCGGGGAACGCCTCGGTGGGACGGTCCTGACGCTGGTCGGCGTGACCGTGCTCGTCTTCGTCGTACTCCGTGGGCTTCCCGGTGATGCCGTCACCGCCAAGCTCGGGACTGAGGCCGGCGTCCTCACCGACAAGCAGTTGGATGCGCTGAACCACTACTACGGCGTGGACCAGCCGATGTGGCAGCAGTTCACCAGTTGGTTGGGGAGCGTGTTCACCGGCAACTTCGGCGTGTCCATCGAGTCCGGCGCCTCGGTCCGGACGCTGATCCTCGACGCCCTGCCGGTCACGTTGGAGCTGGCGATCCTGTCGATCCTCATCTCGACACCGATCGGAGTGGCGCTGGGCATGCTCGCGGCGAGCCGGCCCGGGCGAGCACGCGACGTGGGTGTGCAGGCGTTCGGGCTGATCGGACTCGCCATCCCTGAGTTCGTCACTGCGTCGGTGCTGGTGGCCGTGCTCGCGTCGACGTTCTCGTACTTCCCCGACCCTGGCTCCTACGTGTCCCTGTCGGAGTCGGTCACCGGCAACCTGTCGCAGATGCTGTACCCCGCCTTGGTGCTGTCGGTTGGGTTGATCGCCACGATCATGCGGACGACTCGGTCTGCCTTCCTCGAGGTCACGAACACCGACTTCGTCCGCACCGCGCACGGCAAGGGACTGTCGCCGAGTCGGGTCAGGCTGCGACACGTGCTGCACAACGCCTCGGTCCCGATCGTGACGATCGTCGGCATCCAGTTCGGGTATCTGCTCGGCGGCACGGTGATCATCGAGCAGATCTTCGCGCTGCCAGGGCTCGGGCGGTTGCTGCTCAACGGGATCCTGAAGCAGGACTACGCCGTCGTACAGAGCACGGTCCTGTTCATCGCGTTCGCGTTCGTGCTGGTCAACCTGCTGGTCGACCTGACCTATCGCGCCCTTGACCCGCGGGCGAGGCTGCGATGAGCACTCAGGCTGATCCGCGTCCGGGCGGCGGGCCGGTCCCCGAGGTGCCTGCCGAGGTCGGCGCGGCCGCTGCTGCCCCAACGGGTGGGTTGCGAGCGGTATGCCGAGGCGTGGTGCACGACCGCAACGGCCTGATCGGCCTGGTGATGATGGGCGTGCTCGTGCTGGCCGGCGTCGCTGCGGCGCTCGGGCTCACGCCGCACGATCCCCTCGCCCAGCACCCCGACCAAGCGTTGGAGGGGCCATCGGCGACGTACTGGTTCGGCACCGACCAGTTCGGCCGCGACATCGCCTCCCGCACGTTCGACGGCATCGCGGCCTCGCTGCGGGTTGCGCTGGTCGCGGTCTCCATCGCCGCGCTCATCGGGACCGTCGCGGGAGTCGTGTCGGGCTACCTCGGTGGTCTCTGGGACCAGATCGTCGGGCGGCTGACCGACATCCTGTTCGCGTTCCCCGCCGTGCTGCTGGCGCTGACGATCATCGCGGCGCTCGGCCGTGGGTGGGTCAACACCGCCATCGCGATCGCGATCGTCTACATCCCGATCTTCGTGCGGGTCGCGCGCGGTCCGACGCTGAGCGTGCGCGAGCTCGAGTACGTCTCGGCTGGGCGCGTCCTGGGGTACTCGAAGCGCCGCATCCTGTTCCGGCACGTGCTGCCGAACGTCAGTGCCCCCATCGTCGTCCAGGTCGCACTCGCGTTGTCGTGGGCGATCCTCACCGAGGCGGGACTGTCCTTCCTGGGCCTCGGCACGCAACCGCCGCAGCCTTCGCTGGGGCTGATGGTGAGCGACGCCCGCAACCTGGTGACCGACGCCTGGTGGACGATGGTGTTCCCGGCGCTGGCGATCGTGCTGGCCGTGATCGGGCTCAACCTGCTCGGCGACGGGCTGCGGTCGGCCCTCGACCCCAAGCGGGCCAAGCGTTGAGCCCCGGCGAGACCGTCTCTTCGGAGCTGTCCCCCGGCGACCCGCGCCCGGGGTCTCCGGCCGTGCTCGAGGTGCGCGATCTCACCACCGTGATCCGGCAGGGCGGTCGTGAGCTGCCCGTGGTGCGCGGGTGCTCCTTCGACGTGCGCGCCGGCGAGGCGGTGGCGCTGGTCGGGGAGAGCGGCAGCGGCAAGTCGATCACGGCGCTGTCGTTGATGGGGCTGCTGCCGGGCGGCATCGAGGTCAGCGGTGGCACGATCCGGCTGGCCGGCGAGGACCTGGGCGAGCTCAGTGAGGATGGGCGTCGTCGGCTGCGCGGCTCCGAGATCGCGATGATCTACCAGGACCCGCTGACGGCGCTCAACCCGTTGATGCGGGTCGGCGCTCAGGTCGTGGAGGGGCTGCAGGCGCACGGGGTGTCGAAGGCTGAGGCCCGGTCTCGGGCACTCGAGGCACTCGGCGAGGTCGGACTCCCCCGCCCGGAGCGGATCGCTCAGCTCATACCCGCACGAGCTGTCCGGCGGGCAGCGACAGCGCGTGATGATCGCGATGGCCGTGGCGATGCGGCCGAAGGTGCTGATCGCCGACGAGCCGACGACCGCGCTCGACGTCACGATCCAGCAGCAGGTGCTCAGCCTGGTCGACGAGCTGCGGCGCGAGCTCGGGATGGCGCTGATCTGGATCACTCACGATCTCGGCGTCGTGGCGCGGGTCGCCGAACGGGTGCTCGTGATGTATGCCGGCCGAGTGGTCGAGTCCGGCACGACCCGTGACCTCTACCGAGAGCCACAGCACCCGTACACCGCCGGCCTTCTCGACTCGATCCCGCCGATGCTCGGTGCGGAGCGGCCTGCGTTGGTGCAGATCGGTGGTGCTCCGCCAGACCTGGACGCCATACCGCCGGGTTGCTCGTTCGAGCCGCGCTGCCCGCAGCGCATCGACCGGTGTCGTGCCGAGGATCCGCCCTTGGAGCCGCACGGATCGAGCCTGGCTGCGTGCTGGGTGCCGCGTGACCAGTGGGACTCCGGCTCGACGATCGGCGGGTGTCGTGATGCTCGTCGTCGAGGACGCGGTGAAGCACTACCGGACCCGCGAGGGGACGGTGCGGGCGGTGGACGGTGTGTCGTTTTCCGTCGAGCGAGGCGAGACGCTCGGGCTGGTCGGTGAGTCCGGGTGCGGGAAGTCGACGCTGGCGAAGATGATGGTGCGCCTCGTCGACCCAACGGCCGGCCGGATCCTGCTTGAAGGCGACGACATCGCATCGGCGCGTGGTGCCACCCTGACCCGACTGCGCGGCCGGATCCAGATGGTGTTCCAGGACCCGTATGCATCGTTGAACCCGCGGCTCACCGTCGAGAAGACGCTGGACGAGGTGCTGCGGGTGCGGCGGATCGTGCGCGGTGACGCCGAACGGCGTACCCGGGTGATGGAGCTGCTGGAGATGGTCGGGATGTCGGCCGCCCTGTCCCCGCGCTATCCGCACGAGCTCTCCGGTGGGCAGCGGCAGCGGGTCGGGATCGCGCGGGCGCTGGCCGTGGAGCCCGAGGTCATCGTGCTCGACGAGCCGGTGTCTGCCTTGGATGTGTCGGTGCGGGCCGAGGTGATGAACCTGCTGACCCGGCTGCGCGAAGAGCTCGGACTGACCTACATCTTCATCTCGCACGACCTGGGCATGGTTCGGCACATCAGCAACCGGGTCGCGGTGATGTACCTGGGCAAGCTGGTCGAGGTCGGGGGCTGGCAGGCCGTGTCGGACGCGCCGCTGCATCCGTACACCCGCTCGTTGCGCGACGCTGTTCCCGTGCCCGATCCGGAAGTGGAGGCTTCGCGCACGGTGACGACGCTGCGCGGCGAGGTGCCGGATGCGGTGAACCCGCCGTCCGGCTGTGCGTTCCACCCGCGATGCCCGCATGCGCAGGACCGCTGTGTCAGCGAAGAGCCTCTGCTGCGCGACGTCGTGCCGTCGCACCAGGCCGCGTGCCACTTCTCTGAACAGTTGTATCCCGATGAGGTCCGGGCGATGAGCGACTCGGCGCAGGACGGTGCCGCATGAGCTTGGCGGGATCGCTGGTTGAGCGAGAGAGCTTGTTCGGCGTTGAGCTTGTCGAAACCACGGCCCCATCACCGTCCGACTCCGGGCCCTGATGCCATCACTCGCGCGGCCGAACGCCGGGTCGCGCAATGTGTGCTGGACGAGCCTCGCGCCGTGGCCCTTCCTCACGATCCACACACAACGCCACTCGGATGTCTCCAGGGCCGACCCACTAGTCGACGGATGCCTGCTCGGGAAGAGCGATTGACTCGATGCCCAGGGTTGCCCTGATTGCGGTGGCCAACGCCACCGCGTGGCCGGGCTGCGCGAGGCGTCAGTCACCACGAGCGATGGCTTGACCGCCTCGACATACGCCATGGTTCCGTCGAAATCAGCGTGGTCGGTGATAGCAATCCGACAATAGCGTTGCGAAATCTCTAAGTAGGGATCGTCCATCTGAGTAATAGAGGCCGACAGTTTGATCTTATGTTCGTTCGGACGAAGCTCACGTTGTGGGTCTCCTGTGCCAACAAACTCGACGTAGACTCCAGACTGCTTGGCAGCCCTGCCTTCCGTGCTGGCTGGATCCAGGAGGGCCGCCTGCACAAAGCCGAACTTGGCATGAACGGCACTCTCCGCACGTTGACCCGGGGACCCAAGCATCGGCAGTTTGCACGTGTCATCAAGCAAGGAGATAGCCCTTTGCAACGTGCCCCGGTGCGCGTAAATGACGAGCGGTCCAAGCTTGGAACGCCGCAAGGCCTCCTCGACGAACCGCTCCTCGGCTTGCTGCTGACTGTATCGCCGTCGACTTGAGTCGGGATTCCCGTAAGTCGCATCTACCACTAGTTCATCAACATCATCGCCGCCTCTAGCGGCATGGAAGAAGTCTCCGCTATAGCCAACCGAATACCCGTCGGCTGCCGTTACACATGTTTGCGCTGCTCCAACCATGTGCCCCGAGGGCAAGAGCCGGATGCTCGCCTGGCGACCGGCTGGGTCGTCGACAAAAAACGGCTCGTCATACTCCACACCAATAAAGTTGTTTCTATAGGCCAGGTCCGCACCGCGCATCGCTACCAACAGCGCATGTGTTGCCTTGGAGCAGAGGACGCGCCCTGTACCCTTGCTCTGATCGAACCCAGCCAGATGATCACTGTGTACGTGTGACTGAACACGGACCGAGGCTGCGTAATCGAAGCCGTCTGCTACAACGCCGCTCCCCAAGTGAATGGCACCATCGGCCGTCACATCGACACGACGAGTTCCGTTCGGGGTCACTTCAGCCTTCCTCAACATTAGCGCGCAGGGCTTTGTTCAGGCTCTGCTCTACGGTGTCGGCGTTGGAAGTGGAAGCCGTTTCTTCGCTAAGAACGAGGGCGTATCCACGCTCGCTTAGAGACATCTCAAGCACCGTGAGCCCGATCTGTCCGAGGACCTGCTTCAAGATGTTGGCCCGTCCCTCGGGTGACATGGAAGCAAGCTTCTTTGCTACGGACGCATCTGTGACGCGCCCGATTTGAACGTACCTTCGTTCGATAACCGGCCGTAGTCGAACAGTTTCTTCCACACCGATTTCTGACCCCACTCCCCGCCTCAAACAGATCTGCACGGCACCCCGGACTTCCGACCCGCTCAATCGGTATTCCAAGATCAATCTCGCCATGTCGCGTTGCTCCTGAACGCTTGGAAGGCGTGCCACCTCTTGCGCCTGAGTCAGGTTTATTGCGGGTGGTGCTCCGTCCCCAACCAACAGCAGCCGCTACCTCGGGCGGCAGTTGTGCGACCTTGACGAAGCGCCCGATCATCGCAGACGAATCGAGGTAAAGACTCTTCGCGAGTGCCTCCTGAGTAACGCCTCGATCCGGCTCGCCGAAGCAAGTCACCCACGGCTGCCGGCGGCAATGGCCTTACATGGGCGCCTCCGCCTACACTCGCAAGGAGGGCCGCCCGCTCGTCCGGAGTCCATGCCGGGTCCAGGCTTCGCCATGCCTAGGCGTAGCCGAAGGAACTAAGTGCACTTTCGATTAGCTGCGCCGCGGCATCGTCCTGATTCGAGCCCTGATCTTGCGCATACTTCTGGACCTGGGCATGAGTCCTGCTGGAGAGAGTGACGACGATCTGGGTGATCTTTCCCGGGCCCTTGGCATCTTCGATCAGCTCCTCAACCGGAGCGTCGGGCTAGACTCAGCGTGCGCGGCCAGCTTGTCGTGCTGCGCCTTGCTCATTCCCGACATCTCTTTGCTAGCTCAACCGCCACCACCGGGTCAGCCTTCCCAGCATCAGACTTTGAGGCAGCAATGTCCTGAGCCCTTAGCGCGACCTTGAGCTTGACGGCATCATCGTCAACTAGAGAACGCAATTCAGGCAAGAGCCGGGGATATTTGATGTACTCACGCAGCTTGTCCTGCGAGATACCCGGCTCGAGCTCAGACTTCCCTTGATTGAGTCATAGAGCCTGTACAGGAAGAGGCAAGCCTGGATGGTGTCGCGGAGCGACAGCGGCCGACGCATGAGGTTCTCGGTAAGGCTGATCGCCTTCGCCTGGGCCTCTTCAACGCGCTCTGACAGCACGGCACACATGATCTCGGGTGGATCAAGACGGCCCTGCTGGAGCAACAGCTGGTGCGCCAGGAACCGCCGCTGCCCTGTCAGAATCTCGTAACGCCCTTCCACGTCGCCAGGTGCCACAACGACCGGTTCCAGAAGGCCCAGAGCCGCAATACTCTCGGCCAGGTCTTCAATACCGACGCCCGTGTCGCTAACGCGGACCTGCCCCTGACCAATGTCCAAGTCGTCTAGCGGGATCGGCGGTGGTAGTCCTAAACTTAGCCACTCTGTCTTCTCCTCCAGCCGGGTCAGATCGCCATGTTATGGCCTAATGTGCAGTCTGCAGCTCGGAACCCCCAACTATCGCAAATGTTGTTCTCAAGCCCGGTCTAGCACTCGAGTAGTTCGCGCCGAGACCAGCCAACCGCCTCAGCGTCGATGGTCAAGTGCCCATCCACCAACTCGTCGAACAACGCAGCCTTACTCTGAGCCACTTCGACAATCCGATCCTCAACCGAATCGACGACTCGAAAACTGTAGACAAGCAGTGGTGATTCGCGCCCGAACCGGTGTGCACGGGCGATAGCTTGCTCCTCAGCTGCGGGCGTCCACCATCGATCGAATAGAACAACATGTGATGCCTCGACGATGTTGAGGCCAACTCCGCCGGCCTTCAGTGACAGGAGCAGAGCAGCAGGCTCCGTTGACTCACGAAAGTTCTGCAATTCGGCATCGCGATCTTTGCCTCGTCTGCCTCCAGTAAAGAGATATGTCTTGACCTTTAACTGAGACGCCAACCACTCCAGGGTTGTTGCGAACTGACTAATCACGATGACCTTGATTGGCTCTACGGAAGGATCGTCGAGAATCACGCGAAGGGCGTCTAGTTTGATGCTCTCCCCGTCTGAGGCACGATTGCAAACCATCTTGAGTCTCGTGATCAACGAAAGCAAATCGGCCACAGATCCATTCCAGTCTTGCTCCTGCAGCAGATTTTCATACTCTTTCAGCTGTGAGTCCGCGAGCCTCAGAGGAATCTCCTGCTGAATCATCGGCGGGAGCTCGGGAAGCACATCGCGCTTTCGTCGCCTCAAGAAGTTGCCCTGAAACGCCTCGCGAACGGCGCCAGGATCCCGCAAATAGTCCTGACGTGGATCAATGATCCGAAGTACTTCGGCTAAGCTGCCGAGATCTCCGACACCGTTCTCCAGTGGAGTAGCACTCAACAGCCAGCGACGATCGGCTGAAACGCGTCTCGCCGCGAGGGCGCGTGATCTCGCGGTTCTTGAGACGCTGCGCTTCGTCGAACACGACGACATCAAGTGCGTTGGTAGGCGAGAGAGGTAAAAGTCCGTCCGAATGCTCTCATAACTCGTGACGGTCACCGGGATGGGTAGTTTGTAGAGCCATCGTCGGTCTGATTCGGTAAGGTCCAGATAGTTCTGATTGCACATTTAGGACCAAACCGCACTAGCCGCGCTGCCAATTGAGCAGGAGGCTGGCTGGGCACAACGATCAGCGCCTTCCGAAGGTGTCCAGCTTCCCGGAGAACTGTGAGGGCCGCTGCGACTTGGACCGTTTTCCCGAGGCCCATCTCGTCTGCCAAGAGCCGGCTTTTGGCAGACAGCAGGAAATCCACGCCCTGTTGCTGGTACTGGCGCAGTTCGAACGACTCCCGAACGGTCATAGTTGAAGAGCGTCGAGCGGCCCATCCTCGTTCATCAGCCATCCGAGACCCAGACTTGTTTGATCAATGCGACCTCTTCCGGACTGATCAAATCTTCACCGAGCAGAACTTGAAGAGAAAGCAGGCGTTCTAAGACATCTCGGCGTATCGACATCTTCAAAGGACCATTACCCGGTCGTCCATTGCGGCGAATAGGCTCTCTATACTCTTCTGGGTTATCGCGCAATTCGATCAACCAGTCGCGCATTTCAGCCATCCCGGTATACTCCGCACGGCCGGAGCCAATAAATCCCTCGATGCTCTTATCGCGGTCTACAACAGTGCACGTCCAACAGCCGAAACGACTATTTCCGCATGGCTTTGTGGTCTCGTCTATCACGATGGCACACTCGCCGCTGTTAGCCTCTTTATAAAGATTCTGTAGCTGACGATGGTTTCCTCCCCAGGGTGACGGTGTAAGCGCCAGGTATTCCCAAACCTCTTCCGTGGACAGGTCGCGAATCGGAGCCCAAACCCACGCCTTCTTAAGGATACTGTGAGGATTAATTTCATTTCCGTGTGATTCGTGCTTGCGGATGCTTCGTGCCCGCGTTGTACTCTCACTGATGCGACTCCCGAGAAGTATCAGGACCTCGCCAGCCGCCTCAACCTGTTGCAAGATGAAAGCATTTGTTGGCTTGATCTTGAGTCGCTCAGTGCACCATCGGAACGTGCGATTCGGGGCGGGGTATCCGTAGCCAATGAGCCTAACCCAGAACGTCTCGTGAAGTTCCGGTCGAACAAGGTGCGTGGACATGGGCAGCCGCAACGTCGCGCCCCTTGCTCGATTGCACTCAACTGCCTCTCCACGAAGCCAGCGATGGCCGGAGTCTCAGACGAGGGTGTCAGAGGAGAGCAAGTGCACTGGCCTTGTATGCCTGGACGGGCGCACACGAGCAACGGCTTCAAATACGAGGTGGCCCACCAGGGTGCTGTCCTTACCGCCGCTGAATGCCACTATCCAAGGCCGATGGTCGTCCCGCGCTTCATAGAGTTCAACGATGCGCTCGATGATGCCTTCGACTTTTGCGGTTAGTTCCGGACTCACACGCTCGGTGCCGTGAACGACTATTGATGGCTCGGTCATTGCAACCAACTCTCTGCTCCTAGCGCCATGGTTTTAGCTGACGCAACCACGACTGGATCTCGGCTCGCGGGTGTTTGCACCTTGACGAGCCCGAGATTGGTCAGGAATGCGACCACTTCCGCATCGAGTGAGGCAACAGTCAAGCCACCATCAGATGCCAGAATATCCTGCAGGGCCGTTCTATCCCCCATCGTCATGCCGAGCCTGTTGAGTCCCCAGTAGAAAGGACTCTCCATTGCCCTAGCAACTTCGGACACGCGTGGAGACCCGTGGGCGGATTGCACATCGTCAATGAGTCGCTGTGTAGCTATCCGGGCGTTCCCGAGGTCGAATCGCCCAACCATGGCGAGGAGGCGTCGAACCTCAATCGGTAACAGCCCGAATTCTCTCCCGAGCGCGGCCGCGACTTGGTCGCGGGTGGACGAGCCATGTCCACCGACACGCTCCCCCGTCCCTGGCTCTTGGTGTCTCTGAGGTGACTAGGCGATCAGCGAGCATCTCAACGACAAAGAACGCCTCCGGACTCGTCATGCAACATGTGGAGGCCCCGCTCCCAATGGCTCACGATTAACTCTCGAAGTTGAGTGCTACTCACTTCGCCACTCTGCTCGCGCAGAATCATGGCGACAAGCAAACTGGCGGGGCCTGAGCGCCCAAGAAGCGTCGTGCCCCTGATTTCTTTGCCTTTGTTCCTTGGCATAGTGGTCAACCCGAGTGGGACTGGGGCGGAACTTCTCAGAGAGGTCACGAGCGCCCACCCTGCTGAGCACGTTCTCACTTGCCAGCCCGCTGGAAGCGGTCATGCGGCGCAGACGACCCGATCCGGTCGGCGACAGCTGATAGGTCGCATGGATGGCGGCCTCCACCAGCGGAGTTTCAGCGGCGCTCACAGGCCTGCTCTTCCTTGAAATACTCCCCCGGGATTGCATGGCTTTCCGAACTGGCGTCGTCGTGCACAAGCAGGAAAGTTTGAGCTACATGGGGTCTGACCAATTCAAGCAAACCGCCCCGCACTTCCTCGTCCGTGCTGAGAACGAAGACTTGTCGACCTACGCGCGGCCGAAAAGCGCGAAACAACGTTCTCACGGTGGGAATTGTCTAGACGCGCCAGTGGGGTGTCGACGAACATGGGAAGGCCGGAGTCGCTGCAGTCGAGAATAGCTGCGGCAAACGCCATGGCGGCAAGTTGGTGCTCACCCGCTGACGGAAGTCGCAGCCTCCGTCCGGACCAACCAAGAATCGTCGGGTCTCATAAGTCACCGGATCGATCTCCACGTCGGTAACTAGATGTTGCTTGTGGAGCAGGTCTTTAAGGCGATGACAGAAGTGCGGCTGCCACACGATCCAAAGCGAGCCGCCGACGCTCGTCTACATATGCAGTCAGCCCTTGAACGAGAAGGTCCGCCGCCTCAAGCCAGCGAACCGCCTCATCATTGACCTCAGCCCTAGCGGCAAGGCGACTGATGGATCGATTCAGCTCGTGAGTTCATCCTGCTTCTCAGACAGGATCACCTCGATAGCCCCCTGCCTTGCCCTCACCTTCGACAGCGAACTGCGTAACTGGTGCATTCGGCCAACCAAACGGTCGACGGCACCCTGCGACCCAATTGTCAGGCGCTGAGCCTCAAGTAGTTCGATCGCCTCGTGGATTGTGTGTAGATCCTCGGCCAGATACTTGATGTCCTGGTCATCGCGACTCTGCACCGCCTTAGCTGCCGTCTCAGCATGTACTAGCTCATCATCCAGGAGCGCGTCGAGCGGATTCGATGCTGTATCACTCCGAGACTGGTCTGCAACGCTTGCCCTCGCCGATTGCAGCTCAAAAGCTAGACCTTTGATCTCTCGCAGGGCCTCCTCGGAAACCCTTGGTGAGAGCCCCTCGATGAGTTCCTCGGCGAAGCTTCCCGTGGCTTCAGCCTCCAACTTTAAACGCTCTCGGCTGAGTCTCGTCTCACGCTGCGACTGAAGATCCAGGACCGTGTCGCCGACCAAATCAGGAGCTAGCGCGAGGAAGAACCACTCCCCAAGATGTCTGCCGAAACGCAGTCGGAGCTCATCGCGCCGCTGTCGTAGGGAGGCAAGTTCCCTGTCCAACTGCGCTGTGGTCATCGGCGACTTACCCGAGAGTCGTTCGTCCAGGGCTAGCTGAACGATGGACAAACCTTCTTCCAGCTCTTCGGCCTGCCTAGACAGTTCAGCTTGCTCGCGCAGGCTGGCAGCATGTTCGACAGATGTTCGCTCAAGTTCACGTTCCCAAGACTCCAGGACAGACACTTGTCCTTCGCTGAGGAGCGAACCACGCCGGTCACGGCTGAGTCTCCTGATATCGACAATCAGCTTCTTGACAGGTTCGAGGTCCAGAAGGCGGTCTAGTGCATCAGCTATGGCGCCCGACTCGTCGCTGAGATGGGTACGAACGTGCTCGCCGTCAAAGAAGATGAGTTCAGCGAGGTGTCGAGGAATCCAGACCGCGACTCGATCTTGAGCGTCGTCTCCCGAGTACAGCTCGCTATGACCCCCCTCATCCTCTCGCAGTTCGAGAAGTTCCTCATCGAGGGAACCATCCACACGGAACCACAACGAACGCTTGATGCTGATTTGTCGCCCTTGATCTTCAAGGAGCACGCCGACGGTGACGAGGTCCTCCTGCTGAGTACGCGCCGTCGCATTCCGGCTCGCAGACAACCACTCGGCATACTTCCGCCGAAAGTCGCGTCCTTGGCGAGGCATCCCTGGCATGCCGGCCGCTCCCACTCCGTAGAGAGCCAACAGCACAGCTTGCACGAGGGTGGTCTTTCCGGCGCCGTTCTCGCCACCAAAAAGGTAAACGTTTGCCTTACGCGAGGGCGCGGGAAGTTCCAGCAGATGTGTCCCGTAAAAGGCCTTGAAGTTGTGCAAATCGATCTGCCGGACGAGCATTACTGGCCGCCGCTCGCGGGAGGCACTCTGCCGTCAGCCAACTCTGAGATCATCTCGTCGATCCTTCGCGCAGACACTGCGCGCACGCGGTGTCGTCCGGCGGATCGCGCTTCGGCGACAGCCTCTTGGAGACTGCCCACCGGGATGGCTATCGCCTTGGAGATTGCTTCCATGGCAACATCATGGTCCGAATCACCTCCAACGATCGCGGCGTCCCTTGAGGTGGTCTCAGTACTCCGCATCGGCCCTCCTTGGTTTCGATCACTTCTGCGTGCGCTCAGGTGTCATTGGCCAGCCAAATGCCTCGGGTGTGTTGCACTCGCAGCAGTAATCGCCAGCAATCCAGATGCAAAGTTCGATCCGGTCACTACTTCAAAGAGCCTCACACAATTGAGCCTGAAACGGGAACCCTGGCGAAAGGTTGTGAGCTTATTCATCAGCTGCAGCCGGAGGTGGAGCCGCAGCCTTCGCAGACGTAGCAGCTGCCTGCTGGGCGCATCTTGGTGCCGCAGGTGAAGCAGAGGGGCGAGTCGACTTCGCGGCCGGAGATGGCCTCCATCAGTTCGGCCGTGGTGTGGGCGCCGCCGGTGACGGGCTTGGCGGTTCCGGCGACCACGTTGGCCTCGTCCGCAGACACGTCCTCGGCGACTGAGGCGTCGGCTGACACCTCGGCGGCCAGGGTCGAGGCTGAGGCGGCGGAGCTGGGGTCGGCCTTCAGCGACTCGGCCTCGGGCACGTCGTCGAGGCCAGCCTCGGGCGCGGCTTCGTACGAACCCGTGTCGAGCTGGCGCTGGCGCTCCTCGGCGGTGTAGATCCCGAGGGCGGCCCGCGACTCGAACGGCAGGTAGTCCAGGGCGAGACGACGGAAGATGTAGTCCATGATCGACTGGCTCATCCGCACGTCGGGGTCGTCGGTCAGACCGGCCGGCTCGAACTTCATGTTGGTGAACTTCGAGACGTAGGTCTCGAGCGGCACGCCGTACTGCAGCGAGATCGAGATCGCCATCGAGAAGGCGTCCATCACCCCGGCCAGGGTCGAGCCCTGCTTGCCGAGCTTGAGGAACACCTCACCGAGACCGTCGTCGGGGTAGGACCCGGCCGTCATGTAGCCCTCGGCGCCACCGACGGTGAAGGACGTGGTGCGCGACGGACGCGACTTCGGCAGCCGCTTGCGGACCGGCTTCTGGGTTTCGACAAGCTCGACCACCGAGTCCGCCGCGACGTCGTCAGCGGAGTACGCCTTGTCGGCACCCTTCGCCTTCGCGTCGGACAGCGGCTGGCCGACCTTGCAGTTGTCGCGGTAGACCGCCAGCGCCTTGAGGCCGAGCTTCCAGCCCTGCACGTAGACGTCGGCGATCTCCTCGACCGTCGCGGACTCGGGCAGGTTGACCGTCTTGGAGATCGCGCCGGACAGGAACGGCTGCGTGGCCGCCATCATCCGCACGTGACCCATCGGAGCGATCGCCCGCTCCCCCATCGCCGTGTCGAACACCTCGTAGTGCTCGGTCTTGAGACCCGGCGCGTCGATCACGTGACCGTGCTCGGCGATGAACTCGACAATCGCCTCGATCGTCTCGGTCGTGTAGCCGAGCTTCTTCAGCGCCCGCGGGATCGTCTGGTTGACGATCTGCATCGACCCGCCACCGACGAGCTTCTTGAACTTGACCAGCGAGAAGTCCGGCTCGATGCCGGTCGTGTCGCAGTCCATCATGAAGCCGATCGTGCCGGTCGGAGCGAGCACCGACGCCTGCGCGTTGCGGTAGCCGTTCTTCTCGCCCACCTTGATGACGTTGTCCCACGCCTTCGCCGCGAGCTTGAGCACGTCGCGGTCGTTGGGCGGTGACCGAGCGCATCGCGTCGTTGGCGGCCGCGTGCTTGCGCATCACGCGCTTGTGGGCGTCGGCGTTGCGGGCGTAGCCGGCATACGGACCGACCACCGCAGCGAGCTCAGCCGAGCGCTTGTACGACGTACCCGGTCATCAGCGACGTGATCGCCGCCGCCAGGGTGCGGCCACCTTCGGAGTCGTAGCCGAGGCCCATCGCCATCAGCAGCGCGCCGAGGTTGGCATAGCCGATGCCGAGCTGGCGGTAGTCGCGCGTGGTGTCGGCGATCGCCTCGGTCGGGAAGTCGGCGAAGCAGATCGAGATGTCCATCGCGGTGATGATCAGCTCGACACAGCGCGCGAACAGCGGCGCGTCGAACGTGTCGTCGTCGCGCAGGAACTTCAGCAGGTTGAGGCTCGCCAGGTTGCACGAGGAGTTGTCGAGGCGACATGTACTCGGAGCACGGGTTGGATGCGGTGATCCGGCCCGTCTCGGGGTTGGTGTGCCAGTCGTTGATCGTGTCGTCGTACTGGATGCCGGGGTCGGCGCACTGCCAGGCGGCATCGGCGATCTTGCCGAACAGCTCGCGGGCGTCGACGGTCTCGATCACCTTGCCGTCGCCGCGCGCACGCAGCCCGAACTCGGTGCCCTCCTCGACGGCGCGCATGAACTCGTCGGTGACGCGGACGGAGTTGTTGGCGTTCTGGTACTGCACGGAGTGGATGTCGGCGCCGCCGAGGTCCATGTCGAAGCCGGCGTCACGCAGCGCGCGGATCTTGTGCTCTTCGCGCGCCTTCGTCTCGACGAACTCCTCGATGTCGGGGTGGTCGACGTCGAGCACGACCATCTTCGCCGCACGACGGGTCGCGCCGCCGGACTTGATCGTGCCCGCGGACGCGTCGGCGCCGCGCATGAACGACACCGGGCCGGACGCGGTGCCCCCGGAGCGAGAGCAGCTCCTTCGACGAGCGGATGCGCGACAGGTTGAGACCGGCACCCGACCCGCCCTTGAAGATGAAGCCCTCTTCCTTGTACCAGTTGAGGATCGAGTCCATCGAGTCGTCGACGGCCAGGATGAAGCACGCGCTGACCTGCTGCGGCGACTTGGTGCCGACGTTGAACCAGACCGGAGAGTTGAACGCGAACACCTGGTGCAGCAGCATGTGCGTCAGCTCGTGCTCGAACACCTCGGCGTCGTCCGGCGTCGCGAAGTAGCCCTCCTGCTCGCCACTCGCGCGGTAGGTCTTGACCACGCGGTCGATCAGCTGGCGCAGGCTCCACTCGCGGACGTCGGTGCCGACCGCGCCACGGAAGTACTTCGTGGTGACGATCGTGGAGGCGTTGACCGACCAGAAGTCGGGGAACTCCACGCCGCGCTGCTCGAACACGGTCTCGCCGGTCTTCCAGTTCTGCTGGACGACGTCGCGCCGCTCCCAGGTGACCGCGTCGTACGGGTGGGTGCCCTCGGTGGTGAAGATCCGCTCGATCTTCAGACCCTTGGAGCTGGCGCGGCGCTTCGTTGCGCTTGCCCATTGCTGGGGCGCCGGCTGTCCGTCTCGGTCATGTTCTCTCCTGGTGGCCTCTGGCACTTCGCTCAGTGCCTGCTGTGGTGTCTGCTGGTCTTCGGGTTTCGCGTCGTACGTCGTCTGTGTGGTACTGCGGTGTAGCGGGTGTTGCAGCGTCTGGGACGGGCGCGCTTAGCCCGGCGGTCCGTTGTCGGCGCTGTGCCTCTTGGCCGATACGTCGGCGAGAGCGGGCTCGGTGCCGGTGGGCTGGCGCTCGGCCCGGAGGATCGCGATCTCGGTCTCGAAGTCGTCGGCGGACTCGAAGGCGCGGTAGACGCTCGCGAACCGGAGGTAGGCCACCTCGTCGAGCTCGCGCAGCGGCCCGAGGATGGCCAGGCCGACCTCGTTGGCGGGCACCTCGGCCCAGCCGGAGCCGCGCAGCGCGTCCTCGACCTGGGAGCCGAGCACCGCGAGGTCGTCGTCGGTGACCGGGCGGCCCTTGCACGCCTTGCGGACTCCGCTGATCGCCTTCTCGCGGCTGAACGGCTCGGTGGCGCCGGAGCGCTTCACCACGGTGAGCTGCATCGCCTCGACCGTCGTGAACCGCTTCTCGCACTCCGAGCAGGAGCGGCGGCGGCGGATCGACGTACCGTCTTCGGCCACGCGGGAGTCGAGCACCCGGGTGTCGGTGTGTCGGCAGTAAGGACAATGCACTTGTGGCTCGTCTCCCTTCGCTCGAGAACTGCGCTCATACCGGTCGTTCTACTCCGGAGGTCCGACAGTTTCGGGTCCCCGGTTGGGGACCGATCTGTGGACTTCCTGGGGATGAACCTCGGTGTCCTGTGGGTAGTTCGCGGATCTGAGCCTGACCTCCTGTGGAGGAGACTCAACCACAACCTGTGGAGAACTACATCCTTGTAACTACTATATCTGGGGGTAACCGTACGCTCAAGGGTTAACGACGGGCAATCAAAACACGGAAATTGGCCAAAGTTTTTGCATCTCCCCAGGTCAGAGGCTGTTTTGGTACGCCGATTGGGCGTGTCACCCGGGCGTGTCGCGCCCGGTTTGGCCGACACCTATGACAACAACCTGGTCGGGGCGCACCATGCCCACTTCACCGCCCTGGTTTCGGCCTCGCGACGATCGATGCGACGACCTCCAAACGGTCGAGTACGCGCACGCCGTTCTCGGGCTCGGTGTCCTCAGTGCCCCACCCGCAGGGGAGGATGCTCGACTGTCAGGAGGCGGAGAGCAAGCCCACTGCTCTGAGGATCGCTGGAACGATGACCAGGACACTCCCCAGCACGACGGGCGCCCCGCAGGCACCGATCACCTTGATGCGGGGACCGAGCCCAGCCCGGCGCGTGTGGGAGGTCGCGAGGATGCCGAACCCCGCTGCCGCCAGCATGAAGGCAAGCACGTATGCGACAGAACGGGCGTCGACTTGGTCAGCGTCACCGGCGATACCGGCAAGCATGACGACTGCCTGGGTGACGCTGCCGACGACGTACACCGTGAGGGTGGCAAATGCCGCCCAGAGCAGTGTCCCGACTGTCCGGGGTGCGACGAGTCGGGCCTGGACGGCCAGGACGGCCAGGATCGACCCCAGCAGCTTGAGGATCGTCACGAACCAGATCACCACCGAGAGCGCTGTCTTGTCGTCGGCGTATGGCCCGGTTCCGAAGTAGTCGGTCAGCTCGAACCAGACGCTGATCGCGGCGAAGCCAGCGCACCACAGCGCCACGAGGGCGCCGACTGCAACGAGCGCCCGGCCTGGCACCTCGACATGCTGGTGACCAGCGATCCGCCTGCCTGCGGTCCTAGACTCGGTCTGGGTCATGGAGCACGTCCTCCTGGATGGAATCGAAGCTTGAGATTGCGTCTCTCGGAGACGCCGTTCGCCAACGTTTGTCAGTGCTGTCAACGCTTGTCAGTGCTGTGTCGATGTCGGTCCCGGCCGACGAACTCGGCGCCCATGAACAGCAGCTGCTTGCGTGGCGCGAAGTCGGCTTCGCGCCGGACGAGGACACCGATCACCGCAGCTGTCACACCAGGAGGCCTTGGCGCCAGGTGGAATGTGCCGGGTGCCAACCCAGTTCGCGCTTGGCCTTGGCGTTGGATGCGCCGCGCAGTTCGGTCATGAGCACGACGCCGGCCGGTCCGGCGGCCAGCCGTCCGATGAACCGCGGAACGCGCATCGGCTTCTTGGCGCCCAGCATCGCCGCCAGTTCCGGCAGCCATTCGGCGACCGGGGCGGGCTCGTCATCGACGATGTTGTAGACACCGCGGCCACCGTTCTCCACGGCTGCGACCGTGGCCTCGGCGGCGTCGGCGATGTGGACGAACGACCACACCCCGCCGCCGTCGCCGACGACCGGGAACTTGCGCTTGCGGATCATCTCGAACTGCTCGGACCCTGGCGCCATGGAGGTGCCGGGTCCGTAGAAGGCGCCGTAGCGCAGCACGACCCCGTCGGTCCAGTCGGCGCCCAGCACAGCCTTCTCCAAGTACTCGACCGCGGCGATCATCGCGGCCATCGGGCGGACCGGTGACGGATCCAGGGGGTCCTGTTCGGTCTTGACCGGCCCGCCGGTCCGGGCGTAGGTGAAACCGCCGTTGCTCTGGGCGACGAACCGTCGTACTCCCACGGCACGTGCGGCCTCGAGCAGGTTGTCGGTCCCCTCCCTCCGCAGCCGGTTGGTGGCTGCGAAGCTGCGCTCCATGTGGCGGGGGTCGACGTGCCCGATGGCGGTCAGCTGGTGGACGACAACCTCCGGCGCCGCCTGGCGCACGGCGGCCTCGACCGCCGCGCGGTCGAGCGCATCGGCGATGACCGGCACCGCGCCCAGCTTCGACACCTTGGCCTTGTCCGACTCCCTGCGGATCATGGCGAACACCTCGTGTCCCGCATCGACCAGGCGTGGCACCAGCTGCTTACCCATCGCTCCAGTCGCTCCTGCAACCAGCACTCTCATCTTCAGCTCCTGTTCGGTTCGGTTTCGGATGTGTCACCTGAACCGAACAGCCCGTCGTTTCCTGACAGGAGCCATACGTAATACACGTCACATCACAAGCAGGGTCCCCGTGGTCGGCCGCCGCCCATTGGTCGGGCGCACGTTGGAGGTTGTCGGGCTGCGTCAGTCCGCCCCTCTGCGGCACGCCCGATCGAGTTCCGGTGGGATCCCCGACTACCTTCGCGGCGAGCGCTTCTTTGCGGATCCACCGGAGCAACGTCGGGTTGTCGATGGTGGTCACGACGCTGACCGTGGTGCGGCGGTAGCGGTTGTCGTCGAGCACGGCCAACATGCTCGCGGCCAGAGCCACGCGAGCGGTGAACCTGCCGTCGGCGTGGCCTCGACAACGCTGTAGTTGGTGACGGATGGCTGGTGGTGAGCCCGCCAGGGCGCACGATCGTCCAGGCCAGGTCGCTGGCTTGGACCACGCTTCCATTCACCGCATGTCGTCGTACATCGTCTTGCCCAACACCTGCGTGACGCGCCGTTGGCTCCGAAGACGGTGATGCGCATGACGACTGTCGTCTGTTCGGGGTCGGTCAGGTTGTGCCACCTGAACCGGACGGCCCGCGGTTCCTGACAGGAGCCGTACGCGATACACGTCACAACACGAGCAGGGGCTCCCCGTGGTCGGCCGCCGCCCATTGGTCGGTCGCGCGTTCGAGCTTGTCGGGGTTCGCCTGGGTACGGCAGGCAGCGATGCCCTCGGCGGTGACCTCCAGGCACATGATGGCGACGACCCGGCCTTCCACGACGGCCACGACGGCGGGTTCGCCGTTGGCGGTCCAGGCGTAGATCTCGGGCGAGCCGCCGACGATGGCGCGCTTGGCCTCGGCCGGCTTGAACATGCCCCGCACGAACTTCGCGACCGCGACGGCTCCCTCGAACGCCTTGGTGCGTGCCGGAACCTTCCCTCCGCCGTCGCCGATGGCGATGGCGTCCTTGGTGAGCAGGCGTACGAGCTCATCGGTCTGGCCGCTGGTGGCGGCCGCGAGGAACTCCTCGACGATCCGCTGGGCGGCGGCCTTGTCGATGTCGGGGCGGGCTCTGGCGTGCGCGACATGCTTCTTGGCACGGTGAAAGATCTGCTGGCTGGCGGCCTCGGTGATGTCGAGGATCTCGGCGATCTCCCGGTGCGGGTAGTCGAAGGCCTCCCGCAGCACGTACACGGCCCGTTCGTTGGGGGACAGGCGTTCCATGAGGGTGAGGACCGCGTACGAGACCGCTTCGCGCTGCTCAGCGGTGTCGGCCGGGCCGAGCATCGGGTCCCCGGCGAGCAGCGGCTCGGGAAGCCATCGGCCCACGTAGGTCTCGCGCCGTGCCCGCGCGGAGGTGAGCTGGTTGAGGCACAGGTTGGTGAGGACCTTCGTCAGCCAAGCCTCGGGGACCTCGATGCGGTCGACGTCGGCGGCGTGCCAGCGCAGGAACGTCTCCTGCACGACGTCCTGTGCCTCGTCCGCGGAGCCGAGGAGACGGTAGGCGATGGCCTCCAGACGCGGCCTCGATCGCTCGAACCGGTCGACGTCGTCCTCCTGTCAAAGGCACGACCTGATCGTATCTATGGGCTGACCGAGGCATGACCGCAAGGGGATCCCGGTCGGACGAATCCCTAGCTCCTGCGGTAGGGCTGAAGGTAGGCACCGGGATACCTGAGATTTCGGCCGGTCAGCGTGAGGGCCGCGATGACGACGATGTACGGCAGCGCGATCATCACCTCACGCGGTACGCCGGAGAACTCTGGCGTGATCACGAGCTGCAGCTGCAACGCGTCCACGAACGCGAACAGCAACGCGCCCAACACTGCGGGGAACACCCGCCAGCGGGCGAAGATCACGAGCGCAATGCACACCCAGCCGCGGCCGTTGGTGATGTTCAGGGTGAACGAGCCAAGGATGGCCAGCGTCAGGAACGCACCACCGGCCGCCATCAGCATCCCTCCGATGGCCATCGCGGCGTAGCGGGTGCCGGCCACCCGCACCCCGGCCGCGTCGGCAGCCTCCGGGTTCTCGCCCACGGCGCGCAGCCGCAGGCCGAAGCCGGTCGATCGCAGTACGACGAAGACGATCGGAGCGATCACCAAAAACGTGAGATAGGTCAGGAGGTACTGGCTGGCCACCTGCGTGTCCTTGAACAGCAACTCGAACTTCGGCACCTTCGGCACCGAGCCACCGCCGTACTCGAGCCGGTTGATGAAGTCGCACGAGGCGATGAGGAGCAGTGTCGTGCCGATACCTGCGACGTGCTGGTTGACCCCGAGGCTGATCGTCATCAGGCCGATGAAGAGTCCGGCGACCACTCCGATCACAAGCGCAGCTCCGAGTCCCCACCACGGGGAGCCGGTCTGGTGCGCGACCATGAAACCACCGAACGCGCCGGCGTACATCGTGCCCTCGATGCCGAGATTGAGCAGACCGGCGCGCTCGCAGACCAGCTCACCGAGCGCGGCCAGGACCAGCGGCGTGGCGATGGTCAGCGTGGCACCGATGAGAGCGAGGTAGGCAAGGTCCATCAGGGCGCCTCCACCTTGGTTGCACGTGGGGGCCTCCATCGAAGCCGGTAGCGACGGAACACGAGCATGCTCACGACCGCCAGCAGGAGAGCCGCGGAGATGATGTCGCCCATCTGTGGCGGCAACTGCAAGACGAGCGAGGCGTTCTGCGCTCCGACCGTGATGTCCCCGAGCAGCAACGCGACGAGCACGGCACCGATCGCCGTCAGGCCGCCCAGCGTGGCGACCACGATGCCCGTGTAGCCGTAGCCGCCCGACACCTCGTTCGTCAGCTGTTGGCCGACGCCGAGGACCTGCGATGCGCCGCCCAGCCCGGCGATCCCGCCGGAGATCAGGGCCGAGCGGAACAGCACTCTCTTCACCGGGAGCCCGGAGAACTCGGCAGCGTGCGGGGACAGGCCAACCGCTTTGACCCGCACACCGGTGGCCGTACGAGACATCAGCTGCCAGATGACAAGGGCGAGTACGACGGCGACCACGAAGCCGAGATGGACGCGGGCACCTGGCCAGGCCGGCGGCATCTCGTAGCCGGCCCCGAAGTCGTCGGTCACCGGAAAGCCGGACTCGGAATTACGCCAGGGTCCGTTGAGCAAACCTTGCACACCGAGCAGGGCGACAGGGTTGAGCAGCAGCGTCGTGACGACCTCGTCGATTCCGAACCTGACCCGCAGCATCGCAGGTAAGAGCGCCCACATCACCCCGGCGGCCACCCCAAGCAGCAGCGCCGTCGGGACCGCCAACGGGCCCGGCAGGTCAGGGAGGTAGAGCCCTGCCACCGAGGCCCCTACCGCGCCCGCGAGAAATTGACCCTCAGCGCCAATGTTGTAGTAGCCGGAGCGGAAGGCGACCGCCACCGCGAGGCCGGTGAAGATGAGTGGTGTCGCGGCCAACAGCACCTCCGTCAACGAGGTGCTGTTGGTCAGCGGCGTGAAGACATAGCGCTGATAGGCGGCCGCTGGGTTGGCGCCCGCGGCCCTGATCGGGACCGCCGTGACGACGTACACCAGGCCGACAGCGGCCAACACCAGCAGGGGAGCAAGCCAGTGCGGCTCGCGTCCGCGCAGCACGAGCTGCGGAATCAACCTGCGCATCAGTCCGCCGCCTCGCCGGCCATGAGTAGCCCGAGCCGCTCGGGTGTCGCCTCGGCCACCGACAACTCCCCCACGATCCGACCCGCGTAGATGACGACGATCCGATCGGCCAGCGCGATGAGCTCCTCGACTTCCTCAGAGATCAGCAACACCCCAGCACCGGCCGCGCGGCGGGATAACAGTTGCGTATGGACGTACTCCGCTGCGCCGACATCGAGGCCGCGGGTCGGTTGGGAGACCACCAGTGCGAGCGGGTCTCTGGCCAGCGCACGCGCGAGCAGCACCTTCTGCACATTGCCGCCGGACAATGATCCGATCGGGTCATCGGGTGCGGCCTTCACCGAGAAGCGTTCGATCAGTTCATTGGCATGAGCCCGGATGGCCCGCTTGTCGAGGAAGAACCCGCGACGGAACCTGTCGAGGTCCTCGAGCACGAGGTTCTGCTCGACCGACAGCTTCGGGACGATCGAGGCGTGCCGGTCCTCGGTGATCCGGCCCAGCCCTGCGGCAATCACGTCGGCCGCGCCCGCTCGGGTGATGTCTGTCTGGTTGACCTTGATCGTGCCGGCGTCTGGGCGGCGCAGCCCGCTGAGCACTTGGACTAGCTCGGTCTGTCCGTTGCCAGACACGCCTGCCACACCAACGATCTCGCCCGTGTTGACGCTCAGGTCGATGCCGTCGAGTACGTCGCGGGAACGACCGGCCAGTCGCAGCCCCCGGATCTCCAGGACTACCCGGTCGCGGGGCGTTGGGCGAGTCTCGGCGGCCTCGAGTTCCGACCCGAGTTCCGACTCTGGGACGGCCTTGGCGACGGCCAGGTCGGCGACGCCGCGGGTGGGGCGGTCCGCGCGGCGTACCCCGACAGTGGGTCGACCTACCATCAGTTCGGCCAGCTGCGGGACCGACGCATGGGAGGTGGCGACAGCGTCCACGATCCGGCCCCGCCGCAGCACCGACACCCGGTCGCTGATCGAGATCACCTCGCCGAGCTTGTGGGAGATGAACAGCACGCCCATACCGGTTGCGGTCAGGCGGCGGATGGAGCGGAAGAGTGACTCGATGTCTTGAGGGACGAGGACCGCGGTCGGCTCGTCGAGGATGAGCACCTTGCAGTCGTGCGACAGTGCCTTGACGATCTCGACGCGCTGCTGCTCACCGACACTCAGCCGGTCGACGCGGGCGTCGGGATCGATGTGGACGCCGAGTCGCTCGGCAGACTCGACGACCATGCGGCGTCCCGCTCGCCGGTCGAGCCGACCGAGCCCGGCGCTGGCCAGCATCAGGTTCTCGGTCACTGTCATCGGGCCGACGAGAGAGAAGTGCTGAGTCACCATTCCGATGCCGTGGCCGATGGCATCGGCCGGGGATGCGATTTCCACCAGTCGCCCATCGACACTGATCACTCCGGAGTCCGGCCGGCTGAGCCCGTAGAGGACCCGCATCAAGGTCGACTTGCCCGCGCCGTTCTCGCCCAGGAGGGCGTGCACCTCCCCCGCATGGAGAGCCAAGTCGACGCCGTCGATGGCAACGAGATCGCCGAAGGACTTGCGGATCTCGCTCAGCGTCACGAGCGCGTGTTCACCACCCGACCGCGGCTCTTCCAAGTTCGCGCCGGGCGGGGTGGTCGATGAGGTCACCCGCCGAAGGTGGTGGAGCCTGCAGGGGCCTCTTCATTGATCGGTGTCTCGAAGCTGCCGTCCTTGATCGCGGCCGACTTTTCGTCGATCTGCTTGATCACCTCATCAGGCACGCCCCCCGGGACGTCGGTGTTGATGGGTGCGAGTGAGCTGCCGCCGTTCTTCATGAAGGAGAACTCGGCGAGGTCAGCTGATTCGAGCGAGCCTGCCTTGAACTGCTCGACGACGTGGTCGACGGTGGGCCGCATGTTCCAGACGAGGCTGGTGACGACGTTCTGCGGGGCCTCTTCTTTCTGGTCGACCATCATGCCGATGACGGGCAGATCCTTCTCGACAGCCGCTTCGATGACTCCCGCGCGCTCGGCGAAGAGTACGTCGGCGCCTTGCGACACCTGAGCCAGCGCGGCCTGTTTGGCGGTGGTCGGGTCGAAGAACGAGTTGATGAACGTGACCTTCACGGTGGCGTCCGGGTTGGTCTCCTGGACACCCAGGATGTAGGCGTTGACGATGCGGTTGACCTCCGGGATCGGCATCGCCGCCACGACACCGATGACGTCGGACTTCGTGATGTCGCCGGACAGCATGCCGGCGAGATAGGCCGGGTCTTGCATCCAGTTGTCGAACGTCGAGAGGTTCGGCGCGGCCGGCTTCTCACCAGATCCGAAGACGAAGTCGGTGTCTTCGCTGTCGGCTGCGACCTCACGGACGGCGTCCTCTGCAGCGAACGCGTCACCGAAGATGATGTCGGGTTGCTCGCTGGACACGAGATCGCGGAGCGTGCGGGTCATCTTGTCGGCTGAGTCGTTGTTGTCGGTGAACTTGTACACGATGTCGCCGTCCTCGTCCGCTGCCATGAGAGCGGCGTGGATCGCTCCATCCCAGGGCTCCTCCAACGGGGTCGCAAAGACTCCGTAGACGACGGGGGTGTCGGAGGAGCCGTCGGAGGTGTCGTCGTCCGTGTCGCCGGTGTTGCCGCCACAAGCAGCAACGAGGAGGGCGAAGACGCCGAGAGCGGCTACGCCTGCAAAGCGTCGGGACCTGCGGGTCCAACGGGAGCCGAACTTACGGGGTTTCTGGGCTGAGCAGTGGGCAGACATCGCGGATTCTCCTCGCACCTCGACCGGGCGTTTCTCGGATACTCTCACGGGCGGCCTCAAGCGGGCGAGCGTCACGAGGGGGCTGATTCTTCTTGCTTCGCTTTCGATTCGTCCGGCTAGCGCACACTTCACGCCATAGACCGATTGGCCGAATCCGGGCGTCCACAGTTGGGGCAGTTGGCGTGATCTGTCCACAGACCAGCGTTTGTGGCTCGAGTGGCGGACTCGTGGTCAGCACACTCGTCGTACGAGTCCCTCGACCGAACAGGTGACCATGCGCCCTCGTCACGTCCGCCTCCGCGGCATCGCCCTCTTCGCTACCGTCATCGCCGTCCTTGCGGTGACCGCCGGATCGACCCTGGCTGCACAGGTGTCCGGCACCCAGCACGATGACCGCCTGGTGGGCACGAGCAGAGACGACCACATCCGCGGCAAGAGAGGAGACGACGTCATTCGCGCCCTGGGCGGATCTGACTCTCTCGACGGAGGCGCTGGCAACGACGTGCTCTACGGAGGTGGGGATCGCGGTGAGGACTACTTCTTTGGCGAGCGCGGCCGCGATTTCGCGTATGGCGGCCCGGGCAGCGACACCTTCTACGGCGGCCCAGGACCCGATCGCATCTGGGGTGGTGAAGGACCTGACAACGTGACCACCATCGCTGGCCGCGACCGGATCTTCGCCGGCACCGGAGATGACCACTTCAGTTTCCTGGACGACGACGGGGTCCGCGCGGTCATCAACTGCGGGCCGGGCAACGACCGGGTGGCTTACCTCTATGGGCGCGACCGGACAGACGTCGTGAGGCATTGCGAGCACATCGCCACCTATACCTCCGACTGATGTATCAGGGCCCAACTGCACTGCACCTTGACAACTGAGATTGTTCGCATTACCTAGGCAACGAGAAATTGCCCTGATGCGTCATACGGGGCATCAGCAGACGGCAGGCGATCGGACGCCTGACGCGCCCCCAGTCAGGTCCGACGCCTAGATATCAAGGGGGCAACATGAAAATCACCCACATCGCCACGATCAGCGTGGCTGCAGCGGCACTCGCCTTGGGCGCGGGCGGCGCTGCCATGGCCCAGCACATCACCGGCACCCAGGGCGACGACACCCTGCGTGGCACCGCCCGGAATGACACGATCGAAGGACGTGCCGGCAACGACACCCTCAAAGGGCTCGGCCGCAACGATGCGCTGATCGGAGACGCTGGCAACGACATCATGTACGGCGGCAAAGGACGCGACCTGATGTTCGGATCCGGTGGCCGTGACGTGGCCTACGGCGGACACGGGCCCGACGGGTTCTTCGGCGGACTGGGAGGCGACACGTACTTCGGAGGACCGGGTCGCGACGACGGCGACATGCGCGGCCGAGACCACCTGTTCCTCGGCAGCGGCAACGACTTCCTGAGCTCGCTGCACAATGACGGCGTCCGGGGATTCGTCGACTGCGGTCCCGGCCACGATGTCATCACCTACCTCGTGTCGATCGATCAGCACGACCAGCTCACGCGGTGCGAGGTCGTCACGGCGGAGAACCCCGGCGACGACGAGTAGCCCGAACTTCGTGATTCGTCCGACCGAGCGAGCACCTTCACGGCGTATGCCGGTCGGACGAATCTCTGACGGCAGCTCCGCCTCAGCCGGCCTGGTGGCGTAGTCGGTAGAACCGGAAGAAGCCGAAGTCCTCGATCGGCAAGACGTCGACAGCCCCGAAGCCGGCGTCTTGCGCGTAACGTTCGAGGGTGGAGCGGCGCATCACGGTGCCTGTCTCAGCCGACGGCGTCGACGACATCCCGTCGGGCAGGCAGACGAACATGCTGAATCCGTACATCAGCCTCTCGAGCTCGTCACCGGGCGCGGTGAACTCGTCGGCGACCGCCTCGTCCATCACGATCACGGCGCCGTCCGGACGGACCGACCGTTGCACGGCCGCCAGCACGTCGACGGGCTGTGGCATGTCGTGGACGCACTCGAACGCGAACGCGGCGTCGTACTTTCCGTCCTCACCGAGCGAGTTCGCGTCAGCGACTCTGAAACTCACCCGGTCGGATACGCCGGCCTCGTCCGCGTTGCGCTGCGCCATGTCCACCGACGGCGGGTCGACGTCGACGCCTTCGACCCGCGCGTCGGGGTAGGCCCGGGCCAAAGCGATGGTCGACCACCCCCCACCGCATCCGACGTCGACGATCCGCGCGTCCTTGCGGCGCAGCACCTCGTCCACCTCGGGCACGCTCTGCAGCGCATCGGCCAGGCGGTGCTCGAACCACGGCCGGTTCAGCGCAGCCTGCGCCTCTCGTGCGTCGTCACCGAGCTCGTTCCAACTCACTCCACCGCCCTGGCGGTAAGCGTCGAGCAAACCCGGCAGCTGCTTGCCCACGGCCGCGACCGCCCGCGGCAGCGGACCCAGATAAGCCAGGCTCTGCTCGTCGGTCAGCACTTCAGCGGCGTGCGCGGGGATCTCGTAGCGGCGCTCGTCCGGTGGCGCAGACGGCTCGGTGGTCAGGATCCCGTAGACCGCCTGCTGTTCCAGCCACTCCCGCACGTAGCGCTCGTGCGTTGAGGTCCTGGCAGCCAGTTCAGGGTACGTCGCCGGGCCGTCTGCCGCGAGAGACCGGTACCAGCCGAGGCGATCTCCGGCGTACACGCTGAGGATCTCCATGGCGCCCAGCGCCGAGGTGAAGAGCCGTTCCGCGAAGTCGTCGGCCGTCGTTTCTGCAGGTGGATCGGCGGTGGTGGTCATGTCGTGTGCCTTTCGTGTGGCCTCGTCCAAGCCCCCGACTCTGCGAGGGTACGCCTGCCGCGCCACCCGACTCAGGCGCCCGCAAACCGTCATTCTGCGGTCGAATTGAGCCGCCAGCCGTTGATTGCAAGGGGTGGCTGGGGGTACGACTGGGGTATGACGACGTTGCCGAACGACCCACCCGTCGATGACGACGACTGGAGTCATGACCTGACCGCGGGCCAAGAAGACGTGCTGCCCGATCCTGACGACCTGGAAGCCTTCTCCGAAGAAGACTTGGACGACCTCGATGACCTCGAAGACGAGGTTGCTCCAGACCCAGGTGAGGGCGACGACTACCCGCGCCTCCCTCCCGACTAGCCCCCATCCGACTTGTCAGGGTGTGGTCGTGTTCCAGCACGACAACACCCTGATAACTGTGTGGAATGAGCCAGCCCAGGATGTATCTGGCTGTCGGCAAGCGCCTCTTGAGCAGAACACATCGGCCAGCCCTGAGGAGCCATCTCCCAGGGCCTGGCTGCGCGTAGAGCTGGACGTCGCGACTCGCGGCGCCCACGACCTGACAAGGGGACATCATGCGACTTACTTCCATCCTGACCACCGGCGCTGCGGCATCGGCTGCGCTCGTCCTGGTCGCTGTGCCGGCCCTGGCGCAGCAGATCGACGGCACGAGCGGCGACGACCACCTGGTCGGCACCGCCGCCCGTGACACCATCAACGGACACCAGGGCGACGACCTCATCCAGGGCCGCGGCGGAAACGACCAGTTGTTCGGCGACTTTGGCGACGACGAGATCTACGGTGGCGGCGACAACGGCCGCGACTTCCTGGCCGGCGGTCCGGGCGATGACCAGCTGTACGGCGGCGAGGGCCGTGACGACTTCATCGGCGGCCCAGGAGCCGACTACGTCCGCGCAGCCGGCGGCAACGACTTCCTCGAGACCAACCAGGGAGCGGACCGGATCTTCATGGGCACCGGCAACGACGAGCTGAGCTTCCTGTCCGACGACAACAAGGCATCCGTCATCAACTGCGGCCTCGGCCAAGACGTCGTCAACTACCTCGGCGCGATCGACGCGCAGGACGTGATCCGCGGCAACTGCGAGGACGTCAACGCCAACACCTCCGACTGACCAGCTCACAGCAGACAAAGATCCGACGTCCTAGGGCTGGAGCTCCCAGGACGTCGGATCCTTCGCGCAAAGGATCAGCGGTCGGACTGGCCTGCTCCCCGAACAGGGTCACTGTTGTCTTCGAGGAACAAGGACACAGCCGTACATGTCTTGGCTTCGGTGCCGCAGGTCTCGACGTGCCGCTCGCCTGCGGTTCCAGGAGGCTCACGACAAAGGCAGCCGGCGACGGGCGGCAAAGCCAATGTCAGCGCGGTGGTACCAGGCCAGCTCGGTGTCACCTTCGAGCCAGCACAACATCACCGACTCACCGTCGAGTTCAGCGGGGAAATCGAGAAGCAGCGGCGCGAACCCCTTCACATCAGCACCGCATGACTGGATCGTCGTCATCAGCTCATCGAGCCTCGCCTGCGACGCCTTGAACTCGGGCAGCCCGCCGAGGTTGCTCGGCGAAGCGGCTGGCCGGATCGACGCCGCCAGCTCGGCAGTGTCGGCGCGCAAGGCGATGAACTCGTCGAACAGCGGCAGCATCGTGGCGATCTGCTCGCGCGCCTCATCAACCGTGAAGAGCGGCATACCCCGATCCTCCCCCATCACCGCTCGGGCGCAGGGCCGCACGTCTTCCGACGCTCGTCGGCAAACGGCGCCCGAAACCGGCCAACCGACGTACGTCTTCCGACGCTTGTCGGCAAACGTCTCAGGCCACTAGCCGCCGGGTGGGGTGTAGTCGATCCCGCTTGACCCAGCCGGCAGTTCGTCCGCACTGATCAGCACGACCGTCTCGCACGTCGCGCCTCCGGCAGCGCTGACCGTGAGCGCGACCTTCGCCGCGGCGGCGTTGTCGGGGAGATCGACGATGACATACGCGTCGGTGGCGCCGAACGCGAAGTCAAAGCTCTCCAGCCGGCCCCCCGCGCTCTGGGCAGTCTTCTCGACGACATCGCGTCGAGAGGCGCCGCCGGCCTCCAGCAACCCTTTCGCACCAGCTGCGGTGTAGTTGGCCTTGATCAGGTACCTGCTCATGGTTTCTCCCTCCGTGGCGACGCCATCGGCCGCCACACGTAGTGAGTGTGCTCCCCGAAGTGGCTCCCTGCCAGGTCGAATTCCGTCGTACGACGATGAGATCCGACTGGCTAAAGGTCTAGACCTAACCCGAACCCGCTGCCTACGCTGACAACGTGGCCGACACCCAGGAGCAGCCCGCCCCCGAGCAGCCCACCGTCGCCGCCACGACAGGTGACCAGCGGCCGGCCCCCTCCGACCTGCCCACGAGCGCTCGCGTCATCATCATTGGCGGCGGGGTCGGCGGCACCAGCATCGCTTACCACCTTGCCGAGCTGGGCGAGACCGACGTCGTGCTTCTCGACCGCGACGAGCTGACGAGCGGCTCGACGTTTCACTCCGCCGGGCTCGTCGGTCAACTTCGCGCCGACCCGACCTTGACGCGGATGAACATGTACTCCGTCGATCTCTACCGCCGGCTCCAGCAGACCGAGCACGCGCCCGCCTGGGTCGAGAGTGGCGGCGTCAAGCTCGCCTCGACGCCTGAACGTCTGCAAGAGATCCGCCGCCAGATCAGCTGGGCCCAGACCTACGGCTTGCCACTCCACGAGATCTCCCCCGACGATGCCCGCGACATGTTTCCCCTCATGTCGACCGACGGCGTCGTCGGTGCGTGCTTCCTCGAATCGGACGGGCAGCTCGACGCCTCGCAACTCTGCATGGCAATGGCCACCCTCGCCCGTCAAGCCGGAGTCACCGTGCGCACGCACACGCGCGTCACCGGCATCGACACCGAAGACGGCGGCCACGGCCAGCGGCGGGTCAGCAGGGTGCGCACTGACCACGGCGACATCGAGTGCGAGGTCGTGGTCAACGCCGCGGGCATATTCGCGGCCGAGATCGCCCGGATGGTCGACGTGCGAGTGCCGGTCATTCCGATGTCGCACCAGTACGTCGTCACCGAGTCATTCCTTGAGAAGCACAGCCTGGACGAGACCGGGGTCGCCGGGTGCACCACCCCTCTCCCCTCACTGCGTGACCCCGACCTGCTCGTCTACTTCCGGCAAGAGGTCGAGGGACTCGTGATGGGCGGGTACGAACGCAACCCGGCCCCGTGGACAGCCACCCCGACGTCGTACGACGCGATCCCTGCCGATTTCAACGGACGACTGCTGCCGGAAGCGTGGGAGCGGTTCGAGGAGATCGCCGAGAACGCGACCGTGCGGGTTCCGGCGATGGCCGATGTCGGGCTGCGGACGATGATCAACGGGCCGGAGGCGTTCACACCCGACAACGAGTTCTGCCTCGGAGAGACGTCGGTCGCGGGCTTCTTCGTGGCCGCCGGCTTCTGCGCGCACGGGATCGCCGGGGCTGGTGGCATCGGCAAGGTGATGGCCGAGTGGATCGTCGATGGCGAGCCGGAGTTCGACCTGTGGCACATGGACATCGGACGCTTCGGGACCGCGTACGCATCGCCGTCGTACACGCTCGCCCGCACGCTGGAGAACTACCAGACCTACTACGACATCAGCTACCCGCAGCTCGAGCGCCTGTCGGGTCGACCGCTTCGCACGTCGCCGGTCTACGGCTGGCACGGCGAACGCGGCGCCGAGTTCGGCGAGAAGGCCGGATGGGAACGCGTCAACTATTACGCGTCCAATGCCTCACCCGACCTCGAGGGACTGCGGCCAAATGGCTGGGCCGGCCGCGACTGGTCGTCGGCGACGGCGGTCGAGCACAGGGCGACGCGTACGACGGCTGGACTGTTCGACGAGACCTCGTTCGCCAAGGTCGAGGTGCGGGGCGGGGATGCGGCCGTCTTCCTCGACCGGGGCTGTGACAACCAGGTGGCTCGCGACATCGGCGACGTCACCTACACGCAGGCGCTCAACTCACGCGGCGGCATCGAGGCTGACTTCACCGTGACACGACTGGGCGACGACCACTTCTTGGTGATCACGGGTACGGCGTACGGCACTCACGACCTCGCGTGGCTGCGCAAACAAGCCCGCCTCGGCGACTTCGACGTGACGTTGGCCGACGTGACCGGCGCGTACGCCTGTTTCGCGCTGTGGGGTCCGAACGCGCGCGACATCCTGCGAGAGCTGTCGCCGGCTGACGTGTCGGACGAGGCGTTCCCGTTCATGACGTCGCAGCAGATCACGGTCGGCGACATACCCGTGCGGGCCTTGCGCGTCACGTTCACCGGAGAGCACGGGTGGGAGCTCTACACGAGCACGGAGTACGGCGTCGCGCTCTGGGAACGGCTCGTGTCGGCAGGTGAGAGTCGCGGCTTGGTGCCGTGCGGCTACCGCGCCATCGACAGTCTGAGACTCGAGATGGGCTATCGCGTGTGGAGCACTGACATCACGCCGGAGACCAATCCCTATGAGGCCGGGCTCGGCTTCTGCGTCAAGCTCGACAAGGCTGGCGGGTTCATCGGAGACGCGGCGTTGCGCACGGCGAAGGAGGCCGGCTTGACGCGCAGGCTGTGCTGCCTCGTGCTGGTCGATCCTCGCGCCGTCGTACTGGGTTCGGAGCCGGTGCGGGTCGGCGACGAGGTCGTCGGGCGGGTCACGTCGGGCGGCTTCGGCTACACCTGTGAGCAGTCGCTCGCCTACGCCTACCTGCCGATCGACCTCTCCAAACCGGGGACTGAAACCTCGATCAACCTGTTCGGCGACCAGGTCGCCGCCATCGTCACCGACGTCCGAACACTGGTCGCCTGAGCCCGTCCGGACTCGTCACCGGGGTACAGCGGAACGCAGCACTCCGGTCTGACCGGCCACGGTTTGCACCGAGATGCGGATCCTGTCGGGCCGGAACAGGTCGCGGGCGTACTCCACGGGTTGCCCCGACGTCGTACTCGCCGTTCGCTCGATGAGCAGCAGCGCCGAGCCTTCCTCGACGCCCAGCAGGTCAGCGACCGACGCCGTCGCGATCAACGGCTCGAGAAACTCCGTCGCCGTCTGCGGCGGCAGCCCGTAGTCACGTCTCATCCGCGTGTACAACGAGCCCGTCAGCCGCTTCGCGAGCAAGCCCGGGAAGAGCTCGGCCGGCAGGTAGGACCGCTCCAGCGCCAACGGCTCACCTCGAGCACGTCGTACCCGCACGATCTCGTAGACCTCGGTGTCGACAGCAAGGTCGAGCGCCTTCGCCACGGCCCGAGACGCGGGTACGACGTCTGCGCTCAACACGTGGGCACTCGCCCGGAGCTGACCCTGGCGCAACTGCTCCGTAAAGCCGGCCAGCCCCGTGATGTCGCACTCGATCCTGGGCTGGCGGATGAACGTGCCGCCTTGCCGCCCAGGAATCCGCTCGACCACCCCTCGCGTCTCCAGCGAGCCGAGCGACTGGCGCAGCGTCATCCGGCTGACGCCGAGCGAGGCGGCCAGGTCCTTCTCCTTGGGCAGCTTGTCGCCGACGAGCAGCACCCGGCTGTCGACCAGCGACATCAGCCACTGCTCGATCTGCACGTGGGCAGGGGGCCCCGTCGATTCCGATAGATCGGGCGCTGTCGCCAGCGTTCCCGCGTCCATCGCTTCACTCGCCATCGACGAAGCCCCCATTCCCGAGAAGAGTCAGCCTCTGGTCAGCTGCGCTGGCTCACTTGTCGTCAAACGCCTCCACAACGTCCGGGTCAATTGTGTGCTTGGGACCGGTGAACCAATGCTTCGCGGACAGCTGCCACCACACCGTGATCAAAATCAGCACACCGCCGGTCACGAGTGGCGCGTAATTGACCGCCGTCCACGTGAAGTCCTTGTTGCCGGGCCATCCTGCAGGTGACAGCGGCAGGATGAAGTACACCGAGATGATTGCGATCTCGATGACCGAGACCCAGCACATCCACTTGTACTTGCGACCCAGCGTCCACGGGCCGGTCTCGAACGAGTCACCCGCTCGCAAACGTAGCCAGATCGGGATGGCAAAGGCGACATAGAGACCGATGACACCGATGGACACGATGGCATAAAATGCAGTCGGTGCGCCGGACGGCGACTTGTACAACGCGGGGAGCGTCAAGAGCACGGCCACGACTGCCGAGGCAATGACGGCGTTGGCGGGAACTCGCTTGCGGTCCACTCTGCGGAGCAGAGGTGAACCCGGAATCGCCCCGTCACGACTGAACGCGAAGACCATCCGTGAGCAGCTGGTCATGCAGGACATGGTGCAGAAAAGCTGACCGACTGAGGAGATGAAGAAGATCGTCCCTGCCCACCTGCTGGACAGGGCGGTCTCGAAGATCGCACCGACGAAGCCTGCTTGCTCGTCGACCGCAGCAGGGTCGTTGGCGGCGAAGAGGAACGCCAGCAACAGAATCCAGCCGCCGATCGCGGAGTAGAAGATCGACTGCCACAACCCTCTTGCCGCCGAGGTCGCAGCTCGGTCTGTTTCCTCGGACAGGTGCGCGCAGGCGTCGAAGCCCGTGATGGTGTACTGCGTAAGCAAGAATCCGAGGGGAAGCACGTAGAACCAGAAGGGGAGGCCACCGATCGTGCCCGCCGTCGAAGCCACTGTTGTTGATGCGCTCGCCGAACACGAAGCCCATGCTCTGGTGATCGTCGGGGACGATGACCAGGATCAGAACGACGATCGCAGCGCCGGCGACGTGCCACCAGACAGAGATGTTGTTCATGATCGCCATCAGGTGGCTGCTAAAGATGTTGGCGATCGTGACGAGCACGATGATGAGGATGAAGAGCGCGAACTGCTGCCTAAGGACGTTTCCGCCGAACGAATCGGCCCAGCCGTCCCAGACGTAGGCACCCAGCCAGATGTTGGAGAAGGTGGCGCAGCCATACGCGACAGACGCCAAAATGGCGACAAGACCGACGAGGTTGAGCCACCCCGTATAGAACCCGGCTCGTGCGCCGCCCAACTTCGACGCCCACCAGTAGATGCCACCTGAGGTCGGGAACGCCGACACGAGCTCGGACATGCAAAGGCCGATGATGAGGATGAAGAGGGAGATCAACGGCCAGCCCAGGGAAATGGCAATCGGGCCGCCATTCGTCCAGGCCTGTCCGAACGTGGTGAAACAGCCCGCCAGGATCGAGATGATCGAGAACGAGATCGCGAAGTTGGAGAAGCCTGACCAGGTACGGGACAGCTCCTGCTTGTAACCCATCTCGGCGAGCCGACGCTCGTCGTCACTCATTTGCGTCTGAGACATCTTTTCCTCCGGGAGATCAACGTGTTGCGTCGTCCATGGCTTGGGACCGGGGGTGCGCAGGTGTTGCGGCTGTTTGCAGTTGTCCGTCGTTTCGTCGAGATCAAGGGAGTCGGTCAATCAGGTGCCGCCGCTTTGGCGAGCATCGTGTCGAACTCCGATCCGTCGAACTCCTCGACGGCCCGGTCGTACTTCTCCATCCCCCACTCCCAGAAGTCGAAGTCGAGCGTGCTGTTGGCGTTCTGGATAGAGGCCCACAGTGTCCAGCCGTACTTCGACATCAGGCCGAGAAGGCGAGCGCGGGCGACCATGCTCGGCCATTCGCGTCCGTGATAGTGGGTGATGAGCTCGTCGAGCTGGTCAACGGAGAGGTTGGACTCGCTCCAGATGTTGCCGAGCTCGAAGCATGGGTCGTTGTTGCCGGCGTACTCGAAGTCGATCACCCAGAGGCGGGTGCCGTCGTCGATGAAGTTCGCGGCCAGCAGGTCGTTGTTGCACGGCACCGTCGGCACCTCGACCACACCGAGCGCCCGCTCGATCTGCTCGACCTGGGGCATGAAGTCCAGATAGCGGTCCGGCAATCGGTAGCCGCGGTCGGTGACGGTCTTGAGGTAGTTGCGCTGCACGTCGAACATGTCGAACTCAGTGACGAACCGCGGCCCCGTGTGCAGCATCCGACATACCTCGGCGATCCGTGGCAGGTTTGCGCTGTCGCGCAGGTCGGCCGGCTCCAGCGTCCTCCCGTCGATGTAGTCGACGACGAGCAGGTGGTCCTCGGGAATGAACTCGACGACACGCGGCGCCGCACCAGACGCTGCCGCAGCACGAGAGTTGATGTACTCCGCTTCCCGATCGATCGACAGCATCGTCGACTCGTCACTGGAGATGCGGACGACGACGTCGAGGTCGATCGTGCGCACGCGCACGTTGCAGTTGGTCAGACCGCCATCGAGCTGATTGACCTCGCGGGAGCCGTAACGCACTGAAGACAGACGGTCGAGAAGGTCCTCGAGGTTGTTCGGCATCGTCGCTGCGACCATGGATGCCTCCCTCCAGCGATCGGTCCTGACCCCCGGTTCAACCCAAGTGATGCTAGTGCCAACATCTCGGTCAGGTCTAGACTCATTCCGCAGACCCAGGCCCGAGTGGAAGCGAGTCGACCCCCATGCCACAGCCGAATTTCCCGCTCGCGGTCGAGAACCTGCGCAACCTCGTCGACAAGGGCGACATCGATACCGTGATCGTCGCATTCACGGACATGCAGGGACGCCTCCAAGGCAAGCGAATCCACGCGCAGTTCTTCGTCGACACCGTGCTCGAGCACGGCACGGAGGGCTGCAACTACCTGCTCGCCGTCGACGTCGACATGAACACTGTCGAGGGCTACGCCATCAGCTCATGGTCGACGGGGTACGGCGACATGGAGTTCGTACTCGACCACTCGACATTCCGGCTTACCCCGTGGTTGCCCGGCACCGCCATGGTGCAGTGCGACCTCGCCTGGCTCGACGACGAGCACTCCCCCGTGCTCCAGTCGCCACGCACGATCCTCAAGACCCAGGCCGACCGGGCAGCTCAGCTCGGCTTCACGGCGTACGCCGGCACCGAGCTCGAGTTCAACGTCTACAACGACACCTACGAAGAGGCCTGGGACAAGGGTTACATCGACCTGACCCCCGGCAACCAGTACAACGTCGACTACTCACTCCTCGGCACCAGCCGCGTCGAGCCATTGCTGCGCGACATCCGCAACCAGATGTACGACGCCGGGCTGATCGTCGAGTCCGCCAAAGGGGAATGCAACCTCGGACAGCACGAGATCGCATTCAAGTACGAAGAAGTGGTCCGGACCGCCGACCAGCACTCGGTCTACAAGAATGGCGCGAAGGAGATCGCCTCGCTGCACGGCCAGTCGGTCACGTTCATGGCGAAGTACGACGAGCGCGAGGGCAACTCCTGCCACGTGCACATGAGCTTGCGCGGCCAGGACGGCACGATCGTCTTCGACGACAGCGACGGGTGGACGACGACGTTCGAGCAGTTCGTCGCCGGCATGCAGGCCACGCTCTACGACTTCACGCTGCTCTATGCGCCAAACATCAACTCCTACAAGCGCTTCGCGCCGGGCTCGTTCGCGCCGACGGCGATCGCGTGGGGCCGCGACAACCGCACGTGCGCGCTTCGCGTCGTCGGTCATGGCGCGGGCCTGCGCGTGGAGAACCGGTTGCCCGGCGGCGACATGAACCCTTACCTCGGACTCTCCGGGATGTTGGCCGGCGGTCTCTACGGGATGGAGAACGAGCTCGAGCTTGAGCCGGCGTTCGAGGGCAATGCCTACGAGTCCGACAAACGGCATGTGCCCCGCACGTTGCAGGAGGCCCGTGACGCGTTCGCGGCGTCCGACGTGGCACGATCGGCCTTCGGCGTCGACGTCGTGGACCACTACCTCAACGCCGCCGATGTCGAGCTCGCCGCCTTCAACTCGGCGGTCACCGACTGGGAGCGGGTTCGCTCCTTCGAAAGGCTGTGAAGCCGCACCGTGTCGACGACCCACCTCGTCATTAACCCTGCGACTGAGGAACAGGTCGCCGAGGTCTCGTCGGCGTCGGTCGAGGAGACTGACGCCGCGATCGCGACGTCACGGCACGCGTTCGACGAGTGGCGACGCGTGTCACCCCCTGATCGTGCGCGGCTGCTGCGGCGCTTCTCCGACGCCGTCGATGGCGCGATCGAGGAGCTGGCGGCGCTCGAGGTTCGCAACTCCGGACACACGATCGGCAACGCGCGGTGGGAGGCCGGCAACGTCCGCGACGTGCTCGGCTACTACGCGGCCGCCCCGGAGCGGATGTTCGGTCGGCAGATCCCTGTGGCCGGCGGCGTCGACATCACGTTCAAAGAGCCGCTCGGCGTCGTGGGCGTCATCGTGCCCTGGAACTTCCCGATGCCGATCGCGGGTTGGGGGTTCGCTCCTGCGCTGGCCGCGGGTAACTGCGTCGTACTCAAGCCTGCTGAGCTGACACCGCTGACGGCGGTCCGGCTCGGCGAACTGGCACTCGAAGCCGGCCTCCCCGAAGGCGTCTTCACCGTCATCCCGGGCAAGGGCTCGATCGTCGGCGAACGCTTCGTGACCCATCCCGACGTGCGCAAGGTGTGCTTCACCGGCTCTACGGTCGTGGGCAAGCAGATCATGGCTGGGGCGGCCGACCAGGTGAAGCGCATCACGCTCGAGCTCGGCGGCAAGAGCGCCAACATCGTCTTTGCTGACTCCGACCTCGAACAGGCAGCCGCCACTGCGCCGTACGGCGTCTTCGACAACGCCGGTCAGGACTGCTGCGCGCGCAGTCGCATCCTGGTCGAACGCAGCGTGCACGACCGGTTCCTCGAGCTCCTCGAGCCCGCCGTGCAAGGCGTGAAGGTCAAGTCACCCGGTGAGGACGACGCCGAGATGGGGCCGCTGATCAGTGCGAAGCAGCGCGAGAGCGTGCGGTCCTACGTCGAGGGCGACGCTGTCGATGTGGCCTTCCGCGGCGACGCCCCGGCGGGAGCGGGTTGGTGGTATCCGCCAACCGTCGTACTCCCGAAGTCCGAACAGGACCGGATATGGCGCGAAGAGGTGTTCGGGCCGGTGGTCGCGGTATTGCCGTTCGACGACGAGGCCGACGCGATCGCGAAGGCGAACGACACGGAGTACGGCTTGTCGGGCTCGATCTGGACGCGCGACATCGGACGCGCGCTCCGGGTCTCGCGCGGCGTCGAAGCCGGCAACCTGAGCGTCAACTCGCACGCGTCGGTGCGCTACTCGACGCCGTTCGGTGGGTTCAAGCAGTCCGGCATCGGTCGCGAGCTCGGACCGGACGCTCTCGACCCGTTCACCGACGTCAAGAACGTCTTCATCTCAGACAGCTGACCGTGTGCCGCTGATTGAGTAGTAGTTCGCTGATTGAGCTTGTCGAAATCACCGGAGGAAGGAGCACCAGATGGCGGGAACAGGGCGGCTGGACGGGCGGACCGCTGTCATCACCGGCGGCTGCAGCGGGATCGGTTTGGCGACCGTACGACGGTTCGCCTACGAGGGCGCACACGTGGTCATCGGTGACGTTGACGATGCTCGCGGGCCCGTTGTCGCCGAGGAAGCCGGCGGACTCTACGTGCATTGCGACGTGACCGACGTCGAACAGGTGGAGGCGATGTTTGCCGCCGCCAACAACGAGTACGGCAGCGTCGACATCGCGTTCAACAACGCGGGCATCTCGCCGCCCGACGACGACTCCATCCTCGACACCGGCATCGAAGCGTGGCGCCGGGTGCAGGAGGTCAACCTGACGAGTGTCTACCTGTGCTGCAAGGCCGTGCTGCCCTACATGCTCGAGCAGAAGCGCGGCTCGATCATCAACACCGCGTCATTCGTCGCGGTCATGGGTGCGGCGACGTCTCAGATCTCCTACACCGCCAGCAAAGGCGGCGTCTTGGCGATGAGCCGAGAGCTCGGCGTCCAGTTCGCGCACGAAGGTGTCCGCGTCAACGCGATCTGTCCGGGACCGGTCAACACGCCGCTGCTCCAAGAGCTGTTCGCCACTGACCCGGAGCGGGCTGCCCGGCGGCTTGTGCACATCCCGCTCGGCCGCTTCGCGGAGCCAGAAGAGATCGCGTCGGCCGTGCTGTTCTTGGCCAGTGACGACTCGAGCTTCATCACCGCGTCGCAGTTCCTCGTCGATGGCGGCATCTCCGGTGCCTACGTGACCCCGCTGTGACGGTGTTCGTGATGAGTCGGAGCGAAACCCGGTCATGAGTCGACCGGTCATCGGCATCACGTCGTACGTCGAACCGGCGTCCTGGGCAGCCTGGCACGACGTACCTGCGGCGCTCGTCCCGCACGGCTACGTTCGCCACGTCCACGAAGCCGGCGGCCTGGCGCTCGTCGTACCGCCGCTTCCTGATGACGCCGACGAGTCCGATGCCCGCGAGGTCTTGTCGCGACTCGACGGGCTGATCCTGGCGGGTGGTGTCGATGTCGAGCCGTCGCGCTATGGCCAGCAGCCGCATCCGACGATCCAGCTGCCACGCCCCGATCGGGACACGTCTGAGTTGTTGCTGGCACAGGTCACCGGGGCTGACGACTTCCCGGTGCTTGGCGTCTGTCGTGGCATGCAGGTGATGGCGGTGGCGGCCGGTGGAGTGCTCGAACAGCACCTGCCCGATCGACTCGGTCATGAGGGTCACTCCCCTGCACCCGGGATGTATGGCGAGCATGTGGTCGAACTGGCGCCGGGCAGCCATGTGCACAAGATCCTCGGCGATCGGGTGACGGTGTCGACGTACCACCATCAAGGCGTCGAGTCGTCTCCCGGCTACGAAGGGGTCGGCTGGTCGACCGACGGCGTGCTGGAGGCGTTCGAGGACGGCCAGTCGCGGTTCCGGCTGGCGGTCCAGTGGCACCCCGAGGTGGGTGCCGACCCCCGGCTATTTGAGGCCCTCGTCGAAGCCTCCCGCCACTAACCGATGTGGGTGAGTTGTCCACAGATTGGCGCGCAGGTCTGGCCGCAGCGGCCCGGATCGCCTAGTTTTGAGGCGAACTTCGCGCACCCGGAGGTCCGTACCCATGCGCCGAGCAATCGCCGCCGCCCTCGCCTTTGGCGTCTGCGCCGTCGGGCTGAGCGCGTGTAGCGGCGACGACTCCAACTCTCCGACGAGTACGTCGAGCGACACGTCGCCGAGTGACTCCACACCCACGAGCACTACCACCGAGCCCACCACCCCCACGCCACCAACGCTTCCCGCTGCTGCCCAGCAGAAGACCCCGGCCGGCGCCAAAGCCTTCATCCGCTTTTACGTCGACGCTCTCAACTATTCTGGCATGTACTCGATCCCACGACCACTCAGATTCGGTCTCTTCCGACGTGTGCAAGGTGTGCCGATTGGATCGCCGAGACAGCATTGACGACACGCAGTCGAGAATGGTGGATTCCAGCGGGGTGGCGAGTGGCATGTCCAGAAGATCCTTCCCCGGTTGCCAGGCGCAAGACCAGCCTCTCGCCGAATGACCTGGTCTCCATCGAAATCTGCCCCGGGCAGTTGGACTGAGTCTGCCGGCGGACACGAAATGACATCGCTGCGACTACAGTGACCAATCGAGTTTGACCTGATCTGGATGGCGACCGGGCTGGAACGTGACAGAGTGAAGTCATCATGAAGAAGAGCCTGACCTCACTCGCCCTGCTGATCGTCTTCCTGAGCGTTTCACCCACCGCCAGAGGCAGATGACGTGTTCGGGCTGACAGCGGACCATCACAGGTTCGGTCGAGTGCACAACCGATCAGAGCACCAGGAAAAGCACCGACGCCCGGGGTCAACCTCGATAGGCGGCGGGAGCACTTGACGTGGAGTACTCTGGCTGCCACCCTGCCGCGAGGGCTCTGCCAACGCATCCCTGGCGCCTCTGCCATGGACTGCGCCGCGGCCCACCTGTGCACGGACTCAGGACCTCGTCAAATGACTCTGTGTGCACGTCGAGGTGGCGACCACTTCGACTCAGGCGGAAGGCGCGCTGGACGGAGTCGTACAAACTGAGTGCAGGGATCCGGAGGCGTTGGGGCCGGTGCAGCAACGGCGGGCGCTGAGCTGGCAGGACGTGCTGTCCGCCGTGCGGCGCGTCCGCCCGCCGTCAGGCTCTGTCGAGGCACCGCGCTACACCTTGGTCAATCTCGAGACGACGTTCTACACGAAGCCACTGACCGTCGATCGGTCGCTGAACATCATCGGCTACCAGGTGGAGGTGCAGATCGAGCCAGCGTCGTACACCTGGCACTGGGGCGACGGCCACAGCGACACCACCGAGCAGCCTGGACAGCCGTACCCCTCGACCGAGGTCACCCACACCTATTCGCGCGCCACACACGACCGGGACCTCTCGCTGAGTGTCGACGTTGCCTACACCGCGCGCTACCGGGTCGACGGCGGTCCGTGGCAGCAGATCCCCGACCAGCTCACGATCAACGGGTCAGCCACCGAGCTCCCGGTCAAACAAGCCAGCGCTGTCTTGGTTGCCGACGACTGACGCTTGCCCGCGCCCACTCCAGCTCGAAGAGTGTGGAGGCGCCTGCGGGTAGTCAGCCGGCGCGAAGGAGGCGAAACACAAGGATCCAGACGTGGGTGCGGGGCCCCTCAAAGTATGAGTTTGAGGGACCCCACGGGGCGACCGAAGTAATGTGACGTCTCCGGTCTCACGGTCGTTCCGTCTGATCCCGTCAGCCTCGTCACCGGCTGCCGCAGTGAGTCGCCTCACCGTATGGATCCTCGGTTTCCGTCCGATCCCGCCTTCCCTTTCAGGAGGGCGTGAAGAGATTTCTACACGCCTTCGCGGACGGCGCACAACCCTTTCGCGCGAAGAAGTTTCACTATTTTTCGAGCCCTCCAAGTTACCCACAGAAACGGTGCAGTCGTCCACCGACCGAGGGCGGTTCTCCACCGATCTACCGCAGTTCTCCACAGGTGGCTGTGGATGAAATCCGTCCCGATGCTTGCCGTCCTACCCACCCGTCGCTAACGTCCAGGACATCGCACCTCGATCACCCACTGGAGGTGTCCTGTGTCCCGAACCCTGATCACTCGAAAGCTCACGCGGAAGGTTCCCGTGGCCTTCGCCGCCGCCTTGGTCACCGGCGTCCTCGTCATCACTTCGCCTCTCACCACGACCCAGGCGAGCCAGGACGGCCACGGCGGCCATGGCCCCTCGAAGACACCCAAGCGTGTCGTCCTCATCGTGTTGGACCAGCTGCGACCGGAGTTCATCGACGCGTTCGACATGGACAACGTCAAGGCACTGATGCAGAGCGGTGCCAGTTACCACAACGCCTACCTCGGACACATGGGTTCAGAAACCGTGGTGAGTCACAACGTGATGACCACCGGCTTGTTGCCCAAGCACATGGGGTGGTCAGACGAGTGGTACCGCGACACCAACGGTGTCCTCGGCCCGCCGAACAACATGTACGTCACCGGGTCGTTAGGAGCCGGGGACTTCGACAAGCTCATCACTGCCGGCGGATACGACAAACTCCCCGACTATCTGCACGAGAAGTTCCCCGGCACGATCGTCGCTGCCATCGGCCAGAAGACCTACGCGACGTATTCGATGGGTGGACCGTCGGCTGACATGCGCATCTCATACTCCGGCCGCAACTATGACTGTGATGGAGACGGCGTCAACAGCTATCGCGGTCCCTCCACCGGAACTGGTGTGCCGTCCTATATCGCCGAACCCATCTGTGGTCGCTTCTTCATAGACTCCGATCGCGCACACTCCTACGGCACTGCAACCACGGCACCGGCCGACATGTACCCGCTCGAGGGAAACCGCGACGTTCCCGGCGTTGACCCTCTGAACCCGGACCGCACCGGCGGTGATGTCTGGACCACAGATGCAGCCCTCGCCGTGATGGACAACGAGAACTGGAGCGGCCTGCTCTTGACCCTCGGCGGCATCGACAAGGCCGGGCACATGTGGGGCGGTCTCAACGACGTTCCGCCATATCCGCCGGGCGCCGACGCCTCGACGCACATGGCCGCTCTCGCCAAGACTGCCGACGACCAAGTTGGTCGCCTGGTCAAGCAGCTGAAGGACGACCATGTGCTCGACGAGACCCTGATCGTCCTGACAACCGACCATGGCCAGCTCACCGCAAACAACTATTTCGGAACGCCGGGACCCGGCCGCGGCAACTTCAACTGGTATTACGGCTCCGGTCTCCCACCCGAGGCCTACCTGTCTCCGCAACCCGAGATTCAGCGCCTCATCACCGAGACGGGCAACGTTCGGACGAGCATGCAGGACTCGGCGATCCGGACCTGGCTGACCGATACGTCACTGGACAAGAAGAAGCAGGCTGCTGACGTGATGGCCACCCTCGGCGGCGTCCGAGCGAGCTTCTATCTGACCGGCAACCACTACACGCTGCGCAGCACCGCGCCGCGGTGGAAGTTCGGCCACAATGAATGGCACTGGTTCAAGCGCCATGCCCAGGAGATCGTCAACACCGAGGCAGCGCCCTACGGCCCGGATGTGATCGGGCTGCTCGCCGACAACACCAGCTATGGAGTCAAGGGCGATCACGGTGGGGCTCAAGAGTCCGTCCAGCGGATCCCCATCATCTTCTCCGGCCCCGGAGTTCGAGCGAACTCACACCCAAACAGCGCGATCCGGAGCGTCGACATCCTGCCGACGATTCTCAAGGAGCTGAACGTCAAGCCGACGCAACGCCTGGACGGCAAGGCCTACAGCCTGCCCTGAGTGGGATATGCCGCATGAGACCAAGAAGCGGGTCAGCACCGTCAAGATGCTGACCCGCTTCTCTCCCCAGGTCGTGCGCCGCCGAACACGCTTCCCCATCAGCCCGACGGCGCTTGACTGGACACCCCCGTGCGTCCGGTTCCCCCGCCAGACTCAGTACTGCGGCACGTAAAGCTCCTGCCCGATCCGGATCGAGCCGGCGTCGGACAACGCATTGAGGTCGACGATTTCCGAGATGACCGTGCGGGGGTCTTCGCCCGGAGCGATGCGCTGAGCGATGTCCCACAGCGTCTGACCAGAACCGACAACCACCGTGTGGGGCGCCGCATGGTGGGTCTCCCCGGTCGACACCGCCGGGCCTCCGAGCATCGTGAACGCAGCAAAGGCGAACGCGAGCACCGCGAACAAGATAACGAAACGGCCGCGCGTTGTCAGTCGCACCGAAGGTGCGCCGGCGTGCGTGCGCGACCGGGTGCGACCGGGTGGCGTCGCAGCCTCGTGTGTGGAGAGTGATCATGGCGGTGCTCATCTGTGACCTCCGGGGAAGGAAGCCGACCCGCCGCCTGCATGGTGGGCCTGCTGGATCGTCTGTTGTCTGGTGTCAGGTCTATCGGTGCGCGCCGACAATTCCTGCGGGAATGACCGGAGCGACGAGCCGGTCGAACGCATCGGCGACCAGCTGGCCGTGGCCGGTGAGTCGAAGATACGTTCGATCGAACACATGTACGAACGCTAACACCCGGCGGCGACATTCCCTAGGATTTGATCGAACAGGCGTTCGATCGGCGTGTCGCACGTGCGGCGCCTCGCGAGCGCCTTGGAAGGCCGCCCGGAAGGCTCTGAGCAGCTACTTGTTCTTGAGCGCACGACGCCCCTGGGCGCGCATCAACGGCTCGAACCGCATGACCACGGACGGCGCCAGCGACGTACCCCGCATCACCGCACCGCGCCAAGCGGGCAGTGTGCGTACGACGCGACGGGTGCCCAGCATCGCGGCGGCCGCGTCGGCCACCTCGGCCGTGGACAGCAGCCGACCGCCGGAATGGATCAGGGCGGCGGCCTGACCTTCAGGGTCGAGCTGGTCGACCAGCGCGGTGGACACCCCATCGGGGCAGATCGCGTGGACGCGGACGCCGGAGCTCTTGAGCTCACTGTCGAGCGACATCGTCAACGACACGACTGCCGCCTTGGTGGCGGCGTAGACCGACAATCCCGGCACTGGGCCATGCCCGGACAGCGAGGCGGTGTTGATGATGTCGCCACCTGCGATGTTGTCCCCCATGGCGCGTGCAGCGACTCTGCATCCCCAGACCACACCGCTGAGGTTGACATCGACCGTCATCGCGATCGTCTCGGACTCCTGCTCGATGAGCCGCCCATCGACACCGACGCCGGCGTTGTTGACCCACACCGCGAGCGGACCGTGCTGCAGCGCCTGGGCCAGCGCCGCTTCGTGCTCGGTCTCATGGCGTACGTCGAGGGCGATGCCAGCGGCCGCACCTATCTCGTGCGCCGTCTGCTTGGCCGCGCCCTCGTTGACGTCAGTGACAACGCAGGCGTAGCCAAGGTCGACCAGTTTTTCGGCGATGGCCCGGCCAATGCCTTGGGCGCCGCCGGTGACGACTGCGGATGTACCTTCTCGGGTGCGCGAGGAAGTCATGGTGAGCGATGTTACCGGCTAGTACGCCGTCGGATCCAGCCGCGCCGATCTCTCATATCTGCGTGAGTCACGCCAGCCGCGTCCCAGAGCGCCACGCGGCCGCATCGCAACACGCCGATTCGAACAGATGTTTGAAAGCGTCGCCGCCGAGGTCTAGCGTTTATGAGAACGAAACGCCAAGCGCCTGGCAACCCTCCCCAGGCAGGCGCTTGGCGCTTTCGTCCCACAGTGCCGTATCGAACCAGCGGATCCAGAGGGTGTGACCACGATGGCGAAAGCCAAAGTTTCGACCAAGAGTGACGCAGCCGTCAGCGAGCTCCCCGACGGTCCGCCTGATGCGACCGGTCTGACGCCGCGCCAACGTCGGGTGCTCGCCGTCATCCGTGACTCCGTCGAGGCCCGCGGCTATCCCCCCAGCATGCGCGAGATCGGCCAGTCGGTCGGGCTCACCAGCTCGTCATCGGTGGCCCACCAGCTCCGCGTGCTCGAAAACAAGGGCTTCCTGCGCCGTGACCCCAACCGGCCGCGAGCCGTCGAGGTGTTGCTGCCCGACGACCGTCGAGCGGTCGGCTCTGCGGCGCAGACGTCGTACGACGAAACGGGTGTGGGCGATGCTCGTCCAGAGGCGGTGTTCGTGCCCATGGTCGGACGGATCGCCGCCGGCGGCCCGATCCTCGCCGACCAGCAGGTCGAGGAAGTCTTCCCGCTCCCCCGCCAGCTCGTGGGCGAAGGCACGTTGTTCTTGCTCGAGGTCAAGGGCGACTCGATGGTCGATGCCGCGATCTGCGACGGAGACTTCGTCGTCATTCGTCAACAGCCCAACGCCGAGAACGGCGAGATCGTCGCGGCGATGATCGACGGCGAGGCAACGGTCAAGACGTTCCAGAAGAAGTCCGGGCAGGTCTGGCTGCTCCCGCACAACGACGCCTACGAGCCGATCGACGGCAACGACGCCACGATCCTCGGCAAAGTCGTCACCGTGATGCGACGGGTGTAGCGCAACACCTGCCCCTCAACCGTTTGAAGTGCACTCTTGACGGGCACTCCGAGGAGGCAAGCTCAAGCCACTTCAGGAGGTGTACTTCGATGCCCGGAAAGAAGCCCGGACCCAGCGTCAAGGATGAGAAGACCTACGAAGCACTCCGCGACGAGGGCGCGAGCAAAGAAAAGGCAGCCAGGATCGCGAATGCGTCCGCCGCGCAAGGCAAGAAGAAGGTCTCCAAGCGAGGCGGCAAGGCCGGCAGCTACGACGACATGAGCAAGCAGGAGCTCTACGACCGCGCGAAGAAGATCGGCATTGACGGTCGCTCCAGCATGTCGAAACCCCAACTGGTCAAGGCGCTACGCAACCACTGAGCATCCCTCGTCAAAGGGAGCGAACGTTTCTCGCCCGAGCCAGTGGGACGAATCGATCAAGCGGTCAGGCGATGACCGCGAGTCGGCGTAGCGCCGAACGGGCCACCTCGGCGTCGTACGTCATCCACATCGGCGGCAGCGACGCCCGGAGGAATCCGCCATACCGCGCGGTCGCCACTCGAGGGTCGAGGATCGCGACCACCCCACGATCGACCTGGGTGCGGATGAGCCGCCCCGACCCTTGCGCGAGCAGCAGCGCCGCATGGGTGGCAGACACCGCCATGAACCCGTTGCCGCCGGCACGTTCGGCGGCGCGAGCTCGCGCGGACATCAGCGGGTCATCGGGTCGAGGAAACGGCACCCTGTCGATGATGACGAGCTGACACGTCACACCGGGAACGTCGAGCCCCTGCCACAGTGACAACGTGCCGAACAAGCTGACGGCCGGGTTGGCGATGAACTCGGCTTGGAGGTGCGAGAGCTGACCGTCTCCCTGGCAGAGGATGGGCATGTGCGGCAGCGCTTCGCGCAACGCCTCGGCCGCTGTCTCGGCGGCGCGGCGGCTGGAGAACAGGCCGAGGGTACGACCGTCAGCGGCTTCGACGAGTCCTTGGATCTCTTCGATCTGGGCCGGGCCGATCCCGTCCCGTCCTGGCGCCGGCAGATGTCGCGCGACGTACAGGATGCCCTGCTTGGCGTAGTCGAACGGCGATCCGACGTCGATGCCGCGCCATGGCAGCGCGACCGGGTCATCGTCGGCTACGCCACGGTCTGAGGCATCGGCCTCGCCCTCTGCGTCGACGTCAACCGCGGCCTCGGCGGACAGGTCGGCCGGGGTGTCGATCGAGTGGTCAACGCGTTCGGACGGCTTGAGCCCGATCGAGGTGGCGACCGAGGTGAAGTCACCGCCCAGTTTGAGCGTCGCCGAGGTGAACACGACTGTCTTGTCAGTAAGGAGTCTGTCGCGCAACTGGCTCCAGACCTGAAGCGGAGCCACGCAGAGCTGGTTGCCGCCGCGTTGACGGTCACGTTCGGCCAGCCACGTGACGTCATGTTCGTTATGAGCCTCGAGCCGCTCGGCGGTCTTGCGGATCTCGTCGACCATCCCGCGCGCTTGCTGACGGGCAGCGTCAGCCTCGGTGACGGTTGACTCCTTCGGGAACGCCGAGAACGCGGCCTGCGAGGCGGACCGCAGCAGGGTCAGCGCGCCCGCCAAGGCTTCCGGCAGCTCGTCGATGCGGCCGGGCTCGAGGTCGTCGATCGCTGCACGCAGCGCGTCGGCGGCTTCAGACATGTCGTCGGCCTGGTTGCCGTCGAGGAAGTTGCGGGCTCGCCTGGCTGCGCGCTCGATCGCCGGTAGCGACAGCTCGTCGGTGGCCGCCTGCGTCACTCGGGAGGCCAGCTCGTGCGCCTCGTCGACCACCACGACGTCGTACTCCGGGATCATCGGCACACCCTCGATCGCGTCGATGGCGAGTAACGAGTGGTTGGTGACAATGAGCTTGGACGCCATCGCCCGCTCGCGGCCGCGTTCGGCGAAGCACTCGACGCCGTACGCGCACCTGCTCGCGCCGAGGCACTCCCGGTGGCTGACCGACACCTGCTGCCAGACCTTCTCGGTGTGCGCGGGAGCGCTGTCGCGGTCACCGATCCCGTGGCTCTTCGACTCCTCTTCGGCCCAGGTGCGAAGTCGAAGCACTTCGGCACCGAGCGTGCCTGCGGGGATGTCGACCAGGGTGCCCTGGTCGTCGGGCACGCCGTCACGGATGCGGTGCAGGCAGGCGTAGTTGGAGCGACCCTTCAAGACGGCGTACGACGGCCGGTCGCCCAGCACCTCGGCCGCGGCGTCGAGGAGAGCGGGGATGTCTCGCTCGACGAGCTGGTGCTGCAAGGCCAGGGTGGCGGTCGCGACCACGACTCTTTCGTTGTGGAGCACGGCCGGGACGAGGTAGGCGAGCGACTTGCCGGTGCCGGTGCCGGCTTGGACGAGCAGGTGCTGGTGGTGGGTCATGGAGTGGCGCACGGCTTTAGCCATCTCGACCTGACCGGGCCTATCTTCACCGGCGAGCTTGCCGACGGCGGCGTGCAGGACCTCCTCGACTGACGGGGTTTCCTGTTCGCTCACCGCGGGAACGTTACCTGAGGGCGGCGACGAAACCCGCCGGCTCTCCACAGCAGCGAGACCCGTCGGTGATTTCGACAAGCTCAATCAGCGAGGGTGCGGTCAAAAGATGTTGTGGACGACCCCGAAGCACATCGGGCCGAGGAAGCTGAGCAGCACCAGCCAGGCGACGACTCGGTGAGAGAGTCGCTGCGGATTCAGTGACCCGGCCATGGCGACCATGGCGCCTTCTTCGGTGTTGCGGTCGAGGCCCATCAGGCGCGCATCGTCAGGGATCCCGTGCATGCTGTGGACGTGGTGCGTCGTCTCGAGGTATCGGTCCTCGTCCATGATGACGATGCTAACCCTCAACGCCAGTGCCGGCTTGGCAGATCAGCGAGTAGCCGCCGGTGCGTCGTACGGTCTCAGACAGTCGTTCGATCTGGTCGGTGTCAGCAGCCGTCGGCGCCGGAGTATCGCTTGCACAAGTTGCCCAGAACGCGTTGGGTGGCCTTGGCCTCCGTCACCGCGACCGCCTGTGGGGCACCGGGTGCACCCCACTGGGTTTCGCCGTCGCGCATGGTCGACATGATCGCATTGCCCACCCTCGTGACGGTGAAAAAGCCGCCACCGAACGGATAGGGCGCTTCGTCGCTCGCCGAGGCGTAGCTGCTGTTCATGTTCCAGGCCTGGAACGCCTCGTCTGGCGTCAGGCCATCCGCGCGAGTCACGTCGACCGCATCCATGAAGTCCCAGGATGAGTCCGTGTAGCCATCGGAATCGTCGTGGAGCGTACGCTCCTGCGCACAATCGACCAGAGCCTGCCGAAGCTCTTGCATCGCCTGGATCGCGTCGACGTCGCTGGGGTAGATCGCGATCTGCTCGGCGAAGGCCAGCTCTGGGCCTGTCTGGATGATGGCTCGATGGTCCGTGCGAGCAGCATCCGACGGATAGCCCGCATCCTCCATCGCGTCGCACGGCACCATCAGCCAACCGTCGCTCCCTTTGACGACGCCCCAATCCGAAAACTCACCAGGGTGCGCCGACTTCTGGCCGTCGTGCGGCAGCACGAGAGACGCAGGCACGGGAAGGGTCGTCACCCAGCCGCCTGGCGGCGGGTCAGCGGGCAGTGGAGGGAGCTCGGCCGTCGAACCTGTCGTTGTCTGCGACGCCGTTGGATCAGTCGAAGCCTTGGTCGTCGTTGCGGTTGGGGTTGGCGACTGTGTCGGCTCGACACTGCGGTCTTCGGTGCCCGGAGCGGCAACGGTCCACGTCACCAACACAACCGCGGCGGTGACGAGTCCGGTCGCCAGGACGTGGCTGGCACGCCGACGGCCCGCCCGCTTGCGGATGTCAGCTGCTGAGCGAAGTCGAGACCGCTGGGCGGCCTCGGCCGACAATTGCTCCAGCCGCTTCTCGATGCTTCGTTCGTCAGACATGCCGGGCCTCCCCTTGGTTGTCTCCGGAGGCAACTGCGTCAGCTGTTCCGAGGGCGATGGCGAGCGCTGCGCGTCCGCGAGCCAGCCGTGCTTTCACTGTTCCGACCGGCGCGCCGACCTCAGCCGCGACTTCCTCGACCGACAGGTCGCACAGGTGATGCAAGACGATGGCCTGGCGTTGGCTGGGGCTGACCTGACGCAACGCGGCCACCAAGACGGCATGGTCCTCGGATGGGGCAGGAACGTCGGGATCAGGGGCACGTCGTCCGTACGCTCTCAACGCCGCGGAAGCTTGCCGCCACCGGCTCACGCCCACCCGCCAGGCCGTACGTCGTACCCAGGCTTCCGGGTTCCCAGTCACGCTGAGCTCCTTGCGATGCAGCCAGGCCTTCACGAACGCCTCCTGGACGCAGTCCTGGGCCTCGGCAAAGCTGCCGAGCATCGCTGTCAGCTGACCGACCAAGCGCGAGGCAGTGGCGGCATAGAACCGGTCGAACTCGGCTTCGTCCACCACTCCCCCTCCCACTCGAACAACTGCTGTTAGAGGTACGCCGCTCAGGTGCTCTGCGGTTGCATCGACACGCAAACCCGCAGCACGCACTCTGCGGGCCATCTCGGCCAAGGGAGGACTTGTGCCGGGGTCAGCCGGGGCAGAACGCGAACGGCCAGTCAAACTGGAGCTCGGCGCGGTTGATCATGCTGGTCGCGCCGCCGAACGTGAACGTCGACGTGCTGCCCGACACCGCGTCGTCCTCCAGCGAGAGGAGGTCGGTGTAGGACTCCCGCGTCACCAGCGACTGTCCTTCGTTGAACACCGACAACCGCGCCTCGTGATCGGACTTCGCCGCATCTTCGGAGTCGAAAAGCAGGATCGTCTTCGCCGTCGTGTCGCCTTCGTCGTCGACGCTCGAGCCGGCGGTCCCGATCCAGGTCTCTGCCCGCGCCGTCGGCCGCTCCAGGTCAGCGCGGTCCGCGAGCTGCTTCTCGAGCTGCTCCTCGACCTCAGGCGAGTCGAGGGCCGGGGCCGCATCGGTCGGGCTACAAGCGCTGGCCCCGACGTTGAGCCTGATGATCGTGGCATCGCCCACCTGGTCGGCGATCTGCTGCATGTCGTCGGACGGATCGCCGTCAGTGGTCAGCGCGTCCTCGGGAGGCATCAGACCGGCGAGGACGATGCGCTGCTCCTCGTCGACGAGCCAGGTCGTGGACTGGCCCTGCGATGGGTCGAGGTCTTCGAAGTCGATCGTCCAGACCGTGCCGAACTCGACATCGCTCTCCGTGAAACCCCGCTCCTCGAGCTTGGCCTGGAAGTCGTCGAGGTCGACGGAGTCGCCAACCTTGACCATGTTGACCGGCGGACCACCCTCCTCGCCGTAGTTGGCGTACGTCAGGTCCCACTCGGCGTCATCGACGACGTTCCAGCCGTAGTCGTCCTCCATCACCTGTGAGAACGGCGCCAGTTTGCTGTTGATGGGCACGTTGACAAGTTGATGGATCGCCTCAGGGCTGTCGGCGCCGATCTCCGGGTTCTGCTCCCGCAGGGCTTCCCAGTCGGTGATGGCCGCGTAGGTCGCGTCCGGGGCGATGTGCTCCACCGCCTCCTGGACATTCCCCGAACCTTCCGCGCCGTCGTCCCCGCCATCGCAGGCTGCCAGGAACGGAGCAGGCAGCAGGATGGCGGCGGCGAGCGCACGGCCACGCAGAAAGGTCGACATGCCGCACACCATGTCATGCCGCCGGGTCAACGACGCACGTTCAGCATCGGAGAGACTACGGCCCGGCTATTCAGGACTTGCGCCGGAGGGTCAGGCAGGTGCGGCGACGTACTCGGCCAGCTCACCGGCCAGGCCGCCATGGACCAGCGCGCGAACGTGGGTGCCGTCGGCCGTGTGGTCGAGGGAGAGCACCTCGCCGTACTCGTGGATCTTGTTGATCAGATCGCCGCGTGCGTAGGGCACCATCGCGTCGATCTCGACGGAAGGTCGCGGCAGATCAGCCTCGATCGCGGCAAGCACGTCGTCGACGCCAGCACCGGTGCGCGCGGACACCACGACAGCGTGCGGTTCGCGAGCGAGCAGCCGCGTGATGACATGCGGGTCGGCCACGTCAGCCTTGTTGATGACGATCAACTCGGGCACCCGGTCGGCGCCGATCTCGGCAAACACTTCACGCACTGCGGCGATCTGCCCTTCGGGGTCGGCATGAGACCCGTCGACGACGTGGACGACGAGGTCGGAGTCGGCCACTTCCTCGAGGCTCGACCGGAACGCCTCGACCAACTGGTGAGGAAGGTGGCGAACGAAGCCCACCGTGTCGGACAGCGTGTAGACGCGACCGTCGCTCGTGGTAGTGCGACGGATGGTCGGGTCGAGGGTCGCGAACAAGGCGTCCTCGACGAGCACGTCAGCACCCGTAAGCCGGTTGAGGAGCGAAGACTTGCCGGCGTTGGTGTAGCCGGAGATCGCGATAGCCGGGATCTCGCGTCGTACACGCTCGGCCTTCATCGTGACCCGGGCGGTCTGCATGTGCTTGAGCTCGCGGCGGAGCTTGGCGATCCGCGTCGTGATGCGACGACGGTCGGTCTCGAGCTTGGTCTCACCGGGGCCGCGGCCACCGATACCCCCGCCTTGGACGCCGACGCGTCCACCTGCCTGGCGGGACAGGTTGCCACCCCAACCACGGAGCCGTTGCTTGAGGTAGTCGAGCTGGGCGAGCTCGACCTGAGCCTTGCCCTCTTTGGAGCGGGCGTGCTGGGCGAAGATGTCGAGGATCAACGCGGTGCGGTCGACGACCTTGACCTTGACGCGGTCTTCAAGATTGCGGAGCTGCGACGGGCTGAGCTCACCATCACAGATCACCGTGTCGGCACCGGTCTCGGCGACGACGAGTCGGAGGTGGTCGACCTTGCCCGGTCCGATGTAGGTGGCTGGGTCTGGCTTCTGACGTCGCTGAGAGAAGGCGTCGAGCACCTTGGAGCCCGCTGTCTCGGCGAGCAGCTTGAGCTCGGCCAGCGAGTTGTCGGCGTCTTCGAGACTGCCTTCGGTCCAGACGCCGACGAGCACGACGCGCTCGAGGCGCAGCTGGCGGTACTCGACCTCGGAGACGTCTTCGAGCTCGGTCGAGAGACCGGCGACGCGGCGCAGCGCATTGCGCTCGTCGAGCTCGTAGTCGCCCTGACCGTAGTCGTCCTCCGCACGAGCGAAGCCCTGCTCGGGCTGGTCGTCGCGGGAGTCGGAGTTCCTGTCGGTCAGGAAGTCGTCGTGGAGTTCGATGTCGCCCGAGCTGGTGTCGTCGGGGTCGACGTCACGGGTGAAGTCCGGATCGTCGGCATACTCACGTTTGTTCACTGTCATCGTGCTTCCCACTGTACGTGGACCGGCTGCCAGGCCACGACCAGTTTTCGCAGTCGGCCGGACGTCACTCGGTCCACGTGCAGTGCAGCGGGCGTGGACATCGCGGTTGCCCGTCGTCAAAACCACTGAGGACGCCACGAACGGGGGAACGGGACAGCCGCCAGGCCTATCGGCAGGCCTACTTGCTTTCGCTGTCGCCTTCGATGACGACCAGCTGGAAGTTTTCGTCAAGACGGACGTCGACGGTGGAGCCGTCGGTCTTGGTGACCTCGACCTCCCAGGTGGCGCCGTTCTCCGTATCACGCTCAACAGAGTTGGCATGCCCACCATTGGTCAGTTTCAGTGCCGCTGCCGTCGCTTGTTCGGCCTGGGGACCGCTCACCGTCTCGTCGCTGTCGCCGGAGGTCGCGACCGCGACTCCAGTGGCCGAGGCTGCGATCAGACCGGTAATTGCGATGCCTGCGGCCATCGTGCGCTTCTTCATGATGTTCCACCTTTCCTAGCCTGGACACGCAGGCTATTCGGGCGAGATGAGGGGCAGATGAGCGTGCCCACACGGTGTGCTTTAGTCGCCCGTCACGCCATCAACGGACTCGCGGATCAGGTCGGCATGGCCGTTGTGTCGCGCGTACTCCTCGATCATATGGAGGTAGATCCAGCGGATGTCGCGATCGGGGCCTCCCCACGGATAGGGCACAACGTCGTCCAGGGCCATGCCGGCCACGGCCGCGCGCGCGGCGACGAGCTCGCGCCGATACGTATCCAGGTCAGCCTCGGCGTCGGCGGCCTCAATGTCGTCGAAGTCGGCCTGCGGATTGGCCTCGGTGTGGTACAGGTCAGGCACATCGTCTCCGGCGGCGCACTGACGGAGCCAGCCACGTTCCACGTCAGCCAAGTGCCGAACCAGGCCGAGCAGCGACAGGTGCGATGGCGGAACCGCACGCTGCTTTAACTGAGCGGCCGTCAATCCGGCGCATTTGATCAGCAAGGTGTCCCGCTGGTAGTCGAGCCACTGGTCAAGCGCTCTTCGCTCAGAACTGACCTTGTCCGGATCAGCACGTTTCACCGCGGGAACGGTCCAGTCGGTATTCACGCTGCCCCACGATACGTGCGTCCGCCTTCGACAGATCCGGACGTCGGCTTCCTGGCGCAGAGGGGACCAGTTTCCGCACCGGCGCTGCGGTTTGCGTTGTGGAGCGTCGACGTGGCCATTGACCTCTCGCCTGAAAAGCCGTACCTTCGAGGCAACATCCAATAGGAAACTTTCCTAACAGTTCTCGATGTGGCGAACTGATGAGCGGCGAACCGTGACGGGAGGTCGAAGCAACATGGCTGCGATCCCCGGTACGCCGTTGCTCCTTCGCACCACCAACGACCGCACCGCCCTCGACCTCTTGGTTGAGCAAGGACCGCTGTCGCGTACTCGTCTCGGTGAACTCACCGGCCTCTCCAAGCCGACAGCCTCACAACTGCTGTCTCGACTTGAGCGAGCCGGACTCGTCATCGCGAGCGGCAGCAGCTCCGGACGCCCGGGCCCGAATGCCCAGCTCTACGAGATCAACGCTGCTGCAGCCCACGTCGCCGGACTCGACGTCACACCGACCAGGATCCGTGCTGCGGTGGGTGATATCGCCGGACACACGATGGGCGCCTACGAGCTCCCCACACCCGGGCGGAGCGCGCACGACACCGTGGCCCGCGTCGTCAAAGCCGTTGACGGTGCACTCAGTGAGGCAAGGATCGATCGCAACCAACTCCACCGTGTCGTCATCGGTACGCCAGGCGCCTTCGACCCAGGCACCGAGCGACTTCGTTACGCCCGCCACCTGCCCGGCTGGCACGACCCCCACTTGCTCGACGAACTCTCGAACGCACTCGGTACGCCGCTCGAGGTCGACAACGACGTCAACCTGGCTGCTGTTGCCGAGCAGCGCGTCGGGCGAGCCCATGGCTGCCGCAACTTCGTGATGCTCTGGGGCGAAGAAGGGGTCGGCGCAGCGATCGTGATCGACGGGCGGCTGCATCGTGGGGCCACCGGCGGCGCCGGCGAGGTCGGGTTCCTGCCCGTGCCCGAGACCGAGCTCGTTCGCCAGGTCGGCCGCAGCAACGCTGGCGGTTTCCAGCGGATGGCCGGCGCTCCAGCCGTGTTGGCGCTGGCCCGTGAGCACGGCCTCCGATCAACCAACGCGGCTGCTGCGGTTCGCAAGGCGCTCAAGACGCCCGGAGCCGGCGACGCGGTGCTGACCGAGCTGGCCCATCGACTCGCCGTCGGACTAGCCGCCATCATCTCGGTGCTCGATCCCGAGCTCGTGGTGCTCGCCGGCGGCGTCGTCGCTGCGGGAGGTGACCGGCTGTGTGACCTCGTCCGTGTCGAGCTTGCCGATCTTGCCGTGCCGCGCCCACGCATCGAGCTGACCGCCGTACCCGACGACGCCGTCGTCTGCGGGGCGATCCAGAGCGCCCTGACCACTACTCGCGACGAAGTGTTCAACACCGCCCATACGACCGGCAACCGAGCCTAGAACATGCCCACCCATCCGAGGAGATCCTGATGCCGCACATTCACCGACTAGTCGCCGTTGCGGCTGCCGCCTCGATCGCCCTGATCGCAAGCGCTTGTACCGGCAGCACGTCAGGCGGCGCCAACGACGACCCGACGGAAGAAACGACGATCACGTTCTGGCACGGCTGGAGCGCGCCGAACGAGGTGAAGGCGATCGACGACAACGTGGCCGCGTTCGAGAAGGCCAACCCCAACATCCACGTGAACGTCGTCTCCAACATCACCGACGACAAGATCAACCAGGCCTTGCGAGCAGGGGGGTCGAACGCCCCCGACGTCGTCTCGTCGTTCACCACCGACAACGTCGGCCAGTTCTGCTCCTCCAACGTCTTCGCCGACCTGACGCCGTTCCTCGACAAGTCGGGAATCGACACTGAAGCGACGTTCCCGAAGCCGATGCTCGACTACACGCAGTTCGACGGCAAGCGGTGCGCACTCCCGCTTCTCGGCGACGCATACGGGCTCTACTACAACAAGGACGCCTTCAAGGATGCCGGGATCGCCGAACCACCGAAGACTCTCTCGGAGTTCCAGGAGGATGCCATCAAGCTGACCAAGTCCGACGGCGACTCGTACTCGCAGCTCGGGTTCATGCCGACGTTCCACGGCTACGAGTCCACGACGACGCACTATGCCGCGCAGTGGAACCCTGAGTACTTCGATGCCGACGGGAAGTCCACGGTCGCGACCGACCCGTCGTTCACCGACATGTTCGAGTGGCAGAAGGGCATGGTCGCCGCGCTGGGCGGCTTCGACAAGTTGGAGCGATACCGTACGACGTTCGGCGACGAGTTCGGAGCGAAGAACCCGTTCCACACAGGACAGGTCGCGATGGCTCTGGACGGCGAGTGGCGCACCGGCATGATCGACGACGCCGGAGTGGACTTCGACTACGGTGTGGCGCCGTTCCCGGTTCCTGACGACCAGGCGGACACCTACGGCAAGGGTTACCTCTCCGGGACGATCATCGGCATAGCGAGCACGAGCGACAAGCAGAATGCCGCATGGGAGCTGGTCAAGTACTTGACGACCGACACCGATGCCGTAGTCAGCTTCTCCAACGCGATCCACAACATCCCCTCGACCATGGATGCGCTGAAGTCGCCTGACCTCATCGATGACCCGAACTTCAAGGTCTTCCTCGGCATTGCCGAGAACCCCGACAGCAACACGACTCCTGCCAGCCCTAACGGCGGTGCCTACCAGATCACGCTTCAGGACTTCGGCTACAGCTACGAGGCAGGCAAGGAGTCTGATCTCGCCGCGGGACTCGAGAAAACCGCGGAACAGATCGACACCGATATCGAACGGTCGCGTTGAGCAGCCGCTGCTTCGGGTGTTGAGTGAGCTGACATGTCGGTGGTGACCGGCGGACGCATGCCGTCCGTGTCCGCGCGGGCGGCGTCGCGGCGTGCCAGCAAGCGACGCGAGCGCTTGCGCATCCTGGCGTTCCTCTCACCTTGGCTGATCGGGGTAGGTGTCTTCTTCCTCTACCCACTCGGCGCGACGATCTACTTCTCGTTCATGAAGTACGACGGGTTCACGCCACCGACCTGGGTGGGCACCAGCAACTGGGACTACGCCTTCCACCACTACCCGCTGTTCTGGCCCGCCTTGCGCAACACCCTCTGGTTGATCCTCGCGATGGTGCCGCTTCGGGTGATCTTCGGTCTCGGAGTCGGACTGCTCGTCACCAAGATCAAGACAGGTGCGGGCTTCTTCCGTACCGCCTTCTACATCCCCTACCTGGCGCCGCCCGTAGCAGCGACGATGGCCTTTGCATTCCTGCTCAACCCCGGGACCGGTCCAGTCAACACTCTGCTGGGCAAGCTGGGGCTGCCCCAGCCGGGGTGGTTCAACGACCCGGCCTGGTCCAAGCCAGCGCTCACGCTGCTCGCACTGTGGGGAATCGGCGATCTGATGGTGATCTTCATGGCGTCGCTGCTCGACGTACCACGGGAGCAGTATGAAGCAGCGCATCTCGATGGGGCGGGCACGTGGAATCGCTTCCGCTTCATCACGCTGCCCAACATCCGGCCGATCGTATTGTTCGCCGTCGTCACCGGGATCATCGCGACGATGCAGCTCTACACGCAGCCCCTCGTCGCAGGGAAAGTGGCGAGTGGTGTGATCGCCGGCTCCGGCCAGCAGTTCGAGCCCGGCTACCCCGAAAAGTCGACGCTGACGCTGCCGCAGCTCGTCTACAACCTCGGCTTCCAGCGCTTCGACATCGGCGCGGCATGCGTGTTGGCGCTGGTGCTGTTCGCGCTGTCGATGGTGTTCACTGCCCTGCTGATGAGGCGCGGTCACGGCTTCCTGTCGGCGGAGGACTGAGCGGACATGGCCGACAACCTCACCGTGGCAACCGAGCTTCGTAGACCAGTCAGCTCGCCAGAAACAATCGAGCGCACTCCGCCGCGCCGGCGTCAGGGCGTCCTCGAATGGGTCGGTGTGCACGCCCTCGCTGTCGCGGCCGCGCTGTTCTTCATCCTGCCGTTCGTCTTCGTCTTCCTCACGGCGTTGATGAGCGACGAGCAGGCGCTGACGCGGGACCTCTGGCCCAAGCCTTGGGAGTGGGACAACCTCTCGACGGTCTGGAACACGCCTGGCTTCCTCACCTGGTGGAAGAACACCTTGCTCTATGCCGGCCTCGGCACTCTGCTGACGTTGCTGTCGAGCATCCCCGTCGCCTATGCCCTTGCACGCTTCCGCTTCCGGGGCCGCAACTTCGCGATGATGACGGTGATCTCGATGATGATGCTGCCGCCGCAGGTCGTCATCGTGCCGATGTATCTGTTCTGGGCGCAGCAGATGCACTTGTCAGGCACGCTGTGGCCGCTGATCATCCCGATGGCATTCGGTGACCCGTTCACGATCTTCCTGTTGCGCCAGTTCCTGCTGACCATCCCGAAGGAGTACATCGATGCCGCCAAGGTCGACGGCTGCGGCGACTTCCGGGCGCTGATCCGCGTCGTCCTGCCGATGTCGAAGCCCGCCATCGCCGCAGTCGGGCTGTTCCAGTTTTTCTACTGTTGGAACGACTACTTCGGGCCGCAGATCTATGCGAGTGAGAACCCGGGCGCTTGGACGCTCAGCTATGGTCTGGAGTCCTTCAAAGGTGCCCACCACACGAACTGGAACCTCACGATGGCCGCGACCCTGCTCGTGATGGCGCCGGTCATCATCTTGTTCTTCTTTGCCCAGAAGGCCTTCATCGAAGGCGTCACGCTCACGGGGGTCAAGGGATGAAGATCGCAGTCGTCGGCGGTGGTTCGACGTACACACCAGAGCTGGTCGATGGTCTGGCCCGGATGCACGACAGCTTCCCCGTCGACGAGCTCGCCTTGGTCGACCCGGCTGCCGATCGACTCGAGCTCGTCGGCGGCATATCGCGGCGGATCTTCGCCAAGCTCGGACACCCCGGCGTAATCACGACGACGTCGGACCTCGACTCGGCGATCGACGGCGCGGCGGCCGTCTTGCTTCAGCTTCGTGTCGGCGGACAGGCAGCGCGCGCCCTCGACGAGACGTGGCCGCTCGAGTGCGGCTGCATCGGCCAGGAGACGACGGGTGCGGGCGGTCTAGCGAAGGCACTGCGCACCGTGCCGGTGGTGCTCGACATCGCGGAGCGCGTCAGACGCGCCAACCCGGACGCCTGGATCATCGACTTCACCAATCCCGTCGGCATCGTCACGCGTGCTCTGCTGGAGGCGGGTCACCAGGCGATCGGACTGTGCAACGTCGCCATCGGGTTCCAACGGCGGTTCGCCGCACTGCTCGGAGTCGCACCTGACCAGGTTGCGCTCGACCACGTCGGTCTCAACCACCTCACGTGGGAGCGAGCAGTGATCGTCGAAGGTGAGGACCGGCTACCCAGCTTGCTCGCGCAGCACGGTGACGCCATCGCCGCCGACCTGGAGCTGCCACGTGATCTGCTCAATCGTCTTGGCGTGGTCCCGTCGTACTACCTCCGCTACTTCTATGCCCATGACGAGGTCGTGCGAGAGCTGTTGACCAGTCCGTCCCGGGCCGCGCAGGTCACCGAGATCGAGAACCGGCTGCTCGAGTTGTACGCCGATCCGAACGTCAACGAGAAGCCGGTCGAGCTCTCGCAACGCGGGGGCGCCTACTACTCCGAAGCCGCGGTCGCGCTCGCGTCATCCCTGCTCGGCGCCGCGCCCTCAGACGGCACGGCTGCGAAGCACGTCGTCAACATCCGCAACGATGGCACCCTTCCGTTCCTGCCCGATGACGCCGTCATCGAAGTACCCGCAGTGGTCGACAAGTCGGGGGCCAAGGCACAGCCCGTTGCCCCTCTCGAGCCGCTGTTTGCTGGGCTCGTCGCGGCCACGACGTCGTACGAGCACCTCGCTCTCGACGCAGCCGTGCACGGCGGATACGACCGTGTCTTCAAGGCGATGCTCGCGCATCCCTTGATCGGCCAGTACGACCTGGCCCGCGGTCTGACCGACCGGCTGGTCGCCCACAACCGCGAGCACTTGCCATGGGCGTGACGCGATGACAACCCAGCCCGCGTTGGCCGGGGGCGTGCTCGCCATCGACGCAGGCAACAGCAAGACCGACGTCGCGATCGTGCGTTCGGACGGCACGGTCGTGGCCACGGCCCGCGGTGGCGGGTTCGACCCGCATCACATGGGCACGAGCCAGGCCGTGGCGATGCTGGCTGGACTGGTCGGGGCTGTCGCGACATCGGCAGGGCTCGACGGCAACAGCAACGTTCCTCTCGTCGAGCACGTCTCGGCCTGCCTGGCGAACGCCGACCTCCCCGTTGAGCAAGCGCAGGTCGAGCACGAGATCACCGCCCAAGGCTGGGGCCGTTCGGTATTCGTCGGCAACGACACGCTTGCGCTGCTGCGCGCCGGCGTGAAGGAGCCCCAAGGCATCGCCGTCGTATGCGGTGCAGGCATCAACTGCGCCGGGCTGCGTCACGACGGCCAGACCGTCCAGTTCGCGGCGGTCGGCACCATCTCCGGCGACTGGGGCGGCGGAGGTCACCTGTCGCTGGAAGCCATGTGGTGGGCAGCGCGGGCCGACGACGGACGCGGCCCGCTCACTGAGCTGACGCGTGCGCTGCCCGCGCACTTCGAGCTGTCGACGATGGCCGATCTGATCGAGGCGTTGCACCTCGGCAAGATCTCCGACACCCGGAGGCTCGAACTCACCCCGGTGCTCTTCGCCGTCGCGGCTCGCGGTGACGAGGTCGCGCGGCGGATCGTGCAGCGACAGGCCGAGGAAATCGTCGCGTTTGCTGTCGCGGCTCTGCGGCGGCTCGAACTGCTTGACGAGCGCGTCGACATCGTCCTCGGCGGCGGCGTCCTCACCGCGCGGCACCCGCTGCTGCTCGACGCCATCGAAGAGCTGCTCTCGATCGAGGCGCCACACGCCGTACCCAAGGTGGTCACGACCCCGCCGGTGGTCGGTGCGGCACTGCTCGGCCTCGACCACATCGGGTCGAAGGATGACGACCGCGCCAGGCTGCGCGCCGGCTTCGCCGCCCCGGCGTCCATGCCCTGAGGACGCGCGTCAGCCGGTCCAGGTGCCGGACGCGACGAGTACGGCCGATCCTTTCAGGTGGATGTGGTCGTCTGCACCCCACGTGACCGTGAGCTGTCCGCCTGGGACCTCGACGGCGTACGACGTGGGGAGCTCTGCTCTTCCGGCCTCTTGCAAAGCCGCCGCGGCCACGATGGCGCACGCGCCGGTTCCGCATGACCAGGTCTCTCCGACACCGCGCTCGAAGACCCGCATCGCGAGGTCACGGTCACCGCGTCTGACCACGAACTCGATGTTGACGCCGGCGGGGTACTCCTCGATGCAGAAGTACGGTGAGTGCGCGAGCTCGCCGACTCCGTCGAGGGCATCCACGAACACGACCGCGTGGGGGTTCCCCATGTCGACCTTCAGCGCCTCGTGCACGTGCCCGTCGACCGACACCGTGACGGGGCCGCCGACCTTCGGGTTGCCCATGTCGACGCTGATCTCGCCGTCGTCGCAGAACGTCACGAGCTTGATCCCGTCACGCGTGTCGACGGGGAGAGGGCCGTCGAGGGTGTTGACGTCGACCAGCCCGGCGTCTGCGAGGTAACGCGCGAACACCCGGATCCCGTTGCCGCACATCTCCGACACTGATCCGTCGGCGTTGCGGTAGTCCATGAACCAGTCCGCTCCCCCGTCGACATCACCGTGGAGCACCCGCAGCACTCCGTCGGCGCCGACGCCGGCTCGTCGGTCACACAGCGCGGCCACGACCTCGGGTTGCAGGTCGCCGTGCACGGTGCCGTCGAGGTCGGGCAGCACGACGAAGTCGTTGCGGGTGCCGTGACCCTTGACGAAAGGGAAGCTCACGCCATCGATCGTACGGTGCTGGCGGCGTGGACTAGCAGGTCCGGCGCGTCATACTCCAGCCAGTGGATGCGCGGATCCTTGCGAAACCAGGTGTCTTGACGCCGCGCGAACCTGCGCGTGCCACGCATGGTCTCTTCGCGGGCTTCATCTTCCGTGCATTCGCCGGCGAGGAACCGCAAGACCTGGGCGTACCCGAGGGCTCGACTCGCCGTCCGGCCCTCGCGGAGGCCGTGTCGCTCCAGCCGTCGTACCTCGTCGACGAAGCCGGTCGCCCACATCCTCTCGACGCGCGCCTCGATGCGTTTGTCGAGGACGTCGCGCGGAACGTCGATGCCGAGCTGGACCACGTGGTCGAACGCGTAGACGTGCTGGGGCAGCGTCGCCTGGTACGGGCGACCGGTGATCTCGATGACCTCGAGTGCCCTGACGATGCGGCGGCCGTTGCTCGGCAAGATCACCTCGGCCGCAGCCGGGTCGCGTTGCCGCAGTCGCTCGTGGAGCGCATCTGATCCGACCTGCGCGAGCTCGTCCTCCAACCGGGAGCGCACGACCGCGTCGGTGCCCGGAAACTCGAACTCGTCGAGCACCGCTCGCAGATAGAGCGCCGACCCGCCGACGAAGATCGGCACTCGCTGACGACTCCGGCAGTCCGAGATCGCCTCCCGTGCCCAACCCTGGAACTCCGCGACGCTTGCGGGCTCACCGACGTCGAGCAGGTCGAGCACATGGTGTGGCACACCCCGCCGCTCTTCACCAGTCGACTTGGCCGTGCCGATGTCCATGCCGCGGTAGATCTGCATGGAGTCGCCGTTGACGACCTCCCCGCCGAGCTCTAGGGCCAGCGACACCGCGAGCTCGCTCTTGCCCGCGGCCGTCGGACCCACCACGGCCACGACCGGCACCACGGGCACCTCGGAGGCAGCCGCGGAGTCAGACGTCGGCGTGGGCACGCGGCGATTATCGCCGACTAGTCAGAACCTCACGTCGGCGGAGCAACGCCAGTGTCTGACAAGTCGGTTAGCGGGGGGTCTGGCGCGAGTCGAGCCACGTGTCGATCAGCGCAGTGAGGTCGCGGCCCGCCTGGGCGTTGACCCATGCAGTGAAGGTCTCGCGGTCAACGTTTTCGTTGGCGTGCTCGGCGGGCCAGGCCTTCACGAGGTCCTCGAAGCGGGAGTCACCGATCCGTTGTCTGATCTCGTCAAGCATCAACGCCGGGCCGAGATAGACGTTTGTCTCGCCGAACTTCTCGGGGTCGAAGTCTCCCGGCGGTCCCGCGAAGAGGCGGGCCACCTGGTCGGGTTCACGCCACCGGGTGATGCCGCCGCCAGCCTGGAAGCGGCCGGTGTCGGCTTCGTACCACTGCTGCATGTACATCGCCCAGCCCTCGTTGAGCCACAAGCCCTGCCAGTCCGTTGGTGTGACGCTGTCACCGAACCACTGGTGCGACATCTCGTGCTGCAGGACGGCGTCGGGTCTATCGACTGCGCCCCGGCTCATCGTGATCATGGTCTGGGTCTCCATGGCGCTCGCTCCGCCCACGACCACGATGCCAAGCGTCGAGAACGGATACGCACCGGCATGCTCGGTGAGCCATTCGAAGGCTTTCCGCCCTTCCGCACGTAGGTCCGGCAAGACCGCGGCATCCCTCGGCATCAGCCAGTAGGAGATGGCGAATCCGTCGCTCGTCGTGCCGAGGTATCGCTCGTAGGGCCCGATCGCCAGTGTCGTCAGGTACGACGCCATCGGCTCGTCGACGTGCCACCGAGTCACCGTCCCCGTCGACGTCTTGTCGGTGACCTGGCTCTGCAGGTTGCCGTTGAACACGCCCACGTCGGTCGACTCGGTCTCGATGCGAGCGTCGTACAGCGCCTCGTCAGAAGGGTGGTCGTTGACTGGGTACCAGGTGAACGCGCCGTAGGGCTCCTGGAACGTGTAGACCGCTCCCTCGGCGTCGGTGTGCCACCCGAGTCCCTCGGTCATGTCGCCTCGGAGACTCGGTGCCGGCGTGGACGTGGGTTGACCGCCGTACCTGATCACGAAGGTGTGGGTGCCATCGGGCGTGAGGCCTGGTGTGGTCATGACAAGGCCGTCATCGTCGTGTCTGAACTCGATCGGGTCGTCATCGAGATGCACGGTCGTCACGTGGAGCGCGTCGGAGAGGTCGAGCCGGATCTGATCGGTCTGCTGTGTCGCGCGAAATGTCAGCGTCGTCGTCGCCGTCAACTGCTGGTCGCTGTAGTGCAGGTCGAGAAAGTAGTGCAGCGCGTCAACCTCGGGATTGCTCATGGCGGGGTAGTACGGGTCCTCAACCGGGGTCGACCGCGCCGCCTTCAACTCCGCTGCGCTCGGCACCTCGTTCTGGTTGTTCACCGGGGGGCTGTCGCTTGGCTCTGTCGGGTCGGAGGGCTCGGTGGGCTCGGTGGGGCTCGTCGGGCTGGTGCTCGCTGACGTGGTCGGCGGCTCCGCCGTAGCGATGGTCTCGGCCGTCCCACCACAGCCAGCGGTGACCAGCAAGAGCACGGCGAGCACAGCCAGGGTCGCTGCTGAACGCGGCCGGCTCGTTCGCGTCATCGGTCGGTCTCCCGGTGGTGTGGGTGTCATCCAGGGTAGGCAGATCGAGGGCCAGGCCTGCTCGTTTGTCCACAGGACAGCCCAGAACGGGGCGGACCTCGGTCGCGCGCATCCTGATGCGTTGAGCACAGCGGCTGGGTGAGCAAGGATGGCGGCACGCAACGTGAGCGCTACGGAGGACAGATGGGATTCCTGGACAAGTTCAAGAGTAAGACGGCCGATGTGGTCGACAAGCACGGCGACAAGATCAGCTCGGGTCTCGACAAGGCCGGCGACCTGGTCGACAAGAAGACCAAGGGGAAGCACCACGACAAGATCGAGTCGGCCAAGTCCAAGACCGAGGACGCGCTCGACAAGCTCGACGGCAAGGACGATGACATCAAGAACGACGGTAGGGACGGCAAAACCACCTAGTCGTCAGGGCGCGGTGACGTTCCAGTCGACGACGAAGTACCCGACTCCATATGGCGCCTCGTCGTATCGCACGGCCGTGGCGATCGAGGCGCCGTCCTCGTTCGCCGCCTGGGCAGCCCCGGCCAGCACCTGCCACGCTGGCCGGCCGGCGACCCACAGAGTGTCGGCGACTTCAGGGTCGAGGCGTAGGACGGCGTACGGCGTGGGTTCGGCCAGCGCCTTCACCACGGATGCGTCGAAGGCCTCTGCGCGATCGTCGAGATAGCCGGGCGACCCGGTCGTCCGCTTGGCCGAACCGTCACCCATCACCAGCATCGCCGCTGGCGCCCCGCCCGCCAGCCGTCGGCCGAGCGCTGCCGCGTCGTCGGTATCGGTGTCGCTGGCGACGGCAACGAAGCGCCTCCGGTCGCGTGGGCAATCGACCTCGTCGAGCAGGAAGGCGCCGATCGTCAACGAGGGCGGGAGCACGTCGGCGGCGCCTCCGAACTGCACGTCAACTCCGAAGCGCCGAAGGCTCCCACCGGCTGAACCGTCCCACTCCCCTGCCTCGTCGGCAGCACCCACGACGATGACGCGATCGGCCGCGGACTCGTGCAGCCGTCGTACGGACTCCAGGCAGGCCGCCCTCAGGCCAGCCGTCTCCTCGGCCGCGCCAGTCGCCGCCGCCGGCACCAGCAACGGCGGGTGTGGACACACGCTGGCGGCAACGAGCATGACGCCGACCCTAAGCCGTGGGCGACGACGAGGAGCTTGGGGGACTGTCCTTGGGCTGCCGACACCACCGATCACTAGAGTCGCGGTGTGACTGAGCGCTTCCGCGTCGTACCTGCCGCCTATGTCGTGTTCCTGCGCGACGACCAGATCCTGTTGCAGCTGCGGCGAGGCACGGGCTACATGGACGGCTACTGGGCGACAGCGGCGGCCGGGCATGTCGAGGCCGACGAGTCAGTCTTCGCCGCGGCGGTGCGAGAGGCGCGTGAAGAGCTCGGCGTGCAGATCGACGAGTCTGACCTCGAGCCGCTCTGCGGTATGCACCGCACGGCACGCAACCACCTGGCGATCGACGAACGTGTCGACTGGTTCTTCGCGTGCCGACGATGGTCGGGCGAGCCCACTTTGGTGGAGTCCGACAAGGCAGCCGACCTGCGATGGTTCTCGATCGACGCGTTGCCCGATCCGGTCGTACCCCATGAGAAGTACGTCTTCGATCACCTGCGCGATGGGACGTTGGCGCCGGTCGTCGCGTTCGGCTTCGAGTCGGTGGCCGGCTAGGAGTCGAAACCGAGACCCAAGCGGTCGAGAGTGCGCAGCCACAGGTCGCGACGTCCTTCGTTGCGGTCCGCCTTCGCGATTGACCTTCGAGTCAATTGCACGCTGGCGTAGGCGAACGGCTCAGGCGGGAAAGGCAGCGGCTTCGACTGCACCATGGCCGTGGCGGTGCGCTCAGTCTCCTCACCCGACAGCAGGTCGAGCATCACCTGTGCACCGAACCGGGTGGCCCCCACGCCAAGTCCGGTGTAGCCCGTCGCGTAGGCCACCTGGCCGTCGTACGCCGTGCCGAAGAACGGACAGAACCGGCTGCACAGGTCGATGGCACCTCCCCATGCGTGGGTGAAGCGGAGACCAGCGAGCTGCGGGAACGTCTCGAAGAAGTGGTCGGCAAGCAGCCGGAATGTCTCGGGTCGCTGGTCGAGCTCGGGCTTGATCGCACGGCCGAAGTGGTAGATCGCGTCGTAGCCGCCAAACAGGATCCGGTTGTCTGGTGTGAGGCGGTAGTAGTGGAACTGGTTGGCGTTGTCGCCGAGCCCTTGGCGGTTGCGCCAGCCGATGGCGTCGTGCTGTTCGGTGGAGAGGGGCTCGGTGACGAGCGCGTAGTCGTAGACGGGTACGACGTAGGGCCGCACCCGTCGTACGAGCGAAGGAAAGGCGTTGGTGCCGAGCGCGACGTGACGTGCCGAGATCGAGCCTTCTCGCGAGTCGAGCCGGATCTCGCCAGCGTCGCGCCGGATGCGGCGAATGTGGGTGCGCTCGAAGATCCGGACGCCCGCCCGCTCTGCCGCTGCCGCCAGCCCCCAGGCGAGTTTCGCGGGGTGGACCAGCACCGTGCTCTGCTGGTCCCAGAGGCCGGCGAGGTATGTCGGAGAGGCGACCTCTTGCCGCATCTCGTCCTGCTCGAGGAAGCGCCCTTCGCCGGCGGCAGCCGCCTCGCGGAGGCCGTCGACCTGATAGGCCTCGGTGGCGACGGTCAGCTCTCCCGTGCGCTCGAGGTCGCAGTCGATGCTGTAGCGGTCGACGTCGACGATGAGTCCGGCGAGGTTGTCTCGACCGAGGCGTTGCAGGGTGTCGAACTCGTCGGAAAACCGTTCACGACCATTGGCTGATCCGTGGGTGAGGCTGGCCGCGCAGAAGCCGCCGTTGCGTCCGCTGGCGGCCCAGCCGACGGAGGCGGCGTCGAGCAGGACGACGTCTCGGTCTGGGTCAGCCTGCTTGGCGAGGAGCGCGGTCCAGAGTCCGGAGTAGCCGGCGCCGACGATGGCGAGGTCCGTGCGGAGGTGTCCGTCGAGACCGGGTCGCGGCTGGGGGCGGGCGGGGTCATCGAGCCAGAACGGCGTACTGCTCGCCTCGCTCAACGCGTCCATCACCACATCCTGCCTGGATGCGTCGCTTCATGGCTGCTCATCGTGGTCGGGTTGGGCACGCCGTTTGCAGCTGGGTGGTGGTGGCGTCGCACACCGTCTCGCTTAATGGACACTTCGGCTCCGCGAGACGCAAACCCACAGTCCGCAAGGCAGATTTGCCTTGTTAACAAGCCTTTTGGCTTGAAAACAAGGCAAACCCCGGAGCGGGAAGGTTAGTGGGAGCAGGAGGGGGTGGCGGTGGCGGGGATTGGGTCGGGGAGGCCGAAGGTGGGCAGGCCTAGGGAGACCGGGACGCTGGTCGCCTCGGTGGCTCCGGACGTGCGTGCCTGCCAGGCATCTCCGGCACGCGTACGACGGATCGCCTTGACCGGCCCGTCGCTCACCAAGTGGTGGGGCGCTCCGTAGGTCACTTCGACCGTCACCATGTCGCCCGGCCGGATCGGTTGCTCGTGCGAGCCAGGTGAGAAGTGGACCAAGCGGTTGTCACGCGCCCGTCCGGAGAGCCGTTCGGTGGCGGCGTCCTTGCGCCCCTCGCCTTCTGAGACCAACACCTCGAGCTGACTTCCGACCAGCCTCTTGTTCTCCTCCCAGGCGATCTCGTTGACGAGGTCGACCAGACGTTGGTAGCGCTGCTGCACAACCTCGTGCGGCAGCTGTCCGTCCATCGTGGCGGCCGGAGTGCCTGGACGCTTGGAGTACAAGAACGTGAACGCGCCGCTGAACCGCGCCTCACGCACCAGCGACAAGGTCTCGTCGAAGTCGGCCTCGGTCTCGCCCGGGAAGCCGACGATGATGTCGGTGGTGATGGCGGCATCGGGAATCGCGGTACGGACGCGGTCGAGGATGCCCAGGTAGCGGTCGCGCCGGTAGGAACGCTTCATCGCCTTGAGCATCGCGTTCGATCCGGACTGCACCGGCATGTGGAGCGAGGGCATCACGTTCGGCGTCTCCGCCATCGCGGCGATCACGTCGTCGGTGAAGTCGCGCGGGTGCGGCGAGGTGAAACGCACTCGCTCGAGCCCCTCAACATCACCGCAGGCGCGAAGCAGCTTGCCGAACGCTAGCCGGTCACCGAACTCGACCCCGTAGGAGTTCACGTTCTGTCCCAGCAGCGTCACCTCGATGACTCCGTCGGCCACCAGCGCCTCGATCTCAGCGAGGACGTCCCCTGGGCGCCGGTCCTTCTCGGTGCCGCGCAGCGACGGCACGATGCAGAACGTGCAGGTGTTGTTGCACCCCACGCTGATCGCGACCCAAGCGGCGTACGCGGACTCACGACGCGTCGGCAGCGTCGACGGGAACACCTCGAGCGATTCGAGGATCTCGATCTGGGCTTCGTCGTTAGCGCGGGCCCGGTCGAGCAGAGCCGGCAGCGACCCGATGTTGTGGGTGCCGAACACGACGTCGACCCACGGCGCTCGCCGGGTGATCTCGCTGCGGTCCTTCTGCGCCAGACATCCCCCGACCGCGATCTGCATGCCCTTGTTGGCCGCCTTGACGGGTGCCAGCTGGCCGAGGTTGCCGTAGAGCTTGTTGTCGGCGTTCTCGCGAACGGCGCACGTGTTGAAAACGACGACGTCTGCTTGGTCGCCCGACTCGACGCGCGCGTAGCCCGCGTGCTCGAGCAACCCAGAGAGGCGTTCGGAGTCGTGCACGTTCATCTGGCAGCCGTAGGTCCGCACCTCATACGTGCGCGCAGCGCCCTCGCGCGCACGGCTGGTGGCGGTCGTCGTCATAACCGGTCCAGGGTACGGCGAGCGGCGTCTCCCGCCCAAACCCGCCAACGTCCTGCACTCCGGTCGCGATAGCAGCCAGGGTGCAGGACGCAATGAGAGCCGCTGCTCAACGCGTTCGACGCAAGCGCCATCGAGTGACGGCCTCGACTACTCCCACGAAGAGTCCGTACGGGATGAGAATGCCTACGGTGAGGACCGCGATACCGAGCATGACTAGCCCACTTCCGTCCGGGTCACCTTCCGCCGATGCAGCGTCTTCGGGTCCCCATTTCGCTTGTCCGACAACGGCGACCGTCACGATGATGACAAGAGCCCCGGCCAAGTAGAGCCATCCTCGATAGCGGCCCCACATACGATTCGCCTCCCCTGCCTCATCGGTCTCAGCCATGGTCCAGGGTTCCATAGCTACTGAATCGCAGCATTGAGATCGCACCCACTAGCCACACTCGCCGCGACCCTTGCCCCCCGCAACGTCCTGCAGCTCGGCTGCCATGGCGGCCAGGGTGCAGGACGCAAGGAAGGTGCGGCCGCACGTACGTCCTGCACTCCGCCGCTCAGCCGAACCAGTGGGCCCGGTCCAGCGAGCAGACGATCTCGGTGGCAGCCCCTTCACCGACCGGCCTCGGCTCATCGATCCATAGGCCTCGCGTGAAACCACACTTCTCCAACGCTCGCAATGACGCGACGTTGCGATGGTCAGGGCTAGCCAGGAAGCGTGGCGCTTCCGGGTAATGAGGCACCAATACGTCGCGGAGGAACGTCCAGATCATCTTGGTGCCGAGTCCCTGACCGATCCGGTCGGGTTTGCCGATGACGTAGTCAAAGCCGACAGCGTCCGGGTCGCCGGTCTTCACGGCGTACTCGTCGTGCGCGCCCACCGGGTAGTCCTGCATGTAGCCGACGTCCGCACCGTCCATCTCCACTACCCACATCCGGGTGGGCGCTTCGCCCTCGAGTCGGGGACCGTAGCGACGTTGAGCCGCCTCGAGGGTGAAGTCTTGGCCGTGGAACCAGCGGCTGGCGTGCGGCGCCTGCTGCCACGTCACCACCGCCGGCAGATCGTCGTAGCGCATGGGGCGGAATCCCACCTCGACCACGGGGATGGCGCCGGCTCGGGTGATCTGTTGATCGGCCACCCACTTCGGAAGCACCCGCGAGGATGCGGTCGCTGCATCGAGCCACTCAAACCGGTCGTGCTCGGGATCGACGAGGTCGATCGAGGCGGACTCGTCGACATCGGCGGCGAACAATGCCCACGGCAAGGAGAGATCGACGGCGAAGGCAGGTATGTCAACGAGGCCGGCTTCTTCGGCCAGCTCCCGCAGGGCCGCCGGATACACCGGTTCACCGGGTTGCCGAGCACCAGCAGGCGACGTCCAGGCCCAGTCGCCTTCGAAGTCGCGGCCGCGAGCGTTTCGGTGCAGCAACAAGAACTCCGGAGAACCTGAAGAGCCCTGTCGTCGTACGACGACCGTCGACCCGCGTGGGTCATCGACAGCGATCTCGAGGCCGTCCCAGGTGTGTGTGACCTCCGGCATAAGAACAGGCTAGCGGCGTGCGGTTGAGTGCCTCGGCCCGATCGGCAACGGTGCACTCAGGTGCACCTCCCCCACGCAATCGGAATTGAGTTATCTGCGCTGCTCGGCTGGTGGATGCGGCCGATCGGTCGACTCACGGATCAACCCCTCGGTCACGTGTCGCCGAAGGCGCTCCGAACCTGTCATCACCCCTCATACCCTGTGAGGGAAGGGGGGTGCCAATGAGTGAATACAGGATCGTCCACACGATTCAGTCAGAGTCATGCCCTGACAAGGGACACATCGAACGGGTCGCCATTGACGTCGGCGAAGGCGCTCCAAAGCTGTTGAAATCGGCTGACGTACTCCTGGCGCTCGCCATGGGTCATTCCTTCTATACCGAGCTGCCGGCCGTCGAAACGACTCCGACCGTGGTGGGCTGGGTCTGTCGGACGTGTCACCTCAACACGCTGCGATACAACCCGAGCCAACTGGTGGAGAACACCCTCGAAACACTGCCGGTCCTCTAGCGGCCCGACGTATCACCGTCGGCAGCCAGGTCAGGCGATGACGCCCTCACAGTTGTCGTCGATGATGTCGTTCTGGTCGACGCTGAAGCGATAAGCGACCACGTCGAAGCCGGCACCGCAGTGCACGCGGTCGACCATTCCGTCATTGAGCAGGTAGATGAAGTCATTGCCCGCCGCGCCCCGCACAATGTCGCGGCCAACGGCTGGGCGCAGGCGGTCATCGCCTTTCCGACCGCTCAACAGGTCGTCCTTGGGCGTCCCCGGCAGCCGGTCTGCCGCGTTGGTGCCTCGCACGTGATGATGATGGTTACCAGCAGCGAGCGCCGGTGGCGTCGTGGCAGCCAAGCCGAGCAATGTCACTGCCACCGCGATCGTGGTGGTCCCCCGCATGTTTGCCTCCCGAGCATGATGTGTGAACTGCGCTCGCCGAGTCGAGCCCCCAGCCACAGGGTGCCTGAGCGTTTTGGTGGGAGCAAACACCGATCCTTCTGATGCAGGGTGTCGCAGCATGTTAGTGCGTGTCGTGTCGTGGGGTAACTTGCTGATCACTCCGCGTGACGGACCTTTCGTCACAACGTGGTGGTCGTGGGAACATCATCGGCAAGAGTGCGCAAGCCCGACAGGCGTGGCGAATCCGCTCCTTCAGTCGACCGGCACAGACTCCCAGTCTGCATCGTTCATCGCGACTGAATCTTTGGTCAGTGCCTCTCGGACGACCTTGAACGCGAGGCCGGCGGGATAGCCCTTGCGAGCGAGCATCCCGACCAGGCGTCGGGTGCGGGTCTCGGCGTCGAGGTTGCGGGTCGCGCGAAGCTTGCGTTGCACGAGCGACTCGGCGTTGGCGAGCTCGTCATCGGGATCGATCTGGTCGAGGGAGTCCTTGATGACCTCGTCATCGACACCCTTGCGACGAAGCTCTTGGCTCAGTGCGCGCTTCGAGAGTCCTCGACTCGTCTGTCGCGACCGCACCCAGGTGTCGGCGAACGCTGCATCGTCGACCAGGCCGACCGCTTCAAACCGATCGAGTACCTCTTGAGCCACGTCGTCCGGCACGTCCTTGGCGGCCAGAGCGTCGGCGAGCTCATGCCGTGACTTCGCGGAGGCGGTGAGCTTGGTCAACACGATGGTGCGGGCGACGGAAGCCGGGTCGGCTGGCGGCCCGAGATCTCGAGCCGGGTCGTTGGGCTCAGACTGCCGCTTGCGTCGCGCCATCAGAAGTCGATGTCGGTGGGCTCCACGCTTTCGGCATCGACCTCGACGCTCGCTCCGATGCCGAGCTTCTCGAGGATCCGCTTCTCAAGCTCGTTGGCAAGATCAGGGTTGTCGCACAAGAACGTGCGGGCATTCTCCTTGCCCTGGCCGAGCTGGTCGCCGTCGTAGGTGTACCAGGCACCGGCCTTTCGGACGAAACCCGTCTCGACTCCGACGTCGATGAGTCCACCCTCGCGACTGATGCCCCGGCCATACATGATGTCGAACTCCGCCTGCTTGAACGGCGGCGCCACCTTGTTCTTCACGACCTTGACGCGGGTGCGGTTGCCGACGAAGTCGGTGCCGTCCTTGAGGCTCTCGATCCGGCGTACGTCGAGGCGCACCGACGCGTAGAACTTCAACGCCTTCCCGCCGGTCGTCGTCTCGGGCGAACCGAACATCACGCCGATCTTTTCGCGGAGCTGGTTGATGAAGATCATCGTGGTGCCGGAGTTGCTGATCGCGCCGGTGAGCTTGCGCAAGGCCTGGCTCATCAGCCGGGCCTGCAGACCCACATGGGAGTCACCCATCTCGCCTTCGATCTCGGCTCGCGGCACCAGGGCAGCCACCGAGTCGATGACGATGATGTCGAGCGCTCCGGAGCGAATCAGCATGTCGGCGATCTCGAGTGCCTGCTCGCCACTGTCGGGCTGGGAGACGAGCAGCGCGTCGGTGTCGACGCCGAGCGTCTTCGCGTAGTCGGGGTCGAGTGCGTGCTCGGCGTCGATGAACGCGGCAATGCCGCCGGCGCGCTGGGCATTGGCCACCGAGTGCAACGCCACCGTGGTCTTGCCGGAGGACTCCGGGCCATAGATCTCGACCACGCGGCCTCGCGGCAACCCGCCGATCCCGAGGGCGATGTCGAGCGAGATCGCGCCCGTCGGAATCACCTCGATCGGCACCCGGCCCTGGTCACCGAGTCGCATGACCGAGCCCTTGCCGTGCGAGCGCTCGATCTGAGCAAGTGCGTTGTCGAGAGCCTTGGAGCGGTCTGCTTCAGCCATCTGCGCCATCCATTACGTCGGGCGGGCCCGGGTGAGGAACCCAGCGTGCGTTGTCGGGTACGACGCTAGACACGGCCACCGACAGAACCGGGAAGCCCGGACGATCTGTGGACGGCGACCTGGTCGGCGCGTCGTTGGGGACAACGCTATCTAGAACAGGTGTTCGAACGGGCGCGACACGCCCGACAACCGAGAAACCCCGAAACTCTCGCCCACCAGCGCGGCTCAACGATCTCGGGCGGGCAGTCCCAGCGTCTTCCAGACCTCGCGCCAGACCACCTTCGCGTCGTACCCGTCGGCCAACGCCTCCTCGACGGTGCGGCCACCCAGACCGGCCATCACGTGCTCGCGCGCCCAGACCCTCGCGTAGGCAGCGCCCAACGCGTCCTCCATCCGGGTCCAGAACTCCGTGTGCCGCACCATTCACCGTCGCCTTTGTCGTCGCTCTCGTCAGCGGGATGCCCACCCTACGTCGGGAAATGTACGACGCAGACCAAGCGACATCCATGCCCGAGACGTCAGTTCACAGCGAGAGCTCGTCCTTGAACAACGCATAGCCGACGAACGCCACGATGTCGATGAGAGCGTGCGCGATCACGAGCGGCAGCACCCGTCCCTTGCGTTGGTAGAAGTACCCGAACACCAGCCCCATCACCGCGTTTCCGACGAAGGCGCCGAACCCTTGGTAGAGGTGGTAGCTCCCGCGCAGCACGGCGCTCGAGACCAGCGCCGGCCACTCCCCCACCCCAAGCTGGCGCAACCGGGTGATCAGATAGCCGACCACGACCACCTCTTCGAGCACGGCGTTCTGAGCGGCCGCGAGGATCAACACCGGAAGGGTCCACCAGTACTCCGTCAGCCCACTCGGAACCACGGTGGCATTGAGGTTCAGCGACTTCGCGAGGAAGTACAGCCCCAGCCCCGGAATCCCGATGACCGCAGCCAGCCCGGCTCCCCACGCCAAGTCCCTCCACGCCGGACGACGGTCGAGGTCGAGCCCGAGACGCCGGGTGGCCGACGAACCTTCGGCGCTGAGCAAGAACACCACCAGCGCAACGGGTATGACGGCAAAGAAGATCCCCACGAGCTGGTAGGTCAGGTCGAGCAGTTCACGCGGACTGACGCTCTGGTTGAGCGTCGCTGTCTGCGAGGAGAGATTGCCCGGCGCCGTCAGCTTGGCGATCAGACTGATGACTGAGTAGACGGCTGACTGACCGAGTGACAGGGCGAGCACGATCGCGATCTCCCACTTCAGTCGCGCCCGCTGATCGGGCATCAGACCAGTGGGGTCGGGCGGGAGACCGGGCGCCCCTTGCGACGTACTCACCTCGCCAGTGTGCCTGCTTCGAACCTCCGGACCGCCCTCCGGTGATGAGTAGGGTCAGAACATGAGCGAGCCCACCGTTCCAGCAGTCCCACCCGGACATGAAGACCCGACGCTGCAAGCCCCGCAACAAACCGGACGCGTCGTCGTCGTCACGTTCAACCACATCGCCGACGCGATCGTCAAGATCGCCCACGTCGTCGGACGCCCGACGACAGTCCTCGATCACCGCGCCGCCAGGCACTCAGCCAGTCCGACCAGCGAGCCCTCTACGTGGCTCGCCGATCACCCGCTCGGCCCGGACGACGCTCTGGTGTTCTGTGACCACGATTCGCCAGACACCCAGGACCTCCTGCGGGCCGCGCTTGCGGGCGACACCGGCTACGTCGCGATGATGGGCAGCCGAAACCGCGCGGCGTCGGTGTTCGCGTCGCTGCAAGACGAGGGCCTCGAGCCTGACGCGCTCGCCCGTCTGCACATCCCGGCTGGTCTCAACGTCGGCGGGAAAGCACCAGGCGAGATCGCGTTGTCGGTGGTTGCGGAGATCGTCGCGACGTCGTACGAGCGCGACGGCGGCCCCATGAAGCGCGCGGCTCTCTAGCCGTTGCCAGCTGCCGCAGCCGAGGCTGTCAGCGGGTCAGTTCGACGTCCTGGCCCGAGAGCTTCAGGCTGATGCCGTCCTCCGCGACCTCGAGCGACTCGATCGTGAAGCTGGGTGGCAGCCCAGACAGGGTGTAGGGCTGGATGAGCAAGCGCTTGAGCAGCGGGCCAAGGTTGTCGGGCACAGGCAGTATCCCGGTGGTGCCGTCGCGACTGACGAACGACAACGTGCCGTCCTCGATCGAGACCCCGACATCGAAGCTCGCGTCAAGAGCGCTGTCGTCGGGCTTGAGCGTCAGCAGGCCGACCCCATCGGGACTCGTCCCGCCGTACGACGCAGAGAACGGACCCAGAGCGCTCACCGATTCGAAGGGGATCACGGCGCTACCGGTCATCCGCTTCGCCGTCGCCTCGTGGAACCGATCAGACGTGGAGACGTTGTAGAACGTGGCAACCACGTCCTCCACCCGCACACTCCCCGTGTCACCAGATTCGGCGTCGACGGCCGGCAGCGACATCGTGACCTGCTCGATGTCGTTGGCTATCACCTGGGTGAGGAAGGGGAAGCCGGCGAACTCCACCTCTGGTTCGGACGGCAGATCCTGCCTTTGCTGAACGACGGAAGCCACCTGGCCCTCGGCGATGCCTTCGGCAACGCGGTCAGCCGCAACTGCAAGTACTCCGAGCACCACGACAACGATCAGCAGTCGACGCACGCCTCACTCCTTCGGTTCCGCGCAGGATTCGGGTCTGACGGCCTGGGCACGGCTTGCTTCATAATCATGGGCTGGACACGCTGCGATGGCTCACGGCAGCTCGAACGGCAGGTCGAGACCGTCCAGAGCATGGTCGCAGGCGCACCCCACACGTGCGGGAGGCAGCCCCTCGATGACTCCCACGAGCAACGCCCGCAGCGCGTCGATGTTACGGGCGAACTCGGAAAACACCTCGGTCTGGTTGACCGACTCGTCGCTGCTGACTCCGGCGTCCCGGTCGGTGACCAAGGCGATCGTGGCGTAGCAGAGCGCGAGCTCCCGGGCGAGCACGGCTTCAGGGTGACCCGTCATGTTGACGACGGACCAACCCTGGGCGGCGTACCACTGCGACTCGGCGCGGGTGGAGAACCGCGGTCCTTCAATGACCACCATGGTGCCGCCATCGACGATGTCTGCGCCTTCGTGGCTCGCCGCGATCAACGACTCGCGCAGGCTGGGACAGTACGGATCGGCGAAGCCCACATGCGCAGCGCCTGAGTCGAAGTAGGTCTGCACGCGCGTCGTGGTCCGGTCAACGAGCTGGTCGGCTACGACGAGCGCGCCCGGCCCGAGGTCAGCCTGCAGGCTGCCGACCGCGCACGGAGCCAGGATCCGGCGTACCCCGAGTGAGCGGAGGGCCCAGATGTTGGCTCGGTAGTTCACCCGGTGGGGCGGGAACTCGTGGTGGCGCCCGTGCCGTGGGAGAAACGCGACGTCGCGCCCCGCAACCTGGCCCACGGCGACCGGTGCGGAGGGCTCGCCGTACGGCGTCGTGACCGCCATCTCCTGCGGGTCGGTCAGGAATTCATAGAAGCCAGACCCACCGATGACCGCAATCTCCGCCAACCCACGCGACATGCGCGCCAGTCTGACATGAGAAGAAGCCTCAGCCACCAGGCCAACTCGGCTACGCACCTCTGCCACAGCGCCGCCCCCAGACGCGGTGCCACGGCCTAGAGCGCCAGGTGGTCTGGTTGAGCGGTCCAGTTCTGCGGAGCCAAGACCCCCGGCAGGTCCAGACCCCGCAGAACTTGACGGCTCAACACTCTCCGCCCAAGCCGCGAAGAGCCGCGCCCACGCCACGAGCTGCAGGGAATCAACCCACCCCAACAAGCTCTCTCTCAGGCAGCGCTGGCTCGTCGTCCGTCTCACGAACGCCGTGCTTGTCCCACCAGCGACGCATCGGTGCGGGTGCCCACCAGTTCGCCGAGCCAAGCAGCCGCATCGTCGCCGGCACCAGAAGGGCTCGAACCACAGTCGCGTCGAGCAGGACAGCGACGAGCATGCCGATCCCGATCATCTTCATGAAGATGATGTCTGACATCGCGAAGCCACCGATCACGACAGCCAGCAGCAGCGCCGCACTCGTGATGATCCGTCCAGTCCGCTGCAGTCCGGTCGCCACGGCGGCCGTGTTGTCGTGCGTGCGGTCCCACTCCTCACGAACGCGCGACAGCAGGAAGACCTCGTAGTCCATCGACAGCCCGAACAGGATGCCGAGCATCAAGATCGGCTGCGTCGCATCGAGGAACCCAGGTGAGGTGAAGCCGAGCAGGCCCGACAGGTTGCCGTCCTGGAAGATCCACGTGACGACACCGAACGATGCGCCGATCGAGACGACGTTCATCGCCACCGCCTTGATCGGCAACACCAACGAGCCGAACGCGAGGAACAGCAACACGAGCATCACTCCGACCACAAGGAGCGCCATCCACGGCAGATGTGCGCCGATGGACGCGATCAGATCGACGGAGTCGGCAGAGTTCCCGCCCACCAGTGCCGTTGCACCGGCGCCTGGGTCCACACTGCGCAGATCCTCAACGATCTGGTGCGATTCGGCGCTTTGACTATTGCCAGACCAGGTGACACGAAGCAGGTCGGTGACATCGCCGTCGGCGGCTGACGAGTCGATCGGTTGTACGTCGTCGACGCCCTCGACCTGCCCTAGCGCCTGGCTGTAGCTCTGCAGCTGTGCGGGATCAGCACCCGTGACCATGACGCTCGCGGTCGACGTCTCTCCCCCAAAGTGCGCCGCCTGGAAGTCGGCAGCCTGGTGGCTGGGAGCATCTGCCGGGAGAACGCGGTAGTCGACACTGCCCCAAGTCGCCTTCAGGAAGGGCGCGCCGATCGCCAGCAAGGCAACGACGATGATCACGAGATATGCCACCGGTCGTGCCATCACGCTGCGAGCGACTTTTGCCCAGGCACCATGGCTCTCCACCAACGAAACGCGTCGCTTGCGTTGCCACGGCATCCGGCCGGCGTCGACGCGGCCACCCAGCACGGTGAGCAGGGCCGGCAAGATCGTTAGCGCAGCAAGCATCGCGACGACCACGGCCGCTACTCCGCCGTACCCCATCGACCGCAGGAAGTTCTGCGGGAAGATCAGCAGTGAAGCGAGCGAGGCCGCGACGGTCAGACCCGAGAACAGCACGGTGCGTCCGGCGGTCATCATCGTCTTGCGGATCGCCACGTTGACGTCTTGGCGGTCGGTGCCCGGCTGCTTGGCCAGCTCCTCCCGGAACCGGCTCACGATGAACAACGCGTAGTCGATCGCCAACCCCATGCCGATCAGCGTGATGACGTTCAGCGCGAAGACCGACACCTCAGTCAATGACGCGATGAGACGCACCACAGCAAACGCTCCGAAGACCGCGACTGCGCCCACCAGGGCCGGCATGAAGGCGGCAACGACACTGCCGAAGATGACCAAGCAGAGCAGGAAGACGATCGGCATCGCGATCGATTCGGCGCGAGCGATGTCGCTCCCCACGGTCTCGTTGACGTCGCCGAACACCGCCCAGGGTCCGCCGACTTTGGTCGTGAGCCCGTCAGCGTCGAGCTCGTCCTTGACGGCGTCGTAGCTGGTCGCCATGTCGTCTTGGCTCTCACCCGTGAGGGTGATGACGACCATCGCGGCGTGTCCGTCAGAGCTGACCAGCCCTCGAGCCTCGTCGGCGTAGTACGGAATGACCCTGGACACCGCGTCGGCGGGCAGGTCGTCAACGACGTGTTGTACGGCGCCCTGGAACTGCGGGTCGGTCGCTGACAGGTCGTCGCTCGAGTAGATCGCCACCACGTCGCTCTCGTGGCTGCCGAACGTGTCTTGCTCAGCGGCCAGCTCACGCGCCGACTCACTGTGGGGATCGTCGAAGCCGCCATTGCTCAACGAGTCGAAAACCCCCAGTCCATAGACCGCCGAGGCGATGAGCACCGCCACCCCTGCCACCAGAACCGTTGCTGCCCTCCGGGCGAGCAGCCCACCCCACCGTTTCATCATGGTGTGTTACCTCCGCTATAGGCCATCACTACTGCTAACATGGTTAACTGTTAACGACGTTAACATATTTGTCAAGCGTTTATGCTTGAGACCGTGATTGCCCACCAAGGAGGCCGTCGATGACTGCAGAGAGCGCGCCGACCGACGCAGCGCCGTCAGTCCCCCTCACCCGCCGTGAACGTCAGCGGCAGGCGACGTACGACGAGATTGTCGACGTGGCGCGGCGGCTGATGCGCGAGACCGACGTGCTCTCTCTCCGAGCCGTCGCCACCGAGATGGGCATGACGGCTCCCGCCCTCTACCGCTACGTCGACAGCTACCGCGAGCTCGTACTCCTCATCGGCCGGTCGATCTACGCCGATGTGCTCACCACGATGATCGAGGCCCGCACGCGGCATCCCGATGACGATCCAGCGGCGCAGATCATTGCTGCCGGGGTGGCGTTCCGCCGTTGGGCGCTGGCCAACCACGAAGAGTTCGCGCTCCTGTTCGCCAACCCCGCCACGTCGGCGGAGAAAGCCACCGAGCCCGACGAGGGTGTGCAGGCGTTCGCGGCATTCTTCGGCGACATCTACCAGCGGCTCTGGGATCGCTACCGGTTCCCGATCCCCACCGACGACGAGCTTGATCCAGCAGCACTGCAAGCGCTCAACCAGCAGCGCGACACGGGAATGCTCCCCTGCGACTTCCCCGGTATGCCGATCGGGATGAGCTGGGTGTTCATCCGCGCCTGGACCCGGCTCTACGGCACCGTCACTCTCGAGGTCTTCGAGCACATGGACTCTGCGGTGATCAGTTCAGGGGCGCTGTTCAGGGCGATGCTCGAAGACAACGGCCGCGACCTCGGCTTCGGCGACGACTGGCCACGTCTGAGAGAGCTGGTCGTCGTCGAGATGGCCCGCACTACGTGAGCAAAGACTGGGGTGTCCTTTGGGCCGGCACCGTGGTGGAGCCGTTGTTCGCTTCAGCTCCAAGATGCTGGGCGACGTGGGCCATGCCCGGATTCGAGCAGAAGTACGCGATCAGGCGCTGGATGTTCTGCATGTCGACGGGTTCGGGGGCGGCGATCGCTGCGTCCCCGGATTCGCGGGGCACGGCGCGATGTGCCGCCGGATGCGAGGTGCGTGTGCGGGTTCGGATGCTGTCGAGAACATTCATGCGGTGCCTCTCGGTAGGCGCTCCTGGACGGAGGGCGCCGTCGATGCCCCTTCCCTCGGAATTATGGGCGGCTCGCACTCCGCAGTAAATGCGCCAATCGGCTACCCCGAACTGGCACTTTCGGTCAGAGTGGCTGACCTACTTGAGCAGCAGCTTGCCGACGCGGCCGCCAGCGACGTACAAACCCACCGAACCCATCGCAACCAGGTAGATCACGGCGATCACGCCGTCCCAACCGATCGAGCCCAGGGACATCCCGCGCGTGAGGACGATCCCCTGGTAGAGCGGGGTCCAACGGATGATCAGCTCGAGGCCGTCGGGGTAGGTCGACAGCGGGTAGAACGTCGCCGAGAACAAGAACATCGGCATGATCGTGAGCTGGATGTACTCGAAGTCCTGCCACGAGCGCATCCAGGTGGTCAGCGCCATCCCTGCGCCGGCGAACGCGTAGCCGATGAGCATCGTGGCCGGCAGCGCCAGCAGCATCCACCACGAGTGCACCAACCCGAAGGCGAGCATCACGAAGATGAAGACCAACGAGTAGCAGGCGCCGCGCAGCAAGGCCCAGGTGATCTCGCCGCGCGCCACGTCGGTTGGCCGGAGCGGGGTGGCGAGCATCGCGTCGTAGAGCTTGGCGTACTTCATGCGGAAGAAGATGTTGTAGGTCGAGTCGAAGAGCGCGCCGTTCATCGCCGAGGCGGCGAGCATTGCCGGGGCGACGAAGTCGACGTAGCTCACCTGTGTCCCGTCCGTGAGCGTGAAGTCGCCCACCAGGCCGCCAACCCCAATGCCAATCGAGAGCAGGTAGAGAATCGGCTCGAGCATGCCGGTGAGGAACACCACCCAGCCGCGCCGATACACGAGGTAGTTGCGCTCGACGATTCGCCAAGAGCCGGCGCCGAACAGCGGGAGAACCCGGGGTCCGAGCACTCCCGGCTGAGCACCCTGGACGGCGACGTCGGTGTCGTGGCTCATTGGGACAGCCTCTTCGCGAAACCAGTGACGGCGTACACCCAGCCGGCGACGGCCCACAACAAGAGATAGGCCAGGTGTCCGAGGGCAGGCCACCACTCGGCAGTGCCAAGCGTGAGCATCCGAGCGAGTTCGACCCCGTGCCAGATCGGCGTCGCGTAGGCCAACCAGGAGATCGCAGCCGGCAGCTGCGAGATCGGGAAGAACGCGCCACTGAACAAGAACATCGGTAGTAGGCCGAGCCGGAAGATCAGGGCGAAGCCGTCCTCACTCTTCATCCGGGCAGCCAGCCCCACGATCGGTGTCGCGTAGGCCAGCCCGAGGAGCACCACCGTGAGGAGCGCCAGCACGCCACCCCACCAGCTCGACGACGCCCCGTACGCAGCCAGCACGCAGAGGAACACAGCACAGGTGGTGAAGACGCGAAACGCGATGAACGCGATCTGCGCTGCCACGATGTCTGCGACCTCGAGCGGGGAGGCGGCCATCGAGAAGAAGAAGCGCTGCCACTTGAACCCGCTCATGATCGGGTAGGTCGACTCAATGACCGCCGCCTGCATGGCCGTGGTCGCGAGCAGGCCTGGCGCGATGTAGGCGAGGTAGGAGACACCATTAAGCGCGCCAGGACCGGCGTTGTCATCGACGAAACTGCCGAGTCCGACGCCCATCGCGGTGAGGTAGAGGAACGGCTGCAGGAAGCTGGTGACGACGGAACCCCGCCAGGTGCGGCGCAGCACGGTGACCCAGTAGTCGCCGAGGCGTGGCGCCAGCCGGGGAGTGAGCTCGGTCAGTGTGACGCTCATCAGTCCACCAAGGTGCGACCGGTCAGGCGGAGGAAGACATCCTCGAGCGTCGCACGTCGTACGAGAGAAGACAGCGGACGCAGCCCTCGTTCGTGGACAGCGACGGCCGCAGCCTCGCCGTCGTTGGTGTAGAGCAGCAGGCGGTCGGGGAGCACCTCGACGCGCTCGGCTAGGTCGGTGACCTTGTCAGCCATCTCCTCGTTGTCGCCCACGCCGAACCGAAGCTCGGTGACCTCGCGGGTGGAGTGTTGGGCGATCAGCTGCGCGGGAGAGCCCTCGGCCACGATGTAGCCCTTGTCCATGACGACGAGGCGGTCACACAGCTGCTCCGCTTCATCCATGTAGTGGGTGGTCAGCACGAGGGTGACGCCTTGCTGCTTGAGCCGGAAGAGCCGGTCCCACAGCTGATGGCGGGCCTGCGGGTCGAGACCGGTGGTCGGCTCGTCGAGGAGCAACAGATCGGGCTGGTTGATCAGCGAGCGAGCGATCGTCAACCGACGCTTCATGCCACCGGAGAGGTCGTCGACGCGGGATTTCGCCTTCTCGACGAGCTGTACGAAGGTCAGCAACTCCTCGGTGCGAGAAGAGGCCTCGGCTCGGCTGAGTCCGAAGTAGCGTCCGTAGACGACGAGGTTCTCGAAGACGCTGAGCTCGTTGTCGAGGGTGTCCTCCTGTGGGCAGACGCCGAGTCGGGCGCGGATCTTCGAACCTTCTGTGGCGGGATCCATGCCCAAGATCTCAAGCGTGCCGGCCGTGACCGGCGAAACCGCAGCGATCATGCGCATCGCAGAGGACTTGCCTGCCCCGTTGGGGCCGAGGAAACCGAACGCCTCGCCCTTGTGCACCTCGACGTCGATCCCCTTGACTGCCTCGACCGTGCCGCCTGATTTGGAGCTGTAGGTCTTGCGAAGACCGCGAGCCGAGATCATCACCTCAGGCGTAACTCCGCCAGGCTCGCTGTGGTGCTGCGTGGACAGGTCGACTTGTGCGGGGTCGGGTGAACTCACACTTCGAGACCCTAGTCACTGACACCCACAGTTCCCAAGGTGTTTCCGTGTCGTCGAGACGGCGAGGCCGGGACGCGCGGAAACCCGGTCGCAAGCGCGACTTCTCCCGTGGGAGGATGGTCGCCGCGCGAGCGCCACAGTTCAGAGAAAGCGTGGCGGCTCGGGCAACCAGACCGCACCATGGCGCGTCCTCGGTTTGAGATGACCACCATGACCGCTGGGCTTACTGGGCTTTCTGAGCGCAGTGGTCTGGCTGGGCTCGCTGTGGAGATCACCTCCGTCGTGATGGCTCCGCCTTCGGTGCTGCTCGACACGGGGGTGGACGGGGTGCGACAAGACGACCACGAGGCGTTCGACGCCTTCGTGCGTGCGCGCCTGCCCGACCTGCTGAGATTCGGTCGCGCGCTGACCGGATCCGCCGAGGCTGGTGCCGACCTCGTCCAGGACGCTTTGGAGCGCACCTTGATGTCGTGGTCGCGGCTCGAGTCACGCGACGAGCCCGAAGGCTATGTACGCCGCATCATGGTCAACCGCAACATCAGCATCTGGCGCAAGTTCGGGCGTGAACACGTGACCGAGCATGTCCACGACCAGGGCAGCGAAGACCGATACTTCGACGACGACCTGTGGCAGGCCCTGCAGAAGCTTCCGGCCAGGCAGCGAGCGGTGATCGCGCTGCGCTACTACGAAGACCTGTCCGAGGCCGAGATCGCCCGCACCCTGGGCTGTTCGGTCGGCACGGTCAAGAGCCAGGCGTCCAAGGCGCTGGCCAAACTCAGAGGGCTGGTGCCCAGCGAGTCATGAGCCCTGCCCTCCCCCCAGTCCCGCCCGGCCCTTCCCAGGCCCCCCGACACTCCCCTTCCGATTCCGTCGAAGGAGGTCGCAATGCCTCCTCTGGATGACAATCGTCCCGGCGACTCCGATGACCTCGAGCAGCAGCTGCGTCGTGCCTTGCAAGGCGAGGCGCGTGAGATCGACGTCGAATCCTTCCTCTCCGACGTCCACCGAGGCTCCCGGCGCCGCCGCAACCGACGCGCGATCGCCGGGTCGGTCGTGGCCGTCAGCGTGATCGCCGTCGGCGCGTATGGCGTCATGGCGAGTGGGGCGCTCGACAACGAGTCAACGCCGTCCGCAAACAGCGCAGCGACCGATCTCACGGCCAGCACGACAGGCGACGAATCGACCGAGTCGACCGCACCGACTGAGCCCACGGTGGCGAACGGAACGGTCAAGGGTGGGACCTTTCTCTCCCTGTCGGCCACCGGCACCACGCATCAGTACGTCCTGCTCGCAAGGAAGTCCTCGGGGTGTGGGTCGGGCGGTTGTGTCGAGGTGGACACGACGGTGGACGCCGGCAAGACGTGGCAGGGTACGGCCGAGCTTGACGTCGTACCCGCGATCCCGGACCCGTACGACGAGTCGGTCAACGAGGTGCGGTTCGCGGGCGACGGCACTGACGGGTGGGTCTATGGCGGCGCCCTCCGCGCGACACATGACGGTGGCGCGACCTGGGAGCAGCCGGATCAGCCTTTCGCCGGCATCGTCACCGACCTCGAGGCGTGGGGAGACTACGTCTACGCGACCTTGTACGACGACCCGTCCGGCTCGACGACGATGTTCCGTTCGCCTATTGGCGAAGACGCCTGGCAGGGGCTCGACCTCGGGATGACGCCGAGCCTGACGACCTCCCTGGTCGTGTCACAACGGCTGGTCGCTGTCCTCGCGAGCCCGACCCCGCTGAGCGACGGAAACCAGCTTCTGACGAGTTCGGACGGCACGCACTGGACGCAAAGCGACGTGTGTTCGTCCGGGCAGTACCCGTCAGATCTCTCGACGACGGGTGAGTCTCTGTGGGCGGTCTGTTCGGATGATCAGCGGGCCCACGCCGTCGTGACCCAGGATCGCGGCGAGTCATGGACCGCCGTGCCAGGTGAGTTCTCTCCGGGATCACTCGTCGCCGCCCGCGACGCCAAGACGGCAGTGATCGCCGATGCCTACCAAACCGGTCTGACCATCGTTGCCGAAGGCACCGAGCCGGCGCGTGTCACGGCGCCCGGCCTCAACCAGGTGATCCCGATCGGATTCACCAACCCGTCGACCGGCTACCTGAAGAACGCCGACGGCCAAGTGCTGCGTACGGCGGACGGGGGCGCCACCTGGCAGCCTTATCCGCTACCTGAATGATCCGGCGCGCCACAGCGATTGGAAGCTGTCCGTCGTACTCAGTGGACCGAGGCGGCGGCCTCCTGCGCGGTTGCCACCGCAACCGCCGCGCGGTCTGCTAGCACCTCGTCGCCGCCCACCGCGCTGACATTGATAGAGACCAACTCGGCGGCAGACCGCGTGGCTGCTACCGCCAGCAACAGCGCCGCGATGGCGTCGCCCCTGAGGTCGGGTTTGCCCTCGGACGCGAGCCGTGCAGCCAGCCCTGCGGTTTCGGCGCCGATCTCGGCGACCTCGAGCGGCACCTGGGTGGCGAGGGTCATCGCGGCCCGGATACCTTCCTGCCCAGCGACCTCGTCATCGAGCTCCCGAGCTCGGGCGTACGCCGCGATGACCGCGCCGAACGCATCCGCGTCAGCATCGGCGAGGCCAGCAGCGCGGAGTCGAAGGCCCTCAGCAAGGATGACCAGGCCCTGGCCGTCCTCCACTCGAGTGGTCGAGTAGCGCGCCGCCATCGCGACCAGGCTGGCGGCAAGCGACACCGTGACAGCGGCCACCGCGCCGCCACCTGGCGCAGGCTCTCTCGTCGCGACCGAGTCGAGGAACGCGCGCAGGCTGTGGTCGAGGTAGGAGGCCGTCACCGGTGGACTGGTCTCTTCGGGGCTGGTCAGAACAACCCCACTGTCTGTTCGTCCGCGTCGAGGTCGACGTGCGCGGCGGCCGGGTCAGACCCCAGGCCGGGCATGGTCCGCATGTCTCCGCAGATGGGGTAGATGAAGCCGGCACCAACCGACGCCCGGACTTCTCGGACCGGCAGCATCCATCCGGTCGGCGCTCCCTTGAGGGCGGGATCCGACGAGAGCGAGAGGTGCGTCTTGGCCATGCAGATCGGCAGCCGCCCGAAGCCGGCCTTCTCGTAGGTGTTGAGCTGCCGGGTGGCCAGCGCGGAGTAGTCGACGCCGTCAGCGCCGTACACCTTCGTCGCGATCGTCTCGATCTTCTCTTTCAGGCTGGCCTCGTCGGGATACAGCAGGGTGAACTCGCTGGGTTCGGCCGCCGCCTCTTCGACCGCCTCTGCCAACTCGATCGCCCCACGGCCTCCGTCGCTGAAGTGGTTCGAGATTGCACACCGAGCGCCGGCTGCTTCCGCGATCTGACGAATCGCGGCGTGCTCGCTCGGATGGTCGGTGGGGAACATGTTGACAGCCACGACAGGTGGGACGCCGTGGATCCGAACGTTCTCGATCTGCTTGATGAGGTTGGCCGCGCCTGCATGTACGTCGTCGGGGTTCTCGGCGAGCAGCCCGTCAGGGAGTGGCCGTCCGGCCACCACGCGGTACTTGCCCGAATGTGCCTTGAGTGCACGAACCGTGGCCACCACCACGGCGGCGTCGGGAGCCTCGCCCGACGTACGACATTTGATGTTGAAGAAACGTTCCGCGCCCATGTCAGCGCCGAAGCCGGCTTCGGTGACGACGTAGTCGCCCGTTCGCAGCGCGATGAGGTCGGCTATCACCGACGAGTTGCCGGTGGCGATGTTGCCGAACGGACCGCAGTGCACCAACGCGGGTGTGTTCTCGATCGTCTGGACCAGGTTGGGCTTGATCGCCTCGCGCAGGAGCACCGTCATGGCTCCGGCCGCCTTCAGCTGCTCGGCCGTCACCGGTTCACCGTCCGACGTGTAACCCACGACGATGCGCCCCATCCGCTCGCGGAGGTCTCGCAACGAGGTCGTGAGAGAAAGCGCAGCCATCACCTCGGATGCGGCCGTGATGTCGAACCCGGTTTCGCGCGGCACGCCATCGGCGCGACCACCGAGCCCGGTCGTGATGTTGCGCAACGCCCGGTCGTTGACGTCGAGCACTCGGCGCCAGGTGATCGTGTAGGGGTCGATCCCCAGCGCATTGCCGCGAAACAAGTGGTCGTCGAGCATCGCGCTCAGCAGGTTGTTCGCCGCCGTGACGGCATGCATGTCGCCGGTCAGGTGCAGGTTGAGCTTCTCCATCGGGACGACCTGGCTGTAACCGCCACCTGCCGCACCACCTTTGATGCCGAGCGCTGGACCCATCGACGCCTGGCGGATCGAGACCACAGCATTCTTGCCGATGTGCCGCATGCCCTGTCCGAGGCCGACCGTGGTCGTGGTCTTTCCTTCACCTAGCGGTGTCGGCGTGATGGCGGTGACCACGACGTACTTCGCTCGCGGCTGATCGGCCAGCTCTGCGATCGCCTCGAGGTTGACTTTGAGGACGTCGCGGCCGTACGGCTCGAGCAGGTGGCTGCCCAGCCCCATCTCGTTGGCGATGTCCTCGATCGGCTTGAGCGAGGCGTTACGGGCGATCTCGAGATTGCCTGGCGACACGGTTTCTCCTTGCCTGACTTCGAATGACTTTCAGCCGGTGCGAAGCCGTCAACCTCCACATCGTGCCTTACGGCGCAAGCAGTTGCCCGGACGGACGGGGACGAGCGGGGATGTTTCGGCACCCTTAGGCGGCTATGACCAGGGGTTGACCGTCGTACCCGACCGCTGATCGGGCGCTGTCGGTGGCGTCGGGCAGGATGGACGAGTGAGCAGATCTGTTCCCGAGATGGCCGGGTTCTCGTCCGTCACCCGGGCGTGGTTCGCCGACGCTTTCGAAGCGCCCACCACAGCCCAGGTCGGTGCCTGGAAGGCCGTCTCCGCCGGACGGCACGCGCTCGTCGTCGCTCCCACCGGCTCCGGCAAGACGCTCGCCGCCTTCCTGTGGGCGCTCGATCGTCTCTCCACCACTCCACCGCCTGACGAAAAGCGACAGCGTTGCCGGGTGCTCTACGTTTCGCCCCTGAAGGCGCTGGCTGTCGACGTGCAGCGCAACCTGCGCGCGCCACTGGCGGGGATGCGTCAAACCGCGGCCCGACTCGACACGGCCATCCCCGAGGTCACGGTCGGCATCCGTTCTGGCGACACATCGCAGGCAGACCGGCGAAGGCTTTCGGCCACTCCCCCGGACATCATGATCACGACCCCGGAGTCGCTGTTCCTGATGCTCACTTCCCAAGCCCGAGAGTCGTTGCGCGGCGTCGAAACCGTCATCGTCGACGAGGTGCATGCGGTCGCCGGCACCAAGCGTGGCGCGCACCTTGCACTCTCGCTCGAGCGGCTTGACGGGCTGCTCCCCCAACCCGCGCAGCGGATCGGCCTCTCCGCCACTGTGCGCCCGATCGACGAAGTGGCCAGATTCCTGGGCGGAGCTCACCCAGTCGAGGTAGTAGCACCAACGTCGACGAAGGAGTGGGACCTCAAAGTCGTCGTCCCGATCGAGGACATGACCGAGCTCGGCCAGGTGACCGAGGAACTGGAGGGCCCGGCCGCTGGCAATGCCCCGAGAGCGTCGATCTGGCCGCACGTCGAAGAGCGCATTGTCGACCTGGTGCAACAACAGCGTTCGACGATCGTCTTTGCCAACAGCCGCCGCCTCGCCGAGCGGCTGACGGCACGGCTCAACGAGATCGCAGCGGACCGGCTCGGCGACGACGTTCCCGACGCAGGTCAGCCCGCGCAGATCATGGCGCAGAGTGGCGCCTCGCACGGCGTGCCAGAGATCATCGCTCGGGCCCACCACGGATCGGTCAGCAAAGAACAACGCGCCCTCATCGAGGAGGACCTCAAGGCCGGGCGGCTCCCCTGCGTCGTCGCCACCTCCAGCCTCGAGCTCGGCATCGACATGGGCGCCGTCGATCTCGTCGTCCAGGTCGAGTCACCGCCGTCGGTGGCCAGCGGGCTGCAACGCGTCGGCAGAGCCGGCCACCAGGTCGGTGAGGTGTCGCGCGGCGTCATCTTCCCCAACAATCGAGCCGACCTTGTGCAGACGGCTGTCACGGTCGAACGTATGAGGTCTGGTCAGATCGAGGCACTCAAGGTGCCGGCCAACCCGCTCGACGTGTTGGCACAGCAGATCGTGGCAGCCGTCGCGGTCGACACCTGGGACACCGACGAGCTGTACACCGTCGTACGTCGGGCGGCGTCCTTCGCTACGTTGCCCCGGTCGGCGTACGACGCGACCCTCGACCTGCTGTCGGGACGTTATCCCTCAGACGAGTTCGCCGAGCTTCGGCCGCGGCTGGTCTGGGACCGGGTGGCCAACACGATCGTCGGCCGTCCCGGCGCACTGCGACTCGCCGTCACATCCGGTGGGACCATTCCCGACCGTGGCTTGTTCGGCGTGTTCCTGGTTGGCGAGAATGCCTCGAGAGTGGGCGAGCTCGACGAGGAGATGGTCTACGAGTCGCGCGTCGGCGACATCTTCGCGTTGGGGACATCGAGCTGGCGGATCGAGGACATCACCCACGATCGGGTGCTCGTGTCGCCGGCCCCTGGCCAGCCAGGGCGGTTGCCGTTCTGGAAGGGTGACGCGCTCGGGCGTCCAGCCGAGCTCGGTGCCGCTGTGGGTGGCTTCGTGCGCGAAGTGGCAAAGCTGTCGGAGCAAGCTGCAGTCGAGCGCGCCACGTCGGCCGGACTCGACACCTTCGCGGCCGGCAACTTGGTGGCGTTCATCGCCGAGCAGCGTGCCGACACGGGCTATGTCCCCCACGACCGGCAGCTCGTCGTCGAGCGGTGCCGCGACGAGCTCGGCGACTGGCGGCTGATCATCCACTCGCCCTATGGCAGGGCGGTTCACGGACCCTGGGCGCTGGCGATCGGAGCCCGGCTGCGCGAACGCTTCGGCATCGACGCGCAGGCGATGGCAGGTGACGACGGGATCGTCATCCGGATTCCCGAGACCGATGCCGAGCCGCCGGGCGCTGCGCTGTGTCTGTTTGAGCCCGATGAGATCGATGACCTCGTCACCACCGAGGTAGGCGGCTCAGCGCTGTTCGCCTCTCGCTTCCGCGAATGCGCCGCTCGGGCCCTGCTGCTGCCCCGTCGTGACCCGGGGAAGCGTTCACCGCTGTGGCAGCAGCGACAACGATCCGCCGCCCTGCTCGAGGTGGCGAGCAAGTACGGCTCGTTCCCGATCGTTCTCGAGGCCGTGCGTGAGTGTCTTCAGGACGTGTACGACGTCCCCGCCCTCATCCAGCTGATGCGCGACATCGAGTCACGCCGCATCCGGGTGGTCGAGGTCGAGACGCAGACCCCCAGCGCGTTCGCCCGGTCGCTGCTGTTCGGGTACGTCGCCTCGTTCGTCTACGAAGGTGACTCGCCGCTCGCCGAACGCAAAGCAGCAGCGTTGGCGCTCGACCCCGCCCTGCTCGGCGAGCTCCTCGGGCGCACCGAGCTTCGGGACTTGCTCGATGTCGACGTCATCGACGCGATCTCCCTCGAGGTGCAATGGCTCACCGACGAGCGCAGGGTGCGCAACCTCGAAGGCGTTGCCGACCTACTGAGGGTGCTCGGTCCGTTGACCCGCGATGAGATCCACGAACGAACGGTCCCCGACTCCGACGTCGACGACTGGATCGTCGACCTGGTTGCTGCCCGACGCGCCGTGACCGTGCGCCTTGCGGGAACCGACATGATCGCAGCGGTTGAAGACACGGCTCGGCTACGTGATGCCCTCGGTGTACCCGTCCCGATGGGAGTCCCCGAGGCATTCACCGAGCCGGTCGCAGATCCGCTGGGCGACCTCGTTGGCCGCTACGCCCGCACGCACGGGCCCTTCACGACCGCAGACGTGGCTGCCCGATTCGGTCTGGGACAGGCGGTGGCCCACGACGCACTCAAACGGCTGGCGGCAGCAGGTCGAGTCGCCGAAGGCGAGTTCCGCCCCAGCGGTCACGGCAACGAGTGGTGCGACGCCGAGGTGTTGCGCCGGCTCCGTCGCCGGTCGCTGGCGGCTGCCCGCAAGGAGGTCGAGCCTGTCGAGCCGGCCGCGCTCGGCCGCTTCCTGCCCACCTGGCAAGGCGTGGGCGGCAGGTTGCGCGGGCCTGACGGCGTACTCTCCGTGGTCGAGCAGCTTGCTGGGTGTGCTGTGCCCGCCTCTGCGCTCGAGCCCTTCGTGTTCGGGAGCCGGTTGGTCGACTACCAGCCAGCGATGCTCGACGAGCTGACGGCCGCAGGCGAGGTGACCTGGGCAGGGGTTGGCTCGCTCCCCGGAACCGACGGGTGGATCAGCCTCCACGTTTCTGAGACGGCACCCCTCACCCTCCCCGATCTCGCTGACATCGAGATCGACGATCAGCACCAGCAGGTGCTCGATGTGTTGGGCGCGGGTGGCGGTTACTTCTTCCGTCAGCTCTCCGACGCCGTCGGTTCGTCGGACGACCGCCAGCTCTCGGCAGTGCTGTGGGATCTCACCTGGGCGGGCTACCTCACCAACGACACCATCGCGCCCCTCCGGGCCATGCTCGCGGGCCGAGGCAGCCACCGACCACGACGGGCGACACCACGCGGCCGCCTCCACGGTCGCCGGGCGGTCGCCACGTCGTCGCTCAGCAGGCCATCCATGCCGTCGCGCACCGGCCCACCGACAGTCGCCGGGCGTTGGTCGCTCACGCCCGAACGAGAGGCTGACCCGACCAGGCGGGCACACGCCAACGCTGAGGCGTTGCTCGAACGGCACGGCATCGTCACCCGTGGCGCCGTGGTCAGCGAACGCACACCTGGTGGCTTCGCTGCGGTCTACAAAGTGCTGGCCGCCTTCGAGGAGTCCGGCCGTTGTCGTCGTGGATACTTCGTCAGCGGGCTCGGAGCGGCGCAGTTCGGCATCACGGGAGCGGTTGATCGGCTTCGTTCGGTTGCCGGAGAGGCCATGTCGCAAGCGAGAACTGAGCCGGCGCTCGTGCTTGCCGCGACCGACCCCGCCAACCCGTTCGGCGCCTCGTTGCCCTGGCCAGAGCGAGCCTCCGACGACGCCGCCAGCACCGGTCACCGACCCGGCCGCAAAGCAGGTGCCGTCGTCGTCCTCGTTGACGGGTCTCTCGCGCTGTACGTCGAACGCGGCGGCCGCACCTTGCTGACCTTCAGCACCGATCCGCACCGCATCCAGCCGGCCGTCGACGCTCTCGCCTTGGCCGTGCGTGACGGCGCGTTGGGCAAACTCACGGTCGAGCGTGCGGACGGCGAACACATCCACGGGTCACCGCTTTCCGCAGCCCTCGAAGCCGCCGGGTTCCACGCCACACCACGCGGGCTCCGGCTGCGGAACTGAGGCCCCGTGTCAGCTCTTGATGTCGAGAGAACGCCGCAGGAAGTCAAGCTGGAGGAGCAGCAGATTCTCCGCGACCACCTCGTCGTTGGCCATGTGGGTCATGCCTGACAACGGAAGCACCTCATGAGGTTTGCCAGCAGCGAGCAAGGCGCTCGAGAGCCGGAGGGTGTGGGCCACCGTCACGTTGTCGTCGGCGAAGCCGTGAACCAACATCAACGGCCGGGACAGACCGGCCGCCATCGGGAGCAGGTCGTGCGCGTCGTACACCGCCGGATTGTCGTCCGGGTGACCGAGGTAGCGCTCGGTGTAGCAGGTGTCGTAAAGACGTTGGTCCGTCACAGGAGCACCGGCGACGGCAGCCCTGAAGACGTCGGGGTGTTGCAGCACGCCGAGCGCCGAGATCCAGCCACCGAAGGACCACCCACGGATCGCCACCTTGTCCGGGTCGACGTCGTCGGGATAGCGCTTCACGATCTCTTGCAGCACCTCGACCTGGTCGTCGATGGTGCCGACAAGATCGTGGCGGGCGAGCTTGTCCCACTTCGGTCCGCGTCCGTCCATTCCTCGCCCGTCGGCGACGATGACGACGAAGCCCTGGTCGGCGAACCACTGCTCTTGCAGGTACGTCCGCGCGGAGCGAATCACCGTCTGGACCTGCGGTCCGCCGTACGGGTCCATCAAGACGGGGAGGCGACGCGACCCGCGCATGTGGCCGGTCGGGAAGAGAACCATGGTGGGGTAGGCCCGCGAGCCGACCTCGAGCAGCTCAGGTCGAGGCGTCAGTGGCACGGGCTCGGCGATCGATGTGAGCTCACCAACGACGGTGCCGTCGACGTTCACGGCGGTCACGATCGAGGTGTCGTCGAGCCCTTGTTGGGCAATGACGCAGGTTCCACCGCCGGCTGCTGCCATCGCCACCCCGTCCTCGTCGCTCAGGTAGGTGACGGATCCGTCGAGACCGAGTCTGGCCAGCACGATCGCTCCGACTGTCGATGGCCACACCAGCGCGACAGCGCCCTGCTCGTCGGCCGACAACACGTTCCGTACTTGGAGACCGACTGGGCTGAATGCCTCGCCATCGACGGCGAGGTGGCGAGTCTCGCCGACGTCGAGGCCGTGGAGGAGTCGTCCGTCGTCGAGCAGGCGTGGGGTCCCGCGGAGCAGCTCGACCCACGCATCATCGGTCAGCGCGCGGACGAGCGAGCTGCGCCCAGTGGCGGGGTCGACCTCCCTGAACTCCAGGCGTGCCTGGTCTCGGGTGAGCAATGTCAGCAGTGGCCGATCTGCCGTCCATTCGACGTGGGCGAGGTATTCCAGGACGTGTCCGTCGAGGTCGGCGTCGGATCGCCAGTCCACGTCGGTCCGCGCACCGCCCATCGTGACGAGGGCGAGCGACACCTTCGCGTTGTTGGTGCCCGCCTGCGGATAGCGCAGTCGAGCTGGTTCGACTTCCGGCTGCGCCGGGTCCGCGATGTGCCACACCATGACGTCCGATTCGTCGTAGCGTTCGACGAGCAGCGACTCCCCGTCAGGCGCCCACCAGAACCCACGAGATCTCGAGAGCTCCTCCGCAGCGGCGAACTCCGCCAACCCCCAGCGCACCTCCGTCGGTTCGTCGGGTTCGCGGCCGATCACGACCCGGTCACCGGTCGACTCGTCCACCACGTGCAGCCCGTCCTCCCCCGCGTAGGCGATCCGTCGGCCGGTCGGATCCAGTCCCGGGTCGATCACCGACGATGTCGTCTTGATCTCCCGAGGAGCTGTCGACTCGGTCAGGTCGACCACGAACAGCCTCGACGAGAGCGCGAACGCCGCGGACCGCACGTCCTGGTCGGTGCTGAACGCCACGATGCCCGACCCACGAACCCGCATCCGTTCGCGCCTGGCGCGCTCCTCCGCGGTGAGCCGCTCGCTGGACTCCTCGAGCAGCACGCTCGGATCCGCGATCTCGCGCTCACTTCTGGTGTCGACGTCGTACAACCACAGCGACTGTGTCATCGACGTTCCCGACTTCGACCGGAGGAAAAGGATGCGCTGGCCGTCGGGGCTCACCACGAACCCCCGCGGCAGTCCGGCGTTGAAGTTGTGCGTTCGGGCGGCAAGGCGGGGGAAGCTCTCGGTCGTCGTCATGGGCACAGTCTCCGCAACCGGGCTGGGTCGTCGCAAGACCCGGTGTCCGGTGACCCGGGAGACGGATGGGTCGCGAAGAGGGGCAGCAGCGATGCCTGAGGGCGACACCGTCTGGCGCACGGCGCAGCGGCTCGACCAGGCTCTGCGTGGTGCAGTACTGACCACGTCAGACTTCCGCGTGCCGAAGTACGCCGAGGTCGACCTCACCGGACAACAGATGGTCGAGACAGTCAGTCGCGGCAAGCACCTGCTCACGCGGTTTCCCGAGCTCACCCTGCATACGCACCTGAAGATGGAGGGCTCGTGGCACGTCTATCGCAACGGTTCGCCGTGGCGGGCGCCGGGATTTCAGGCCCGCGTGGTGCTTGCCACTGACTTCTGGCAGGCCGTCGGCTTCCTGCTCGGCACCGTCGAACTGGTGCCGCGCGACGACGAGGCCTCGGTCGTCGGGCACCTCGGGCCCGACCTGCTCGGACCCGACTGGTCTGCCGACGAGGCGCTGCGCCGACTGAGCGCCGATCCCGACGTACCGATCGGTGAGGCACTGCTCGACCAGCGCAACCTGGCCGGCATCGGCAACCTCTACAAGTCCGAGGCCTGCTTCCTGCTCGGCGTCCATCCCTTGACCCCGACTGGCCAGGTCGACGTCGTGCCCCAGCTGGTCGACAAGGCTCAGCGGCTGATGCAGCTCAACCGCGACCGGGCCGAACAGACGACGACCGGCAACACCCGGCGCGGCCAACGGTTGTGGGTCTACGGCCGGGCCGGTCAGCCATGCCGCCGCTGCGGCACAAGGATCGCTTCTGCCACCTGGGCCACGGTCTCAGACCGCTCCCGCGACGCCGGGATCACGTCAGCCGTCGACAACCCGAGCCAGGCGCGGGTCACCTACTGGTGCCCGATGTGCCAGCCCGAGCCGTGACCCGCGGCTGCGGTTAGCCTGGCGTGATGAATGACTTCGTCGTACGGCGCTGGGATCTCGCTCCCTACCCGGGCGACCAGGCGCCTCCCCACATCCATCACGGTGGCGACGAGGCGTTCTGCGTGGTCGAGGGGCAGCTCGAGGTGCTGGTCGGCGACGAGCGCCAGCTGCTCGGCCCAGGAGATGTCGCGTACGTCCCGGCCGGGACGGTGCACACGTTCGCCACCAAAGGCTCTGAGGTAAGCCGGGTGATCGTCATCATGACGCCGCAGATCGACGCTCTCGTGCAAGCACTGCACCAGCCGCACGACGGGGACTGGGCAGATGTGTGGGCGCGCCACAACTCAGAAGTCGTACAGACTGAAAGTGGCTGAGCGTTTAAGCGGCGACGTTGGTGACGTCGGCACTGACCTTGTCAGGCACAGCGATCGGGATTGGCGTCAGTGCGGTGACCGCAGCCTCCTCGCGGGCAATCTCACCGCTGACCTTGGCCATCACGACCGACAACGGCACACCGAGTGCACGAGAGATGGCGCTCAGGCACTCTGACGATGCTTCCTTTTGGCCGCGTTCGATCTCGGAAATGTAGCCGAGACTCACTTGGGCGTCAGCAGAGACGTCTCGGAGCGTGCGGCCCTGCTCACGGCGCAGTTCGCGCAACACATCACCCAGCAGTCGACGGACCAAGATCATCGTCGTGCTCCTCTCGGGTGTTGGGCGATGGCGGCGAGCCAGGTCGACGCGTGTTCCCAGGTTACCGGTCCCGGGGTCCAGATGTGCCTGACCCCACACACAACACCCCGAGCGGCCGCCTTCTTCCCGCCTCAGAGCAGGCTGTGGAGCAGGGCGAGGACCTCGAAGACTGTGGCTTCCCTGATCTGCTGGCGTGAGCCTGCCAGGTCGAGGCGCCTCGAAGAGACGGCTCCGGAAGGACTGGCAACGGCGACGTACACCTCTCCAGCGGGATGACCGTCCTGCGGGTCTGGCCCAGCGACCCCCGTCGTGGACACCGCCCAGTCTGCGCTGAACAGGGCGCCTGCCCGGGTCGCCATCGCCTCGGCGCACTCCGCCGAGATCACACCAAAGCGGGAGACGATGGTCGGGTCGAGGCCGAGGACAGACACCTTCACGTCGGTCGCGTACGCCGCAACGCCTCCACGCAGAACCGTCGATGCGCCGGGGACGCTGGCCAGAGTCGACGCGACCAGCCCAGCAGTGAGCGACTCCGCCGTCGCCAGCGTGGCACCAGCAGCCTCGAGGTCGCTCAGACACGTCGCGGCCAGGTCAACCAGGTCTCCTCCGCGCGCTGGCGTCATCGACCACGCCCACTGCCACCGACCATCACGACAAGGCTGTCGGGTCGGCGGCCTGCCTCTCGAGCCGTTGCTTCCATGCTTCCCGCACGTAGTCGACTCCCGTGATGACAGTGACAGCCAACGCGGCGGCCATCACCACGGCGGCCATCCACCAGAGCACATCCCCGAACGAGCCGAAGGGGCCGCTCGCCTCGTTCAGCGGCAGGATAAAGCCACACAGCGCGACCGCCTGGAGCGTGGTCTTGATCTTCCCCCCGCGGCTGGCCGGCATCACGCCATGCCGGATGACCCAGAAGCGCAGCAACGTGATGCCCAGTTCACGTCCGAGCACCACGATCGTCACCCACCACCACAGCTCGCCGATGATCGACAGCCCCACGAAAGCCATTCCCGTGAGCGCCTTGTCGGCGATGGGGTCCATCAGCTTGCCGAAGTCGGTGACGAGGTTGCGCCGGCGAGCAATGTCGCCATCGATCCGATCCGTGAGGATCGCCAACGTAAAGATCGCGAACGCCCAGAAGCGGTAAGTCGGGTCGTCGCCGTCTTCCCAGAGCAGCAGCCAGCCAAACAACGGGACCATCAGGATGCGCAGCGTGGTGAGGGCGTTGGGGAGGTTCCAGTTACTGGGCACCTCCTCGCGAAGATCGCCCATCTGCACTGAATCCACCGGCTCCTCTGAAGTCACCGGCTCCGCCGACTCGACCGACTCGATCGGCTGACCGGGGTCACCGGACGGCTGAGGCGAGAAGGGAGCATTGGGCATGGAGGTCAACCTATTCTGTCGCTGCCACGGCGACGAGGTCGACACCCGACGTCGCGACGACGCAAGCGCTGATGACGTCGCCGACCTGGGCTGCTTCCGACACACCTGTGACGGTCGTCGAACCGTCGACCTCGGGGCCCTGACAATCGGGCCTGCCCTCCACGACTCCGTCGTCAACGACCTCCACGAGCACGTCGATCTGCTCTCCGATCCGGTCTTCGGCGCGCTGCGCCGTGAGTTCCTCGACGAGGCGGGTCACGTGTTCCGTGCGAGCCCGAATCTCGTCGTCGTCGTGGTGACCCTCGAGCCCGACTGCCTCGGTGCCGTCCTCGTCGGAGTAGCCGAAGACGCCGACCGCGTCGAGACGGGCCGCAGTGAGGAAGTCGCACAACGTCTGCACGTCAGCCTCGGTCTCGCCCGGAAACCCCACGATCACATTGCTCCGTGCGCCGGCCAGCGGGCTGTGCGTACGGATCAGATCGAGCAGCCCGAGAAACCGCTCCGGGTCGCCGAAGCGGCGCATGCTCCGGAGAACAGTGGCCGATGCGTGCTGGAACGACAGGTCGAAGTACTGCGCGACGCCTGGTGTCGTGGCGATGGCTTCGACCAGGGTTGGCCGCATCTCCGCCGGCTGCAGGTAGGAGACGCGAACCCGTCGTACCCCGTCCACCGCGGCAAGATCCGGAAGCAGGCTTTCGAGGAGTCTGATGTCGCCAAGGTCCTTGCCGTACGACGTCGAGTTCTCGCTGACCAGGAAGACCTCGCGAACTCCGTGGCCGACCAACCAGCGCGCCTCCTCGAGGATCTCGGCAGGACGCCGCGACACGAAGGATCCCCGGAAGCTCGGAATAGCGCAGAACGAGCAGCGTCGGTCACACCCTGAGGCAAGCTTGAGCGGTGCCATCGGGCCCGACCCGAGTCGCCTGCGGACGGCCCGCGGCCCACTCGCGGGAGCGACGCCCGAGGGCAGATCGGGACCGGACTGTGCGTGACCGGGCAGCGAAGGCGCAGAACCGGTGGCAGCGCGGTCGACAGGCGAGATCGGTAGCAGCGACCGGCGGTCCCGCGGCGTATGCGCTGAGTGCACCTCACCGGCGAGGATCCCCCGCAGCCGCTCGGCGATGTCGGGGTAGTCGTCGAAGCCCAGCACCGCATCGGCCTCGGGCAGCGAGTCGGCGAGCTGCTGGCCGTAGCGCTCGGCCATGCACCCGACAGCGACAACCGCCTGCGTGGTGCCACCCGATTTGAGCTCTGCCGCCTCGAGCAGGGTGTCCACGGAGTCTTTCTTGGCCGCTTCCACGAAGCCGCAGGTGTTGACGACGACCGTCTCAGCGGCTTCGGGGTCATCTACGAGGCGGAACCCGCCTGCCTCGAGGCGGGCCGCGAGCTCCTCAGAGTCGACGTCGTTACGGGCGCATCCCAGCGTGAGGAGGGCCACGGTTGTCGCGTCGTCGGCCTCGGTGAGGGAGTCCTGAGGCACGGTCAGGTCGTGAAGAGTATTCATGAGGTGGCTTCAGTATGCCGCCTCCCCCTAGCCGAGCCCCAAAGTCCGCCGCTAGCGAGCAGCGATCTTGTGTCGCGCCTGCTCGCCCTGGGCTCCCATCAGCCCGAGGTTCTTGCCCTTCAGGTTGAGCCGGACCACACCGCCGTCGACGGCCATCACGTGCAAGGGGGCGACACCTGTGACGCGCTGCTTGGCTCCGTCAGCAAGCAGGCCCGCGAACACCACCTTCTTGTTGCTGTCCTTCACGACGACGCGGGAGTCTCCGCCGATCGCCGACACCCGGACGAACGCCTCTTTTGGCGCCGGCGGCGGGATCGGCTTGTTGCCTGCGCCGGGTGATCCCAGGCCGGAGGAGTTCTGAGGTGGTGCCACGTCGCTGGCGGTCGGCGTCGTACCGGCCGCGAAGTACTTCGCCACGCCCCACACGAGCAGCAAGACGAGTACGGCGGCGATGAGACCGCCCCAGTTCGCACCGGACGCGCCCCCGCGCACCATCCCCTTCGACCCGGTCGACAGCTCCGCGTCGAAGACCGCCCGAGGGGTGATCGGCGAAGCGGAGAAATGCTCGTCGTACGACGTGAGCAACGGCGCCGCGTCGACACCAAGGACCCGACACAGCATGCGGAGATGGCCGCGAGCGTAGAAGTCGCCTCCGCAGGGCGCGAAGTTGTCGACCTCGATGGACTCGATGACGAACGGACGGATCCGAGTGCGTTCGGCCAGCTCGTCGACGGTCAACCGGAGCCGCTGGCGGGCGACGCGGATGGCTCCGCCGATGATCAGGTCCTCAGCTTCCGCGTCATCAGGGTCGGTGGCTCGCGATCGGTAGGCCTCGACGGTGGCGGGATCTGGCGTGGGCACTGGTCGGCGTACCTTGCTCATCGCCCGAGCCGAGAGATCGGTGGTTGCGTCGATGATCAGGCCGATATTGCCGTGGCGCCCGGTCTCGTCGTCGACGTGGTCGTCGTCGCCGCGGCGCAACTGGTTGATCTCCGGAAGCGGCTCGGTGTTCTCTTCGGAGTAGGGCTCGGACAAGGCCAGCATGCCGACGGTCTGATGCTCGGGTCGGACCGGCATCGTGACCTCTTCGCGGCGAGCGGGGTGCGAGTGGAGGGCGGAGACGATGGTCGCGAGCGGTGTGAACTGCCGCTTCGGCGGCTCCTCGACCTCGACCTCGGCGCCCGCCTCGGTGTCGGTGTCGCTGTCGGCATCAACCGCGGGGGCCTCGGCGTGTTGACTATCGACGTTCGTGGTGATCTCCACCGTCGGCTCAGGCTCTGCCACCGTGTCGTCCAGCACGATCACGGGAGCACGGCCGTCGGCGAGCCGGGTCAGCGTGCCGGGCACATCGACGACGGACACGCTCGTGGTCAGGCCATACGGCACGACGAGTGATGCGTCGTAGAACCAGCGGTTCATGGTCGCGGCTAGCCGTGAGCGCAGGCCTGCCTCTTCGAGCGGGTTGGCAGCCTCGGAGACAAGGAGTGCGACGTGCCCGTCAGTCACGCGACCGCGCTCGTCGACCTCGACCCGTTCGACGTGCCCCCAAGGGACGCCGGTCCAGTCACCACCGAGTCGCACCCGGAGGCCGGTCTCATCGGCGACCAACAGCGGCGTACGTGCGTCGCCCCAAGCGAGACCGTGGAAGACGGCCACCAGGCCGAGCAGGACTCCGATCAGCAGCGGAACCCCGCCCCCGGTCTGGCCGAAGCGCCAGAGATAGCCAGTCGCCAGCGCAAGCGCGATCACGGCGACGAGAGCCATCAGGCCGGCACGTCGGCGAACAACCAATCCAGTCTGACTCGTCACGGTGATCCCTCCCCCTGCAAGCTCATGATCACGTCGTCGAGATCGTCAGGTTTGATCAAGACGTCGCGGGCCTTCGAGCCCTCCGAGGGACCGACGATCCCGCGGCTTTCGAGAATGTCCATCAGGCGCCCGGCCTTGGCAAAGCCGACCCGGAGCTTGCGCTGGAGCATCGACGTCGACCCGAACTGGGTCGAGACGATGAGCTCGACGGCCTGGCAGACCAGGTCGATGTCGTCTCCGATGTCGTCCTCGAGCACACGATTGCTCTTCTGTGGTGCTGTGACGTCATCGCGGTAGGTCGGCTGAAGCTGCTTCTTGCAGTGATCGACGACCTCCTTGATCTCCGCCTCGGTCACCCAGGCGCCTTGGATCCGGCCTGGCTTGCTCGCTCCCATGGGAAGGAAGAGCCCGTCGCCCTTGCCGACCAGCTTCTCGGCGCCGGGCTGGTCGAGGATGACCCGACTGTCAGCCAGTGATGACGTCGCGAACGCCAACCGGCTCGGGACGTTGGCCTTGATCAGTCCGGTGACGACGTCGACCGACGGCCGCTGAGTGGCCAGCGCAAGGTGGATCCCGGCCGCGCGCGCCAGCTGCGTGATGCGCACGATGCAGTCCTCGACGTCCCGGGGCGCCACCATCATCAGGTCGGCCAGCTCGTCGACAACCACGAGGAGATAGGGGTACGGCGTGAGGAGGCGCTCAGTTCCTGGCGGAGCCTTCACGGCTCCTGAGCGGACCGCCTTGTTGAAGTCGTCGATGTGGCGGAAGCCGAAGTTGGCCAGGTCGTCGTACCGCTGGTCCATCTCACGAACCACCCACTGCAACGCCTCAGCCGCCTTCTTCGGGCTGGTGATGATCGGGGTGATCAGGTGTGGGATTCCTTCGTACGCCGTCAGCTCGACCCGCTTGGGGTCGATCATGATCATCCGCACTTCGTCGGGGGTGGCCCGCATCAGCAACGAGGAGATCATCGAGTTGATGAAGCTCGACTTGCCGGAGCCGGTCGCGCCGGACACGAGCAGGTGCGGCATCTTCGCCAAGTTGGCCACGACGAAGCCGCCCTCGACGTCCTTGCCCAGGCCGACCACCATCGGATGGCTGTCGGCTCGCGACGATGGTGCGCGCAGCACGTCTCCCAGCGAGACGATCTCGGCGTCGGGGTTGGGGATCTCGACACCGATGGCCGACTTGCCGGGGATGGGCGACAGGATGCGCACGTCGGCGCTGGCGACGGCGTACGCGATGTTCTTCGACAACGCGGTGACCTTCTCGACCTTGACGGCAGGACCGAGCTCGACCTCATAGCGAGTGACGGTCGGCCCCCGGGTGTAGCCGGTGACCTGCGCGTCGATACCGAACTGCTCGAGCACCTCGGTCAGTCGTCCGACGATGGCGTCCGATGCCTGCGACCGCGCCCGGTGTGCGCTGCCGGGCTTGAGCACGTCGTTGCTCGGAAGCGTGTAGCTGATGTCGCCTGACAGGCTGAGCTGCTCGACGCGTTGCGGGAGCGGTGTGTGAGGCGGCGGCTCGAGCGGGCCGTCTTCGGTGGCGGAGCTGGCGCGCTTGGCCAACTCTCGGCCCTCCATCAGCGCCGGATCGGGTTCGACACCGTCGGCGTCCTCCGACCCTTCCGCATCGACCATGCTGCCGACGCGGCGGCGAGGCCGGTTGCGCTGGAAGCCCTCGACGGGTGCCGTGTCCTCGGTGTCAGGTACGGCTTCAGGGTCGACCGGCGTACGGCCGAGCACCTTGTCGCGCAGGGCCCCGAGCCGCTTGGGGATCAGGTAGACCGGCGTCGCCGACACGACGAGCAGTCCGAAGAACGTGAGCAGCACGAGCAGCGGGATGGCGATGAGCGTGCTGCGGAACAGGTCGGCGACCATGGCCGAACCGATGTAGCCGACAGCGCCGCCCGCCTCTCGCATGGCGTCCTGGCCACCGTTCGGTCGGGGCAACCCGTGCTGGATGTGGATCAGGCCGAGGACGCCGAGAGCGATCGCGCTCCAACCGATGACAGGGCGACCGGCGGGTCCGTTGAGCTCCGGGGAACGCATGGCTCGCCATGCCGCCATCAGCAGCAAAAGGGGGACGGCATACGCCGCGATGCCGACCGAGCCCTCGACCACGGCCCGAATGCCGTCACCGACCGCGCCGGGAAGTCGCCACCACACGGTCGCGCTGACGATGACGGCGAGACCGACCAGAAGGAGACCGAGGCCGTCACGACGGTGTTCGGGTTCGAGGTCTCGGGCGGTGGAGCCGATCCGGCGGACAATCGCGCCGATCAGGTGGGCGACTCCCAGCCAGATGGCGCCGAGCCCGCGACCGATCCCGGTCACGAGCAGCGCAAAAGGACCAGGACCGCTACGCCGGGCCGACGACGAGCGTGAACGCGGGCGCTTGCGCGCGTTCTTCTTCTTGCTCGCCGACGACGAGCGTCGGGCCTGGCTACCGGACGAGCCGGATCGAGAGCGTGTTGTGCTCCGCGACCGCGGCGGGGAAGACGTGCGGGTCGCCATGCCGTTGAGGCTACGCGATAGTCACATCAGTCTCACGCGTAACACGCCGCCCAACCGGGCCGGCAAACCCTGGCCGAACGGGGGAGTTCCAGGGTTCGAGACGGGGATTCCCCGCAGGCGTCGTGACGGCCTAGGGTCGTGCCCAGGTCATGAGTGCCAGCGCGAAGCCCCGGCTTGCTGGCCGGCAACCCTCCACCGCGGTGGGGTGCCCCGGGTGAAGACCAGGCCGACGCGACAACGCGCCGGCAAGTGCGGATCCTTCAGGAGCCTTCCCGTGTCGATCTTGTCAGTGCTCGAACGACCCACCTCCTCCGTGTCTCGCGTACGACGCGACACGCCACACCTGCCGGCCGTGATCGGGTCGGATCTGCTGGTCCCCACCCTCGATGGCGAGGTGGTGGGCTATGCCAACCTCGACCACGCCGCGAGCCCGCCCTGTCTCGAGCCGGTCAGGCGCGCGGTCGATGCCACCCTCGACACTTACGCGTCGGTCCACCGGGGCAGCGGCTACGCATCAGTGGTCACGACCCGATGGTTCGAGGAGGCCCGCGAGGAACTGCGACGTTTCACCGGCGCTCGTCACGACGATGCTGTCGTGTTCACGCGGCACGCCACCGAGTCACTCAACCTCCTCGCCTCGGCGCTGCCCGCTGATACGACGGTCGTCGTCTGGGAGTCCGAGCACCACGCGGCCTTGCTGCCGTGGACGACCTCCGACGTCGTACGCCTGGCCACACCCCATAACCCGGCAGAGATCCTCGACCAGCTCGACCAGGCACTCACTGAGGTCATGACCAGCCATGCCCTCGTGGTGACGACTGCGGCGAGCAACGTCACCGGTGAAATCTGGCCGGTGCGCGACATCGCCACACTGGCACACCGCCACGAAGCGCGCGTCTGTATCGACGCGTCACAGCTCGCGCCCCATCGGGCGTTGGCAGTCGCCGACGACGACCTCGACTACCTCGTGCTCTCGGGTCACAAGATCTACGCGCCCTTCGGTGCGGGACTTCTCGTCGGCCGATCCGACTGGCTTCGCGACGCTCCGCCACATCTGCGCGGCGGCGGCGCGACCGACCTGGTGACCAATGATGTCGTCACCTGGTCGACCGGGCCTGCCCGCCACGAGGCCGGTTCGCCGAACGTCGTCGGCGCCGTCGCGATGGCGGCAGCAGCGTCGACGCTGAGCGGCCACCGCAGTGCTGTCGAGGCGCATGAGGCGTTTCTGCTCGAGCGGTTGCGCGACGGGCTCGCGGCGATCCCCGGCGTACGGACCTACTCGATGTTCGGGTCGGCGCATGACCGGGTCGGCATTGCAGCGTTCACCGTCGACGGTCAGCGCAGCGAGGTGGTCTCTGCTGCCTTGTCAGCGGAGTTCGGCGTGGGGCTGCGAGACGGAAAGTTCTGCGCCCATCTGCTCGTCGATCAGCTCCTTGGGCAGTCGGGGGCAAGCTCAGCGGTCAGGGCCTCGATCGGTCTGGGTACGACGCTGGAGCACGTGGACCGCTTCCTGTCCGGCATCGAGACGATCGCGACGCAAGGACCCGCGGCACACTATGTCTGCGCCGACGGGGTCTGGTCTCCAGCGAACGATCCTCGCGACCTCCGCCACCCCCGGCCCTGGTGAGAATCCCCCACAACAGACACAATGACGCGATGAATGACGCAACCACAACCTATGTCGCCGTGACGGGCGTGGCCCCCGCCGTCGGTACGTCGACCCTCGCGCAAGGCATCCGTGACTGGCTCGTGTCACGTGACCTCGCAGTCGACCTGGTCGAAGAGGACGAGGTTCTCACCCGGCCTGAGTTCGCTCCCGCAGCTCGCGAGCTGGCCGTCACCGGGACCGTGGGAATTGACACGTTGGTGGATTGCGTCGGCACCTTTGTCACGTCGATCAAGAACTCTCCAGCCGATGCGGTGGTGTCCGACTCGCTGCTGCCCTTCGTACACTCGCTCGTGGAGTGGGGCTACGGGGAGAATGCGATCGAGGGCTTCTTCACCTCTGTGACCGAGCAACTCGAGGGGATGCCGTTCACCCTGGTCTACCTCGACGCCGACGTCCAGGGCGCGCTTCGACAGGCGGCAGTGCGAGAGCCGGCCGGCTGGCTCGACTGGTACGTCACCAACCTGCTCCGCAACGAACCCGTCTCGACGACGTCTCGCGAAGACTCCGCCGTCGCCTGCCTGGAACGTGAGCACGCGCTCGCCATCCGCCTGCTCGACGAGCACGGTTGGAATGTCATCCGGATCGCCGACGTCGACCTGCTCGACCGCCCCGAGGTGTTCGCCCGAGCGCGGGACGCTCTCGAACAATCCCTCAGCGGCGCCCTTCTGCGCGACTAGGCACGGCCTAGAAGTAGTCGAGCAGGTACGCCGGCCTCCCGACGAACGCCGCATCGAGCATCGAGTGGTGATCCGACGAGCCGCCCGAGGCGAGGCCAGCCGTGACGAGGTTCGCCATTGGCATACCGGCGTACAGCGCGGCAACCCCGTTGGCGGTCAATCGCACAGCATCCCCGTCATCGGCTGTCGCTTCGACCAACTCGCCCGATCCCTTCGTGACTCGGAGCCGACCCGTCATATGGTTCGCGGGCACGAAGCCGTCGGCGAGAGCAACCGGTACGTCGATGTCGATCCCGTCGGGGAACCCCCGTCCTGATATCGCTGACCTGACATCGAGCAGCCGCAACATCCATCGAGTCTGCTTGGACTCCTGTGCGATGCACTCACCGAGCAGTTGGTGGATCGGGTCATCAGGGGCGAGATAGGCATGAACGTTCTTGGCGACCGATGAGCTCGAGCCAACCACCGCCCACAGCGCGCGGGCGGTCGCCGCGCTCGCCGCGACGAACTGGTAGACCACGATGTCGTAGCTGCCCTTGCCCTGCCAGCCGTAGACGACGTACCCGTCGTCGGCGAGATAGCCGAACATGGTGGCGTCCTCGAGATCTTCCGCGAGCTCTTCGACCGGGTAGTTGCGGGGGCCGCAGGCACGTCCGTCGGCGTAGTGGTCGCCCATCACTGCGTGCATCTGCTCGGCGTCTCCGGGCTTGGCCTCACGCACGACGACCTCGTCGCCGCGCAGCTCGCGCAATAGCCGGGTCGGGATCGTCACCCGCGGTTGGACGCCGGCGATCTCCCAACCGCGCTTGCGGTAGACCGGAACCGTCGCCGGGTAGAGCACAGACAACGGGAAGTCGAGCTCGCAGCCGCGCTCGATGATGCCGTCCATCAAGGCGCTTCCGACACCTCGCCCGCGGTACTCAGGCGAGACAACGACTCCGGCGATACCCGCCATGGCGAGGTCGCGACCACCCCAGTACTGGCGGAACGGCCAGATCATCGCCCGGCCGACCAGCAAGCTGTCGTCATACACACCGATGACAAGGCGGTCGTCTATCGCCTTCTGAACGTCGGACTCCCAGCCCGGCCGGGCCGCATCGGGAAGGGCCCCGAAGGCCCGGGTGCGAATGTCGTATGACCGACCGATGTCTGCCGGGTCCAGCGAACGCGTTTCCAGCCTCATCCGGCGACCCTATCTGCCAGACCCCACCAGGATCACTCGGGTTTTGGCGGCTCCGCGTGAAGTACGCCGGCGTCAGTGACGGGCAGCTCGACCACCAGACATGGCCCCGCGTCGTACATGCCGCCGTCGATCGCGAGCACCTGATTGTCGGCGTAGAGGTAGGGACGGTCGATCTCCTTGGACTCGACGCCGACAAGGTCGCCGATGATGCTGTGGCCGTGGACCAGGAGGTCCCCGCCGAGCCGTTGGAGCATCGCCTCGGCCTGGTAGCCGCCGTCCTCACCGTTGTAGACGTAGCGAGTGGTGAGCCGCCACCACAACTCCCACCAGCCCTCAGGGTCGTCGCCCCCAACGATGCTCGCCACCGTCGCGTTGATCTCGTCGACGGTGTCGCCCCATTCGAGGTACTCGAGGGTGTCGGAGTGCATGAGCACGTGGTCGCGAACCAACGCCATCGGGGCAAGCGTGCGTAGCCAGGCGAGATGCTCGTCGGTCAGCCGTTCCTGGTCGCTCACGCGTCCACCGTTGCGCAGCCAACTGGGGGCGAAGCTGCGACGCTGGCCGTCGACCACGAACTCCTGGACCCCGAAGAGCTGCATGCCGATCGCGAGCACCTCGTGGTTGCCGAGCAGCGTGCGCACCTGACCCAGCGTCTCCTCGGCTTGGGTTTGCAGCCGCATGGCGAGGTCGATGACGCCGATGCCGTCAGGGCCGCGATCAAGGAGGTCACCCAGGATCCACAGGTGGGTGGTCTGGCCCGACCAGTCACCTTGGGCGTTAACCAGACCGGCGCGCTGCAATGCGGCCGTGAGCTCGTCGACATAGCCGTGCGGATCGCTCGTGACGAACAGCCGCGCGCTGGAATCGGTCATGCGAAGCCGAGGATCTCCTTACGCCGCCGGCCCCAGGCCAGGGCGGAGGCGACACCGTCCTCGAGGGACAGCTCACTGGACCAGCCGAGCACGTCGCGGGCCTTGTCGACGTTCGCGTAGGCCCCGACGGCGTCACCCGGACGAGGGGGCGCCTCCCGGGTCGGGACCTGGTCGCCGTACACCTTCTCGAACGCGGTGAGCAGCTCTCGTACGGTGACGCCCCGGCCGGTGCCGATGTTGAGGATGGTGCTGGGCGCGTCAACCTTGGTGAGCACGTCATCGAACCGCTCGACGGCTGTGACGTGGGCGCGCGCGAGGTCCCACACATGGATGTAGTCGCGGAGTCCCGTGCCGTCGCGAGTCGGGTGCTCAGTGCCAGTGATCGTGAAGGCGTCCTTGACTCCGGTGACCGCTAGCACCATCTGGCCGATCACGTGCGATGGCTCGGGGTCGTACAGACCCGAGGCGAGGTCTGGGTCAGAACCGATCGGGTTGAAGTAGCGCAGGATGATCGCCCGCAGCGAGGTGGCCGCAGCCATGTCCTCCAGCGCCGTCTCCATCGTCCGCTTGGTGCGGGCGTACGGCGAGGTCGGGTCGAGCGCGGACTCCTCGGTGACCTCGAAGTCGTCGACGAGTGCGTAAAGGGACGCCGTCGAGGAGAAGATCAGGTTGGGCTTCCCCAGTGCGACCAGCTGGTCGAAGAGCTCGAGCGACTTCGCGACGTTGTCGCGGTAGTACTCATACGGCTCCTTGACCGACTCGGGGACCACGATGCGTGCCGCCATGTGGATCGTGCAGTCGAGGTCGGGATGCTCCTCGACAATGCGTGACAGGAGGGCGCGGTCGGCAATGTCGCCTTCGTAGAAGATCCGATCGCCGACGAACTCGCGCCGTCCCTTGAGCAGGGAGTCGAGGATGATCGGGGTGTGGCCGGCTTGCTCAAGTGCCTTGCTCGTGATGCTGCCTACATAACCCGCGCCGCCAGTAACCAGGACCTTCATGCGACGACCCTAAAGGACGCTGCAGGTTGCCTTGCAACCGGAGCCGCGCTCGGCTAGTCGATGGCGCGGCGGCGGAAACCGACATTGCCGATCCAGGTGAACGCCACCAAGAAGCCCAGCAGGGCCAGCACGCAGACCCAGCTCGGCATGTGCGGCGTACCTGTGAGCATCACACTTCGCATCCCTTCCGAGACGTAGGTCAGCGGATTGATGGCACAGAGCACCTGGAACCAGCGGAGATGGTCGAGCGACGGCCACGGGAACTGCGTGCACCCGGTGAACAGCAACGGTGTCAACACGATCGCGAAGACGATGTTGATCTTTGACGCGGTGACGAGGGTGCCGACGGTCATGCCGATGGCCGCGCCGACCAACGAGCCGAGCACCAAGAAGACCGCGACCATGGGTACGTCGGACCAGGTGATGGTCAGCGAGCCAAGGATCCACCAGCCCAGCGGAAACATCAGCACGGCAGCAACCAACGCCCGCAGCGTCGCGAAGACGATCTTTTCCATCGCCACCATCACCGTCGGCAACGGGGCGAGCAGCCGATCCTCGATCTCCTTCGTGTAGGAGAAGTCGATCACCAGAGGGAACGCAGTGTTCTGCAGAGCTGTCAGGAAGGCCGTGAAGGCGATGATGCCGGGGAGCAGCACCTCGGCGTAGTTGCCCTGCGTGTAACCCAGATCCGCCAGCACTTTGCCGAAGATGAAAAGCAAGAACACCGGCTGGAGGAGCACTTGGGCGAGAAACGCCACGATCTCGGTACCCGTGACGAAGACATCGCGCCACAACAGGGCCACGAAGGCTCTGGTGGATCCCCCGCCGCGGCGTGCGCTTACCTCGTCGTGTCGTGGCTCCGACAGCGTGGTCGTGCTCATCGGAGATCCCTCCCTGTCAGGTTGATGAAGACGTCTTCGAGGCTGGGTTCACCGAGTCTGACCGCGGTGAGGCGAGCGTCTCGCGCCGCTAGCAGAGCGTTGATCGGTCCGAGCAGAGACGCCGCTTCGCCGGTGAGGTAGAGCCGCACCCGCAAGTCTCGCGAGTCGCTCACGGGGTCTGCGGGTTTGCCTTCGGTCTCGCTTTGCGCCCCAGCCACCTGCTCAACGCGCTCGACGCCGCCCTGGGCGCTGAGTGCCGTGGTGAGAGCGGCGACGTCATCGCCCTCGGCATACTCGATGGTGAGATCCAGTGTCGTACTCCCCGGCAGCGACTTCGTGAGTGCCACTGGTGTGTCGAGTGCAAGCAGCTTGCCGTGGTCCATGATCCCCACCCGGTCGGTGAGCTCGAACGCCTCGTCCATGTCATGCGTGGTCATGACGATGGTGATGCCGGCCGCCTGCAGCTCACGGATCCTGTCCCAGACGAACAGCCGGGCCTGCGGATCGAGGCCGGTGCTGGGCTCGTCGAGGAACAGCACCTCAGGTGAGTGCATGAGGGCGCGCGCGATCAGGAGTCGCTGCGCCATCCCGCCGGAGTACTGGTCGACCCGGTCCTTCCCTCGGTCACCGAGGCCGAACTGCTCGAGAAGAGCGTCAGCCCGCCGGTTGCGTTCGGCCCGGGGCACACCGTGGTACGCCGCGTGAAAGATCAGGTTCTGCCGTGCACGCAAGGCACGGTCGATACTCACGCGCTGAGGTACGACGGACAACACGGCCCGCGCAGAGACGGGATCTTGCGACACATCGATGCCCATCACGTAGGCGCTCCCTGACGTGGCCCTGACCCGCGTCGTGAGCACACCGATCGTCGTCGTCTTGCCGGCGCCGTTCGGACCAAGCAACCCGAAGATCTCGCCCCGCTGGACGCTGAACGAGACGCCGTCGACAGCGTTGTCGGGTCGCTTCGGATATCTCTTCACGAGATCCTCGACCTCAACCGATACGTCCTGGCCCATGGTCATGGCCAACCCCCGATCTGTCCGTTTGCTCCTCCCATGGTCACTCACCAGATTCGTCCGCCCAAGGGCGGGTGCCTTCAGCAGCAAGGCCACGGACGAATCGGAAGGAGCGGCTCACCAACCGGAGCCGAAACACACGAACGGGGCAGGTACGGCGCCACCCACTTCGCTGGTCGCCGAGGCGAGTGCCTGCGATGGCGATTCTCCGACCGCGAGGTAGTGGTGCGTGGCTGCGAGCACGGCGCATGCCACGTCGTCGTCGACACTGGCCGGAGAGGCGATCACCGTCTGGACGCCGGCATGCAACCAGGCCACGGTCATCCCGATCGTCTCCTCACCCCACCGGACAGACGACCGGCCGAGCTCGCACGCCGACAGGATCACGGTCGACGGGATAGCGGCGAGCTGGTCGATGTCGTAGCCGAACCACGGGCCATCGGACAGCTCGAGACCAGAGAAGAGTGGGTTGTCAGCGGAGTGACGCCCATGCGCGGCGACGTGGAAGACGTCGACCGATGAGGCCAGGCCGCCGACGGCCGTCGCCCTCGCATCTGCGCCTGCGAGCACGGTGGCGACGTCCCACGCCTTCGCCGCGCGATCGACCTCTTCTGCGGCACGATGCACGCGTGGTCCCGCCACGAACCCTGCACTACCCAGCGGGACGCGGCGCTCGCGAACCCGAAGCCACGACGATGCAGATCGGGGCACCGTGAGCGGTCGGCCGGTGAGGCCGGGAAGCAACGTCCACGGCACGCCGGCAAGCGCGCCGGAAGGTACGACGACCACAGGCCGATCCCTCAGGTCGTCCACGATCGGGCCCACCAAGTGGTCGGCGAGGTCGTGGAGCCGCCCGTCGAGTGCCGATTGCACGACAGCCCTCAGATGCGCAGAGTGATGGGTTGCCGCCATGTCGAGGTCGGCCTGCATACCGTCCATCAGGTGCCGGACCGGTCCGAAGTCCCCCAGGTCGCGGGTCGTGGCGCCCGACGCGGTGACGACAAGAGCATGAAGCCGCTGGTCGACCACGATGAATGCGACGAGTACGCCGTCCGAGGTCTCCAGCGATGCCACAAGCTCGTCGAGGGAGGCAGGCTCGGTGACGAGGCCGGACCCGGCGTCGTACCACTGCCGCTGCCTGATGCGGTGTCGCAACTCGTTCGCGCGTCGGCGAAGTGTGGCGCTCCCTTTGCCGGAGGTATCGGCCGCGAGGTCGGCCTGCACAGTGCGCAGCTCGGTCAGGTCGGCGGCGGCCGAAGGATCAGCGGGAGGACGCAGCGGTGTGACGCGGCCAGCAAGAGCCCGGGCTCTTTCAGACCACTCGAAAACGACCTGAGGGCGACCATCCTCGATTGCCAGGGCCAGCCCTTGCCGCGCCAACCGTCGACCGTGACCGACGAGCGAGCTCTGCAGGTCGAGGCTGCCGAAAGACGACTGCCACTCGTGCAACTCGGCCAGCCCGCGACGTACGTGATCGACGGCCTGTCTGCGTCGATGCCGCTTCTGCGCCAGGCTCGAACGAACCTCGCGCTCCAGCAGCTTTGTCGGAAGCGGGCTTGACCGAGACGCGTGGAGGCCTCGCATCCGGTCCTCGGCTCCCGCGACGTCGCCTGACTGCAAAGTGGCGCGCACAATCTGCAAGGTCAAGCTCGAAGCCTCGTGGGGAAGACCGCAGGCTCCGAGCTGCACGACGACTTCTGCTGCTCGACCCAAAAGGTTGCCTCGCGTTTCGCCTGCTTCGAACCTGCCCTTGAGTTCGATGGCTTCTGCGCGGAGTGCCCAGGTCTGGCTGCCCTGGGTCTGGAAACTGCGATGAGCGTGACGGGCTATTTTCGCAGCCTCGCTGGGATTCTCGCGAAGCATCAGGCGAGCCAGCACCACCTCAGCCTCGCCCTGCCGCTGGCGCATCCGTCGGGAGCCAAAGGCCCGCACCGAAGCCTGCAATGCCTCTGCTGCGTCATGCGTCATACCTGCCGCAACCAGAACCTCAGCTCGATCCTGGTCGCAGACGGCTGCATAGACCGGCGACAGCGTGGCCAGCTCGTCCCGCGCCTTGTCCATCAGCGTCAGCGCCGACACCAAATCACCGGCCAACATGCCGGTGTAACCCAAATTGTGCTCGGCCTTCGCCTGGATGACGCCGAGACCGCCGTCGCGAGCGTGGCTCATCGCCATCTCGAAGTCGGCCGACGCTCGAGGTATGTCACCGCGTTGCAGGTACACGTTGCCACGGTTCAGGTATGCGGTCGCCTGCGGTTCAGGCGCACTGTCGAGCAACTGCAGGGCGGTCCCAAAGTCCGCGAGCGCCTCACTGCCGGCGCCGGCTCTCATGTGGATCACGCCCAGCTGAGAGTGGATCAATCCGCAGAGGTGCGACTTCGGTTCGACGGCAGCCAAGGCACGTTCGCACAGGCTCAAGGCCTCAGGCGTGCTTCCCAACTCGAACTGGGCATGGGAGTAGCTCAGCTGGATCCGCGCCGTCAGTTCGGTGTCGGGATTTCGTTCGAGGGCACGTCGAAACAGAGAGCGTGCCCGAGCGTGCCGACCCGCATTGGTTTCATCGAGTCCTCGTCGATGCAGCTCAGCGGCCGTTAGCACCTCTCCATCATGGCTGGATGCTCGTGACCGCCGCTACCGCTTTCCAACCTCGTTCGACAGCATCCTGCTTCGAGTCCTTCTCTCCCTCGGCCGGCAACTTTCCGAGCAGGGCATCGGCCACCTTGCCCGCCATCATCGGGGCAGCGAATGACGTGCCGCTCCACAGGGCGAAACCGCCCCCATGTCGTCGGCCGCGGGTGAAGTTGTCGGGGTCGATCGATTCACGAGTCCGCCCGTAGGCCGTGGTTCGGGCCATCGGTTCGAGTCCACCCTGGAACGGTGGCATTGTGCTGAGCACTGCAGCGCCGGGCGCGTAGCTGCGCACCCACGGTCCGGTGTTGCTGAAGAGCGCGGTGGAGATGAGATCGGGATTCAACGCGCCAACGGAGACAATCGGAACACAGTCAGGCCGGGGTTGAATAGGACCGTTGCCGTCTTCCCAGGGCGCGAACGCCGCCGGGAAGAGTGGCCTCGAGGTTGCGTCATTGCCGGCCGAACACACAACCGTGGTGCCGCATTTCCCGAGCAACTTCAGCAGGTGATAGAGCGTCGGGTCGAAGAGCTCGTCCTGTGGCGTCTCGTGGTAGTACCCCATCGACATGTTCAGCACGTCCAGCGGCATACCGCCCTTGCCGCCTTCGTGATGACGGCGCACGAGCTCGGTGACGAGGGTGAGCGCGTCGATCCAGTCGGACTCCACGATCGGTCCGCTGGAGTCGACGACGCGCCAGGCAACGATGTCGGCGTTCGGGCAAGCCTGGTGGACGAGCCCGGCAATGAACGTGCCATGACCCGACAGCGAGTCGATCCCACCGTCGAGAGGGCCGACGTAGTCGCCGCCAACTTCGGGGTTGGGGTGTGTGTCGGCGACGGCGTCGGTGTAGCCGATGGCTGCCCCGTTGAGGGTGACATCGGTGCGCACGATCGGGTCGAGCCACTCGTGGCTGCCGCACCCAGTGTCCAGGATTCCGACGATCGGCCGGCGCCCGCTGATTCGTCGACGGTGCGGTTTCGGACCGACGTAGGCCACGGGCTGCCTCCCGCCGCTTCCCGGAATCCCGTACGTGGCCACCGGGTAGCCGGGGAAGGGGTTGGAGTGGTCAAAAGGGTTGGAGTGGTCGAACGGGTTGGAGTGGTCGAAGGGGTTGGAGATCGGCCCACCGGCGACGAACAAGACGTGATCGAGCCCGACCCCGCGCATGTTCTCGATCCCGTTCTCTCGACCGCGAGCATGTTGGAGCAGAACCCAGGCGTCCGGTGCCACCGTGGCTCCCGATGACTGCACTGAGATCAGCAGGCGGCTGAGGCCAATCGGGCGTTCGCCTTCGCGCCCCTCCGCCCTCGAAGCTGGGAACTCCGGGTCGATCTCGACCCGCCACCCGAGTGGCTCGGCAGCTTCGGTGAGCAGACGTATGACCTCGTCGATGTCGCGGTGAGCTCCCACGATGAGGTGCTGTCCGACGTACACAGTCGGTCGTGGCCTGACCCCGTCGACCATGATGGCCGTCGCCGGGTCGAGTACTCGGCCGCTCACTTCATCGAGCATCTCCCGTGGAGGCGCCTGCGGATCGCGGTCGGTTTTCGGCGTAACGCGGTCGCCCTGCCATTGCGCGCTGTTGCTGGGGTTGTCTGACGGGTTCGGTGTCTCGGTCACAGGCTCGTCCTAAAGTTCAAAGGTCGGTGTAGCGAAAAGTCCTTCTGCGTCTTCGTTGGCGTCGTCGGATCGGAGAAAGAATCTGGTCAGGCCGGTGTGGAGCCTGGGGATTTCGAAGCGGCCGCGCGAGTCGACGACGGCCTCCTGCGAAGTCTCGTCCTGGGTGATCGTGACGCGCATTGCTTGCGCGGGAGTCACCCAGCCATCGACGCGACAGTGCTTCTTGCCGAGCTCGCTCACGCGGAGCAGCAACGAGAACGCACCCCCCGAGAACGCGATGGTGAAGGCTTCACCCTGGCCACGTGCGCCCTGGAGTTCACGGCTGCGCTCGACGAGGTGTAGAAGCTCGTACTCCGTGTCGAGGTCTTCCGTGGCGAGCGTGACGAGCACTTTCTCGACGAGCCCCTCGGGCATCGGGTCTTTGGCGTCCCACATACGTGCCAGGTCGCGCAGGGAAATGTCGTTGTCATTCATGGGGGTCTCCCGCGTCGGTGGTCAATAGCGCCTTGAGTTTGGTGAGACATCGGCCTCGGGTTGGTCCGATGCTGCCTACGGGCATGTCGAGGTCACGAGCGATTCCGGCGTAGTCGGGTCGGTCCTCGAAGGCCACGATGCGCAGCAACCGCTGGCACCGTGCGTCGAGACGTTTGACGTATGACCACAGCCGGTCCTGCTCATCGGCGGTAACGACGTCAGCTTCGGCTGCTTGCTGCTGAGGAACCCGCATCTCGATGACCTCATCGATGACGGGCGTGACCTTGCTCTCGACGCGCGAAACCCGCCAGGCCTCTCGTCGCGCGGTCGTCGTCAGCCACGAAGCTACAGCCTGCGGGTCGGCGATCGACTCGTGTCGGCGTACCAACGTGAGCCAAGCGGTCTGGACGACGTCTTCGGCCTGGTCCTTTTCGAGGCCGTAGGACCGGACGACGTGCCACAACACCGGAGTGAGTGACCGCACAAGATCGTCGAGTGCACCGGAGTCCCCGCCTCGCCAGCGCCGGAAGTGAGCCGCGGACTGCGCCCACACCGAGACGTCGCCAGACGCATCATGTGCGGATTGGACGCCCACGATTGGACCTCTCGTTTCGCTCCATGCCAGGACATTCACACCAACCAGGAGTGCAGGACCGGCCGCGTGATACGCACTGGGATCAGTGAGTGTTTCATCGTAGTGACTTTGGCCCCTGAAATGCGGCGTCACTCGCGGCATTCGGTTTGTATCAACGGCGACCGTCGTCACTCCTCTCCTTCGTAACTCCCGCGGATGCCCAATGAGGGGGTTGGGCATCCCTGGTTTCTCGGGAGGGTGGGACGGTTCGGGGGACCGTCCCACCCTCGTTTTCGTGTGTAGGGTCGAAGCGAAGCCGCGGGAAGTCCCGCCTGGTCGTTTTCGCACCCACAAGGAGATCCCATGTCGCGACGTATCGTCGTTTCAGGTGGAGGCACCGGCCTTGGCCGAGCCATCGCAGCAAGGTTCGCCCACGATGGTGAAACTGTCGTCATCCTTGGCAGACGCGACCATGTGCTGAAAGAAGCAGCCGGTGAGATCAACGCCGACGTCGGCGAAGACCGCGTGACGTTTCACACCGCTGATCTGGAAGCTCCGGATGAGGTCGAGTCCGTCGCAAGCGCGATCGCCGCGGAGGGCGCCGTCGATGTGCTGGTCAACAACGCCGGCGGTGTGTCGACTCGCGAAACCGGCACATTGGCCGAGCTGGCTGAGCAGTGGCTCATCGACTTCCGCAACAACGTGCTCACCACCGTGCTACTCACAGAGGCACTGCTCCCGCATGTGACGCGGCCGGGCGGCCGAATCATCGCCATGAGCTCGGTGGCCAGCGTGCGAGGAGCGGGCTCTTACGGCGCAGCGAAGTCCGCGCTGAACGCTTGGATGTTCGGACTCGCCACGTCGTTGGGCGCTGACGGTGTGACGGTGAACACGGTCGCTCCTGGCTTCGTCCCCGACACAGAGTTCTGGGAGGGTCGGCTCAACCCTGAAGCCGTCGAGAGCCGTGTTGACGACACCTTGGTCAACCGCGCCGGTAAGCCGGAGGAGGTGGCCGAGGCGGTGGCGTACCTGGCCTCGCCGCAGTCAGGTTTCACCACCGGCCAGATCCTGCAGGTCAACGGCGGAACGGTTCTCGGCCGAGGTTGAGCGCGCGCGGCGTTTACTTTCCTTAGACGTCGATCGACAACATGTTGGGCCGGACGTACTGGCTGTACTGGTGACCGCCGACGGACTCTTGGTAGTGCAGGTGCTTGCCGTGCGCCTTTCCCGTCATACCCATCATCCCGAGGGTTTGCCCGCGACGGACCTTGTCTCCGACGTTGACCCTGCGACCGGTCATGTGGGCGTACCACGAGAAGCGTCCGCCAGGGTGTTGGACAATCACGTAATTGCCCCAGTCGTCGTCGAGGTCTGACACCACGACAACGCCATGCCGCACGCAGCGGATGTTGTCGTCTCCGCAGTCGCCGAAGTCGACTCCGGTGTGCTCCCCGGCGTCGTAGTCAGGGTTCTTGATCCCGAACCCCTGCGTGACACGTAACCCAGCTGCGGGTGGGACGCCCTTGTGGCGGGGAATTCGCGGCGGCTTGCTCGTGAGAAGCATCTTCCACTGGGTGGGGCCGAACCACCCGTCCGGCTCGTCACCCATCAGGATCTGGCACTTCCTGACGTTCTGCCGGTCATTCGCGCTGAACTTCGGACCGGGGACGTACCTCGCTCCCGACTTGCTGATGTCGCCTTTGAGCCACACCAGGAACCGCTCACCCATCTTGGTGAAGTTCGGATGGCTCTGGCCGGGACGGAAGAACTTGCGGGCCGGAGCTTCCATCACGTCGGGCTTTTCCGGCTTGTCCTTGTCCTCGTCCTTGACCTTTCCGACCAGGACTTCACGGTTGCGCATCACGTCGGCGGAGTAGTCGTTTCCTGTGGTGACCGAGTCGACGTGCTTGCCGGCGTCGAGCGCGTCTTGAACATTTCCCGGCCCGGCGTTGTAGGCGGCGAGCGCGGCATCCCACCGCTTGAAGATCTTGAAGTTGGCTGCTAGCAAGGCGCCGGCGTCACGGGCCTGCTTTCGTACGTTCTTCAGATAGGACTCGTCGACACCGAAGGCGTCGGAGTCGCGTTGCCAGACGCCGAAACCGTGGAACTGCTCCTTCTTCTCGCCAGGTCGCTTGCTGAAGTCTCCTTGGATGTTCTGCAGGTTGCTCTCTCGCCAGCCGACGGCGTACAGCATTCGAGATGGCAGCTGGTTGCGCTTTTCGACGTCGTCGATGAACGGCCACTGTTTCTTGGCTCGGCGGTACTCAGTTCGCAGTGCACTCGGGGCCATGATCCCCTTCCTTTCACAGACCGGTGACCCGAGGTTGCTCCTCGGTCGCCGAGTGCGCAAGAGAGCAATCCGGGTCGACATCGAGGGGTGCCAAGGCGTCCAGTCTTTGGGGTTGTTTCCGCTCTAGGTGCTCGAAACCCGCAAGATTGGACGCCGACGATGTCAGGCTGCGTGCTCAGCCGGAACCGGCTCGGCCGTGGGCTGAACACGGGCAGCTGGCGGCTGCATCACACTCACGGCGGCAGCCGCCATCACTGCCAGCGCGAACGTCAGTCCCAGGAACACTCGGCCAACGGCTCGAGCGTCGTCGGTCGTGGCAGCGATCGACCCCGTCAGGGCCCAACCTAGGGGTACGGCGGCAACCGTGCCGAGCAACAGGCTCCCGATCACTGCGACTGCTGCGAAACGCAAACCCATCGGCGACTCGTACGCCCAATGCAGCCCGCCACCCAGCGCCACACCTGCACCCAGAGCGAACGGGGCTGCCGACGCGACCATCAGCCACTGTGCGTCGGGCATCACCCAGCCGCCAACACATGCGGCGGCCACGGTGAGCAGCCCGAGCACGACAAACGGACGCGGCCTTCGCCAGCCGTACCAAACTCCGACGGCCCCAGCAGCGACGAGCAGTGCAGTCGCGGGCCACCCCACGCGAGCGTCACCGTCGTCGGCGACGATGATGAGCAGCTGCATGCAGATCGGTAGGCAGAGCGCAACGAAGAGCACGGTGAGATAGCCGATCCTTTCGCTGATTGCCGGGACGAGAAACGCCGTACCGACCAACGCAGCGGCCACGAGAGCGGTGATCACGACGATCAGCGGCCGCAGCCAGGAGGCGCGGATCCCAGGGTCGTAACCCAGCATCATGATCGCGACGCCGGCAGCAGCGAACGACGCCAACAATGCTGTCCACGCCGTTTCCCACGCCGGTCCGGGTCGACCGCCAATCCGATCTGGCTCCATCAGCATCGTCCACGCGCTCCACAGCACGATCGCTGCTGAGACCGGGGCCAGCAGCCATACAGACGGGTGCATCGTCAGGCGAGCGCCGTCGTCGTCAGTGACGTGGCGCGCCAGCCACGTCAGGAGTGGCCAGGCCGACGCAATGGGGATGGCCCACGCCAACAAGATCTTGGTCCGGTACGGCGGTGGGACCTCCATCGTCATACTCACGACTCCGCCGAGAAGGCAACCGACCGCGCCGCCAAGAATCACCGGCGACAAGGTCAGCTGCAGCTCATCGACCACACCTTGGGAAAGCGCCAGCCCGAACACCGCAGCCGCGGCGCCCAGCGACAAGACCGGGCCCGCCCCGATGCTGCCGGCCGCGAGCACTGCCACAGCGGCCAGCGTGACGCCCACCAGCATCCCGAGACCGGCCCACCCGACGAACCGCTCGTCGATCCCGGCAAAGTGGCCGACGGAGGGCAGCACGTCTGCCAGGTTGACGAGGCACACGAGGCCAAGAGCGGTCGCCAGGAATGCGATCGGACCTGCAGTCACCCGGCGGAGGTGCTCCGCAACACTCACTGAGCGCGGATGTGGGAGCGACACGGGCCGATCAGGCCTCAAGCACGACGGGGATGATCATCGGCCGGCGTTTGTGCGCCTGGTTGACCCAACGACCGGTGGTCCGCCGGATCACCTGCTGCAGCTGGTAGACGTCGTCGTTCCCGTCATTGACCGCCTTCGCCAGCGCCTCCTCGATCAGCGGGCGCACCGCGTCGAAGACGTTCTCGTCCTCGACGAACCCGCGCGCATGGATCTCTGGGCCAGCGATCAGCTTGCCCGACCCGGAGTCCATCACGACCATTACCGAGATGAAGCCCTCGTCCCCGAGGATCCGCCGGTCTTTGAGGTCGCTCTCGGTGATGTCCCCGACTGACGACCCGTCGACGAAGACGTAGCCGCACTCGACCTTGCCGCTGACCTTGGCAATGCCGTTGATCAGGTCGACCACCACGCCGTCCTCTGCCACGACGACGCGCTCACGAGGTACGCCGCTGTCGACCGCGAGCTCGGCGTTCGCCATCAGGTGCCGAATCTCGCCGTGCACGGGCATCACGTTGCGTGGACGCAGGATGTTGTAGCAGTACAAGAGCTCTCCAGCACTGGCGTGACCGGAGACATGGACGAGGGCATTGCCCTTGTGCACGATCTTCGCGCCCAGCTTGGTCAGGCCGTTGATGACCTTGAACACGGAGTTCTCGTTGCCGGGGATCAGGCTCGACGCGAGCACAACCGTGTCGCCAGGCTCGATCCGGATGCGGTCGTGGTTGCGGTGGGCGATGCGAGCCAACGCCGACAGCGGTTCGCCTTGGCTTCCCGTCGACACGATGACCACCTCTTCGGGGCGGTAGTCATCGAGCTCACGCATGTCGACGAGCGTGTTGGGAGGCACCGTGAGGTAGCCCAGGTCACGTGCGACCGCCATGTTGCGCACCATGGACCGGCCGACGTAGGCCACCTTGCGGCCTTGCGCGACCGCAGCATCCATCACCTGCTGCACGCGGTGCACGTGGGAAGCGAAACAGGCCACGATGATGCGTTGCTTGCTCGTCTGGAAGACCATGTTGAGCACCGGTGCGATGGCGCGCTCCGAAGTGGTGAAGCCAGGCACCTCGGCGTTCGTCGAATCGACGAGGAACAGGTCGACACCCTCCTCGCCGAGTCTGGCGAAGGATCGGAGATCGGTGATCCGGCCGTCGAGCGGCAGTTGGTCCATCTTGAAGTCGCCGGTGTGCAACAGCATTCCGGCACTGGTGCGTACGGCGACGGCGAGCGCGTCCGGAATCGAGTGGTTGACCGCGACAAACTCGAGGTCAAACGGTCCGAACGTCTCGCGGTCGCCCTCTTTCACTTCGTACTTCGGCGCGCGCGTCTGCCGATGCTCGCGCAGCTTCGTATCGAGCAGCGCCAACGTGAGTTTCGACCCGACCAGCGGGATGTCGGGGCGCTCACGCAGCAGGTACGGCACAGCACCGATGTGGTCCTCGTGGCCGTGCGTGAGGACGACGGCTTCGATGTCGTCAAGCCGGTCCCGGATCGCATCGAAGTCCGGCAGGATCAGGTCGACCCCGGGCTGCGTCTCGTCGGGGAACAGCACCCCACAGTCGATGATGAGCAGCCTGCCGCGATGCTCGAGCACCGCCATGTTGCGTCCCACCTCGCCCAGCCCACCGAGAGGGATCACCCGAAGCGCGCCGTCCGGTAGTTCTGGAGGTGCGGTGAGCTCGGGATGGGGGTGGCTCATACGTAGCCCTTCTGCAGATATCGCGTGGCCGGTTGCGCCACTAGCTGTCCAAGAGTTCTGCGGCGATGAGGTCGCGGCGCAGTTCGGCCACCTGTTCGTCGGTGGCAGGGAGAAGAGGAAGTCTGACGGTGCGGTTGGGCAGCACCCCGGCGAGCTCGAGTGCAGCCTTCGCCATGATGGCGCCCTGCGTGCGGTTCATGATCGCTTCGATGGCAGGCAGGATCGAACGCTCGATCTTGCGCGCCGTGTCGAGGTCGCCAGCGTCGACGGCGGAGACCATGTCGGCGTAACGCTGACCGGCGACATGTCCGACGACGGACACGACACCCACCGCGCCGAGCGCGAGCCAGGCGAGGTTGAGGGCGTCATCACCGCTGTAGATCGCCAGGTCGGTCGACCTCAGCAACCACCCACCGGCGTACAGGTCACCGCTCGCCTCTTTGACCGCGACGATGCGGGGATGCTCTGCCGCGCGGGCCAGCGTGTCGGCTGACAGCTTGGTGCCGGTGCGACCGGGGATGTCGTAGAGCATGACGGGTACGTCGCTGGCATTCGCGACCGCCGTGAAGTGGGCCAGGATGCCGTCCTGAGGAGGCTTGTTGTAGTACGGGGTGACAGCCAGCACGCCGTCGACGCCGCACGCTCGGGCGGTCCGCGTCAGCGAGACAGCGTTGGCGGTGTCATACGACCCGACTCCGGCGACGACGCTCGCTTGCTGACCAACCGCCTCGACGACGCCGCGCAACACCTTCTCCTGCTCCGCGGGACTGACGGTCGGCGACTCCCCCGTCGTACCGAAGATCACCAGGCCGTCGTGGCCACGGTCGACAAGGTGGGACGCGAGTCCGGCCGCTGCGTCGACATCGATGCCACCGTCTGCATCGAAGGGCGTCACCATCGCGGTGAGCACGCGACCGAAAGGCGCGGTCATCGATGGGCTCATGGAACGAGGTTACCGCTCAGCCCGGCTATCACCGCTTCCGACTGCTCCCTGCGAAGACGCAGGCGACAGCCGGCAGGGAAGCGCCCCGTTGCTGTCCGCTCGGGGGTCCGGGCAGCAACGGGGCATCTAGTGGGTCTATCGGAGTCCGCGGCCGAAGTGTTACAGAATCTTCAACCTTTTTTCTGCACGCGTTCGTACCTCGCCAGGTCCCACCCGGCATGCGGCTCCCTGCTGACCTCGCGCCACTGCGTCCAGTCGACGTCGGGGAAGAAGGCGTCACCGTCAGGCTCGGCGTCGACCCACGTCATCAGCAGCACGTCGGTGGAGTCGAGCGCCTCGGCATAGATCTCTCCGCCACCCAGCACGAACACCTCGGGGTCGATCTCGGCTGCCCACGTCAGAGCCATCCCGACATCGGTGGCGATGAGCAATCCGTCGGGGAGGCCTCCGGGCGGCTGCCAGTTCGGCTGCCGCGTGACCACGATCGTGGTGCGACCGGGCAGCGGCCGACCGATGGAGTCGTAGGTGCGACGCCCCATCACCAGGACGTGCCCCATCGTCGTCGCCTTCAGCCTGGCCTGGTCGCCGGTGAGACGCCACGGAATGTCGCCAGCTGCGCCGATCACGTTGTTGCGGGCGACTGCCGCGATGATGGTGACCGTCATCCCTTAGGCGCCCTTCGTTGACCCGTCAGTTGTGGTTGCTTGAGCAGTCAGTTGTGGTTGCTCGAACCGTCAGTTGTGGTTCCTTCGCCGGCCCTCAGGCTGCTCATACGGCGATCGGCGCTTTGATACCCGGGTGCGGGTCGTAGCCGGACACCTTGACGTGCTCGAGATCGAAACCGCCGATGTCGGTGACTGCCGGGTCGAGCCAGATCTCGGGAAGTGCTCGCGGCTCACGCTCCAGCTGAGTGTGGGCCTGGTCGAGATGGTTGAGATAGAGGTGGGCATCGCCAAGCGTGTGGACGAAGTCGCCCAGCTCCAGCCCGGTGACTTGAGCGACCATGTGGGTCAGCAGGGCGTAGGACGCGATGTTGAACGGCACGCCGAGGAAAACGTCGGCCGAGCGCTGGTAGAGCTGGCAGGAGAGCCGGCCTCCAGCGACGTAAAACTGGAACATCGTGTGGCATGGCGCGAGTGCCATCTTCGGGATGTCGGCAACGTTCCACGCACTGACGAGGTGGCGGCGGGAGTCAGGGTTGCTGCGGATCTGCTCGATCACCTGTTGCAACTGGTCGATGTGGCCGCCGTCGGGAGTCGGCCATGACCGCCACTGGTAGCCGTAGACCGGGCCGAGGTTGCCGTCGTCGTCGGCCCACTCATCCCAGATCGTGACGCCACGCTCGTGCAGCCACGCCACGTTGGTGTCACCCCGAAGGAACCAGAGCAGCTCACCGATCACTGACTTGAGGTGGATCTTCTTCGTGGTGACGAGCGGAAAGCCCTCCGCGAGGTCGAAGCGCATCTGGTGACCGAAGACGCTGAGCGTGCCGGTGCCCGTGCGGTCAGACTTCTCGGTGCCCTCGTCGAGGACGCGTTGCATCAGGTCCAGATACTGCCGCACGCGCCGACACTAGCACCGGGAAGAGACGATTCCGTGGCTCACAATCGGCCTGTCACGGCGACGAAGGTGAAGTACACGGCGCCGACGAGCATGCCCACGTGTCCGAAGATCGAAAGCCCGGGTCCGCTGCCCCACTCGTCGGTCACCGTGTCGTCGGCGTGCTTGCCTCGAGACGGCAGCCAACGCGCGAGCAACCCCAGCCCGAGGAAGGTCAGGATCCACCACCCGAGCAAGGCGCCCGCGACGAGCAAGTCGTTGTCGGTCACCAGGGCGGCGATCCACAGCAGCAAGGCCACCACCCCGACGCTGGTGTGCCAGTTCAACAACGTGGGCGAGAAGTCAGCGACCCCGCTGGCGCGCCGCTCGTTGTTGGCCAGCCTGACGTGGGTCAGCAGCACGAGAACGGCCGCCAGCCCGGTCAGCATCCAGGTGAGATTCGACCAGACCATGGGGGTTCATCCTGGTGTACGCCTTCTTGACGGTGCAACCGGCCCCGCCTGGTTGAGTGGCCACCCTCACACCGTTGAGTTGTACGACGTCAGGCGTCGTAGTCGAGCGTAACCTCGTTGGTCGTCGGGTGGCTCTGGCACGTCAGGACGTAGCCCTTCTCAATCTCCTCGGGCTCCAACGCGTAGTTCGTCTCCATCTCGACCGAGCCCTCGACCAGCTTCGCCCGGCAGGTTCCGCAGACGCCGCCCTTGCACGCGAAGGGCGCATCGGAGCGGACTCGTAGTGCTGCCTCGAGCACCGAGATGTCGTTGCCCTTCAACTTGAACGACGACCGCCGTCCGTCGAGGTTGATCGTGACGGCAGCGCCTTCGCCTTCGTCGGCCTCGGTCTCGCGGCGCTCGCGCGGCTTCGTCTCGACGTGGAAGAGCTCCGTGTGGATGTGTGAGGAGTCGACGCCCTGGTCGACGAGTGCTTCGCGCAGGTCGATCACCATGCCGTGAGGACCGCAAAGGAACCAGTCGTCGACCGTCTCGACAGGCACCAGCGTCTCGGTGATCTTGGTCAGCCGCGCTGCATCGAGCCGCCCGGACAGCAGCTCGGCATCCTGCGCCTCGCGACTCAGCACATGGATGAGATGGAAACGCCCGGCGTAGCGGTCCTTGAGGTCTTCGAGCTCCTCGAGGAACATCACCGTCCGGCTGGTGCGGTTGGCAAAGATCAAGGTGACCGAGCTGTCTGGCTCCTGCTGCAGAGTGGTCGCCAGAATCGACAGGATCGGGGTGATGCCGCTCCCGGCGGCGATCGCGCAGTAGTGCTTCTCATTGGCCGGGTCGAGCGGGGTGTTGAAGTGGCCCACCGGCGTCATCACTTCGAGCTCGTCGCCGACCTTGAGCCCGCCGGCCGCGAAGCCGGAGAAGTGGCCGCCGGGCAAGACTTTGACGCCGATCCGCAGATCGCTACCACCGGCCGGTGCGCAGATCGAGTAGCTACGTCGCACGTCGTCACCCGCGAGCGCCGTACGGATCGTGACGTGCTGACCGTGGACGAAGTCGTAGTCGTCGCGAAGTTCATCCGGCACGGCAAAACTGATGCACACCGCGTCGTCGGTCAACGGTCTGACGTTGCTGACGCGGAGCGGATGGAAGACGGCGTGGCGAGGGGCGGGCGACATCACCTAGTGCGCCTTGAAGTGGTCGAAGGGTTCCTTGCAGTCGTTGCAGACCCACAGGGACTTGCAGGCGGTCGAACCGAAACGGCTCAGCTCGCGCGTGTCGGGTGACCCGCACTGCGGGCAACGCAACGACAACGCGATCAGCACCTTCGAGTCACTCCGCGGTTGTGGGGGGACGATGCCGTAGTCGAGAAGCTTCCGTTTGCCGGCGTCACTCATCCAATCCGTGGTCCACGCAGGTGCGAGCACGAGCCGCACCGTCACATCGTGAAAGCCCTTGTCTGCAAGGGCTTTCGTGACATCTTGCGTGATCGCGTCCATCGCCGGACAACCGGAGTACGTCGGTGTGATCGTCACCTCGACGTGACCCGAGTCGTCGAGGGAGACGTCGCGCAGGATGCCGAGGTCTTCGATTGTCAACACTGGCACTTCGGGATCGAGAACCCTCGCCACGATGGCCCGGACGCTCTCGGTGGAGTGTGCGGTAGCTGTTGTCTCCGCAGTCACGGCCATCACCACCGAGCGCCTGGGTGGGAGCGAGCGAGGTGCTGCATCTCGGCGAGCAGGTAACCCATCTGCTCGGTGTGGACGCCGCGCCTTCCGCCAGAGTGACGCACGTTTGTCTCGGGTCGCGTGAGGGTGGCCTCGGCCAGGACCTGGTCGACGTACGCAAGCACTGGTTGTTCGAGCTGTGACGGGTCGACGGCGACCCCGTGTCGGGTGAGTGTGCCGGTGATGTCGTCGGACTCGAAGAGCTCGGGAACGTAGGGCCACAAGTCGTCAAGACCACGCTGGATGCGTTCGTGAGACTCGTCGGTGCCGTCTCCGAGGCGCAGGGCCCATTGGGTGGCGTGGTCGCGGTGGTAGTCGACCTCCTTGACGGCCTTCGCCGCCACTGCTGCGAGGGTTTCATCGCTCGAGTTCTGCAACGCGGTGTAGAGCTCGAACTGGTAGGACGCGACGACGAGCATCCGCGCGACGGTGTCTCCGAAATCGCCTCGCGCGAGCTCGAAGATCTGCGCATTGAGGAAGTCGCGCTCGTCGCGGAAGTACGCGAGCGCATCCTCGTCACGTCCGGCGCCCTCGAGCTCGCCGGCGTACGTCAGCAGTGAGCGCGCCTGACCAAGCTGGTCGAGGGCGATGTTGCCGAGCGCGACGTCCTCCTCGAGCTGGGGCGCGGCCGCGATCCAACCACCCAACCGCTGCGCGTAGATGAGCGCGTCGTCGGCCAGCCGCAACACATAAACCCACTTGTCAGGGTGTGGTCGTGTGGGGGCACGACTGGAGGCTGACAACTCAGATGTCATAGGTGTTCCACGCCCTCTGGGACTTCGTAGAACGTGGGATGGCGGTAGATCTTGTCGCCGGCCGGATCGAAGAAGGAGTCCTTCTCGTCGGGACTGCTCGCCGTGATCTGATCCGCCGGCAACACCCAGATCGAGACGCCCTCTTGGCGCCGGGTGTAGAGATCGCGAGCGTTGCGCACGGCCATCTGCGCGTCGGGCGCGTGCAAGCTGCCGACGTGCACGTGGTTGAGCCCTCGCTTGGCGCGCACGAAGACCTCCCACAGCGGCCACTCGTTGCGTTCCGGCGATCGTTCGGTCATGCGGCCGACTCCGCTGTACGACGCTTGGCGGCATACGCGGCCGCCGCGTCGCGCACCCACGCGCCGTCCTCGTGGGCGTTGCGCCGGTGCTCCATCCGCTCTTTGTTGCACGGCCCGTTGCCCTTGATGACCTCGAACAGTTCGGTGAAGTCGATCTCCCCGAAGTCGTAGTGCGCGCGGTCGGCGTTCCACGCGAGCTCGGGGTCGGGAAGCGTGAGCCCAAGTGCCTCGGCCTGCGGCACCGTCATGTCGACGAACCGCTGGCGCAGGTCGTCGTTGCTGAACCGCTTGATGCCCCACGCCATCGACTGCGCGGAGTTTGGCGAGTCGGTGTCGGGAGGGCCGAACATCATCAGGCTCGGCCACCACCATCGGGTGACGGCGTCCTGGGCCATGGCGTGCTGCTCAGGCGTGCCATGCGAAAGCGTGTTGAGGATCTCGAAGCCCTGGCGTTGGTGGAAGGACTCTTCTTTGCAGACCCGGATCATCGCGCGAGCGTAGGGACCGTAAGAGCACCGGCACAACGGCACCTGGTTGACGATCGCGGCCCCATCGACGAGCCACCCGATCGCGCCCATATCGGCCCAGGTCAGCGTCGGGTAGTTGAAGATCGAGGAGTACTTCTGACGACCGTTGTGCAGCATGTCGAGGAGGTCGGCACGATCAGCACCCAATGTCTCGGCGGCGGCGTAGAGGTAGAGCCCGTGGCCCGCCTCGTCCTGCACCTTCGCCATCAGGATCGCCTTGCGGCGCAGGCTGGGGGCGCGGCTGATCCAGTTGCCCTCGGGCTGCATACCGATGATCTCTGAGTGGGCGTGCTGCGCGATCTGCCGGATCAGCGTCTTGCGGTAGGCGTCAGGCATGGAGTCGCGCGGCTCGATGCGGCCTTCGCCGTCGATGATCGCCTGGAACTCGGAGTCGAGGTCGGTGGCCTCGACGCGCGGTGGGGTGGACCGCTGGGAGTCGTCAGGCGCCTGGAAGTCGTTTCCGTACATGCCCCTGAGTGTAGTCGGGATGTAACACTTTCGCTACACGGGTGCTTATCGTATGTAACATCGCGCGCAGTCGATGACGGCGCTCCCGCTCGGGACGCGGCGGCTCCTTGGGACCGAAGTCACGCCGCAGCTGCTCCATGTCTTCGAGCTGTTGCCGACCCGCAATTACCGCGCCCGCAAGAAGGCAGCCGTCTCATCGCGAGCGTTGATCTGGCGTTCGGCAAGAGCCCGGCGACGAGCTGACATTTCACCTAAATGGGCAACGGACCCGGCCACCGGAGGGAGGTGGCCGGGTCCCTCGTCGTCCGCCGTCTGAGGTAGCCCGTAGGTGGGGTTGCGCCTAAGCCGCCTGCGCCTCAAGAGATAGGGCATCTGCCAGATCCGTAGGGGGTGCCTTACGAGCGAGAGTCGTATCAACAAAGACATCCCGACTCGAGGAGACGCCATGTACCCCGCCCACACCGGCTCGATCCTGCTAGACATCGCCACCGACAAGCGCAACGAAGACATCGCGCGCGCAACACGCTCGCGCCGGGCCGCCTCCTACCGGACTCATGGACCGGCGAGGCGACCGAAGCACCCTTGGTGGTGGGGCCTGGCCCGTAGCCATCGAACCGCCTGATCCGGCCCCGCCGTGGCCGGCAACCACTGAGCCCTCGTGAAGCAACCTTCACGAGGGCTCAGTCACAATGTGGCGGTGAATCTCGCGACGGGAGAACGCCCGGCCATCGACTGGCGAGGTCTCGCGCTTCTTGCAGCTGGCTTCGTCGCCCTCCTGGTCGCGTTCAGCGGGCGTTACGGGTATCACCGCGACGAGCTCTACTTCCTCGCGATCGGCAGCCACCCTGACTGGGGGTACGTCGACCAGCCGCCCCTCATACCTCTCCTGGCACACGCGCTGGACGCCGGGTTCGACCATTCCCTCGTCCTGCTGCGACTCTCCGCCGCCATCGCCGGCGGCGCTGTCGTTCTCGTCACCGGCCTGATCGCTCGGGAGCTCGGCGGTCGCCGGTCTGCTCAACTCTTCGCCGCCGCTTGCATGGCCGTGTCGTCGATCGCGATGGCGGCGAGTCACCTCGCCACAACCACGGCGTACGACCTCCTGGCGTGGACACTCCTGTCGTGGCTGCTCGTTCGCGCGATCCGCGACGACGGACGAGTTTGGTTGGCGGTCGGCCTCGTCGCCGGGATCGGCTTGGAAGTCAAGACGCTGGTCGTGTTCCTGTTGTTCGGTGTGGTGGTGGGCCTCCTGGTGGCCGGGCCACGGTCGGTGTTCCGGTCGGGGTGGCCCTATGGCGCTGCTCTGATCGCCGTGGCGCTGTGGCTCCCGAACCTGCTGTGGCAGGCAACGAACGGCTGGCCACAGCTCGACCTTGCCAAGGCGATCGCCGAGGGGGACTCCGGAACGAGCGACTCCCCGTTGAGCTTCGTGCTCCTCCAGTTCGGGCTGGTCAGCCCTGTGCTGGTGCCGGTCTGGGCGACCGGCGGGTGGCGACTGGCCCGGGATAGCACGGTGGCGCGCTGGCGATGCTTCGCCGTCGCGTATGCCGTGCTCTTCGTCGGCTATCTCGCGACCGGCGGGAAGGCCTATTACATCGCTGGCTTGTACCCGATCCTGTTGGCCGCGGGCGCGGAGCCGGTGCTCGCCTGGGCATCGCTTCGTCGTAGCAGGCGAACGCTGCTCGGCGCTGCGCTCGGTTTCAGTCTGGTCGCGGCGTCCTACCTGTTCCTACCCATCGTGCCGGCGAAGAACGTCGACCCCTCACCGATCAGTGCAGTCAACTACGACGCCGGTGAACAGATCGGCTGGCCGGAGTTCGCGGAGACGGTCACAGCGTCGTACAAAGAGTTGAGTCCCGACGAACGAGCCCACGCGATCTTCCTCGGGGGCAACTACGGCGAGACTGGCGCCGTACTGCGGTACGCGCCCGACATCCCGGCTTACGGCGTCCATAACAGCTTGTGGGATCTCGGTCCTCCCCCGTCCGACGCCGACACCGCCATCGTGGTCGGCTGGAACGAGGACGACCTGAGTCGCTGGTGCGACGACGTGCATCGGGTGGCCACGATCGAGAACGACGCCGGAATCGACAACGACGAGGACGGCACACCGGTCTTCGTGTGCCGCGGTCTGCGCTCGACGTGGGTCGAGCTCTGGCCGGAGCTTCAACGCCTCGGCTAGCGCGCCAAGCCCCAGCCAAATCGACCTGACAGTGCGGCCTGTCGATGTCACGATGGACTGCTTGCTTTCCCATCGGAGTTGCCGCATGACCTACGAATCCCTGCCCCGGCGTCGCTTCGGCCAGCCACCCAAGATGACGTCGACATGATTGCCGCCTGGCATCCGATTCCCTCCGCGGAGGTCATCGGGTGGTGGGAGGACCCGGACGTGCGGCCGTTCGTGATGCTCGGCGCCGACGGCGAACCGGTCGGGTACGGCGAGATATGGCTGGACTCCGAGGAGGACGAGGTCGAACTGGCCCGACTGATCCTCCCTGCTGAACTGCGCGGCCGCGGATTTGGCCAGCGACTTGTCCGGCTGCTGGAGGCGAAGGCAGACACGACCGGGCTGGCGTTGACGATGCTGCGGGTCGAACCCGACAACGACCGGGCTATCCGCTGCTATCTGGCCTGTGACTTCGAACGGCTCGGTCCCGAGGAGTCGGCGGAGTGGAACAAGGGGCAACGCCGCGAGTGGGTCTGGATGACAGCCAAGCCGAAAGACGCGTCGAGTCACGCCGCCGGCGAGAGTGAGCCGGCGGAAGGACATCTAGGCCGCTAGTCGCGGGCCACATTTCCGCGATCGCCGGTGGCGACGACAACCTGCTCACGGACGCAGCAAAGGGTGGTTGCGGTGCACAGGCCCCCTCGCCTGTGCAACGCAACCACCCTCTCGGTCGATCGAGACCGACCTTGTTCTGCAGCTTCCTTATGCGGGCTCGAGCGCCAGCTCGGGCTCCGTGTCAGGAACGGCGGCTGTCAGCTCGTCGTCGCGGATCAAGACGAGTGCGAGTACCACTCCCACCGCGGCGATAGCGGCACCCACCAAGAACGCGAGCTGGAAGCCCGAAACCATGGCGTCCGGAACGGCCGTTCCGGTGCCCAGCTTGTTCTCGGTCCGAGTGATCGCGATCGTCGACAGCAACGCGATGCCAACGGCGCCACCGATCTGCTGTGACGTGTTGATCAGACCAGAAGCAAGGCCTGCCTCTTCCTGACGCACACCGGCGAGGGCGGCGATCGAGATAGGCACGAAGCACAGCGCCATACCGAGCGCGACGATCAGGAAGCCGGGCAGCAGCGCGGTCGCGTAACCGTCGCCCACATCGATTCGGGTGAAGTACAGCATCCCGACTGCCAGCAGGGCCATGCCTGTGGCGATCAGCGGCCGTACACCAACCTTGCTGACGAGCGCGGCGGCGACGTTCGCCCAGATAATCGACGTTCCTGCAACAGCCAGGTACGCAACGCCGGTCTTCATCGGCGAGTAGTGCAGCACTTGCTGCATGTACAAGGTGAGCATCAAAAACATCGAGAACAGGGCGGTACCGAGGATGAAGCCGGCGACGTTCGCGCCGAGCACCGTCTTCGTCCGCAGGATCTCGAACCTCATCAGAGGCTCGGCCGTGCGGTTCTCCCAGTAGACGAAACCGGCCAGCAAGGCGAGCGCGAGGGCGAAGACGCCGATCGTGCGGCCTGAGGACCAGCCCCACTCGTGGCCCTGTGTGATACCAAGCACGAACGTGCTTAGGCCGGCAGTGACGAGTACGGCGCCGAGGGTGTCGAAGCTACTGACACGGGTGTCGCGGCTCTCGCCGAGCAGCACCGGGATCAGGGCGAGCGCGACGACTCCGACCGGGATGTTGACGAAGAAGATCCACTCCCACGACAACGCGTCGGTCAGGACGCCGCCGAGCAGAACTCCAGCTGCCGCGCCGAAGCCGCCGACGGCGCCCCAGACACCCAGCGCGATGTTGCGGTCGCGCCCTTCGTGGAAGGAAGTCATGAGAATCGACAGCGCGGCCGGCGAGATCGCAGCGGCACCGATGCCCTGCAACGCACGAGCCCCGATCAGTGAGGCTTCAGACCAGGCCATGCCGCAGAGGAACGAGCCGATGACGAAGGCCACTATGCCGAGCACAAAGACGCGGCGGCGGCCGAGCAGGTCGGCACTTCGACCGCCCAGCAGGAGGAGTCCTCCGAAGGCCAGCGCATAGGCGCTGATGACCCATTGCAGGTTGCCTTGTGAGAACCCCAGGTCGACTTGGATAGATGGGAGGGCGACGTTCACGACCGCGATGTCGAGGACGACCATGAACTGCACGGCGCTGAGCAGTGCCAGCCCGAACCATTTCAGGTGTGGTGAGGTGATCATGATTTGGCTTTCTCTCAGATAGTCAGTTCTTCCGAACGTACAGAGAGAACTTTCAAATGGCAAGCGATTTATTTGCAATAGGAAGTAGTGCCCGGCATACTGGGTAGTCATGAAGGGTTACGACCAGTACTGCCCCATCGCCCACTCGCTCGGTCTCGTGGGCGAGCGCTGGACGCTGCTCGTCGTCCGTGAACTGCTCTACGGACCCAACCGCTACACCGACCTGGTGGATCATCTTCCCGGTATCGGCACCAGGATCCTGGCCTCCCGGCTCAAGGAGCTCGAGGCGGCCGGTCTGATCACCAAGCGTCGGATGCCGCCGCCTGCGGCTTCGACCGTCTACGAACTTACCGACGAGGGTCGGATGCTGCGACCGGTTTTACATGAGCTCTCGAGGTTCGGCGCACGACTGCTCGGACCGCCTCCTACAGAGGCACTCGAATCGGGTTGGCTGCTGCATGCACTCGACATCGGGCTGGCACCGGTCTCCCCCGCCGGCATCATCGCGTTCCGGGTGGGTGAAGAGGAAGCATCGTTGGTCGAAGGCGTCGTCACAGCTGGCATCGCCGACGACTACGACGTACTCGTCGAGGCTGACCCGACCGCCTTCTACTACCTGATCGTCGAGGGCAAGCATGAGGGCGTCCGCATCGAGGGCGACCAAGAGCTGCTCGACCGGCTGATCCAGCGCTTCGCACCTGCGCCTACGCGAGCGCCCGCTCCCGCCTGAGGTCGGCCAAGCGGACTCCCGGTCCGCAGGGCTAGGGTGCCGGAGGCACTCGCTCGAACGAACCCACGGGAGCACACATGCGCGACGGTCTTGAAGCCGGCACGATCACCCTCACCGGAGCTGACGGAGACGAGATCGAGGCGTACGCCGCGCACCCGATCGACGCGGCACCGTCCGGAGGTGTCGTCGTCATCCATCACATGCCCGGGTATGACGTCGAGACCAAGGAGATCACTCGCCGGTTCGCGAGCTGGGGATGGTCAGCGGTCCTCCCGAACCTCCATTACCGAGACGCTCCCGGCGCCGATCCTGACGACGCGGCGGCCGCGTCTCGCGCGAACGGCGGCGTTCCGGACGAGCGGCTGCTCGGGGATGTGGGTGGCGCCGCCAGCTACCTTCGCTCCCATCCGTCTTCGAACGGCCGCGTCGCGACGATGGGCTTCTGCTCCGGCGGACGGCAGTCGTTGCTCGCCGGCTGTGGACTCGAGCTCGATGCAGCGATCGTCTGCTACGGCGCGTTCATGCTCGACGCACCGCCACCAGACGCGGGGCTCGTCATGACGTCACTCGAGCCGCGGCTCAAGGACCTGTCCTGTCCCGTGCTCGGCCTGTTCGGCAACGAGGACAAGAACCCGACTCCCGAACAGGTCGCCCGCCTCGACGGGATCCTCACTGAGCTCGGCAAGGAGCACGCGTTCCATGCCTTCGACGATGCGGGCCATGGGTTCTTCGCCGTCAACCGACCGGCGTACCGGCCCGCCGCCGCCAACGAAGGCTGGCGCCTGGTGCGTGACTTCCTCGGTCGCCACCTCGCCGACGAGAAAGAGAACGCCTGATGTGCACCTACGTGACTGAGCAAGCCCACGCCGACGGAAGCGGGAAGGGCTCAACAGGGTGGTTCCCACTGTCGACGATGACCGTCTACTTCGACCACCCTGTGCACGCGCAGGCGGATCACACGATGAACATCGACTTCGCGAACCCCGACCGTGGAGCGAGTTCTCGGGTCGCGGTCGAGCTCAGCGCGCAGACAGCCGTGGAACTCGTCCGCGCGGTGGCGCAAGTGCTCACCGACGTACCAGGTGACCTGACCGGCATCGATCCCGACTCCGCCCGACGACTGCTCGATGCGGCACGGAACCTCACCGCCCCACACGCCTGAGGAGCCCGGACATGCCGACGCGCGGACGCGTTTTGAGTGCCTCACTCGAAGACCGCTCAGTCCAGGCTGGCAAACCGTTTGAGAGCGCGTAGTCCGTCCGGGCTTCCGGGCCAATGCCTGTCCAGCGCTTCTGGCCCGGCAACCCGGGTCACGGAGCGCAGCGCGATGGCAACGATGACTGCATCGTCCGAGAACCCCACGATCGGGATGAAGTCGGGGACTAGATCCAGAGGAAACAGCAAGTAACCGATGAGCAGGCCTAGTCGAACGCGGACGCCGCGGGGCAGCGATCCGTCGGCGGCTAGACGGCGCAGCAACCGAAGCGCGTCGGGCAAGATTCGCAGGACATCCGTGAAACGTGCTGCGTCGCCTTGCTTACGCACGACGACGTAAACGGCTGCGATGAGCGCTAGCCAAACGAGAATCAAGCCTGCGCCGACGCCCATGGCGACCTCCCACCACATCGGTACTCCTTCCGAGCCGTAATTAGGCGTGTACAGATCCGGATCCGGAGCGGCGCTTGTCGTAGGCAAGCGAGACGCTCACCAGTCGATTGCTTTCTTGCCACCGACAATCGGGACTGTCACCGAGCTCTGGTCAGGCGACACCGTCAGTTCAGTGCCACCCAAGGGGAGCAATGTGTACTCCTGGTCTGACGAGAAGATCACCACACCAATCCGGTGCCCCTCCGGGAAGATGTAGTCCTTGGGCTCGAAAGTCCAGTCGTAGGAGTTCATCTGACCCTGCTTGACTGGGTGGGTGTGATCCCAGCGGGTCCGGTTCTGCGGATCCATCCAGCCGCGGGTGATGACGAACGGCTCCGTGGTCGACCCGGCCGGGCCGTAGTCGACGAGGTAAGCCGTCAGGTTCGCGTCATTGCGGTTTTGGATCGCCATCCGCAGTCGCACGGAGGGCCGACCGGACAGGCGGGCGCTCTGCGACAGCTCCGGCGATCGGTAGACCAGCCGGTTCGGATTGGCGGTGTCTGGGTTCGCGACGAGTTGGGCGGGTCCGATGTTCCGGCCCTCGTCGACAAAGTCTTGGGACCTCGCTCCAGGGTGGGGATGTCCGATGGTCAGACCGCCCGGGGACGTCGCGTCGGCCGCGGTGAACCGGAGCTGGACCGGACGAGCCCCTGGATCGGGCCAATCGCCATACGTGGTGTAGCTGAGGTCCTCGCGCTGCACGATCGCCCGCGGCTCGCCCATGATGCTGTTGTGGATGTCGAGGAGCTCGTGGTCAAACCACCGATTCTCGGTCTGCCGGTAGGTCCACGACTGGCCACTCGGGAGCGTGTACGTCGCGTTGCTGCCCGGACCGCCGTGGCCGCCCTGGTGGAGCCAGATCTTGCGCGTGACGCCAGCCTTGGCGAGCTTGTCCCACCAGGCCGCGAAGTTGTTCGTCATGACGTTCCAGTCATTCAGACCATGCACCACGAAGACGCTGGCGCGTACCCGTTTCGCATCCGGCAGGTAGTCGCGCTGCCGCCAGAAAGGTGAGTAGTCGCCAGTGTTGCGATCCTGCTTCTCGGTGATTTCGGCGATCTCGTCCTGGCAGTCACCGGTCGCGCGTGCCTCGCCGGCCGTGAACTGGGCCAGAATGTCGAGGTCCTCACCCTGGAAGGTTCCCGGGGCCCGGACCAGGCCATTGGCCCGGTAGTACTCATACCAATTGCTGATCGCCGAGACCGGGATGATCGTCTTCAGCCCCTCGACGCCGGTCGTCGCGACCTGGTTGGGCAACGTGCCGTTGTACGACACGCCCGTCATGCCGACGTCGCCATTGGTCCAGTCGGCCGTCGCCCGGTCGCCGTTGGCGTCGAACCCGGGAGCCCGACCGTTCAGCCAATCGATGACCGCCTTCGTGCCGAGTGTCTCGGCCTGGTCGCCGCTGGTCGGGCAGCCGTCAGAGTCCGCAGTGCCGATGCTCATACCGAGTACGACCGCGTAGCCGCGCGGCACGTAGTAGTTGTCCAGCGAGCCCGGCAGATCGGGGATCGGGCGCCCAGTCTCCCGTGAGTTCGGAGCCGCCAAGGCGCCGGGATGCTCGAGATCGTTCTGCGGCAACTCGTCTACCAGCACGCTCGGGTACGGGACGTCGCCCCAGACATCCTTGCGGTACGGGCTGTGCTCGAAGATGACCGGGACGGTACAGCCGGCAGGCGCATCCCCCGGTCGGGAGATGAGGACGGCCACCCGGTCGCGCTCGCCGTTGTGGTCAGTGTCGAGCGGGGTCTGGATCCACACCTCCTGCTCGACCGCCTGGGTGAAGTCGTATTTCGGCTGGGTCATGCCGTTGGCGACGTCGATCGGGCAACGTTGGTGCGCAGGCGGAGGCGCAGCACTCGGGGCAGTGTTCGCGCGTCCGGCCCCGGACGTCAGCGTGAGTCCGGCTACGAGCGGGATCGCGAGGGCAGAGACTAACAAGGGTCGTGGGTGCATGGCCCCAATTCTGCACCGCCGTGCGATCGAGGGGAAGGCCCCCAGCACCCTGGACGTCCACCTCGCGGCCGCCTTCGTCGGCGTTAGTGGTGAGGTGCGCGGTCGACAGTCAACGTCACGCTGCTGTTCTTGTACGAGACCTTGAACCGGTAACCGTCCGCGTTCAGGACAGCCCCTTCGGAAAGCCCACGGAACTTGCCCTGGATCGCACTGCCGTCCATGATCGTCAACACGGTCCCCCGGGTGAGATCCCCTTGCACATCCACGGACAGGTCGCCGTCCAACCTCAGGTCATCAGCAGCAACGACACTCGTGTAGTCGCTGCCGGAGTAGATGGTTGTCAAGAATCGACCATGCCTGTCGATCCGCAAGTCCTCGCCAATGTCCAGGGAGTTGTCGGCAACCACGGGAACCTCCGTGATCTGTGCTGCTTCGGCAGACGTGAGGCCCGGCTGCAGTGCGCCACCGGTGATGTTGACGCTGTCGGCAACACTGCCGCTGCCGCTCAACGTCCCGCCTCGTACGTCGATGGGGCTTGCGTGCGACCCAACGACCGAGAGCTTGCCCCCACGAACCGTGCTTTTGCCGTGCCAGGTGTTCGTGCCTGCGAGGAACAGAGTGCCTTCGCCGGACTTCGTCAGGCTGCCCTCGTACACACGCGCGTTGCGTGCTTGCTCGCGACGTGTACCGATGGCGAAGTCGGACTTGTCGATGTCGCTCGCGCCGGGCGGCAGGCCGTGTGTCCATCCCCTAGCGACCTTGGTGGCCTGCCAGTCGGCCGCTTCGGAAGCGTCCTCCTGCATACGCGCGCGGATCGCGACGTCAGAGATGTCGTTCGACCAGACGTCGCTGAATCTCTTCGTGTTGATGTCTGTCGGTCCCAGCAGCTGGCCCGGACCCCGCATCGCTTCGCGCAGACTGACCGTGTGCCAGCCGTTGCGTCGATCGGGAACCTGCACGATCTGGCCCGCGGTGGGATTCGGGATCGCATTGTCCTGCGCGTCGCTGATCGTGGCGTTCTGCCGACCGGTGGTGAGCATCGTGTAGAGCGCCTGCTCGTTGGTCATGTACGGGAAGCGCTGCATGATCAACGCCAGCGCGGCCGCCGAGTGCGGGCCGGCCATCGACGTTCCCGAGAAAGCCTGATAGCGGGGCTGCGGCATTCCGTCAACGAGCTGCACTGTCGTGCTGTTGATCGACCTGCTCGGTGCGGTGATACAGGACCACTTAGCGAGACCGCAGCGGTTGAACTCCTGCTGCCCTGGGACGAGCACCGACCCGTCAGGGTTCAACGTGCGCCCGATGTTGGGGTTGACCCCTGAGGTCGTGTACCACTGACCCTCCAGGTCGGGCAAGAAGTACGGTGCGGCTCCCCGGGCAGTCGGGTTCGCGACGCCAGCGTTACCAGCGGTGAACTGAATGATCGTGCCGGTGCGGGCGACCTCGATGGCGCCGTTCAACCAGTGCTTGGTGTTGCCATTCGCATCGGCGACGCCATCGCGAGTCGAGAGGTACCGCCAGGCCGGGTTCAGGCCAAAGCTTGCCGGGCCGCCAGGTGGCGGATCGTACGTGTTGTAGTTCTCCGTGGGGGGTGCGCTCCCCCAGCTGCTCGTGATGATCCTGATGGGCTTGTGGTTCGCCGTCTTCGCCCTGTTCACTGCCCGATAGACGTTGGCGAGATAGCCATTGTCAGGCGTCTGCGCCTCAGTCGCGTTGTCCGGCAGGAGACCATAGAAGACGCCGTCGGTCTTGTGAGTGTTGCCGGCATAGAGGTTCGCGTTGAACGCGACTCCGTGCATGTTGGCCGCAGGCCCCTCGGGCTGGGTTTCTCCAACACCGTCGCGGCTCGCGGCGATGGTTCCGCTCACGTGAGTGCCATGGGTGTCGTTGTACGCCGGGTTGTAGAACCCTGACGTTGGGCCCGTATTGCCGCCCTGGGCTACCACCGAGAAGAACCGATCCCCAACCGCGTAGTTGGTATCGAGACTGCCGTGCTCGCGCTTGTGCCCGGCGAAGGTGCCCGAGTCGACCATGCCGACGTTCGTCCCGGCGCCGGAATAGCCGGCGGCGTAGGCGAACTCCGCTCCGATCGACAGCATGCCATTGTCGCGCAGGAACTCAGGGGTACGCCAACTCGCCGGATCGCCCAGACGGCCGGGATCTCCGGGGTACGTCTCGATCGGGGGCGGCGGCTCTGACAGCCCCGCCACCGACGGTTGCGCCACCAGGCACGGCACCGCCATGGCCGCCAATGCCCCTGCAATTACCGTCATCCGCACAGCGCGAGCTGCTGCCATTCCAACCACCTCCGAGATAGGTATCCGCGAACGCTAGCGTTGCGTCCACGCCCGGATCAACACCTTGACTTGGCCGAAAGCGGACAACGTCAGTGGGTTGGTCGGTCCGTACAGCGGGCTGGGCGATTGCAGCCGCAGGCGATCCAGCGCGATCAGCGGGTGGATCCCCGTCGGCGGTCTAGCTTGTCGAGACTCGGTGAGTTCGGAGAGACGGGGCTGTTAATAGATCGGGACTTGAGCGGCGGCGCGGGTGTGGATCGTCGTGGTGGCGTCGACGCCGGGCATCGTCCCTCCTTGCTCGAGCCTAACCGCTCTGACCGCGCACTCACTGCCCGAGTTTGAGGCGGCTTAGCATGTACGCCGCGAGCTTCCGGACCGCGCCGTCATCGTCGTTGCTCACCGTGTGCAGGTCGCGGATCAACTGATTCTTCAGAAACGAATTGGCGGCGGCAATGTTGTACATGGCAAGCATCGCCGACAGTCGAACCTTGTAGGCCGTGTGTGTAAGGCTTTCTCTGACCTTCCGGTATTTGCGGATTGGCTCTTCGGAGCCGTGGGTCGCCGGCCCGAAAATGGGGACCGAGTAGGTAACCGTCTTGGAAACGTTTCTTCCCTTGCCGACGTCAAATTTCTTGCCTTCTACCAACAGGTATTCACGCGAGAGCATCATCCCGATAAATTTCAGGTCCTGAAGGGTAATTTCGACATCGCCACCCGAAGTCGCGGCTACCCAATAATCGGATTCGACGGTCACGATCGCCCATATCGTTTTCGCAGGATCATCGGCCGCCAGTTTGTTGAACACGGCCTCCTGCTCCTTCAGGGCATGCTGCAGCGCCGGGTCGATCTTTTTCGAACTAAGCTCGCCATAGGCTTCGTTGTGAATGTGCACTTCGGGTGGAAAGAGATACATGAGCATCGCCTGCAGGAGCAATCCCGGGGCTTCCCTGGCCAGGAACCGCCCGGCGGTCCTGAACCGCGACGCCTCGATGCCCAGTCTCGTGCCCGCTCCCGCCTCTCCAGCCGGCGGCGTCTCCACTTTCGGTTGGGTCGCCGGCTCGCCCTTCGAACCGCCTTTCACGTCCGAAGTGGGAAGAGGGCCTCGTACCCTCTCCACTTGAGCGGGGCCCTGCTCCGCCTTCGCGAGTGCGTCCGCCGCGGCCCTTTCTTCCGCGGCTTTCACCTTGGCCCTGTCCTTCGAGCTCATGCCGCGTCTCTTCGGAATGTTGGGAGGCGCGTGCCTGACCCGAAGCTGCTCGACCTCGTCGATGAACTGCGTTTCTGTCTGCGGTTTGGTATCAGGGATGCCCTGACCCGGTCGGCCGAGCCTCGGACCCTTTTTGGGCACACGTGTATTGTCCCAGGGCAAGCGCGCTCCGGCTCTCTCGAGCCCAGCCCGAATCTCCGCCTCGAAGGCCTCGATGTTCGTTGTGGTGCGGGCGCGGAAAGTCCAGGCGTCTGCGGCGAGCTTGCGGCTCCACTTGTTGCCTGCGGCCACATACTCGCCGAAACGATCGGCGATCTCACCCACGGTTGTCTTTCCAACTTTAAGGAATTCGCCCGTCGTAGCGTCCCGCAATACGTAAACGACCTGCGTCTGACCGCCCTCGAACTTCAGCGTCTGACGCCACCGAGAGTTCGTCAAGTCGATCTCGACCTGCTGTCCGGACTTCGCAATTTTGGGAGGCGCTCGCTGGATCGCCGGCGCTGCAAGTGGGGAGGGCGCGGCAGTCCCCGCTCGTGCCTCCTGTTCGGAGGAATGCGCCGCGTCGAGCACCGGCGCCCCAACAAGGTCGTGGTCGCCGAAGGCTGCCTGCTGGACTATGTGGGTCAGCTCGTGAAAGAGGATCGCGTGTCCCTCAGCCGTCGCGGGGTCGATTGCGCCGTCCTGCGCGACAATGTGCCGGCCCAGCGTGAAAGCCAGCGCGCCGACCGCTGAGGTCGCCTCGGCCGCCTGGCGGCCGCGCTGCACGCGAACATTCCCGAAGTCGTGCCCGAAGCGCCGCTCGGCCTCGCGGCGCACTCCGGGCTCGAGCGGCTCGCCTGGCATACGCATGAGCTGGTCGCCGACCCCATCGACCCCAGGCTTCGATGGCTCGCGCGCTTGCGTTGCGCCGGCCGGCGAAGACAGCCGATCCGCCCGCCCATGCTGAAATACGGGGATTTTGCTGAAATCCCAAGGGGGGCCAGGCGGCCCTTGGAGCATCCAGGCTTGTTCAACGTCCGCCGGCTTCTGGTGCTGTTGTGCTCCGAGCGACCCGGGACTCCCGCCAGTTTGCCTGCCTATGCCATTGGGCCCAAGAGGAGGCACCGCGGCCTGAGCCGTACCGACGGCGGTAGCCGCGCGGGTGGCCGACTTCTCACGACCATCTTCACGGTCCAGCACGGTGAAGCTCTTGTCGGACACGGTCGATGGCGCGCCAATCGTGTGGGTGGGCTCATGTGCGAGCAGCCGCCGACCGTGCTCGCTGGTCGGGAGGAATTGCCTTGCGCCGAACACCACGTGCTGCCCCGTCGCGAATGCGCGTGCGCCGATTCTGTCCGCGGCCGCACCGGCCGCTGAATCGGCATGGATGCGACCGCGGGAGAAGTCGTGGCCCAATTGCTGGCCCATGTAGTCCCGCTTGCCCGTGTCGAGCGACTCCCCCGGTGTAGCGACGACACGTTGGATGAGCTGGTCACCACTCGCGTGCCCACTCCAGGAATCGTGAACTCTGTCGTGCTTCGCAGCGGCCGGAAGTTGGCGCACCTCAACCTCCATGGACTGGGAGGTGCCCAGCACACCAGCGTGACGTCACCCCACCGTCACGAGATCCGGTGGATCGTCGGCATCCTGTGGGGCACGGCGATTCAAACTGCAGCCTACGGGCCGAGCTGCCGTCACACCTCGTTGTGTCCCCGATCGTCGAGCTGCTCGATGGCGGCCGCAGAGGTCCTCGCACGGCGACTGCCGGTCTGCGGCTAGTAGATGGGGAGTTGGGCTGCGGCGCGAGAGTGGATCGTGGTCGTGGCGTCGACACCGGGCATCGTGACAGGTAGGTCGTAGGGCATCGTCATCGTCACTTCGACGGTGTGGCCGACGACGACTACGTCTACACGAAGGCCGGGGTAGTCGTCGTACGCGCCGACTTCGCGGAGGTAGGCGTCGACGGCCGATGCGGCGGCGGACTCATCAAGGGTGACGAACTCGACGTCCTCACCGGCGTACACACCTCCGGCTGCTGCCGCATCGGTCGCGGCCAGCGCCGCACCATCAGCCAGTGATGTCGCGTCCTGACGACGCAGGTAGCTGGCCGAGATGTCCGTGACGGCGGCGACAGCGATCAGCAGACAGATCGAGAAGATCACCAGCATCGCGGTGATCTGACCAGCCTCTCCACGGCAACGGGATCGCGCCATCAGTGCGCCTCGCGGAACACACCGTACGGCTCAGTGTGCGATGCATCGACGGCGATGCTCGCGGCTGACTCGCCGAACAGCGACGGCACCAGCGGTAACGCGACCTGTAGGTCGAGCTGCACCTCCACTGACGATCCCGGTTGCAGGCAGGACTCCGGAGTCGGTTGGCACTCGACGTGCAGTTCTGACGGCGACAGGTCGACGCCCTGATCGCGCATCGCCACCCGGGCGGCGTCATATGCCCGCTCTCTCGCGGACGCGACGTCTGGAGCAAGGATGAAGGCACGACCTGCAGCCCGCGCGGCCTCTGTCGCCCCGAACGCGGACCGTTGCACCGTGACCATCGAGATGATGACGTAGACCAACGGGATCAATAGCAACAGGCCGAGCCAAGTCAGCTCCACCAGAGCCGAACCGCCATCGCCTCGCACTCGGCGCCAAGAAGATTTCACGGCAGCACCTCTTTGACGGCGTGCCCATTCACCTCGACCGTGATCGTCGGACCCCAGAAGCCCAGCACCGGCACCTCGGCTGACACGTCGACCTCGACGCCAGGTTGTCCTGCGACAGCGGTCTCACGAGCAGCCACCGTGTCGGCGAAGTCGGTGCCGAACGTCTCGTCGATGACCGAGCTCGTACGACGTTCACCATCGTCCACCGAACGGTTGTACGCCGCCCCGTAGCGCGCGCCCTCCGATGCTGCGGACGTCAGCGTCGTCTTCACATGCCAGATCATCGCCAGCTGCAAAACCCCGAAGAACAGCGGCACGAGCACGACCGACACCAGCGCGAAGTCCGCGATCGCCGATCCGCTCTCAGCCCGCCGGTCCCGACCCGGAACCATGCGCCACACCTACATGTACGAGTCGAGGGTTTCGTTGAGGAACGACGTCACCCGATCTTGGAAGATCATCAAGATCGCCGACGCGATCACGATCGTCATCACCGTGATCATCACCCAGCCGGGCACGTCCCCGCGTTCGTCGCGACGGTGCGTCGCGGCCATCCACAACCGTGCCTTCATCCTTGCCTCCTTCGTGTGCTGACTACGGAGCCAGCAGGTCCAATCCGACGACTCCTGGGAAAAACGCGAACAACAACGTCACCGGCATAATCAAGAAGACGACCGGCACCATCATCGCGATCTCTTTGCGCGCGCCCGTCTCAATGAGCGCTCGCTTGGCGGCTTCACGTACGTCGTCTGCTTGCGCCGTGAGTACGTCGACCAACGGCGTACCTCGCTCAATCGCCACGGCCAGCCCTTCGGCGAAACGCGACACGATCGGGAGTCCACTTCTCGCGGCCAACTCATCTAGCGCCACCGTCACCGGTACGCCGGTGCGCGCCTGCGCCAACACCACACCAAGCTCATCGGGCAGCGCGCCACGAGCAGCTCGACACCACGCGATCAAGCGCCGCAATCGGCCCTTCTCCAGCCGCCACGGACAAGGCCATCAGGTCGGCGACCACCGGGAACTCCGCGAGGATCTGCTCTTCACGCGCCTTGACCGACCGCGTCAGCGCGCTGTCTCGCGCCAGAATCGCCACGAAGGCGCACCCACAACAGATGACGAACCACGGCAACGCTCGACCTGGCTGCAGCGCCGGGCCGAGCAGGCCGACAGCGAGCGCTGCGGCAAAGCCCGTCAGCCCCCACACGACCTGGGAGAAGCGGAACGCCTCGACTGTGAGGTCAGACCCGGCCCGCTGAAGGCGGCGCTGGATCGACTCGCGACCGCCGAGGATGCGTTCGAGCCGTTCGGCCGAGCGTTCGAGCGTCGGCCGCACCAGCGCCATCAGCGCAGACGACGGCCGATCCGACGGGGTCAGCGGCGACCAGGAGACGGCAACTGTCGGAACGTCGCGGATGTACGGCGCAACGCGGCTCTCGAGCGAAGGCCGCCGCGATGCCAGCAGCCGCGCCGCCACCATGACGAGCCCCAACCCAAGGGCACCACCCAACAGGGCACCCAGCACGACGAAGGTCATTGGAGCACCCTGCGTTGCTCAGGCAGCCGGCCCAACCGCACCATCAGCTGATAGGCGATGACGCAGGCGGCCGCGCCGACGGCAAGGACGACAACACCCGCGGGTGACCGGTAGCGGCCGATCACGTCTGGCTGCAACGACAGGGCAAGCAGCACGGCCCACGGCGACGCTGCAGCCAGTCGCGCCCCGTTGACCACCCAGGCCTGACGCGACTCGAGCTCGGACCGGGTCCGGGCGTCGTCCCGCAGGAACCGCGACAGCGAACGCAACATACGTCCGAGATCGCCACCACCCACCTCACGCGCGATCCGAAGTCCCTCGATGACCCGGTCTCCCACGGGATCGGCCAGCCGCACCTTGAGTCGATCGAGACAATCTCCGAAGCGACCAGACGCCAGGTAGTCGCGGCCAAACGCAGCAAAGGCCGCGCGCAGAGGTTCGGGACCACGATCGCCCAGCTGTGTCAACGCTTCGGGCAGCGAGAGCCCGGCGCGCACCGCTGAGGCGAGGTTGTCGACAGCCTCTGGCCAGACCTCCACGAGGTCGCGGCGTCGACGACGTACGCGGCTTCGTACCAGCGCGACCGGTGCGTAGGCCGCCATCAGAGCGAACGCCAGGGCCACCGGCGGCGTACGCGAGACGACGAGCACGATGGTTCCTACGATCACGCCAGTCAGCACGCAAAGCGAGCCAAGGCCGAGCGGCGTGACGTTCTCAATGCCGGCGGACTGGAGCAAGCCGGTGACGCGAGGTCCGAATGGTGGTCGTCGGTTGCGACGCGGCTCGGCCGTCAATGCCCGGAAGATCAGCAGCAGCCCGATCCCCGCGGTCAATCCGACTACGACGCCCACCTCACCGCTCCCCCACGACAACGGTGTCACCGGACGCGAGCAGCGAGCGAACATCGATCCCGGCGAGCTCGAAACTGTTCAGCCGTGGTGGCATGCCAGTCGCTCGTGTAAGCCGACCACCGAGCGTGTGGAAGATCGGCTCTGTCTCGATGACGTCGGACTCCACGCGGCCCGGTACGCCGACGATCTCACGGGCTCGCCGCTTGCCACCTGCCTCGACCGCGACATGGACGACGAGGTCGACGCTGGCCGCCACCGTCGGAACGATGAACCGCGCGGAGATGTTCTCACCCGCGAGCAACGGCAGAGTGCACAGCTTCACGAGGGCTTCGCGAGCGGAGTTCGCGTGCACGGTCGTCATACCGGGCAGACCCGAGTTGAGAGCAAGGAGCAGGTCGAGACACTCCTCCGCCCGGACCTCGCCAACCACGATCCGCGACGGGCGCATCCGGAGCGACTCCTTGACGAGATGCCGGAGCTTGACCTCGCCCGTGCCTTCGAGTCCGGCCTGTCGTGTCTGCATCGCCACCCAGTCGGGATGATCGAAGCGCAGCTCGTACACCTCTTCGGCCGACACGATGCGCTCGCCGCCGGGGACGGCCGAACCCAACGTGTTGAGGAGGGTCGTCTTGCCGGCCTGAGTACCGCCCGCGACGACGATGTTGAGCCCGGCGACGACACACGCGTCGAGGAAGGCAGCGGCTGGGGAGGTGATGGTGCCGAGCTCGACCAGCTCATGCAGCCGGCTTGCTTTCACCACAAACTTGCGGATGTTCACCGCGCTGAAGCCACGGCTGATGCCGTCGAGGACGACGTGCAGTCGGTGACCGGATGGCAGCATCGCGTCGACGAACGGCGAGGACAAGTCAACCCGTCGTCCTGACGTCTTGAGCATCCGCTCGACCAGATCGCGTACGTCGGCGGCGGAGAGGATCGTGGTGGTCAGCTCGTGCTTGCCGTCACGGGCGACGAAGACCCGCTGCGGCTCGTTGATCCAGATCTCTTCGACAGCCGGGTCATCGAGGTAGGGCTGCAGCGGACCGAAGCCGGCCACTCTCGCGACCAGCTCGTCGACCACCACCTCGGGATCGTCGACGGGCCGGACGACGCCAGACAGGCTGCGCTGGTCATGGGCTCGTACGGCGGACTGCGCGAAGCGGCGTACGGTCTCGACGTCGGTCAACGGGTCGACGCCCTGACGTCGTACCTCGTCTCGCACCACATCGTCGAGCTGCTCGATTTCGGCCGCGGACGAGCCAGTGCGGAGAGACGAACTGCGTGACATGACGAACCTCGGTGCGCGGGGCTGACAATCCGGAGTGTGCCAAAGCGGACACCGATCGCGCCAGAGTCCCGTCCCGATCTTGTGGAGAACTCTGGTCCCGTATGCCTCTCACGCCACGCGGCTCACCCTGATCCCAGCGAGGTCATCGTGTTGCTCCGTGTGGGCGAGGATGTTGGCATGGACATTCATCTGCACCTGGGTGAAGAGGGTGGGCTCGCGGAGCAGATCTACGAACAATTGCGCGAGCGGATCCGCATGGACGGCTTGCCCGCAGGTACGGTGCTTCCGTCGTCCCGGGAACTCGCCGCCCGATTGTCGGTGTCGCGGGCGACGGTAGTCGCGGCCTACGAGCGACTAGCAGCGCACGGGTTGGTCCGCTCGCGCGCCGGGATCGGGACGTTTGTCACTCAGCGCCGCGAGGCGGTGGTGGACGGACCGGTCGTATCCCCGCTACGTCCGCGGTCGATGTGGAGTACTGAGCACCTCGCGGTCCCGGATTTCATGGTGCCGACCGCGGAGTTCAACTTCGCGCCCGGTGTTCCCTCGAACACCCGGTTCCCGTTCGCGCAGTGGCGAGCGCTGCTCAACGACCAGTTGCGCGCTCGCACCGAGGTCGGCTATACCGACCCGGCGGGCTCGCCGTTGCTGCGGGATGCGCTCGCCCGGCATCTGGTCGTCAGTCGTGGCGTGCGAACAGCACCCGAGCAACTTGCGATCACGACGGGGGCGCAGCAGGCTTTCGATATCGCCGCACGTGTCCTGCTCGACCCAGGCGACACTGTGGCAGTCGAGGATCCCGGCTACCTGCCGGCCTATCGTGCGCTCCTCGCACACGGAGCCCGCGTCGTCGGGGTGCCCGTCGACGGCGAAGGACTGGTTGTCGACCGCCTTCCGGCGGAGGCGCGGATGGTGTATGTGACGCCCTCGCATCAATTCCCGCTTGGAATGCCGATGTCCGAGTCGCGGCGCAGTGCGTTACTTGCCTGGGCCGCCCGGCACGACGCGGCGATCGTCGAGGACGACTACGACTCGGAATACCGATTCGCCGGACGTCCTCTCACCCCGCTGAAAGCCACCGACCGGGAGGGCCGCGTCCTCTATGTCGGCTCGTTCTCCAAGACGTTGTTGCCAGTCCTGCGGATCGGGTTCCTCTGCGTTCCAGCGACCTTGGCTGACGCCGTCCGTCGGGCTAAGACCGTCGCCGATTTCGGTACCGCCGGCCACGTGCAGGCCGCGCTCGCCGCCTTCATCGGGGGCGGCGACTTCGCTCGCTACATCCGACGGACACGACTCACCTACGAGCGTCGGCACCACCTGGTGATGAGCGTGCTGCACGAGCAATTCACGGGTCTTCTCCAACCGATCGAGTCGAACGTCGGTACGCACGTTGCCGCACTGCTCACGCAAGGACCAGCGCGGGACACTCAAATCGCTGCGCGTGCTCTCGCGGAAGGAGTGAACATCGGGGCGATCTCACGTTGGGGACTCGAACGTCCTGGGCCGAACGGGTTCGTGTTCGGCTATGGCGGCATCTCGACCGACCGGATTGCGGACGGGCTGGCAGCTCTGCGCCGCGTTATCTGATCGAGACCGGACTGGTGCACATCGCGGCGACTCGGCGCCGCCGTAGGCCTGCCACCCCACCTAGCCTCCTTCGGACCACCCACGACAAGGAGCCTCCATGAGATCCCCTCGCATCATCGCCATCATCGCTGTCATCGCCGTCGCCGGCGTCATCGTCAGCACGTCCCAAGCGACCGCACATCCCCGCTGCCATGACATCGAAGCGACGATTTACGACAAGGTCGTCGACGAGGGATGCCCGCCCCCCACCCAGGTATGCGTGATCGGCACTGTCCGCGGCAAGCACGGCTTCAACGGAAAGACCGTGTTCGTGCTCGGGTCACGTGGCGAAGCCCCCCCGACGGCACCCGACCAACGCCCAGTCACCGGGACGATCACCTACACCTTCGAGGACGGGTCGACTCTCACAGCGCTCGAGACGAGCATCGGCAACGTCAACCCCGACACCGGCAGTGGCCACGCCGGCGGCACCCAGCAGTTCATCGACGGCACCGGCCGCTACGAGGGTGCGACGGGCTTCGCCTACCTAGCCCAACATTTCGAGGACGACCACTTCGTCACCCAGATCCAAGGCGAGGTCTGCCGCGGATAGCTAGTACCGCGAGCGGCGATGAGGACGCCGAACCCGATCCGCGCGGCGCGCCAGTACCTTCAGACCCGCCCCGCCAGTTTGCGATGACGTGCGCGACAGATGCCGGATGCCCGGACACGTCTGGTTTACATGGCCACGGAACCGCCCCATCGGGCCAGAGCGATCAGCCGACTTCGCGCCTACCTTCGCACGGGGGGATCCGGCGGGGGATTCTCGATGCAGGAGGGGACATGAAGAAATCAAGAGTGATCGCATGCGCGGTAGCGCTCGCGATCGGAGTTGCCGGTTTGACCACCAGCGCTGTCGCTGGTGCAGGCCGAGGCTCGAACGACGGCGGCGCGGACAAGGCGGCCAGGGTCAGCACACTCGCAGTAGGCGGCGCCGTAGCGCCTAACTCAAGGATCGCCGCGTTCGTCCAGGCGGGCGGGACGGTCGTACGCAGCAAGGGCATCACCGGCGTCAGCCACCCGAGCGCCGGGACGTACTGCATCGATCCCTCGCAAAGCCCGTTCAACGTCAACAAGGCCATCCCCGTGTTGTCCGTCGACTGGTCGACGTCCCTGGGCGACGCGCTGATGGCGCAGTGGCGGTCTGCAGGCATCGGTTGCCCAGCCGGTCAGTTCGCCGTGCTCACGTTTGACGGTGAGGACGGATCCTTCGACCTCTCCGACGCGGTCAGTTTCACGTTCGTCGTCCCCTAACGGCCGACGCTCTCACGACCCCACCGCCCGGTGCGGTGGGGTCGTTGCGGATAACCCCGTGAGTCGGGGACGTCTTGCTGCAGGATCGCTGCTCGTCCGACAGGTGCTGCCCCGTAGGACGGAGCCCCTCGAGCGACATTCGTCAGGCGACACCGATTCCTCATCCGGCGACCCGGACGATCGGACGAGAGCGCGACATTCAGACTGTCGTCAACCTGCTCGAGCATTCACGCATCGTCACGCTGATGGGCATCGGGGGCGTGGGAAAGACGAGGCTCGCTGCCCAAAGTGGCGCACGCCTTTGCGGACGCGACGTCGCGCCCGGCCTGCTTCGTTGACCTGACGAGGGTGCGAGAAGCCGACCTGGTCAGCGAGCTGATCGCGCGCGAGCTCGGCATCCACGTCGGGTCGTCGACCAGCGCTGACGCTCGCTGAGGCCGTCAGGCTCGCCCTCTCGGACGACGACCCCTCTGCTCCTCCGAAAGAGTCCGTCGCGACTTCACGTCGGGGTATGCCGGGCCAACGCGGCGCCGCTGGCCTTGATCAGCAATCGCGAGCGAGCGTCAGCTACACCTCGGGGGACAGCCGGGGCCGCTCTTGACCAGGCGCACATTGTCAACACCCACGTTGAGGAAGAACTGGTTGTCCACCTCGGCGATGCGCAGCCGAACTGTCTGACCGACGTACGGCGACAACTCCTTGTGCAGTTCGAACGGGGGCAATCGGTTGGGGTCACCGACGCGCGTCCGGTAGATGTTCACGAGGATGTCGTCGGCGGCCATCGACCGCAGCCCCGCCCCGGGTTTGATGAGGTCAATCCTGAACTGCTGGTTGGAGTCGCCACCATGGGTCAGCCTTCGTGGTGTGAAGAACCGGTCGGCACGGTTGCGATACCAGACCGTGAGAGCCAAATCCAGCCCGGTGCTCTGCACGGCAATATCGCGGTACAAGATGTGCGAGCCCGGTCCGGTCTGGTCCGCCACCGCTTGCCATTCGCCTTGAGGTGGTGCAGCAATGGGGAAATCGCTGAGCGGCGAACGGTTCCCGTCCTCGGCAAACCAGCCGCCCTCTGAAGAGTCCCTGTTCGAGGTCTGCCATTGCGCCAGGGTGCCGCTCTCGAATCCGCCGTTCGGTAGCACCGGCGGAGCGACCCGGACCGATGCCTGGGCTGGTGCCACCGCGACAGCTAGGCAGACGACGGCAGCGGTCACCGTCACCCGCCACCGGTGTGCAGTCGTCCCCACTCTTCCAGCCATGATTGCCCTCCCCAGGTCGAGCCGCCCCACCTTGTGCCAACTGGTACTACGCCCTGCCGCGGGCATCACAGGTGCTACTACGTTAGGCCGCCTTGGCAAGAGGGTCACCGGTCACGATGCAAACCGTGTCGATCGGCAGCTCGGCCGCCTCCGACACGACACCGCGAACCCTGGCCACGGAAATACCCCGCACCCAGATCTAGCCCAGCTGCGGGATGAAGGCCGCGAGGGTGCTCGTGATCAGTGGGGTGAAGATGCTCAGGGCGATGAGCGGGTTACGCAGGATCGGCACATCGAGCTGCAGGATCTTGCTCAGCCGCGCGCGGTCCGCCACCCAGGTGTCGTCCGGCATACCTGTGGCCGGCAGCGGATAGGTCCGCTCGACCAACTCCTGGGCACGCTGTCGCCAACTGGCAACGAGAGGCGCGGCGATGATCGTGAGCAGCACAGCGAAGAACGCGCCGTAGAACAGCACGTTTGCCGGAGGGAAGGTCTCACCGCAAACGATGCCCGACGGCGGCGACTGGGGATCCGGGTACTTGTCGTTGCAGTCGGGGTGGACAGAGATGAACGCGGCCCGCAACGCTCCCGACGTCGAGATTGCGGCGACGACTCCCAACGCGAAAGCGCCAATGCAGGAGACGAGCAACCGCCAGAGCTTGAGAAGTCGCGCGAGCGTCGCCTCCAGTCCCTCGTCGTCGGAATCGCTGCCGATCAGGCGTGCTTCATCGTGCGCCAGCCAGACCAAGGTCACCCACGGGATGGACGTGACCAACCCAGCCCAGAGCACCGCCCGCGTGCGCGCACCGAGATGCGTGACCGGCAAGTCAGGGCTGTAACCCGCCTTGAGCTGGAAGAGCATGGCGAGGACGACTGCGCCGGTGGCGATGGCGACGTAGACAAGTCGGCGTGCGCCTGACACTCGCACGCCCCAACGCTCGAGATCGATCACCATCCTGACCGCGCGCTGAAACAGCAGCACGAAGATGACGATCGCTCCCGCGGCAACCAGCAGCCAGACGTTCCACGGGACGTCGTCGATGAAGACCTTGCTCGCGTTCGTCTCGTCATCCGCCCCGAGACCGAGCAGGATCGCGGCACCGAAGAAAACGACCAACACCGCGACGGTCGTCGTCGGCGCCGGCCAGCGGTGCGGGGCTGCGATCTTCACCTCTCGACGCTAGTGGCACGTCGATAGCCGCGCCACGGAAATGCCAGGTCTCCAACGTTTGGCAGACTGGCGGCATGGCCACTCTCGACGACGTACGACGGATCGCCTCGACGCTGCCAGGTGCTTACGAACACGCGTCGCATGGTGGAGCGCCGTCGTTCCGTACGAAGCCGCGCGGCTTCGCCTTCCACCGCGAGGACCTTGATGCGCTCGCCGCCTACGTGGCGTCGGAGGAGGACAAGCACGCGTTGATCGCCGCCGAGCCGAGCATCTTCTTCACCACTCCGCACTACGACGGCTACTCGATTGTGCTGGTGCGCCTCGACGAGGCGCCGGCCGATGAGTTGGAGGAGTTGCTCATCGAGGCGTGGCGGCTCCGAGCCCCAAAGAAGGATGTCGCTCGCTGGGACGAGGAGCACCCGGTCGCGAACTGAGCCGCAGGCCGTCGTGATCGCCACGAAGTGCCGATCAGGCAGCGATGACCCCCACAAGGCACGATAGACACATGCCTCACCACGACCTGATCATCGTCGGAACCGGCTCGGGCAACTCGATCCCTGACCCCCGCTTCGACGACCTGGACATCGCGATCGTGGAGGACGGCACGTTCGGTGGCACGTGCATCAACGTCGGCTGCATCCCGTCGAAGATGTTCGTCCATGCGGCCGAACTGGCGACCGATACGAGGGACAGTGCACGGTTCGGCGTCGACGCACACGTCGACAAGGTCAGGTGGACCGACATCCGTGACCGTATCTTCGGTCGGATTGACCCGATCTCGGTGTCAGGCAAGCGCTATCGCAAGCACGGCGACAACACGACGTTCTACGGAGAACATGTCCGGTTCTCTGGACCCAGAACACTTGAGCTCGCGTCAGGCGGCGAGCTCACGGCAGACCAGATCGTGCTGGCTGCGGGCAGCCGGCCCCGCATGCCCGACATCCCGGGTCTCGCAGATCTGAACTTCCACACAAGCGACACGATCATGCGGCTCGAAGCGCTGCCTGAGACGCTGGCGATCCTAGGCGGCGGTTTCATCTCTGCTGAGATGGCGCACATCTTCCGGGCACTCGGCACGAGGGTGACGATCATCGCGCGGTCGCCTCGCCTGTTGCGGCTCGCGGATGCCGATATCTCCGACAGGTTCACCGAGCTGGCCGACGGCCAATGGGATCTGCGCATGCCCCGCGTGATCACGCGCGCCGAGACGGGTGGCCCTGGTGTGCGGCTGCAGCTCGCGGACGCTCAAGGTCAGCCGGACCCGGCCGTGGTGGAAGCGGAGGTGCTTCTCGTGGCGACCGGGCGAATGCCCAACTCCGATCAGCTCGACCTAGCAGCCGGTGGCGTGGCGACACACGAGGACGGCAGAATCGTCGTCGACGAGCACCAGCGGACTACTGCGGACGGCGTCTACGCGCTCGGCGACATCTCCAGCAGCTGGCAGCTCAAGCACGTCGCTAACCACGAGGCGCGCATCGTGCAACATAACCTGCTGCATCCTGACGAGCCGATCAGCTCCGACCACCGGTTCGTGCCGCACGCAGTGTTCAGCCATCCTCAGGTGGCGGCTGTCGGCAAGACCGAGGCCGAGCTGGTCGACACCCAGACGCCGTACGTCAGTGCGACGGAGGCCTACGCGGAGGTGGCCTACGGCTGGGCTCTGGAGGACACAACGGGGTTCGTCAAACTGCTCGCCGATCCCGCCTCGGGCCAGCTCCTCGGCGCCCACATCATCGGGCCGCAGGCCTCGTCGGTGATCCAGCCGGTGATCCAGGCGATGAGCTTCGGCCTGGCTGCGCGCGAGATGGCTCACGGTCAGTACTGGATCCATCCGGCCATGCCTGAGGTCGTCGAGAACGCGCTGCTCGCCCTCCCCCTCGACTGACCGCGCACGTCAGCCGTCGCCTGCTGAATCGGATCCTTGTTGCTGGAGGATGAACGTCCGACCGTCAGGGTCGCGAACCGTGGCCAGGCGAGTGCCCCAGTGGCTGGGCGCGAAGTCCTCGACCACGGTGTCTGCGTCCAGAGTCAGGTCGCCGGGACCGAATCGCAAGTAGATCGCCGAACCCAACGGCTGTTCGGCAGGCACCTCTTCGACGAAGATCCCCGGGCCGCCATCGGTTGGCTCGAACCGCCCGGCACCCTCGAGATCCATCGCGAGGTGCAGGCCCAGGCTGGTCCAGAACTCCTTCGAGCGAGCCCAGTCATGGGTCTCGACGTACACGTAGTCGATGCGCTCAACACTCATTCCGACATCCTCGTCCGCGATGACGACGACGGGCAACTGCCGCTGAGGGAATCGGCACGCTTGACGACGGATGGCGCATAACTTCCGCAGCAGGGGGGTACGAGGTCAACGGTTTCCTTCAGCCACGAGGGCGCCTGTTTGCGTATGACGTCGCACCACAGGACGGAGCATGACCATGTCGTCAGGAGTAGAAACCGGTCGCATCACCACCGACATTCCGGCCCGGATGGACCGGTTGCCCTGGGCGCGCTGGCACTGGTTGATCGTGATCGGACTCGGCACGGTCTGGATCCTCGACGGGATCGAGGTCACGATCGTCGGTTCGCTCTCTGACGCGCTCAAATCACCCAGCACCGGACTGGGGCTGACCAGCTCGCAGGTCGGGCAGGCCGGCGCGATCTACGTGGCAGGTGCGTGCATCGGAGCCTTGTTCTTTGGTCAGCTCACCGACCGGTTCGGCCGCAAGAAGCTGTTCATGATCACGTTGGGCGTCTACACGGTCGGCACCGTGCTGACCGCGTTCTCGATGAACCCGATGTGGTACTTCGCCTGTCGCTTCATCACTGGGGCGGGCATCGGTGGAGAGTACGCCGCCATCAACTCGGCGATCGACGAGCTCATCCCCGCGAAGTACCGGGGCCGCATCGACATCGCCATCAACGGGTCCTTCTGGGTAGGAGCCGCCGCAGGTGCACTGCTGACGATCCCCCTCCTCGACCCGACAGTCTTCAATCCCGAGCTCGGCTGGCGGTTGGCGTTCGCGCTCGGAGCCGTGCTCGCGCTGGGTGTGCTCCTCGTGAGGCGCAACGTCCCGGAGAGTCCGCGTTGGCTGTTCATCCACGGACGCGAGGAGGAGGCGGAGAAGATCGTCCGCGACATCGAAGGGACGGTTGAGGAAGAGAGCGGCAAGTCCTTGCCGAGCGTCTCCGAAACCCTGACGATCAGGCAGCGCAGGACCATCAGCTTGGTGGAGATCGCCAAGACCGTCTTCACGCTCTACCCGAAGCGCACGGTGCTCTGCCTGGCGCTGTTCGTCGGACAGGCATTTCTCTACAACGCCTTCTTCTTCACCTACGGCGACAGCCTGTCGACGTTCCTAGGTGTCACCCAGACCGGCTACTACATCGCGGCGTTCGCGGCGAGCAACTTCTTCGGTGCGCTGCTCCTCGGGTCACTCTTCGACACAGTCGGCCGCGTCAAGATGATTGCCGGCACATACGTCATCTCCGGGGCGCTGCTGGCTGTTGCGGGATTCATGCTCGGGGATCTCACCGCCATGACTCTGACGATCTTCGGCATGGTGATCTTCTTCTTCGCCTCAGCTGGAGCCAGTGCGGCGTACCTGACGGCGAGCGAGGTCTTCCCGATGGAGACGCGTGCCCTGTGCATCGCCTTCTTCTACGCGATCGGAACCGCTGTCGGCGGTATCACCGGCCCGCTGTACTTCGGCAAGCTGATCGATGACGCCACGGCATCGGGCGATATCACCGGGATCGCGTCGGGGTACTACGTCGGTGCCGCCTTGATGGTTGCCGGCGGAATCGTCGCGCTATTCCTGGGCGTGCACGCGGAGCAAGAGACGCTGGAGAACATCGCGAGGCCATTGACCGCCGAAGACGACACGTCCAGTACAGGCCGAGACGAAAAGGCCGCCACGCCCGCCTGACGCTTATCGCCTGAGGAGGAGTATCCGCATGCCCATGCCACCCCCCAAAGCCACGACTGAAGGTCCCCGCGACCGGCAGGTGTTCCACGAGATCGGGCAGCTGGTCCGAGCCTTGGAGGCAAAGGGCCCACTCAGCACCGAGGAACTGTCGGAGACCGTGGGGGCGAAGTACTGGGAGGCGCATCGTTTCGACAAGGCACTCGCCTTCGCGCTGGCCGACGGGCTCATCCTCCGAACCGCCAACGGCAGCCTCGTCGCCACCTGACGCGTATGGGTTTGCCTTGTTTACAAGCCGAAAGGCTTGTTAACAAGGCAAACCTGCCTTGCAGACTGTGGGTTTGCCTTGCAGACCTGGGTCGGCGTCTCACTGATTGGACACCGCGGTGCCGCGCCGGTACGCCGCTTGGGCGGCCAACCCGGAGCCGGTCACGCGGGTAGCCCGGCCACCTTCCCAGGTACGACGTCGAGCCTCCCTCGTACCTCACCAAGAAAAGTAATCAGTCGCGCCGCCGGCACACCGGTCCCTAGTCTCATCGACATGGTGTTAGCTCACGATGACCACGGCAGCGGACCGGTAGTCCTGCTGCTGCACTCCGGCGTCTGCGACCGACGGATGTGGCGACCTCAGATCGAGGCGCTCCAACAGACCCACCGCGTCGTCGCGCCTGACCTTGCGGGGTTCGGCGACTCGCCGCTCGAACCTGGCCCCTTCTCGTTCACCGACGACGTCATCGAGCTCCTCGACGCACTTGCCATCCCGCAGGCCATCGTCGTCGGCTCCTCATTCGGCGGACGACTCGCGCTCGAGCTCACCCACGAAGCGCCTGACCGCGTCGCCGCCCTCGCCCTGCTCTGCCCGGCCTACCGCGGACTCGACGCCACCCCCGCCGCCGACGCGTTCGAGGAAGCCGAAGAGGAGCTCCTCGAGGCCAACGACATCGACGGCGCAGTCGAGCTCAATCTCACGACCTGGCTCGGCCCCGAGGCCGACAACGCGACCCGCGGCCTGGTGCGCACCATGCAACGTCACGCCTTCGACGTGCAGCTCGCCGCCGACGAGTGGCCAGAGCCACCCGAGCCCAAGCGGGTCGACCCCGACCTGAAAGCCATCGCCGTACAGACCCTGGTGGTCACCGGGTCGCACGATATGGACCATTTCCAGGCGATCGCCCGCCACGTCAGCAGCGAGATCCCCAACGCCAAGCTCGTCGAGCTCTCCTGGGCAGGCCACCTCCCCAGCATCGAAAGGCCGGCAGAGACCACCGAGCTCCTGCGCGACTTCCTGGGCGGCCTCAACGCCTGAAGCTGCCAAAACCGGGCGTCAGACACGACAACCGGGTCTAACCTCGTGTCGGAGCCTTTGTCATGTCACGCGACGGAACCCCGGTGGCGATCACTCTGCTCGGCGGCGTGGCCGTCCGGTACGGAGGCGATCCGGTACGCCCTCCCTCGTCCCGCGCCATCGAGCTGTTGGCCTACCTCACGGCACACAGCGCTTCCAGCCACTCCCGTCAGCACCTCGCCGCCGTATTCTGGCCCGACTCGACCGAGGCCCAGGCACGCACCAACCTCCGCCGCGAGCTGCACAACCTCCGCACGCTCGTCCGCGACGACAGCTGCCTCGACGTCTCCGCCACCTCGCTGGCCTGGCGTGACCATGAGCAATGCACCGTCGACGTCCGCACGTTCCTCGTGGCAGCAGACCGCGTCTCGGCAGCGCGACGCGCGGGCAACGACCCCGACCTCGTCAAAGCCGGGCAGGAGGCCTTGGCCGCGTACGGCGGACCGCTCCTCCCCGGTGTGTACGACGACTGGGCGCTCGAGGTGCGCGACGCCTTGCTCCGGCGCTGCCTCAAAGTCTGCGACGAGGTCTCCGCCGTACTCGCCCACGACGACCTGTCCGGGGCTCTCGACGTCAGTCGCCGCCGCATCCAACTCGAACCCCTGGAGGAGATGGGCTACCGCCAGCTGATGGAACTGCAACTGGCAGCGGGCGACCGCGCTGGCGCCATGACGACGTACCACCACTGCGCTTCGATGCTTGAGGAGCACCTCGGCGTCAGCCCTACCGCCGAGACCTCCGCCACCTTGCGCCGGGCGATCGGAGCGACGTCGGGGCCGAACGCCGACGCCATGCAGTCCGCGGTGCGAGCCGCCCCCACGTCCAGCACCCGGGAACTGGTCGGTCGGGACGGCGACCTCGACACGATTCGCGCACACTGGGACGCCGCCCGCGCCGGGCAGCCCGCGTTGGTCGTGGTGAGCGGAGACCCCGGCGTCGGCAAGAGCCGCCTGGTTGCCGAGATCGCCAGCCACGTCCGCCGCAACGGCGACGTCGTGGCGACCAGCCGGTGCTTCAGCTCATCGGGGGCGGCGCTGTCCCCCGTGGCCGAGTGGCTGCGAACTCCGGAAATCACGACGGCGCGCACCTCACTCGAACCTGCGTGGCGCACCGAGGTCGAGCGGCTGGTCCCTAACAGGCCCGCGAATGGCCTCCCGACCACACATGCCACCAGCGACCGCGCGATGGTCGACTCGTGGCAGCGGCACCGGTTCTTCCAGGGTCTCGTCCAGGCCGTCACAGCCGTCGAGCGGCCGATCTTGCTCGTGCTCGACGATCTGCACTGGTGCGACATGGAGACAATTGCGTGGGTCTCGTTCCTGCTCGCAACCGCGAACGAGCGCCCCATCCTCGTCCTCGCGACGGCGCGCATCGAGCCACTGGAGAGCAACAGCGATCTGCAGCAGGCGCTGGCAGAGATGCGATCACTCGGCATGGTCAGCGAGATCGAGCTCCAGCCACTCGGGCTCGCCGAGACCACGGTGCTTGCGACGCGCATGTTCGGCCACGAGATTGCCGACGGCGATGCATCGTTGTTGCATGCGACGTCGGGCGGCTACCCCTTGTACGTCGTCGAGGCGGCCCGCACTCTGGCCGAAGCACAACGGAGCGGTGAGGTCAGCCGCTCCGACCTGACCCTCGTGCTGGAACAAAGACTTGCGCAGGCGACTCCGGAAGCGCGGAACAGCGCCGCACTCGCCGCTGCTCTCGGGCGGGACTTCCGGCTCGAGCTGCTCGTGGAGGCCAGCGACCTCGACGAAGCCACTGTCGTACGTGCGGTCGATGAGCTCTGGCGTCGCCGGCTGCTTCGCCAGGTGGGTCGCGGCTACGACTTCACCCACGACCTTTTGCGCGACGCGGCGTACGTCTCTGCACCACCCGCGCATCGCTGGCTCGCGCATCGCCGGCTGGCCCAGGCTCTCGAGCTGTTGTACGCCAACCAGGTTGACGAGGTCGCAGCTGTGTTGGCCGAACAGTACGACCGTGGAGGTCGTGCCGAGCGCGCGCTTCCGTTCTATCAGCGTGCTGCAGCCGTGGCCTCAGGTCTGTTCGCCAACGCCGAAGCGTTGCGGCTGCTGCGTCGCTGCCTCGCCATCGTGGCCGAGATGCCCCAAGGCCGGGAACGCGACGTCCGCGAGCTCGAGGTCCGCCAAGCGATGTCCGCGCCGCTCAATGCGTCACGCGGCTACGTCGACCCGGAGTTGCGCGAAACCTTGCGCAGAAGTGTTGACCTGGCCGGCAAACTCGACCGACCCGACGTCCAACTCGTCAGCCTGGTCGGGTTGTGGGCCGGCACCTTCGTACAAGGCGACATCACCGACTCGCACGCCCTGGCCATGCGCGCCCTCGAACTCGGTGAGAAAGTTCCCGAGCTGACGGGCCAGGCGCACTTCGCCGCCGGCGGATCCACGTTGAGCCTCGGACGGCCCGACGTCGCCGTTCGTCACCTCGACCTCGCCTACGACCTGTCGCTCGGCGCGGTCTCGCTGGCCGTCGGCACGCGGCCCGAGGTCCACGCTCGTGCCTGGTCCGCGCACGCCTGGTGGTTGCTCGGGTACGACGAGAACGCCGCCACCGCCTGCGCCGACTCCCTGGAGCGAGCCCGAGAGGGCGACCACCCCTACACGCTCGCCGTAGCTCTCGCCTATGCAGGGATCACAGCGCAGCTCCGCAACGACACCGCACTCCTCGACGAGACCCTGACCGAGCTCACCCAGCTCTGCCGGCGCTACTCCTTCGCGTACTACTCCGAGTGGGCGCTCGTGCTGTCCGGATGGAAGCTCGGGAACGAGCGCGGCGTCGCACGGATCAAGGTCGGCATCACGCACCTCAAGGACATCCAGTCGCACACCCGGATGCCCTACTGGCTCACCCTGCTCGCCCAGACGCAGCACGCCGTCGGAGAGGTCGACGCGGCTCTGGCCACGTTGGATGCCGCTCGGATCTCGGCAGCTCAGCACGATGACAAGTGGTGGCTGCCCGAGGTAATGCGTGAGATGGCGGCTCTGTCGGATCAGGACGAGGCAGTATCGCTGCTCCGAGAAGCGCACGCCATCGCCGTCTTCCAGGCCAGTCCGGTCCTGGCTCGTCGCTGCGTCTCCGACTTGATACGACGGGGCGCCACCGCCCCCGCTACGCCCGGTAACGAAGGCCGGACACAGAGTTCCTGGCCGCTCTCCTGAGTGCGCTGCTGCGCGAACGCTCCGCGAACGCTGGCCGCCTAACTTCGCCTGAGGCGGTCGCACAAACCAGGTCCACCGTCGTACTTTCAAGGAGATTTTGATGACCACCCAATCCACAGACCAAAAGTCCACGGCGACGGAGGCCCAGACGCTTCCCACGCAACGGGGCTCGGTGAACCTGGATCCGTTGTCTGAAAGCCTGCGAGGCCGTCTCATCACGCCTGCGGATGCCGACTACGACAAAGCTCGCGCCGTCTACAACGGCATGATCGACCGACACCCGGCGGCCGTCGCAATGTGTACCAACTCAGCCGATGTCGTCGCCTGCGTGAACTTCGCACGCGAGAACGACATGATCCTTGCCGTACGCGGCGGTGGCCACAACGCCGGCGGCCTCGGTGTCTGGGACGACGCTCTCGTCATCGACCTCAGCACGATGCGCAGCACCACCGTCGACCCGGCGAGCCACCAGGTTCGCGTCGACGGCGGCTGCACGTGGTCCGACGTGGACGCGGCGACCGTGCCGTTCGGGATGGCAACGCCGTGCGGCATCGTCTCGTCGACGGGCGTCGGCGGCCTGACGCTGGGAGGCGGGATCGGCTACCTCGCTCGCAGGTTCGGACTGACCGTCGACAACCTCGTGTCCGCCGATGTAGTCCTGGCCGACGGCCGGCTCGTCACCGCCAGCGCCTCGTCCGAGCCAGACCTCTACTGGGCCCTGCGCGGAGGCGGCGGCAACTTCGGCGTCGTCACGTCCTTCGTGTTCAAGTGCCACGAAATCGGCGACCACGGCACCATCGTCGGAGGGCCAGTCCTCTACGACGTCGCCGACACGGCCGAGGTGATGCGCTGGTACCGCGAGCTTCTGCCGTCGCTCCCCGAAGAGCTGAACGGCTGGTTCGGCACGATGACGATTCCCGGTGGCCCGCCGTTCCCCGAAGAGCTGTGGGGCAAGAAGGCATGCGGGATCGTCTGGTGCTACACCGGTGACGCCGACAAGGCCGACGAAGTTCTCGAGCCGGTGAAGTCCTTCGGGTCGCCATTGCTTGTTGGCCTCCAACCGATGCCCTACAGCATGCTCAACGGCGCATTCGACGCGTTGTTCCCGGCCGGGCTGCAGTGGTACTGGCGCGCCGACTTCATGAGGGAGATCACCGACGCCAGCATCGACGTCCACGTGAAGTACGCCGAGGCTCTGCCGACCGACCTGTCGACGATGCACCTGTACCCGATCGACGGGGCCGCGGCGCGCGTGCCGCAGGATGCGACAGCGTTCGCGTACCGCGACGGCGGCTGGTCAGGCGTCATGGTCGGTGTCGACCCCGACCCGGCGAACCGGGAGAAGATCACCCAGTGGTCACGGTCCTACCAGGAGGAGCTGCACCCGCACTCCGCCGGTGGGGCCTACATCAACTTCATGATGGACGAGGGAGGCGACCGGGTGCGGGCGTCGTACAAGGACAACTTCACCCGCCTGAGCGAGATCAAGCGGCGTTACGACCCGACGAACCTGTTCCACATCAACCAGAACATCCCGCCGGCGGACAGCGCGTCAGCCTGACCGCAACTTTGCGAGGAGGTCTGCTGCCGGCGCTGTGGCCGGCGGCAGACCTTCTCGTGCATAGCGGGTGGCCTCGCGGCGGAGGAGTTCGTTAGCCGGAGTCTCCACGCCGTATCGCCGGCCGAGCAGCACGATCTCACCGTTGAGGTAGTCGGACTCGATCGCGCCAGTACGACGTTCGAGGCTCTGCCACGACGAGCCGCCTTTTCGCGGACGGCCGGCGATGTCGCCGATCTGCAGGATGTCGCCACGTCGTTCGCTGTCTTCGGCTTCAGTGACCGGGTCGAGTCCGGCCGCGGACAGGACGCGTTCCGCCTCGGCCTTGATCAGGCTGCGCAGCTCGTCGGACCCGTCGTCGCGGCGGCAGACCGCCTGCACGGCGTTTCCGAGGTTCATCATCAGCTTGCGGTACTTCCAGCGCATGATGTCCGGGCGTGGAACCGACACGATGCCGGCGTCGCCGAACGCCGCCGCGATCTGCTCGGTGGTCACGTCGACGCCTTCGGGATAGCGGCCGATGTCGAGGATGGCGGGAATCGGATGGCAGTGCGCCTCGACCACCCCGGGCTCGGTGTGGGCGGTCGGCGCCATCACGCAAACGCCGTACACGCAGGAGAACCATCGCAAGGCGGTGCCTTCGTTGGCGACGCCGTTCTGCATGGAGACCAAGGCAATGCTGGCGGGGGCGGCTGCCGCGAGTGCCTTGACGGCGTCTCGGGTGGCGTCACTCTTGACCGCGAGCAGGACGACGTCGTCGTGTCGCCACTCGACCTCGTTCGGGTGACCCACCGCGCTGACCTGTTCGACCGTCTCTCCGGCGGGCGAGGCGAGGCGCAAGCCGTTGCGCTGGATGGCGGCCAGGTGTTCGCCCCGGGCAATGAGGATGACGTCGTGTCCGGCGCGATGAAGCAGACCGCCGACGACTCCCCCGACAGCACCGGCTCCGTAGACGACAAAGCGCATCAGGTCAGCCACTTTCCGCGCGTCATGACGCGTTGGAGCGTGAGGTCGTCATCGACGACGAGGACGTCAGCGCGTTTGCCCGTGGTGAGTGATCCGACCTCGTGGGCCAGCCCGATCAGGCGGGCCGGCGTCAGTGATGCCGCCAGCACTGCCTGGGCCAACGAGACCTGGGTGTTCGTCGCCACCCGTTGTACGTCGTCGAGGAGGTGCGACGTACCGCCCGCGATCGACCTCGGTTCGGCCGAGTCCTGGTCGTCCGCACCGGTCGCTGCGAGCCGGGCGACCCCATCACGGACGCTCACGCGTCGCGGTCCGAGGTCGTAGTCACCGTCGGCCATCCCGGCCGCCGCCATCGCGTCGGTGATCAGGACGACGTGGCCAGGTGATGCTGTGGCGAAGACCAGCTCGACGAACCCGTCAGCGACGTGCACGCCATCGGCAATCACCTCGACCGTCGCTTGTCCTTCAGCAGCCGCCGCGAGTGCCGCGGCGACGGGACCGGGCTCGCGGTGGTGGAGTGGTGGCATGCCGTTTGCAAGGTGGGTGACGAGGGCGCCTCCGTCGAGCGATTCCAGCGCTGTGCGGAACTCGTCGTAAGTCGCGTCGCTGTGTCCGAGTGCAACCCGCACGCCTGCATCGCGGAGTTGCGCCATCACCGCAGGCGCGCCAGGGAGCTCCGGTGCGATCGTCATCACCTTGACGGTCCCGTCACCCGCGCTGAGGAGGCCGTCGACGAGTGCCTGGTCGGGAGCGAGCAGGTGCTCAGGCGACTGAGCACCTCGTCTCTTGTACGAGAGGAACGGCCCCTCCAGGTGCACGCCCGCCAGCGTGCCGTCATGCACGAGCGGCGCAAGCGCCTTGACCTCGGCGGTGAGAGTTTCCGGCGAGGCCGTGACGAGGCTGGCCAGCATGGTCGTGGTGCCGCGCGACCGGTGATGCGCGGCCACGGCGGTCGCCTCGTCGGGATCCGTCGTCACGACCACGTGGCCGCCACCACCGTGACAGTGCACGTCGACCAGTCCGGGGAGGATCGTGCCCGACGGGTCGGAGAGGGGTGCGGCGGGATGGCTCGCGGCGTACTCCGAGGTGGGACCAGCGAAGACGATGCGATCCCCTTCGACAGCGACGACGCCGTCAGGGAGTACGTCGTCAGGCAACACGACGCGTCCGCGAAGCAGAGTCATGTCCACCACCCTTACATCCCCTCCCCACCCCTCACCCAACGGGCCGACCACGTGCCCGCTCCGGGTTTGCCTTGTTTTCAAGCCAACTGGCTTGTTAACAAGGCAAACCTGCCTTGCACACTGTGGGTTTGCGTCGCTGAATCGCGAACTGTCCACACTCTGGTCGTACGACGGCGGGGTACGCCCTGCCCCGAGTCACTCCGTCTGGCCCTGAAACAATCACCGCCATGAGCCCTCCCAACGCCGACGTGAGTGTCCGAGTGGCGTGGGCAGCCGACGCCTCTTCGATCGCGGATGTTCAAGTGCGCTCCTGGCGCGACGTCTACGCCGAACTGCTTCCCGCCGAGATCCTCGAAGCTCTGCCAGTTGAGGAGTTCGCCGCGGCCTGGGACCAGTCGATCACCAAGCCCAAGGACGCCCGGCAGCGCGTGCTCGTCGCGCTCGAGCGGGCCACCGTGCGAGGGTTCGCCGCCACCACGCCCAGCACCGACGCCGACAGCAACCCCGGCACGGACAGCGAGATCACCGAGTTCGTCGTCGACCCGGCGCACCGCCACGCTGGCCACGGGTCACGCCTCCTCCACGCTGCCGTCGACACGCTTCGGTCAGACAAGTTCCTGCGAGCCACGATCTGGCTCAACTCCAACAATGACGACCTGAGACAGTTCCTCACCGAACAGGGCTGGGCCCCCGATAGCGCCTTTCGTGAGCTCGACCTCCACGGGGATGGCTCCGTGCTCGTCAAGCAGGTCCGGCTCCACACCAACCTGACCCCCTAATCCCGCCTGCGGTCGGGGTCAGCGTCGGTTGCGTCGGGTGCCGGCGTCGAGCGCGACGGCGAGATCGGCAGCGAGTCGGCAGCGAGTTCGGCTGGGGCGCGCATCCGCCAGGCATCCGTGATGAGCTCTGCCAATCGTGATCGGTCAACCTCGGCGAGCCGCAACATCACGAGGGGCCAGCCGTCGTACCCCGGCGTGGTGAAGAAGAGGTCTGGCTCACCGAGCACGAGCGCCTGCTTTTCCGCCTCGTCGCCCACGAAGAGCACAGCGATGTCGGTGCGGATCACCCGTGGCTTGCCGGGGCGGCGCTCGGGGTAGGACCAGACGAACCCCTTGTTCCCCACCCGGAAGTCGAAGCCGTCACTGTCGATCTCCTCGACGTGAGGCAACGCCAGTGCCAGCCGGCGTACGTCGTTGGCGTCAGCCATGGTTGGCCTTGGCGCGGTCCGGCGTGGGCATGGACCGATGGTAGGACGCCACGACGACACTCGCCCAGCAGGTGGACGGATCTGATCGCCCGACGTGTCAGGACTCTTCGGCCGATACGGTCCTGCTATGCGGCGTTCCGAGATGTCCCCTGAACGCCGCCAGGTGCTGGCGGACTCGCTCGGCGTCGGGGTGGCCACGGGTGCCTACGGCCTGTCGTTCGGTGCGATCGCCGTCACCGCCGGATTCACGGTCGCGCAGTCGTGCGTGATGAGCCTGCTCATCTTCACCGGGGCGTCGCAGTTCGCCCTCGTCGGGGTCGTCGCATCCGGAGGCACCCCCGCCTCCGGAGCTGCCACGGCGCTGCTCCTCGGATCCCGGAACGCGCTTTACGGCATCAAGCTCGCATCGCTTCTCGGACTCGACGGGGTACGACGGCTGACCGGCGCTCACCTGGTGATGGACGAGTCCACAGCGATGGCGCTGAAACCCAAGGACCCGCGAGACGCACCGCTCGGCTTCTTCACCACCGGCGTGAGCGTGTTCATCTTGTGGAACCTCGCGACCTTTGTCGGCGCGATTGCGGGCGACGCGATCGGCGACCCAGCGACCTATGGGCTGGACGCGGCGGTCCCGGCAGCTTTTCTCGCGCTGGTGTGGCCGCGGCTGGGCTCGGCGCGGACACGGTGGACCGCGGTCTGCGCTGCGGCGCTGGCTCTCTCGTTGGTTCCCTTCACCCGACCCGGCATCCCGATCATTGCCGCGGGGAGCATCGCCGTTCTCGCTGCCCTGAAAAGCCCCGCCGCGACCAAGGGCGAAGTGCCGCCAGAGGGCGACGCGGGCGACGATGAGCCACCAGGCCCGCGAGGTGAGGTCTGATGTGGCTCGCGATCATCGTCACGGCAGGGGGCTGCTACGCCTGGAAGCTGCTAGGGCTGTCGGTGCCTGACAAGGTGCTCGAACATCCGCTTGTCAGCCGGATCGCCGATCTGATCCCGGTGGCGCTGCTTTCGGCGCTGGTCGCCGTACAAGCGTTCTCGACGGGGCAGGACCTCACCATCGATGCGCGGCTTCTGGGCGTCGCAGCCGGAGTGGTTGCCCTGGTCTTGCGTGCACCGTTCCTCGTGGTGGTCACGGTGGCTGCGGTCGTCACAGCCCTAGTGCGACTCGCCACCTGAGCGGATGTTTGCAAGGCAAACCCACGGTCTGCAAGGCAGGTTTGCCTTGTTAACAAGCCTTTTGGCTTGAAAACAAGGCAAACCCCGGCGCGGGGTCAGGGGTCCAGGCCGAGGACGTGCTCGAGGCCGACGGTGAGGCCCGGCATCGTGATGACGGCGCGTACGGCGGCCAGCATTGCCGGCATTGCCGCCGCGCGGTCGGGCATGTCGTGGCGGATCGTCAGCGTCTCGCCCACGTTGCCCAAGATGACTTCCTGGTGTGCCACCAGTCCACGAGCCCGCACACTGTGGACCGGCACCCCTTCCACGCTCCCGCCACGCGAGCCAAGCTCGTTCTCCTGGGTGGCGTCGGGCATCGCCGCGAGACCCGCAGACGCCCGGGCCTCGGCGATGAGCTGAGCCGTGCGGATCGACGTACCCGACGGCGCGTCGAGCTTGGTCGGATGATGCAGCTCGACGATCTCCGCCGACTCGAAGAACCTCGCAGCCAGTGGCCGCGAACCTCATCATCAGCACCGCGCCGATGGAGAAGTTCGGCACGACGAGTACGCCGACAGCAGGCGCATCGCCGAGCTGGCCCGCGATGGTGGCCAGCCGCTCCTCCGTGAAACCCGACGTACCGACAACGACGTGGACGCCGTGTTCGATGCACCACGTCACGTGGTCCATGACCACACCCGGATGAGTGAAGTCGACTGCCACCTCCGCACGCTCGAGCTCCGAAAGCGAGTCGCCCTCGTCGACCTGCGCTTCGAGCTCGAAGCCGGCGGTGGATTCGACTGTCGCGCAGGCCAAGCTGCCCATCTTGCCTGCCGACCCGATGACTCCGACCTTGATCATGCAGCGACTCTAGTGAATGGCTAGCCGCCCACCCGTGGCCCAAGGCGTGTCACTCCACGTTCGTCGCGTTACGACGGATGGGCGCCAACCGCTGCAACTGCACCACGTGCTCGGGAGTGAGCTCGTCAAGAGAGCTGACGCCGAGCAGCCGCATCGTCCGGGTGACCTCGGTCGACAGGATCTCGATCGTCCGGTCGACACCGGCACGGCCACCAGCCATCAACCCGTAAAGATAGGCGCGTCCGACCCAGGTGAAGCGCGCCCCGTGAGCGATCGCCGCCACCACATCGGCGCCCGACATGATGCCGGTGTCGAGGTAGACCTCGACATCGTTCCCGACCTCGCGCGACACGTCCGGCAACAGGTGGAACGGCACTGGTGCTCGGTCGAGCTGCCGTCCTCCGTGGTTGGACAGGGTGATCCCGTCGACCCCACAATCGGTGACCTTCCGGGCGTCGTCGACGGACTGGATGCCCTTGACGACGAGGCGACCTGGCCACTGCTCGCGCAGCCAGCGGAGGTCGTCAAAGTTCACGGTCGGGTCGAACATCGCGTCGAGTAGCTCGGCGACCGTGCCCTGCCAGGCGTCGAGCGACGCGAACGTGAGTGGTTCTGTGGTGAGGAAGTTGAACCACCAGCCCGGCCTCGGGATCGCGTTCAGGATCGTTCGCGGTGTCAGCGTGGGCGGGATCGTCATTCCGTTGCGCACGTCGCGCAGTCGTGCGCCCGCGACTGGCACGTCGACCGTGACCACCAACGCCTCGAAGCCTGCTGCCGCAGCGCGCTCGACCAGACCCATCGAGCGGTCGCGGTCTTTCCACATGTAGAGCTGGAACCAGTTGCGGCCATCCGGGTTGGCGGCGGCGACGTCCTCGATCGAGGTGGTTCCCATGGTGGAGAGGGTGTATGGAATCCCAGCATCCCCGGCCGCCGACGCACCCGCGACCTCGCCCTCGGTGTGCATCAGCCTGGTGAACCCGGTCGGCGCGATTCCGAACGGCAGGTCCGCGCGTCGACCCTGCACCTCGCGACCGAGGTCGACCTTGGAGACATCCCGAAGGATCGCTGGGTGCAGCTCGACATCCTGGAACGCCTGTCTGGCTCTCGCCAGTGAGAGCTCCTGCTCCGCTGCGCCGTCGGTGTAGTCGAAGGCGGCACGAGGCGTCGTACGACGAGCGGCCCGGCGCAGATCCGCGATCGTGAGGGCGTTCTGAAGACGACGTCGCTTCAGACTCAGCTCGGGGCGCTTGAACCGCATCAGGGGTCGGAGCTCGCCAGGTTTCGGGAGATGACGCTTCATCTCGCCCATCCCACCACGTCTGCCGACCCGGCGAAACCGCTAGCGAAGCTTGGAGAGGGCCTTGGCGGGACCGACGACCGCCAGCGTCTCGTTACCCGGCAGGATCAGCCGCGCGCCCTCGTGCACATCGTCGAGTGTCACGTCATCGATGAAGCCGAGCATCTCGTCGATGCCGTGCAGTCCTCCAGGCACCAGTTCCGACTTGCCGACCCGGGTCATCCGGGCGCTGGAGTCCTCGAGACCCATCACGAGCGTGCCGCGCAGCTGGCCCTTGCCTCGTGCGAGCTCTTCGGGCGTGATGCCCTTGTCGGCGACACTTGCGAGCTCCGAGCGGCAGATGTCGAGCACCGCCGGCAGTTTCGCAGGCAGGCAGCCACCCGCGACGGCGAAGTAGCCGGCGTCGACGTGCTGGCTGGTGAACGAGAAGATCGTGTAGGCAAGACCACGGGTCTCACGCACCTGCTGAAACAACCGGCTCGACGTACCCCCGCCGATCACCGCGTTGAGCACTCCGATCGCGAAGCGGCGCGGGTCGTTGCGTGCGAACGCCGGCATGCCCAACACAAAGCTCGCTTGTTCGGTGGGTCGCTCCACCAACGTGGTGCCGGCATGCGTACGCGCAGAGCGGCCTGTTGCCCGCGGCTCGCCCGGGCCGATGTTTGGATCGCCGAGTTTGCCGGCTTGTTCGAACGCCTTGCGCACGAGCTTGACGACCGCCGTGTGGTCGACGGCGCCTGCGGCTGCGAAGACCAGGTTGTCGGCGGTGTAGCGGCGAGCGTAGTAGCCGCTGATCTGCCGACGGGTGAGATCGTTGATGGAGTCGGCGGTCCCGGTGATGGGGCGGCCGATCGGGGTGTCGCCGTACAGCTTCGCGACGAACGCGTCGTGCACCACGTCATCGGGATCGTCGTCGTGCATGGCGATCTCTTCGAGGATGACGTTGCGCTCGCTGTCGACCTCGTGCTCGGGGATGAGCGACGAAGCCACCATGTCGCAGATGACGTCGATCGCCAGCGGGACGTCGGCGTCGAGCACACGCGCGTGGTAGCAGGTGTACTCCTTGCCGGTGAAGGCGTTGAGCTCTCCCCCGACAGCGTCGAGCTCGGCGGAGATGTCGAGCGCCGTACGACGCTTGGTCCCCTTGAACAGCAGGTGCTCGAGGAAGTGGGTGGCTCCCGCGAGAGAACGCGTCTCGTCGCGGGAGCCCACCTTGGTCCACAGACCGAGGGTGGCCGAGCGTGCGCCCGGCATCGTCTCGGTGATCACCCGAAGACCACCGGGAAGCACGGTGCGGCGGACCGTGGACGTCGTACCGCCCCCGGAACCGCCGTCACCGTGCTCCGTCAGGAGCGTCCGCGTCGAGCCGATCGGCTGGTCAGCGGCAGCGAGGTAACCCACGATCAGGCGTCAGTGTCGCCAGACTTGCCGGCCGAGTCGTCCTCGACGACCGGCACTAGCGACAGCTTGCCGCGGTCGTCGATCTCACCGATCTCGACCTGCAGCTTCTGACCAACGGAGACGACGTCGTCGACGTTCTCGACGCGCTTGCCGCCGGCGAGGGCACGCAGCTTGGAGATGTGCAGCAGCCCGTCCTTGCCGGGAAGCAGCGACACGAACGCACCGAACGCCGTCGTCTTGACGACCGTGCCCAGGTAGCGCTCGCCCACCTCGGGCATGGTTGGGTTGGCGATCGCGTTGATGGTCGCCCGTGCCGCTTCGGCTGCCTCACCGTTGTCGGCGCCGACGTAGATCGTGCCGTCGTCCTCGATCGAGATCTGGGCGCCGGTGTCGTCCTGGATCTGGTTGATGACCTTGCCCTTCGGCCCGATCACCTCACCGATCTTGTCGACGGGAACCTTCATCGTGAGGATGCGCGGCGCAGTCGGTGCCATCTCGTCAGGTGCGTCGATGGCCTCGGCCATCACGTCGAGGATGGCCATGCGTGCGTCACGAGCCTGGCTGAGCGCCGCACCGAGCACCTCGGCGGGGATGCCGTCGAGCTTGGTGTCGAGCTGCAGCGCAGTCACGAACTCACGTGTGCCGGCGACCTTGAAGTCCATGTCACCGAAGGCGTCTTCTGCGCCGAGGATGTCGGTCAGCGTGACGAACTTCTGCTCACCGTCGACGTCACCGCTGATCAGACCCATCGCGATCCCGGCGACGGGCGCGCGCAGCGGGACACCCGCGTTGAGCAGGGACATCGTCGAGGCACACACCGAGCCCATCGACGTGGAGCCGTTGGAGCTGAGTGCCTCCGACACCTGGCGAATTGCGTAGGGGAACTCCTCGCGCGCGGGCAGCACCGGCATCAGAGCCCGGCCGGCCAGTGCGCCGTGGCCGATCTCGCGACGCTTCGGTGAACCCACGCGACCGGTCTCGCCGGTGGAGTACGGCGGGAAGTTGTAGTTGTGCATGTATCGGCGGCTCGTCTCCGGGGAGAGCGTGTCGAGCTTCTGTTCCAGCGACAGCATGTTGAGTGTGGTGATGCCCAGGATCTGGGTCTCGCCACGCTCGAACAGTGCCGAGCCGTGGACACGGGGCACGACGCCGACCTCGGCAGACAACGTGCGGATGTCGGTGAGACCACGGCCGTCGATGCGGACCTGGTCACGCAGCACCCGCTCGCGCACGAGCTTCTTGGTGAGCGACCGGAAGGCAGCTCCGAGCTCCTTCTCGCGACCCTCGAAGTCGTCGCCGAGCTTCTCGAGCACGGACGCCTTGATCTCGTCGAGCTTGTCCTCACGCTCGTGCTTGCCGGCGATCGTCAGCGCCTGCGAGAGCTCGCCAGACGCGGCGCTCTCGACAGAGTCGAAGGCGTCGTCCTGGTAGTCGAGGAAGCGCGGGAACTCGGTGACCGGCTTAGCCGCGATGGAGGCGAGCTGTACCTGGGCCTCGCAAAGCTGCTTGATGAACGCCTTGGAGGCCTCGAGGCCCTCAGCCACGATCTCCTCGGTCGGAGCCTGGGTGCCGCCTTGGACCTTCGCCCAGGTGGCGTCAGTCGACTCGGCCTCGACCATCATGATCGCAACATCACCGGTCTCGGTGACGCGTCCGGCGACGACCATGTCGAAGACGGCGTCCTCGAGCTGGCTGTGCCTCGGGAAACCGACCCACTGGCCGTCGATGAGGGCCACGCGGACGGCGCCGATTGGCCCGTTGAACGGAAGTCCTGACAGCTGCGTCGACAGCGAGGCGGCGTTGATCGCCAATACGTCGTACGGCGCATCGGGGTGCAGCGCCATCACCGTGATGACGACCTGGACCTCGTTGCGCAGACCCGACACGAACGTCGGGCGAAGCGGCCGGTCGATCAGCCGGCAGGTGAGGATCGCGTCTTCGGAGGGGCGGCCTTCGCGGCGGAAGAACGAACCCGGGATGCGCCCTGCGGCGTACATCCGCTCCTCGACGTCAACGGTCAAGGGGAAGAAGTCGAAATGATCTTTGGGGTGCTTGCCAGCCGTCGTGGCCGACAAGAGCATGGTTTCCTCATCGAGGTAGGCGACGGCGGAGCCGGCGGCCTGGCGGGCGAGCTGCCCGGTCTCAAAGCGGATCGTGCGTTTTCCGTGGGCACCGTTGTCAATCACGGTCTCTACGGTCTGGGGGTCGGATCCCGTCATGGGAGTCCTTTCTCGAACGCGTGACGTCACACGTTGAGCGCCGTCGGCGCGGGGCCAATCACGATGTGCTCTTGGCACATCCGCGCGGCGTCAGGTCACGTACCTCACCCAGTCGATGGTCGATGCTGACCGTTTCTGGTCGCATCTGATGACCGAGTGGTCCGCTGTCCTCGCCGTGGCCGGTCTTCGATCGAGGCTTGCGGGCTCCGCCATCGGCGGGAGGTCCCGAGAGCCACTACCGAGGACCGGCGTCCTCGCTGGGCGAACGTCAGCGCGTGACGTCACTAATGGTGGTGCTCCCCGTGTGGGAGCACCCGTCGGATCTCTATTCAGTTGTGTGAGTGAGGCAGTCTGGTGGCGGCCCGACATGCGTGGGCCGGCGACAGCGCCTCGATGCGACGAAGCGGCCCTCCCAGAGGGACGACCGCTCCAAGGCGTGGTCTAGCGGCGCAGACCGAGGCGCTCGATGATGCTTCGGTAGCGCTCGATCTCGGTGTTCTGCAGGTAGTTGAGCAGCCGGCGGCGCTGACCCACGAGGAGCAGCAGGCCACGACGGCTGTGGTGGTCGTGCTTGTGCTCCTTGAGGTGCTCCGTCAGGTCGGAGATGCGCTTGCTGAGCAGCGCCACCTGTACCTCGGGCGAACCGGTGTCACCGTCTCCAGTGGCGTATTCGTCGATGATCTGCTTCTTGGTCGCAGCGTCAAGTGACACGCGATCTCCCTTCGGGGGGTCGTTGCGCGGCGCGCCGGGGCCTGTTCACCCGGGCACATCGGATTCCGCGGCCGTTCTACGGCGTCTTCCAGCGTATCAGCGCGACCCCTGGGACTCCCAATCGTGACGGCTCAAGCCGAGTTCGGTCAGCCTGGTTTCTGATGTCCCGGAAGCCATGACCCAAACCGCACGAGATTGCCGTCGGGGTCCACGTACGCCGCTTCGCGTAGCCCGTAGTCGGTATCGCTCGGCGAGTGGAATCGGCCAGGTACGCCGGCCGCCGTCCATGCGTCGTACAGCGCATCGGCGTCCTCGACGTAGAGGTAGACCGAGACGAGATTCGTGCCTGGATCCAGGTCACGCACGTGGGTCAAATGAAGGTGGATGGCATCCCGGCGGGCATAGCCGTAGTAGCCGCTGCCCCCGCCGGGATCGGTGTACGCCGATACCTCAAACCCGAGCAGCCGATACCGCTCCAACGCACCGTCGAGGTCGCGGGTGACGAGGACGGGCGCGACGTCCAGAAACTTGGTCATCCCGAGACTGTGACATGCGTGGCGAGACAAGTCGAAGGGGCTCTCGCGCCGCACGCGACATCCGTGCGATTACGGGGGTTCTCAACCAAACGGAAATCTGCGCTCCAGGTCTGGTCACCGGTCACATTCGGAGCGAGAATGTGCGCTGGTAGAAGGCTCCACGCCCCGGGGCATGGCGAAAGGCGCGGGTCAGGAGATCCCTGAAAGCGCAGACCACGTCCCCGCATCGGAAAGGGGAAGTCGTGAAACCGTCCAGAGTAAGGTCGCTGAGCTCGAACAAGCGGTTCCGGCAGGGGGTGGGTCTTCTCTGCGTCGCTGTACTCGGCCTTGCACTTGTGCCTGGCGCGGGACCCGCGAATGCCCAGGCGCCGCGTGACTCAAAGCCGCAAGCCAAGAGCTCCGGTGAGGAGCTCGGCAACTACGACTCCCGCACGTCGGGTGCCAACCGCAAGGTCCTCGAGGCGCGCAAAGCAACGCTGGCGGCGAACCCGTCATCCGGCGTGCGCGCTCTCCAGCACCGCCTCGGAACCCAGGGCATCATCGACCTCGACCCGGTCACCGCGACGCCGCGTCTGCTGACCCGGCTTGACGGCTTCCTCAGTCCGCCGAGCGGGAAGGGCGCAGCCGCGATTGCGCTGTCGTACGTCCGAAACCATCAGGACGTCTTCCGCCTCAATGGCGGCGAGATCGCCAACCTGGCACTCCGCAAGGACTACGTCGACATCGCCGGCACCCACCACTTGAGCTTTACCCAGAGCATCAACGGTGTCTCGGTGTTCGGTAACGGGCTCAAGGCTCACGTCGACAAGAGCGGGAGGATCATCTCGTTCGACGGTTCGCCTGTGGCCAGCCTTCCAGATCAGTTGCAGACTCCGCGGCTCAGTGCGACGGCAGCACACCAGACCGCCGTTCGGAGCGTCTTCGGTACGTCGAAGGCGACCGTGACTCGCGCTCAAGGCACTGCGTCACGGGGAACGACGTTCTCGAACGGAGACCGCGCCAAACTCGTCGCGTTCCAGTCTCTGGGCGGCGTCAGGTCGGCCTGGCAGGTCATCGACATGCGCAACGGCTGGCTGAGCGTGATTGACGCCCAGAGCGGGAAGACGCTGTTCAGGCAGAGCATGATGGCCGAGGACAACGGGCGAGCCTGGGACAACTACCCGGGTGCCGCCAGAGGAGGCAACCAACGCAACGTCAACCTCACGGGTCCAGGCTGGCTGCCCAACAACTCGCCGCGGCTGGCGGGCAACGTCGCCCACGTCTACAAGGACGTGAACGACAGCGACACCGCCCAGGCTTCCGAAGAGGTTCCGCCCTCGGCGCCGCGCAGCTTCAACTACCCGTTCACGCCGTTCCATGGCCCGAACTGTGCGGCCGGTTTCGTCTGTTCCTGGGATCCTGACGTGCCGAACTCCTGGCAAGTCAATGCCAACCAGGACGCTGTCCAGATGTTCTACTTCCTCGGCAAGTTCCACGACCACCTCCGTAACGCACCGATCGGCTTCACGCGTGCGGCCGGGAACTTCGAGGCGGTGGACGGTGATGCTGTCCAGGGCAACGCGATCGACGGCGCCAACCTGAACGCCGGGCTTCCCGACGGCAACCACGTCGACAACGCCAACATGAACACTCCGCCGGACGGCATCCCCCCGCGGATGCAGATGTATTTGTTCCACGAGCCTGGCACTGCGTTCCCGGGTGAGGACCCGTTCCTCGCCGGAAACTCTGGCGATGAAGCAGACATCGTCTACCACGAGTACACACACGGTCTGTCCAACCGCCTTGTCGTCGACGCCAATGGCGTGTCGACCCTTGGCAACATCCAGGCCGGGTCGATGGGCGAAGCCTGGAGCGACTGGTATGCCATGGACTTCCTCGTCAACGAGGGCCTCTTCCGTGACACGCCGGCCCAGGGAGAGATGCGCATCGGTGAGTACGTCGGTTGGGGCAACGACCTGATCCGCACGCAACCACTCGACTGTGCTGTCGGGTCGACCGCCGCCAGCTGCCCAGGCACTCCGGGTGCCGGGCCAGGTGGTTACACCTATGGCGACTTCGGCCAGATCATTGGCCGGCCAGAGGTGCACGCCGATGGCGAGATCTGGGGTGAAACGCTCTGGGATCTGCGCAAGGCTCTCGGTCCCAAGCTGACCGAGTCACTGGTGACCAGGGCGATGGAGCTCTCCCCAGCCAACCCGTCGTTCCTCGACATGCGCAACTCGATCCTGCAAGCGGATCTGGTGGTCGACAACGGCAAGAAGCAGACCGCGATCTGGAAGGTGTTCGCAGCGCGTGGCATGGGCTGGTTCGCAGGCGCCACAGACGGGGACGACACCCAGCCGGCTGAAGACTTCTCCATGCCGCCGCCGGCCAACACACCGCGGGGCGCGCTGACCGGGACGGTGACCGATAGCCTCTCCGGTGCGCCGATCGCTAACGCAGTGGTCGCCTTCGGCGGACACAACTCGGGGTTCGCAGGTGATTACGCCGCGACGACGAATGCCAGCGGCGTCTACACGATCACGGGGATCCTGCCCGGCACCTACGCCAAGGTGTTCGCCAGGGCTCCCGGGTTTGACCCGAATGTCCAGACCGTGTCGATCTCATCTCGTACGAGGACACTGAACTGGACGCTGCGCCGCGACTGGGCTGCATTGGGCGGCGGAGCGACGGTGGTCGACTTCAATGGTGCGGACTTCAGCGCGTTCGGCTGTGGTCCGAGTTCCATCTTCGACCAGTCTCAGGGCTCCGGTTGGAGCAGTGATGCAGTTCTGAACAACCCAGCGGACCAAGCCGATGTCGCGCCACGCTTCGTCATCGTGCAGCTTCCGCAGGCGGTCGATATCGCGGACGTCCAGATCAACCCATCCGGCACCTGCGGTGACGGATTGAGCGCCTCCACGGGCAAGTACAGCGTGGAGACCTCGCCGGATGGCACGAACTGGACACTCGCCTCGACGCCTGGAGCGGCCTTCGGCGGGGCAAACAGGAACCAGATGAACAGCATCGCTCTGAACCCTGCAGCCACGTCCGGAGTCGAGTTCCTGCGCTACACCATGCTCGGCACGCAGCTTCACGTGTCCGGCGGAGCGTGCCCAGGGGCGTTCAGTGCATGCGACTTCGTCGACACCGTCGAGTTCGCGGTCTACGGAACACCGAGCTAACACTGGTGGAGCAGCGTGACCCTGCTCCGAGGAGGTGACCAGGGACAAGCACCGCAGCGCGCGAGGTCGCGGGCTGGTCGACAGACCAGCTGCGCGGCCTCGCGCTCCACGTTCCGGCATCTGAGATGTGCTGAGCTGACGGAGGCAAACCCACACTGTGCAAGGCAGGTTTGCCTTGTTAACAAGCCAGGTGGCTTGAAAACAAGGCAAACCCCGGATGGTCAGGGCTGCGAGCGGGTGAGGGCGCGGTAGACGGTTTGGACGCCGATCGCGCGCTCGAGCTCTTTGGCGATCGAGGTGAAGAACTGCTCCCGGTACTTCTCGTCCGTCACGGCATACACCGTGAAGTAGAGCCCGGAGAATGCCGCCAAGAAGACCGAGACCTGGAACAGCTCGTTGCTGATCGGCAGCCAGTCGAGTGACGGGAGGTGACTCGGGATCGGATCACCCTGCGCGTCCTCCTTGCCCAACCACGCCTGGATCACCGAGTCACTGATGGCGACCTTGCCGAACACGATGAAGAACACAAACACCGAGAACGCCAGCAACAACACCTGGAGCGCCTGAGAGAACAACAACACCAAGACCAGGTTCGCCTGTTGCAGCGGCGACAAGCTCACCTCAGCGGCCTCGCCGGTGACCTCCCGCGCCGCCTCAGCGAGCGGTGTGTTTTCGCAGATGCTGACCAGCCGTTCACCCTCAGCCTCAGCGCTGACCTCGCGCACCTCCTCGGGCAGCCGCACCAGCAGGAAGACCACAGCCACGCCGGCGAACAGCAACACGGTCAGCCACAGCAGTCCACGGTCGAGCGCGCTGCTGACCTGCCACACCTCCGTGTTGATGAACAAGAACGTGATGAACAACAGGAGCAACGGAAGGGCCCGGGTGATGAGTGGGAAGAGCCAGCCGAGGCTGCCGAACGTGCGCCCCGCCGCCCAGCGCATGATGGGCTGGAGGTGCAACGACGCCAGCCCGTAGACCAGGACGATCAGGCCCAAGATGACAGCCGCGACAAGGATGCCGTTCGACACGTCTGTCGACGCGATCCCCGCGGCCACTCCCCCAGCGGCGCCGACGATCAAGGCCGCCACCACCACCGGCACGAGCCGCCCCCAGCTCAACGCCGACCGCACTCGATCGGCGTTGGCAGTGACGAAGTACGGCAGCCCCTGCTGCTCGAACCAGCGTTCGGCGGCAGCGATCGTCGCTGCCTTGTCCTCGCCTGTCACGCGTCGGGAGTCGGCATCGGTGGGGACGCGGGCGGTGGCACCGCACCGGGCCCGGTCAGCATCGTCCGGGCGCGGTCGACGTCCTCGTTCATCTGGACGACAAGCTCGTGGACCGAGTCGAACTTGACCATCCCCCGAAGTCGTTCGACGAACGCGACCTCGACGAGGGCGTCGTACAGCTCGAGGTCGGTGCGGTCGAGCACGTAGGACTCGACCCGGCGATCGGTGCCATCGAACGTCGGGTTGGTGCCGACCGAGATCGCCGCCGGCAGGTACCCCTCGTCGTCCGATCCGGGCTCACCAGAATTGTCCAGCCGGCGCAGCCAGCCCGCGTAGACACCGTCGACCGGGACGGCCGTGACCGACGTGGCCACTGGCACGTTGGCGGTCGGGAAGCCGAGTTCTCGGCCGCGCTGGTCGCCCCGAACGACGTACCCACGGGTCGTGAACGGCCGCCCCAACGCCTCAGCTGCCGCGGCGACGTCGCCTTCCGCGAGGCATCGCCGGATGTACGTCGACGACCACGCCTGACCTCCGGAATCGCTGCGGCCATCCAAAGCCAGCCCTTCGACCCTTACGTTGTGCTCGTTCCCCATCCGGCGGAGCAGGGAGACATCACCCTGTGCACGATGGCCGTAGCGGAAGTTTTCCCCGACCACGATCACCGCCGCATTGAGGGCACTGAACAGGTAGGTCGTGACGAAGTCCTCAGCTGACACCTGTGCAAGCTCGCGGGTGAACGGCAGCACGAGCACGGCGTCCGCCCCCGCCTCGGCCAGCAGCTCAAGCCTGCGCTCCAGCGGCACCAGTCCCTGCGGCGCCTTGTCTGGTGCGACCACCGTCATCGGATGCGGGTCGAACGTCACCGCCACCACGGGGACCCCGAACTGCTCGGCGGCAAGCTCCTGAGCACGCCTGAGCACGTGCTGGTGCCCGAGATGGACACCGTCGAAATTGCCGATCGTGACGACGCTCGGACCGAATCCGGCGCCGATCTCCGACACGTCATGCCAAACCTGCACGCGTTGCGCCCCTCCTGTGCGTTGCCCCGATCACCTGCAGAGAAAACTCTCCCACGAAGCACGCCCTTGGGTCCCCTCCGCCCCAACGAGTCCGTCCGCCATCACGGATCGGATGTCCGCGGTCAGGCGGGCGCGAAGACCGCGACGGCCTTGGCGAGTGGACCGTGCTGCTCGTACAACGCGAGGAACTCCCCGGCTTCGGTGGTCAGCGCCACCGGACCTGCGGACTCGAGGTGCAGGTGGAGCGGCCGGCCGTTGCGCACGGCGGCTACCTGGGCGTCTTCGACGACCCGGGTGACGAAGCTCGCGGCTGCGGCGGTGTCGAGCGGGACCAGGGTGAGCTGCCTCTCGAGCTCTTCCAACGTGTGTGCGTCCTCGAGTCGAAACGGCCCGACCCGGGTACGACGAAGGACAGTCAGATGCCCTCCCACCTCGAGCAACGTGCCCAGGTCACGAGCGAGCGCGCGCACGTAGGTGCCGGTCGAACACTCGACGCGAACATCGAGGTCGACGACGGACTTCAGTCGCCGCGCAGCCAGCAGGGTGAACTCCGACACCGTGACCGGCCGCGGCGGGATCTCGACATCCTCACCCGCTCGAACCCGTGCGTAGGCGCGCTCCCCCTTGATCTTGATGGCCGAGACCGACGACGGGATCTGGATGATGTCTCCGGTCAGCTTGGCCATGGCGGCAGCGATGGCCGCATCCGCCACGTGCGAGGCGTCGCGTGCGTCGACGACGTCACCGTCTGCATCGTCGGTGACGGTGGTCTGGCCCAGGCGGATCGTCGCGTCGTACCCCTTGGTCGACAACGCCAGGTGGCCGAGCAGACGAGTCGCGCGGCCTAGCCCCAACACGAGGACACCCGTGGCCATCGGGTCGAGCGTGCCGGCATGACCGACCTTGCGGGTGCTGGCGAGCCGACGACCTCGAGCCACCACGTCATGCGACGTCCAGCCAGCGGGCTTGTCGACGATCAGCAGCCCATCGGGAGCTGCCGGCATGCTCAAGCCTCGGCGTCCGAGTCGTCCTCTTCAGGGTCGGGACGCTTGTAGGGGTCGGCTTCACCGGCGTAGGTCGCCCGGGCTGCCGTTGCGGCGACCTGGGCATCTCCTTCGCGGGCTTTCGCCAGCAGCGTCTCGATGTGGGCGGCCGTCTCGGGCAGTCCGTCGAGGATGAACTCCAAGGTCGGCGTGTGCCTCATGCCGAGTTGTTTGCCGACCTCGGACCGAATCAGTCCCTTGGCGCTCTCCAACGCAGCGCCGGAAGCGGCACGCTGCTCGTCGTCACCGAGCACGGTGTAGAAGATCGAGGCGTGCTGGGAGTCGCCAGTGACGCGGACGTCGGTGATGGTGACGAAACCGAGCCGCACATCCTTGATGCGTCGCTCCAACATTTCGGCGACGATAACGCGGATGCGGTCAGCGACCTTGCGAACTCGACCCGAGCTCATGGCTCCTCCTCGGTCTCGTGCTTACTGACTGTCGCGACCCTGTCCCGATGTGCGGTGGAGCAGTTGGTGGGTCCACCCACCGCACATCCGGAGGACAAGATCAGGTCAGCCCCGGGGGATTTCCTTCATTTCGAACGTCTCGATGACATCGCCGATCTTGATGTCGTTGAAGTTCCCGAGAGTCAGACCACACTCGAAGCCCTCGCGGACCTCAGTAGCGTCATCCTTCTCCCGCTTGAGCGACGTGATGTCGAGGTTGTCAGCCACCACCGCGCCATCACGCAGCAAGCGCGCCTTGGCGTTGCGGCGGATGAGACCCGATGTGACGAGACATCCGGCGATGTTGCCGACCTTGGAGGAACGGAACACCTCGCGGATCTCGGCGGTACCGAGTTGCGACTCTTCGTACTCCGGCTTGAGCATGCCCTTGAGCGCTGCCTCGATCTCGTCGATCGCCTGGTAGATCACCGTGTAGTAGCGGATGTCGACGCCTTCGCGGTCTGCGACCTCGGTGGCCTTGCCCTGCGGCCGGACGTTGAAGCCGATGATCACGGCGTTCGACGCGGCGGCGAGCATCACGTTCGTCTCAGTGATGGCGCCGACACCTCGGTCGATGACCCGGAGGTTGACGTCGTCACCGACGTCGATCTTCGCCAGCGCATCTTCGAGTGCTTCCACCGAACCCGACACATCGCCCTTGAGGATGAGCAGCAGCTCTTCGCTCTCGCCCTTCTCCATGCTCGACATGAAGTCCTCGAGGGTACGACGTCCGGTGCTCTTCGCCAGCATGGCCGCACGCTCGCGGGCGTCACGCTTCTCAGCGATCTGACGCGCCACCCGGTCATCGGCGACGACCAGGAAGTTGTCACCGGCACCGGGCACGGCGGTAAGACCGAGCACCATGACAGGACGGCTCGGCGGAGCCTCCTCGACCGCTTCGCCGTGCTCGTCGAGCATGGCGCGCACGCGGCCGTAGGCGGGACCCGCGACGATCGAGTCGCCGACGTGAAGCGTTCCGCGCTGCACGAGGACGGTGGCGACAGGACCGCGTCCACGGTCGAGGTGTGCCTCGATGACGAGACCTTGGGCGTCCTGGTCGGGGTTGGCCCGCAGGTCGAGCGCCGCGTCCGCGGTCAGCACGAGTGACTCGAGCAACCCTTCGATGTTGAGGTTGGACTTCGCGGAGACGTCGACGAACATGGTGTCGCCGCCGTACTCCTCGGGCACCAGGCCGTACTCGGTCAGCTGGCCACGAACCTTGGCGGGGTCAGCTTCGGGCTTGTCGATCTTGTTGACCGCGACCACGATCGGCACGTCGGCGGCCTTGGCGTGGTTGAGCGCCTCGATGGTCTGAGGCATCACGCCGTCGTCGGCTGCGACCACGAGGATCGCGATGTCGGTGGCCTGGGCACCACGCATACGCATGGCGGTGAAGGCTTCGTGACCCGGGGTGTCGATGAAGGTCAGCCTGCGCTCCTGGCCATCGACCTCGGTCGCGATCTGGTAGGCACCGATGTGCTGGGTGATGCCGCCGGCCTCGTCGGAGACGACGTTGGCGTCGCGGATCGCGTCGAGCAGCTTGGTCTTTCCGTGGTCGACGTGACCCATCACCGTGACGACGGGCGGACGCGCTGTCAGCGCGTCCTCGCCACCTTCGTCCTCACCGAACTCGATGTTGAACGAGTCGAGGAGCTCCTTGTCCTCGTCCTCCGGAGACACGACCTCGATGTTGTAGTTCAGCTCTTCACCAAGGATCGCCAGCGTCTCGTCGTTGACCGACTGGGTCGCCGTGACCATCTCGCCCAGGCTGAACAGCACCTGCACCAGCGAGGCCGCGTCGACGCCTACCTTGTCGGCGAAGTCGGTCAGCGATGCGCCACGCGACAGGCGAATGGTCTCGCCATCACCCTTGCGGACGCGCACGCCCCCGGTTGTCGGGGCTTGCATCTGCTCGAACTCTTGACGACGTGCGCGCTTGGACTTGCGCCCACGGCGCGACGGTCCTCCGGCGCGACCGAACGCACCCTGAGTGACGCCGCGTTGGTTGCGACCGCCACCTGGACGGCCACCGCCGACCGGCATTCCGCCACCGCCACCGGGGCCACCGGGGCCGGCGAAACCGCCACCCGTGCGGCCACCGCGGGCCGGAGCACCGGTGCCGCCACCGCGGGGAGCACCTCGGCCGGGTGTGGGAGCAGATCGCGTACCTCGAGATCCCGGTCCGCCAGATCCGCCTGGTCCACCGGGCCCGGGAGGTCCGCCGGGGCCGCTGACGGTCGACTGGCGAGGCATCATCGCCGGGTTGGGTCGTGGGGCGCCTGGCACGCTGCCGGGACGGTTGCCGCGTCCGTCGGTCGGTCGGTCTGGGACGTCGCTGTGACCTGCGGGGCGAGCAGCCGGACCTTGACCCGGGCGACGCATGCCCTGGGTCGAGGAGAACGGGTTGTTGCCGGGGCGCGGTGTGCCCGGCTTGGGTGCCGGACGCGGAGCAGCCGTCGGCGACGCCGACGCGGCCGGTGCGATGGGCTCCTCGGCGGCGGGCGGCTCTGGTGCTTCAGGCGCAGCGGGCGCGGCGGGCGCCGTGGGTGCCGCAGCCGGCTCGATGCGCTCTGGGGCGGACTCGACCGAGGGTGCAGCGGCCGGGGCCGGGCTTGGGGCAGAGGTCACCCGGGGCTCTTCGGTCACGACGGTGGCCGCTGCCGGTGCGTCTGCGTCGGAGGCCGCAGCCTTCTTCGCCGGAGCCTTCTTCGCGGCCTTCTTCGCCGCCTTGGCCTCGGCGGCCTTTTTCCAGGCTTCGCCGTGCAGTTCTTCGAGACGGCGGGCCACCGGGGGCTCGACCGTCGAGGAAGCCGATTTCACGAACTCCCCCATGTCATTAAGTGCCGCGAGAACTTCCTTACTCGGCACTCCGAACTCTTTCGCGAGTTCGTGGACTCTGGCTTTAGCCACAATTCTCCTTCTTGGGCGGTCCGACCCCAAGAAGGGCGCAGACCGTTAGGTGTTGGGCGTGCTCATCGCATGAGTCTCATCGAGATGTCATGAGCCGCTGCTCCACTCTCTTCGTCGGTCTTCTCAGCCGTCACCGGCGGAGTCCAGCGCCTCGGGTGAGGACTGGGGGTGTGTCTCGATCCAGCTGCGTAGTGCGCTGGTGTCGAGCGGACCCTCCAGGCGCAAGGCCCGCGGGAACGCACGACGACGCACGGCTAGTTCGAGACACTCGGGCTTGGGGTGCACGTGCGCTCCCCGGCCCGCTCTTCTTCCTGCTTCGTCGGGTACGACGGATCGAGTGGATCCGTCATCCTCGGCGACGACACGCAAGAGGTCAGACTTTGTCGCGCGCTCCCGGCAGCCCACACATGTGCGGACAGGGGTCACGCGACTCATCACCAAAGAGTCTACCGGTTCACGCCTGCCGCTCGCGAACTCGCAACCCAGGCCGCCAGTTGAGCCTCCTCGGCAACGAGCGTCCTGGGCTAGACCTGCTCTGTCGCCTCAGGCGACGGTTCCGCCGGGTCAGCGGTCATCACGACAGGTTCGGCCGGCGCGTCAGCAGGGTCAGGAGCGGTGTCAGAGCGGATGTCGATTCGCCAGCCGGTCATCCGGGCGGCCAGCCTGGCGTTCTGCCCCTCTTTTCCGATCGCCAGCGAGAGTTGGAAGTCCGGGACGACCACCCGCGCCGACCGGGCCGCCTCGTCGACGATCTCCACCGACTTGACCTGGGCGGGCGAGAGCGCGTGGGCGATCATCTCCGCCGGGTCTGCCGCCCAGTCGACGATGTCGATCTTCTCGCCATGCAGTTCGGTCATCACGTTGCGGACGCGCTGGCCCATCGGGCCGATGCAGGCACCCTTCGGGTTGACCCCCTCGACCGTCGTACGCACGGCGATCTTGGTGCGGTGCCCAGCCTCGCGGGCGATGCCGGCGATCTCGACCGTCCCGTCTCCAATCTCGGGCACCTCGAGCGCGAACAGCTTCTTGACGAGGTTGGGGTGGGAACGCGACACCATCACCTGCGGTCCCTTGGGGCCCTTGCGCACCGTCACCACCAGGCAGCGGATGCGCTGACCGTGGTCGTAGCGCTCTCCCGGAACTCGCTCAGCCGCGGGCAACACGGCCTCGACCTTGCCGAGGTCGACAAACACCATGTCGGGATCGCGACCTTGCTGGACCACACCGGATACGACGTCGCCTTCCTTGCCGGAGAACTCCCCGAAGCGCAGGTCGTCCTCGGCGTCACGCAGCCGTTGCAGGATGACCTGCTTGGCGGTGGTCGCAGCGATCCGGCCGAAGCCCTCGGGCGTGTCGTCGTACTCACGCACGACGTCTCCCGACTCATCACGCTCGCGAGCGAACACCATCACGTGGCCGGTCTTGCGGTCGAGCTCGACGCGCGCGTCCTCGCTGGCGCCCGGAGTGCGGTGATACGCGACCAGCAATGCCTGCTCGATGGCGTCAACCAGGATGTCGAGCGAGATCTCTTTCTCCTGGACCAGGGAACGCAGGACCGTCATGTCGATGTCCACGGCTCACTCCTTCTCAGACGGCGCTTCAGCGCCAGCACGACGGCGGTTGAACTCGATCTCGACGCGCGCCTTGGCCACATCGGCGTACGTGATCTCGCGGGAACTGCCGTCGACGTCGAGCGTGGCAGTTTCGTCGCCGGCCTCGAGGACGCGACCGGTGAACGGCTCGCCGTCGTGCGGCGTCACCGTCACCAGGCGGTCGGTGTTGCGCTTCCAGTGGCGGGCCAAGGTCAGGGGACGGTCGATGCCGGGAGAGGTGACTTCGAGGGTGTACGGCGCGTCGCCGATCACATCCGCCTGGTCGAGCACGCCACTGACGAGGCGGGTGGCGTCAGCAATGTCATCGAGGGTGATGCCGCCGTCCTGGTCGACATAGACACGCACCAGGTTGCGGCGGCCGGCAGCGGAGATCTCCACGGCTTCGAGGTCGAGCCCAGCCTGCGTAAGCGGTCCCTGCAGCACCTCAAGGAGAGCTTCTTTGGGCTGTGGACCGGTCACTGGGAGTCCTCCTCAATCTTCTGTTGTCCTTCTGTCGTCGACGCGCGGTTCCAGCCTAGCGGGAGCAGCGGCGGTCTGGCCGGATGCCTGCCCCCTACCGCAGGTCTCGAGCCGGTGCGGTCGCGCGCTGTCGTCGCGTGTGCCCGGCAGATTGCACCCCTGCTACGGTCGCTCGCGTGGAGGACAGTCCGGCGGTGAGCAGACGCCGTGTGCTTCAGGCGTCTGCGCTGGCAGCTGTCGGTTTCGTCGCAGGATGCACCGGATCAGACGACACCGATCCCGACCCCACAAGTTCCACGTCGCCGTCGTCCGAGCCGCCAGAAGACCCTGATGTCGTCCTCCTCATCAGTGCGATCTCCGACGAGGAGTCGCTGCTCAACTATTGCGGCGACGCTGTTGACCGTCACCGCCAGCTGAAGAACATCATCACCCCCGTGTTGAAGCGTCAGCGCGAGCATGTACGCCGCCTTCGCTCGACGCTGACGGACGACCAACCACGCCGCAACACGACGGCCGCTCCCGTGCCGGGCAACCCACTTCAAGCGCTCAACAACCTGCGGCAGTTCGCCTCCTCAGCCGAGGAGACGCGTTTTGCCGACTGTCTGGCCACCGAGTCCGGGCTACTGGCGCGGCTGTTCGCCTCGACCTCCGCCGCACACGCCTTGACGGTTGAGAGCATCAGGGATGCCCGATGACCGCCGTCGACTCACTACAAGACTGTCTGGCCGGCGAGCATGCCGCGCTCTACGGCTACGGCCTGCTGGGTGGAGTGGTGAGCGCCGTAGCAGCCGAATCGACGTGGCAGGTCCTCGCTGATGCGGCGTACGTCGACCATCGCCGCCGGCGCGACCAGCTGATTGAGCTGATCGCGGGCCTCGATGCGCAGCCGGTGGCAGCCAAGCCGGCCTATCGAAGCCCGCAGGACATCGTGACGCTCAACGACTGCCGGGTTGTCGGAGAGCTGATCGAGGGCCGCTGCGCTGCCATCTACGGTCTCGCCGTAGCCGAAACGGTCGACTCCACCCGCGAGTACGTGGCGCGAGCACTCACCTCTTGCGCGCTGCGCGAAGTCGAGTGGGGCGCTGCGGTCGAGGCGTTCCCTGGCATCGCCGAGTTCTGATTTCCCGCGACTGCGGGAACGTTGCAGCCATGGCCGGACTCCCCTGTGCTTCCGATCAGTGGCGCAAGTTCCCGCAGCCCCGGGAGGCTCAGCCGCGGTATGCGGAGTACATCGACGACATCCGCGACGACTGGTTTGGCGTGTACTGGTTGTAACAAGAGTCGTAGCTGTAGTCCATGTAGTTGTGGATCGGGTCAAGCCCCGACAGCGCACACGAGTCGCGACCGGTCGGGCATCCGCTCGACGGGCTGCTCTGGGCCGGGGTGTCAGCGACCTCGTCGTTCGTGCTGGTGCAACCGCCTTGGAACGTGTGGTACAGCCCGAACCAGTGGCCGGCCTCGTGGGTCGCGGTCTCACCAAGGTTGAAGTTGGTGGCGCTGCCGCCGGGGAGTGACGAGTACTGAACGCGAATCCCGTCGATGCTCGGACTGCTCGAGTAGTCCCAGGGGAACGTCGCGATGCCGAGATAGTCGAAGTCGACGAGCCAGATGTTGAGCGCGTTCGCTCCACCCTGGCGAGTTTGCGATCGGTACGTCGTGCTCTGCCGGTCGTTGTGCCAGTTGTTGTTGTAGTAGCGGTTCACGTCGGCCAGGGTGAAGCTGAAGCCGGTGTTGGCGGCTTCGGAGGACTCCCCTCCGCCAAACGTCGTGTTGAGCACGTCGATCTGGTCGTCGATCTGCGTCTGCGTGACGTCACCATTGCCGGCGGTGTCGAGCATGACGTGGATGTAGACGGGGATGGTCGCTGCTGCCGCGGCGGCACGTTTGGCCGTCAGTCCCTTGCGGTCGAGGATGCGGTCGGTACGCCGTTCGATCGCCCGCTGTTCGCTAAGCGACACGTCGCGGTGGTCGTCAAGACGGACGGTGTCTCCGCCTCGTGCGGCGGCGCCGACACTCTGCGGGTCGAAACAGTTGGCACGGGTGGCGTCGTTGGAGTCGGCGGCGGACATCGCCTGTGCGGGAGCGGTCGGATAGGAAAGGGAGAGCGCGGCGGTGCCGAGCAGGGCTGCCGTCAGGGTGCGTAGGCGGGTCATCAGATGGGCGTCCTTGTCTGCTGGTGGGTGCGATGGTTGGATCCATCTCCTCGGCCATCCTGGCGGCTCGAGGGCCTCGTGTGAAGGCTTCGTACCCACTTTCTTGCACGCAACACATCCTCATGCAAGTACGGACGAAATGCTCAGTTAGAGCCAGTTCGCGGCGAAACGCCCTGGGCTGTCAGGTGGCTTCGGTGCTCGCGAGGTGCAGCCTCGGCAGGAACAGCATGGAATCGCCGAACTCATGCCACAGGTAGTGCTGGGCAACGGCCTCGCGGTAGGCCGCCCGCACGAGACCAGCCCCAGCAACGGCCTCCAACAGCAACAGGTGGCTGGCTTCCGGTTCGTGCAGCCCTGAGACGAGCCCGGTCACCACCCGTGCTGGCCGATCCGGACCGAGGACGAGGTCGGTCCAACCGCGCCCCGGCGTGACCAACCCGTGTGAGTCAGCGACGGTTTCGAGCGCCCTGACCACGGTGGTCCCGACAGCCACCACGCGTCGCCCGGCCTGGTGCGTCAGGTTGACCAGCTCTGCCGTGGCGGCCGGGACGTCGTAGCGCTCCGGCATCGGTGGCTCGTGCTTCTCCATGCTCGAGACCCCGGCGTGCAGCACGAGCGGCGCCACCACGATCCCCCGCGCCATCAGCCGCACCAGCAGCCGAGCTGAGATCGGCCGGCCGGCGCTGGCCATCTCCGCGCTACCGGGTTCGTCGGCGTACACGTTCTGCAAGTCGCCGAGCGGCCAGGCGTCGCTCAGGTATCCGTAGCGGATCGGTCGGCCATGGTCCGCGAGGTACGACGGGAGGGCGACCTGGCGCGAAGGAGTGACCCGCCACAGCCGAGCACCGGCGACGCCCGCGTCCTGAAAAGACTCTTCGACAGTCAGCAGCAGGCCGGCTGCCAGCTCGATGTGCTCGCCGACCGCGAGGTCCCCCATCGGCCCCGAGTTGTCCAGCTGCCGAGCTTCGATCACCCAGGATCCGTCGTCAAGGGCTGTCGCCACGTGGATCGTGGCGCCGCGACCATCACTGCGAACTCCGTCGAGCGCAGCGGGGAGGGTCGCTGACGTGTTGACCACCAGCAAGTCTCCGGGCGACAAGTGGTCAGCGAGGTCGCGGAAGTGCAGGTGCTCGACTCCGTCGGGCGACGCGATGAGGAGCCGCACACCGTCACGAGCGATGCCGCGACGCTCGGCGGGCGCGGTGGCGTCGCTGCCGGCAGGAAGTGTGAAGCGAGTCAGCGGCGCGGCCAACGTCGTCATGCGACCACCTCGTCGCGCTGCTCCAGCAGTGCACTCGCGCGGTAGCGGCCGCTGGGGAGCTGCTCGTCGACAAGGCGCAGCACGGCAGGGATCACCGTGGATGGCTCGGGACGATCGGAGATGTCCTCGCCGGGGAAAGCCTCCTGCTGCATCGCTGTGCGCATGTCCCCAGGGTCGAGCGCATAGACGAGGACGTCGGGCTCCTCCGCCCCGAGGATCGCGGTCCACTGGTCGAGCGCGGCCTTGGACGATCCGTAGCCACCCCAGCCGTCGTACGGCTCGACGGACGCGTCAGACGTGATGTTGAGGATGCGACCGGAGTGTGCGCGCAGTCGCGGGAGCAGTCCTTGCGTGAGGGCAAGGGGGGCGAAGGTGTTGACGGCGTACACCTGCTCGAACTGGTCGAGCGGGTACGCCGCCAGCGAAGGCTGCGGGCTCGGACCCAGCAGGCTGGCGTTGTTGACGAGCAGGTCGAGCCCGTCGAGCCCGTCGACCGCGTCGGTCAGGCCTTGACGATGGGCTGGCTCGCTCACGCTGCCAACGACGGGCACGACTTCGGAGGCTCCAGCGCGATGCAGCTCGTTCGCGGTCTCTACGAGGTCTGCGCGCGTGCGCGCATCCACCACGAGGCGCCAGCCGCGCTGCGCCAAGGCCAGGGCGATTTCGCGACCGAGTCCGCGTGAAGCTCCGGTGATGAGAGCTGTCGACATGCTGTTGACCTCCAGGTGTTGATGGATGGGTGCTTCTCCCCAGTCCTGCCAGCATGCAACTTAAAGTTAACTTGAGTTCAAGGCCGGCCGCCGGATTCAGCCGAACAACTCAGGCTCGGCCGGTGGTTTCGCTGGCGGACATCGGCGCGAAGTGTTGCGACCCCAACCCGCCACGTGTGACCGTGACCTCATGCCTGCCTCGGTGCGCTGCGGTCTCGCCGTGTCACTCGTGTCTCTGTGCGCGGTCGCGTGTACGTCGTCAGGGCACGGTGACCGAAGCGAGCCTCCTGACCGAGACTCCGCGGCCTTTCAGGTCCTTCATCTCGACGCGCCTCGGGCCGTTCACCATGCGACTGAGCTCGGCGACGGCCGCGTCCTGTTCACGGGCGGGTGCACCCTGCCTGGCTGCGGCGGCTTCGAGGAAGGTCAGGCGACGGAACTCTTCGACCCCGAGGATGCTGCCTTCACACCTGGCCCGACCATGACCAGCCCACGGGCGAGTGGGACAGCCACCCTGCTCGAAGACGGGCGGGTGCTGCTCACCGGCGGATACCCCGGGGAGGGCCAACCACCGACGTCCTCGGCCGAGGTCTTCGATCCAGCGTCCGACAATTTCGCCCGGGTCGGCTCGATGACTCAGGCGCGCGCGGACCAGACGGCAACACTGCTGGGTGACGGCAGCGTGCTGATCGCTGGAGGTTTCGACGCCAGCGGCGCCGCCTTGACGACGACCGAAGTCTTCGACCCTGCCACAGGTGAGTTCGCGCCGGGGCTGCCCCTCAGCGCGCCGAGAGCGGCGCAGTCGGCAGTCCTGATCGGCCGCGATGTCGTGCTGATAGGTGGCACGCGATCCGGCCGTGCGTTGCGCACAACCGACGTACTCGCCGACGGGCGTTGGACACCTGGACCGAACCTGCTGACGCCGCGCGTCAAGCTGGCTGCGGTAGCCCTCAGTGGTCCGGACGTCTTCGTCGTCGGAGGAGCCTCCTCGACGGAAGGACGAGAGCGGTTGTCGACCACGGAGATCCTCGACGTCCGACGCGGCACCTCGCGGTACGGCCCTGAACTGTCCGAGGGCGAGTACAAGCTCGACGGAGCGGTGACCCGGCTCTCCGACGGCCGGATCGCCGTGGCAGGTGGAGACAAGGTCAACATCTACGATCCCCGCCGGAACGCGATGATGGTGCTCGACAAGCCGTCGATGGGCACGAGGTCGTTCCTCAGTGCGACCGGTGTCGGCTCGGACTCGCTGCTGGTCGCTGGCGGCTACGACCCTTCGATCACACCGACCGATCAAGCCTGGCTGATCCCGGTCGGCTGATTCACCCGCCACGGTTCGTCCGTGTCACGCACGGACATCCCATCCCTCGCTCGGTCGGACGAACCCGAGGGTCAGGCTGTTGACATTGCATCGAAATCAGTCTTTGCTCGACGCGGGCCACGAGGAGGGGAGCCATGAGTGAGCACAAAGGTTGACCTGGGTCAGCGGTTTGCTGAGGGGATCTTCAAGCGGGACCGATCAGCGCTGCTCGCAGTGCTGGCGGACGAGCTCGACTTCAGAGGGCTCACGCCTGGGCGGTCTTGGAAGGCGACCAGCTCAACGGCTGCCATTGATGACATCGTGCTCGGCCACTGGTTCGTCGAAACCGACGTGCTCGAGACCATCGACCTGACGACCTCGTTCGTGAACGACCGCCATCACGTGTCGTACCGGTTCTCTGGTCACAACCCCGACGGCCCCTTCGTCGTCGAGCAGCAGGCCTACTTCGACACAGCGAACGGACACATCGCCTTCATGCGTGTCCTCTGCTCTGGCTTCCGGTCCGAACCCCAAGTCGTCTCCGTGTAGCGACCATGCGGCTGGGGTGAGTCTCAGCCGCGTCAACGCCAGGCGGAGATGACCTCTGGCAGCTCCGCGAGCCGTTGTACGACGGCGTCGGGCTCGCCGACGGTGTGACCGACCTGGCCCTCGGGGATGACGCTGTGCGGCAGGTGGACGGCCTTCATCCCGGCGTTCTGCGCCCCGTAGATGTCGTCGAAGAGCCGATCGCCGACGAACACACACACCGCCGGGTCCCCGACCCCGACCGCCTTCATCGCGGCATGAAAAGCCTCAGGTGCCGGCTTGGTCCACTCGATCTCGGACGTGTAGACGGCTCCGTCGATGAGGTGGTCGATCCCGTCACGGGCAAAGATCTCCTCGTGCCAGGTGCTCGGCCAGACCGTGTTGGACAAGATGCCGACCCTGATGCCCTGGTCGCGCAACCAGGCGAGGAGGTCCGGGACGTCGGGATCGGTGAAGGTCGCGTGACTCCAGAAGTCGCGGTAAGCCTGCAGGTGCGCCTCGTCGTACGCGAGCTCGGCCAGTCGGCAGATCTCCTCCATCGTCGCGCTGCGGTGTTGTTCGCGGGCACGGGCCCAGACCTCGTCAGCAGCGGCAACGAGCGCCCGGGTGGCGTCGCCGACTCGGTCCGGCGCAGCAACAGCCGCGAGGGAGCCCCACTCCTCGTCGGGTGAGATCGTGCGCCACGGAGTGAGCGTGCCACCCCAGTCGAACAGGACGGCCTCAACCGGCACGGACGACTCCAGCGACGTGGTCGGCCGCCTCGCCGACCGCGACGTCCTCACGTTCACCGGTGGCGCGGTCCTTCACTTCGACGACGCCGTCGGTGAGTCCCTTGCCCACGACCACGATCGTCGGCACACCGATGAGCTCGGCGTCCTTGAACTTCACGCCGGGAGACACCTTGGGCCGGTCGTCGTACAAGACGGTCAACCCGCGGGCCTCGAGCTCCATGCACAGTCGGTCGGCGGCGTCGAAGATCTCCTGGCCCTTGCCGGTGGCGACCAGGTGTACGTCGGCCGGAGAAATCTGGCGCGGCCAGACGATGCCCAGGTCGTCGTGCGAGTTCTCGACGATTGCGGCGACGGCGCGAGATACTCCAACGCCGTACGAGCCCATCGTGACGGTGACGAGCTTGCCGTTCTCGTCCAGCACCTTCAGGTCGAGTACCTCGGCGAACCGGCGACCGAGCTGGAAGATGTGACCCATCTCGATGCCACGGGCAGTCTCCATGGGGTTGCCACAGTTAGGGCAAGGGTCGCCCTCGCGCACGTCGGCGGCCTCGATCACGCCGTCGCCCTCAAAGTCTCGACCCGCGACCAGGTCGAGCACGTGACGACCGTCGGAGTCGGCGCCCGTGACCCACCGGGTGCCGTGCACCACGCGCGGGTCGAGGAGGTAGCGGATGCCGCTGGCGTTGTTCTCACCCAAGACGCCCGGCCCGATGTAGCCCTTGACCAGGCTCGGGTTCTTGGCGAATGCCGCCTCGTCGAAGGCGTCCACGGCAGCGGGCTCCACCTGCGCCTCGAGCCGCTTGAGGTCAACGTCGCGGTCTCCCGGTACGCCGATGGCGACGGGCTGACGGCGGCCGTCGGGGTGGACGAGGGTCACGATGACGTTCTTGAGGGTGTCCCCCGCCTCCCACCTTCGGTCGTCGCGCGGGAACTGCTCGTTGAGATCGTCGACGAGGGTGTCGATCGTCGGGGTGTCGGGGGTGTCCTCGACGTGAGCTGCGGGCACGTCGTCGTACGCCAAGGGGTCGGGCACGGGGGTGCGCACGGCCTCGACGTTGGCGGCGTAGTCGCAATGGGTGCAGCGGACGTAGGTGTCTTCGCCGTTCTCCGCGGTCGCCAGGAATTCCTCACTCGCCGACCCGCCCATGGCGCCCGACATGGCAGCGACGATGACGTAGTCGAAGCCGAGCCGATCGAAGATCCGGATGTAGGCTTCGCGGTGCGTCTCGTAGGACTTGAGGAAGTCCTCGTCGCTGATGTCGAACGAGTAGCTGTCCTTCATCACGAACTCGCGGCCTCGAAGGATGCCCGCGCGGGGTCTCTGCTCATCGCGATACTTCGTCTGGATCTGGTAGAGCGTGAGCGGCAAGTCCTTGTAGGACGAGCAGATGTCCTTCACGAGCAGCGTGAACATCTCTTCGTGTGTGGGCCCGAGCAGGTAGTCGGCGCCCTTGCGGTCCTTGAGCCGGAAGATGCTGTCGCCGTAGTCGGTCCAGCGGTTGCTCGCCTCATAGGGTTCCCGTGGCAGCAGTGCCGGGAAGTGGACCTCCTGGCCGCCGATGGCGTCCATCTCCTCGCGCACGATCCGCTCGATGTTGCGCAGGACGCGGTAGCCGAGGGGTAGCCAGGAGTAGATGCCCGGAGCCGCCCGTCGTACATACCCCGCCCGGACGAGGAGCCGGTGGCTCGGGATGTCCGCGTCGACCGGGTCCTCGCGCAACGTACGAAGGAACAACGACGACATCCGCAGTGCCACAACAAACTCCTCGGTTTGGCTAACTGAACTTTGAGGATATCCGCCGGGCGCGCCCAGCCTCACCCCAGTTTCCCGCGAGCAACCAACTTGTCAGAGCGAGTCACGCTGGGAAAGGACCGCGACAGCCTGACATCTCGGGTTCGCTAGTCGCCTTCGGTGACACCACGTTTGAATGCACCACGCGAGCCGATCACGGCGCGCACGCGCTCCCCCGTCGCCTTCAACTGCGCGTGAAGTGAGGCGAACGACGGATCGTCCAGGTCCTTCGGCACATTGAGCCAACGCATCGGGTGCTCGCCGTCGAAGTGGGTGATCATGGTCGGGATGTACTCGAGCTTGGCCACCCGGAACGCCCCGTCGGGCGCCTCGGCGAACGTCACTCGACACGTGTTGCCGTCGTACACGCCTTCGACCGAAGCGTCCTGCTGCGCTACCGCGTTGCCGAGACCGAAGACGACCCACTTGTGGTTCACCTTGTCGTACGGCTGCACCACGTGAGCGTGGTGACCGTAGATGAAGTCGATGTCAGCCGATGACGTCAGCTCATCGGCAACAGCCAGCTGTTCGGTCGTCGGATCATGCATGTACTCCAGCCCCCAGTGCAGCGCGACCATGACGATCTCCGCACCCTCGTCACGAGCTCGGTGCGCCATCCGTTCGATCTGTGCGGTGTTGATCAGCGGCACCGACCACGGCTGAGCCGAGGGCAGCGGGATGCCGTTCGTGCCGTACGTCGCCGATATCAGCCCGACCGTGACATCACCGACTTCCAGGAGCAGTGGCTCCCGGGACGCCTTTTGAGTCGCCGCGGTTCCGGCATGAGCGATCCCGGCCTGCTGCAAGTAGTCCAGGGTCCGGGTGAGCCCCTCGAAACCTTGGTCGATGCTGTGGTTGGACGCGGTCGTGCACGCGTCGTACCCCTCCCACTTCAGTGCGGGAACGATCGCCGGAGGTGCGGAGAACAGCGGATAGCCGGCGTAGGGACCACCGCGGGGTGCGAGCGGGGTCTCCATATGGCAGATAGCCAGATCGGCACCGGAGATCACCGGCCGCATGTTCGCGAGAAGCGGCCGGAAGTCCATCTCGCCACGACCGGTCTGGGCGGCGTCGATCTCGGCCGACGACCACAGCCCTTCGTGCAAGAGGATGTCCCCATTCATCACGACAGTGATCTCACGTGGCTCGGTCGGCTCTGGCGGCGTGGTCTCGGTGGAGTCACTCGGCCCGGGGCTGGACGGCGAAGAGACCGAACTCGACGCGTCAGAGGTTGTCGCGCCTGAGTCGGCTGCGGTCGGCTCAGACGAGTCGTCCGTCGTACACGCGCACAGCACGGTTGCCGTGACCAGCCCGGCCAGGCCGGCCCAGCCGCTGCGCAGTCGCATCTGCCCATCCCCCTTCAGAGCCGCCCCGCCGTGTCACGAGGCTGCGTCAATGCGCACAGCATGCCACCCATCGGGCCTTGCAGACGCGTAGGCTCACTGTCGCACCCAGGGGGCGCGACCATGGGACGAGGAGGTGAAGGAGATGGCGTTGCGAACCCGACAGCGAGTACGCGTGCTGGGGCCGGCAGACCTCAACGACGTACGCCGCCTGCTCCTCCGCGACCCGGTGACCCACGTCTTCGTCGACCATCGCGTGCGTATCACGCGGATGGAACCACGTTGGCTGGGTGGCGAGATCTGGGGCTATCACGAAGGCGACCAGCTCGTGTCGCTGTGCCACGCCGCAGCCAACCTCGCTCCGGTGCTCGGAACCCCCGAGGCGCTCGACGCCTTCGCCGCCCGCGCACTTACGCAGGGCCGCAAGTGCGGATCTATCATGGGCCCCGAGGACGAAGTCCGCCATCTCTGGCGGCTGCTCGGACCTGACTGGGGACCGGCCCGTTCCATCCGTCCCCGACAACCGTTCATGGTTCTCGACAAGCAACCGGAGGTCGAACCCTCCCCGCGCGTACGACGAGTGCGGCCCGACGAGCTCGACCTGCTCTACCCCGCCTGCGTGGCGATGTACACCGAGGAGCTCGGGGTATCACCCGAAGCCAGCGGGGGCGCCCGCCTCTACCGAGCTCGGGTTGCGCAGCTCATCTCCAAAGGACACGCCTTTGCGCTGATCGACAACGACGAGGTCCTTTTCAAGGCCGAGTTGGGCGCTGTCACGCCACACGCCTCGCACCTGCAGAGCGTGTGGGTCGACCCTCGCTACCGCGCTCAAGGGTTAGCCGCAGGCGCCGTGGCCGCGGTCTGCGAGACGGCGTTGAACGACTGCGCACCCGTCGTGTCGCTGTACGTCAACGACCACAACGAGGCAGCGCGCAAGACCTACGACAAGGTCGGCTTCGTCGAGACCGGACGCTTCGCGACGATCCTCTTCTGACGAAGCAGCGTTCTGACGCGGCCGCGCAGACTCAGGTACCCGCTGATTGAGCCGGTCGAAATCACCGGAGCCCTGCTCAGCGCGGGCTGACCCGAATGATCCGGTCGTTGCCTCCACCGTTGTCCGTCGTCACCAGCAGGTCCTTGTTGGCCGACTGCACGACGGACCGCAAGCGTCCAAACGTGCCACGCATCGCGGCTGGAGACTTGACCCATACCAGCCTGTTGCGACGGTCGAACTTCATGAACAGCAGCCTCGACGCCTTGAGTGCGCACACGGCAAGTGTTCCCTTGTAGCGGCCCCACTTCTTGCCGTGGACCCAGACGGCGCCGGATGTCGCGAGCGTCGGGAAGCCTGACTTCCAGCGAGCCCCGATCTGCCGCCCCGGAAGGCTGAAGTCGGTCATCGGCCTCGACTCGTTGTAGCCCGGGACCGGGTTCCATCCGTAGTTGCCGCCACGGACCATGCGGTTGACCTCGTCATCCCGGTCGGTGCCCTGCTCGACCGCCCACATCGTCCCGCCCGGCCGCAAGGCCAACCCTTGGACGTTGCGATGGCCGTAGTTGTGGATGTAGCGACGCTTCTTGCTGGAGGAGTGTGCCCACGGGTTCGACGGCCACGGCCTACCGGTCAGCCGGTTGAGCCGCAGCACCTTGCCGTTGAGACTGCGCTTGTTCTGGGGGTTGGTGCCGACGGCCGAGTCGCCGGTGCCGACCCACAGCGCTCCCTCGGACCCGAAGCGCAGCCGGCATCCACCATGGCGACCTGACGTGATCTGGATGCCGCGCAGCAACGTGTCGATGATCCGGGCGTGTGTGTTACGGGCGTTCAGCCGCCAAGCGAGAACGCGGATGTCATGCCGGCCGCCACTTTGGTGGCCGCTGCAGGTGTAGAACCGGTGGTTCCGGTTGAAGTTGGGGTCGTCCACGATCGACATCAGCCCGGTCTCGCCGCCGTGCCAGATGCCTCCAGGTCCGTTGGCCAGCACCCGTGTCCTGTGGCCTGGCCGGTGGAACAGCACACGTTCGCGGTCGCGCTCGGTCACAAGCCAGCTGCCACTCGGGAGTACGGCGACGTCCCACGGGTGATCGAGCCGGCGCTGCACGACGCGCGTCCGCAGCGATGGCAGCGCGGCCCGCTGAGCAGTTGGGGAACCCACCTGTGTGCCAGGTTCACTGCTTACGGGCGATGCCGAAGTCTGTGGCGGCTCAGCAAACGCGGTGAACAGCATCACCCCCGCAACCGAGGGAATGACGATGCGGTGGACACGGACTCTGACCTTTTCCAAAGCAGTCACATCAGAGAGTAAACACCCCCCGCCACCGGATGGCGACAGACGGTCATCAAATCGGGCCCGGAGCCTCCGCACTGTCCGGCAGTACGACGCCAGCGCGCCGGAGCGGCGACGTCCAGGCAACAATCACGGCGACCACGCTCAGCGAAGCCATCACGACCAACGCGTGCCGAACACCGACAACTTGGCCCAAAGCGCCGCCGACGAGCGCTCCGAGCGTCCAGCCCAGACCCCACGACAGCATCCGCCCGGCAGTGTTGACCCGGCCGAGCAGCGCCTCGGGCGTGACCTGCTGGCGGTAGGAGATGGAGTTCACGACAACGAGGGTGTAGGCGCTGCTCCAGCACAACATCCCTGCCGCCGCCAGCTGCCACGACGTCGTGAAGGCAGTCGCAATCCCGAGAACTGCCGAGACGGGCAGTGCACGCAAGGCAATCACGGCGGCGCTCGCGTGTCGAAGCAACCGTGGCAAGACGATCGAGGCGAGCAGCGCTCCGACGCTCCAGCCGGCGTACACGAGACCGAACCGAATTCCCGCGGTCCCGACCCCGAGCACACGGTCACACCACACGACCAGCAGCGCCACGAAGCCGCCGCCCGCCAGACACTGGATGGTGCCGATCACGGTCATGGTCCGGACACCCGCGTGGTTGACGAGGAACCGCAACCCCTCCCCGATGTCGGAGAACAACACCCGGCGAGTCAGCGGCGGTCGCTCACGCGTCGGGTCATGAAGGAGGCGGCTAATCGCCCGCACACAAAGGCCCGAGGCCACGAAGCTGAGCGCATCGACGAGCAGCAACGTCGCGGGGTCGAAGATGGCGAGCGAGGCTCCGACGAGCGCTGGGAGGGCGATCTCGACCACCGTGGCCGAGCCCCACACCGCGGCGTTCGCGGACGCGATGCGGCTCCGTCCGACCAGTACCGGTAGCGCTCCGAAGTTGGCGCCGTCGAAGAATGTCGCAATGGCCGGCGTGGCAAACGCGACGACGAGCACGTGCGGCACGGTCAGGATTCCGAGCCAATGCGCCAGCGGCACCGACCCCATGACCACAGCGTTCGCCAGATCTGCGCTGACCATGACCGCCTTGCGGTCCCACCGGTCGGAGAGGGCACCGGCGACCAGCCCGAAGATGAGGTACGGCGCCGCCTCCAGCGCAGCGACCATCGCCGTGAGGAAGGCCGAGCCAGAAAGCCGGTACACCAGCACCGGCAAGGCGACCAGCGTGATCATCGTGCCGCTGAGCGACAGCAACCGTGACCACAGGTAACGCCGGAAGTCGGGGTCGTCGTACAGCCGCGGCGCGTCTGCTTCGCGAGCAGGTGCGGGCGACCTCCGCCTGGGCCTGGTCACGTGCGAACGGGCACCGGCGACGGATGCACCTGACATTCGCAGCCGTCGGGGTCTGTCACGGTGAGCATCGCGCCAAAGTCACGCTGGATGGTCGCGTCGTCGAAGCCGGCGCCGGCGAGACGGCTTGCCACATCATCAAGCGGTTCGTGAGTGGCGAAGGTCAGCTGGACCGACCCGCCACCGGCGATGATCGGCAGGTCGGCGGGGTCCTCGGTGAAGACGTGGTGGAGGCCGACGTAGCCGTGCTGATGTTCGCCCGCGTCGAACATCACGTACGACTCGTTCGAGTCGCCGACCCGCGTCAGGCCGAGGTGCTCCAGCCAACTCGCATACGGGCCTTGTGGGTCGGTGAACCGGACAGGCACGACGGCCAGTTCCTGCTCCGGTCGGGTCTCCGGGTGTGCGCGGTAGCCGTAGAGGTCGTCGGTGCGTCCGTCGATCGCGATCTGGTCACCGAGCGGGTCGGTGCAGGTGAGGACGCGCCCGTAGCTCTCGTCGTATACGGTCACGTCTAGGACGCCGGCGTCACGCAGCTGACTAGCAAGCGCGTCCAGATCGTTGGCCTCGAAGCTCAGGCACGTCTGACCGGGCAGTCCTCCGGTCGTGGACGTGGCGGCGTCGTGGAGCGCCATCATGCCGGAGTCGGCGATCAAGTCGACCCAGCCACCGCGTACTGACTCGAGCCGAGCGCGCAGTCCGACTGTCTCCAAGAACTTCTGCATTTCCTCGATGCGGTCGGTGAACCGCACCGGGCGAACGACGATCGCCGTCATCCTCTCGCCTCTCCATGCCGCGTCAGATATTCACCAAGGGCGCGCTCCACCAACGCCGACAAGCTGTCGCCCTCGTCAATGGCCTTGTGCTTCGTACGTCGGATCAGGTCGACCGGCAGGTACACGTTGAACTGCGCCTTGGTCGATCCCTTGTCTGTCGCGCCCATGGCTATATTGCTAGCATCCTAGGAGCAGAGTCGTCAACCTTGCATCACGTATTGATTGTCAGGAACTAGGAGACGGAGACGGTGGGGCCACCCGGCGCACGGGACTGACCGTCCTCGTCCACCGGCGCGCCCATCTCGTCGGCGATCCGCATCGCTTCTTCGATCAAAGTCTCCACGATCATCGCCTCCGGCACGGTCTTGATGACCTCGCCCTTGACGAAGATCTGACCCTTGCCGTTGCCGGAGGCCACGCCCAGGTCAGCTTCACGCGCCTCACCCGGACCATTGACCACGCACCCCATCACAGCGACGCGCAGCGGTACCTCAAGTCCTTCGAGCCCGGCCGTCACCTCGTCGGCCAGGGTGTAGACGTCGACCTGGGCACGGCCACAGGATGGACACGACACGATCTCCAGCCGACGCTCGCGCAGGTTGAGCGACTCGAGGATCTGCAGCCCGACCTTGACCTCCTCGACGGGAGGAGCCGAGAGCGAAACCCGGATCGTGTCGCCGATGCCCTGCGAGAGCAACGCACCGAACGCCACGGACGACTTGATCGTGCCCTGGAAGGCGGGCCCTGCCTCGGTCACACCGAGATGCAGGGGCCAGTCGCCGGCTTCGGACAACAGCTCGTAGGCGCGGACCATCACCACAGGGTCGTTGTGCTTGACCGAGATCTTGAAGTCGTGGAAGTCGTGCTCCTCGAAGAGCGACGCCTCCCAGACCGCGGACTCGACGAGCGCCTCGGGCGTCGCCTTGCCGTACTTCTCGAGCAGGCGTGGGTCGAGGGAGCCCGCGTTGACACCGATACGGATCGACGTACCCCGGTCCTTCGCCGCCTCGGCGATCTGCTTGACCTGGTCGTCGAACTTGCGGATGTTGCCGGGGTTGACGCGAACCGCGGCGCATCCCGCTTCGATCGCCGTGAAGACGTACTTGGGCTGGAAGTGGATGTCGGCGATGACCGGGATCTGCGAGTGCTGCGCGATCTCCGGAAGCGCGTCGGCGTCGTCCTGGGTCGGACATGCAACGCGCACGATGTCGCAGCCGGACGCGGTGAGCTCGGCGATCTGCTGCAACGTCGTGTTGACGTCGGATGTGACGGTCGTGGTCATGGACTGCACCGAGACGGGCGCGTCGCCCCCAACGAGGACCTTGCCGACCTTGATCTGGCGGGTCTTGCGCCGAGGCGAAAGCACCGGCGGCGGTGCGGTCGGCATTCCGAGGTCGATGCTGGTCATGCGCGGTCCTTTGCGTGCGAACGTGTCGGATCGTCGGTACGACGGCGAGTCCTCACCCGGCGATCCTGATCGGGCTGACGATGTCGGCCCAGATGAGTACCACGCCCATCACGATGAGCACGCTGGCAGCGGCGTACGCGACAGGCAACAGCTGCGCCACGTCGGCGTAGCCGGGATCGGGTCTCCCGCGGAGCCGGGCGATGCCTCGGCGCAACGCTTCGTAGAGGGCACCTGCGATGTGCCCGCCGTCGAGAGGCAACAGTGGGATGAAGTTGAACAGGGCGACGAACAGGTTCACCACGCCGAGCAGCGTCAGCAGCGCAGCCCAGCGGTCGGTCTCGGTGATGGTCGGCTCGGAGGCAACCTCACCCGCCACCCGGCTGGCACCAACGACGCTCATCGGACTGTTCTGGTCGCGTTCCTCGACCCCCACGGCTGCCTTGAAGACACCCACCATTCGTTCAGGAAGGTGGAGCAGTGCCGCGCCGGTCGCTTGGGTGTAGTCCCCCATCGTTGTCACGACGTAGCCGAGGTCCTTGCGCTCGTTCACCTCCTCGGGCGTGATCCCGAGGAAACCCACCTCGACGAACTTCGTGGGGTCGTCGAGATCGGGGCGCTGGGAGACGATGGTGTTGGTCGACAAGGCCATCTGCTGCCCACCGCGCACGACCACGACCTCGACGGGGCCACCAGCGTTATCGCGGATGCGGTCGGAGAACTCATCCCAGCTCGACATCTCCTCGCCGTTCAGAGACACGATCTCGTCGCCTGGCTTGAAGCCGGCCTCTCGGGCAGGGCTTACCGGGTCCGGGTCGGGGTTCGGCGCAACCTTGCAGGCGCGAGCATTTTCACTCGCCGGGATGACGCAGTCAGAGACGTCATTGACGACGAGAGTCGGCTCTTTGACGCCGAACCCAATGAAGACGCCGCCGAGAAGCAGGACGGCGAGCAAGACGTTCATCATCGGCCCGCCCGACATCACGATGACCTTCTTCCACCAGGGCTTGCGGTAGAAGAGCCGGTCGTCGTCCGCAGCGGTGATCTTCTCGTACTCCACCGCCCTCGCGTCGGCGATCAGGCGACCGAAGAAACCGTGAGTGATGCCCTTGACCCGACCGTCCGCGTCGCGCTTGGCAGGGGGCAGCATTCCCGTCATCCGGATGAAGCCGCCCAGCGGGAACATCTTGACGCCGTACTCCGTGTCGCCGCGTTGAACGGACCAGACGGTTTTTCCGAAACCGACGAAGTACTGGGTGACCTTGACGCCGAACTTCTTCGCCGGCCACATGTGACCCACCTCATGCAGGGCGATCGACGCAATCACGCCCAGCAAGAAGAGAACCACCCCGAGGGTGTAGGCCAGCGCGGTCATCGGTGAGTTGCTCCTCCTGAGGTCGGTTGGTCGGGCTGTGCGGTCGGCACCGTGGACGCTTCGAGCACGGCGGCTACGCGTCCGCGAGCCCATTCGTCAGCGGCGAGGACGTCGTCCACGCCTAGTCCGCCCTCATATGAGGGTACGTCGTCTCGGTCCAGCACCGCAGCAATCATGTCGACGATCCCCAGATAGGACAGCCGGCCTCCGAGAAACGCCTGCACGCATACTTCGTTGGCGGCGTTGTAGATCGCTGGCGCGAGGCCGCCTCGCCGCCCGGCCTCGATGGCGAGCCGAAGGCCCGGGAACGCTTCATGGTCAACTGGCTCGAAGTCCCAGTTCTGGGCACCGCTCCAGTCGATCGGGGTGCCTGCGTCCGGGACTCGGTCTGGCCATCCCAGGGCGAGCGCGATGGCGAGTCGCATGTCAGGTGGTGATGCCTGCGCCAGCGTCGATCCGTCGTAGAACTCCACCATCGAGTGCACGATTGACTGCGGATGGATGACGACGTCGATCTGGTCGAAGTCGATGCCGAACAGCAGATGCGCCTCGATCACCTCAAGCCCCTTGTTCACGAGGGTCGAAGAGTTGGTCGTGACGAGCGGGCCCATGTCCCACGTGGGATGGGCAAGCGCCTCAGCAGCCGTGACGTTGGAGAGCTCTTCGCGCGTTCTGCCGCGGAACGGCCCGCCGCTGGCGGTGATGACCAGCCGTCGTACCTCGTCGGCTCGGCCGCCACGAAGACACTGCGCCAGCGCTGAGTGTTCCGAGTCGACTGGGATGATCTGGCCAGGCTTCGCCGCTGACGTAACGACCTCGCCACCGATGATCAGCGACTCCTTGTTGGCCAGCGCAAGAGTCGAGCCGGCGTCTAGAGCAGCCAGCGTGGGGCGCAGGCCCGCCGCGCCGTCGATCGCGTTCAACACCGTGTGGCAAGGAAGTGCTGCCGTCTTCTCGACAGCGTCCGGGCCGCCGAGGATCTTCGGGAGCGCGAAGTCGCCGTGCTGGTAGCCACGGCGCTGCGCCTCGGCGTAGAGAGCGAGTTGCAGGTCCTGTACAGAGGTGCTGCGAGCCACCGCGACCAGCGGCACCTCGAACTCGATCGCCTGGGCTGCCAGCAAGCGAGCGTCAGAGCCGCCAGCCGCCAGTGCAACCACCCGGAACCGGTCGGGGTTGTCGCGGACGACGTCCAAGGCTTGAGTGCCGATGGACCCCGTGGATCCCAGCAACACAACGTCTCGACGGCTCACCGGCACAGTCTTTCATGTGTCAGCGGGCCCAGATTCCGCCTTGAGCGCTCAGAGATCGAGGCCCGTGAGCACCATCACGCGTTCGTAGGTGTAGTCGGCCATCGCGTAGCGGACCCCCTCGCGTCCCACGCCGGAGTCCTTCGCGCCGCCGTAGGGCATCTGGTCCGCGCGGTAGCTCGGCACATCGCCGACGATCACGCCACCCACTTCCAGCTCGTGGTGAGCACGGAACGCGGTCTGCATGCTGTGGGTGAACACCCCCGCTTGGAGGCCGTACGCCGACTCGTTCACCTTCGCGAAAGCGGCCGCGTCATCGGGTACGGACTCGATCATCATGACGGGACCGAACACCTCATCACACGACACCTTGGCGCTCGATGGCACGCCTTCGAGAACGGTTGGCTCGACCGTCGTACCGTCGCGGCCACCTCCGGTCAGGACGGTGGCGCCGGCGCTTACGGCCTCAGCGACCCAGGCTTGGATACGCTCAGCGGCTTCTTCGTTGATGACGGGCCCGACCTGCGTTGCCTCATCGGCGGGATCACCGACCTTGAGCGCGGCCACCTGCTCGAGCAGGCGCTGCTTGAAGTCGTCGTACAGTCCTTCGGCGACGTAGACCCGCTGCACTCCGATGCAGGACTGGCCGGCTTGGTAGTTGGAGAAGGTCGCGATCCGCGTGGCGGCCCAGGTGAGGTCGTCGTCGCTGGCCCAGTCGGAGCAGACCACCGCCGCGGCGTTCCCGCCGAGCTCGAGCGTCACGTGCTTGCGCGGGACGGACTTCTGGATCGACCATCCGACGGCGCCAGATCCGGTGAACGAGATGACGGGCAGGCGTTCGTCAGACACCAACGTGGCGGCCTGGTCGTTTTGCACGTTGACGACGTTGAGCATCCCGGCCGGCAGGTCGGTCTCGGCCACGAGCTCGGCCAGCAACAACGCCGACAGCGGCGTCTTCGGTGCCGGCTTGAGCACCAGCGGCGCTCCGACCGCTATCGCCGGGGCCACCTTGTGCGCAACGAGGTTGAGCGGGAAGTTGAACGGCGAGATCGCCAGCACCGGCCCCTTGGGGACGTGCCGAACGTACGCCAACCGGCCAGTCGCGGCCTTGTCTGAGTCGAGTCGCATCGCCTCGCCCGACCAGCGCCGAGTCTCCTCCGCGGCGAGCCTGAAGACGGTGACCGCTCGTGCTACCTCGGCCCGCGCCCAGAGGAGGGGCTTGCCGTTCTCGGCGGTGATCAGCTGCGCGAACTCGTCGCTGCGCTCCGCAATGCGGGCGCTGACGTGAGCGAGCGCATCGGCTCGCAGATGGATCGGGAGACTGGCCGCTTCTGCCCGGAGCTCGTGGGCAGCAGCCACCGCCTCTTCGACCTGGTCTGGCGTCGCCCAGGATGTCGTCGCGACCAGCTCGCCGTTGTAGGGGTTGCGGATCTCCAACGTCTCTGGACCGTCGACCTGTTTGCCCGCCACCCACATGGAAAACACTCTCGTCATGACTCGACGCTAACGCGCCACGCAAGACCTGGCCGTCGCCAGGCCTCCTAACCCGCGCCGCCGCCTGGTGCAGAGCGGACAGTGAGGGCAAACCACATCTCCATTCGGGTGGTGGGGTCGTCGAGGTCGCGCCCCGTCAATTCAGCGGCCTTGCGCACTCGGTAGCGCAACGTATGGCGATGGACACCAAGCGCCAACGCCGCTGGTCCGAACTGTCCATGGTGCGCCAACCAGACACGCAAACTCTCTCGCAGCTCGACCTTGGAGCTGCGTTCGTAGGTCACCAAAGGCGCCAACGTGGCATCGGCGAAGGCTGACGCGGCAGCGGTTTCGGCGACGCTGATCAGACCCGACCCAGCCACCTCTGAGAAACGGACTGTCGGCTCGTCGCGAGACCGGGCGGCATGCAGGCTGTGCACAGCCTGGTCGCGCCCACCTTTCAGATCGGAGAGCGTGACTCGAGCGCTCGCGCCCATCGGGATCTCGGCGTTCGCCAACTCGAGGACACGCCCGAGCTCTCGCTCGTCGGCCACGGCAACGCAGAGTTGGTCACCGTCCTGCCAGGGATAGCAGTGCGTCCTTCCCTCGTCTTCGAGCTGCTCATGAAGGCGCTCGAGGTCGTGCGCACTACCGCTGGCCAGCACAACCCACACGTCGTCGTCGAAAACCGGACCTGCAAGGTCGCCGAGCTGAGCCGTCATCACCTCGGGGTGCGAGATGGCCAACTTCATCAGAGCGGACCGCGCCACCCTGTCGCGGTCGCTCCCTTCGTGCGCCAAGGAGAAGTTCAGCAATGCAGCCGCGACATTCACCAGCGCCCGATCAGATGGTGACGGTGGTGTCTCCTGAACTGTCACGAGGAAGCCCCTGACCCGGCCGGCCGAGCCAAGAGACTGGATCATTCGGTGGTCGCCGAGCTCGGCCGTCGCGACTGTCGCGGGTCCCTTGCGCCTCAGCTTCTCGATGTCCGGTCCCCACGCTTCCCGCTCGGCGACCGTGGTCCGGCGGGACGTTTGCACGACATCGCCATGGGGGTCGAGCAGCACCACGAAGCCCTTCGTGCCTCGCGCGAGCCGCGCGACGACGCCGGCAGCGCCCTGGCGCAACGCGGCACGCGTGATCTGCTGCTGGGCTTCGTAGGCAGCAGCGATCTCGGCGTACTGCTCGCGTGCCAAGAGATCGGAGACCGCTTTGCTGATCGCGATGAACGGAGTCGGGCGGTCGACCTCGATCAGCGGCAGTCCCCGCGCCCGCGCGCTCGCGAGCAATGTCGGTGGAACGTCGTCATGGACCACGCCCACACCGAAACCGATTCCGACGACGCCGACCTTGATCAACCGACGGACATACGCATCGACAGCCGCTCGCGTCTTGGGTAACGCCATGCCCGTGGTGAGCAGGAGCTCGCCGCCCTCGAGGTACGGCGTCGGGTCGTTCAGCTCGCTCGTGGTGACCCAGCGGATTGGGCGCTGTTCGTCATCGCGAAGTCGCTCGGTGAGACCGAGATCAGGATGGTTGAGCAGCTGGTCGAGCGTCGCGGCCATGTCCGTCTCCCGCCACTCGTAAGCGTTGTCTGGTTGTTGTCCAGAGTGTACAAGTGAATCGCTGGTGTTGTGCAAAGTGCTCACATCGCCGCGAGCCTCGCCGCCCTACGGTTGGGGCATGACCGACACACCGCTCGGTGGACCTGACCTGCCCCAGGAACGTCGCATCGTCAGTGAGATCCCGGGGCCTCGTTCTCGCGAGCTCCACACGCGCAAAGCCGCGGCCGTGGCGGACGGCATCGGCGTCGGGTTACCTGTGTACGTCGTGGCGGCGGGCGGCGGCGTGATCGTCGACGTCGACGGCAACTCACTCATCGACATGGCGTCCGGCATCGCGGTTACTGGGGTTGGCAACGCCTCTCCTCATGTCGTCAGCCGGGTGCAAGACCAGGTCGCCCAGTTCACGCACACCTGCTTCATGGTGGCGCCGTATGCCGGCTACGTCGAGGTGTGCGAGCAGCTCAACGAGCTGACTCCGGGCGACCATCCCAAGAAGACCCTGCTGCTCAACAGCGGCGCCGAGGCGGTCGAGAACGCCGTCAAGATCGCCAGGAGCCACACGGGTCGCAACGCCATCGTCGCCTTCGACCACGCCTACCACGGTCGGACCAACCTCACGATGGCGATGACGGCGAAGAACGTGCCTTACAAGGACGGATTCGGTCCCTTCGCGGGCGAGGTCTATCGAGCGCCGATGTCCTACCCCTTCCGTGAAGAGAGCCCGATCACCGGCATCCAGGCGGCCGACCGGGCCATCGCGGTCATTGACAAGCAAGTCGGCGCACACAACGTGGCGTGTCTGGTCATCGAGCCGATTCTGGGCGAAGGCGGATTCGTCGTACCGGCCGACGGCTTCCTGCCCCAGCTCTCGCAGTGGTGCACCGACAACGGTGTGGTCTTTGTTGCCGATGAGATCCAGACAGGTTTCTGCCGAACGGGCCAATGGTTCGCTTGCGATCGCGAAGGGGTGGTGCCCGACATGGTCACCACCGCTAAGGGCATCGCCGGTGGGATGCCGCTAGCTGCGGTGACGGGTCGAGCCGAGATCATGGACGCGGTCAAGCCCGGCGGACTCGGTGGGACGTACGGCGGGAACCCCGTGGCCTGTGCAGCTGCCCTCGGCTCTATCGAGACCATGAAGGAGCTCGACCTGCCGGCCCGGGCTCGCCAGCTCGGAGACCTGATGTTGACGCGGCTCAACGAGTTGGCGCAACGCCACCCGGTGATCGGCGACGTACGTGGTCGGGGCGCGATGGTCGCGATCGAGCTCGTGGAGCCCGGCACCAAGACGCCCAACCCTCGCGTCGCCGCCGCGGTCAACGCATCGTGTCACGCGCAAGGCGTCGTGACGCTGACCTGCGGCACCTACGGAAACGTCTTCCGGTTCCTTCCCCCACTGGTCATCGAGGACCATCTCGTCGAAGAGGCGCTCACTGTGCTCGACAAGGCACTGACTGACGCGGCCTAAACACGAACAGCTCGGGTCTCTCCCCACCCCCCTGACACCGGGGAGAGACCCGAGCGCGCGCTGGCGCTACTTCACTTCGCTGCGAAGCAGACGCCACACCCCTGCTGCGAGAGGCAGCACGATCCACCACACAGTCGTGGCGGCCAGCTTGGCCCAGTCATCCCCCTGCATGGACTGGTCGAACAGCGGTCCTTGCGCGGTACCGAGGTCGATCCAGGCAGCCACGTCCTGGACCTTCGGGATGATGTTCGCCAGCACGCTGAAAGCGATAGGCAGCACGAAGTACAGCGAGATCGCGGCAGCGCTGTTCATCAAGATCATGCCGAACGCCACTCCCTGGAGCAGCCCCATCAGCTGAAGCAGCATGACGTCGAGGACTCCCTCGGCACCGAACGTCCAGGAACCGTCGCCTCCGAAGAGACCCGACCCGATGACGTTCGCCAGGGCAGCGACGCTCAGGGCCAGGAGGACGAACGCAACGCCTGTCATGAGGATGGCGATGAGCTTGGCATAGACGATCCGGCGGCGCGTCGGCTCCAACGTGAACGTGACGAGGCCGGTGCGCTGCGACCACTCGCTCGTGATGGCCAGGATGCCAAGGACCGGCAGCAAGAAGCCCTGCGGTGAGGCAGCGATGCTGACGAAGTTCGCGTAGGTGAGGTCCTCGTCGTCGGCGGCGATCAAGAAGATGACGATCGCGGCGACGGTGAGCAGGGCGATAGAGATCAGCAGCCACTTGCCGGCCCTGGTGTCCATGAGCTTGCGCAGCTCGACTTTGACATGGCGCGACAGCGGCACGCCGGGGATCCGGCTCGGTGCGACAGCGCTCGACGGTGTTGCAGTGATGGCACTCATTCGGTGACCTCTTCTCGTGCGTCATCAGCAGTGAGCTGAAGGAACATTTCTTCAAGACCGGAACCGCCTGCCGGCCGCAGCTCGATGAGCACGACCCCGTTCGCGGCGGCCGCCTTGCCGACGTCTTCGGGAGCGCCATCGACGAGCAGACCTGCGTCGGTTGACTTCGAGAACGCGAGCCCAGCTTCGGTCAGCGCGCTCGCCAGCGCTTCGACATCCAGGGCGCGGACGATCGTCCCGGCTTGCGCAAGCATGTCGACCTTGGAACCTTGCGCCACGATCTTGCCGCGGCCGATGACGACGAGCTCGTCGGCGATTCGTTCGATCTCGTGCAACAGGTGGGAGGACAGCAACACGGTGCCGCCGCGCTGGGCAAATCCCCGGAGCAGCCCGCGCATCCAGTGGATGCCGGCCGGGTCGAGACCGTTAGCCGGCTCGTCGAGGATCAGCACCTCCGGGTCGCCTAGCAGGGCGTGGGCAATGCCAAGCCGCTGCCGCATACCCAGGGAGTAGGCCCCGACTCGACGCTTCGCTTCGGTGTCGTCCAGACCGACCAAGGACAACATCTCCTCAACCCTGGAATCAGGCAGACCCATGACCATGGCGCCGAGCTTGAGCACCTCGCGGCCGGTTCGTCCAGCATGTTGGGCAGAGGCGTCCAGCAGGACTCCGACCTGCATTCCGGGGTTGTTGAGCTGGTGATACGGCACCCCGAGAACGGTCGAGCCGCCTGCCGAGGGCGGCGTCAGGCCGGCCATCATCCGCATAGTGGTTGTCTTGCCGGCGCCGTTGGGGCCGAGAAAGCCGGTGACCTTGCCCGGCTCGGCTGTGAATGACACGTGATCGACGGCTGTGAAGCCGCCGTAGTGCTTGGTGAGCTGTTCGACAACAATCATGCACTCAGTGTGGGTGGTGGCGACTGCTCCACACATCGGGCCAAAGTCTCCGATACCCATCGACCAAAGTCGGTAGTGGCGACCACCTAGGTGGGTAGTAACCCTGAGGCCAGCGCACCTACGCTCGACGTGTGACCACGACCGAGGACCACGCCGTACTGCCGCTGACGCGGTGGCAGGTGACGTGGCGCAACCTGGTGGCCATCGGGTTTGGCGTCCTCGTGTGGGTGCCGATCGCAGAAAAGCAGTGGGAGAAGAGCCCCCTGTTCCTGGTCGGCGATCTCCTGCTGGGTGTCGTGTCTTTGATTCTCATGCAGTTCCGTCGGCGCTGGCCGTGGAGAGTGGCTGCCCTGACCACCGCCATCTCAGCGTTCTCGGCAACCTCCCTCGGCAGCTCGGCGATCACCTACGTGTCGATGTCGACGCGTCGTCGGTGGACCGAGATCTTGAGCGTCGGCGCGGTGTCGGTCGCCGCCGGACAGGTCTACTCGATGGTCCAGCCCTCGGCGAGCGACCCGTGGTACTTCAACCTCGGGTTCGGAGTGGCGGTCACTGCGGTCGCGGCCGCGGTCGGCATGTACATCGGGGCTCGGCGAGAGCTGCTCGCCAACCTCCAAGATCGCGCCGAACGGGCCGAGCGTGAGCAGGAGCTCAAGGTCTCCACCGCGCAAGCCAACGAACGCACCCGGATCGCGCGTGAGATGCACGACGTACTTGCGCATCGGATGTCGCTGGTCGCAGTCCACGCAGGGGCGCTGGCCTACCGCGACGACCTCACCGCCTCGGAGACGCGGGAGACGGCGGAAATCATCCAGGCCAACTCCCACCGCGCGCTCACCGACCTGCGCGAGATCCTCGGCGTGCTTCGCGACCCCGAACGCGGCATCGACGCCACGGACCACCGACCGCAGCCCACTCTCGCCGACTTGGATTGTCTGCTTGAGGACGAGCGGGCCGCAGGTTCGAGCATCAACGTGGTGAACGAGCTGAACGGCGACGATGAGGTGCCTGAGTCCATCGCGCGGAGCGCCTACCGCATCGTGCAGGAGGGCATGACCAACGCGCGCAAGCACTCGCCGAACGCAGCGGTCTCAGTCCGCCTGTCCGGGGCACCAGGGCTCGGTCTCACCGTTGAGGTGCGCAACCCGCTGCGGGTCGGGTCCAGCCACGACGATCCGAGTCCCGGTGCGGGGTTCGGTCTGATCGGACTCGCCGAGCGAGCCGCAGCGAGCCATGGCCGCTTCGAGCATGGGCGCACCCCTGACGGCTTCTTCGTGGTTCGCGCTTGGCTACCGTGGACGACGTGACCGACGCGCGCACCGAGCAGATCCGCGTCGTCCTGGTCGATGATGACCCACTGGTCAGGGCCGGGCTGGCCATGATCCTGCGTGGTGCTCCCCATCTCGACATCGTCGGGGAAGCGGGAGACGGCGTCGAAGGCCTCGCGGTGATCGCCGAGACCGATCCCGACGTCGTACTCATGGATATCCGGATGCCGCGGATGGACGGCCTCGATGCGACGAAGCGGTTGGCTGCGCAGGAGTCGCCCCCTGCGGTCATTGTGTTGACGACATTCGACGCCGACGAGTACGTCGTCCGGGCGCTCGCCCATGGCGCGACGGGATTCCTGCTCAAGGACACTCCGCCGGCGATGATCGTCGAGGCGATCGACAAGGTTGCTGCTGGTGAGCCGATCCTGTCTCCGAGCGTGACATCACAGCTGATCCGCCAGATCGTGGCCAACCCCGATCCGGATAGTGCCGCGCCGTCTGACCGCACGCGCATTGCCTTGCAACGGTTATCGGGCCTGACTGAGCGAGAACGGGACGTCGCGGTGGCGATCGGCGCAGGCCATTCGAACGCGGAGATCGCGGGTGAGCTGTTTATGAGCGTGGCCACGGTCAAGGCCCACGTGACGCGGATCCTCACCAAGCTCGAGGCTACGAATCGTGTGCAAGTGGCGATCTGCGTCCACGACGCCGGGCTCGCCTGACGTCTGGCGGGCCTGGTTGCTTGCGGCGATCGGTGGGATACGTTGCCACGAGACCCGCATCCGAACCACCGACTAAGGAGTATCCATGGGCGCCCTGTGGCATCCCTTCTCCGACATGGGAGCCGTCGAACGCGACGGCGAGTTCGTCATCGCTCGAGGAGAGGGAGCGCACGTCTTCGACCCCGATGGCAACCGCTACCTCGATGCCACGGCTGGGCTGTGGTTCACCAACATCGGTCACGGGCGTGTTGAGCTTGGCGAGATCGCCGCCGAGCAGATGAGCAAGGTGGCGGCGTACAGCACATTCGGCGACTACGTGACCGAGCCAACCGTGGCGCTGGCTGAGCGACTGGCCGGGATCGCGCCGGTGCCGGGGAGCAAGGTGTTCTTCACTTCGGGCGGGTCCGACTCGGTTGACACAGCGGCCAAGTTGGCGCGTCGTTACTGGAACGAGGTGGGCCAGCCGAGCCGCCGGATCGTCATCGGACGCGAGAAGGCCTACCACGGGATGCACTACGCCGGGACGGCGCTCGCAGGTATTCCGGGAAACCGCGAGGGGTACGGCGAACTGGTGTCTGACGCCGCCACGGTCGGCTGGGACAGCGCCGATGACCTGCGCGCCACGATCGAGCGCGTCGGACCCGAGAACGTTGCCGCTTTCTTCTGTGAGCCGGTCATCGGGGCCGGCGGGGTCTATCCGCCGCCAGATGGATACCTCGCCGATGTCCGCAAGGTGTGCACGGAGTACGACGTGCTGTTCGTCGCCGACGAGGTCGTGACGGGCTATGGCCGCATCGGTGGCTCGTGGTTCGCCAGCGGCAGGTTCGGACTCGAGCCCGACATGGTCACGACAGCCAAGGGACTCACGTCGGGGTACCTCCCGATGGGTGCCGTGTTCATCGCGCCCAAGGTCAGTGACCCGTTCTTCCAGCCTGACGCTGGCGTCTGGTGGCGGCATGGCTACACCTACTCAGGACACGCGGTCGCGGCGGCAGTGGCGCTCGGCAACCTCGACATCCTCGAGCGCGAGGGCCTTATCGACGAAGCCGCGCGGCTCGAAACCACGCTGGCGGAGAAGCTGTCACCGCTGGCCGGCCATGGCCGGGTCGCGGAAGTGCGTTGCGGAACAGGGGCGCTGGCCGCCGTACAGCTGGCCGAGCCCAGTGAGGCGATGGCGCTGGCGAAGACGCTGCGCTCGTTCGGGGTCGCGACCCGGGCCGTGGGTGCCGGGGGGATCCAGATCTCTCCAGCGTTCGTGATGACCGACGACCAGGTCGGCGAACTGGCCACGTCCATCGCCGCAGCCCTCGACGCCTGACCGGAAGATCAGGTGTCGTCGCGGATGCCCCAGGGGGCGCCGTACTCGGTGAGCAGGTCGAGGAAAGGTACGGCGTCGAACGCCTCGGGGCCGAGCACCCCAACACCCGCCCAGGTGCCCCGCGCCAACAGCTCAAGGGCGACGACCGGGTTGACCGCGGTCTGCCACACCACGCACTGGTGGCCGTACTCGCGCATCGACCACTCGTTGTCGACGACCTGGTAGAGGTACGTCGCCTTGGGCTCGCCGTCCTTGCCGCGCCCGGTGACATAAAGGCCGGCGCAGGTCTTGCCGCGCATCTTGTCTCCGAGAGTCGCCGGGTCGGGAAGCGCCGCCGCCACTACATCACGAGGGCTCACCTCCACGCCCCCAACCCGAAGCTTCTCCGTCTTGTCGAGCCCGAGCTTGTGCAACGCCTTGAGCACGCCAATGAACTCATCGCCGAGGCCGTACTTGAACGTCGCCCGTTTGGTGTCGATCCAACGCGGCATCAGGAGCACCTCTTCGTGCTCGACGTTCACACACTCGACCGGCCCGATGCCTTCCGGGAACTCGAAGACCTCAGGTTCGGAGAAGGGCTCGGTCGTGTACCAGCCGCCCTCCGGATTGTCGGGAGTCTTTTCCCAGATGACCGGCGGGTTGAGGCATTCCTCGATCGTCGTCCAGATGGAGAATGACGGCGCGAAGTCGTAGCCGTCGACCGTGAGGTTGGCGCCGTCACGCGTGCCGAGCTCGTCGATTTCGCTGAAGAGATGGTCGGCGGCATAGCGCGCGAACACGTCCGACAGTCCGGGTTCGACCCCGATACCGACGAGAGCAAGCCGGCCAGCCTGCTCCCAGTCGCCAGCGACAGCGAACTGTTCGTCGCCGAGCTTGACGCCGGTCTGAGAGTACGGCGCATCGGGGTGCGGCTTCGAGAGGCTCATCGCCATGTCGAGGTAGTCCGCCCCACCGGCGTACGCACCTTCGAAGATCGGCATCACGAAGCGTGGGTCGACCGCATTCATCACATGGGTGATCTGGTGCTCACGCACCAGCGCTTCGACAGACGACGCGTTGGAAGCGTCGACCTGGGCGCTGCTGAAACGTTTGTCAGCGGCCGCTGCCTTTTCGGCCCGCGTCTCGTCGTAGTCAGCGACGACGATGTGCTCGAAAAAGTCACGCCGCGCAGCAATCGCGGCAAACGCCGCGCCGACGCCACCAGCGCCGACCAGGAGGATTCTCATCAATCCCTCAGACCGAGATATCTGACATCACGTGCTTGATACGGGTGTAGTCCTCGAGGCCGTAGACCGAGAGGTCCTTGCCGTACCCGGAGTGTTTGAAGCCACCGTGCGGCATCTCGGCCACGATCGGGATATGCGTGTTGATCCAGACGCAGCCGAAGTCCAAAAGCCGCGCCATCCGCATCGCGCGACCGTGGTCCTTGGTGAAGACGCTGGCCGCCAACCCGTACTGAACGCCGTTCGCCCAGCGCAGCGCCTCGTCCTCATCAGAGAACTGCTGCACGGTGATGACGGGACCGAAGATCTCGTCCTGGATCGCCTCGTCATCTTGCTTGAGACCTGACACCACCGTCGGAGCGTAGAAGTAGCCCTTGTCACCGACCCGGTGACCGCCGGCCTGGAGCTGTGCATGGTCGGGCAGCCGATTGATGAAACCGGTGACGCGCTCAAGCTGGTTCGGGTTGTTGACGGGGCCGTAGAGCACGTCCTCGTCGTCCGGCATACCGGTCTTGGTGTTCTTGGCCTGCTCGGTGAGCGCAGCCACGAAGTCGCCGTGCACGCCCGGGCCGGCGAGCACCCGGGTCGCGGCGGTGCAGTCCTGGCCGGCGTTGAAGTAGCCCGCCCCCGCGATCGCCTCGGCTGCAGCCTCGATGTCAGCGTCGTCGAACACGACCACCGGTGCCTTTCCACCAAGCTCGAGGTGAGTCTTCTTCAGGTCGACCGCCGCGCTCTTGGCGACTTCCATGCCCGCGCGCACCGATCCGGTGATCGAGACCATCTGCGGGATCTTGTGCTCGATCAGGGCCCGTCCGGTGTCGCGGTCTCCGGTCACGACGTTGAAGACGCCCGGCGGGAAGAACTCCTGCGCGATCTCACCGAGCAACAGCGTCGAGGCCGGCGTCGTGTCGGACGGCTTGATGACGAGGCAGTTACCGGCGGCCAGAGCAGGGGCTACCTTCCAGATCGCCATCATCAGCGGGTAGTTCCACGGCGTCACCTGCGCGACGACACCGATCGGTTCGCGCCTGATGTATGACGTGTGACCGGCGAGGTACTCGCCCGCCGCGCGACCCTCAAGGACCCGAGCGGCGCCGGCAAAGAACCGGACCTGGTCGATCGCTGGCGGCAGCTCCTCGGTCTTGGTGAATCCCAGCGGCTTGCCGGTGTTCTCACTCTCGATCGCGACGAACTCGTCGGCCCGCTTCTCCATCGCATCGGCGAGCTTGAGCAGGGACATTTGCCGGTCGGCCGGTGTCGAGTCCCGCCACGACTCGAACGCCTTCGACGCGGCGGACATCGCACGGTCGACGTCCTCTGCGCCGGACACGGGAGCGGTGGCGAACTCCTCCTCGGTCGACGGGTTGATGATGGACGAGGTGCGACCGTCCGCGCTGTCGACGAGCTCTCCGTTGATCATGTTCTGCAGTGTCCGGGTGGTCATGAGGCCCCTTGCGCGCGTCGGGATGGTCAGACTGATTCCACCGGTAAAACTAGTGTGCGACCGTTGATTACGCCAGTGCCGGCCGCTGGAATCAACGTATTTCGTTGCTGGTCGCACCGGATCGCTGATTGAGCTTGTCGAAATCACCGGGTCTCGACAAGCTCGACCGCCGAGCAAACCCGCTGATTGAGCTTGTCGAAATCACCGGGTCTCGACAAGCTCGACCGCCGAGCAAACCCGCTGATTGAGCTTGTCGAAATCACCGGGTCTCGACAAGCTCGACCGCCGAGGAAGTCAGAGTCGGCCTCCGGTCTGGTCTCCGGAGAGCTTCTGGGACAAGTAGATCGGGATCACCGAGAGGAGGATCAGACTGGCGGCCACCACGTTCACGATCGGGGCTTGTGCCCTGCCGAGGATGTTGGTGTTGATCCACAGCGGAAGGGTTTCGATGTCCGGCGGCGACGTAAACGTCGTCACCACGATCTCGTCGAACGACAAAGCAAACGCCAGCAACGCACCGGCGAGCAGTGCCGACCCGAGATTGGGCATCGTCACCAGCCTGAATGTCGTGAACCGGGTGGCGCCGAGATCCATCGACGCCTCCTCGATGTTCCCGCCAAGTCGCCGCAACCGGGCGATGACGTTGTTGAACACCACCACGATGCAGAACGTCGCGTGCGCGATCACCAGCGACCAGATCGACAGGTCGATGCCGAGGATGGTCAGGAACGCGTTCCTGAGCGCGATCGCGGTGACGATACCGGGGAGTGCGATCGGAAGCAGGATCAGCAGGCTCACGGTCTGCTTCCCGAAGAAGCGATTGCGTTGCAGAGCGAAGGCCGCGAGAGTCCCGAGCACCAGCGCGATCGCGGTCGCGAGCAATCCGACCTTGAGGCTCTGCTGGAGCGCGTCGACCATGCCGGTGTTGTCCTTCGCCCGTCTCCACCACTCAAGCGTGAAGTCCTCCGGCGGCCAGGAGAACGTCTCGTCGGCATTGAACGAGTTGATCAGGACGACGATCAGCGGTACGTAGACGAACGCCAGCACAACCGCGACGAGGGCGCGCAGCCCCCAGGTGCTGCCAGCGGACAGGCGGAACCCGGGCGTGCTCATAGGTTCTCCAAGGCACCGGAGCGCCGGATGAGTGCGAGGTAGATGACCATGATCACGACGGACACGGTCGCCAGGGCCGCGGCGAACGGGACGTCCGTCGTCTGCCGAGCGAAGACCATGGTGCCCAGCATCTGGGTCTTGCCGCCGACGTACCCCACAGCGATGTAGTCACCGAGCGACAGCGAAAACGTGAAGATCGAGCCCGCCGCCAACGACGGGATGATCATCGGAAAGGCCACACTCCGCAACGTTCGACCTGGCTTGGCCCCGAGATCACTGGACGCTTCGAGCAGGGAGTCCGGCAACTTGAGGAAGCCGGCGTAGATCGGCAGCACCATGAAGGGCAACCACAGGTATGCCAATGTGATCGTCACTGCCGTGATACCGAACCCCGGAGTCCAGCCAATGCTCGAGTCCAGCACTCCTCCGGTCGTGAGCATCGTGCGCCAGGCGAACGCCTTGACGAGGTAGCTCGCCCACAGCGGCATCAGCAAGGCGACGACAAGGAGTTTCGCCACCACGGGCTTGGCGATCTTCGCCATGTAGAAGGCGATCGGGAGAGCCAGCACGGCGTCGATCACCGTGACAGAGACCGCGACCAGGATCGTGCGGACGATCACGGTGCGGTAGACGTCCGTCTCGAACAGCTTGGTGAAGTTGTCGAGGTTCCATTCCCGAGTCACCGTTTGTCCGAAGTCGACCTTCCAGAACGCCGTCAGGAACATGGCGCCAAGGGCGACGAGGTAGATGAGGCCGAGCCAGAGCAGTGGTGCCGCCAGCAACCCAGCGACCCGCACGCCCGAATGACGGTGCAGGAAGGCCGAGGCGCGCCGCGACACATTCGGTCGCGGCGGCCCGGCCTCCTGCTGCAGCGTCGTATCGGTCACGCCGACGGGTTAGCCCTTGACCTCGGTCCAGGCGTCAGTCCAGTCCTGGTAGTCGGTGCACTCGACATCCGTGCGACCGTCCAGGCAATCGGTGATCGGCGTCGTCCAGAACCAGATCTTGTCGGTGTAGTCGGCCTCGGTGGCGTGGTACGTGTCGCAGAACCCCTTGGCCGCGATGTCGCACGCCTTCGGGTTCGCCGGCGCCTCGCCGAAGTACTGGGCGACCTCGGCCTGCGTCTCGGGGCTGGCCATCCAGTCGAGCCACATGTAGGCGCAGTTCACGTGGTCGTTGTTCGACGTGACCATCCAGGTGTCGGACCAGCCGGTCGACCCGCTGTCGGGAAACACAGTCTTGACCTTGGGGCCTGAAATGCTGGCGGTGTACTCCCAGGTCGTGCCGATGACCGACGAGCCGGTCTTGAACGCCTGTGATTCCTTGGTGTAGTCGGTCCAGTACTCGCCGACGTGTTCGTTCTGATCCTTCAATGCCTGCACAGCAGCATCGAGCTGTTCCTGGTCAAGTGCGTAGGGGTTCTCGATGCCGAGATCAGGCTGGGTGTTCATCAGGTAAAGAGCCGCGTCGGCGATGTAGATCGGGTTGTCGTACGCCGTCACCTTGCCCGAGTAGTCGCTCGCACCATCGAAGACGGCGCTCCAGTCCGCAGGCGCTGGCTTCACCACGTCTGTGTTGTACGCCAGGAGGTTAGCGCCCCAGCCGTGAGGAATGCCCCACATCTGACCGTCGACGCTGTTGTAGTCCGTCTCCTTGAGGAACTCCGACATGTCGGCGTAGTTCGGCACCAGATCAGTGTTGACGGGCTGCACGTCCTCTGCCGCGATCAGGCGCAAGGTCGCGTCGCCAGAGGCCGAGACGACGTCGTACCCACCGGCGTGCATCAGGCTGACCGCCTCGTCTGAGGTGCCGAACTCCTTGACGTTCACGGCGCATCCGGTCTGCTTCTCGAACGGAGTCACCCAGTCGTACTCGGGGAAGTTCTTGCCCGACTCGGCGTACCCCGGCCAGGCCAGCACGTTGAGCTCGCCCTCACCCTCGCCGACAGCGTCGGACTTCATCGGGATGTCGGGGGCCTGGAAGCCGCTTCCTCCCGGTTGATCTCCCGAGTCATCGTCGTCACTTGAGGTGCCACAGCCGGTGGCGAGCAGGGCAAGGGTGGCGAGTGTGGAAACGGCGGCGAGGGTTCCGCTACGACGCCGAGCGCTTGGCCATCGGCGTCCTCGTGTGTTCAGTGTCATGACTTCTCCAAACGTCTAGGAACGGTTGTCGATCGCGATGCAGTGCTGCGTGCGCCAGCTGAGCCGGACGGGTGCGTCGCGGTAATCGAGCACGTCCATCGACGACGTCTGCAGGTTCTGCTGCACTGCGACGAGTCGTGCTCCGGCGTCGAGGTCGACGATGAAGCGCGTGGACGCGCCTGCGTAGACCACCTCCGCCACGGTTCCCTTGACCGAGGTCACGTCGGGATCATCCGACGCAGCGAGGTCAGTGTTGATCTGAATCTTCTCGGGCCGCACGCTGAACGTGCCTTCGCGGCCGAGCAATGCTTTGGCGGCCTCACCGGTGATCAGGTTGCTGGTGCCAACGAAGCCGGCGACGAACTCCGAGGCCGGTTGCTCGTAGATTTCCGCCGCCGTGCCGATCTGTTGGATCCGGCCGTCGTTGAAGACCGCGATCCGGTCGCTCATGGTGAGCGCCTCGTCCTGGTCGTGCGTGACGAACACGAAGGTGATTCCTACGTCGCGTTGCAGCAACTTCAGCTCGATCTGCATCTCCTCGCGCAGCTTGAGGTCGAGGGCTCCGAGCGGCTCGTCGAGCAAGAGCACCTTGGGTTTGATGACCAGGGCGCGGGCCAGGGCCACGCGTTGACGCTGGCCGCCTGACAGCTGGGTCGCCTTTCGGTCACCGTGCGCGTCGAGTCGGACCTGCGACAACGCCGCGTCAGCCAGTTCGCGACGACGAGCCCTGCCGACGCCGCGAACCCGAAGTCCGTAGGCGACGTTGTCACGCACGTTCATGTGCGGGAAGAGTGCGTAGTCCTGGAAGACGGTGTTGACGTTGCGCTCGAACGGCGCCTGCCGTGTCACGTCGACGCCGTCGAGGTGGACAGAGCCTTCATCGGGTAGCTCGAACCCGGCGATCATCCGGAGGACGGTGGTCTTGCCGGAGCCGGACGGTCCCAACATGGAGAAGAACTCGCCATCACGGATCTGCAGGTCGATTCCATCGACCGCCGTCACGCTGCCGAACCGACGGGTGAGTCCCCGGAGGTCGACGGCCGTTTGACGCGCGGGTTCGGAGGCCTGACCCCCGTCGGTCCCAGCGTTGGTCGTGGTCGCCACAGTCGCACCCTACTCACACCCGCGCACCTCCGGCAGCGATTAGTGCCGACGACAAGCCAACCGCCACCGGGCGAGCACGCAAGGTAGCCGCATCCCTATATTTGAAGGAGCCGCAGTCGTCCGATCTCTGGAGCAACCGTGTCAAAGTCAGCCATGCAACCTACTGCGCCGCTCGACCTGTTCGGGGTCGACGCATTGCTTGACGACGAAGAGCGCGCGATGCGGGAGACAGTGCGCCGCTTCTGTGACGACCGGATCCGCCCGCACATCGCGGAGTGGTACGAGACTGCCTCGATCCCCGCGCGCGACCTGGCAAAGGAACTCGGTGCTCTCGGTTTGATGGGCATGCATCTCAACGGCTACGGATGCGCTGGTACGACGGCAACGGCGTACGGCTTGGCCTGTCTCGAGCTGGAAGCTGCGGACTCCGGGGTACGCAGCCTCGTCTCCGTCCAAGGGTCGCTCGCCATGTTTGCGATCCACCGCTACGGAAGCGACGAGCAGAAGGAGCACTGGCTTCCCCAGATGACAGCCGGTTCAGCAATCGGTTGCTTCGGCCTGACGGAGGCTGACTTCGGATCAGACCCTGGGGGGATGCGGACCCGCGCAGTTCGCGACGGCTCGGACTGGATCCTCAACGGCACCAAGATGTGGATCACTAACGGCTCGATCGCCGAGGTCGCGGTGGTCTGGGCGCGCACTGATGACGGGATCCGCGGCTTCGTGGTTCCGACCGACGCTCCTGGCTTCTCCGCTCCCGAGATCAAGCAGAAGATGTCGTTGCGCGCCTCGGTCACGAGTGAGCTGATTCTCGAGGACGTGCGACTCCCCGAGTCCGCGATGCTCCCCGCGGCCCAAGGTCTAGCCGGTCCGCTGTCGTGTCTGTCGGAAGCGCGGTTCGGGATCGTCTTCGGTTCTCTCGGAGCAGCGCGTGACTGCCTCGAGACGACGATTGCGTACACACAGTCGCGGCGGGTGTTCGACAAACCGCTGGCGGCGTACCAGCTGACGCAGGAGAAGCTCGCGAACATGACGCTCGAGCTCGGCAAGGGGATGCTGCTCGCACTGCACCTGGGTCGGATGAAGGACTCCGGTGGCATCCGCAACGAGCAGGTCAGCCTCGGGAAGCTCAACAACGTGCGGGAGGCGATTGCGATCGCTCGCGAATGCCGGACGATCCTGGCCGCCAGCGGGATCACGCTGGAGTACCCCGTGATGCGTCATGCGAACAACCTGGAGTCGGTGCTCACGTACGAAGGCACGTCGGAGGTGCACCAGCTCGTCATCGGCCAAGCCCTGACGGGTGAGTCCGCCTTCCGTTGATGGAGCTTGTCGAAATTACGGCAGCCCGCTGATTGAGCCTGTCGAAATCACGGGGGCCCGCTGATTGAGCCTGTCGAAATCACCGCGGCTTCGACAAGCTCGATCGCCGAAGGGAAGCCCCCCGATCGCCGCAGGGGACCTATTCGGTGATTGAGCTTGTCGAAATCACCGAGGCTTCGCCGACGAGGCCAGCCCTGGGAGATCCTCAAACCGCCCGTCGATGAGCGCCTGACGCTTGGCTCTCCCCCATCCCTGGACCTGCTTCTCGAGAGCGAAGGCCTCGTCGATCCGCTCGAGCTCGGCACTCCAGACCAACATGACCGGACGTCGCCGACGTGTGTACGTCGCTCCATCTCCTCGCGCGTGCTCGGCAAGACGGGCAGCCAGGTTCGTCGTGCTCCCGACGTAGTACGTGCCGTCCCGGCACTGCAGGATATAGGTCCAGGCCATCCAGCGATACTGCCTCGGACGTCTGCCAACGATCGGCCCGCCACACGATCAGCTGTGGACGAATGCCCAGTCCACGTGTCTTTGTGAATTCAGGGGTCTCGACAAGCTCGACCGCCGAAGGGACCTCTCGACCGCCGAGAACCCGCTCGATCGTCGAGGCGCTTCAGAACACCTGGAGGCCGTCAACGTACGTCGCGACGACGTGGGCATCGGCGATCTCCTCGGCGGGGATCGCCCGGATGTCACGGTCGAGGACGACGAGGTCCGCCAGTTTGCCGACCTCGATGGTTCCGGTCTCGTCGAGATGGTTCACCCGTGCCGACCCCGCGGTGTACGCCGCCAGGGCTGTCGAGACGTCGAGCGCCTGATCGGGCAGGAATGCGTCGTAACCCTCCCCCTCCTCACCGGCGAGGTGTCGGTTGACCGCGACATGGATCGCCTGCAACGGGTCGGGGCTCGACACCGGCCAGTCGCTACCGGCCGCCAAGTGCGCCCCGGACTGCACGAGCCCGGCGAACGGGTACTGCCAGCCGGCGCGTTGCTCGCCGATGAACGGGATCGTGAGCTCGACCATCTGGGGCTCGTTGGCTGCCCACAATGCCTGCATGTTCGCGGCCACGTCGAGCGCTGCGAACCGGGGCACGTCGTCGGGATGGATGACCTGGATGTGGGCGATGTGGTGTCGGTGGTCCGCACTGCCATTGGCTGAACGCGCGGCCTCGAACGCGTCCAGTGCCTCCCTAACCGCCCGGTCGCCGATCGCGTGGACGTGCACCTGGAAACCCTCGGCGTCCAGAGCTGTCACGTGGTCTCGCAGGGCGTCCGCATCGACGAACGACAGACCACGGTTGCTCGTCGTTGCTCCCGACGCATCGAGGTAGGGCTCGAGCATGCCCGCCGTGAAGTTCTCGACGACCCCGTCCTGCATGATCTTGACGCTGGTGGCCCGGAAGCGGTCGGTATGGAGATCTGCGCGCCGCTCGACAAGCTCGGGAATCTGCTCGGCGCCACGGTCCCGGTCCCACCACAAGGCACCCACCACGCGCGCGGTGAGCCGGCCGTCGGCGGCGACCCGCATATAGGCAATCGCCGCATCGTCCATCGAGCTGTAGTTGCCGATGATCGCGTCCTGCCAGGCGGTGATGCCGAGACCGTGCAGGTAGCGCTGCGCCTCGCCCAGTGCATGGACCAAGTCATCGTCGCTGTTTCGCGGAAGCAGCCGGCCGACCAAGCCCATGGCGCCTTCGTGCAGCGATCCGGTCGGCTCACCCGCGGCGTCGCGTTCGATACGCCCGTCCGCCGGGTCAGGAGTATGACGGTCAACCCCCGCAAGCTCGAGTGCCCGCGAGTTCACCCAGGCCCCGTGATGGTCACGGTTCGGCAGGAACACCGGCCGGTCCGGCAGGATCGAGTCAAGGTCGGCCGCAGTCGGGGTGCCACCCGGAAATGCCGACATAGTCCAGCCACCGCCGGTGATCCACTCCCGGTCAGGGTGACGCTCGGCGTACTCCTTGATCGCGGCCAGGTAGCGGTCGCGTGTACCGAGTCCGGAGAGTTCGCAGCGCATCCGCTCGAGCCCGCCCTCAACGGGGTGCACGTGTGCGTCCTGGAAGCCCGGAATGAGAAGGCCGCCGGCCAGGTCGACCGTCTGCGTCGTCGCACCCGCGAGTTCGCGGACCTCATCGCCACCGACGGCGATGATGCGGCCGTCTCGCACAGCAACGGTCGTGATGGCGCTGCCGCCATCGGCGAAGACGGCGCCTCCCGTGAAGAGCAGGTCGACAGGTCGTGGGCTCACGGCGTCATTCTGCCTGCCGCGAGCTGCGCCGGTGGTTCGAGGCCGACGGTCGAGCTTGTTTCCTCGGCGGTCGAGCTTGTCGAGACCCCTGTGATTTCGACAAGTTCCATCAACGGGTGGGGACCTTCGGCAGCTCGAGCGGATCAACGCCGCCTGGTTCGAGGTCAGGTGGGTCGGTGGCCACCCGCGTCGGAGCGTCTGGCGGAGGGACCGGGTGCGCAGGTCCCTCGAGCTCGAAATTCGGGGTGATCTTGTCGAGCCAACGAGGGATCCACCAGGCATGTGGGCCCAGCAACGTCATGACGGCCGGAACCAAGATCATCCGGACCACGGTGGCGTCGATCAGCACAGCTACGGCCATGCCGACGGCGAGCATCTTGACCGTGGGGTCGTCACTCAGCACAAAGCTGGTGAACACCACCACCATGATCGCCGCGGCCGTCGTGATCACCCGTGCAGTGGCCCCGATACCGATGGCTACCGCTCGATGGCTGTCGTTGGTGGCCAACCAGGCTTCGTGAACCCTGGACAACAGAAAGACCTCGTAGTCCATCGACAGGCCGAAGACAATCGCGAACATCAGCATCGGTACGAAGGACGGGATCGGGACGTTCTCCTCGATGCCCACGAGCGAAGAGCCCCATCCCCACTGGAAGACCGCGACGATGACTCCGTAGGCCGCACCCACCGACAACAGGTTCATCACAGCCGCTTTGATGCCGATGGCCAGAGAACGGAAGGCAGCGGTCAGCAACACCAGGGCCAGGAGCACGACCACGCCGATCAGCCATGGCATCCGCTGGCTCACCCTCTCGGTGAAGTCCGCATAGCCGGCCGTGGTCCCGACCAGGTAGGTCGTCTCCTTCTGCTTGTCGAGGACGTCTGCTCGAATGTCGTCCACGAGCGTCTGGGTCTTGGCATCCTGTGGCGATGTCTTGGGAAGCACATTGATCGTGGCGGTCGTCCCTGCCTTGTTCGTCGGTGGGACTGGCGACCGCCTGCACGTCATCGAGCTTGGAGAGATCAGTGGACAACGACGAGAGCAGCTTCTGGTCGTCGCTGCTCGACTGTTTCGGCAGGCTCACCACGACAACCAACGGGCCGTTGGCGCCTGGACCGAACCCCTCGGCGATGAGGTCATAGGCTCGCCGGCTGCTGTCAGAGGTCGGGTCTGTCCCTGCGTCAAGCTGGCCGAGCCGCATGGAGAAGAAGGGGATCGACAGCACCACCAGGAACGCGACCGCGATGATCGCCCACGGCCAAGGTCGGTCACTGACCATCCGACCCCAACGAGCAAACGCACTGTTCTCGTGCACTCTCTCCCGGGCCGCCCGCTCCTCCGCAAGCACCAGCGGGTCCATCGAAGCTGGGTCGTCGTGGCGCGCGTTCTTGCGCTCTCCGCGAGACCGGACGGATTGCTTGGCGAGGCCGAGGAATGCCGGAACCAAGGTGAGGGCGGCGACGATGGTCACCGCCACCACGACAGCTGAAGAGAGTCCGAGGGCGCCGACAAAGGGGACGCCGGAAACGTAGAGGCCGAGGATGGCGATGACGACTGTGCCACCGGCCACCACCACGGCCGCACCTGAGGTCGACGCTGATCGGCCCGCAGAGTCGATGACCGGCATCCCGTCGTCGAGCTGTTCGCGGTGACGGGCGACGAGGAAGAGCCCGTAGTCGATGGCGACCCCGAGCCCCAGCAGAGTCGCGACGGTGGGAGCCGTGGTGGGGAACGTGGCGGCTGCCGCCACCAGACCGATGAGGCTGATGCCAGTGACCACGCTGAACACGGCCGAGAGCAGCGGCAAGACGGCCGCGACGATTGATCCGAACATGATCAACAGCAGCACCAGGGCCAGCACGAGCCCGATGACCTCCGACCTACGATCGTGCGGCTCCTGCGCGATCTGACCGGCCGCACCGCCGTACTCCACTTGTAAGCCGGCCTTTGTGGCGGGATCGACCGCGTCGTCAAGTTGGTCGAGGTAGGACTCGTCAAGCGAGGCCGGTACGACGTCGAAGGACACTGGAGCGTTGACGATCGTGCCGTCTTTCGAGACTCCGCTCTTGCCGTTGCCGCTCAGGGGGTCGGTCGCTGCCAGCACGTGGGGGAGCTTGGACACGGCGGTCATCGACTTCGATACGGCTTGGCTGTCGGAGGACACCTTGCCGGTCTTGGCATGGAACACGATGCTTCCGGCGTAGCCACCCTTCTCCGGGAAGTTGTCGTCGAGCTCATCCAGTCCAGTCGACGACTCGCTCCCGGGCACCGTGTAGTTGTTCGCGAACGTTCCGCCGAACTGGTCGCGAAGCCCGACCACACCGAGAAGTACCACGATCCAGATCAGCACGACGACCCACCAGCGCCGCGCACACATTCGTCCCAACGTGTCGAGGAACGCGTGCATTTGGCTCCCTCCCTTGGCCCAGACAGCGCAAACCGGCCTCAGTCTCGAGGGTTTCTGCGTGCGCCGTTCGAGCGCAACGTACACCCCTGCTGCAAGCGGTGGCCCCGTCTCAGAGTCGGAAACTCATCCCACGTCGGCAGCCCCCTTGCCGTGCCTGGGTTCGCTCACACCATCCTGAACGTCGGGGGCTCCGGGAAACCACAGGCGCACGCACCAGGCGATGCCGACGATCGGAATGCCGAGCGCGGCCACCAACACAGGCACCGAGACGAAACCGGCCAGTGCTGCAAAGAGCACGTACACGACGAGAGCGAAGACTTCCGTGAGAAACCCGTGCACGGACGTGACCGTGGCCCGGGCGGGCCCGGTGATCACCTGTTGGAGGCGAGCCTCCGCGACGATCATGGTGTTGTTGAGCAGTCCGTAGCCGACAGCGATCGCTATGAAGCCCGCCCACTGGGCTTCCGTCGGCGAGATCAGTGCACCGAGCGAGATCAGCGCGCCACCGAGCCACACCGCGACCGACATCAACCGAGCCGTCATCCGGGCGGTCCGACCGGCAAGCGCCGTCCCGATCACCTGACCCACGACCGTCAGCCCGATCAAGAACGGCACCGTCGAGGTTGCGACCCCGTGGTCTCGTGCAATCAGCGGAAAGTACTCGTCGTACGCCGTCAGTCCGATCAGTACTGCCGCGATGAGCACGACACGACGGACCGCGACCGACGTCGACGCCTCGTGGAGACCCGCTCGAAGCATGGCAACGTAGCGAGTGGCCAGCGCCTCGGACTCCGCCACGACGTCATGCACGGCGTGCGCGTCATGGGCGGCGTGGTTGGCGTTCGGTCGCCTAGCCCGCATCGAAACCGGCAAGGTGCCGGCCAGCAAGGCTTGCACCATGGCAACGCCCACCGACGTCCAGCCGACCAGGGCGTAGCCGCCCAGCGCGAAGAGGGGCGCCGCCGCGACCGAGGCGATCAAGTTGGCGACCATCGCCGTCGAGTGAGCCCAACCGATCAGCCGCGGGTAGTCCGACTCGACACCTCGCTCGGCCATCTCGTCGTACAGGAGGGACTCGAACGTGCCCGACATGATCGCGCTCGACAGTCCCCAGAGCACAAAGCCCAAGGCGAAGCCGGCGTACGTCTGGACCAGCATCCACGAGCTGAATGCGCAGGCATAGATCAGCGCCGAGAACACGAGCAGATGGCGTCGGTCGATCGTGTCCGCCCAGGCGCCCGAAGGAATCTCGAAGACGAACGACGTCACCGACCAGATGATGAACAGCGTGGAGATCTGCCCGAGGGAGACACCGTGGTCCCCGAACAGCAAGGCATACACGCTGTAGAGCGGGACGAGGTCCCGCGATGCGTGGTAGGAGAGAACGCGCAGCGTGACGCTGCGCGGCAGTACCTAAGTCTGACCCGACGTGTAACGCATACCCCGAGGGTAGACGACGAGACCCGCGACATCGAGGGTCTAGCTTGTCGAGACCCGGTGATTTCGACAAGCTCAATCAGCGGGACTGCCTCCTCAATCAGCGGTCCTTGAGGAGCGGGCCTGCTGGGTCGTGGTCGACTCCCCCGAGTTTGCGGACCGCCATCCCCGACAGCGCCTCGAGCACGACGCGGTTGGCCAGGAACGACGTGAGCTCGGCATGGTCATACGGCGGCGACACCTCGACGACGTCCATCCCCACCACGGGTAGCTCGATGCAGATCCGTCGTACGGCGTCGAGCAGCTGCCGCGCCGTCAGACCCCCAGGCTCCGGCGTCCCCGTCCCGGGCGCATGGCCGGGGTCGCAGACGTCGATGTCGACTGACAAGAAGACGCCGTCGCAGTCGTCGAGGGCGATGCCAAACGACTCGGTCAGACATTCGTCGAGTCCGCGCTTCCCGATCTCGGTCATCTCATAGGACCGCATGTTCTGCTCGGCCATCCACGCCATCGTTTCCGGCCCAGGCCAATAGCCGCGCAGCCCGAGTTGCAGGAACCGGTCGCCGCGGAGTGCCCCAGACTCGATGAGGCGCCGCATCGGCTGGCCGTGCCCATACAGCGAGCCGAACTCGATATCCCCGGTGTCGGCGTGAGCGTCGAAGTGGATCATCGAGATTCGCCCGAAACCGTGGTGTCGGGCCACCCCGGTGGCGTCCGGAAGAGCGATCGAGTGGTCACCGCCCAGCACGAGCGGGATTGCACCAGACTGCGAAATCGTGTGCACCGCCTCTTCGACCGCGTGCAGCGAGCGCTCGATCTCACCGGGGGCCATCTCGACGTCGCCGGCGTCCACGACCTTCACGTCCTGAAGCGCGTCGACGCGCAACGCCAGGTGTGGCCGCGATCCGTCGTGGCCGAGATAGTCGGTCTGCCGGATCGCCATCGGACCGAACCGCGTCCCGGGGCGATGAGAGGTCCCACCGTCGAACGGCGCGCCGAGGATCACCACGTCGGCATCGGTGAACGTGCCAGGGTCGTCGAGATCAGCCATGGGTACGCCGAGGAACGTGAAGTCTGGCCCGAACTGCTGGCCGTAGCGCGTCATGGGCCTATCCTGACCGACCCGTCAAGGCTCAGCCAGGATGGCGCGATACAGCGTGAGTTCCCTACTCGACCAACGCGTAGGCGAGAGCGTAGATCGTGCCGCTCGCCTGCTTGCCGTTTCGGCCAAACCCCCAGACGGTCACGCTGTCCTGATCGGCCCTCACCAGGTGCCCGCTCGAGCCACCCGTTGACGCTCCCGGCTGGAATGAGGTGCTGGAGAACTGTGGTGCGCCCTTCACGGTGAAGGCTCCCTGCACGTGATCGGCGCCCCGCTCGACGTACAACTTCTCATCCGAGCCTGGCAGGTCGAGCGTGATGCTGGTGCGTTTGCCGTCGACGACGTCACCGAACTCCGAGGTCACCAACTGGTAGAGGTGTCCCTGGTAGATCCGCTGCGGATTGATCCAGACACCGTGGATCAGCTGCATCTGTGCCCGCTCGAAGACGGCGACTCCCAACTGGGGTGCGTCGCCTCGCCGGTACGAGTGGCGGCCGCGGTCGCTCAGCTTCAACGTCATCTCGAACGGCTCTCCGGCCATGACGCCATAGTCGGCCCAGGCCCCTTCGTTTTCCGTCGGTGAGGTGCCGAAAGACCCCTCGGCCTGAATAGGTCCGTAAGCACTGCCCCGACAGGTGGATCCGCCGATGCTGTGACCGTTGATCAAGATGCTGTAGTCGGCACGGTTAGCGTCATCTGTCATGGCCGGGTCCCAGCAGAAGTCGGCGAAGCCCAAGTTGAGCGTGCCCGGTGTCACCGTGACGGTGATCGAGCGCTCGCCTGGTTCCGCCACGGCGTGGCCGATGAGCGTCGCACCGGCCGGCTCGGCGTAGAAGATGGCGCCGCTGTCGGTCACGGTGGGCAGTGTTGTCTCGTCGACGTCGGAGTTGCGGTTCGGGGTCGGCGTTGAGTCCGTTGCGGGAGGGCGATCGTGCCCGGCGTCGAACAACGTCGGTGCCGCGATGACCGCCGCGATGGTGACTGCGGCGGCGAAGCCGGTGCCGATCATCTTCGAACGCCGCCGCACCTGCACTTTGGTGTCGATCCCCGCTAGCCGCTCGGCGGGCTCGAGATCGTGTGCGTCGTCGGCCATCACGGACATCCGCTGCTTCAGGTCGTCGATATTCATCGTGTCGCCCCCTCGTCGAATTGCTGATTGGCGGAGCCTTCAGATCCCGAGCTCACTGTCGGGTCGATCCGCAGCTTGGCCAGTGCCTTGCTCGTCTGGCTCTTCACGGTGCCGACGCTGCAGTCGAGCAGGCGGGCCGTCTCGGCTTCGCTCAGATCCTCGAAGAAGCGCAGCACCACCACCGCGCGCTGCCGCTTCGGGAGTCGGGCGATCGCCGTCTTGAGGTCATGCGTCGTACCCGGCTCTCCGAGCTCGACGACCTGCTCGGGCAGCTCTTCGGTCGGGTCTTCGCCGTTCCACTTGCGTCGCCACCAGGTGGCGTACGTATTGACGAGGATCTTGCGTACGTACGCATCGGGGCTGGTCTCCACGCGTCCCCAGGAGCTCCAGGCTTTCGCCAGCGAAGTCTGCAACAGATCCTCGGCGAGGTGGTTGTCGTTCGTGAGCAAGTACGCCGTTCGCAGCAGTCCACGCGACCGGGACGTCACGAATGCCTCAAACGTCTCCCGATCGGTCACCGCGCCATCGTCTCCCATCGAGTCCCTCCCCCGTGTTGGGGCGGGTCTAGCGAGCATCGACCGTCCTGACACTTGTCCTCCCGTGATGTGCAGAGCGATCGCGGTCGAAGGCTCGTGTAAAGAGTGGACTCGTTGGCGAGGGGTTTCGGTTGCCCCGGTTTCTCGGGGATCTTCGGAGATGTGGCCAATCGGCCTACGGATTCCGTCGTCTGAATAGGTCCAAGCGGCTGAACAGCGCCGTTTGAGAGACTAGTCACCACTGATTCGCTTGCACGCCCTGGGTGTGTACGGCAGACTGCCTCCATGACGATCGACCAGTCGCTAGACCTCGACCACGCTGCCCTTCAGCAGTCCGCACGCGACCACTTGTGGATGCATTTCACCCGGATGTCGTCCTACGACTCGGCCGACGTGCCGATCATCGTCAGGGGCGAAGGTGCCTACATCTATGACGCCAAGGGCAAGCGCTATCTCGACGCGCTCGCCGGCCTCTTCGTGAACCAACTCGGGCACGGTCGTACCGAGCTTGCCGAGGCCGCCGCCAAGCAGGCTCAGCAGCTCGCGTTCATGCCGTTGTGGTCCTACGCCCACCCGAACGCCATCGAGCTCGCCCAGCGCATCGCGTCCTATGCACCCGGTGACCTCAACCGCGTCTTCTTCACCACCGGCGGCGGCGAAGCGGTGGAAACCGCGTGGAAGCTCGCCAAGCAGTACTTCAAGATGACCGGCAAGCCCGGCAAGCACAAGGTCATCTCCCGAGCCATCGCCTACCACGGCACCACCCAAGGCGCGTTGTCGATCACCGGACTGCCCAGCTTGAAGGCGCCGTTCGAACCGCTCGTACCCAGCACCTTCAGGGTGCCTAACACCAACATCTACCGCGCCCCCGTCCACGGCGCCGACCCGGAGGCGTTTGGTCGCTGGGCGGCGGACCAGATCGCGGTCGCGATCGAGAACGAGGGGGCCGACACGGTGTGTGCGGTCTTCCTCGAGCCCGTGCAGAACGCCGGCGGCTGCTTCCCGCCGCCTCCCGGCTACTTCGCTCGGGTGCGAGAGATCTGTGACGAGTACGACGTACTGCTCGTCAGCGACGAAGTGATCTGCGCCTTCGGCAGACTCGGGCACATGTTCGGCTCGGAACGGTACGGCTACCAGCCCGACATGATCACGTGCGCCAAGGGCATCACGTCCGGCTATGCACCGCTGGGCGCGATGATCGCCACCGACCGCCTCTATGAACCGTTCTCCAAGGGCGACGCGTCGTTCGTGCACGGCTACACCTTCGGCGGCCACCCGGTCTCCACAGCTGTGGCCATGGCGAACCTCGACATCTTCGAGCGCGAGGGCATCAACGCCCACGTGCTCGCCAACCAGGACGCCTTCCGCTCGACGCTCGAGAAGCTCTACGACCTGCCGATCGTCGGTGACGTGCGTGGCGACGGCTACTTCTACGGCATCGAGCTCGTCAAGGACAAGAGCACGAAAGAGACGTTCAACGACGACGAGGCCGAGCGGCTGCTGCGCGGGTTCCTGTCCAAGGCGTTGTACGACGCCGGGCTCTACTGCCGCGCCGACGACCGGGGCGACCCGGTGATCCAGCTGTCACCGCCCCTGAACTGCGACCAGAGCCACTTCGATGAGATGGAGCAGGCGTTGCGTTCCGTTCTGACCGAGGCAACGACACACATCTGAGCTTCTTCTTGTATGAGGTCTGACGTCCGCGCCACATCTGGTGTGCTCGTCCCGTAAGACGGCTCACGTCCGCGACGTGCCCCACGCCTGACCGTCCGATCGTGCAGCCACGTCGCACACTCGGAAGCCTGGACCAGGGGCACGGCCACCAGGTCAGACGTCGTACAGCGATTTTAAATGGTCTGTCTACGGCGTCGTGAGAGCTCGGCGGCGAGGACGATGAGGACAGAGATGGCGAACATCGCCGTGCCGACGACGTTGATCTGCATCGGGATCTGCCGTTGCGCCGCGCCCCAGACAAACATCGGGAACGTCGTCGTGGTGCCGGCGTTGAGGTTGGTGATGATGAAGTCGTCGAAGCTGAGCGAGAACGCCAACAGGGCCGCACCGAGGATGCCCGGGAACACCAAAGGGAAGGTGATGCGCCAGAACGTCTGCCACTCATCGGCATACAAATCCATCGCTGCCTGTTCGAGCCGAGAGTCCATACCTGTCAACCGGGCCTTGACCGTGACCACGACGAAGGACAGACAGAACATGATGTGCGCGATCAGGATCGTCCAGAACCCCAGTTGCCCACCGAACCCCGTTGCCACGAACAGTGCCAACAGCGATGAGCCCATCACGATCTCCGGGGAAGCCATCGGCAAGAAGATCACCATGTTGGCGGTCGAGCGCCCGCTGAACCTGTGTCGCACCAGCGCAAACGCCATCAGGGTCCCGAGAAGGGTCGCGCCCACCGTGGCGAGAAGTCCGATCTGAATGCTCCGGACGACCGCATCGCACATGCCTTGGGGTCCACAGGGATCGGCCCAGTTGTCCAGAGTCCAACTGCCGAAGGCGTAACTGTTCTTCGTCGGAGGCGCATTGAAGCTCATCGCCACGACGACCGCGATCGGCACGAACATGTAAGCGAGCACCAGCAGCCCGACGCCGAGCACGGCGTGTTCGGTTACCCATCGGCCAGCGCGTTGCATGCGCGTCATACCAAGTCCTCCGTCCCTGCTCTGCGGACGTAGACCAGCACCATCACGACGATCAGCAGCATCAGCACCATCGAGAGAGCACCCGCTGCCGGGTAGATGTTCGCGTCAGTGAAGAGCGTTTGGATGACGTTGCCGACCATCCGGTCGTTGGGACTTCCGAGCAGCTCGGCGTTGATGTAGTCGCCGGCGGCGGGAATGAACGTCAGCAGCGTTCCCGCGACGACACCGGGCATCGACAGCGGCAGCGTCACCTTCAAGAAACCCCGTGTCGGGGAGGCGTAGAGGTCACCGGATGCCTCGATCAGCCGCGGGTCGATCTTCTCGAGGCTGGCGTACAACGGCAGCACCATGAACGGCAAGAAGTTGTAGGTCAGGCCCATGACGACCGCGAAGGACGTCGCCAGCAACCGGCCGTCCTCGGCCAACAGACCCACGGACCGAAGCGTGTCGGCGATGTAACCGTTGTCAGACAGGATCAGCTGCCACGAGAGCGTCCGGATCAGGAAGCTGGTGAAGAACGGTGCGATGACGAGCACCAGCATCAAGTTCCGCCAGCGTCCCGACTTGAATGCGATCGCGTATGCAAGGGGGTAGCCGATGATGAGACACAACAGGGTGGCCAAGCCGCCAAAGATCAGCGAGCGGACCAGTGGTTCCCAGTAGTCCGAGATTGCGTTCCAGTAGTTGCTGAAGGCCCACGTCATGTCGTAGCCGCCAAGGACGCTGCCGTCTGGGTCGTACAGGCTGGTCGCGACGAGTGAGTAGAACGGCACCACGAAGAACAGCGCGAGCCAGAGAGCTCCCGGTATCAGGAGCAGGTAGCCCGTGGGGAAGCGCCGTTTTTTGAGCTGCGGCGGCTCTTCGAGCTCAGTGGAGGTCGTCGCCGCCATCAGTCGCTGTCCACCCTCTCGACGCCGGCCATCGCGTCTTGGGCCGCGTCGAGCAAGAAGCCGTGTGCCCTGTTCCAGTGCAGGTCGACGCTCTCCCCCACCGTGAACAGGTCACGTGCACCACTGTTCTGCTCGAAGACCGTGAGCTCTTGATCCCATGGCATCCGCACCAGGTACGACGTACTCATCCCGATGAAGCTGACATCGGACACGATGCCGCCGGACAAGGTGTTGACGCCGTCGCCGTCATCGCGGCCGGCCTCGGACATGAAGACCTTTTCCGGCCTGACGCCGACCCACACGGCGCCGGTGTCGCATGCTGCGCGATCGCGATCAGCGCCCACGCGGGTGCCATGAACATCGACGACCAGAGTGTCTCCCGCCTGATCGCTGACCTCGCCCGAGATCAAGTTCGACTGGCCGAGGAAGTTCGCGACGAACGTGGTTCGGGGGTTCTCGTAGAGATCGGCCGGCGCGCCCATCTGCTCAATCAGACCCTTGTTCATGACTGCGATGGTGTCGGCCATTGTCATGGCCTCTTCTTGGTCGTGCGTCACGTGGACGAACGTGAGGCCGACTTCGACCTGGATGCGTTTGAGCTCGATCTGCATCTGCCGGCGGAGCTTGAGGTCGAGCGCGCCAAGTGGCTCGTCGAGCAGCAGCACCTCGGGCTTGTTGATCAGCGCCCTCGCCAGAGCGACCCGCTGCTGCTGCCCGCCGGAAAGCTGGGTGGGCTTGCGGCGGCCCTGCCCCGGGAGCTCGACGAGCTCGAGCATCTCCTCGACCTGCTTGGCGTAGTCCTTGACGCCACGGCGACGGAGGCCGAACGCGACGTTCTCTTCGATCGTCAGATGCGGGAACAACGCATAGTTCTGGAAGACCGTGTTGACGGGGCGCTTGTAGGGCTTGAGGTTGGCGATGTCGCTGCCGCCGAGAAGGATCCGACCAGCGGTCGGTTGTTCGAGCCCGGCGATCATCCGTAGCGTCGTCGTCTTGCCGCATCCCGACGGTCCGAGCAAGGCGAAGAATGACCCCTGCGGCACGGTCAGATCAAGATCATCGACGGCGGTGAACGTAGCGAACCGCTTGGTCACTCCCTCGAGAAGCAGATCGCGCGTGTCGCCTCGATGGGCGGCGGCACCCGCCGCCTCCTCCGATTCTGTGTTGACCGTGGTCATGTCAGCCTCCGATGACGTTTTGGAAATCGAGCTCGTACTGGCTGGCCTGGGCCTCGGTGAGCGGCATGAATGCGAAGGTCGCCTCCAAGAAGTCGTCGTCGGGGAAGATCAACGGGTTGTCGACGAGGGACTTGTCGATCTTCGTCATTTCCTCCCTGGCTCCTTCCACCGGGCAGATGTAGTTGACCCAGGCGGCGAGCTTTGCAGCCACCGCGGGGTCGTAGTAGAAGTTCATCCACTCTTCGGCGTTGGCCTTGTGCGTGGCCAAGTTCGGCACCAGCATGTTGTCGCTCCACAGCGACAGACCCTCTTCGGGGATCACGAACTTGATGTCGGGATCGTCGAACTGAAGGGCGAGAACGTCGCCCGACCATGCCTCACATGCGACGATGTCTCCGCGGCTGAGCGGGCCGACGTAGTTGTTTCCCGTGAACTGACGGATTTGCCCCGCGCTGTTGGACTTGTCGAGGAAGTCGATGGCATTCCCCCAGTCGGTTTCGCTGAAGTTCTCCGGATCGGCGCCCACCACCTTGAGCATGAATCCCATGGTGTCGCGCATCTCGGTGAGCAGCGTGATCTTGCCATTGAGGTCGGGGTTGGTGAGCAGCTCCTCGAAGCTGCCGATCTCGCCGGTGAGCTTGCTGTTGTAGGCAATGCCGGTGAGCCCGCTCTGCCACGGAACGGAGTGTTTACGTCCGGGGTCCCAGGCGGGATCACGGAGGTTCTTCAACAGGTTGGCGTCGACGTTGGGCATGTTCGCGTGGTCGAGCTCCTGGATCCAGCCGACGGCGACCATGCGTGCGGCCATCCAGTCAGTGAGCATGAACATGTCGCGCTTCACCGACTCGCACGACCCAAGCTGATTGACGACTTTGGCGAAAAACTCGGTGTTGTCGGAGACATCGTCGCTGTAGGTGACGGAGATGCCGGTGGCGGCCTCGAAGTCCTCGAGGGTGGTGGGCTGCGGATTCTTCTTGGCGGCCTCATCGATGTAGAGCGGCCAGTTCGAGACTATGAGCTCCTTCTCCTGATCGGAGAGATCTGTGCTCTGGCAGGTCTCGGGCGTTTGAGCCTTGCTCGATGTGCCGAAGAGGGGCAGGGCCGCTGCACTGATACCGAGAAATGCGACCCCGCCAGCGCCTTTCAACAAGGCTCGGCGCGACAGTCCAGGCGTCATGCCACCTCCTGGGAGAAGTCTCCCTCATACCGCGACGACCAAACCCCGCGACTCGCGGCCATGTTCGCAGATGCGAACGAGTGACACAAGGGATTCCGTCGGATAGCCACGCTGAATCGACGGAATCAGCCGGTTCCGGCTTGCCAGGACACCGTTACCGCAGCAAGATGTCCCCGTGGCTCATCGCAATGACGGCACCCCACCCGTTCTCGACGACGTGTCCAAAGGGATCATCGAGCAGCTCCAAAAAGACGGCCGGATGTCGTACGCCGCGATCGGCAAGGCGGTGGGGCTGTCTGAAGCCGCCGTTCGTCAGCGCGTGCAGCGTCTGCTTGACGGCGGCGTCATGCAGATCGTCGCGGTCACCGACCCGCTCCAGCTCGGGTTCGCCCGGCAAGCCATGATCGGCATCCACGCCGAGGGCGACCTCGACCCGATTGCGACGGCACTCTCGACGATGTCGGAGGTCGACTACGTCATCGTGACGGCCGGCTCCTTCGACTTGATGGTCGAGGTCGTCTGTGAGAGTGACGACCACTTGCTGCAGCTGTTGTCCAAACGCATTCGTGCCATCGACGGCGTCCGGAGTACGGAATCCTTCGTCTATCTCAAGCTCTACAAGCAGACGTACTCGTGGGGAGTCAGGTGACCTACCGGGACCTGTCCCTGTGGCATGACAACTGCGGTGACGATCTCGCCCCACGCGCTCCCCTGGCCGGTGACACCGATGTCGACGTGGCCATCGTCGGAGCCGGATTCACTGGTCTGTGGACGGCGTACTACCTCTCTGTCGCCGACCCGACATTGCGGATCGCGATCATCGAGCGTGACATCGCGGGGTTCGGTGCCTCAGGGCGCAACGGTGGTTGGGCTTCGGCGTTCTTCCCCTCGTCTCGCACTCGCCTCGCCAGGCTCCCTGGGTCGTCCCGAGGGGCAGCGCAACGGATGACCACCGCGATGCGCGCCAGCGTGACCGAGATCGACCGCGTGACCACGGCCGAGGGCATCGACTGCGACTACCACCGCGGCGGCACGATTTCCTTCGCCCGCAACCGTAGCCAGTTGAAGCGCGCGCAGGCCGAGGTGGCGGAGGCCCGGTCATGGGGTGATGAGGAAGGCGACGTCCGGCTGCTCTCCGCTGCCGAGGCGAGCGAGGTCGCCGCAGCGAGTCGGGTGCTCGGAGCGACGTACAGCCCGCACTGCGCGCGCATCCATCCTGCGAAGCTCGTGCGCGGGCTAGCTAAAGCTGTCGAGGCTCGAGGGGTCACGATCTACGAGCAGACGGCGGCCCTCTCGATTGCGCCCAGCCTGGTGACGACAACACACGGCAGGGTGCGCGCCGAGTACGTCGTCCGAGCGACCGAGGGCTATACGCCGGGGCTGGAAGGTCATGCCCGCGTGCTCGCGCCGCTGTACTCGTTGATCGTCGCGACCGAGCCGCTTCCCACTGACATCTGGGCCGAGATCGGTCTGTCCGACCGGCCGACGTTCTCCGACGAGCGGCACCTGATTATCTACGGCCAGCGGACCGCAGACGACCGGTTGGTGTTCGGTGGACGGGGCGCGCCCTACCACTACGCCTCGTCGATCTCACCGCAGTTCGACCGCGAGGAGCGGGTGTTCGCCGCACTGCGTGCGACGTTGCTCGACCTGTTCCCGCCGCTTCGGGACGCCCCCACGCAGACCGACCTGTTCTCGCACGCGTGGGGAGGGGTTCTCGGCGTACCTCGTGACTGGATGCCGTCGGTGGGTCTTGACCGCGTGACCGGTATTGCCTGGGCGGGCGGTTATGTCGGCGACGGCGTCAGTACGACCAACCTGGCCGGTCGCACCGTGGCTGACCTCATCGTCGGTGTCGAGTCTGATCTCACGACGCTGCCTTGGGTCGGTCATCGGTCTCGGCGTTGGGAGCCCGAGCCGCTGCGCTGGCTCGGCGTGAACGCGGGGCTGCGAGCGATGGCGCTGGCCGACCGCGAGGAAACTCGGACCGGCAAGCCGTCGCGCGTCGCCCGAGTCGTATCGCCCCTTGTCGGTGGCCACTGACCCGTGCTCGGCCAGACGGCGAATCAGTCCGTCACGAGCGACGCAGCGCCGGCCGGATCGCGTCGAGAACCGTGGCGTCCTCGATCGTCGAGGGCACGGCAGCATCCTTGCCATCAGCGATCTGCCGCATGGTCTTGCGCAGGATCTTCCCCGACCGAGTCTTGGGAAGGGCCGTTACGACGCTGACGTCCTTGAACACGGCGACGGGGCCGATCTCGTTGCGCACCGAGGCGATCAGCTCGGCCGACAGTGTCTCGGGGTCGACCTCATGACCCGCTTTCAAGACGACGAATCCGCGAGGCACCTGACCCTTCAGCGCGTCCTCTGCTCCGATCACCGCACACTCGGCGATAGCGGGGTGCTGTGCAAGGACGGCTTCGATCGAACCCGTCGACAGCCGGTGTCCAGCGACATTGATGACGTCGTCCGTACGGCCCATGACAAAGACGTAGCCGTCATCGTCGACATAGCCGCCGTCACCGGACAGGTAGTAGCCGTCGAACGTCTTGAGGTAGGACGCGAGGTAGCGCTCGTCGTCCTCCCACAGGGTGGGGAGGGTGCCGGGAGGCAAGGGCAGGCGCAGGCAGATCGCGCCCTCCTGGTTGGCCTGCAACGCGTTGCCGTGCTCGTCGAGGACCGCGACGTCGTACCCGGGAACGGGGACCGACGGTGACCCGGGCTTGATCGGCATGGGCTCCAGCCCGCGGAGGTTCGCGACGATCGGCCAACCCGTCTCGGTTTGCCACCAGTGGTCGATGACGGGAATGCCGAGTCGTTCCGTCGCCCAGTGGTAGGTCTCGGGGTCGAGCCGCTCGCCAGCGAGGAAGAGGTTGCGCAGCGTCGAGACATCGTGGCGAGCGATGTGTTCGCCTTCGGGGTCTTCCTTCTTGATGGCCCTGATCGCGGTCGGTGCCGTGAACAGGCCTTCGACGTGATGGTCTTCGATCACTCGCCAGAAGGTGCCGGCATCAGGGGTTCCGACGGGCTTGCCCTCGAACAAGACCGTCGTGGCACCCGCGATCAGCGGGCCGTACACGATGTAGGAGTGGCCGACGACCCACCCGACGTCGGAGGCAGTCCACCAGACCTGGCCGGGGCTGACGTCGTAGATGTTGCGCATCGACCAGGCCAGTGCCACCGCGTGACCACCGTTGTCGCGGACGATTCCCTTCGGCTTACCCGTCGTACCCGATGTGTAGAGCACGTAGAGCGGATCGGTGGCGTCAACGTCCGCGCAGGGCGCCGGGTCTGACCGTCCTGCCTTCCGGGCCTCGTCGAAGTCGATGTCGCGGCGGTCGTTCATGGGTGCGGTGCACTGTTGGCGTTGCTTGACGATGACGGCGTCCGGCTCGTGGTCAGCGAGCTCGAGAGCGCGGTCGACCAGCGGCTTGTACTCGACAATGCGTCCGGGTTCGATGCCGCACGACGCCGAGACGATTACCTTGGGCCGCGCGTCGTCGATGCGCATGGCGAGCTCTTGTGCTGCGAAGCCTCCGAAAACCACGGAGTGGACGGCGCCGAGTCGGGCCGTCGCGAGCATGGCGATGACAGCTTCGGGGATCATCGGCATGTAGATGAGGACGCGGTCTCCGGACTCAACGCCGAGGCCGCGCAGGGCACCGGCGAAGGCCGCAACGTTCTCGAGAAGCTGCGCGTACGTGTACCGCTCGACCGTCGACGTCACCGCGCTGTCATAGATGAGTGCAGTCTGGTCGGCGCGGCCCTGAATCACGTGGCGGTCCAAGGCGTTGTAGCAGGTATTGAGGCGGCCGCCCGTGAACCAGCGGTAGAACGGAGGCCGAGAACGGTCGAGCACGACCGGCGGCTTCTTGAACCAGTCGACGAGGTCGGCGCACCCGCCCCAGAACTCGTCAGGGTCGGTCAGACTCGCGGCATACGCCTCCTGGTAGCTCCCCATCTCACGCCTTTCGAGTCAGGTCGGTTGCCTCCGCTGGCTGGCTTCCCATCCTGCCTCTTCGCCGTACGGCGCGAAACCGCTGGCGGTCTCGTGACCAGTCGTGATCGCGAGGCAAACCGTAAATCAGTTGTCACGGCATCCGTTGACCTGTCACTCTCAAGATGGCCACGTATCTCGCGTGGGTTCAGTGGGCAGTGCGATCTGCCCTCGAGTGAAGGAGGCGCCGAAGTGTCTACCCAAGTCCTGGGGCATCTCATCGTCCCTTCATCACCGAGGTCACTGCGCCGCTAAGCAGGTGGAGTGCCTCGTCACGCTCGAGGAGCACTCACCACCATGCATCAAGCAAGCCAAGACTTCGCAACACCCGACCTGCCCACCGACGACATCACTGGTCCGCTGGGCGCGGCCGACTTCACGTTCTATTCCACCGACGACCTTGACGACGGCCAGAGATGGTCGACATGGTCCGATGTGCAAAAAGGCGAACACGGACCCGAACCGCGCCCGCCCTGGGTCGTAACCGCCGACGGCGCGATCGACACAGAGCTAGGGGTGCTGAAGACCGGCAAAGAAGCCGATGTCTTCCTCCTCGAGCGTGCGGTTCCTGGTGACCCCGAACAATTCTCGGTGCTCGCCGCGAAGCGCTATCGAAGTCCCGAGCATCGACAGTTCCATCGCGACGCCGGGTACGTCGAGGGGCGCCGGCTGAAGCGCAGCCGCGACACCCGTGCCGTCGCCAAGGGAACTGCCTTCGGGCGTGAGGTCGCCGCGGGGGTGTGGGCGCAACAAGAGTTCGGCGCGCTCAGCTCACTGTGGTCGGCTGGTATTCCCGTCCCCTACCCCGTGCAGATCGACGGCACTGAGATCCTGATGGAGTTCATCGAGATCGACGGCGCTGCCGCTCCGCGTCTCGCGCAGGAACGGCCGGCTCGTGACCTGCTCGAGTCGTACTTCGAGCAGATTCGCGACGCGATGGCCGTGCTGGCGCGACGTGGGCTGGCCCATGGTGACCTGTCGCCATACAACGTGCTCGCCCAGGGCGATCGCCTCGTGATCATCGACCTTCCCCAGGTGCTCGACATCGTCGGCAACCCCAACGGAGTCGAGTTCTTGCTCCGCGACTGCCGCAACATGTGCAAGTGGTTCCAGTCGCGCGGGCTCGACGTCGATCCCGACGAGTTGCTCGCGGAGTTGCTCGCGCAGGCGTGGTGACCACCCGCTGATTGAGCCTGTCGAAGTCCCGCTGATTGAGCTTGTCGAAATCACCGGGTCTCGACAAGCCCGACCACCGACATCCCGCTGATTGAGCCTGTCGAAATCACCGGGTCTCGACAGCCCGACCACCGACATCCCGCTGATTGAGCCTGTCGAAATCACCGGGTCTCGACAGCCCGACCACCGACATCCCGCTGATTGAGCCTGTCGAAATCACCGGGTCTCGACAGCCCGACCACCGACATCCCGCTGATTGAGCCTGTCGAAATCACCGGGTCTCGACAGCCCGACCACCGATGCGGTCACGCTTGGGCGGCCGCGCGCTGACTGAGCAACGACTCGATCACCTCTGCGACGCCGTCGTCATCATTGGCGGGCGCTACGTGGTCGGCGACGGCGATGACGTCGGGATGCGCGTTCGCCACGGCGTACGACGTACCTGCCCACGTCAACATCGGCAGGTCGTTGGGCATGTCGCCGAACGCCCAGACGTCGGCGGCCCCGACTCCTCGCTCGCGACACCATTCGGCGAGGACCGCTGCCTTCGTGACACCGCCTGCACTGATCTCTGCGAGTCCCGTCGCCCCTGAGTAGGCGACCACAGCCCGTTCGCCGACCACTGTCCCGACCTCTCGAAGGAAGTCGTGGTGGTCTCGCTCCCGCGACCTGGCCAGCAGCTTGCCGGGCAGCGGGTCGAGGAGGTCGCCGATCGTCGCGAGGGACCTCACGTCCGGCTCCCGGTGGACGTCCTCGAAGGCTGACTCCCGCCCGAACCCGTCGCTGCACTCGACGGCGAAAGCGATGTCCGGCACGGCCGCTCTCAAGTCGGCGACGATCTCGCCAAGCACGTCTGCGGCGAGTGGGTGTTCGGCGAGGATGACCCTGTTGGGCACGTCATACACATAGGCGCCGTTCGAGCACAGCGCGACGCCTCCCTGCCCCACGACGTCGGACAGATCGTGCAACCAGCGTGGCGGCCTGGCGGTCGCAACGACCCACTCGACTCCGGTGTCCTGCAACGAGCGGATCGCCGCCACCGTGCGCGCTGTGAATGTGCCGTCGGTATGCAGGAGAGTGCCGTCGAGGTCGCAGGCTATGAGCTTCGGGGTCATGCCTGGGTGGCCGCGAGCTGTCCGCACGCCCCGTCGATCTCCCGGCCACGGGTGTCACGCACCGTCGTCGGGATCCCCTTCGCCTCCAACCTTCGCACGAACTCGCGCTCGTCTTCGGGCCGCGACGCGGTCCACTTCGACCCCGGTGTGGGGTTGAGCGGGATCAGGTTGACGTGCACCCAGCCCCAGTCGCCGTACGACATCAAGACGTCGCCGAGCATGTCGGCCCGCCAGCCTTGATCGTTGATGTCCTTGATCATGGCGTACTCGATCGAGACCCGACGCTTGGTCACCTTGGCGTAGTTCCAGGCGGCGTCGACGGCCTCGTGCACGCTCCAACGCGTGTTGATCGGAACCAGTTCGTTGCGAAGCTCGTCGTCAGGGGCATGCAGCGACAGCGCCAACGTGACCGGGATGCCCTCCTCGGAAAGCTGCAGCATCCTCGGGACGAGGCCGACAGTCGACACCGTGACTCCACGCGCGGACATGCCGAGACCGTCAGGGCTGGGGTCGGTCATCCGGCGGACGGAACCGATCACCGCGGCGTAGTTCGCCATCGGCTCGCCCATGCCCATGAACACCACATTGGAGACGCGGCCGGGACCTCCAGCCACCTCGCCTCGGGCCAGCGACCGGGCACCAGCCAGCACCTGCTCGATGATCTCGCCGGTGCTCATGTTGCGTTGCAACCCGCCTTGACCTGTCGCGCAGAACGGGCAAGCCATCCCGCATCCGGCTTGGGACGAGACACACATCGTGACGCGACCCGGATAGCGCATGAGCACGGACTCGACCAGGGCTCCGTCATGCAGCTTCCACAGCGTCTTGCGGGTGGTGCCGTGGTCTGCCTCGAGCGTGTGCATCGGGGTGATCAGCTCAGGAAGCAAGGCACTCGCAAGCGGCTCGCGGAGGTCGGCGGGAAGGTCGGTCATGTCCGCGGGATCGTCGACGAGTCGTGAGAAGTAGTGGTGGGAGACCTGGCGGGCCCGGTAGCCGGGAAGCCCAGCCGCCTCGACAGCCTCCTTGCGTTCCGCAGATGTCAGGTCAGCGAGGTGGCGGGGCGGTTTCTTGGCCCGACGTGGCTCGTCGAAGACGAGGGGCAGGGTCTTGATCGGGGAAGGCTCAGACATGGCCGTCCCAGTCTCTCATTCGGAACGCCACTCACCCCACGCGGAGATCACCTGGCCGGCCCTGACGTCAAGCGCGCAGTGGTCAGGCATCGCCATCGAACGCCACGACACCACGTCGAGGTCAGATGAGGTGAGCTCGGCGATCAACAGGGTCCAGGCGGTGCCGTGACCCACCATGACCACGTCTACTCCGTTGTCGGCCATCGTCAGCAACCCCCGGGCAGCGTTGCTGACTCGGGCGCGCGTGAATGCCAACGGCTCCCATCCATCAACCACCATCGTGTCCGGGGTCGAGAAGGCCCGCTCGACGACAGCCCCAAACTCTGCCGCGTCGTCGAACCAGACAGCGGAGCGGTCGGCCTCGCGCAGGTCATCGACAACCTGCACTTCGCCGGAATGGAGCAACCGTGCCGTGTCGATCGCCTTGGGTTCGGGCGAACTGAACCAACGAGCCCGGACAGGCAAGGCACCCGAGTCCCGAAGCTCTACGACGCCCTCCGACGCGAAGCTAGCCAGTGGCCAGTCTTGTGCGGGTGCGGCGGGATCTGGCGCCGAGGCGCCGTGACGGATGAGGTGCAGGATCACGACGCTCAGGCTAACCATGCCGAGGTGTCCACCCAAACATGGGCAAACAGGCCTTCAACAGGGACGGACAAGAGTGGCAGTATGGCGTTGTGGAGACTTCCACCCAAGCTTCACCGCAGTCCCCTTCCAGACACTCGGGGTTCTTCAAGAAATACCCCCGCTTCCTGGAGACGAGCGGCACTGCGAACCGGCCCGGCCGGCTGAACCTTCGCTACGAGGCGATGATTGCGGCCAACCACGACATCCTTGAAGGTGCGCGCGTCCTCGACATCGCGAGCCACGACGGCCGATGGTCGTTCGCCGCACTCAAAGCAGGGGCCCGGCACGTCACTGGTATCGAGCCCCGGCAGCACCTGGTCGACAACGCCAACTCGACCTTGGCCGACTACGGCGCCGACCCATCGTCATACCGGTTCATCTGCGGCGACGGTTTCGAGGTCTTGCCGCATGAGGACCTCGACGTCGATGTCGTGCTCTGTCTGGGGTTCATCTACCACACGCTGCGCTACCCGGAGCTGTTCCGGCGGCTCGCCGATCTCGAACCGGCCCACCTCATTCTCGACACCAAGGTGTTCGCCCGGCGGAAACCTGTGATCAGGATGTTCGTCAACAAAGCCGAACAGGAGGGTCACGCAGTCTCAGACGCCTTCTCGGAGGGCCGGTTCACGTTGGTGGGTAAGCCTTCGCTGCGCGCGCTGAGGCAGATGCTGAGCGTCTACGGTTTCGAAGTAGCGAACACTTACGACTGGCCGACCCTGATCGCACTCAACCCGCAGGTTCCGGCGAAGCGCTCCCGGGCTTACCTGGACGGCACTCGGGTCACGCTGCGCTGCCGTCGAGCAACCCCGGCAGAGCGAGAAGGCGAAGACGACGGCTGAAAAGCGCTGGCGCCTTAGGGTGGGAGCCGATGAGCACGTACGACGATCGCGGCCCTCGGCAGATCACCAGTCCGGCAAACCCGCGAGTCAAGTGGTTGCAGAGCTTGCGCAAACGTCGTACCCGTGACTCCGAGGGACTGACCATCCTCGAGGGCTACGACGAGCTCGTCCTCGCCCTCGACGCGGGCGTCCGACCGCGCAGTCTCTTCTACTCCCCTGGCGTCGCCGACGCCGACCACCAAAGTGTGATCGACCGGGTCACCAAACTCGGCAGCGAACTCGTCGAGCTTGGCGGGGCCGCCTTCGCCCGTGCGTCCTACCGCGAGTCACCTGACGGCTGGCTCGCCGTCGTGCAGGACCCGGCCACCGGCCTGGACGACATCGCGCTTGGACCCAACCCGCTGGTGCTCGTCTGCGAGGCGATCGAGAAACCCGGCAACCTCGGCGCGATGTTGCGCACGGCCGAGGCCGCCGGGGTCGATGCGGTCATCTCGGCATCATCCGTCGCCGACTGGGGCAACCCCAATGTGGTGAGAGCGAGCAAGGGCACAGTCTTCGCCGTCCCCGTCGCTGCCGCGCCATCCGAAGAAGTGCTGACGTGGCTGCGAGGTCACCGTCTTCGAATCGTGACGGCCTCTCCCGAGGCGGAGATCCTGATCACCGCCGTCGACCTCTCGGGGCCGACGGCGGTCGTGGTCGGGGCCGAGCACGACGGCGTCGGCACCAGCTGGCTCGACGCGGCTGACAATGCGGCCAGGCTCCCGATGTTCGGCCACGTCAACTCATTGAATGTCGCCACGTCGGCCGCGATCGTGCTCTACGAAGCCATCCGTCAGCGATCCAGCTGAGCCACCCGGCCGTTAGTACCCGAAGCCCAGCAGGCGCCGTCTGACGCACATTGGATCCCGTCGTAGCGGTCGTCGTCGAACGTGGTCCACGTCGCTCCGCCGTCCGTGCTCACGTCGCTGCCACTCGGTCCGACGGCGATCACGGTTCGCGATGTATGCGGCAGGAACGCTACGCCCGAGCGGTAGCCCATCGCGTCGGACGTGGTCCACCTCTTGCCGCCGTCGCGACTCTGACCCGCAGCATCGGAGCCGTCCCGTTCGGCATTGAAGTCGCCACCCACCGCCACGCCATGCCGAGGGTCGCGGAAGTCCAGCGAATAGATGCCCGCGGACGGACCACCGCGGAACGCCGTCGTCGAAGCTGTCCATCGATGACCGCCGTCGGTAGAGCGGAACACTCGTGGCTCATCGATGCCGCCGGTCGCGAACCAGAACGATCGCCCAGGCCCGGAGACGATGCAGGTGCCGCTCGCTGCGAAGGCAAACTCACCTGCCATCGCGGCCGGCATTTCGACGTCGTTCGCCACGCTCCACGACGCCCCGAAGTCGTAGGTGCGGGCCAGCTGGAAGTGACCGTTGACCGGGTCACTCAGCGCCAGGCCTGAACCGTGGGAGCCGAACGCGATGCAGTCGTAGAAGGCATTGGGGTCGGTGTTGCGGAACACCTCGGTCCAACTGGCGCCACCGTTCGTCGTTGAGTAGATGCGCGAGGCCTCACCGGTTCCGATCGACAAGGCCACCGCCCGTTGGGATCCGAACGCCTCGATGTCCCGGAGCTGCAGCCCGGCGGCTTGCGGGGGTGAGACGTTTGTCCATGTGCGCCCGCTGTTCGTCGTACGAAGGACGGTCCCCGCCTGGCCGCTTACCCAGGCTGTCGACCGGCTGACGGCGGCGAGTCCACGAAACTCCTCGTTGCTGCCGGTCGGCGTGATGTCCCAGGAGTAGTGACCATGCGGGTGAGGGTGATGGGCCAGTGACCCATCGGCTGGATGCGACAAGGCTGTGCCACCGACGCCGAGGGCGGCGATAGCCAGAGCTGAGGTAAGGGTGCGAGAGATCATCCTTCGACCCTAGGAGACTGACCGCAATGTCGCCAATGGTTCATCCTGCGCAGGGCTAGCCAGCGGCGAGCACCCAGCACCGGATGGGACATGATGCGTGCATGACCGGTGCGACTCGTGCTGCGGCGACCCCCCTGCTGCGTGGTGGTCGCCGCGAAGCAGACACCGCCGTCCTCGTCCTTCACGGCGGTCAGGAGGAGAGCCGCGCACCGACGTCGCTGCTGCAGTCGTCCTATCTTCGGATGCTGGACCTCTACTGGGGGCTGAAGAAGAGCTCACGACGCAGTGCTGTCTATCTCATGCGCTACCGGTTCCGCGGATGGAACGCGCGGTTCGGCACGCCCGACCCGGTGGCGGACGCACGCTGGGCTCTCACAGAAATCAACCGACGGCACCCGGCGGCGGCGGTAGCGATCCTCGGTCATTCGATGGGTGGCCGCACCGCGTTCGCCGTCGCGGACCATCCCAGCGTGATGGGCATCTGTGCTCTCGCCCCATGGCTGCCGGCGAACGAGCCGCTGCCGCCTGCCCGTCAAGGACAACGCTTCGTCATCGCTCATGGCACGTCGGATCGGATGACCTCGTCACCGTTGAGCCGTCGCTACGCCGAGCGGCTGCGCGAGGCCGGACAGACGGTCGCCCGCTTCGAGCTGCCCGGCGCTGGTCATGCTCTCCTTGACCGACCGTTCCTGTGGCACGCGTTCGCCGTGCGTACGACGCTCGGTCTCGTCGGTGATCAACGCCTTCCCCACGGCGTCGCCGACGGGCTCACTCAGAGTGTCGACAACCTCACGCTCAACCTCGCCACCTACGACGACGAAACCGGCGAGAAACCCTCCAAAAAATGAACGTGCTGTAACTCCGTAATTACGGTTCGTGTTTTTCCTTGAGGGCACGCCCTTTCACACACATCTCGCTTGCTTCGTGAGTACCCTTCCGATAGGAAATGAAATGCAGAGACCTAACCTTCGGTTGCTTCCCCTGAGCGCCGCCGTCCGTAGAGGAAAAACATGAAACGGGTATTCTTCTCGATGTTGCTTGCCTCTGGAGTCTTGGTTGCAGGATTTGGCCTCGGGTCCGGTTTGACAGCGGGAGCCACCACTTCTCCCCAGGGGGGCAGCGCCGTCGAGCAGGCACCTGCCGATGCGCTCGGCACCCTACCTCCGCCCTCCACGACGCCGCCGACCTCGACGCTGCCGAGCACGTCGATTACGACGACCACCACGCCACCCACCTCGACAATCCCGAGCACGACGACGACCACCACGCCGCCGACCTCGACGCTGCCGAGCACGTCGATTACGACGACCACCACGCCGCCGTCCTCGACGCTGCCGAGCACCAGCATTAGGACGACGACGACGCCGCCGATCCCCACTGAGGTCGACGCCGGTGTGAGCGGGCCTTCCTCAGACGACAACGGTGGCTCCGGTGGACTGCTGGCGCTGACCGGAATCATTCTCGGACTGGGACTTGCCTCCGCAGGAGCGATAGGGATGGTACGCAGTCGCGGCCGTCATGAGGCGTGACCGACTAGCTCCGCTCGCAGTACTTACTGGACTGGCACTCGCCGGCCTGTCAGCCGCCCTCGTGTGGCCCGACGGGTCGGCGAGTTCTGATGACGCACAGAACACCTCCACCACGCCGGCCCCGCATCACGAACAAGGCGTCGCGCCGACGAATTTCGCCCAGCACTTCGAGCCCGGACATCGGCCTACCCCTGCGACCGGGTCCGGTCAGCAAACGCCCGACGTAGCCTCCGGAATTCCGCGACAACTCGAGTTGCCGCGACTCAGCGTGTCGGCAGAAATCACCCCGATCGGCACCGATGGCTCGCGAACCTTGGTGCCGCCAGAAGACTTCACCAAGGTGGGCTGGTGGGCGATCGGTGCCAAGCCAGGAGCCGGCCAGGGCACGACAATCATCGCGGGACACACGGTCCACACCGGTGGCGGCGCCCTCGACGACCTCGAGCAGATGCAGGTCGGCGACCGCGTCATCGTGGATCGCACCCGTCAAGACGTCGAGTACGTCGTGAGCTCCGTCAAGACCTACCGCAAGGGCAGGCTGGCAGCCCAATCAGCACAGGTCTTCAACCAGGGCGGGCCGGAGCGGCTTGCGATCGTGACGTGCGAGGACTGGAACGGCTCGGTCTACCTCAGCAACGTCGTGGTGATTGCCACCCAACCGCAGCCTATCGGCCGCGGCTGACGCATGTCGTCCCGCTGGCGATCAGACCGCGGGCAGCAGGAAATACAACACCAACCAGACCACCGACACCGTGGCGAGCAGTGAGTCGAGACGGTCCATGATCCCGCCGTGTCCGGGCAGGATGTTGCTCATGTCCTTGATGCCGAGGTCGCGTTTGATCAGCGACTCGGCGAGGTCGCCCAGCGTCGCGGCCACAACGGTGATCAGTCCGAGCACCAAGCCGACCCACCAGTCACCCTCGAGCAGGTAGACGATGCACAGGACGCCGGCGCCCATGCACGCCACGGCGGATCCCGCAAAGCCCTCCCATGACTTCTTCGGGCTGATCACCGGTGCCATCGGGTGCTTCCCGAAGAGCACGCCGACAGCGAAGCCGCCGATGTCGGAGGCGATCGTGACGGCGATGAACGTCATCACGCGCTCGGTGCCATCGTCTTCTGACAGCAGAAGTGCGACGAACGACGCAAGGAACGGCACGTAGACCAGGCAGAAGACGGTCGCGCTCACGTCTCTCACGAAGCCGTCCTGGCCACGCAGCATCCGCCACAAGATGGAGGCGAGCACGGTCCCGGCAAGGACGACGATGAGCACGTCTGGGCCGCCGTAATAGGCGCCCCCGATCATGGCCACCGCTCCGATCCACATCGGGATCGCCGGCATCCAGGTGCCGTTGTGCGCCAAGGCCCGCGCCATCTCCCACAGTGCCACCACGATGGCGGCTGCGACGACGAGCAGGAAGACGTCCTTGTAGAACGCGAGGGACGCGATGATGATCGCGATCAGCCCGATGGCGACCGCGATGGACGCCGGGATGTCTCGGCCGGCGCGACTCTGCTTTTCCGGCGCTGCTGGATCGAGTGGCATCGGCTCGATCAAACCTCGAGCAGCTCGGATTCCTTGTGCTTGAGCAGGTCGTCGATCTCGTCCACATGCTTCTTGGTCATCGCGTCGAGACGCTTCTCGGCGCCCGTCACCTCGTCCTCGCTCACCTCGCCGTCCTTTTGCCCGCGCTCCATCACCTGTTTGGCGTGCCGGCGGATGTTGCGGACCGAGACGCGTCCCTCTTCAGCCTTGGTCTTCGCGAGCTTGATGTACTCCTTGCGGCGGTCCTCGGTGAGCTCGGGCATCGTCACACGCAGCATGTCGCCGTTGTTGGTGGGGTTGACACCGAGGTCGGAGTCGCGGATGGCCTTCTCGATCGCTCCCAGCGCCTGCCGGTCGTAGGCGTTGATCGTGACGACGCGCGGCTCGGGGTTGTTGAACGACGCCAGCTGTTGGATCGGCGTCGGAGTGCCGTAGTAGTCGGCCGTCAGCTTGGAGAACATCGCCGGATGCGCTCGACCGGTCCGGATCGACGCGAAGTCGTCTTTGGCGACCTCGACTGCCTTGTTCATCTTGTGGTCGGCCTCGCGCAAAGTCTGGTCGATCACGCCGGTCTCCTCCATCCGTCAGGCGGCGCACCTCCGCGCGACCGCGATACGACTCGTCGTACGACGGGCTCCTACTCCGAGCCGACGTACGTGCCGATCTTCTCACCTCGGACCACTCTTGCAATCGCACCCTCGTCCTGCATCCCGAAGACGATCATGGGGCAGCTGGTTCTCCATGCACAGCGCGAACGCCGTCGCGTCGGCGACCCTGAGCCCGCGCTGGAGCGCCTCGGTGTAGGTGACCGAGTCGAGCTTGGTCGCTGTCGGGTCCTTGCGCGGGTCGGCCGTGTAGACGCCGTCGACGCCGTTCTTGCCCATGAGCACGACCTCGCACTTGGTCTCGAGAGCACGTTGCACGGCGACCGTGTCGGTGGAGAAGAACGGCATGCCGGCCCCGGCGCCGAAGATCACCACGCGGCCCTTCTCCAGGTGCCGGATCGCCCGCCGAGGGATGTAGGGCTCGGCCACCTGGCCCATCGTGATGGCGGTCTGAACGCGCGTCTCGATGCCCTGCTTCTCGAGGAAGTCCTGCAGCGCCAGGCAGTTCATCACGATGCCGAGCATGCCCATGTAGTCGGCGCGGGCCCGGTCCATGCCGCGCTGCTGCAGCTCGGCGCCGCGGAAGAAGTTGCCACCGCCGAGCACGATCGCGATCTGCACACCGGTGCGGGCTGCCTCCGCAATCTCGCGGGCGATCTTGTGGACGACGTCGGGGTCGACCCCGACCCGTCCCGCCGCCGAACACCTCACCGGAGAGCTTGAGCAGGACGCGGTGGTACGCCGGATCAGCCGGGTCGGTCACTGTCTCGGGCAGTTCCACGAATCCGGCCTCCTAGGCGCGACGTCTTCAGATGGTGCGCATCGACGGTGAGTCGATGCTGCTTCAAGCCATGTTCGCAGGGGTGGTCAGGGTGTCAGTCCTGACCTACCTCGAATCGGGCAAACCGGGTAACCGTGACGCCGGCGTCTTCGAGGACTGCCTTGACGGTCTTCTTGCTGTCCTGCACGGACGGCTGCTCCAGCAGGACGACGTCCTTGAAGAAGCCGTTGAGCCGTCCTTCGATGATCTTCGGCAGGGCCTGCTCGGGCTTGCCCTCTTCGCGAGCGGTCGCCTCGGCGATCTCGCGCTCCTTCGCGACCTCGTCGGCGGGGACGTCGTCGCGGGAGACGAAGCGTGGGCGCATCGCGGCGATCTGCATCGCCGCCGCACGTGCCGCTTCTTCGTTGTCACCGTCGAAGGCGACGAGGACGCCGACTGCGGGCGGCAGGTCACTGGAACGACGGTGCATGTAGGCCGTCGCGTTGCCGTCGAAGTACGCCACCCGACCGAGCTCGATCTTCTCGCCGATCACGGAGGCGACCGACTCGATCGCCTCTGCGACCGTCTTCCCGCTCATCAGCGGCACGCTCTTGAGCGTCTCGGCGTCGGCGGCTTGCGCTTTCTCGGCAGCAGCAACGATCTCGCTTGCGAGGCCGATGAAGTCGTCGGACTTCGCGACGAAGTCAGTCTCGCTGTTGAGCTCGACCAGGGCTCCGCCTGAGCTGGCGACGAGTCCCGCCGAGGCGGTGCGCTCGGCTCCGCGCTTGGCAGCCTTGGCCGCGCCCTTGATGCGCAGCACCTCGATGGCCTTGTCGAAGTCGCCTTCGGCTTCCTCGAGCGCCTTCTTCGAGTCCATCATCCCGGCGCCGGTGGCGTCGCGGAGCTTCTTGACGTCAGCAGCAGTGATAGCCATGTGTGTCCGTTCCTTACCGTCAGTCTCGAACCGACGATGGCGCCGCCCCTCTCGGGGCGACCCTTCGTCGTACTCGTCGTAGTGGAGCACTCTGTCTTGTGCCAGGGCTGCGACCGATGACCAGGTCAGGCCTTGGTCGCGTCACCTTCGCCCGCGGGCGCCTCGTCGGCAGACTCGGCGTCGGCGGTGGGTTTGGAGACGGGTGCCTCCGCGGCCTGCGCGTCAGCAGCTGGCTCGGGCGTGGTGGCCTCAGCAGCCGGCTCGGCAACCGCTGGGGCTTCCGCAGCCGGCGCCTCGGCAACCGGGGCAGCTTCAGCGACGGCGGCAGGTTCAGCGACAGCCGGCGTCTCGACGGCGGGTGCCTCGGGCGTCTCCGTCGCGGGCGGTGCGACGGCCTCGGTGACCGCGCCCGTGGACTGCGACGCTGGGGTCTCGGTGGTGGCAGCATCGCCGCCGGTCGCCTCGACCGCGCTCTTGTCGGCCTGACCACCCAGGAGCTCACGCTCCCACTCGGCCAGCGGCTCCTCGGCGCCCAGCTCTTCGCCGGTGGCCTCGTTGCCGCTCTTGACCCCGGCGCGTGCCATCAGCCCGTCGGCGACGGCGTCGGCCACGACGCGCGTCAGCAAGGTGACGGAGCGGATCGCGTCGTCGTTGCCGGGGATCGGGAAGTCGACCATGTCGGGGTCGCAGTTGCTGTCGAGGATCGCCACGATCGGGATACCGAGCTTGCGAGCCTCGTCGACAGCGAGGTGCTCCTTGTTGGTGTCGACGATCCAGACTGCTGCGGGCACGCGAGACATGTCGCGGATACCGCCCAGAGTGCGGTCGAGCTTGTCGCGCTCGCGCCGCATCTGCAGGAGCTCCTTCTTCGTACGGCTGGAGCCAGCCACATCGTCGAAGTCGATCTCCTCGAGCTCCTTGAGGCGCTGGATGCGCTGGTGGACCGTCTGGAAGTTGGTGAGCATGCCGCCGAGCCAGCGCTGGTTGACGTAGGGCATGCCGACGCGCTTGGCCTGCTCGGAGATGGCCTCTTGGGCCTGCTTCTTGGTGCCGACGAAGAGCACGTTTCCGCCCGAGGCGACGGCTGCCTTGATGAAGGCGTAGCCGCGGTCGATGTAGGCGAGTGACTGCTGCAGGTCGATGATGTAGATGCCGTTGCGCTCGGTCATGATGAATCGCTTCATCTTCGGGTTCCAACGACGGGTCTGGTGCCCGAAGTGGACGCCGCTCTCGAGCAGCTGGCGCATGGTCACGACGGCCATGGCAGGTTCCTCCTTCGGTGCTCGCGTAGGAGCACCGTCTGCGCGGTGCCGGGGCACCGCAGTTGCGGTTGTCGTCTCAGCATCGAAATCGGCCGAGACCCTGACGCTCACGTGTGTGCCACTCAGACGGTCAGCTCCGGCAGGACCAGAGTCGATCGGTTGAGACCGAGGCACACACCCGCGGTGAGACCGCGGACAGTGGGCGTGCGAAGTCGACCTGCATGGACAGGTCGCTGCCGTCAGTGTAGAGGAATCCCGGCGGGAGATCGAACCGGTGAGCCGCCTCGTCGTCCACCGACAGAGGGAGCGTGGCACCCGTCCACAGATCTTGCCGCTGTACGCCCATGGCCGCCTGACCCGAGCGAGATTAGGGCCATGTCCAGACGCAGGCCCGGAAGACTCACGCTCGCCGCCACGACGATGGCCCTCGTCGTCCTCGCTGGCGGGGACCAACCGGCCAGCGCGGCTGATCCGCCGTGGGCCTGGCCGCTGTCGCCTCGGCCCTTGGTGGTGACTGCTTTCGACCCACCAGCGGACCCCTGGGGATCGGGGCACCGCGGGGTCGACCTGCAAGGCCGACCGGGCCAGGCCGTGCTCGCCGTTGCCCCCGGCACGATCAGCTTCGCCGGCCGCATCGCCGGGCGTGGCGTAGTGGTGGTCCAGCACGGGGAGGTGCGGTCGACCTACGAGCCCGTCACACCCACGGTCGACGTCGGAGACCGCGTCTCAGCAGCTGACCGGATCGCCACGCTGACCACGGCCCATTCGCACTGTCTGCCCGAAACCTGTCTGCACCTCGGGGGCAAGGACGGTGAGACCTATCTCGATCCGATGGACTTCCTCGGCGGCGGCCCGGTCCGGCTGAAGCCGTTGAGTGGCGACAAGGACGACGGGATCCCGCCTCCGACCGACATGCCAACTGGGGCGGGAACTCCCTCGTCGAAGGAGTCGAAGGATGGGGGCCGGAAGCGCTCGCCTTGGGGGCTCGGCTTGGGCGTCGCCGGCGCCGCCGGGCTGGGCCTTGTGCTCGCCAGGCGCGGTCCAGGTCAGGCGCGCGGGTGAGCCTGACGATAAGCAGACCGGAGCCGCTCAGTCGTGACGTGGGTGTAGATCTGTGTGGTCGCGAGCGACGCGTGCCCCAGCATCTCCTGCACCATCCTCAGGTCGGCGCCTCCCTCAAGCAGATGTGTCGCCGCAGAGTGACGGAGACCGTGCGGACCGAGGTCGGGAGCCCCGGGCACGTCAACCAGCCGACGGTGCACGAGAGTGCGGACAGCACGCTGGTCGATTCGCCCTCCCCGGGCCCCGATGAAGAGCGCGGCCCCGCTCCCCGGCTGAGCGAGTTCAGCTCGACTCGTGCGGAGCCAATGGGTCAACGCCCGAGCGGCTGGCGCACCGAACGGAACCACGCGCTCCTTGCGGCCTTTGCCGAACACCCTCACGACGCGTCTCTCCTCATCGAGGTCGTCGACGTCAAGACCGACAAGCTCCCCCACCCGGATACCGCTGGCATAGAGGAGCTCGAGGATGGCCGCGTCGCGAACTCCAACAGGTCCGCTGTCTGCGGCGATACGCGTCGCATCATCGAGCAACTGCCTGGCTTGCTCGGAGGTCAACGCCTCGGGAAGTGAACGATGGGGCTTAGGGCTGCCGAGCAATGCACCCGAATCGGCCGGGGCTCTCCCGGTGGCGAACGCCCACGAGGTGAACACCCGGGCGGCCGTAGCCCGTCGGGCCAAGGTAGTCCGAGATCGTCCGAGTGTTTGCTGCTTGGCCAGCCAGCTCCGCAATGAGCGGACGTCAGCGCCTGAGAGGTCGTGACAGCCCATTCGCTGGAGATGGAGGAGCAGGTCTGTCACGTCGCCGACGTAGGCCCGGACCGAGTGGGGCGCCAGATCGCGTTCGGAGATCAGGTGCCGCTCGTAGTCGGCCAGCAGGTGCGCGAAGTCCGAGGAGAGCTCGTCGCTCGGATCGCCAGACATGACGTCAGTGTTCCACGCAGCACGGCGAAAACCGGGCACCTCACCCGTCGGCGCGAGCACTTAGCCGCCACTGATCCGCGCCGAGGTCGTCGACGAGGCCGAGGTCCGCCAACGACCGCAGCGCACGAAGCACGTCGTCGTAGGCGATTCCGGCTGCTGCAGCAACGGACCGAGCCGACACGGGCGTCACCCTGGGCACGGCGTCCAGAACCTGACGCCAGTGCGGATCGAGTCCATCGGTTGCCTTGGGCGGCGCCGCCTTGCGTGACGCCAGACCCACACCCATGGGTGAGAGCTGCTCCACCACTTCGTCAGCGGCAGTGACGAGGACTGCCTCGGGTTGCCGCAAGAGCTCGTGCACTCCGGCCGAGGCCATCGACGTGACGGGGCCAGGAACGCCCATCACGTGTCGAGCGAGATCGCTGGCCCATCGCGCAGTGTTGAGCGAACCGCTGCGCAGCGCGGCTTCGACGACGACGGTGCCCTTGGTCACAGCGGCGATCAGCCGGTTGCGCACCAAGAACCTCGATTTGCTCGGCGCACATCCCGGAGCAGCCTCGCTGACAATCACGCCGCGCTCGGTCACCCGCCGAAGCAGATGTGAGTTCCCTGCAGGGTAGAGCCGGTCGACTCCCCCGGCCAGTACTGCCACGGTTGCCGCGCCGGCCGCGACCGCGCCCCGATGTGCGGCAGCGTCGATGCCGTAGGCGCCGCCGGAGACAACGGTCCAGCTCCTGTCAGCACACCCCACGGCGAGATCGCCGGCCACATGTTCGCCGTAGGCCGTCGCCGCGCGGGCGCCGACGATCGCGACCGAACAACGTGTCAGCTCGGCCAGGTCGCCGGATCCGCGAACCCACAAACCGAACGGTGCCCCAGCACGTCGGTCACCTGATCCGCCTTCGAGCGCAGCCAGGTCGTCAACCCATCGCGGCCATTCGTCATCGCCGGGGCAGACATACCGTGCGCCTGCTCGATCGGCTCGTGCCCGCAGCTCGTCGGCCCCCGCACCCGGCAACCGCTCCGCCCAGCCCTGGACCTTGGGTGCCGTGTTATCGAGGCGACCCGACACGAGGCGGGTGACCAAGGGTTGCGCGCCATGCTCATGGATCAGCGCACAGGCATCGGTATCTCCTGGTTCAGCGATCCGGCTCATCTGCATCCGGGCGCATCGCTCTGCCTCGTCGATCGCCATCACGCCACCTGCGCAGTCCGGAATGACTCGCCCGCGACCCCGTCGGTCCGAAGGTGCAACGCCTCATTGACGTGAGGTACGCCGGGAACGTCAGCACCCGCGAGATCGCACAGTGTCCACGCCATCCGGGCGACGCGGTCTGCTCCTCGCTGGGTCAACAGGCCATGGGCGACGGCTTCCTCGATCTTGCGGGCAACGTCAGGCGCCAGGGCACAACGACGCCGGAACTCAGCGCCTGGCACGTCCGCATTCACCAGCCAAGGAGTGCCCTGATAGCGGAACCGCTGCCGATCTCTGGCCTCGTGGACTCGGGCTCGGACCGCTGCCGTCGTGCCTGCGGGGCCGATCTCCTGCAGCATTTCCGCCGTCGTGACCGGGAGCACGTGGTGGAAGATGTCGATCCGGTCGCGGACGGGACCGCTGATGCGTTGTTTGTAACGCCGGCTCTTCATCGGCTCGCACTGACACGCAGCCTTGCTCACCTCGCCACGACCACACGGACACGGGTTGGCCGCAAGGATGAGCTGGAAGCGGGCAGGGAAGGATGCCGCGCCGTCGGCACGTCGGATGGAGATCCGGCCACTCTCGAGCGGCTGACGAAGCGAGTCGTGAACCGTGGGCCGAAACTCAGGTGCCTCGTCGAGGAACAACACTCCGAGATGGGCCAGGCTGATCGCGCCCGGTCGGATCTGCCGGCTACCGCCACCGATCACCGACGGCACGGTGTCGTTGTGGTTGGGAGCAAGAAATGGTGGCCGGGTCACCAGCGGGTCATCTCGCGAGAGCAGTCCCGCGACGGAGTGGATCTGGCTCACCTCGATCGACGCCTCCAGGCTGAGGTCGGGAAGCAGCGGCGCGAAGCGTTCCGCCAACATCGTCTTGCCCGAGCCAGGCGGCCCCTCGAGGAACAGATGATGACCGCCAGCGGCTGCCACCTCGACACACCACCGCGCCATGGTCTGCCCGCGGACGTCGACCAGGTCAGATTCCTCGACCTCGCGCCAGGCGGGTTGGGTGGCGTCGAACTCCGGGACTGGACCCAGCACCTCGTCCTCCGGCGGGTCGTCACCGGTGAGTAGCGCGACACACTCGGCAAGCGACCGCACTCCGGTCACGAGCAGCCCTGGCACGAGGCGTGCTTCGGCGACGTTCGGTTCGGGCACGATCACGCGGTGGAGCCCGGCCGACGAGGCGGCAAGTGCCGCGGGCAGCACGCCCGGGACACTCCGCAAACGGCCGTCGAGCGCCAGCTCGCCGAAGATGGCAGCGCCACGCAGACCATCGGCGGGAAGGGAACCGCCAGCCACGAGGAGGGCGAGGGCGATGGCCAGGTCGTAGTGCGAGCCGACTTTCGGCACATCCGCCGGGTACATCGCGACCGTGACCCGCCGGTCTGGCCAGCGCTGCCGGCTGTTGACGATCGCCGCTCGGCAGCGGTCTCGCGCTGAGGTGACACTCGGGTCGGGCATCCCCGACAGGGACCAGCCCGGAACGCCATCGCTGACGTCGGCCTCGATCGTGATGACCCGGCCGGCGATCCCGTCGAGCGCCACGGAGTACGTCGTTCCGGTGGTCACGTCACACCACGCCCACGATGTGCCCGACCTCGGCGGCGCCAGCTGCCTCGGTCGTCACCGTTACGACGTCCACTCGGAGCCGGCCGAATCGGCGATGGTCGGGGTGGGCCGAAAGCCACGCGCGTCCCAACCGGTGCAGCCGGGTGGCCTTCTGCGTCGTGATGGCTTCGAACGGCGTACCGAACCGCGTGCTGCTTCGAGTCTTGACCTCACAAACGACGATCTCCATGCCGTCACGCGCGACGATGTCGATCTCGCCTTCGGGGCAGCGCCAGTTGCGATCGAGCAGCACCAGCCCGAGATCGAGCAGATAGCGCGCGGCGACACGTTCGCCGAAGTCACCGAGAGCCTTGCGTTGGGCATGGGTCGCCGTCATTCATCCACCTCCAGGCCCAAGCCTCGTGGTGGCTCACGGATGCCTGGCGCGCGAAACGGAGTCTGTGGACGCGTTGCTGGCACCTCGCGAGCTGTGGACGAAGACCGGGGGCGGGGTCGTAGGCTCAGGTCATGTCAGCCAAACGTCAGCTGGACGGCAAACAGTCGATCAGGTCGATCCGGTCCTCACGCTCGATCCTCTCGATCGCATCGCGCGGCTCGATCCTGTCCATCGGGAGCATCGGATCCATCGCCTCGATCGGAAGCATCGGATCCGTGTGCTCGTTCGGCAGCATCGGGTCGTTCCAATCGATGTTCTCCGCCGGCTCGTACCAGTCCCGTTGCTCGGCGCTGTCGTTTCAGAGTGACTTCTCGGTCCTGTCATCGGAGTCGCAGTACGCCGCCATGGGCGCTCGGTCTCGCGGCCTCCAGGGACATGCCCTGACAGCGGCTACCGTCGCCCTTGCGGGCCTGGCCACCGGAAGAGGCTGCTACCTGTTGGTGCGCCGGCTCAGGGCTTAGGCGGCTCCAAGTCGGACTTCGAGAGCTCTTCGATGTTGACGTCCTTGAACGTCACGACCTTGACGTTCTTGGCAAAACGAGCCGGCCGGTACATGTCCCACACCCACGCGTCAGACATCGTGACCTCGAAATAGGCGTCACCGGCCTCGGCGCGAACCTTCAGGTCTACCGCGTTGCACAGGTAGAAGCGTCGATCGGTCTCGACGACGTACTTGAAGATGTTCACCACATCGCGGTACTCGCGATACAGGTGCAGCTCCATCTCTGTCTCGTACTTCTCGAGGTCCTCAGCGCTCATCTCGAAACCTCCACCTGTTCTGACTCGCTGGCGTCGTGGACGATGACGATGGTCTCGCCGCCACCCTCGACTCGGCGTACGTTGACGAACCGTCGGCGATGCTCGGGACATGGCCCATGCGCCGCGAGTGCTTCTTGGTGCTCCTTCGTGACGTACCCCTTGTGTGTGGCGAAGTCGTACTGCGGATAGTCCTCGTGCATACCGCACATGATCCGGTCTCGGGTGACCTTGGCCAGCACCGACGCGGCCGCGATACAGCCTGCGACGCGGTCACCCTTCCAGACGGCGAGCCCCGGAACCCCGAGTCCGTCGACAGGGAATCCGTCGGTCAGGACGTAGCGAGGACGTGTCTCGAGTCTGGCAAGCGCTCGTCTCAATGCCTCGACGTTAGCGACGTGCATCCCCAGCTGGTCGCACTCCGTCGACTCGATCACGACCACCGACCAGGCAGTGGCCCGGCGGACGATCTGGGCGTAACAGCGATCCCGCGCTTTGGGAGTGAGCAGCTTGGAGTCGGCCAGCCCGGGGACAATGCCGCTCGGCCCGTCAGGCAGGATCGCGGCCGCTGCGACGAGTGGTCCGGCACACGCACCACGCCCGGCCTCGTCGACACCAGCGATCGGCGTCATTCCGACTCGGCGGAGAGCGCGCTCGTAGCCGTACAAGCCGGCATCACGCCGGACGGTGCTGCCTCGTGGAAGGGGGGTCATCGGTCCTCGACTCACCCCCGGCTTAGCGCTGACCCTGCGCCGCCACCGGTTTGATCACGCCTTTGTCAGGAGGCGTCTGACCATCCGGTACGTCGTCGTAGGCATCAGGGATGTGGAGCACGTGGGCATGGTCGGAGGGCCAGATCACGGCGAAGGCCCGACCGGTGACCATGTCCATCGGGATGAACGGGTCGTTCGAGACGATGTGCTTCGCCGAATCACCCGAGACATAGCGGTTGTCTCCGAGCACGAAGATAGAATCCTTCGGGACGATGACGTTGAAGGGAGTGTTGTCGGCTTCCTGCTTGCCAGGCGCGATGAAGTCCGACTCATCGACCGCTGTCCCGTTGATGGTGAGCAGGCCGTCCTTGTCGCAGCAGACCACATGATCACCTGGTAGGCCGATGATGCGTTTGACCAGATGCTCATGACCCGAGGCCGGAAGAACGCCGACGAACTCGAAGGCCTTGCGGATCGTGCCTGGCGGCTCCGCCTGCTCATCCGGCGTGATCCAACCTCCCGGGTCTTCGAACACCACGACCTCTCCGCGTTGGACGTCGCCGATCCGGCTCACCAAGATACGGTCCTGGAGGTTGATCTCGGGGAGCATCGACCCGCTCGGAACGAAGAAGGCTTGCACGACGAATGCCCGCAGCAGCGCTGAAGCCACCAAAGCAATGACCACAATGATGACGAGCTCGCGGACGAAGCGACCGATCTTCTGGCCGGCATTAGCGCCCTTGTCAGGGGTCTCGCCGTCATCAGTCTTCGGTTGCGCACCGCCGTCACCGGTGCCGCCGCTGGTGGGGTCGGCGGCCGGAGCGACCACGGAACTTGCCCGCTCATCAGCAGCTGCCCGCTCGTCCACGGGGTCAGCTTCGCTGTCGCCGGGACGGGTGGTCTCCGTGGGCATCAGTCGTTGGTCCTGTTCTTCAAGCGGCGATACAACGGGGGGATACCCACTAACGCTAACCCGACCGGCGCCGTCGTCGAGATCAGACCCGCTGCCTGGTCGAGCGCGGGGTTGTCGAACGTACCCGGCCGATGGACAAATCCCCAGTGGCTGATCGGCCAGACCACCACAAACACCTTGCCCACGACGTCGTCCACGGGGATGAACCCGCCACCCGGGTCGCCGGTGTGCACACGGGAGTCCGCGGATTCGTTGCGGTTGTCTCCGAGCACCCACAACCGGTCCTTCGGAACCTCGACGTCCCAGCTACCCGTGCAAGCCTTCTTGGGCAGCGTGACGTAGTCGGACTCCTCCAAGGCTGTTCCGTTGACCTTCACGACCCCCTTGGCGCACTCCACCTCGTCGCCGCCCACACCGATGACCCGCTTCACCAGGTGACCGCCGGTCGGGAAGAGTCCGATCGTCGACAGCGTCTTCGTGAGAGCGTTGCTCGACGTATTCGCGTCTTCCTCGCCGAGCCAGTTGGCCGGGTCGTCGAACACCACGATGTCGCCGCGTTGGATGTCGCCGCCGAACCAGTAGGACCACTTCTCGACCAGGATCCGGTCGTCGACCTTGAGCGTGTCGCGCATCGAGCCAGAGGGGATGTAGAACGCCTGGAGGAAGAGCGTCTTGATGATGAGTGCCAGGACCAGAGCCGTACCGATGAGCAGCAGCATCTCCGCCCACGCGGGCATCGGATCCTTGGTGACTTCTGCCTTCCGGCGCCCCCCTGACGATCGCCTGACGCGTCGCGAGATCGGCGGCGGCGGGTCAATGCGCGTCTCGTCAGCGCCAGCAGCGGGCGCATCGGACGACCTGGACTGGTGGGAGCCTTCTGAACTTTGACCGTCGGGAGTGCGCCGAATGCTGTCGTCGCCGGAAACCGAGGTCACCGATCGAGCCTAACCCAGCGTGACGAACCCACTATCAACGAGCGACGGGGGCCTCGCGCTTTTCCTTGATCTTGGCGGCCTTGCCGCGCAGGTTGCGGAGATAGTAAAGCTTGGCCCGACGGACATCGCCGCGGGTCACGACCTCGATCTTGTCGATGATCGGCGTGTGCAGCGGGAATGTGCGCTCGACGCCGACACCGAAGCTCACCTTGCGAACGGTGAACGTGCGGCCAACCCCGGAGCCCTGGATCCGGATGCAAATGCCCTGGAAGAGCTGCACACGGGAGCGGGTTCCTTCGACGACCTTGACGTGCACCTTGAGGGTGTCGCCGGCACGGAACTCGGGGAGATCATCGCGCAGAACCCCGGTCGCAAGCGTGTCGATGGTGTTGGTCATGTCGATCGCTTTCCTCGCCAGTGCCACAGGTCACTCACGCGTTGTCAGGTGTTGCTGGTCAGTGAGGGCAGCTCACGCGTCGTAGCAATGGCTCCCCTGTGGCAGAACCTGCAAGTCGACGTACGCCGAAAAGACGCGCGGCACCAAGGAGCAAGTTTGCCACAGTAGGCGGCTAACCAAGAAATCGGCAGGACATGAAGGCTTGGCTAGGGCTGAGCGCTTCGAGGCTTGGTCAGCCAGACGACGCCCGGCACCGGCGTACCGGAATCGTCGAGATATGGCTCGTCACTCACTCGATAGCCGGCCTTTTTGTAACGCCGCAGGTTGTCGTCGCTCTTGGCGCCCGTCATCAGCACATAGGTCGACGCCGATGAGGGCGCAGCCTCCTCGGCACGGTCGAGCAACAACCGCCCGAGTCCACGCCTCTCCAGATCAGGTGCCACCATGAGCCGACCGATCTCCCAACGGTCGCCGTCGAGCCGCGCGCGCACCGATCCCACGAGACGGCCGGCGACGCGTAGTACCCACGTCGTCCATCCGGCGAGACCAGCCTTGACGTCGTCCAGCGACTCGGTGAGCGGCGGGATGAATGGTGCGTCGTTGGCCTGTGCCTCACTCACCCAGCACGCGCGTTGCAACGTAAGCAGCTCAGCCGCGTCAGCGGGAACCGCCGCAGACAGCTCCACGTCGAGATCCCCCACCAATGCACTCGGGTGGGTGAGGTCGGGTCGGCGCTCGACCGTGCGGCGGAGCGCCACGTCGCGCCGCCACGCGGCAATCTCCGCGTGGTGGCCGGACAACAAAACGTCCGGGACGTGGTGTCCGCGCCAGGTCGGCGGTTTGGTGTAGACGGGGTACTCGAGCAGGCCGCCTTCGTCGCCGGTGTGGTGGGACTCCTCGGCGAGCGACTCGGCGTTGCCGAGGAAGCCAGGCATGAGGCGTACGACGGCTTCGATGATCACCATGGCCGCCACCTCGCCCCCGTTGAGGACGAAGTCGCCAATGCTGATCTCCTCGGTTGGCATCCGCTCGGAGTAGTGGTCGATCACGCGTTGGTCGATGCCTTCGTAGCGGCCGCACGCGAAGATCAGCCAGGGCTCGGCGCTCAGCCGCTCGGCCGTCGACTGGTGAAACGGCGTACCCGAAGGACTGGGCACGATGAGTCGAGGTGCTCCGGCATGGTCGTCAGCTGAATCATCGGCGAGCAGGGCGTCGAGGGCATCCCCCCACGGCTCCGGCTTCATCACCATGCCGGCCCCTCCGCCGTACGGGGTGTCATCGACGGTGTGGTGCCGGTCGTGTGTCCAGGCGCGGAGGTCGTGTGTGCGGACGTCGATCAGTCCTGCGGCGCGGGCCTTGCCGACCAACGACAGCTGCAGCGGTGCCAGATACTCGGGGAAGATCGACACCACGTCGATGCGCATCACGAGCCCTCGTCTCGCTGGTCTTCGTCAGGGTCGGCGTCGTCATCGGATGCCTCGTCGAGAAGGCCTGGTCGGTCATTGACGACCAGCCGCCTGGCATCGAGGTCGACAACGGGAACGAACTGCGAGACGAAGGGCACGAGCACGTCGCGTCCGTCGTGAGGTACGACGATCACGTCCTGCGCTGGGAGGTGCAGCACTTCGCTGACTTCGCCGAGCGGCTCTCCGGTCTCGGTCTCGACGCGAAGGCCGACGAGCTGGTGGTCGTAGAACTCGTCAGGATCGGCCGGGCGTTCGGTGAGCGATACCTCGATACGCAACTCCGTGCCGCGCAACATCTCCGCCTGCGTGCGGTCGTCGACACCGGTGAAGTGCGCGAGCAACTTGCTGCTGTGCCACCGGACCGACTCGACCGTGAGCTTGCCTCTCGGCGACGAGAACGACGTCCCGACCGCGAACCGCCGATCAGGTTCGTCAGTCCGGACGTCAATGATCACGTCCCCACGCACTCCATGTGCCCGCCCCACCTTGCCCACCAGCAGCTCAACGGTGTCGCCGACTTCAGCCACAGCGCCCACCACCAAGCCACGCGCACGCAAAACCACTTGCGGAAGGTCCGGTTGAGCGGTCCAATCTTGCGGGCCTCTGACACCCGGAAGGTCCAAACCCCCGAAAGATTTGACGGCTCAACACCTTGCAGCCACCGGACCTACCTCCGGCGGTCGACATCCACGAAGTCAATGCGGATGTTGCGCTGGTCGCTCAAGCCCTGCAGGACAGTCCGCAGGGCGGTGGCGGTGCGGCCGGCGCGTCCGATGACGCGTCCGAGGTCGTCGGGATGCACCCTGACCTCGAGCGTCTCTCCCCGTCCGGCGAACCGCGGGTTGCGCCCGCGCTGCTCGCGGGTGCGCACGGTCACGTCGTCTGGGTTGTCGACGATTCCGCGCACGAGGTGGTCGAGCGCGTCGGTGAGCATGCTCACGCCTTGTCGCCGTCCTTGGTCGTTTTGGCGTCTGTCGCCTCAACGGCCGGGGCGTCCTCGACGACTGCCTCGTCGGCCGCGGCTGCATCGGCGACCGGGGAGGTCTCGGCGACGGGAGCCTCCTCGACCGGAGCGTCAGCAACTTCGGCGGCGGGCGCCTGGGTGGCATCTGCCGTCGCACTGTCAGCGGCGGGTGCGTCGGCAGCCGGTGCGTCAGCTTCAGCAGCGGGAGCGGCGGCGGCCTTCTTGGTCGATCGCCGCGGCGTCACGGCTTCGGTCTTGGGCTCGCTCTGCGCGTCCTTGAGGGCTTCGTTGAAGATCTCGGTCTTGTCGCGCCTCGGCTCGGCGACCTTCATCGGCTCAGGGGCGGCCTCGCCCTTGAACTTCTGCCAGTCGCCGGTGACCTTGAGGATCGCTGCGACGGGCTCGCTCGGCTGAGCGCCGACGCCCAGCCAGTACAGCGCGCGCTCGGAGTCGACGTAGATGAAGCTCGGGTCCTGCTTGGGGTGGTACTTGCCGATCTCTTCGATGACGCGACCGTCACGCTTGGTGCGGGAGTCGGCGACGACGATGCGGTAGTACGGCTGGCGGATCTTGCCCATCCGCTTGAGGCGAATCTTGACGGCCACGGGTGTGGTGTCTCCTTGAATGTCTGGTGTGGTGCGAGCGACGTACCCCGGTGGGGACCAGAGCCTTGCTCACGAAGGATCGTGTGGTGGCGGATGAGAGGGCCCGCCACGACTCGAAGCGCTGCACATTCTGCCAGACCAACCCCCCGAACTCCCAACTGGCGCCTGCTGGCTCAGGCGATAATGGCGCCGCGCAGCACGATGCGGCGTGGGTGGGCCAGCACGTTGAGGTCCTCGAGCGGGTTCGCGTCGTACACGACGAAATCCGCGGGGTCGCCCTCGTCGAGGTTCCCTCCGGGACGTCCGAGCCATGGCCGAGCGCGCCATGATGCAGCCCCCAACGCGTCACCTGGACCCAGCCCGTAGTCGGCAAGCTCTTGGACTTCCTGGGCGATCAGCCCATGCGGCAACACCCCGCCGGCGTCGGTGCCCGCGTAGATCGCCACGCCAGCCTCGTACGCCGACCGGATCGTGTCCTTGCGGCGGTCGAACAGCTCGCGCATGTGGGCGGCGTACGACGGAAAGCGCTCCTCACCTGCCGCCGCGTAGTCCGGGAAGTTGTTGAGCTGCTTCGCCGTCGGTACGAGGGCGACACCTTGGGCGGCCATCTGGTCGATGAGGTCGGCAGAGAGGCCGGTGCCGTGCTCGATGCAGTCGATCCCGGCGTCGAGGAGGTCGGGCAGCGCAGCTTCGCCGAAGACGTGTGCCGTCACTCGTGCGCCATACGCATGCGCCGTGTCGATGGCCGCCTTAAGCGCGTCGGCGGGCCACAACGGAGTCAGGTCAGCGGCGTCTCGGTCGATCCAGTCGCCGACCAGCTTGACCCAGCCGTCGCCGCGTTGTGCTTCGCGGGCGACGTACTCCGGAAGTTGCTCTGGCTCGATCTCGTGCGCGTAGTTGCGGATGTAGCGTTTCGGCCTCGCGAGGTGGCGACCGGCCCGGATCACGCGCGGCAAGTCGTCGCGGTCATCGATCCACCGCGTGTCAGCAGCCGAACCCGCGTCGCGCACCAACAGGGTGCCCGCGTCACGATCAGCGATCGCCTGCTCCTCGGCGACTTCGTCCGGCACTGCGCCGTGCTCATCGAGCCCGATATGGCAGTGTGCATCGACCAGACCGGCCACGATCCACGCTTCGGCCGGAGCATCGATGGAGTCGGCATCGGAGACGGATTCATACGTCAGGTGGCCGTCGATGACGTACAGATCGCGATGCTCCCCCGACGGCAGCACAACACCACTCACCTTGAATGTGTCGGTCATGCTCGCGACGCTACCCGAGGGAAGGCGGCCTGGTCAGAGCAGGTCTTTGAGCTCCTTGGGGAGCTCGAAGTCTTCGGGAAGCTCGGTGCTCTTGTCCTGCTGATCGAATCCGAACGCTGCGGCTCCACCCGCGGCCGCACCAGGAGTGGAGGATGCCCGGTCTTGTGCAGCGCGCTTCGCAGGGTTGCCCGAACCGCGCTTCTTTCGTCCCTGAACAGCCTGCTGCTTGGCCTTGGACCGCTTGCCACCCATGCCAGGCATCCCCGGCATGCCTGGCATTCCGCCGCCGCTCGCCATCGACATCATCATCTTGCGGGCCTCGAAGAACCGGTCGACGAGCTGGTTGACGTCGCTCACCGAGCGCCCCGAGCCCTTGGCGATGCGGGCACGACGTGACCCGTCGATCATCTTCGGGTTGTCGCGCTCGGCCGGAGTCATCGACAGGATCAGCGCCTGGATCCGGTCGATCTCGCGGTCGTCAAAGTTCTCCAGCTGATCCTTGAACTGGTTCATGCCGGGGATCATCCCCATGATCTTCGACATCGACCCCATCTTGCGGACGGCCTGCATCTGCTGCAGGAAGTCGTCGAGGGTGAAGTCGCCGCCCTTGCCCTGCAGCTTGTCAGCGGCCTTGGCGGCCTCGTCAGCGTCGAAGGCCTTCTCGGCCTGCTCGATGAGCGTGAGCATGTCGCCCATCCCGAGGATGCGGGAAGCCATCCGGTCGGGGTGGAAGATGTCGAAGTCGGTGAGCTTCTCGCCGTTGGACGCGAACATCACCTGCTTGCCGGTCATCTGGGCGACCGACAGGGCGGCACCGCCTCGAGCGTCGCCGTCGAGCTTCGACAGCACGACACCGGTGAAGCCGACGCCGTCGAGGAAGGCCAGCGCCGTGGTGACGGCGTCCTGGCCGATCATCGCGTCGACGACGAACAGGGTTTCGTCGGGCTGGACAGCATCGCGGATGTTGGCCGCCTGCTTCATCAGCTCTTCGTCGATACCGAGGCGCCCGGCGGTGTCGACCACCACGACGTCGTACAGCTTGCGCTTGGCCTCACCGATCGCGTCGCGCGCGACCTGCACGGGATCGCCGACGCCGTTGCCCGGTTCAGGTGCGAAGACGTTGACCCCGGCCTGCTCACCGACGATCTGCAGCTGCGTGACGGCATTCGGACGCTGAAGGTCAGCGGCGACGAGCATCGGGCTACGACCCTGCTCCTTGAGCCACCGGCCAAGCTTGCCGGCCAACGTTGTCTTACCGGAACCCTGCAGGCCTGCGAGCATGATGACGGTCGGCGGCGTCTTGGCGAACTGCAGTCGGCGCGTCTCGCCGCCGAGGATCGTGACGAGCTCGTCGTTGACGATCTTGATGACCTGCTGGGCCGGGTTGAGCGCCTCGCTGACCTCGACTCCCTTGGCGCGTTCGCGCACCCGGTCGATGAACTCCCGGACCGCTGGCAGCGCGACGTCGGCCTCGAGCAGCGCGACGCGGATGTCGCGACACGTGGCATCGATGTCGTCTTCGGAGAGTCTGCCCTTGCCGCGCAGGTTCTTGAACGTCGCGGCGAGCCGGTCTTGCAGGGTGTTGAACACGGGTTGGCTGGTCCTCGGAGTCGCTAGCGGGTCCTTGTACGTCGGCTCGACGTCGTGCAAAGACTACCCGCGACCCGCTCGCGACCCCGAATCCTGTCCCGAGCCGATTCGTCCGACCAGAAGCGGGGACTTCCCCGCTGACCTGATCGGACGAATCGCGGTCAGGCCGAGCTCGAGGCGCGCTGGGCCGACGCCTGCCTCTTCACCTGCGGGGTACGGCGGGCGATGTGGCGAGCTACATTGCCGGCGTCGCGGCCGACACCGCCGACGAGCATCGAGGCGAACGCATACTGAAACGGCAACCCGACGAAGTACAGGCCGGGGTGCTGCGCGACCTGTCCGCGTTGCTGCTCAGGCCAGCCGTCCTCTGCCACGGCCAGGAAGTCGATCCAGCTGGTGTCCTTGTTGAAGCCGGTGCACCAGACGACGTTGCGGACGTCCAGCACCCGTCCGCCCGCGAGCGCCGGCAGCCCGTTCTCGACGGCGGTCGTCTTCTCCTCGGTGCGTTCGACGCCTGCAGCGTCCAGATCGGCCCGCTTGACCCGCAGGAGCGGCCCGCCCTCTTCACGCACATGGGTCCGCATCTTGCGTCCCATCGGCGTGCGCTCGGTGAGCACGTGGTTGGCGAGGAACCACAGGATCGGCACGACGAAGTGCGCGCCGCGGCCCTCAATGTCGATCGGTGCCTCGCCCCGCACGGGTCCAGACAAGATCACGTCGTGCGTGGCCGCCAGCTCCAACGCGATGTCCGCACCCGAGTGCGAACAACCCACGACGAGAACCGGGCCAGGCTGGATCTGGGACGGGTTGCGGTACTCACTGGAGTGCATCTGCACGATCGAGGAGTCGAGTTGCCCTGCGATGTCCGGCGTCTTGGGTGTCTGCCAACCACCAGTGGCGACGACGACGTTCTCGGCACGCAGCACGGTGTCCTTGGACGAGACGACGAACTGCGAGCCCTCCTTCGTCAAGCTTTCGACTCGGAAGCCGGTCCGCACGGGCAACTCGAAGTTGGCGACGTACGACTCCAGATACGAGGCCATGTCGTTTTTGCCGGGCCAGGTCCACTTCGGGATCGGCATCGGCATGCCCGGCAGGCCGTCGTACTGCGCCGGACTGTAGAGGCGGAGTGAGTCGAACCGGTTGCGCCAGATGTCGCCGACGCGGTCGTGCTCCTCGAGGATGATGAAGCGTTGGTCGGTCTTGGACAGGTGATAGCCGGTCGAGAGGCCGGCCTGCCCAGCTCCGATGATGATGGTGTCGAACTGCTCTGTTGTGGTCATGGTGTGTCTCCCTTCGTCGTTGCTTGACGTTAGGAGTGCGGTGACGGTCACCGCGTCGGGCTGATTGCCCATCTATCGCGCCCGGTGGGATGGGTATTTCTGCTCAGCGCGACGGCGCGACGAGGGCGTTCTCGAATGCGTACGCGGTGGCCGCCGACCGTGACGAGACGTCGAGCTTGCCGAAGATGTTGCTGACGTGTCTGGCCACGGTCTTCTCGCTGAGCACCAAGTCAGCGGCGATCGCCTTGTTGCTCTTGCCTGCCGCGACCAGGCGGAGTACTTCCAGCTCGCGCGACGTGAGCCCTCCTGGCGGTTGTGCTGCCTGGCCGGGTGAGGCCAACGCGTCGACTTTGGCCAGGTCATGATCGGCCCCGAGCTGGAGGAAAGCCCAACGCGCCGCGTCGAGCTCCATCTGCGCGGCGTCCTCATCGCCGAGCGCACGGCACGCCAGCCCGATGTCGACGCGGGCACGGGCTGCGTCGTACGGAGCGTCGAGGCCCTGCCACCCCCGCCACGCCGCCCGCAGGCGGTCGAGCGCATCGCCTGCGGCTCCTTCGGCGAGGAGCACCCGCCCCATGCTGTGAGCCGAGAGTGCCGCAAGGAGCGGCGTGTTGAACTGTGCATGGAGGGCGGTGAGTTCTTCGGCGGCGCCTCGCGCTGCGGTGGAGTCGCCGATCTCGACCATGATCTCCACCAGCGCGCTGAGGACCTGAGGCCGATGCTCAGCCGCGTCCCCCTCGCTTGCGACCCGACGAATCGCCGCCGCGGCCGTCTCGGGCTGGCCTTGCGCGAGACGAAGCAAGGCGAAACCAGGTTGCGGGTCGGTGCCGCATCGACTCGCCTCGTGGTAGGCCTCCTCCGCCTGGTCGAACAGCCCCGTCACGCGGTCGAGCTCGGCACGCACGTAGATGGCCTTGCCGACGAAGGGGGCGTGTCCCGCCCGCAAGAAGCGCTCCTGGGCGGTCACCGCAGCCTCGACGGCCGCCGGCCAGTCTCCGTGCAGCTGCATGATCTCGGCTCGGTGGATCAGGCATTGCCCGCTGTAAGGCACCGCGTCGGGTCTCTCATCGCACCAGTGGGTGAGGGCCTTCGTCCACTCCTGCGCCCGACGCAGGTCGTAGATGCGGTGACACGTCTCGATGACCGCGCAGTACGCGAGGCCGGCGACGATGGCGGAGACGTCGTCCGTCGTCACCGCGACCATGACCTCGTCGAGCAGCGCGATTCCCTCATCGACGCGCCCGACCGAGACCAGGGTCTGCCCGCGGCTCAGTGACGTCAGGATGGTGAGGTCCACGTCTCCGAAGCGTGCTGCGATCGCGGCCGCTTCCTCGATGATGGGCAAGGCGCCTTCGGGATCGCCGCGCATCAGAGTCTGGATCCCAGTCAGACTGAGCAGGTAGCCGCGTTCGACGCAGTCGTGGTCTCCATCGTCGAGCAGCCGTACCGCGCGGCCGATCCAACCGCTGGACTGGGCGTGGTCACCCACGTTGACCAACATGAAGGCCAGCCAGAACGCCGACCCGGCCGCCCGCACGGCGTCGCCGCTGGCGAGATGGGACTGGTGAGCTCGGGTCAGGATCTCGAAGCCATCGTCACGGCCGATCAGGTGGGCCGACGTGGCCAGTGCTTCGAGGTCGTCGGCCTCCAGCGGTGTCTCGGCGTCGGCCTCGTGCAACAGCTCGTACGCCTCGATCCATGCCCGCGCACTGAACGCGGCACGTCCGCGTTCAAGCGTCCCTGGACTCGTCATGCCCCAAGAGTGCCCTCGACTCCGTGCGGCTGGCAACGGACGACGCAGCACGTGTCCCGCGACGGATGATTCGTGCGGTTAGGCGACTGGGTGCAGGTGGAGGTGACCACGCGTCCGATCGACGATCGTGCCGACAAGCTGCTTGCGCCACGGTGACCACGCCTGTGGTCCCGTGGCCAACGCATCGGCTTCGGTGAGCACGGCCAGCAACTCCAGCGTCGGTACGTCGACGACCGCCGACGCGATGGCCGCCACCGTCAGCGGGTCGTCCAGGTCACGACCGGTCGCCGCATCGACCAGCAGCAGGTGGTGGCGCACCAATCGGCAGATCACGTCGACGTCATCAGCGCTGAAGCCCATCCGCCCGGCCACGTCGTACGCGATCAGCGCCCCCACGTCACTGTGATCGGCCTCGTCACCCTTGCCGATGTCGTGCAGCAGTGCCGCGACCACGAGCAGGTCGGGTCGGTCGACCAGTTCGAGCAGTGGTCCAACCTCGACACACGTCTGCACGAGATGCCGGTCGACAGTGAACCGGTGCACCGGTGACTGCGGGGCGAGGTGACGCACGCGTTTCCACTCTGGCAACAGAGAGTCCACCACGCCGTACTGGTCCAAGCTCTCCCAGACGTCGACGAGAGACGGGCCAGAGGCGAGCAGGCGTCCGAAGAGCGACCTCCCCTCCGCCGGCCACGGCACGGGCATCGCGGCCAGGTCGCGACCCAATCGGGCGGCCGCGGAATCGGTGAGAACGAGCTCGCGAGTGGCAGCGGCCTCGGCAGCCCGCAGTCCGATCAACGGATCTCGTGCTGGCTGCGCGCGCTCCGTCAACACCACCTCACCGCGATAGGAGCCCACGCCTGGCGCGAGCACCTCGAGGACGGGACGACGTGGCCCACTGACCCGCCCCGCCGGCAGCAGCCAGTCGACGTTGCGCAGTGCAATGGCCGCCAGATGCCCGATCGCCCGACCCGTGACCACGAGCATCGAACGCAAGGACTCTGCGTCCGACAGACCCAGTCGCAGCGCCACCTCGGGGCCGTAGTCCGCGACCAGCCGATCGGAATGCCGGCCGGTCGTCTCCTGCAACGCGTCACGGACCTCCAACAGGTCATGCGCCAGCCGGTTGAGCTCAGCCATGGGTACGTCGATCTGCCAGCTGGCCAACAGCGCCTTGAGCATCGTCACGTCGCGCAGACCACCCTGCGCCTCCTTCAGGTCAGGGGTGGTGGCGTGGGCCAGGTCTCCGACCCGCGCCCAGCGCTCCCGGGTCGACTCCGCGAGCTCGGGCAGCCGTCGCTTCGCGGCCCGCCGCCAGTCCGCAAGCAGGGTGGTCCGGGTGTTCACGGTCAGCGCTGAGTCTCCGGCGACAGGCCGGATGTCGAGAGCCCCCAGTGCGACTCGGAAATCGCCGGCAGCCGCGGCACGGAGCTCGCTCTCCGTCCGGACAGCGTGGTCGAGTCGCACGTGGTCGTCCCAGAGCGGGTACCAGAGGCTGTCGGCCAGCTCCGAGAGTGCCCGGTCGTCATACCTGTCAGCAGCGAGCAGGACGACGTCGAGGTCACTGCACGGTGAGAGCTCAGACCGCCCGTAGCCACCGACGGCGGCAAGCGCCACCCCGGTCACCGGCACGGCGAGCTCTCGCGACGCGCTGTCCCACAGCGCGCGAAGCCGGGCGTCTGCCGCCTCGGCTCGCGCTCGCCGCTGGTTAGAGCGCGTCGGAGTCCCGGTCACCCGTGCGCACCCTGACGACGGTCTCGACCTGACTGACCCAGACCTTGCCGTCACCTATGCGGCCGGTCTGCGCGCTCTTGACGATCACGCCGACGATGTCGTCGGCCTCGTCGTCCTCGACGACCACCTCAAGACGCACCTTGGGGATGAGCGTGATGTCGTACTCCGCTCCGCGGTAAACCTCGGTGTGCCCCTTTTGGCGGCCGTAGCCACTTGCCTCGGTGACCGTCATCCCAGTGACCCCGAACGTCTCCAGCGCGGCTCGCACGTCTTCGAGCTTGTGCGGCTTGATCACCGCCGTGATGAGCTTCATGCGTCGACCCTCTCCTTCTCGGGGCTCGGTTCGTTGGCATCAGGGACGGGCGTCGAGGCGCTTCCCGTCGTCCGACCGCCGCCGAAGCCTTGGTGCAGGTCGTACGCCGTCTCGGCGTGCGTGACCTGGTCGATGCCGGTGACCTCATCCTCCTCATGGATGCGGAAGCCGATCGCGCGGTCGACGGCCTTGCCGATGATGAACGCCATCACGAACGAGAAGCCTCCGACCGCGAGCACGGCCACGGCCTGCTTGCCCAGCAACGCCCAACCATCCATCCCTCCGCCGTACAGCACCCCCGTGGCTCCGGCGACGCTGCTCGGTGAAGCGAGCAGCCCGATGAGGACAGATCCGACGGCACCACCGACGAGGTGGACACCGACAACGTCGAGTGAGTCGTCGAAGCCGAACTTGTACTTGAGACCGACCGCGTAGGCGCAAGCGCCACCGGCCAGCAGGCCGAGGGCGATTGCGCCGACCGGCGTGACGCTGGCACACGACGGAGTGATCGCGACGAGACCGGCGACGGCACCGGAAGCCGCACCCAGCGTCGTGGCGTGGCCGTCGCGGATCTTCTCCACGAGCAGCCAGCCGAGCATCGCGGTCGCGGTCGCGACCTGGGTGTTGACGAACGCCATGGCCGCTCCCTCGTTCGCACCAAGAGCGGAGCCCGCATTGAAGCCGAACCAGCCGAACCACAGCAGGCCGGCGCCGAGCATCACGAACGGCAGGCTGTGCGGCCGCATCGGGTCACGTCGCCATCCCACCCGCTCGCCGAGCACGAGAGCCAACGCGAGACCCGCCGCACCAGCATTGACGTGCACCGCCGTACCGCCGGCAAAATCGATCACGCCCCACTTCGCCAGCCATCCAGCACCGTCACCGGCGGCATCACCGAACGCGAACACCCAGTGCGCGACGGGGAAGTACACGAGAGTGACCCAGGCGGCGACGAACACACCCCACGCCGCGAACTTGGCGCGGTCGGCGATGGCGCCGGAGATGAGGGCCGGCGTGATGATCGCAAACATCAGCTGGAAGCCCGCAAAGATGAGGATCGGGATCGGGTACTCGCCACCGTTGACGGCGATCCGGTCCAGCATGTTGGACAGGCCCAGCTCGCTGAAGTCGCCGATGAAGCCGTTGGCGTTCTCGTTCCCGAAGGTCAACGAGAATCCGAAGAGGACCCACAGCGGTGTGACGATGCCGATGGTCAGCATGGTCATCATCAGCATGTTGAGGACGGCCTTGGAGCGGACCATGCCGCCGTAGAAGAATGCCAGGCCCGGCGTCATGAGCAGCACCAAGGCTGAACTCATGAGCACCCAGGCGGTGTCTCCGGTGTTGATATCCATCCGTATGGATCCTTCGCGGTCTGGGAGCGGGGACGCCGCGCCGTTGCGGTGTCCCCAGACTCGCGGCCCCAGGTTTCCGATTGCCTCGTGTCGTGTTGCGGGCACGTGACAGTTGCCTCGTGAGTGTTACGTCGGTGTGAACTCCCCGTGCGCGAGGTCTTCCCCCGCAATTGGGGGAGGTGAGCGGCTGGCAAACCGCCGCGGCATACTCGGAAGGGTGTTCTCCGCACCGCTTGAACGGATCCGCGACCAGATCGGCGAAGAGCTCTTTCGCCGAGTCGCCGGACCAGAGGGCCCGGCGCGCCGCGAACGCATCGCCGCTGCGCCCGGGCCGCGCTGGTTCGCCGACGACCGGCCGATCAGGCAGGTGCATGGTGACGCGTCGATGTTCGTCGGCGGGCTCCGTGCCCTGCTGTTGCAGTCGTTGCATCCGTTGGCGATGGCAGGCGTGGTGGGACACTCCGGCTACCGCGGTGACCCGTGGGGTCGGCTTCAGCGGACGAGCCACTTCCTGGCCGTGACCTCGTTCGGGACGGCGGAGGACGCTGACGCGATGGTTACGCGCATCCGCAGAATCCACGAGACGGTCCATGGGTTCGCGCCCGATGGACGTTGGTATGCCGCGTCTGACCCGCACCTGCTGAAGTGGGTGCACCTTGCGGAGATCGACAGCTTTCTCGCTGCACACACAAGGTACGGGCGCCGGCCGCTCGAGCCCGATGAACGTGATGGCTACGTCGCCGACACCGCGCGGGTCGCCGAGGCACTGGGCGTGGTCGACGCTCCTCGGACCGAGGCCGAGATGCGCGACCAGCTAGCGGCGTACCGGCCCGAGCTCGCGGGCACGAAGGAAGCTCGCGCGGCAGCTCGCTTCATCCTGCTCAATCCGCCCGTCCCGCTCGCCCTCCGACCGGGGTACGGCGTTCTGGCCGCTGCAGCGGTCGGCCTGATGCCGGTCTGGTCACGCCGACCATTGCGGCTGCCCTATCTCCCCGCCCTGGAGGCAACCGGAGTGCGAGCCGCCGGGATCGCGCTGACGAGCACAATCCGCTGGGCGATGACCCCCCGCGACACCTGAGGCTGTCAGGCACTCGTCGGCTGTCGGAGCGAGGCCAGGTCCTCGTTGTCGAAAGTGGACGCCTAGTCACGCCCTAGTCACACCTCGTCAGGACCTAGCCCATATGGGTGGTCTCGCTAGCCGGATTTCCACTACATCGGGGGATTTCGAGACCGCTGGGGTCGGACAACCATCCCCGACAGGCGCATTTCCCGCGTCACGACGAAGGGATATCAGATGTTGCGAAGCAAGCGAAACATCGCGATGGCCACAAGCGCGGCCGTCATCGCCACCACCGCTCTCTCAGGAGCCAGTCTCGTCGGCACGGCCGACGCGAGCTCCGTCAGCCGCACCATGAAGTTCGTCGCCATCTCAGACAGAGGACATGGGGCCGGACACTTCGGCTTCGTAGGCACCGAGATCGACAAGAAGGACGGTCGGCGCGTTGGCTTCGACGTGCTCAGTGGGAGATTCAACCCCGCCACCGAACAGGTCAAGATCTACATCGCCATCGCGCGCAGGGGCGGACTGTTGTTCGGCCGCGTGCACAGCACATCCGACACGACGTATGCAGGCAAGGTCACCGGCGGGTCAGGACGCTTCGCCGGCGCGAGCGGAAACATCACCGCTCACAACGGCCCAGTCAACGACGAACGGACCTACGTCACCATCCACTACACCCTGCCCTGAGGCAGGAGATCCGACGTCAGGAGTCGAGAAGGGCGTCGACGAACGCCTCGGCCTCAAACGGGGCCATGTCGTCGGCGCCCTCTCCGAGCCCGACCAGCTTGACGGGCACGCCGAGCTCACGTTGAACGGCGATCACGATTCCGCCTTTCGCCGTACCGTCGAGCTTCGTCAACACGATGCCCGTGACGTCGACGACCTCGGCGAAGATCCTGGCCTGCGTCAGCCCGTTCTGGCCGGTGGTCGCGTCGATGACCAGCAGCACCTCACCAACCGGCGCCTGTTTCTCGACCACCCGCTTGACCTTGCCGAGCTCATCCATCAGACCGGTCTTGGTGTGCAGACGGCCCGCGGTGTCGATGAGCACGGTGTCGACCTCTTGCTCGACTCCGGCCTTGGCGGCCTCGAAAGCCACACTCGCGGGGTCCGAACCTTCGGCACCTCGCACAGTCGGTACGCCGACCCGCTCGCCCCAGGTCTGCAGCTGGTCGGCGGCGGCGGCCCGGAACGTGTCAGCAGCGCCGAGCAAGACGTCCTTGTCCTGAGCAACGAGCACGCGAGCGATCTTGCCGACGGTGGTGGTCTTGCCGACGCCGTTGACACCGACGACCATGACGACGGCCGGCTTGCCCTCGCGGCGCTCGGCGTGGAGGGTGCGGTCAAGCGACGGGTCGAGGAGTGCCACCAGCTCTTCACGAAGCAGCGCCTTCGCCTGCTCGCCTCCAGCGGACTCGACGCGCACGCGGGTCTTCAGGCGCTCGACCAGTTCCTGCGTCGGAGTGACGCCGACGTCCGCCGCCAGGAGAAGTTCCTCGATCTCCTCCCAGGTGGCGTCGTCGATGGTGTCCCGCGACAACAACCCGAGCAGTCCCCTGCCGAGCGTTGACTGGGAGCGAGCCAGCCGGGCGCGCAGCCGCTGCAGCCTGCCAGCGACCGGGTCGGGAGTCTCGATCTCGGCGTACGTCGTGTCGGCGCCTGCCACGACCTCGTCAGGCAGGACGGTATCGCTGAGGGTTGCGGTCGCAGGGTCTCGCGCAGTGTCGGCTTCGTCTCCAGCCGTGGGCTCGCGCGTGGTCTTCGGTGCTCCCGGAGGTACGTCGCTCGGGGCCTGCTTGCCTCGGCCCCGCGTCGACACGAAGCCGATGACGACAAGCAGGACGAGCACGACGATGGCGAGACCGATGGAGAGAACTTCAGGCACGGTCAGTCATCCTCGCAGACCCGCAGATGCTGAACGTCACTGGCGGATCTTGTTGCGCGCCTTCATCATGGCGTCCGAAAGCCACTCGGCGTGCGGGATGTGTTCGCCTCGATGCGGGAAGGCGACGAAGACGGTGACGAGCCCGGCCAAGGCCAGGATGACGAGCAGGCCGATGACGATGAAGAGCATAGGTAGGGAGAGTCTTTCGATGCGTGATGCGTGGGTGTTCGTGCGTGGGCTCAGCGCGGTCTCCATGATGTCACGAAGTCACGCGGGTGTTGAATCGCGCACGTCTCACGTAACCGATGGGTGGTACCGGAGCGCGTAGTTGGCCTTGGCTAAGCCGATTCGGGCTCGCGAAGCCGCTGGCTGATCACAGCTGAGACGCCGTCGTTGCGCATCGAGACGCCGTACAGCGCGTCGGCGATCTCCATCGTGCGCTTCTGGTGTGTGATGACGAGCAGCTGCGAGGACTCACGAAGCTCTTCGTAGATCTCCAGCAACCGGCCCAGGTTGGTGTCGTCGAGAGCCGCCTCGACCTCGTCGAGGATGTAGAACGGCGAGGGCCGAGCCTTGAACAGCGCCACCAGGAACGCCACCGCCACGAGAGACCGCTCCCCGCCCGAGAGCAGTGACAGCCGCTTGATCTTCTTGCCGGGCGGCCGCGCCTCGACCTCGATGCCGGTCGCCAGCATGTCTCCGGGCTCCGTGAGCACGAGCTTGCCCTCACCGCCAGGGAATAGCCGGCTGAAGATGTCTTCGAACTCGTGGGCGACATCGGCGTACGCGGCCGTGAACACGGCCTCGACGCGTTGGTCGACCTCTTTGACAATGTCGAGCAGATCGCGCCGGGTCTTCTTGAGGTCCTCGAACTGCTCGGTGAGGAACTTGTGGCGCTCCTCCAGCGCGGAGAACTCCTCCAGCGCGAGAGGGTTGATCCTCCCGAGCTGCGCGAGTGCTCGCTCGGCCGAACGCAACCGCTTCTCCTGCTGCTCACGGACGTAGGGCGCCGGGTCGGGCTCTACCTCGCGTTCTTCATCGTCGGGCGCCGGAGTGGGTGGAACCAGCTGGGTGGGTCCGTAGTCGGTGACGAGGGCTTCGAGGTTGAGACCGAGCTCCTCGATCGAACGCTGCTCGAGCTGCTCCATCCGCATCCGCTGCTCGGCTCGAAGCATCTCGTCGCGATGTACGGAGTCGGTGAGGCGGGCGAGGTCGGACTCGAGCTCACGGACCCGGGAGCGGATGGTCGACAGGCTTTGCTCGCGGCCCGCTCTGGCCTCTTCGACCTGCGTACGACGTTGGACCGCAGCCGCGAGCGACCGTTCGAGCCGAGCCAGCACCACGTGAGCACCCTTACCGACCGCCTCGGCCGCCCGGGCCTCGCGGATTCGCCGCTCCCGGCGTTCCTTGGCTCGTGCGCGGGCGGTTCGCTCCAGCTCAGCGGCGTTGAGCAGCGAGTCGGCCCGGCCATGCAAGGCGCGTGCTCGTTCCTCCGCCGTGCGCAGCGCCAGTCGAGCGTCCATCTCGCCTTGGCGAGCAGCGCGGGCTTCGTCGGCAAGGCGCTCGCGTTCGGCTGTGTCGGGTTCTTCATCAGGGCCGTCGTTGGCGGCGTGCAAGCGTCGTTCGAGCTCGGTGAGGCCCGAGACGTCGGCGTCGCGCGCCTGCTCGGCAGCCTCAATCGCTGTGCTGATGCGGTCGGCCTCTGCCCTCGCGGCGCGCGCCTGGTTGCCGAGCTGGCCAAGCTCCTCGGCGACCGCCGCCATCGAGGCGTCGGACTCATGCAGCTTGGCGAGGGCCACATCGACCCGGCCTTGCGTCTGCTCGCGCTCGCCTTCAAGGGTGCTGACCTCGAACCGGAGCCGCTCCGTCGAAGCGGTGGCCGCAGCCAGGGCTGCGGTGGCCTCGTCGACCGCCGCCTGGATCTCGATCAGGCTCGGCTGGGACGAGGATCCACCGGCGGCGAAGTGTGCGCCGATCACGTCACCGTCGCGAGTCACAGCAACCACGTCTGGCAGCTCGGCGACGAGCCGACGCGCGGCTTCGAGGTCGTCGACGACGGCGGTCTTGAACAGCAACCTGCGCAGCGCGGGCCGGACACTCTCGGGAGCGTCGACCACGTCGACAGCGTACGTCGCCCCGGCCGCCAAGCCCGGCCACACCTGGTCGTCGACCTCGGCACCGCCGAGCACCAACCCCGCGCGACCGAGGTCAGCGCTCTTGAGGTGACTGATCGCTCCGACGGCGGCGTCGACGTCCGTGACAGCGACCGCGTCAGCAGCCGAGCCCAGGGCCGCCGCGACCGCAGCCTCGTAGCCCTGGCGGACTGACAGCAAGGCCGCCACCGAGCCCATCAGGCCGGAGACCGATTCGTTCGCCGCAAGCAGAGCACCGGCGCCGTCCTTGCGGGACAGCCCTAGTTCGAGGGCGTCCTTGCGCGCAATCAGCGCAGCGCGTTCGCGCTCTGCAGTCTGGGTCTCCTCACGCAGCTTGGCCAGCCGGTCGTCGATGTCGTCGAGCAGCGCCGAAGCGCCCTCGTGCTCTGCGTCGAGCCCGTGCTCGCCCGCATCGAGGCCGGCGATCCGGGTCTCGAGGCCGGTGAAGTCACGCTGTGCCTTGTCTGCCCGGGCCACTGCTTCGGCGCGCGCCGAGGTGAGCCGACCGATCTCGTCCTGAGCAGCAGCGGCTCGGCTCTTGAGGGAGTTGACCTGCCCGGTGAGCCGCGCCATGCCTTCGCGACGGTCGGCGGCCGCTCGGATCAGACCCGCCACCCGGCGGTCCTCGTCGAGGTGGGCCGCCTCGACGTCACGGCGGCTGGCGATCGCCGCGTCGAGTTTGCGCTGGTGCCCGGCGACCTCGCTCTTGATCTCGTCCTCGTGCGCGCTGACTCGGGCGGCCTCCGCCTCCAGCTCATCGGGGTCGCGGCCTGGCCGCTCCTCCTCTGGTTCGTCGGCGGCGTTGCGCACCCGCTCGGCGGCGAGGCGGGAGGTACTGCGCAGCCGCTCCCGGAGCCCGGAGAGCGCGAACCAGGTCTCCTGCGCCCGAGCCAGCCGCGGTGCGTCGGACCGCAGCGCCTCCTCGAGCCCGGTCTCTTCGTCGCGAGCGGCCGTCAGCGCTGCCTCCCCCTCCGCTTTGCGGGTCTTGAGCGCGTCCTCGTCGGCAAGTTCCTGCTCGAGCGACTGCTGGACGCGCACCACGTCGTCGGCCAGCAGCCGAGCGCGGGCGTCGCGCACCTCCATCTGGACGGTGGAGGCGCGGCGGGCGACCTCCGCCTGACGACCCAACGGCTTGAGCTGGCGGCGGATCTCGCTCAGCAGGTCGCTCAGCCGGGTGAGGTTGCCGTCGGTGGCGTCGAGCTTGCGGATCGCCTTCTCTTTGCGCTTGCGGTGCTTGAGGACGCCGGCCGCCTCTTCGACGAACCCCCGCCTTTCCTCAGGCGTCGCATGCAGGATGGCGTCGAGCTGGCCTTGGCCGACGATGACGTGCATCTCGCGGCCGATGCCAGAGTCGCTCAGCAGCTCCTGGACGTCGAGCAGACGGCAGATCTGCCCGTTGATGGCGTACTCCGAGCCGCCGTTGCGGAACATGGTGCGCGAGATCGTGACCTCGGCGTACTCGATGGGGAGTATGCCGTCGGCATTGTCGATCGTCAGCAGCACTTCGGCCCGACCAAGCGGGGGCCGTCCCGACGTACCCGCGAAGATGACGTCTTCCATCTTGCCGCCGCGCAGCGACTTGGCACCCTGCTCGCCCATCACCCAGGCCAGCGCATCGACGACGTTGGACTTGCCGGAGCCGTTAGGGCCGACGATGCAGGTGACGCCGCGCTCCAGCTGCATGGTGGTGGAGGAGGCAAACGACTTGAAGCCGCGCAGCGTCAGGCTCTTGAGGTACAACGCGCTGCTCCTTCGAAGGCGCTGAGCGCCACGGATCGGTCGGGGAAGACCAGTGCGCAGCCTACCTGTAGGCGGGGACGCCAGAACGCACCCCACGCCGGGTTGGGGACTACCTCGCGTCCGCGCGTGCGGAGTCATTCGAGTCTCTTTCTGGTGGTGCGGCAGAGCCCGCGAACGTTTAGCGTGGTGAGACGGGGCGCCGCCTACGGATCAAAGAGGAGATCAGCCCATGTCGCTCGAACGTCGTACGGTTCTCAAGGGCGGCGCAGCCGCCGTCGCAGCCCTCGCGGGAGGTCCGTTCCAGGGCCTGCTGGCGTCGCCGGCATCCGGCGCGCCGCATCATCCCGCACCACACCGCAAGTTGCGCCCGATCGCTGACAAACGGGACGGAAGGGTGCGGCTGCACCTCCCTGAGGGCTTCAACTACCGGTCGTTCCACGACACTGAGTTCCCCGTGACGCTGGACGACGGCACCGCGCTCCCTGGCCGCCACGACGGGATGGGCGCCTTCCGCGGGCCTCACGGCAACGTCATCTTGGTCCGCAACCACGAGATCACGAACTCGCCGAACACTCCGGCGTTCGGAACGGGCACCCCCTACGACGCCCAGGCCGGCGCCGGCACAACGACAACCGAGGTGACGCGGTTCGGCGAAGTGGTGAGCGCGTATACGAGCTTGAACGGGACGATGTTCAACTGCAGCGGCGGCGTGATGCCCTGGGGTTCGTGGATCAGCTGCGAGGAGACGATCAACGGACCCGACGTCGGACCCGACTTCACCGGCGCATCCAACGTCATCCTGCAGAAGCCACACGGCTTCATCTTCGAAGTGCCGGCGAACGGCCAGAGCAATCGAGAGCCGATCACCCGAGCAGGGCGCTTCGCGCACGAGGCGGTGTCGTTCGACCCGAAGGACGGAATCCTTTACCTGACCGAGGACAACTTCGAGTTCCCCTCAGGGTTCTACCGCTATATCCCGAAGACCAACCCGATGAAGACTGGGCGGCTCGACAACGAGGGTCGACTGCAGATGCTCGCGATCAAGGGGCGACCCAACGCCCACCTCGAGGCCCGGCAGGGTCACCGAGCGTCCTACAAGGTCGAGTGGGTCGACATCGACGACCCCAACCCGACGTTCCCGTACACACCTGGCCAGCCCGCCCCGACGACCAACGACCAGGCACTGGTCTATGTCGGCAATCAGGGGCGCGCTCGAGGCGCTGCGCTCTTCTCGCGGTTGGAGGGCCAGGTCTACGACCACGACGTCGTGTACTTCACCTCCACCCAGGGAGGCGGCCCGCAGGAAGACGACACTGACGACGACAACGCCAACGGATTCGGTAGCGGCAACGGGCAGGTATGGGCCTACCACACCCGGAAGAAGACACTGGAGATCATCTATCAGGCTCCGGTCGACGACGCCGAGGCGAACCTCACCTTCGACTTCCCCGACAACATCACGACGAGCCGCCGAGGGACTCTCGTCGTGTGTGAGGACGGCCTGGTCGACAACTACATCCGCGGTCTGACCCGCAACGGCAAGCTGTGGGACATCGCGCTGAACCGGCTGACCAGCCAGATCAGCACCCCCGTCGGAGCCCCTCGGTTCGGCGACGAGTTCGCGGGATCGACGTTCTCCACCGACGGCCACACGTTGTTCGTCAACATTCAGGCGAGCCGCGGCATGTCCTTTGCGATTTGGGGTCCGTGGCACCGCATCGGCGTCTGACCTCGGTCGCTGCGGTCCTCTTGACGGTGCGTCAGTGTTAAATGTTTGGATTTTAATTCGAGTACGAAGTACTTTGACCAAACACTGACATGAACCACGAGGAGCACCACGATGCAACCGATCATCAACTCCACCTTCGTCAGCCTCGACGGGGTCATCAACCACATGGATCGCTGGCACTTCGAATACACCGACGACGAGTCGATCGAGATTGCCCTGGAACAGCTCAAAGCGGCAGACACGATGCTGATGGGGCGCAACACCTACGAGGCCTACGCGAGTGCATGGCCAGACCGCCACGACCCCTATTCGGACCTCATCAACACAGTCCCGAAAATCGTCGCCTCCACCACCTTGACCGACCCGACATGGAACAACACCACCGTGCTCTCCGGCGAGCTCGTGCCCGCGGTCCGTGAGCTGAAGAAGCAGAACAGCGGTCCCATCCTGATGCACGGCTTCGGCCCGATCGCCAAGACCCTGATGCGCGAGGGACTCCTCGACGAGATCCACCTCTGGTACAACCCAGCGTTCGCCGGCGTCGGCGGACCGGATGACACGCTGCTCACCCCCGGCCTCAACCAGCACCTGACCCACACCGCCACCCGGACGTTGGGCTCCGGGGTGGTGATGATCAGCTACCGGGCCAGCTGAGCTGCTGCAGGAGGTCCATCACTCACCGGTTAGGGCTTGGCGGCCGAGCGAACTGCGGGCCAGCGCCTCGTGCATCGAGCGGACGACGAACCGGATCGCCGGTGAACATGGCGATGTCGCCGATGAAGGTTCCCGACTGACACTGGGTGAACACGAGTTAGCGTGGGAATGTGAGCATCGTGGTCAAGCCTGCGACAAGGGCGAGGTTCGACGACGTCGCGACCATGGTCGGGCCCAAGAACCCCGACTCCTCCGTGTGCTGGTGTCTCAGCCATCGCGTCGACGCCAAGACCAACCGCGAGCTCGTCGGACCTGCGCGGGGTGAGTACGTGCGGAAGCTGTGCAACCGCAAGGTCGCACCGGGAGTCCTTGCCTACGACCAGGACGAGGTCGTCGGATGGGCGGCCGTCGCACCTCGATCGGAGTTGCCCTTCGCGCGGTCCAAGAAGATCCCGCACGTCGACGCCTTGCCCGTCTGGTCCGTGTGGTGCATCCGGGTTCGTCCTGGCCACCGAGGCAAGGGAATCTCCCACGCCCTGCTCGATGGTGCTGTGGCGTACGCGCGGTCAAACGGTGCGCCGGCCATCGAGGGCTATCCCGTGGACAACAAGGGACAGAAGGTCGACCTCACGATGGCCTACGTGGGCACGCGCGCGCTCTTTGAACGTGCAGGCTTCGGCAAGGCCGCCGAGACTGACGCAGTTTCAGGCGGGTTCCCCCGCGTGGTCATGCGGCTGAACCTGCAGTGAGCCGGTTCGATCCGCGTAGGACGGACAACGTCAGCCGAGTCGCCGGTTGAAAAAGCGCACCGTTTGGTTCATCGCAGCGAAGAACGCCGGCCCGAAGGCGTGCCCGTCGTCGTACCACTGCAACTGGGCGTTGACGCCCGCCTTCGTGAGTGCGCGGTGGGTCGCGGTGGCCCAGCGCGGCGGGCAGGTGTCGTCAAAGCGCCCGTGCACCATCAGTACCGGCTCGGTGATCCGGTCGAAGTACGGGCGCGAAGAGTTCTCGAGCCAGAAGCCAGGGTTCTGTTCAGGTGTGCCGTGGCGGCGAGCAAACAGGTCTCGAAGGCCGGCATCCTCCGGATCCGGGCGGATGAACTGCTCATAGTTCTCCGCCTCCAGCGATGAGACCGAGGCCCACGGGGCGGCCGCCTGCACCAGACCCGGTTCGGCGACGAGCGCCTTCAAGATCACGCCGCCGCCCATGGAGCGGCCGAACAGTGCTACCCGGTCATCGTCAACCGGCATGTCCGTCGAACTGCGAAGGGCCTTGACCGCGTTGATCACGTCGGCGCTGTAGCCCAGCCGCATCCGGACCTGGAACAGCGGGTCGTCGTCCGACTCCGCGTGGTTGCGGTAGTCCACGTGCAAGGCGATGAAGCCGCGGGCGGCCAGGTAGCCACGCTCTCGGGTCATCCCTTGGCCCCGCACGTAGATCGCCGGGTCGATGTAACCGTGCGCCAGCACCACTGCCGGGAAAGGACCGCGCCCGTTGGGCACGTTGAGGACCCCAGAGATCGTGTAGGACTCTTCGCCGCTTCGAGTGGTGCTGCGGCTTCGGTACGTCACGTCGTACGACGTGTAGGCGGCCGTCTGCTCCCGGACGGCACCCAAGCGCAGCCGGTCACCGCGGTGCTGCTGCTCGGCCAGACCGAGCACGGAGACGGGCTGGACCTTCGGCTCGCCGTCCTCCCCGTCGCTCTCCTCCGACTCCACGTCCGGGCCGGTGGTCTCCGGTTCGGCCGTTCCTTCATCGTCCGACGAGGTCGGGCCGGGACGGGCGCTCGGCGAGCCAGCAGTCGACGCTGGGGACTCGTCATCCGACCTGGGAGCGGGCTCGTCGCCAGTGCAGCCGGCGAGGAGGGCGGCGCTGACCGCCAGCACGGTGAGGATCCGACTCCGTGCACGCATCGAGTACCTCCAGGGTCACCTGTCTACCTGCCACCGTAACCGGCGCTTGTACGCATCCCCAGCGCTCGAAGTCCCCGCGTCCCGGACGCCTGTCAGGACTCCGGGGCTGTTCCACGGCCACCGTACGCTGGGGACATGATCGGCAGCGCGAGTGCGACGACCGCCGTCCTCCTGACGACAGCGGCGTTGTTGGTCTCCTGTAGCGAGTCCTCGACACGATCGACTCACTCAGCATCGCCGTCGCAGACCAGGTCGCCCGCCGAGTCACCGTCCGGGTCACCGAACTCGTCGCCGTCCGGGTCTTCCTCGTCGTCACCCACGCCTTTGAACGACGTCGTCGAGACAACGGTCCCGCGGGTCATCGTGAGCGATGGCCAGCCCCGGCGGGCGAAGCTGAGCATCCCGGCCCTTGGACTGCGCGACCTGACCGTCGTGCCCTATCCCGGCAAGACCGACGACGCGCACGGCACCCGCATCCAGAACGGCGGCGTGGCAGCAAGTCCGCACGGTCGCCACGGAGGCGTCGGACCAGGTGGGTTCGGCAACTACCAAGTCACCGCCCATCGGACGTCCTCGACAGAAGCCTTCCGAATGCTGCCTGCCCTTCGAGTCGGCCAACGGGCCATCGTCGTGTCCGACGGAGTCCGCTACATCTACGGGATCCGCGGCACCCGCGAAACGTCCTTCCGATCGCCTCGCTCACTCGCCGAGCAACGTGCCGCGGTGCCAGGTCGTCCAGACGCGTCGCCGACGCGGGCGTTCCTCACCTTGTCCACCTGCTCGACGTTGGAGGACCACGCCGAAGGCAACTACTGGGTCGACGAGTTCAAGAACCCCGAACACCGGATCGACAAGATCGGCGTACTCGTGCGGACCGTCGTCGCCGGCTAACGCGACGCTGACAAGGTCCAACGCTGCCGGCTATTCGTCACGTCGTCGACAGCGGACGATGAAGTAACGCGGCACCGCGGCGGTCGGCTCGGCAAACTCGTCGAAGTCAAAGCCGGCTCGTAGCACAGCGTTGAGGTAGGTGGACAGCATCCGATGATTGGCGCCCACCCGGCCGCGCACGCCGTCACCGTGAGTGGTCCACCAACCCTCCGCAGAGTACCCGCGATCAGGTGGCCAGCTCGACAACTGCTCGGACACACCGTCGCGAAGGCCGGGAAAGCAGGGGTGAAGTATCGAGAAGCTGAACCAGCCACCCGGCTTGAGTACAGCTGCCACGGTCGCCAACGCCGCGTCGAGGTCGTCGATGTCCATCAGCGCCATGTTGCACACGACCCCGTCGAAACTCTCGCCATCCCACCAGTCCGTCGACGTCACATCGCCCAGCAAGTAGTGGATGCCGCCACGCGCCGTCGACTCCTGGTCCTGGCATGCACGAGCAGGTTCGCGGACAGGTCGACAGCCGTGACTCGCGCGCCACGTTTCGCCAGGACTCGGCTTAGCGTCCCCGGCCCGCACGCCAGGTCGAGCACTCGCTAGTCAGCTACGTCGTCGGGAAGAAAACGCTGGGGTCAGATCCCCATTCGCTCGCGAAGTCCACATACCAATCGGTTACCGGGTCATAGCGGGACTCGCGCGCGGCCATCAGCCGCCCGAGCCCGGTTCGCCGAAGATGGAGCCGCGGGCGCCGTGCGTGCTTTCAGTCTGGAACTCGGTGTACTGGTACGGATTGTCGAGCATCTTGTCGTCCTCGGGCAGGGGTGGATTCATGCCAGCCTGCCAGGCCTCCTCGCCCAGCGCCGACTTCAGGTGGTCGACCGTCGCCTCGACGGTTCGGCGTACGGCGGTCAGGTCAGCGCCAACGAGCCGGCCTTCGTGCTTGACGACCCGACCGTCGACGATCACCGTGTGCACGTCGCCGCGCTGGGCCTGGAACGCGACCTGGCCGTAGGGGTTGAGTAGCGGGAACGACACGGTTGAGTGGTCGTTCTTGATCAGTACGACGTCGGCCTTCGCGCCGGGCGTCAGGCGCCCGAGGTCGTCGCGGCCGAGCGCGTACGCGCCGCCGCGGGTCGCCCAGTGCACAACATGCTCGGCACGCAGCGCGAGCTGGGTGATCGTGTCGCCGGCGGCGTGCGCCTCAAGGTGCTCACGCGACCGGTCCGCGCCGAGCGTCGTCCGCATCGCGGAGAACAGGTCGCCGCTCCACCACACGCTGGTGTCCATCGACAGCGACACCGGGATGCCGTAGCGCCGTACCTGCCAGGTCGGGGGGTAACCCTGCCCAGCGCTCTGCTCGGACTCCGTCGACACCGACAGCGAGCCGCCACTCGCGGCGATCCGCTGGTAGGAGTCGGCGGTCAGGGTGGCCGCATGTACGTAGACGGTCCCCGGGCTCGCGAACCCGTGCTCATGCATGAGGCGGATGCCGTCATCGTTCGTCGCGCCCCATACTCCAGCGTGCGTGGTGACCGGCAACCCGAGCTCCCGGGCCGCCTCGAACGCTGCCTTCTCGGGGAACGCCGGGTCGCCGGTGACGTCGAAGGCCAGCTGGAAGCCCATCATGTCGTTCGCGCCGGTGCGCCGCTGCTCGAAGAACGCGCGAACCTCCGGGCTCGGCACCCACTCCCAGGGGCCGGCCTGGATGTTGCCGTACGCGAGCACGAACCGGCCCGGCACGGCCTGCAGCGCATCAACCGCGGCGTCGGCGTGGTCGACCGTCTGCAGCCCGTGCGACCAGTCGACCGTGGTGGTGACCCCGGCCTCCAGTGACTCCCATCCTGCGAGCAGATTGCCGGCATGGATGTCCTCGGGACGGAACTTGTTGCCGTGCTCGAGGTAGTACCAGACGAAGTACTGCGTCAGCGTCCAGTCCGCGCCGTACGCCCGCATCGCTGTCTGCCACATGTGCCGATGCGTGTCGATCATGCCCGGCATCACGATGCCGCCCGACGCGTCGATCTCCTCGGTGCCCTCAGGCACGTCGAGCTGCGGACCGACTGCTTCGATCCGGTCCGCTACGACCAGGACGTCGGCGTTCTCGTGAATGGTGTGGCTGTCGTCCATCGTGAGCACGGTGCCGCCGCGCAGGACGATCGATCCGGTGTCGGCCATGGGTTCCTCCCGTACAAATGTCCGGACCGTGGTCAGCCACGATCTGAGCCACTGTGGTCACGACATCCCAGCACTGTCAAGGGTGCCTTGACAGGCGCGGATCGGCGCTCGGAGACTGGCCGAGAGTTCGGCCGGACACCCGTCCGCGTTCCAGCGAAGGGACGGTCTACGTCGACCCGACCGGGTACCCAGAGAGGAGCGAGCATGGCCACCGTCGCCGCGGTCATCGCCTCGACACACCACCCGTTCTACCTGAAGGCCAGTACGGCCACCGGCGATGAACGCCCACCGTTCGCCGACGAGTGGCAGGCCAAGATCGAGACGTTCCGAGAGACGCTGACCCGCGCCCAGCCCGACGTGCTGGTGATGATCGGTAGCGACCACTTCCACCAGCTGTGGCTCGACAACATGCCGCAGTTCCTCGTCGGTAAGGCACCGTACTTCGACGCCAACTGGTACAACGAGGAGCGCGAGTTCGGCCTGCCTCGGATGACGCTGCAGGGCCAAGAGGATCTCTCGACCCACATCCTGCGCAATGGCCTCAACATGGACTTCGACCTGGCATTCAGCAACGAGCTGCGGCTCGACCACAGCATCACCTGCCCGATCATCACACTGCGACCGCAGGCCGACCTTCCGATCGTGCCGATCTACACCAACATCTTCGCTCCCCCGCTTCCGCAGCCGAGGCGGTTTGTCCAGCTGGGCAAGGCGATCCGCGAGATGGTCGAGTCGTGGCCGAGCAACCTGCGGGTCGCGATCATCGGCACCGGCCATCTCTCCTCGAGCTCGGCGGGCCGCGTCAGTTCGGCGAGCACGGCCCCGACCCGGAGTTCGATCGCAAGGCCGTTGAGTGGATCGCGCGCGGCGACGTCGAGGGCTGCCTTGGCGAAGTGACGCTCGACAGCCTCCACCGGCCCGGCAACGCCACCCACGGCTTCATGGACTTCATGTTGATGATGGGCGTCGCCGGCGCGGGCGTGAAAGCCGACCACGTCGACTCGCTCGACCTCTTCCACACCATGGAGGCCTACTTCACCTGGTACCCCGAGGGGGCGCTGTCATGAGCAAGTACCTGCTCGACAAGTTCCTCTACACCGTCGACCGCGACCCAGACCTGGTCGAGCGCTACCGCGAGAACCCGGCCGACACCGTCACCTGGTGGGAGTCGGAGGTGGCCAACCAGATCCTCAACTGCCACACCGGGGAGCGGTCGACCTGGCTGGCGTTCACCGACGAGGAGCGCGACGTCCTCGTCCGGCAAGACCACGTGCGCCTCTTCGAGATGGGTGCTCACCCGTTCCTGACACTGACGCTCTTCATCGCGATGTTCGAGCGTGACCACGGCCCGTTGGGATACCAGATTGCGTACGGCCAGGCGATGAAGCACATCTCGCTGCCCTATCCCGACATCGCGACGTGACGATGCGGGCCGCCGTCCTGCACACCCCTGGCCAGCCGCCAAGGTACGACGAGCACCCGTCACCTTCTGCGGCCCCGGCGTCGACGCTGGTGCGGGTCACCGCGGCGCCGCTGGTGCCACTGGATCTGCTGTGCGCGTCGGGCAGGTCGTACTTCGGGGTGCCGGCGACTCCCTACGTGCCGGGCGGCCAAGGGGTCGGCGTCGTCGAGGCGTCGGACACGCATCCTGTCGGGACCCGGGTCTGGTTCTTCGCGACAGCAGGCATGGAGCCCGGCGACGGGAGTCTGGCCGAGCTGTGTCTCGTGCCTGACGCTGACGTCGTACCGCTCGTGGAAGACGTGCAAGACACGCTCGCGGCGGCGATCGGGCTCTCGGGAGTCGCAGCCTGGATGGCGCTGTCCTGGCGCGGCGAACTGCGTGCGGGCGAGCGGGTGCTCGTGCTCGGCGGTGGCGGTGCTGTCGGACAGACCGGGGTCGGTGCGGCTGGCGTCCTCGGCGCTGCGACCGTGGTGGCGGTGGCCCGGCCGGCGTCCGTCGAACGGGCGCAGGCGGCCGGTGCGGACGTCGTCATACCGCTCACGGATGATGTCGATACCCTCGCGACGTTGCTGGCCGAGCACGGGCCGTACGACGTCGTCCTCGACCCGGTGTGGGGTGTCGCCGCAACCGCGGCGGCACGGAACTTGGCGACTGGTGGCCGACTGGTCAACCTCGGCGGCGCGTCAGGCGACGAGGCCGTGTTGCAGTCATCGGTGCTCCGGAGCCGCTCGGCCTCGGTACTCGGCTACACGAACAACGCGATCACAGCCGACCAACGGCGGGAAGCCATCAGCGTCGTCCTCGGTCACGCTGCCTCCGGCCAGATCCGGATGGGGTACGACGAGTGCCCGCTGGCCGATGTCGAGCAAGTTTGGCGACGCCAGGCCACCGGCGAGACGGAGCTGCGCTGCGTCTTGGTGCCGCCCTCTCCCTGCGCCAAGGAACAACGCGTCGACAGCGGCGGTGTCGCCATAGCCGACATAGACCGCCGACAACGCCAGCAGCGGGACCACACCCGGCAGCACGAACAGGGTGCCGGCGATGAGACCCCCACGAATGCCGTTGAGTAGCCAGCCGATGTAGATCGACCCCTGCTGGGCTTCCGGGCCTCGCAACAGTATGCAGTAGTTCAGCGCATGAAGAACCTGCCCTGGCCGATCCACCGCTTCTCGTCCACCAAGATGCGCTGCATGACCGCGATCTGCCCAGCGGGGCCGCCGAAGGTTTGCAACGAAACGGCGAACCAAGTGCGGCTCGCGTCGCGGAGCGGGAGCACGTCACGATGCGACGCTGCACCTTCAGGCACGCCGTGAAGCCCTAACCCACTCTGCATCAGTAGATGATGCACGAGCCGACGACGAAACGTCCTCATCTGCCGCGATCCGCGCGCAGTCCACGATCCGTTGAGAGAAGCGTGCAGCAACGACCAGGGCGAGGACGGCAACTGATCCGTCCCTCGGTCGACCTGAAACCCCGCCGCACAGTCGCAGCGCGCTGAGCGTGCGGGCACGCTCATCTACCGCTCATCTCGCCCGAATAGCCTGCGTGTCCAGGCTAGGAAGGGTGGAACATCATGAAGAAGCGCACGCTGGCCGCGGGCATCGCAATGACCGGTCTGATCGCAGCCTCGGCCACTGGAGTCGCGCTGGCGACCTCGGGCGACAGCGACGGGACGGTGAGCGGTCCCCAGGCCGACAAAGCGACCTCAGCGGCCCTGGAACTGACCAACGGTGGGCACGCCAACTCTGTTGAGCGTGATACGGAGAACGGCGCCACCTGGGAGGTCGAGGTCACCAAGACCGACGGCTCCACCGTCGACGTCCGTCTCGACGAGAACTTCCAACTGGTCGTCATCGAAGGCGACAGCGAAAGCAAGTAGGCCGCCCGGCTTTGCCACGCTGGGAGTCAACGAAACGCTGGTGCATACGTACGACATCACGCAGGGTCTCGGGATTAGCTGGCTTCCCCCTGAATCGCTCTGCGCCGCGGTGCTGGCCCGACGGTTCCCCGACGCTCCGGAAGGTGACCCGGTCCAAGTGCTCCTGTGGGCTACCGGGCGAGCGGAGCTCGAAGACCGACCTCATGTCACGTCATGGATCGTGAAGGCTGCTATCGATTGATGAAACGCTGCGATCTCGGCAGCACGGTCTGCCAAAGCCGTCCGACGGTGCCCGCGTTCCGCTCACTCAGACGAGTGCGATCACTGGCTGGTCAAGGGATCGACGCGCATGTAGGTTCGCCGGAATGTCGACATGGACCACGCCCGAGCGACCAGAGCCGCCGAACAACCCGGTTGACGAGCGGGCCGCTCTTGAAGACCGCCTCGAGTACCAGCGCACGACGTTGCTGCTGAAATGTGGCGGGCTGACGCCGGAACAACTGGCGCTGCGGTCGTTGCCGCCGTCGAAGCTCTCGCTGCTCGGCCTGGTTCGGCACCTGTCTGGAGTCGAGGCCTGGTTCCATTCCTACGACGGCCAACCGGACCACTTGTACTTCTGGAACTACGTCCCGGGCGCGGCCAACAGCTTCGAGGAGGTAGACATCGCGCGTGCCGCCGACGACCTGGCTAGCTATCGAGCGAGTGTCGCCCGGTCGCGTGAGGCCGTGGCCAGGCGCAGTCTCGACGAAGCCAGCCCCGGCGAGGACTACACCCTGCGGTGGATCTACCTGCACATGATCGAGGAGTACGCGCGCCACAATGGCCACGCGGATCTCCTCCGCGAACACATCGACGGCGCGACCGGCGAATAGCTTGCCGCACGGATGCTCCGGCCGCATCAGCGAACCGCGACCTCGACACCAACAGCGCCGTTGTCGCGGGCATCTCGATACACTCGACACATGCGCTCCGAGCCGTTCGTGCCGACGGATTTCGAGCCACCCAAGTCTCTGATCACGGATCAGTTCGTGCTTGAGCCGCTAGGACCGCAGCACAATGAGGCCGACCATGCGGCGTGGACCTCCAGCATCGAGCACATCCGTACCACTCCCGGATATTCAGACGGCAACTGGCCACCGATCGATGGGATGTCACTCGAGTCCAACCTCGCCGACCTCAGCGGCCATGCCGCGGATTTCGCTTCCGGTAAAGGTTTCACCTTCACCGTTCTCGACCCAGATGATGACGAGGTCATCGGCTGCGTCTACCTCTATCCCCCGAAGAGGGAGGGCGACGTCGACGTCATTGTCCAGTCGTGGGTGCGTGCCGACCGTGCCGACCTCGACGAACCGCTGGCTGATGCCGTCGCTGCATGGATCGCCGCCGAGTGGCCATGGCAACAGCCGGACCGTTGTGGTCGCTGAACGAGAGGGTGGCAAGTCGGCTGGGCGCCTTCGAGGGAGCGTGGAGGAAGGCTTGTGGCCTCTGGTCGAGACCTTACTCGGCTCGCACGACGTGGCAGGCCTGGCCGTTGCGGTGGTGCGCGACGAGGAGGTCGTCTCGCGTGGGTTCGGCGTCCGTGACGTCGGCAGCGGTGAGTCGGTCACACCCGAGACGATGTTCCACCTGGCGTCGGTGTCCAAGCCCTTCGTCGCGACCGCGATCGTGTCGCTGGCGACCGCCCAAGACGCCGGCGAACCGGCGCTCGATCTGGATGCTCCGATCATCGAATGGGTGCCTGAGTTCACGCTGGCCGACGGTCGGGCGGGGGAGGTCACAGCCCGGCGTCTGTTGAGCCACTCGAGCGGTCTCCCCGACGTCGCAGATTATGGCTGGCACGACCCTCAGCTCGGCGACGACGCCCTCAGCGAGTTCGCTAGCAGCCTGTCGGGCTGGCGGCTGCAGGCGGAGCCCGGCTCGACGTTCTCCTACTCCAATGCGGGGTTCGAACTTCTCGGGCTGCTGCTGTCCAGGGCCACGGGCACGACGTTCGAGGACGCCGTCCGGCAGCAGGTCCTGGCCCCACTCGGGATGCGGAACAGCACCTTCCTGCGCGGCGAGGTTCCCGAGCACCTGGCTGCGGCACCGCACGTGGGGATGCCGCTGTTGGTGCCCCATGGCGCCTATCCCTACACCAGGCGCCATGCCCCCAGTTCGACCCTGCACTCCAACGTCGTCGAGATGTGTCGCTGGATGGTTGCCCACTTCGAGCCGGCCGAGGTGGCCGCTGGGAGTCCCGATGAGCCGTGGGCACGGCTGGACGCCGGGCTGCTCGACCTGATGTGGCAGCCGGTGGTGCCGGTGGGTGAATCCCCATGGGAGGAAGCGATGGCGCTCGGCTGGGCCGTGGGCAGCTATCGGGGGCACCGAACGCTGAGCCACAGCGGTGCGGACCCCGGGTTCGGGTCCAGATTCGTGCTGGTCCCTGAGCAGCGGACCGGGGTAGTCGTGCTCGCGAACTCCAACACCGTCCCCGCTTCGCCCATCGCCAAGGCAGCGCTCGACATCGCTTTCGCCGACGTCCCTCTCTCGTTGACGTCCCGTACGACATCAACGGAGCTGGGTGAGGGGGTGGCGGCCATGCACGCCTTGCTGCCCCCGGTCGTCGGCCCCGTCGCCGAGACGCTGGCAACGTCGGGCCCGGACGCCGCCGCGGCGGAGTTCCACCGACTGGCCGCTGTCGAGCCGGCCGAGTTCGACCTCGACGACGAGGGGTTCGAAGACGCCGTATGGGGAGCGATCGAGCTGCACCGCACGAGCATGGTCTGGCCCCTCCTGCGACTGTGGACCGAGTTGCGTCCGGACTCATCCGCTGCCTGGACGATGACCGGATGGGCCCATCAGGTAGACGGGCATCTCGACCTGGCGAGGAGTCTCCTCCGACGCGCCCTCGACCTCGACCCCGAGAACGACGATGCCGCGCTGATCATGAGCAACCTCCCCTCGGCGTGATGAAGTCCGGAACTGCGGATGTGCACGCACCCGCGACAATGAGGGCATGGTCCACGGTTCCGAGGAGACCGTCGCGTTCCGGCTCTGGCCGCCGATCGCGATCGGCGCACCCCTGCTCGTCGGCTGGTGGGCCACGCTGCTCTGGGAGGACCCGGTCGACCTCGGCGGATGGCGGGTTCCGCTGGGCTGGGCGCTGGTGCTGCTGTTCGTCGGGTGGAACGGGTGGTCGCTGTGGCTGTTCGGCCGGCACGAGACCGGGCTGTTGCCGGGGCAGGCCACGCACGCACTGATCGAGGAAGGGCCGTACCGGCTCTCCCGCAACCCGTTGTACGTCGGCCTACTCGCCCTCTACCTCGGGCTGGCGTTGCTGGCACGCACGTTCTGGGGGCTCGTGCTGTTCCCGGCCGCGGTGCTGCTCGTCTTCTGGGGCGCGATCCGCCCCGAGGAGCGGTTCCTGCACCAGCGATTCGGTGCGCCGTACGACGACTACACGCGGCGGGTGCGTCGCTGGCTGTGACTCGATTGTGCGCTCAGGCTGCTGGACGTGAACCTACGGGAGGCGGAGGTAGTACTCGGTGAAGTCGCGGCAGCGACCATCACCGTCAAAGCGCATGATGAAGCAATTCTCGTAGGTGCGGACGATAGGCCCGTCCGGCTCTTGGCGGTACCGCGAAGTGCCGGTGGCCACCACCGTGTCACCGTCGATGGCGACCGGGGAGTACTCGGCCTCATACGTGCCGGGCGCGTCGCGGGTGGAAGCGTCATCGGATACACCCTCGCCGAGCCACGAGGCAACAACGGCTTGCCGGCCTGCGATCGGTTCGTCGTAGGGGTGGTAGCGGTAGGTGACGTCCTCGCTGAACAGTGCTGCGACGTCGTCTGGATCGTAGGACACCCAGGCGTCAACGTACCGGTTGAGCCAGCTCTGGGCGCTCGCAAGATCCATCCGCTCACCCTAATCCGGTTGGTCGTGTCTGTAGGGAAGGCCGTCGCAGTCAACCGGATCTGCCGCGCGCGCTACTCGTACGCCGGATTGGATAGGTGCGTCCTCTCCCGGGACGGCGGGACAGCCGTCTCACACGCCAGGGCACTTACGCTGCAGCGGATGACTGCATGGTCATGGTTCTGGGTTGCGGAGACGTCGATCGTGTCCTCGTCCTCGAACACACCGGTGGTGTAGCCGTCGACGCGTCGTCCGTCCATGGTCAGCTGCATCAGCACCTCTCCGGTGTCGGCGTCGAGTACAGCAACGGACGGGTTCACCGGCGGCCGCGACGACGGCAGCGCGAAGACCTTCGAGCCATCGGGTGAGATGGCCACCGGCGACCAGTCACAGGACGACCAGCGAGGTGTCAGCTGGCGTGCGTCGAACAGGTCGCCGCAGATGTGGCTCTGCGACCATCCGGTCACACCGAAGACAATCCCTGAGTCCGGGTCTGCCAGGCGCGCGCTCTCGTAAGGACCCAGCTCGGCCCTACGTGTCGGATCTCCGCCGCGGAACCACACGAGGTGTGACTGTTCCTCGCCTGTGTCAGTGACTGTCACCACGAGGTCATCGCCGACGAAGCCGTGCAGCACCGGCGGCCCGCCAGACCCCTCGCCACCCCAGACGCCCGGGATCGGGAAGCGTCGGATCTGCTCCGTGCCGTTGTCATCGACGCTGAGTCGGGCGAGTTTCCAGGCCGCATGCACGGGGTTGGCCTCGGTCCGATCCGGCTCGATCCACCACACGGTGTCATCGGGACCGCCCACAGGCGAGTGGTGCTCCCCGTCGTCGTCGCCGAGCTCGTGCCTCGGCTGGTCGTCGATGGCGTATGCGTCGACTCCCTCGCCGGCGACGTAGTCGCTGAAGACGTGCTCACCGAACGGCAGCGTCAGGAATGGCGAGTAACCCTCGTCAAGGTCGACCGAGGTGTCACCGCTGTGCCAGGTGACGCCGACGAGGTACGGCACGCTCGGAGAGTCACCTGCCGGGAGGTTCGCCAGGTCGACGTTGACGACTCTCGCCTCCGGGTCGGTCGGGGTTTGCGTGGGCTGGGTCGCGGGTCCGTTGCTGGGGTCTCGATCGGCCACGTCGCGGATCGAGGCAACGCTGACGGGTGCGGCGACAAGGACGGCGGCCGCAACTGCGGCCGCTGCCAGGCGACGCGACCGGCGAATGCGCCGCGCCTTGCGCGACACGTCATCCGCGATGTCGACGTCTCCGACTGAGTCCATCCCTCGCTCGAACGTCGTGCGGAGCCGGGTCAGCAGTTCATCGTTGGGCGTGTTCATGACGCCTCCCCTCGCTCGCTGGCGGGTCCCACGAGCTGTCGTAGCGACGCCAACGCCTTGAATGCTTGGCTCTTCACGGTCCCGACCGAGCAGCCGAGGATCTCGGCGGTCTGCGCCTCCGTGAGGTCTTCGTAGTAGCGCAGCACGAGGACGGCTCGCTGCCGACGCGGCAGTGTCGCCAGGTGTGCCCACATCTCGTCGGGCTCGTTCTCGACCGATCCTGTGTCGTGGTGCTCGGGCAGCTCGGCAGTTGGATGCTCGCTGCGTTTCCACGCCCGGCGCCAGATGCTCGCGTTCTCGTTGACGATGATCCGGCGTACGTAGGCCTCCGCCGACCCGTGCGCACGGATCTTGTCCCAGCGCAGGTAGGCCTTCGCGAGCGCGGTCTGGACGAGGTCCTCCGCAGCGTGGTGGTCGGCGGTCAACAGGTAGGCGAACCCGACCAGGGCACGCTGACGCGCTCGCATGTAGGTCTCGAAGTCGTTCACCACGTCGATGCGCTCCTCGGCCGTCTCTCGCCGCGTCGTCGGGTGAGCGGGGTGCAGAACCCCTGGCGACCTTCGTGACATCGATGGCCTCCATCCGGCTTCGCGGTCCGCCCCCTGGCGGCCCTTCACTGCCTGCACGTGATGAACGCGCGAAATGGTTGCCTTCAGGCGGGTCGCTGGGGTCAGAGCGTGAGCTTCATCGACGTGGAGGTCACGTGGAAGCCGAGCCGGTCATAAAGTCGCCGGGCGACCTCGTTGTGACCGAAGACGTTGAGTCCGATCGTTCCCACGCCAAGCCCGCGGCAGTTCTCGATCGTGGCCTCCATGATCGCCTGGCCGTAGCCACGACGCTGGTGCGCTGGATCGACGTCGAGTGAGTAGACGAACGCATGCATCGGTGTCCGATCCGGCATCACGTGGATCCATATCGTGCCGACCGGCTCATCGGAGACGAAGGCTGTCCAGATGTGGTGGTCCTTGGTCTCCTGGCCGTCAGGCAGCAGCTTTGCGAAGTCCTCGATCGCACGCTTCTGCGCTTGTTCCACCTGCAACGATCCGGAGTCGGCGATCTGCTCGGCGTAGCCGGCCACGGCAACGTCATGCCAGACGTCGTACTCGGCTGGGGTCATGGGTTCCAGTCGCACACTCATGCGGCGAGCCTAGGACCCAGCGGGAGTTTCCGAAGGTCAGGCCGTCGCGGTCGAGGTGTCGCCGCCGCGCGCCAGACGTCGACGCAGGAAGACGACCGAGCCGAGACCGGCCACCAGCACCAGCGCGGCGCCGCCGTCGAGCCTCAGGTTGAAGCTCGATCCAGCGAGCGGAACGGTCGCTTTGTTGCCGGCCTGACCCGGGAGGTCGACGGAGTAGACGTCAAGACCGCGGACGAGGTCGACCGTGTAAACGATGTTGGACGAGCCGATCTGCTGACCTGCCGCGTTACGACGTGGGGCCCAGTAAGCGTCCCAAACCTCTGAAGCACCCCATGTGGCAAAGCCGAACTGCTTGAGGTGGCGCGGGTCGCGGACATCGATAAGTCGCAACCCACCGCCATACGTCGCGAGGGCAACGATGCCCGAGGGGTGATAGTCGAACCAGTGGGCCGAGCAGAAGGCGTACTGCGGTGGCGAGATCCCGCCACCTCCCTCTGTCACCGGGTTGATCTTGTCGAGCGGCTTGACGGCCGACGGCGCACCACCAAGCGACTCGACCTTCCAGGTCTGGAACGACCCGGCGGTCGCGCAGTCGGTGTTCTCGTAGTCCTCTTCGGTGATCAGCACGACATTGCCGTGATTGATGGACGGACTGCTGTGGGCGCGGAACGCCTTGCCGTTGGGGCGGTCGGAGTTGTGGTGGATGAAGTCGTTCCAGCCAGCTGCGACACCAGCAGCTCCGGTCGTGGTCACGAGGCTGGGATGACGAGGACTGGTGACATCGAAAACTGCTGTCCCGGCACCGCCGGTGTGAAAGCCGTAGCCGGCGTTGTCGAAGTTCCACTTGTGCCCGCTCTCGAGCGGTCCACCCGGGCCAGCGGCAGGTGACGGGAAGGGCTGCACTCCGGTCCTGGCCGGACGCGAGTCGACTTCCTTCAGCTGGTCGAGATTGCTCAGGTCGATGATCGAGAAGGACCCGTTATCGCCGGCGGTGTAGGCGGTCGTGCATTTCCTGACCTGCACACACGCCACCGTGTGGGTGAACGTCGTCGCCGGGGTGCGCGACCGGATGTACGGGTTCGCCGGGTCGGTCACATCAACGAGCACGACTTCGTTCGCGCCGTTGGGGTTGGAGTGGTTGATGTCGCTGGGCGAGGCCTGCGTGAGGTCGACACCGACGAGCACAAACCTGATGACCTTGCCGTTCGCCAAGGTGCGCTCGCCATAGTTCATCGCCTCGTTCTCGAAGACGAGCTCAGGCAGCGTGCCAGTCAACGCCGGGTGTAGCGGGTCGCTGACGTCGTACACGTCGATCGACTCGAGGCCGGAGACGTAGAAGTACGGTGCCGACGGCGAGAAGACACCCGAGATCGCTCCGGGTTTCGGCACGCTGTGGACGAGCTGAATGTTGTCGCTGGCGACGAACGGCACGTTGACGCCGCCGCCGAACAGCTGAGACATCTCCTTGAGTCGCTCGCGGTCGGAGTCGTGAGCAGCCGCGGGGAGCGCCGGAAGGGTGGCCAGGATGGCAGCGGCCGCGAGCGCGGTGAAGAAGCGGATGGCCTTGCGAGACCGGTTGGCCTTGTGAGAAAGGGCGCGCGAGACGGACCGGCGCATAGGACCTCCAGATCAGTGGTGTCACTGACCTAACGAGGCGACACGGCGAAGGTCACGGCACCAGCGTCTGGCTCATCCTTGAAAAGGACGACGAGAACCTGGCCCTGAGGAGAGGGCCCGGTCAGTCAGGCGCGCGCGTGGGCGTGATCGCCGATGGTGTCAGGCACCATCAACAGATCACCGTCATGTACTTGCGCCGCCAGGGCGTCATTCTCAGCCTGCAAACGTAGTACGACGGCTTCGAGATCAGCAATTCGCCGACGGAGTCGTTGATTGTCGTCGAGAAGTCGTGAATCGCCACCGACGTACCCAAGGAGAGCCTTGGCCATGGATGCATCCTCCAGGAGCAACTGTTGGGACAGTAACGACCGCGAACCGCAGATCCGGGATGCCTCGGGGCGCCTGAGCGGGCCGAAGCTTCGGCGAATGGCGGATCGTTACTGCTGCCTTCAAGAGTGACACTCTGTGGCCGTCCGGTCAACTGGGGGCTAGTCCTGAGCGCGCAGCACACGTTGGCGCAATAGGCCCTGCTGCCTGGTGGTTCACCGCCGAGCCCGCGGCACAATGGAGCCGATGACCCCCGCACCCGCCTCCCGCCCGCTGCAGATCCAGCCCTGCCAGTCCATCTGCGTGTGGAGGGCCACCGGCGAGATGTTGCCAGACCAGGGTGGAGATGAGCTTCGGGTCTTCGCCTGCGTGGGCTGCGGCTCGGAGTGGGTGCGCACGGAGGCGTGGACCCCGATCGACTCGGGCGGGGCAGTTCCGAGCGCGGTCGCCGCTGAGCGGGACCGGGCTACCAGTGAGCGCGGCGGGGCCGCGGCTGGCAGCGAGGACACGTGAAGGACGAACGGTTCATGAAGGCGTCCCGCCGGATCGGCGTACCGCAGCGAGGGCACGGTTCACCTTCGCGGCCATAGACGGCGAGCGACCGCTCGAAGTAGCCGGATTCGCCGTTGATGTTGACGTAGAGGGCGTCGAACGACGTACCCCCTTCACCGAGCGCCTTGGTCATCACGGCCCGACCCTCTGCGAGCAACCGCTCAACCTCAGGCCGTCGCAACGTCTCGGTCGGTCGCGCGTAGTGCAGTCGGGCGCCCCACAGGGCCTCGTCGGCGTAGATGTTGCCAACCCCGGAGATCAGTGTCTGGTCGAGTAATGCCCGCTTGATGCCGGTACGCCGCTTGCGCAGGGACGCCCGGAACTGTGTCTCGTCGAAGGCCGGGTCGAGCGGGTCACGCGCGATATGGGCGATCTCGGGTGGAAGCTCTGCGCCGTCGCGCGAGATGAGCAGGCCGCCGAACATGCGCTGATCGACAAACCGCAAGTCACGGCCTTCAGAGAGCTCGAGAGTGACTCGGAGATGCCGCTCGGCAGCAGCCGCGCGCGGCTGGACGAGAATCTGGCCGCTCATGCCCAGGTGGCCAAGGAGTGCGTCACCGGACTCCAGTGCCAGCCATAGGTACTTGCCGCGCCGGCGGGCGGCAACGACGTGCTGGTCAGCGAGCTGGTCCTCGAAATCGGCGACGCCCGCGACGTGGCGGCGCACAGAACGGGGATGCAGGACGCGGGCCCGCTCGATGGTTTTCCCCACGACGAACGACGCCAGGCCGCGGCGTACCACCTCGACCTCAGGCAGCTCAGGCAATGGTCAGGGGGTGTCGTCGTCAGCGGGTTGCGGAAAACGTGCCTCGGCGGAGGGGTGCTCAGCCTTGATCGCGTTCCACGCCGTCTCGGCGGCTTGCTGCTCGGCTTCCTTCTTCGAGCGCCCGGTGCCGTGGCCGTAGACGCCGTCACCGACGCGGACTCGAGCTTCGAACGTCTTCTCGTGGTCGGGTCCGCTGTCGTCGATGAGGTACTCCGGTACGCCGAGCCCGAGGTCAGCGGAGAGCTCCTGCAGGCTTGTCTTCCAGTCCAAACCGGCGCCGAGTCCGGCGGCCGCAGCCATCAGCGGGTCGAACAGCCGGTGGATGACCATGGCGGCGACTTCGAAGCCGAGGTCGAGATAGATCGCACCGATCAGGGCCTCGACAGCGTCGGAGAGTATCGACGACTTGTCGCGGCCACCGGTGGAGATCTCGCCGCGGCCGAGCATGATGTGTTCGCCGAGTCCCAGGGTGCGGGCGACATCGGCGAGGGCGCGCGCGTTGACGACGGCAGCGCGCAACTTGGCGAGTCGACCTTCGGAGAGGTCAGCATGGGTGAGATACAGCGACTCGGTGACGACGACACCGAGAACGGAGTCGCCGAGGAACTCGAGTCGTTCGTTGGTCGGCAGCCCGCCGTTCTCGTAGGCGAACGACCGGTGGGTCAGAGCACGATTCAAGAGCTCGGGGTCGAGCGCGTCAACTCCAAGCTGTGCGCAGAGCTCGTCACGCGACAGGCGCAGCGCTGCAGACTCCACCTCGGCTGACGTCAGAGGACCTGACGACGGTCGGCGCGAGCGCCGTACTGCCCACACTCAGGACACGCACGGTGCGGCAGGTGCTTGGACTGGCAGGCCGGGTTGGCGCACGTCACGAGCGAAGGGGCGGCAGCCTTCCACTGGGAACGGCGGTGACGCGTGTTGCTGCGCGACATCTTCCGCTTGGGGACAGCCACGGTTACTCCTCTTCATCCTCGCCAGCACGGTTGCCGGCGGAGTTGGTCTTCAGTGCTGAGAGCGACGCCCACCGTGGGTCGATGCTCTCCTCGTGCGCGTGGCCGGGGTGGTCCGAGAGCCGCACCCCGCACTCGAGGCACAGTCCCTGGCAGTCCGACTCGCACACCGGTTGGAACGGCAGCGCGAGCACTACCGAGTCCCGGAGTACCGGTTCGAGATCCAGCAGCTCACCGTCGAGCCGGCTGGCCTCGTCCTCCTCGGCGTCGCTCTCGGGATAGACGTACAACTCCTGGAGCGACACCTCGAGGTCGTCCTCGATCGGCTCCAGGCATCGTGCGCACTCTCCGATGAGCGTGACCCACGCCTGGCCAGACGCGAGCACCCCTTCCATCACCGCTTCGAGCCGAAGGTCCAGCTCGACCGGCGACCCTTCAGGGACACCAAGCAACTCGATACCGAGATCTGACGGCGCCGGCAACGTGAGTTCGAGGCTCTGCATCGATCCGGGGCGTCGGCCAAGCTCGTGAGTGTTGATCACGAACGGCGAACGCGGGTCGAGACGCATCGCAGATGAACTTCCGATAGACGGGCACCACAGATCGCCGCCCTTGGGAAAGGCAGCGCCTTAGCGTAACGGGTGGCCCTGTCTCGCCTCAAATCGTCAGTGTTGGGGCAGCGGGGGCCCTTCGGCATCCTGCTCGGCAATCGAGTCGAGGCTGGTCTGGTCGAGCTGCCAGCGGCCGTGCAGCCGGTCGCGGCCACGAGTCACGGCATCGAGCGTCTTGTGCAGGGAGATCTCGAAGTTGGCCAGGCGGGTGTCGACGTACTCGTCGGTCTCCTTGCGGAGGGCCTCACACTCGCGTTTGGCCTCTTCATGCATCTGCTCTGCCTCGCGGGTGGCGATCTTGTGGACGTCGGTCTCCGAGACCAGGCGATCCCGCTCGTTGAACGCCTCGACCAGGATCCGCTCGGCTCGCTCTTTCGCGTCATGGACCACCGAGTCGCGCTCGGCGTAGACACGCTCGGAATGCTCCAAAGCCGCTGGCACGGCTTCTTCGAGCTGGCGAATGACGGCCAGCACTTCGGCACGGTTGATCACCGCGGACGACGACATCGGCATGGAACGAGCGCCTTCGATCATCGATCGCAGCTCATCGATCAATTGCTTGACGTCCACGGATGTGGCCTCTTTTCTGTGCCCCGAACCCATTGTCTTCCCCGCCAACTACCTTGCGAGCCGCTGTTCAGAGTCGCTCCTTGAGGCGTTCGAAGACATACGACGGTACGAGTTTTGACACGTCACCGCCAAATCGCGCGACCTCTTTGACCAGGCTAGACGCCAAAAATGACCACTCCGGGCTGGTCGGGATGAAGACGGTCTCCACGTCGGCGAGGCTGGAGTTCATCTGCGCCATCTGCAGCTCGTAGTCGAAGTCGCTGACGGCCCGCAGGCCCTTGACGATGGCCTGAATCCCGTTGTCGCGGCAGAAATCAACCAACAGTCCTTCGAAGGACGCCACCTTGACGTTGTCGAATTCGCTGACCATCTCGCCAAGCATGCTGAGCCGTTCATCGACGGTGAACAGGCCTTGCTTGTTCTCGTTGACGAGGACAGCCACGGTCACCTCGTCGAACAAGCCAGCCGCCCTGGAGATGATGTCGAGGTGACCGAAGGTCGGCGGATCGAACGACCCTGGACAGACTGCTCGTCGCATCCGTGACTCCTTCAGACCGCATCATCAGGATCGGCGGCTCGGTGTGCCGCGCGACCGTACCAGAGCATTGTCTCGCCGTATTTCTTCTCGCGCACCCCCTCCAGCCCCACAGGCCACATCCATGTGCCGTCACGGCGGGGCCGCTCGACCACGACAAGAGCGTCGGGACTGAACCAGCCGGCGGCTTTCAAGGCTGTGATCGTGTCGAAAACCGCCCCCTTCTCCATCGTGTACGGCGGGTCGGCGTACACCACGTCGAAGGGTCCGCCAGGCCCACCGTGCGGGAGCCGTTCGGCCTTGGCTGACAGCACCGTGACGCCGTCGAAGCCGAGCTGCTTTGCGTTGGACCGGATCAGGGCTGCGGTGGCACGGTCCTGCTCGACGAGCACGACTTCGGTAGCGCCGCGCGACCTGGCTTCGAGTCCGACAGCTCCCGAGCCGGCAAAGAGGTCGAGGAAACGGGTCCCGGCGAGGGTCCCGAGCTCGGACTCCAAGGCCGAGAACAAGGCCTCTCGAACTCGATCCGACGTCGGCCGGGTGGCCGTTCCGTGCGGCGTCTTGAGGCGTCGCCCTCGCGCGGCTCCCGCAATGATGCGCGTCATGATCTCTCCAGGTAGTTGGCCTGCTCTGTCCGCACGAGCTCGTCGACCAGTCCGGCGAGCTCGGTATGCCGTTCGAGTGCCGGGTCGTGCTCGACGACCTGCTCGGCGGCCTGGCGGGCATCACTGATGACGTCCTCGTCGCGAAGCACCGACAACAGGCGCAGGCTCGAGCGGCGACCGGACTGGCTCGCCCCGAGAACGTCGCCCTCGCGCCGGTTCTCCAGATCGAGGCGGGACAGCTCGAATCCGTCGGACGTCGCGGCGACGCCGTCGAGCCGCTCGCGCGACCGGGTGCCTTCAGGCGCCTCGGTGACGAGCAGGCACAACCCAGGCACGTCGCTACGGCCGACCCGGCCGCGGAGCTGGTGCAGCTGGGAGACGCCATAGCGGTCAGCGTCCATCACGACCATCACCGAGGCGTTGGCGACGTCGACGCCGACCTCGATCACGGTCGTCGCGACCAGCACATCGATGTCTCCGGCGGCGAAGCGCCGCATCAGGTCGTCTTTCTCGTCAGACGGCAACTTCCCGTGCAGCATGAAGACGCGCAACCCCGACAAGGGTCCGCCGACGAGCTCGGCGGCCACGTCGGCGACAGCGAGAGGCGGCCGACGTGGTGTCGTTGCCTCGTCGTCAGGCAACGGATCCTGCATCGCCGACTCGGGGTCACCGCCGATGCGCGGGCAGACGACATACACCTGGTGCCCCTTGCCGACCTCCTCGCGAACCCGGCTCCAGACCCGCTCCATCCAGTCGGGTCGCTCGGCGGCGGGTACGACGGTCGACTGGATCTCGGCCCGGCCGAGCGGGAGTTCGCGGAGCGTCGACACGTCGAGGTCTCCGAACACGGTCATCGCGACGGTCCTCGGGATCGGGGTCGCGGTCATCACCAGCACGTGAGGAGGCGTGAAGCCAGCCTTGTCAGTGAGGGCGGCGCGCTGCTCCACCCCGAACCGGTGCTGCTCGTCGACGACGACGAGGCCGAGGTCGGCGAACTGCACCTGGTCCTCCAGGAGGGCATGCGTGCCGATCACGATGCCTGCCGCGCCTGACGCTGCATCGAGCAGGGCGCCGCGTCGCCGCGCCGCCGGCATCGACCCGGTGATCAGGGCGACTCGGGTGGCGTCTTCGGCGCCGCCCAACATGCCGCCTTCGGCCATCGGACCGAGCAGCGCCAGGATCGACCGGTGGTGCTGGGCTGCGAGCACCTCGGTCGGAGCTAGCATGGCGGCCTGCCCGCCGGCATCGACAACCTGGAGCATCGCGCGGAGTGCGACCACCGTCTTACCGGAGCCGACCTCTCCCTGAAGCAGCCGGTGCATCGGGTGCGGCCGGGTCAGATCGCCGGCGATCTCTGCGCCAATGGTCTGCTGGCCCTGCGTCAGCTCGAACGGCAGCGAGGCGTCGAAGCGGTCGAGCAGCCCACCGTCGCGCGCCGCGCGAGGAGCGGCGGTCAGCGACTTCATCAGCTGCCGCCGCTGGGCGAGCACCGTCTGGAGCACGAAGGCCTCGTCGAAACGCAAGCGGTCGCGGGCAGCTGCCCATTCGGCAGGGTCGGCAGGCCGATGGACCTGCCGAATGGCATCTGCGTAGTTGAGGAGGCCGCGGTCGCGGCGAAGCTCGTCGGGCAGCGGGTCAGGGAAGTCGTCGATCGCGTCGAGGACGAGCGCGATGCACTCCATGATCACCTTGGACGTGATCTTGGCGGTGGCTGGGTAGATCGGGAACCAGCGGGCTACCTCCTCGGTCTCGAACTCACCGATGTCGCTCCCGCGGCCGAGGATCTCGCAGGTGGGCTGTGCCAGCTGACGGCGATTGCGGAACAACCCGACCTTGCCGCTGAACAGGGCGATGGTGCCGGGTTGGAGCTGACCGCTCTTCCACGGTTGCCGGAAGAAGGTCAGCAGCAGCTGGCGCTCACCATCGGTGACCACGACCTCGGTGCGGGTGGCGCGACGGCCCCCGGCCTTGGGCTGGTAGGTGCTGTTGGTGACGCTGACCGTCTTGGCCAGCACGGTGACGTGCTCGTCGAGCGCGAGCTCGCTGAAGTCCGTGAGCTTGCCGCGGTCGGCGAGGCGTCGGGGGTAGTGCGCCAGCAGGTCAGCGACGGTCTCGAAGCCGAACGCGTCCTTCAGGGCATTGGCCGAGCGGGCGCCGACGAGACCACGCAGCTGCGTTTCGAATGTCGCCATCACTCCACCCCGATGAGGAGCGGGTAGCGCTCTTGTCCCCCGTCGTAGACGAGGACCTCGATGTCGGGGCGGGTGCTCGCCACGTGGGACGTCACCCGTCGTACGAGCTCGTCATTGCTGTCGACGCCGGTCACCAAGGTCACGAGCTCACCACCACCAGAGAGCAACCGGTCGACGATCTCGACCGCCGCGTCATCGAGAGCACCGCCCACGAGCGCGAAGTCACCGTCGACGATGCCCAGGGTGTCTCCGGTCTGGCAGGGACCGGCCATCGTCATCGCGTCGCGCGCAGCGACCGTGACGGCTCCGTGCCGCGCGTGACCGGCCGCTGAGGTCATATGGACGACGTCCTCGTCGAAGGACCGAGCCGAGTCGTGCACCGCGGCGGCCGCCAATCCCTGCACCTGCGCGCGGGTGGGAATGACCGCAGCCCGAATCCCTTCGTCGCGCGCCGCCTGGGCAGCGGCTTCGGCCACGGCCACGCTGTCGGCGTCGTTGGGAAGCACGATCACCTCGGCGGCGTGGGTGGTCCGGATCGCGTCGAGGACCTCGCCGGTGGAGCATCGTCGTCCGGGTCCGCCTGGTACGACGACGGCACCTGCCTCTGCAAACAGCCCCAGCAGCCCAGGCCCCGCTGCTACGGCCACGATGCCGCGTTGCCCGGTGATGGTACGACGCCGCGCTGCCGTTGCCTGGCTCATCTGCTCCGCGAAGTGAGTGACGCGGACACGATAAGGACGACCCGCCTCGATGCCCGCCTCGATGGCGGCGCCCACGTCGTCGACGTGGACATGGATGTTCCAGAGTTGGTCGCCTCCGACGACGACGAGCGAGTCACCGAGGGGGCCGAGACGTTCCCGGAGTGTCGGAATCGCGGCCCTGTCGGCGTCCAACAGGTACATGACTTCGTAGGCCGGGCCATCCTCTGACAGGTCGGCTTCGCTCGCGATCGGCACAGGTAGTGGCGTGCGCGCCTGGTATTGATTGGCAGGGCGCTTGCCGGTGAACGCTTCCTCTGCGGCATCGAGGATGACGCAGAGACCACGACCTCCGGCGTCGACGACCCCCGCGGCGCGCAGCACCTCGAGCTGTTCGGTCGTCCGCTCGAGCGCCTCGCGGGCTGCGGTGGCCGCGGCGCGGATGACGAACCCCATCTGGGCGGTCAGCTCCTCGGGCGCCTCAGGCACTGCATCTTGGGCGGCGTCACCGGCAGCACGTGCCACCGTCAGCATCGTGCCCTCGACGGGTGTCGCGACTGCCTCGTAGGCGGCATCGGCGGCCAGCGTAAGCGTGTCAGCCAACAGCTGTCCGGGCTTGCTGGGGTCGCCACGCAGCAGCTGGTCAGCCCCAGCCCGCATCAGCTGGGAGAGGATCACACCGGAGTTGCCCCGAGCGCCGAGCAAGGCACCACGAGCGAACACCGTCAGCGCGCTGACCAGCGACGATGGCTCGGCATCGACGATGGACTGCCGAGCCGCCTCGAACGTGAGGTAGAGGTTGGTACCGGTGTCGCCGTCGGGCACGGGATAGACATTGAGGGCGTCGATCTCCTCTCGCGCGACCCCGAGGGCCTCCAGCGCGAGGTCGCACCAGCGCATCAACAGCGCTACTTCGGGTGACTCGCTCACGGGATCGATCTTTCGGGTCGTCGCGCTGGGCGGGTGACGTCAGGCTTCGTACCCGCGGAGGATTCCAAAACCCTAGCCCCCAGCGGCCACAGATCGCCGATTGGCGCCGAGCGCGGCGGATCCGTTATTCTTGCTAGGTTGCCCGGTCTGGATTCGAGCACGACGCCGAACCGCTGCCGGATGACAACGCGACATCTCAGATCTGATTCCCGTGATTTCAGGAGTACACCGTGGCTGCCGTCTGTGACATCTGCGCCAAGCGCCCCGAGTTTGGCCACAACGTGTCGCACTCGCACCGTCGTACCAAGCGTCGCTTCGACCCGAACATCCAGCGGGTTCGCGCGGTCGTCAACGGTACGCCGAAGCGACTCAACGTGTGCACGTCCTGCCTCAAGGCCGGGAAGGTCACTCGCTGACCTGACCGCCTCAGCACCAGGGCCTCGAGATCCTTCCGATCTCGGGGCTTTTGCTTTCGCCGGCGGCGACTGGCGCCTGCGGGCCCCGGGCTCGGGTGTCCTCGCCATCGAGAACGTGATCAGCTGATCACCGCTATGGACCGGAGTGCTGCCCGGAGGGTGGGCTCAGACGTCACCCGGGCGGCCTCCGTGAAGTGCCGCGCGGCCCCTTTGGGGCGATTGATCAGAGTCAACGCCCAACCCATCTCGAGGTGATACCAGCCGACGCTGGGGTCGATCTCGATGGCCGTCTCGAGGTGCTCGACCGCTGACCGGGCCCGCGCCTCCAAGGGGCCGAGTCCAGAGACGAGGATGCGAACGGCGCGACCCGCGTGCTCGTCGGCCTGATTGCTTTCCTCGGTTGGCCGCCAGGACGAGAACGCTTGGGTCTTCTTGAGCAACCCCTGAACCTCCGCATGGACTCCGGCAGCCTCCTCCAACCTCCGAGCGTAGGTCAGATAGCCGGTGGCCAACAGACCTCGACCTACACGACTGATGGGGTAACTCGTGCGGGACGTGACGATGAACGAGGACAGGGCCGCGCTCGCTGCCTCTTGATTCCTCCCTCGATCCCGCGCAAGGCGTGCGACGCACTCGCGGAGGAACCCGAGGTAGCGGGTGTCATCTCCGATCTCCGCACGTCGGAGCATCGCCTCTGCTCCTTCGAGGTCGCCCGTCCGTCGAAGGAGGTCGCCGTGGAAGATGTCGAGCAGGGCGACGTTACGTGGGTGGTCCATCTCGACCCATGACTCTCGAGCGCGTTCGATGAACTTCAAGGCAGTGTCGTACTGGCCGGAGGACAGCAGGGACTCGACGGCGTTCGTCTGACATCGGGCTCGCGTCCAAGGGTCGGCGCTGGCGAACGGGTCGTCGAGGATCTGCAGGTTCAGCTCCGCGCCCCGCCACGGGTTGCCCAGGTCGTCGGCATGTTGGGCCTCCTCGGCGTCGATCTCCCAGAGCCGTCCTGCCAGCCGTTCGGTCACGAGCTCACGCGCCTCGGCGTACACGTTCTCCGCCGCTGCAGCATCGCCGCCGTTGATCAGCGCTGAAGCCTGTGCGAGAAGAAGGTCGAACAGGGCGTCTGGGCCGCCCGTCATCGTCAGCTGCCGACGCTGCTCGACCAGGGTGGCGAGCAGCCGCGACGAAAGCGGGCCGAGCAGGTCGATCGCGGCGGCTGTCGCGGCCCGGTTGGATTGAAGGACCGTGTTGCCCGGGGCATCGTCGATCAGCAGGCGAGCACCCTGCAGTGCGGTCAAGGCACCGTCGACCGACCGCCCGAGGTCGCCTGTGGCGGAGTGCGCGCGCGCAAGGCAGATCCGCGCGTTGGTCAGGTCGTGACGGGCGTCAGATACTTCTTCGGCCCGACGGACCGCGGCCTCGGCAGCTTCGATCTGCCCGTGGGTGGCCCCCAACAGCGACAGCAGGTCGGCCTTCACCATCCAGGGCTTGGCCATGTTGGGGTCGTCAGCGTGATACTCCTCGTGGAGCGCGATCTCGTCCTGGATCGAGGCCAATGCCTCGTCGAAGCGGTTGAGTCCGCGCATGGCGAGAGAGCGAGCGCCGTGGCACCAGGCGACCAAGCGGAGATCAAGCTCACCGTTCTCGCCCATGGCGTCGAGGTGGTCCAGCGCCTCCTGGTTGTGATTGCGGTAAATCGCGGACATCGCCAGGAAGTAACGGCCCCACTGGTCGAGCGCGCTCTGATCCTCCTCCGCGACCAGACCGGTCGCTGATTGCCAGCCCCGAACGAGCATGGCTGCGTGATGATGCAGCCCGTCGTTCGTGAACTCGCCGAACGTGTTGACCATCCGTCTCCAGCCGGCGTCGAAGGACCTCCGTAGTCCGGTGTGCACCAGGTTGACGGCCACTCGGACCAACCGGTCCTGCAGTTCGTCGCTCAGTGCGACGTACCGCGCAGGGTTTGTGTCGCGGATCAAGGTCTCGGTTTGCGCTAGTGCAGCGGCGGCCTGACGCGCCTTCTGATAGCGCGCCTCATGAACGGACTCGAGGTCCGCTAGGTGGGTGTCGCAGTACGCCGGGTCGCTGTCCCAGATCTGGAGCAGCGGTCGCCGAACGGCGTCGTGGACGGACCACCCGTCACCGGCTCGCTCGTGGAGGAAAGGGCTGCGGAGCAGCCAACCGACATCCTCGTTGAACTCCTCGTCATCAGTTCCCGTGTGAGCGAGCTCGGCGAGCATCGGCACATCGAAGACCCTGGGCAGCGCTGCCAGCAGGATCAGGTCGCCGAGGCTCGGCGATCGCTCGTTGGCCGTCGCGAGTAGCTGCTTTGCGGTCTGCGCCTCAGAACTTTCGACCTCGCTGGCCGAAGCGGTCAGGTCCTTGAACGTGGAGAGCGGCTGCATCGCGGGCTACGGCTTCTGGGCGATCATCTGGGCGTGGAAGAGTACTTCCATCAGCGAGCGCCCCGCGCGAATCAGCAGACACAGCGCCTCGAACTCCTCCGGCTTCATCGTGCCCACGTCGTTGGCGTCGAGGAACTGCTGGATCTGATCCGGTGTCCACTCCGCGAAGGGGGCGAGCGGCTCCACTCGCTCACGTTCGGCAGCGCTCAAGCGATCGAGGATCATCTGCGTGACGTCGGATCCGGCGAGCACGATCACGAGCTTGTGGTCGTCGCAGTCTGTCAGCGCGCGGCGGCGCACGAACTCGTTGATCACCCACCGCCGCAGACTCTCGCCGACCTTGTCGAGCCCGTCGAACATCAAGACGACGGTGTTCTCTTTGGCGTACTCAGTCAGGTCGCCCAAGAAGGCCTCCACGCAGATGGCCCGAGCGGTCTCCTCGGCCGCATCGTCCCAGCTAGGAAACACGAACTCGTCGCTGCTGATGTTGTAGGTGACGCCAGAGATCGTGTTCGTACCGCCGGTGACTTGGGCGTTAGTCATATCGACCACACCCACCACGGACCTCAGCTTCTCCCTGAACTGCAACGTGTCACTCAACCCGCGGGCCCCGGACAGCGTCTCGAAGTTCGGGAGACTAGCGCCAGCGTCCTTGAGCGACTCATGCAGGGCCGTGACGACGGCGAACTCGTCAGGACGGCTAACAAACTCGTCTAGCTCGACCCGACCCGCGGGGACACGATGGTCACGGACCGAGAGCAGCTCTAGTTTGCGCAGCAGGTCGGACTTCCCCATCCCGCTCCGTTCGCTGACCACCATCACGCGTGGTGGCACCTCGAAGCTGACCATCTGCCCGAACAGCTGCGATTCGGCGTCACGGTCGATGATCTTGGTCGCGTCGATCCTTACCACGACATCAGCCTCCGTCCGAGACCAGACTGAAGACCCGGTTGAGTGCCCGCAGGCAGCTGGGGTCCTTCGTGGCGGCAGCCGTGTAAGTGTCGAGCTCTTGCTCGGTGAGCGGTGATCGCATCTCGTCGGACAACGCGGTGAGGTGCCCACGCACCTCAAGCTCGTCGAGATCGCCGAGCTCATGGAACTCATCGGCCATCTCGTGGATTCTGGTCAGCCTCTCAGGTCGATCCACGATCACAAAGACAATCGGTTTCGCCCCCTTCTTGTTGCGTGGCAGCAGCCGTCCTTCGATGAACCTCCGAACGCTCGGGCTTGGGTCGTAGCCGTCGATGCCGACGAACGTCGGGGCGGCCGCGTCGAGCGTCGCGAAGACCGCACGCTCATCCCGCACCAGGTCGGTGAACGGCTTGATCGCAGTGGCGATCAAGCCGGACCGAGCCACACTCGCCTGTTCGTCCGACCCGCCGAGCACCGCCGCGAGAGCCCTTCGTACGTCGCTGACCCGGGTCGTGGGATCGATCGGCAGCTGCTCCTCACAGCCCGCCACCGTGTAGCCGGCCTCACGAGCGGAGTCTCCGAGACGCCGCAGCAGATGCGTGCGGCCGCTGCCGGGCCTGCCGGCCAGCATGATCAGGGCTGACTGCTGCGTCGCCAGACGCTCCTGAAGGGACCGCCACTCGCGGCCTCGACCGATCGGCGCCGCGTCCATGGCGCTATCCGTCTCCGCCGGGTGCGGGAGGCCGACCGACCGAAGACTTGGGCGGCACGGATGCCTCGCCCGCGTGGTAGACCACTCCGGCGACGTCGCCCGAACCACTGAACGTCGCGCCGCGCGCGTCGACGACTCCGACGATGTCACCCATCAGCTGCCAACGTGTGGTGCCACCTTCCTTCGCCTCGACGAGCTCGCGGGCTTCCCGTTCGAAGTCCGGATCGTTGGTGAGCAGCCGGCGTACCAAGTCCTCCATCGAGCCTTTGTTGTCGTCGGGCGCCTGCTCGAACCGCTCCAGAGTGGCGGCGTCGGGGGTTCCTTCGGTCTTGCCACGAAGTCGTCCCCAGAGCTTCTTGGCGGCACCGACCATTCCGTCGGCCGCTGCGTCTGTCGACTGTGCCCTCAGCTTCTTGGCAAGTTCCTCGGCACCTTCCTTGACCAGGGGCGCGAGGAACGTCGTGACCATCGTCGTAGCCAGCGCGGCAAGCTCGATCATGAACCCTCCCTCTATGCATAAAAGGTACTCGCGCGGGTCAACCGTTGTGGAGGGTATTTCCGACTATTGAGGACGCCGAAACAGCTCAGACGAGAGAGCGTTTGCCTTCAGAGCAGGCGCGGATGAGGTAGCCACCGCCGACGATGAGCAGCAGCGCCGTCCAGACGGGTTCGATGGATTCCTGGCGGACGATGTTCACATACGTCAACGCCGCGGTGATAGCACCGATCGCGGCCATCACCTGGATGAAACTCAGCACCCGGCGCACCATGCCGAACGGCAACGCCTGGGCACGAAGCCCCCGCGAGTGGTGAACAGCGATGATGATGTCGCACGCGATCCAGTTGACCCACGCGAGAGCGATGAGCGCCAGTGCGAACACAGCAAACGTCAGTGCGCTCTGGATGGCCAACCCGTTGAAGTCGGAGTCCCTCGCGAGCTTGGCGACGCCCAACAACGAACGTTGGTCAGCCGTGTTGTTGGGGTTGGCCGCGAACGGTCCGAGCACCGCCCAGAACACCAGCACGCTCGGGAAGAGCAGGCGTAGTGCGAGTGACACGACCGGAAGGGCTGGACTGGGTTCGGGTTCGGGAAGCGGAGTGGCCACGCAAGCCACCGTAGTGGTCGCGACGTTCTCACCGACAGCAACACGTCTCAAGAGCGCGTCAGCGGAAGTGCTGGTGGCCTGCACCCTCGTCGTACGCGGCACCATCGACCGTGACCGAGCCGGCTTCTCCACCCTCCAGCACCGTGCCGATCTGACGCCACTCATCGGGCAGCGCCGTCTTCGCTGGGAACGTCGCCAGCAGCGGGTAGTCGTCGCCACCGGTGAGCATGAAGGTCATCGGGTCGACACCAAGCGCAGCGCCGACGGCCTGCAAAGGCTCAGCAATTTCGAAGCTGGTGCTATCAACGTCGATGGCGACCCCGCTCGCGAATGCCACATGACCGAGATCTTGGAGCAGCCCGTCACTGACGTCGATCATCGCCGTGGCGCCGAGCTGCGCGGCTTGCGGGCCGGCGTCGTACGGCGGTTGCGGCCTTCGATGGGCGTCGACCACCACGCGCGGCGACCGGAAACCGCGTCCGAGGACGGCGAACCCGGCCGCGGCCCAGCCCTGGCGGCCCACCAACGCCACGACGTCTTCCGGTTGGGCGCCCGAGCGTCGGACGACAGCGTGCTCACACACACCCAACACGCTGATCGAGATCGTGATCATGTCGGCTTGGGTGAGGTCGCCGCCAACGACGCTGGCCCCGACGATGGCCGCTTCACCCGCGAGACCGTCGGCAAGCTCCATTGCCCAGGACACTTCGAGATCGGGTGGCACCCCGAGTCCGACGAGCAGTGCCGTGCTGCGTCCGCCCATCGCGTTGATGTCTGACAGGTTCGCCGCAGCAGCCTTGTGACCGATGTCGGTGGCCGAGGACCAGTCAAGGCGGAAGTGCCGGTTCTGGATCAGCATGTCGAGCGATGCGACGACCTGACCACCCGTGACGGCGACCACCGCCGCGTCGTCGCCCGGTCCGACGTCGACGTGTGCGCCTTGCTCGAACCGCGACGTCAGTTCGGACAGGACTGCGAACTCGCCGAGGTCGCCGAAGGTGCCCGTCTGCCCAGTCTTCGCCATCCTTGCGTTTCCTCCTGGCCGCTGACTCTTCGCTTTCGCACTGCCCGCTATCTGTGACAACCTAACCAGGCAGTAGCGTGAGCAACGCACCAACGACACGACTCAACACACGGGAGGTCCCAGTGGTCGTCCAGGCGTACATCCTCATCCAGACCGAAGTCGGCAAGGCCGCAGAGGTTGCCCTGAACATCGCCGAGGTGAAGGGAGTCACGCTGGCCGAGGACGTCACCGGTCCGTATGACGTGATCGTGCGAGCTGAGGCCCGCAACGTCGATGAACTAGGCAAGCTCGTCGTGGCCCGTGTGCAGTCGATCGACGGCATCACCCGTACCCTCACCTGCCCGGTCGTGCACATCTGACCCGGGCTGTCGCCACCTTTGACGCCGCGACCCCACTTTGACCCCACCCCGACCCGCCCTTCGACCATGAGGCGCCCCCGCTCCGTGCCAGCACGGGCCGGGGGCGTTGTCATGCGGGTGGCCCTCGTTGCTGTTGTCCTCGCTGCCGGAGGCTGCGGCGAACCGGGCTCGGTCGAGATCGACGCCACCCACCCTTCATCGACGGCGGCAGGGCTGTGTGAGGACTTGGTCGGCAACCTGCCCGACACCGTGGCCGACGAAGACGTCCGTGACGTCGAGCCCTCGAATGCGCTGGGAGCCGCGTGGGGCGATCCGCCCATCGTGCTGCGCTGCGGCGTCGACAAGCCGGCGGCACTCCATGCTGACTCGGTCTGCTTCGTCGTCAACGACGTCGGCTGGTTCGCGTCGCAGGATGGCCAGGCCGTGTCCGGCGACGAACCGGTCGAAGGCGACATGACGTGGACGACGATCGGTCGGGCGGCGTACGTAGAAGTGGTGGTCCCGGAAGACGGCGATCGCGAACCCGTCGCTCCCCTGCCCGACCTCGCCGACGCCGTTCGCAAGGCGATCCCCGAAGTCCAGCCGTGCCAGTGACACGGCCGGGAGTCAGCGCAGTCCGGCTGGCCGCTCCCGTGCCAACGTGATGAGGCGGTCAACCAGCTCGGGATAGTCGACACCTGACTCTGCCCACATGCGGGGGAACATCGACGCCGGAGTGAAGCCAGGCATCGTGTTGATCTCGTTGATCACCAGCCTGCCGTCGTGACCCAAGAAGAAGTCCACTCGCGCCAGGCCCTCGCACTCGAGCGCCTCGAACGCTGCCACCGACATCCGCTGGATCTCGTCAGTGAACTCCTCGGAGAGATCGGCGGGAACCTCGAGCGTGACGCCCTCTTCACCGAGGTACTTTGCCTCGAAGTCATAGAACTCGTGGTCGCCGTAGCCGGTGATCTCGGCGACCTGGCTCGCGTCGGCGCCCCCGTCAAGCCGTTGCAGCACCCCACACTCCATCTCGCGGGCGCCCTCGGCTGCCCGCTCGACGAGCACCTTGGGGTCGTACTCGCGGGCGTGCTCGATGGCCGCGTCGAGCCCGTCCACGTCGTACACCTTCGAGATGCCCAGACTTGAGCCACCACGGGCTGGTTTGACGAACACCGGATAGCCAAGTGACTTCACGGATTCGCGTGCTGCTGCGGCGTCGTGGCTCCACTCGCGGGGCTTGATGACGACGTAGGTCGTGACGGGGAGACCGGCAGCGGCAAGCACGATCTTCATGTAGTGCTTGTCCATGCCGACGGCAGAGGCGAGCACCCCTGATCCGACGTAGCGGATGCCGGCGACCTCGAAGAGGCCCTGGATCGTGCCGTCTTCGCCCCACGGTCCGTGCAGGAGCGGAAAGACGACGTCGACCTCGCCGAGCTCACGCGGCGTCTCACCTGGATCGGCAACAGTGATCGCGCGCCGCCCGGGGTCGTTGCTCACGACGACGGCTCGTGCGGCGGCGTCGACCTGGGGGGTGTGAGAGGCGGTGAGGGCAAGCCGTTCGGCTTCGCCCGACTCCAGCACCCATTTGCCGTCGACGCTGATACCGATGGGCACCACGTCGTACACCTCGGGGTCGATCGCGGACAACACGCTGGCCGCGGTGGAACATGAGACGGCGTGCTCGCTGGAACGGCCGCCGAACACGACAGCGATCCGGGGTTTGCGGGAGGCAGTCATTGCAGCGAGCCTATCGGCCTGCCCCACAATGGCTGTTGTGACCTCATCCGACGAAACCCCCGCTCTTGGCCCAGCCGCTCGACCCCACGACAGTTCTCCCGACGCGTCCTCCAAGGCACGTGCCGGCCTACGTCCGGGCCTACGCCCAGAGACCGTTACGGTGAAGGCCGGTCGTCCGGCGTCAGAACCCGATCAGCCGCTCAACGAGCCGCTGGTGATGGCGTCGACGTACGTCGCGGGGGGCGACCGCGAGTACGGCCGCTACGCGAACCCCACGTGGGAAGCGTTCGAAGCGGCCGTCGGCGCACTTGAGGGAGGACGCGCTCTGTCGTTCGCCTCGGGCATGGCCGCCGTCTCGACTGTGCTTGACCTGGTGGCGCCCGGAGAGACGGTCGTGGCGGCCCGCCACTGCTACCAGGGCACGTTGGTGCAGCTGGCGACGCTGGAGGCGCGTGGCCAGGTCAACGTCGTACTCGTCGACATCGACGACACCGACCAGGTGCTCGGTGCCCTCGACGACGACGTGGCTCTGCTGTGGATCGAAAGCCCGACCAACCCCGCACTCGAGGTCGCCGACATCGCGGCGTTGTGCGCCGGAGCCCACGCGGCAGGGGTACGCGTAGCCGTCGACAACACCTTCGCGACCCCGCTGCATCAGCAACCGCTGAGCCTGGGCGCCGACGTGGTGGTCCACTCGGGTACCAAGTTCCTCGCTGGGCACGCTGACACGGTGATCGGTCTGGTCGTGACAGCAGACGACGAGATCTTCCGTGCGGTGGACGAGAAGCGGCGCACCGCGGGAGCGCTCCCCGGCACTCTCGAGGCGTGGCTCGCGCTGCGCGGCATGCGAACTCTCCATCTGCGAGTCGAGCGGGCTCAGGCCAACGCCCAGGAACTCGTACGCCGGTTGGGCGTGCACAGTGCGGTGGAACGCGTCCGCTACCCCGGCTTCGGCGCGATCGTCGCGATCGAGATAGCCGGTGGCGCGATGGCGGCCGACCTGGTCACGCACAGCACGCATCTCTGGGTGCACGCCACCAGCCTCGGCGGAGTCGAGTCCTCGCTGGAGAGAAGGCGGCGCTGGAAGAGCGAGCCACAGACGATTCCCGAAGGGCTCATCCGGTTGAGCGTCGGGGTCGAAGACGTGGAGGACCTGTGGGCTGATCTGCGAGAGGCGCTGGACGGCGTACCGCAGGTGAACTAACGGAAGTCTGTCGCGGGAGAAGGTCTAGTCGCGTTCGGGTTTGGCCGCGCGGGACACCAGGCTCTGAAGCATCTCCTGCGGATCGAGCTCGCCTCGGACAAGCGCCGCGACGGCCTCGACGATCGGCATCTCCACATCGTTGCGGGCTGCGAGGTCGCGGATTGACTCGCACGACTTCACCCCTTCGGCGACCTGGCGGGTCGACGCGACGATCTCGTCGATGCTCATCCCCTGCCCGAGCTTCTCGCCGAAAGTCCGGTTGCGCGACAACGGCGAAGAGCAGGTCGCGACGAGATCGCCCAGTCCGGCCAGACCCGAGAACGTGTAAGGATCGGCACCCAGCGCTTCACCCAGTCGTGCTGTCTCGGCAAGTCCTCGCGTGATCACCGACGCGGTCGTGTTGTCGCCGAACCCGAGCCCGATCGCCATTCCGACCGACAGCGCGATGACGTTCTTGGTGGCGCCGCCGAGCTCGCAGCCCACGACGTCGGTGTTGGTGTAAGGACGGAACACCGGGCTGTGACAGCGGGCCTGGAGCAGTTCGGCAACTTTTTCGTCGGCACAGGCGATCACCGATGCAGCGGGCTGCCGGTTCGCGATCTCGTGCGAGAGGTTGGGACCAGAAAGTACGGCGACCCGGTCATCGCCGATACCGGCGACCTCCTCGATCACCTCGCTCATCCGCTTGGCCGTCCCCAGCTCGACGCCCTTCATCAGACTCATCACCAAGGCGTCGTCGGGGATGTGTTTCGCCCAGTCCTCGAGGTTGGCGCGCAACGACTGAGAGGGCACGGCGAGAACGACGACCGAGGCTCCGGAGAGCGCCTCGTCGGGATTGTGCGTTGCCGAGATCCTGTCGGGAAGTTCTACGCCGGGCAGGTACTCGCGGTTCTCGTGCAACGAGTTGATGTCACTGCTCAGCTCTTCGCGTCGGGCCCACATAACGACGTCGTTATCGGCATCTGCGAGGACGAGCGAGAACGCCGTACCCCAAGATCCGGCGCCGAACACCGCTACGTGGCTCACGCTGTCTCGTCCTTCGGTGTCATGTCATCCTTCGCTGCTGCTCCGTCCGTCCCAGACTTCCTTCGTGGTGCGGACGACCTTCGTCGGTTCGGGTTGGGGTTGCCGATCTCTGCCACACCCGCCGCCCTCGGGTCGAATCGTTTCACGGGAGCCGTCATGCCGCGAATGTCCTCGAGCAAGCCGGTGATGTCAGCCATGATCCGGTCAGTGGCCTCACGAAGCACGGCGGGCGTGAGCTTCTTGCCCTGCAGGTCTTCCAGCCGGACGGGTGCGCCCGCTCGAATACGCATCAGTTTGCGGGGGTACAAGCTCGGCGCACGTGCGTAGGGCGCCAGCACCTCGTTCGGACCCCACTGCGCGCACGGGATCAGCGGGCAACCTGTGGTCAGCGCGATGCGGGCTGCCCCGGACTTGCCGACCATCGGCCACAGGTCGGGATCGCGCGTAATCGTGCCTTCGACGTAGACGATCACGCACTCGCCCTTCTGGACCGCCGCCACAGCTGCGCTGAACGCCTTCGTGGCATCGGTTGTCTTGCGGTAGACGGGGATCTGACCGGCGCTGCGCAAGATCGCGCCGATGATCGGTACGCCGAACACCTCGGCCTTGCCGAGAAAACGCGGGAGACGGCCATTGTCGTAAATGAAGTGAGCGAAGGGAATCGGGTCGAACTCCGACACGTGGTTGGCAACCAGGACGCACCCACCTTCGCGTGGAATGTTTTCGGCACCCCGCCAGTCGCGTTTGGTGAACATCAAGAGGGGGCGCCGGAGCAGTACGACGCAGATTGCGAAGGCCCATCCGAGCTTTCGTCTCGCCACCCCGTGCTCCTCACAACCACACTCGTTTGGCTGCCACCCTGGTCAGCAGCAGGCAGACAGTTTCGTCTAACGCGATGGTGATGTCGAGCAGGTGGCAAGATCGTTGATGATGTCCTCCCGCTCGCCGACCGAACCCAGCTGGTCGATCATCGTCCCTGTCAAGCAAACCACGATCGCCAAGACGCGGCTTCGTGGCTTCGCCGAACAGGACCGCGGCGCGCTGGCCTTGGCGTTTGCGCTTGACACCGTGGCAGCAGCGCTGACATGTCCTGAGGTACGACGGTTGGTTGTCGTCACCAATGAGCCGGCAACTCGAGCGTTTCGCGATGCCGGTGCAGACGTGATCGCCGATCGACCTGACGCGGGTCTCAACGCAGCGATCGTGCACGGTGCTCAGTACATCCGTGCACGAGACGCGGAGTGTGGACTGGTGGCTCTAGCCGGCGACCTTCCAGCCCTGACCGCCGAGGTACTGTCGCTGGTGCTGTCGACCGAACACGGCCCGCGCTGGTTCATCTCCGACACTGCTGGCACCGGGACGACATTGCTCGCCGCTGTCGCCTCCGAGCGGTTGTCCCCGCACTTCGGACCACACTCCCGTGCCTTCCACCGGGCCGAAGGTGCAGAGGAGGTCTCCGGCTCCGGATTGGAGCGGCTGCGTCGCGACGTCGACACAGAAGTCGACCTCTGGGACGCGATCCGACTCGGGGTCGGCCGTCATACCCACGGCGTCCTGTCAGGACTCGACTTGGGGCGACTAGCCTGAAGCGATGCAGGCGACGGTGTGGAGCTTCGACGATGAGACCCATGCGGGCAGCGTTGCCCTCGACGATGGTCAGCTCATACCGTTCGATGCGGACGCCTTCGCCTCGAGTGGTCTGCGCTTTCTCCGGCCTGGTCAACGAGTCCGGCTCGAGATGGACGGCGACCAGATCACCTCGATCACGATCATCACGTTGACCGGGCCGCACTGAGCGGCAATGCAGAAGGGCCGACCCTGTGGGTCGGCCCTTCTGCATGAACGGTTCTGCAATGAGCGGGAGGAAGCTGTGATCAGCGCTTTCTCGCCGTCCGCTTTGCTGCGCTCTTCTTGGCGGCCCTCTTGGCCGTCTTCTTGGCGGGTGCCCGCTTTGTGGCCTTCTTGGCCGTCTTCTTGGCGGGTGCCCGCTTCGTGGTCCTCTTCGCAGCCGACTTCTTGGCTGCCGTCTTCTTAGCGGCCCTCTTGGCCGTCTTCTTGGCAGGTGCCCGCTTCGTGGTCTTCTTCGCGGCCCTCTTGGCTGTCTTCTTGGCGGGTGCCCGCTTCGTGGTCCTCTTCGCAGCCGACTTCTTGGCTGCCGTCTTCTTGGCGGCCTTCTTGGCTGGTGAGCGTTTGGCTGTCTTCTTCGCCGCACTCTTCTTGGCGGCCTTCTTTGCGGTCTTCTTCGCAGTTGCCGTTGCCGTCCGTCGCGACGATCCCACCGCCGCTGCAGTAGCCACTGCAGCCTGGGGGAGTTTCTTCGCCCCCGAAACGACTGCCTTCAACTCAGCTCCAGCGCGGAACTTCGGAACCGCTGTCTTCTTGGCGCGGGTGCGTTCGCCGGTGCGCGGGTTACGAACCATGCGAGAAGGACGAATGGCCCTCTCGAAGGCGCCGAAGCCAGTGATAGCAACTTTCTCGCCCTTTGCCACCTCGCGGGTGATCGTGTCGAGCACCGACTCGAGAGCGTGTTGGGCGGACTTCTTGTTCCCCTCGAAATGCTTGGACAGTGCCTCGATAAGTTGACTCTTGTTCAAGGGACTTCCCTTTCATGAACTCGCCTAGGTCGAGCTCATGCTCGACGTTGGTTAAAACGCTATTCACATTGGTAGCGCATAGCCGGGCGACACACCCAACGAACAATTTTGATTTGTTGGAGTCTTCGCCTCGTTCAGCAGCCTATTGCTCGCAGACCGCCGCGTCGAGGGAACACGACAGAAGTTTTAGATCGGCGTTGTCACAGGTTTGGTCGACAACCTTTTTCCTTCGTACGTGGAGATATCTGCTTCATGGCTCAACGTAATGTCGACATCGTCGAGTCCTTCGAGCAGTCTCCAACGTGTGTAGTCGTCGATCTCAAACGCAGCATCGACACCACTGGCGCGAATCCTCTTATTTTTAAGGTCAATCGTGATCGTCGACGTCGGATCGGACTCGACGAGCTCCCACAGTGCAACGACCGTGTCTTCGTCGACGACCGCGACGAGGAGTCCGGCCTTGCCCGAGTTACCTCGGAAGATGTCGCCGAAGCGAGTGCTGATCACAACCTTGAACCCGTAGTTGAGCAAAGCCCACACCGCATGCTCGCGCGATGACCCCGTACCGAAGTCTGAGCCAGCAACCAGGATGCTTGCGTCGGCGTACTGCGGTTGGTTCAACACGAAGTCGGGGTTGTTGCGCCACGACGCGAACAGTCCATCTTCGAACCCGGAACGCGTGACGCGCTTGAGGTAGGAGGCGGGGATGATCTGGTCGGTGTCTACGTTGCTGTGGCGCAGTGGAAGAGCAGTACCTGTGTGCGTCGAGAAGCTCTCCATGTCAGTCTCCTGCGATCGTCGGAAGATCTGCCGGACTCGCGAGATGCCCCGCCACCGCGGTCGCAGCGGCAACCAACGGCGACACGAGATGTGTGCGGCCGCCCTTGCCCTGACGCCCTTCGAAGTTGCGGTTGGACGTCGATGCGCTGCGTTCACCGGGCGCCAGTTGATCGGGGTTCATGCCGAGACACATTGAGCATCCAGCGCCACGCCACTCGGCGCCAGCATCCTTGAAAATCACGTCGAGACCCTCGTCCTCGGCTTGCAGTCGTACGCGTGATGATCCCGGTACGACGAGCATGCGCAACGTGCCCGCCACGTTTCGTCCTCGGATCACCTCGGCTGCAGAACGCAGATCCTCGATTCGCCCATTTGTGCAGGAACCGACGAACACGGTGTCGATCGCGATGTCCCTCATCGGCGTACCAGGGCGCAACGCCATGTACTCAAGCGCGCGTTCGGCCGCAACGCGAGCCGGCCGGTCAGTGAAGGTGGCGGGGTCGGGCACGGCCGACGCCAAAGGGACACCTTGGCCAGGGTTGGTCCCCCACGTCACGAACGGCGTGAGCGATGCGGCGTCAAGCCCGACCACCTTGTCGAAGTGAGCACCTTCGTCGGTCGTCAGCGACTCCCAGTAGGCCACAGCCTCATCCCATGCCGCCGCCTGGGGTGCATGCGGCCGACCCTCGAGATAGTCGAACGTGGTCTCGTCGGGAGCGATCAGGCCAGCCTTGGCTCCCCATTCGATGCTCATGTTGCAGATGGTCATCCGCGCTTCCATCGAGAGCGCGGAGATGGCGGGGCCGCGGTATTCAACGATGTAACCCTGTCCGCCGCCTGTCCCCTCCTGAGCGATCAGTGTGAGGACCAAGTCCTTGGCCGTCACGCCGTCGGGCAGTGATCCCGTGATGTTGACCGCCATCGTCTTGGGTCGCGCCTGCATCAGGGTCTGGGTGGCGAGCACATGCTCCACCTCGCTCGTCCCGATCCCGAACGCCAGTGCGCCGAACGCGCCGTGCGTCGAGGTGTGCGAGTCGCCGCACACCACAGTGGTCCCGGGTTGTGTCAGGCCGAGCTGCGGGCCGACGACGTGAACGATGCCTTGCTCGATGTCGCCGAGCGAGTGCAGTCTGATCCCGAACTCTGCGCAGTTGCTTCGCAGGGCCTCGACCTGCGCACGCGAGACGGGGTCAACGATTGGCTTGTCGACGTCGAGAGTCGGGATGTTGTGGTCCTCGGTGGCCAACGTCAGGTCGGGCCGGCGTACGACGCGACCCGCTACACGCAGACCGTCGAAGGCTTGCGGGCTCGTCACCTCGTGCACGAGGTGCAGGTCGATGTAGAGAAGGTCAGGCTCTCCGTCAGCACTTCGGACCACATGGTCGTCCCAGACCTTCTCGGCCATGGTTCGCGGCGATGCGGTCACCGATGTCGACGCGGCGGGCGATGACTCTCGGGTCGTGGGCGACATGGGCGCTCCTGACTTGCATTCCAACATTTGAGACGGCAGTATCGAGGCATGGACAAGAATGACAACTCTAGCGGAGTCGGCGTTCTCGATAAAGCCGCTCTTGTTCTCGCAGCTCTCGAATCCGGTCCCGCGACCCTCGCCGGCCTCGTGGGCGCGACCGGACTCGCCCGTCCGACAGCGCACCGGTTGGCGGTGGCACTGGAACATCACCGACTCGTCGCGAGGGACATGCAGGGCCGGTTCATGCTCGGCCCGCGGCTCGCGGAGCTGTCCTCCGCCGCTGGCGAGGACCGACTGCTCGCAGCAGCTGGACCAGTACTCGCTCGGCTACGCGACATCACGGGTGAGTCCGCTCAGTTGTTTCGCCGTCAAGGCGACTACCGCATCTGTGTCGCGGCCGCAGAACGTCCGTCTGGCTTGCGCGACTCGATCCCGGTGGGGAGTCAGCTGTCCATGCTCGCGGGCTCGGCCGCGCAGGTCTTGCTGGCTTGGGAAGACCCGGATCGGCTGCACCGCGGGCTGCATGGCGCCGCGTTCAACGCCGCAACGTTGTCGAGCATCCGCCGGCGCGGCTGGTCGCAAAGTGTGGGCGAGCGGGAAGCCGGTGTCGCTTCGGTATCGGCCGGGGTTCGCTCGCCGTCCGGCAAGGTGATTGCCGCGGTGTCGGTGTCAGGACCTCTTGAGCGGATGACCCGCCAGCCCGGACGTATGCACGCACCAGCAGTGCTGGCTGCTGCCGAGCGTCTCAGCGAGTCACTGCGCCGCAGCGGCGAAGGTTAGGTAAAGAGGCTGCCCTGCGGCGCCATCGACGACTCCACGCCGAGCAAGAACTGCTTGCGCTTGATTCCGCCCGCGTAGCCGGTCAACGTCCCGTCAGCACCGATCACCCGGTGACACGGTACGACGATCGCGATCGGGTTGGCGCCGTTGGCGAGGCCGACTGCTCGCGAGCCACCTGGTGGCATGCCGAGTCGTCGAGCGATTTCGCCGTACGACGTCGTCTCGCCGAACGGAATCTTCACGAGTTCTGACCACACCCGCGTCTGGAAGTCGGTGCCCTGACCAGCGAGCGGCAGATCGAACTCCTGGAGTTCTCCCGCAAAGTAGGCAGTGAGCTGTCTACGCGCCTCGACCAGGACCGGGACAGATTCGCCGTTGTCGCCGTCGAGCTTAGGCATCTCGTCGAGGAACCAGACCTGCGTCAACGCCTCGCCGTCGGAGTCGAGCCGCAGCGGACCGATAGGCGACCTCATCACCATCTTGTGCTTCATCGTCTTGTCCCCTCATCAGTTGCGTCGTCATGGAGAGCAGCCCACACGTGCGTCATGCCGTAGGACCGCCACGGGCGCCAAGCGTCGGAGACCGCCGTGGCATCGCCCTCGATGCCGAGCCTGGCCAACCCATGCCGCACGCCTAGGTCGGTCGGCAGGAAGACGTCGGGGTCGCCAAGCGCGCGTAGCGAGATGTAGTCAGCCGTCCAGGGGCCGATTCCCGGCAATGCCAGCAGCGAGGCTCGTACGTCCGCCCGGTCCGCGCCACGGTCGAGCACCAACGTCCCAGCCGCCACCGCCTGAGCCAGCCCGACAAGCGACCGGCCACGAGCTCGTGGCATCGGGAGGTCTTCGGGGTTGGCCGCAGCAACGGCCTCCGCATCAGGAAAGAGATGGGTCAGCGGGCCGTCGTCAGCGATGCGCTGTCCATAGCGTTCGGTGAGTCGACCGGCGATGGTGCGCGCACCTGCCACCGAGATCTGCTGGCCAATGATTGCGCGGACCGCGACCTCGAAGCCGTCGACATGTCCTGGAACACGGCGACCGGGCCGCTTGAGCACCCACGGCCGAAGGAGTTCGTCCTCAGCCAGGTGAGCGTCGATCGCCACCGGGTCAGCATCGAGGTCGAGCAGCCGGCGACACCGTTCGACCGCAGCTGACAGGTCACGCAGGTCGGTGAGTATCAGAGCACATCGCACCTGATCGACAGCCGGAGTGAGCTCGACGGTGCCGGGTCCGTGCGGCAGTCGCAGCGTGCGGGAGTAGCTGTTGGCATCCATCGCCTCGACGCCGGCGATAGTCCGATCACCGAGGAAGTCGAACAGTCCATCGGCGTCGAACGGCTCGCGCACTGCCAGTGAGACGGTGAGCAGGCCCGGCGAGTCCGTAGTACGACGGTCACCACGCTTGCTCCGACGAAGGGCAGTGGGAGTCGCGGCGTACACGTCTTGGATCGTGGCGTTGAACTGCCGGACGCTGGAGAAGCCAGCAGCGAATGCCACGTCGGCCAGGCCCATCTCGGTGGTCTCGATGAGGATCCGTGCGGTGTGAGCCCGCTGAGCACGCGCCAACGACAACGGCCCAGCCCCGAGCTGTTCGGTGAGCAACCGGTTGAGGTGCCGCGTCGTGTAGCCCGCTCGGGCGGCAAGCCCACCGACGCCCTCACGCTCGACGACGCCGTCGGCGATCATCCGCATCGCGCGGCCAGCGACGTCGGCTTTGACGTCCCACTCGGGCGAGCCAGGCGTGAGGTCGGGTCGACAACGTCGACAGGCACGGAACCCGGCGCCCTGGGCGGCTGCGGCAGTGACGAAGAAGTCGACGTTCTTGCGGCGTGGGGTCACGGCCGGGCACGACGGTCGGCAGTAGATGCCCGTCGTGTGTACGGCGGTGTAGAAGATGCCGTCGAAGCGGCGATCGCGCCCCAGCACCGCGCGGTAGCACCGATCAGCCTCGCTGACCTGGACCTGCCCCGGCGCCTTGGTGTGCATGTGGTCTATCAAACCCGATGGCGCCGACAATCACTCGCGGGAATCGGACACCCACCCGCTGATTGAGCCTGTCGAAGATCGCGCTGATCGAGCTGTCGAAGGTCGCGCTGATTGAGCTTGTCGAAGGTCGCGCTGATTGAGCTTGTCGAAATCACCCCGCGAAGATCCCGACCGCAGAAGAGGACCCGGGTCTCGACAAGCTCGACCACCGAACGGAACCGGGTCTCGACAAGCTCGACCGCCGAAGAGCCCTGACGCGATTCGAACCCGAGCTACCGCCATGAGGAGAGCGCGGCGTGCCAAGCACGCCACGCCGAAGCCCAGCGAACGGAATGAAGAAACGCCCTCCTGAGGAACAGGAAGGCGCTCTCTTCGATGGTAGCCCCGACGGGATTCGAACCCGCGCTACCGCCTTGAGAGGGCGGCGTGCTAGGCCACTACACAACGGGGCCATCGAGCGGACGAGACACTATCGGAACTCCGAGAGAAGTCTCATCGCTGGGGTACTAGGACTCGAACCTAGACTAACTGGACCAGAACCAGTCGGGCTGCCAATTACCCCATACCCCAATGGCAACGGCGATCAACGCGATTGCCGAGGGCCGACAATACCGGAGCAGCCATGCGCGCTCCAAAACGGCGGACGGCGCACAGATGTGCGGCTCGACACAGTGGTTCTGAGAGTTCAGGCCGGCGACGCAGAGGGATCTGCCACGTGCGGCGGCGGTGCGCTGCCCGGCGGCATCGTACGACGGAACACGACCACGATCCACGGTACGACGATGGCGAGCAGTACCGCGTCGAGGATCAGCGGCACCCACGTCACCCCACTCGGGTCAAGCGCATCGGATACGTCGTCAAGCAGGGCCGCCGGAATGAGGGCAGCGAGGTTCTTGACGAGATGGAGTGCAATACCCGCCTCGAGGCCGCCGGTGCGGATGGCCAACCACGCGAGCACAACACCGAGCAGAAACCGGTCGGCGAACAGGGGCGGGTCGAACTGCAGGTGAGCCGTTGCGAACATTGCACCCGACACGATGCAGCAGACCCAGGTCGGCAACCTGGTCGCCCCGAGTCCTTGCAGCAACAGTCCACGGAACAGGTATTCCTCGCCGGCGGCCTGGAGCGGCGTCGTGAACACGACCACGACGAGGAACGCGGCCACCTCGTGATCGAGCGGACTGTCTCTCGTCATATACGCGCCCGCCGTGCCCAGCACGAGGAACAGGCCCCAGACTACGAGGGCCATCCCGATGCAGAGCAGCAGCCATCGCCAGCGAACCCGGCCGTGCGTCGACGACAGCCATCGCGGGTGGAGGCGATAGATGGCGAAGTACAGGAAGGCCGCGATCGGAATCAGCAGCGCGAGCCCGAGGTTGGTGGCCAGCATCTCGCCTGGGTTGATGCCGTTGTCGAGGTCCAGCGAGAAGTCGGAGTCCCCCAGCGCCCGCACCCCGACGATGACCACCACAACGGCCAACACGGTCCCGGTGACCAAACCGACCGCGGAAGCCAGGATGCTGACAGCAAGACGCCACCAGGCGCCAGGTTTCTGGGCGATCCGATGGTAGGCAACCGGTGGCGGCAGAGGCTCTGCTGCCGGGGGCCCCACCACGGTCAGTGTGCGGTACGGGTCGCCACGGCCAGCCGGGCGAGCGAACGTTCGCGTCCGAGCAGATCCAACGACTCGAACAGCGGCGGCGAGATCCGGCGACCCGTGATGGCCACCCGCACCGGCCCGAACGCGACGCGTGGTTTGAGTTCCATCGACTCGATCAGCCGCTCACGCAAGGCAGCTTCAATCGTCGGGGTGTCCCACACCTCGAGGTCCTTCAAAACGTCGTACGACGCCTGGACGATTTCGACGCCGGCGGCATCGAGGAGTTTGGCCGCGTCGTCTGGGTCGATGACGAAGGCGTCGTCGGGGATGAAGAGGAACGCGAGCATGTCGACGGCCTCGCTCAGCGTGGTCATCCGCTCATGCACCAGCGGCGTCGCCGCCGTGAGCGTAGAACGCTGCTCGTCCGTGATCGGTTCGTCGAGCAGACCAGCGGACTGCAAATAGGGGGTGATGCGGGTCGCCAGCTCGTCAACCGTCAGGGCCCGCATGTGCGCTGCGTTGATGGCCTCGCACTTCTTCAGGTCGAAGCGTGCAGGGTTGGGGTTGACCCGGTCGATGGTGAACGCCTCGACCATCTCCTGCATCGTGAAGATGTCGCGGTCGTCCGCGATCGCCCAGCCGAGCAGAGCGAGGTAGTTCAGCAACCCCTCGGGGAGAAAACCACGGTCTCGGTAGGTCGACAGGCTGGACTCGGGGTCTCGCTTGGAGAGCTTCTTGTTTCCCTGGCCCAGCACCGAGGGTAGATGCCCGAACCTCGGGGTCTGCCCGTTGCCGACGCCGATCTCGGCCAGGGCGTCGTACAACGCCAACTGCCGTGGCGTCGACGACAACAGGTCCTCACCGCGCAGCACGTGCGTGATCTCCATCAGGGCGTCATCGACCGGGTTGACCAGCGTGTAAAGGGGTTGCCCGTTGGCACGGACGAGCACGTAGTCAGGAACGTGCTCACTCTCGAAGCTGATCTCGCCTCTGACGAGGTCGTCAAACGTGATCGTCGAGTCAGGCATCCGAAGACGGACGACAGGTTGGCGTCCCTCGGCCTGGAACGTCGCCACCTGATCGGCTGTCAGGTTTCGGCAGTGCCCGTCATAGCCCGGAGTCCGGCTTTCCGATCGCGCGCGTGCGTTGCGTTCCTCGAGCTCGGCCTGGGAGCAGTAGCAGTGGTAGGCACGGCCGGCGGCAAGCAGCTTGGCCGCCACGTCCGCATAGATGTCAAAGCGCTCGGACTGCAGGTAGGGACCGAACGGACCGCCGACCTCAGGACCCTCGTCCCAGTCGAACCCCAGCCAGCGCATCGCATCGAGCAACGCGTCGTAGGAGTCTTGGGTGTTCCGGCTGGCATCGGTGTCTTCGATGCGGAAGACGAACGTGCCTCCCGCGTGACGCGCAAACGCCCAGTTGAACAACGCGGTTCGAGCAAGCCCGAAGTGCGGATTGCCTGTCGGCGATGGGCAAAAACGAACACGCACGGGCGACGCGGGAGCGTCAGTCACGGGAAACCACCTTGTTCGTCAACGTTCCGAGGCCCTCAACAGTGACCGAGACATCGTCACCCGGCTGCATGGGCCCGACCCCGGCAGGAGTGCCGGTGAGAATGACGTCGCCGGGCAGCAAGGTCATGAAAGACGTGATGTAAGCGATCACGGTCGGTACGTCGTGCACCATCAGACTGGTGTTGCTGTCCTGCTTCAGCTCGCCGTTGACCTCAGTGCGCACGTTGACCGAGGACGGGTCGAGGTCAGTCTCGATCCACGGCCCGAGCGGACAGAACGAGTCGAATCCCTTGGCTCGCGTCCATTGCCCGTCACTCTCCTGCAGGTCACGCGCGGTGACGTCGTTGCCGACCGTGTAGCCGAAGATCACGTCGCTGGCGCGTTCTGGTGGCACGTCGCGGCAGATGCGGCCGATCACGACGCCGAGCTCGCCCTCGAAGTGGACGTTGCTGCTTTGGTGCGGATAGACGATGGGGTCGAACGGCCCGATCACCGAGGTGTTGGGCTTGAGGAAGACCAGGGGTTCATCGGGCGTCTCGTGCCCGAGTTCCTCGGCGTGCGCGACGTAGTTGCGACCGATACACGCCACCTTGCTTCGCGGGATGACGGGCGCCAATAGCCGGACGTCGGCGAGCAGGACCTGCTCCCCCGTGAGCTCGACTCCGGCGTACAACGGGTCACCGACGACGGTGGCGATGATCTCCTCGCCCTCGGGTCCGCCGACGACGCCGTACTGGGGTTCCTCACCGGTGGTGTAGCGCGCAATCCTCACGACGGAAGAGCCTATCGGGGGCCCGAGCCGCTGCTGCACGGCCGCCTACGATGTGTGGATGCCGAACGTGCTGACTGAAGCGGAGTGGCACGAGCGTCGTCGTGCCCACGAGTCTCGGGTGGATGCGTGGGTCGCGCCCCATCGAGAGCGTCGCTCTCGCGGCATCTCCCATCCAGTCGAAGACTTTCTCTTCACGTACTACTCATACCGCCCGGCGACCTTGCGACGTTGGCATCCGGGCGCCGGCACCGTCTTGACCGGGCCGGGCGTCGCCGAGTTTGCCTCGGTCAAGGGGTACGTCGTCGACGGTGGCCGCGCGATGGTCGACGCTCGACTGGGGGGCGACCGCGTCAAGGCGATCGGCTGGATCCGCACCATGCTCGCCTCGACAGCGAGTCGTCCGGCGACGTTCGGCTGCTTTGGCCTGCATGAGTGGGCGATGGTCTACCGCCAACCTCCCGCGGCACTCCGGCACGTCGCCTTCCCGTTGCGACTCGGGGCGACCGCGACCGATGACGTGGTGGAGTCGCATCGGATCTCCTGCACCCATTTCGACGCGTTCCGGTTCTTCACCGAGCCGGCCCGACCGCTCAACGTCATCCAGCCCACGCGGGAGAGTCAGCCGTTGAACGACCAGCCGGGCTGCTTGCACGCCGCCATGGACTGTTACAAGTGGGCCTACAAGCTGAGCCCGTTCACTCCGTCAGAGCTCGTCGCTGACTGCTTCGAGCTCGCCCGCGAGGTGCGGCAGGTCGACATGCGGGCCGCGCCGTACGACCTCAGCTCACTGGGAGTCGAACCGATCCGGATCGAGACCGCCGAAGGCAAGCAGCAGTACGCGGCTGCGCAGCGAGACTTCGCCGAGCGATCGGCTCCGCTGCGTCAGCGTCTCATCGAGGTGTGCGAACGTCTGCTGGCCCCCTCAGAAACCAGCGGGGTCCGCTCTCACTCAGAGTCGTCGTTGTCGAGGTAGAGGCAGAAGGGGTGCCCAGCAGGATCGAGCATCACCCGCACGGTCGCCTGAGGCTGGTACGACGCGACCTCTGCTCCGACCTCCACGGCATACGCGACCGCTTCCTCCAGGTCGTCAACCTCGATATCGAGATGCATCGACATCTGCGGGCGGCCATCGACAGTGGGCCAGACCGGACGGGCGTAGTTCTCTTCAGTCGCGAAGGCGAAGTTGTAGCCCGCGTCCTCAGACGGAGCGAGGTCCACCCAGCCGGCGGACTCGTTGAAGATCCGCCATCCCAGCAGCCGTTCGTAGAAATGCGCCAGCTCTCGGGCGTCTGGGGCGTCGAGAACGACGCCGAACCAAGTCTTCTTCGTGCGCAGTGCCATCAGCACACCCTGGCACTTGTCTGGCGCGGACTCCACTCGAGGTCAGGGAATGACTCCGGCACGACGCAGGCCATAGGTGACGCCGTCGAGCAGGGCACGCCACGACGCCTCAATGATGTTGGCACCGACCCCCACAGTGACCCACGAGCTGCTGTCATCGGCAGTCTCGATGAGCACCCGGATCACAGCGTCAGTGCCATGTCCTTGGTCGAGGATCCGCACGCGGTAGTCGATGAGCTCGAGCTTGCTGACTTCTGGGAACGCCTGGCCGATCGCGTGCCGTAGCGCGGCGTCGAGCGCGTTGACGGGGCCGTTGCCCTCCCCCGTCACGACGATCCGCTCGCCACCTGCGCGGAGCTTGACGGTCGCCTCCGACAGCGCCTCGTCCTTCGGCGAGGACTCCGTGATCACTCGCCACGACTCCACCTCGAAGTACGACGCACGCGCCCCTTCGACCTCCTCGACCAGAAGGAGCTCGAAAGAAGCATCGGCAGCCTCGAACGTGTGTCCGGCGGACTCGAGCACCTTGACGCGATCGGTGATGCGTGTCAGCAGTGCGTTGTCAGCGCTCAGGTCGAAGCCGAGCTCGCGTCCCTTCAGCTCGATCGAAGCTCGCCCGGCCATCTCCGAGACGAGCAGCCGCATGTCGTTGCCGACGTCCTGCGGGTCGGCATGTTGGTAGAGGCCGGGATCAACTTTGATCGCACTCGCGTGCAGGCCAGCCTTGTGCGTGAACGCGGAGACGCCGACGTAGGGCTGGCGTGATGCGGGCGGCACGTTCGTGACCTCGGCCACGGCATGCGCGATGCGCGAGGCTTCACGGAGCTTGCCCACTGGCAACACACCGCGGCCATGTTTGAGCTCGAGGTTGGCGATGACCGAGACGAGGTCGGCGTTACCAGTGCGCTCGCCGTAGCCGTTTAGCGTTCCCTGCACGTGCGAGGCGCCGGCATCGACAGCGGACAACGTGTTTGCCACGGCGCATCCGGTGTCGTTGTGGCAGTGGATGCCGACCTTGACACCGCTGTCGCCCACTACACCGAAGACATCGTGGACGACTTCTGCCACCTCGGGCGGAAGCATCCCGCCGTTCGTGTCGCACAGCGCCACCACCTCGACTCCGGCTTCCACCGCGACACGAAGCACCTCCAGCGCGTAGTCACGGTTGTCGCGGTAGCCGTCGAAGAAATGCTCGGCATCGAGGAAGACCCGCTGCCCGCCTTCGCGAAGGTGCGTGACGGTGTCACGGATCATTTCGAGGTTTTCCTGCAACGTCGTACGCAGGGCGAGACTGACGTGGCGGTCATGACTCTTGGCCACCAGGGTCACGACGTCGGCTTGGGAGTCCCGCAGTGCCGCGACCAGCACGTCGTCGGCCGCGCGGCCACCGGCACGACGGGTCGCACCGAACGCGGCGAGCGTTGCGTTGCCGAGTGCGAGCTCGTCTCGAGCCCGACGGAAGAACTCGGTGTCCTTGGGGTTAGCGCCCGGCCAGCCGCCCTCGATGTACCCGACGCCGAGGTCGTCGAGATGCCGAGCAATGTGGAGCTTGTCCTCGACGGAGAGGTTGAGTCCTTCTTGCTGAGCACCGTCGCGCAACGTCGTGTCGTAGACGTGGAAGCCGCTGGTTGCCATGTCGTTCGTCCTTGAAGATTCGGGAAACAAAAAGACCCCCCGTTGGAACGAGAGGTCAGCGCGCCGGAAGTACCGACGCGCTAGGTGATGATGATGTGCAGATGAAGCATGGACTCGATTCTGCCACAGCTCAGCCGCTGATTGAACGCGTCCTCTCAGTCGATGGCGACAGCCCACGTCCTCAGTCGCCTCACCGAGTGTCGGCCATGACCAAGCGTTCGCGCAGCCAGGGCAGCGGCTTAGGGCTGGAACAGCACCTTCACCGCGCCATCCGTCTTCTTCTGAAACATCTCATACGCGGAAGGAGCCTCTGACAAGGGCAGCCGGTGGGTAGCAAAGTCCTCAAGCCCCAACGGGTCGTCGTCAGCACGTACCCATGGCATCAGGTCATCGATCCATCGCTTGACGTTCGCCTGGCCCATCCGGAGCTGGATCTGCTTGTCGAACATGGTCAGCATGGGAAGTGGATCGGTCTGCCCTCCGTACACACCGATCACGGAGATCGTGCCGCCGCGTCTCACGGCGTCGATCGCGGTGTAGAGAGCCGACAGCCGATCGACTCCCACTTTGGACATCAGCGGCTGCGACACGGCTTTTGGCAGCAACCCCGTGAGTGTTTGCGCGACCTTCGGCATCGGCGAACCGTGCGCCTCCATGCCTACGGCATCGATCACTGAATCAGGGCCGCGGCCATCGGTGAGATCACGGATCATGTCGCCGACCGAGCCGTCCCCCTTGATGGTCTCGACGCCGCGCCCTTGCATCCGCGCGAGGCGCTCCGGCACCACGTCTACGCCGATGACCCGACATCCGCGTTGCCCGGCGATCCGCGAGGCCATGTCACCGATCGGTCCGAGCCCAAGGACAGCAACGGTCCCACCTTCCGGCACGTCCGCATACTCGACTGCTTGCATCGCCGTCGGCAACACGTCAGAGAGATAGACAAAGCGGTCGTCTGGCGGACCCTCCGGCACCTTGATCGGGCCGAAGCCTGCATGCGGCACTCGCAGAAACTCTGCCTGCGCCCCCGGTACCTGGCCATACAGCTTGGTGTAACCGAAGAGTGCGGCACCCATCCCCTGGTCCCTGACCTGGGTCGCCTCACATTGGGTCGTTAACCCCTGCTGACACAGCCAACATCCACCGCAAGCGATCTGGAAGGGTATGACGACACGGTCGCCCGCCTTGATGTTCTTGACCGCCGACCCTACTTCCTCGACGATCCCCATCGGCTCGTGCCCGAGGATGTCGCCCTCCTCCATGAACGGCCCCAGCACTTCGTAAAGGTGGAGGTCTGAACCGCAAAGCCCCGTCGTGGTCATGCGTACGATTGCGTCGGTCGGTTCTTGGAGCTTGGGGTCCGGAACAGTCTCTACGCGCACATCGCGCTTGCCTTGCCAGGTAACGGCTTTCATCGCATCCTCCGGTGCTTGTGCTTGCGCTCTCAATGCCCGTGACTCGCGGCGGATGAATCCGACCCGGCCGCCGCGGACTATCCAGGCGTACCCGGATACGACCGTTCCATTCCGTCGCCTGGCCCTAGATAGCCCGTTCGCATCAGCAGAAATAGTTCATCCGAACCAGATTGCCCATGTCACCGAAGGGCACTGACTCACCGGGTGCGCCCCCGTCCTTGTGCAGAGACGGGGGCGTCGCCCTGAGTTGGCGAAGACTGGTGTTCTAAGTGGACCGACCCGAGAGCTTGTCGCGCACTCGATCGACGAGGCCCGCCCCGGGATCCAGGATCTTGTTCAGCGGTGGCGTGTCGGGCGCGGACGGGTGCGGGCGAGTGGGCGCGATCTTCTTCGCAGCAGTCACCTTGTTGCCGAGTTCGACGAGCTTGTCCGTTGGCACCTGCTCGCGAAACTTGACGAACAAGACATCTTCCTCCTCCCGGATGTGATCCAGGACTTCGCTGCTCATCTCTTCGAACACCGGCATAAAGTCCGGATCGTCCCCGTCCAGACCCTCGAGTCGTTTGAGGAGCTCTTCGGCCTTGGCGTGGTCCTCGAGCTCTTTGTCGGAGAGCTCATTGCCATCTGGAAGGTACTCGCGTGCCGCCGGGTAGAGGTATTGCTCCTCCGCGACGGAGTGCCGTACGAGCTCGGCAATGACCTCGTCGGCGTAGTCCCGACGCTCCACGGTGTCCTGCGCGAATCTGATCTTCTTGAACAGGTCCTTGACCTCGTTGTGGTCATGGGTCAGGACATCGACGACGTCCTTGGTCTCAGCACTCATGGGACTCTCCTCTCGGTTGGCCGGCTCGACTCGTCTACCGCCACATGCCCAAACCCGCCGCCACGTAAACCACCCGCTTCACGCCACGGCGAAAGGCGATGTTCAGAACTCGCCGCGCACCCGCATGAAAGCGCGGCGATCGGGCAACGAGAGGACCAGACCGTAAGGAGGTGCCTCGCATGCGCATCGGATACTTCCTCTCGACAGAGGAGTTCACCCCCGCTCAGTTGATCGAGCAGGCCACGGCGGCGGAGGAAGCTGGTTTTGACGCGCTCTGGATCAGCGACCACTTTCACCCTTGGAACGACGCCCAAGGCCAAAGCCCCTTCGTCTGGACAATGATCGGCGCGTTGTCGCAGGCGTGCTCTCTCCCAGTGACGACCGCCGTCACCTGCCCTACCGTCCGCACCCACCCCGCCGTCATCGCCCAGGCGGCAGCCACGAGCGCCGTTCTCCTCGACGGCAAATTTACGCTCGGCATCGGCAGCGGCGAGGCCCTCAATGAGCACATCCTCGGAGGGCCCTGGCCCAGCGCGGATGTCCGTCTGGAGATGTTGGAGGAGGCCGTCGAGGTGATCCGTGAACTCTGGACGGGCGAGTTCGTTTCGCATCGAGGGCGGCACTACACCGTCGACACGGCGCGGATCTACACCCGACCAGAATCTCCGCCACCGATTTTTGTTTCCGGCTTCGGCCCTAAGGCCACCGATGTCGCCGGACGGATCGGCGACGGATTCATCTGCACCTCACCCGACGAAGAGCTTGTCAAGCAGTTCCGCAAAGCGGCTGGCGCGGACAAGGTAGCACAGGCGGGCTTCAAGGTTGCCTACGCTGACTCGGCTGACGAGGGAGCGGAGATCGCGCACCGCCTATGGGCTAACAGTGGCGTTCCTGGTGAGCTTGCCCAGGTGCTCCCCTCGCCACGGCACTTCGAGCAGGCGTCGCAGCTGGTGACCGAGGAAATGACCCGGGAGTCGGTGGTCTGTGGCAAGGACCCTGATGAGCACGCGGAAGCCTTCTCGCCGTACGTCGAGGCTGGCTTCGACGAGATCTATGTCGCGAACATGGGGCAGCACTACGAGCCGATGATCAAGATGTACGGCGAACAGGTCCTGCCGCGCCTTCGTCGCGGAAACTGATGTCCTCACTGAGATGGGTGAGCACGCAAGGTCGCAGGTAGCCCGGGGTCAGTCAGACGAGGCGATGCATCCACTGCCGCTTGTCGTCTGCGCGCCCGTACTGGATGTCGAGGAGCCGCTCACGAATTCCGAGAGTGACCGGTGCCTCCCCCTTTGACGAGATCTCACCACCGCGCCACTTGAGGGTGCCGACAGGAGTGACGACGGCTGCTGTCCCGCATGCGAAGACCTCGGCGATGCTTCCGTCGGCAACGCCGTCGATCCACTCGTCGGCAGTGACCCGTCGCTCGTCAACCTTGTGGCCAAGTTCGTCGGCGATCTCGATCACCGACGAGCGGGTCACTCCCTCGAGGATCGAATCGTTCAGTTCGGGCGTCGCGATAGACCCGTCGTCGTACACGAAGAACAGGTTCATCCCGCCGAGTTCTTCGACCGCCGTGCGATCCACCGCGTCGAGGAACGCGACCTGGTCGCATCCGTTGTCGATGGCCTCCTGCTGCGCGAGCAGGCTGGCGGCATAGTTGCCGCCACACTTGGCCGCACCGGTGCCACCGGGGGCCGCTCGCGTGAACTCCTCGCTGAGCCAGATCGTGACCGGCTTGACGCCGGCACTGAAGTAGGGACCAGCGGGCGACGCGATGACCGCGAAGGTCACGTGCTTGGCGGGTCTGACGCCGAGGAACACCTCGGAGGCGAACATGAACGGCCGGATGTAAAGCGACTTCTCTCCTCCGTAGGGCACCCAGTCAGAGTCCGTGGTGACGAGTGCCTCGACCGCCGCGAGGAAGTCGTCAACGGGCAGCTCAGGCAGCGCCAGCCGGTGTGCTGAGCGCTGGAAGCGGGTGGCGTTGGCCTCTGGACGGAAAGTCCACACCGAACCATCGTCGTGGCGGTAGGCCTTGGTGCCCTCGAAGATCTCTTGCGCGTAGTGCAGGACGGAGCTGGCGGGGTCGACGCTGAAGGGCCCGTAGGGCTTGACGGTCGCGTCGTGCCACTGCTTGTCGGGCGTCCAGTGGGACACGAACATGTGGTCGGTGAAATGCAGGCCGAACCCCGGCTCAGCGAGGATCGCGTCACGCTTGGCCGCGTCCACCGGCGCCGGGGTGCGCTGGATCGAGATCTGAGGTGCCGTCGTCATGGGAAGAACTTAACCCACGCGGTCGCCCAGCCGGGCACAGATGCTGTCTCCGATCTCGGTGGTGCGCCGGGGTCGTCCGGCGTTGGATGTCACGTCGTCGAACACAGCCCGCTCCACGCTCGCGGCAGCTTTGGTGAAACCGAGGTGACCGAGGAGGAGAGCCGTGCTGAGGATGGCCGCCGTGGGATCAGCCAGCTGCTGGCCCGCGATATCGGGTGCCGAGCCGTGAACGGGTTCGAACATACTGGGAGTGGTGCCGGCTGGGTTGATGTTGCCGCTGGCAGCCAGGCCGATTCCACCCGTGACCGCACCGGCCAAGTCGGTCAGGATGTCGCCGAACAGGTTGTCGGTGACGATGACGTCGAAGCGTGCGGGCTCGGTGGTCAACAGGATGGTCGCCGCGTCGACGTGCAGGTAGTCCACAGCGATGTCGGGGAAGTCGGCCGCCACTTCTGAGACGACGCGGCTCCACAACGAACCGGCGTGCACCATGACGTTGGTCTTGTGCACCCACGTCAGCCGCTTGCGCGGGCGGCGCTGCGCTCGGGCGAATGCATCGCGGACGACCCGCTCGACGCCGTATGCCGTGTTGACGCTGACCTCGGTGGCGACCTCGGCAGGAGAGCCTTGGCGTAGGAGGCCGCCGCTGCCGGTGTAGAGGCCTTCGGTGCCTTCGCGGACGACGACGAAGTCGACCTCTCCTGGATCGGCCAACGGAGTAGGTACGCCGGGATAGACCTTCGCCGGCCGCAAGTTGACGTAGTGGTCGAGCTCGAACCTGAGCCGCAGCAACAAGCCTCGCTCGAGCAGTCCGGCGGGAAGCGTTGCGTCTCCCGGTTTTCCACCGACGGCGCCGAGCAGGATCGCGTCATGCCCGCGGATCTCCTCGAGAACCGAGTCTGGCAACACCTCGCCGGTCGTCTTCCAACGCTCAGCGCCTAGTTGGTAGTCGGTGCGGTCGAACGCGAGACCTTCGGTTGGGCCGACCGCTTCGAGGACCTTGAGCGCCTCGGCAGTGACTTCGGGGCCGATGCCGTCGCCGCCGATCACGGCCAGCCGGATCGTCGTTGTCATCCCTACAGCCTAGGACTCGTATCTGAACGCGTGGGGCGTGCAGGCTTCCCGAGTACGAGTAGCAGGTGGCTTATCGCGGGTGTCCCCGCGGCTTCAGCGCTGCTGACAGATCCGTCAGTTGTCGTCAGGACGCTCCCCGCCGTTGTCTCGCAGGTCGATCGACTCCTGGACCGGTGCTGACCAAGTGGCGGGACTACCACGTTGAGCGGGGTTGGCCGAGTTGGCCGGGTGGTCCTCGTCGTGATGAGCGGGACCCCAATCGGGATACATCTCGTACATGAGTACTGCTCCAGTTCGTGTCTGTGCTGTGGCTGTGGACTGCGGCTAACCCAGGGGGTTGTCGACCAGCGGCGGACGTACTCGAACAGGTGCGCTCTTGGCGCTACGAGGATTCAAGTGACGGAGGAGAACCGAATGCGATCGGCAGTTGCGGTTCCTCGGCGACGCGGTCGGCCAACACCCGAAACTCCGCGGCGAGGAGTTGGCCTAGGAGGCCCCGCCGCGGCAAGTAAGGATGACTACGTAGAACCGCATGATGTGTCCAGGGTAGAGCCGCAGCGCCTGGCATGCCTCCGATTTGGACGATCGTCTTGTCATCTGAGACGCACGAAGTGCCAGGAACGGTGTGACAAACTCGAGGTCGTGGGTGCACCCGATCAACTTCCGCCGATCGTCCAGGCGGCGCTTGACCTGTCGCGACGGCGGGGTTTCGTGACGTCGAGTCGGACCGAGACGGGGCGACTGCTGGCGGCGCTCGCTGCGAGCAGATCAGGAAGGCTCGGCGAGTGCGGCACGGGTTGCGGTGTCGGCGCTGCCTGGCTGTCCAGCGGTGCACGGGACGGCAGCAACATCGTTACTGCCGAGCTCGACGCCAGCCTGGCCGAAGCCGTCAGTGACCTGTTTGCTGACGACTCCCGGGTCGAGGTGATCACGGGAGACTGGGGGGCGCTGCGCGAATTCGCCCCATTCTCGTTGCTGTTCCTCGATGTTCGTGACGCCAAACAGTCGGGGGTCGATGCCGTCGCCGAGCTGCTCGGACCGGGCGGGATCGTCGTACTCGACGACTTCACGCCGTGCGCCACCTGGCCGCCGATGTACGACGGTCGGGTCGACACCATGCGTCAGCAGTGGTTCACCGATGAGCGCTTCACCACGGTCGAGGTGATGGTGGCCAGCGATGCGGCTGTCCTGATCGCCAGTCGGCACTGACCGACGCGGGTTGAGGCCCCGCGCCCTCACCGCGGGTCAGCGGCTTACTTACAGATCAGGCCTAGGCAAAGACTGCGGGCGACAAGTCGATGGAGCGGACGAGCTCTGCTTCCATCTCGCCGGCAATCTCGTCGAGCACGTCCGAAGGGATCGCGCTGTCGACGGTCAGGGCGACGAGCGCGTGACCACCTCGGTGATCGCGCGCGACCTGCATCCCGGCGATGTTGATGTCGGCATCTCCGAGAATGCGGCCGATGGCCCCGACCATTCCCGGCCGGTCTGTGTAGGTGAAGAACGCCAAGTGCTCCGTGGGCTCGAGGTCGACCTCGTAGTCGTTCACCTCGACGAGCCGTTCGCGCTGATGGATGCCGATCAGGGTGCCGGACACCGATACCTGGCTGCCGTCGGCCAGCGTTCCGCGCAGCGTGACGAGGTTGCGGTGGTCAGGACTCTCCGGGTCGGTGACGAGACGGACGGCGAGTCCGCGCTCGGCGGCGAGGAGCGGTGCGTTGACGTAGGAGACAGTCTCCTCGACGACGTCGGTGAAGACGCCCTTGAGGGCCGCGAGCTCGAGGACCTTGACGTCGTACTGCGTGATCTCGCCTCGCACCTCGACGTCGAGTTGCTGAGCCACCTCGGCGGCCAATGCGGTGAAGATCCGGCCGAGCTTCTCGGTCAGCGGGATGCCTGGACGCACGTCTTCGGCGATGACCCCACCTTGCACGTTGACAGCATCGGGGACGAGCTCTCCGCTGAGGGCGAGGCGGACGGACTTCGCGACCGCGATCCCGGCCTTCTCCTGGGCCTCGTCAGTCGAGGCGCCGAGGTGCGGGGTTGCGACGACGTTGTCGAACTCGAACAACGGAGAGTCGGTGCACGGTTCGTTCGCGTAGACGTCGAGACCGGCCGCAGCGATACGGCCCTCCTTGATCGCGACGTGCAACGCATGCTCGTCGACGATGCCTCCGCGTGCGGCGTTGACGAGGATCGCTGTTGGCTTGCAGCGGGCGAGCTGCTCCTCCCCGATCAGCCCGACAGTCTCGGGGGTCTTGGGCAGGTGCACGGAGATGAAGTCGGCGTCGGCGACCAGCTCGTCCAAGGTCACCAGTCGCACTCCAAGCTGGGCGGCCCGGCCGGCCTGGACATACGGATCGTAGGCGATCACCTTCATGCCGAAGGCGCTCAGCCGCTGCGCGACGAGCACGCCGATCTTGCCGAGTCCGACGATGCCGACGGTCTTCTCGTAGAGCTCGATGCCGGAGTACTTGCTGCGCTTCCACTCGCCCTGTTTGAGCGCTGCGTTTGCTGGGGCAATGTGCCGGGCTGCGGCTAGGAGCAGTCCGACGGCGAGCTCGGCCGCGCTGATGATGTTGGAGGTCGGCGCGTTGACGACCATCACACCCGACTGCGTTGCCTGCTTGACGTCGATGTTGTCGAGGCCGACGCCAGCGCGAGCAATCACCTGGAGCCTGCGGGCAGCCGCCAACGCTTCGGCGTCCACCTTCGTCGCGCTGCGCACGAGGATCGCGTCGACGTCGGCGATGGCAGCGAGCAGTTCGGCGCGATCTGAACCGTTGCAGTGGCGGATCTCGAAGTCAGGGCCGAGAGCCTCCACGGTTGCAGGGCTCAGCTGCTCGGCGATGAGTACGACGGGCTTGGTCACTGCAGTCACGGGTTGGGTCCTCCAGGTTGGTGGGGGGCTCGACGGCTGATCGTCGTGATCAGCCGGAGCACAACGCCGTGCTCATGCGCCAGCCAGTCTAGACCAGCCTCGACGACTGACCGGCCCGACACCACATCGCGACCCACGACCGGACTAGGCGGGTCAGCGGGCGGCGGTGCCCTCGGTGTAGTCGTCATCGTGGGACTTCACCCAGGCCATCAGCTTGCGCAGCTCGCGCCCCGTCTGCTCGATCGGGTGCGCCTCACTCTGCGCCCGGAACTCCTTGAACTTGGGAGCACCTGCGTCCTGGTCGGCGATGAACCCAGCCGCCCAGCTGCCGTCCTGGATGTTGGCGAGCAATTCCTGCATCCGCGCCTTCACCGACGCGTCAATGAGGTAGGGCCCGGAGGTGTAGTCGCCGTACTCGGCGGTGTCAGAGACCGACCAGCGCTGCTTGGCGATGCCGCCCTCATACATCAGGTCGACGATGAGCTTGAGCTCGTGCAAGCACTCGAAGTAAGCGATCTCGGGTTGGTAGCCGGCTTCGGTCAACGTCTCGAAACCCGCCTGCACCAACGCGGACGCGCCACCGCACAACACCGCTTGCTCACCGAACAGGTCGGTTTCGGTCTCTTCGGTGAACGTCGTCTTGATGGCACCGGCACGGGTACCGCCGATCGCTTTGGCGTACGACAGCGTGAGGTCCCACGCCTTGCCGGAGGCGTCCTGCTCGACCGCGACCAGCACGGGGACGCCACGGCCCTCCTCGAACTCACGGCGAACGAGGTGACCGGGACCCTTCGGGGCGACCATTCCGACGTCGACGTTGGCGGGCGGCTTGATGTAGTCGTAGCGGATGTTGAAGCCGTGGCCGAAGAACAACGCATCACCGTTGACGAGGTTGGGCTCAATCGACTCGGCGTACAGCGAGCGTTGCACCGGATCGGGAGCTAGTACGACGATCAGGTCGCTCTCTTCGCAGGCTTCGTACGGCGACACGACTCGCAGTCCTGCCGACTCCGCCTTCGAACGGCTCCTCGAGGTCTCAGGGAGACCGACTCTCACGTCGACACCAGAGTCACGCAATGACAACGCGTGCGCATGGCCTTGGCTGCCGTAGCCGAGAACGGCGACGTTGCGCCCCTGGATCACACTCAGGTCAGCGTCGTCGTCGTAGAAGAGTTCAGCCATGGTGGGTCAATCTCCTTTGTGTCAGGTCGATGTGCCGATGATGCAGTGCTCACTGGGTGACTTCCGCTGGGTCAGGCCGGGTCGCGGATCGAGACGGGCGGTATTGGCTTCAGGTTACGGTCGGTGATCGACCTGCCGCCACGGTTGATCGCCACCATGCCTGACTGCACCAGCTCGCGGATCCCGAATGGCTCGAGCACCCGCAGCATCGCCTCGAGCTTCTCGCGTGTGCCGGTGACCTCGATCGTGACGGCGTCGACTGCGACGTCGACGACCTTGGCGCGGAACAGCTGCACCGTTTCGAGCACTTGACTTCGCGTTTGCGAGTCGGCCCGCACCTTGACCAGCGCGAGTTCGCGCTCGACGGCGCCGGGACCTTCGAGCTCGACGATCTTGAGCACCTCGATGAGCTTGTTGAGCTGCTTCGTGACCTGCTCGAGCCGTTGGTCGTCGAGGTTGACGACGATCGTCATTCTCGACACCTCCTCGTGCTCGGTGGGGCCGACGGCGAGGGAGTCGATGTTGAAACCACGGCGGGAGAACAGCGAGGCCACTCGGGCTAGCACACCGGGCTTGTTCTCGACCAAGACGGAGAGCGTATGGGTGGTCATCGTCGCCTCTCAGAGCTCGTCTTCGTCGAACGTGGGTTTCAGGTCTCGCGCGATCTGCAGAGCGTCGTTGCTGGTACCCGCAGGCACCATCGGCCAGACCATCGCATCGGGGTTGACGATGAAGTCGATGACGACAGGCAGGTCGTTGATCTCCATAGCCTTCGCAATCGTCCCATCGACCTCTGCTGCGTCCTCACAGCGCAGGCCCACGCAGCCGAGCGCTTCGGCCAGCTTGACGAAGTCGGGGATCCGCGCGGAGTGCAGGTCGGTGTGTGAGTAGCGGCCGTCGTAGAAAAGCGTCTGCCACTGGCGAACCATGCCGAGGCTTGAGTTGTTGATGATGGCGACCTTGATCGGAATGCCGTTGAGCGCACACGTCGCGAGCTCCTGATTGGTCATCTGGAAGCATCCGTCACCGTCGATCGCCCACACGGTCGTGTCAGGAGTGCCTACCTTGGCGCCCATCGCCGCCGGGACAGCGAACCCCATCGTGCCGAGGCCGCCGGAGTTGATCCACGACCGTGGACGTTCGTACTTGATGAAATGTGTCGCCCACATCTGGTGCTGACCGACGCCGGCGACGTACGTCGCGTCGGGACCGGCCATCGCCCCGATCCGCTCGATGACGTACTGCGGCGACATGGCACCCTCGGGCATGTCATAGCCAAGCGGGTAGCGCTCGCGCCACCCTTGACAGGTCGCCAGCCAGGGCGACGAATCACCACGGCGCCCAGCGTCGTACTCCGCTTGGATCGCCACGATCAGGTCCGCGATGACCTCGCGGCAGTCGCCCACGATGGGCACGTCGGCGTGGCGGTTTTTGGAGATCTCGGCCGGGTCGATGTCGGCGTGGATGACCTTGGCGTCGGGCGCGAACGTGTCGAGCTTCCCGGTGACACGGTCGTCGAACCGCGCGCCGAGGGAGATAAGGAGGTCGCTTCGCTGAAGCGCACCCACGGCCGACACGGTTCCATGCATTCCGGGCATCCCGAGGTGCAGGTGGTGGCTATCAGGGAATGCCCCGCGGGCCATCAAGGTGGTCACCACGGGGATGTTGGTGAGTTCGGCGAGGATCCGCAGCTCCTCGTTCGCACCTGCCCGGATCACGCCACCGCCGACGTACAGCACGGGTCGTTCGGACGCCGCGATCAGTCGGGCGGCCTCGCGCACCTGCTTCCCGTGGGGCTTGGTCACCGGGCGGTACCCGGGGAGCCTCACCGAGTCGGGATAGGTGAACGTCGTAGCCGCCTGGAGCGCATCCTTCGCGATGTCGACGAGGACGGGTCCAGGTCGACCCGTGGACGCGATGTAGAACGCCTCCGCGATGGCTCGCGGGATGTCATCGGGGTTGGTGATCAGGTAGCTGTGCTTGGTGATGGGCATGGTGATGCCGCGGATGTCAGCCTCTTGGAACGCATCGGAGCCGATTGCCCCGCTGGCGACCTGACCGGTGATGGCGACGATGGGGACCGAGTCCATCATCGCGTCCGCGAGTGGCGTGACAAGGTTGGTGGCGCCCGGTCCGCTGGTCGCGATGCAGACTCCCACCCTGCCGGTCGCGGCGGCGTAGCCCTGGGCAGCGTGCCCGGCACCTTGCTCATGGCGCACCAGGATGTGGCGGATCTTCGTGGAGTCCATCAACGGGTCGTACGCCGGCAGGATCGCGCCGCCGGGTATGCCGAACACCGTGTCGACACCTGCACACTCGAGCGCTCGGATGAGGCTCTGCGCGCCCGTCACCTTCTCTGCCATCTCCGGCCCTTCTCTCGTTGCAGCGGTGAGTGGTTCGTCGTCCAGCCATAAAAAAACCCCTCGGCCCAGAGGGCTTTCGAGGGGGACGCGCTCGTGACTGTCGAGGTCAAGAAACCTCGGCACGCGCGTCATGGAGTACGACGAGAATCAGCTGCATGCGTCAACGGTCCCCGACATCGTCAGGCGGGTCAAGCGGCTCTCCCAGGTGTCTCGACATGCGGACAAGCCATCCGCTCTTTGGTCGAGGGGAGGCCAGGCCGTCACTGGTAGCTGACGTACTTGATCCTCGGCCGGATCTTGAGCACGTCGCGTGGACGGAACATGTCGGTGTCCTCGTCGTAGAACAGCTTGAAGCCCATGTTGAACTGCGACGGCTCGGCGACGTGGTGGAAGGTGGCAAGTTTGGCGCGGCGAGTGCCGAAGCCATCGATGTGCTGGATCATCGCGAGACCGTCGCGGCGCCGGACGTCCTCGATGTTGCGCACCATCTCGCGGCGGAACTGGTGCACGATGAACACCTTCTGCGGGAGGTGGTTCGCTCGCGTCACGGACGCGACGAACTTCGACACCCGGTTGATCTCGCTCGCCCGCACCGAACCGATGCTCTGAGCCGGCACCTGGTGGCGTCTCATCCGCCACTCCGGATCGAGCGCCAGACCTACGAAGGGCTCGCGGAGGGCCCAGCGAAAGTGTTTGGCCTGCGGCACGAAGTTCTGTCGGCCGGGCTGCAGGTCGAGGACGAGGAGTGCTTTGTTGCGACGGGCCAAGTTGACGAACTGTTCAACGTACTCGCGCGGGATGAAGTGGCTGTAGTTTCCGTCGGGGCCACGATGGGCATCCGCGATCGACACGATCAGCTCGTAGACGATCTGCACCTTCTTGTCGCTGGCGCGATAAGGCCGTGCAGCATGGCGCAACCGATGGGTCATCCGAGCACGGGTGCCCTCCCCCAACACGCCCATCGATGGGGTCTGTGCCGTGCCGTAGTAGGCGACGAGGATGTGGCGGGGGAAGATCCGGAAGCCGCCGCGGGGAAGCTCCGGCCGACCCGATGAGACGGCCGTGGACGACGCACTCCGCAAGGACCGGCTATCGACTCCGGTGGCCGGCGGGGAGGCCTCGAGTATTGCCGTTGGCAGCGCGAAACTGGCCACCAGAGCAACGGCTCGTAGTCCCGCCCACGACGTCATGGCACGACTGTAGGCCAGGCCGCACCGCCAAACAGGCGATCAACTCGCGGGCGGGTCGAAGTCGAAAGCCGGTAACCCGTCGATGCTGGTGAGGTTCTTTTGCTGCCGGTACGCCGCTTGCCCCGCTGTCCCCTTGCGCTCCATGTGCGCGGGAAGCAGGTCCCGCTCGCCGACGTACTCGAGCAGCGGCACGCCGTAGCCGCATGAGTCCGCCACCCGCTGCACGTCGACGACAACGATCGCCCGCGCCCCGCGGGTCTCGGTGAAACGCGGCAGCAGGTCGGCGAACTCAGCGTCGTACACCGTGATGACACGACCGCGTCCGTGCAGACGTACGACGTTGGGTGGTCCGTCGAACGAGCAGAACATCACGGTGATCCGGCCGTTGTCGCGAAGATGCGCGATCGTCTCTGCACCACTAGCCGTGATGTCGAGGTACGCGACGGTGTGGTCATCGACCACCGTGAACGTGCCGCCGATCCCCTTCGGGGAGACGTTCACGTGGCCCTCGCCGCCGCTCGGCGCGGTCGCGACGAAGAAGACGTGCTGACGCTCGATGAACGCGCGCAGTCGGTCGTCGATCCGTTCGTGGACTTTGCCCATGTCAGCCGCAGATCGCGCCGACGGCGGCGGACTGGACGAGCTTGCGGTACTTCGCGAGCACGCCGCGGGTGTACTTCGGCGGCAATGGCTCCCAGCCGCCTTGGCGGCTCTCTAGCTCTGACTCGTCGACCAGCAGGTCGAGCACGCGGTCGGCCATGTCGAGCCTGATGGTGTCGCCGTCCTTCACGAAGGCGATCGGTCCGGCGTCCACGGCCTCCGGTGCGACGTGTCCGACGCACAACCCCGTCGTTCCACCCGAGAACCGTCCGTCGGTGAGCAGCAGCACCTCCTTACCCAGGCCGGCACCCTTGATCGCGCCTGTGATCGCCAGCATCTCGCGCATACCCGGGCCACCCTTGGGACCTTCGTTGCGGATGACGACGGCGTCCCCCGGCGTGATCTTGCCTTCGGCGAGGGCGTCGAGGGCCGCACGCTCACCGTCGAAGACACGAGCAGTCCCTTCGAACACGTCATCGTCGAAACCTGCGGACTTGACGACCGCACCCTCCGGAGCCAGCGACCCGCGCAGGATGGTCAGTCCGCCCGTGGCGTGGATCGGCTTGTCGAGAGCCCTGATGATCGTGCCGTCGATTTCGCGCGGCGCGAGAGCCTTGAGGTTCTCCGCCAACGTCTTGCCGGTGACCGTCAGGCAGTCGCCGTGCAGAAGGTCGGCGGCCAGCAAGGCATTCATCACGACCGGTATCCCACCGACCCTGTCGACATCGTTCATCACATAGCGGCCGAACGGTTTGAGGTTGCCGATGTGTGGCACCCGATCGCCGATCCGGTTGAAGTCGTCGAGCGTGAGGTCGACCTCGGCCTCCCGCGCGATCGCGAGCAGGTGGAGCACCGCGTTCGTCGAGCCGCCGAGGGCCATCACCACAGCGATCGCGTTCTCGAACGCCTCGCGCGTCATGACCTGGCGAGCGGTGATGCCGTGCTTGAGCATCCCGACGACTGCCTCACCGGAGCGGTGCGCGTAACCGTCACGTCGCCGGTCGACAGCGGGTGGCGCCGCAGAGCCCGGCAGTGACATGCCCAGCGCCTCCGCCACCGAGGCCATCGTGTTGGCGGTGTACATGCCGCCGCACGCTCCCTCACCCGGGCAGATCGCGCGTTCGATGGCGTCGACCTCGTCGAGGCCCATCAGGCCGGCCCTGCAGGCCCCGATCGCCTCGAACGCATCGATGATCGTCACGTCCTTGTCGCCCACACGACCCGGCATGATCGAGCCCGCGTACAGAAAGACCGAGGCCAGGTCGAGGCGCGCTGCGGCCATCAGCATGCCGGGCAGGCTCTTGTCGCATCCCGCCAGGAGGACGGATCCGTCGAGCCGTTCGGCCATCATCACCGTCTCGACGGAGTCGGCGATCACCTCGCGGGAAACGAGGGAGAAGTGCATGCCTTCGTGGCCCATCGAGATGCCGTCGGAGACGGAGATGGTCCCGAACTCGAGGGGGTAGCCGCCGGCCGCGTGCACGCCCGACTTGACCGCCTGGGCGAGCCGGTCGAGTGAGAGGTTGCACGGCGTGATCTCGTTCCACGACGAGGCGACGCCGATCTGCGGTTTGGCGAAGTCGTCATCGCCCATGCCCACAGCGCGCAGCATGCCTCGCGACGCGGTGGCTTCGAGTCCATCTGTGACGGCACGGCTGCGCGGCTTGATGTCGACCATGTCCCGAAGCCTACGACCGGCGCTGGCAGGTGATGCGGCAGCCGCCTGGTCGCGAGACGACGGGGCGCTGCACCACGTGGGCGGTCAGAGCGATGGCCCGACGACGTACACGCACGCCGCAGCCCACAGGAAGCTCACCAACGTACCGATGATGAAACGCTCGGCGACAGCGGACAGGCTGGCCGTTCGGGCTGCCCCGCTCGCGGCCGCAGTCGCGGCTGCGCGCAGCTCGGGATAGCGGCCGAGTCCCTTGATGGCGAGGACGACGACAAGGCCCTCAGGTGCCCCACTGAGCAGGCAGACGAAGACGGCAAAACGTTCGAGAGCGCCGATCCAGGCTCCACCCCTCAACACCTGACCTGCGCTCGACATGAGCAACGAACCCTGGCTTTCAGCTGGTGCATCGCCGACTCGTTCTTCGGCGGTCGCACTCTGGTCGTCTCGAAGCGCCGCATCGATGTGGTCGAAGACGGTGACCACAGCAAGACCGCCGCCTGCAACGCAGAGCATGGCGGCGAACAGAACCGCCGTCTCAGCTTGGTCGGCCGGGACGTCCTCGCCGAACAAGGTGGCGATCACTGCGCAGCCCGTTGCTGCGGTGACCACGAACGTCGTCAGGGTTCGTGTCTGCTGGTGCTCCACCAAGGCCCACACGGGGAGGGCGACCACGGCCGCGAGGATGACCAGCACGAACGCGGTCACCGGTCGGCCTCGCAGCGGTCGAGCAGCCACGCGCACAGCTCCTGAATGGCTTGCTGGTCGTGCCATCCGGCGCGGCGCAACCGGGTGTTCAACGACTGAGCGGAGATACCCAAGGCGGCCGCTGCCACTTTCTGGGTGGTGGCTTTCGCCATCGCGTCGACCGCCTCCCAGCCCTGCGGCGTACGACGGTCGAGCACCGTGACCCACGCACGCAGCGCCGCCTCGGCACGGGCAGCCGAAGAGGCATCGTCGGGACTGCCGCAACGGACGGCGATCCGGGTCGGGGTGGACTTCGCCTTCTCGACCGCGTCGCGGGCCGCGACCAAGACGGGACCGCGAGCCGCCCGCACGGTGTCGGGGGTTGGTTCGTCCACCGTGCCGACCCCGATTCCGATCCACCAGTTCCGTCGACGGGCAGCGTCCGTGACAAGCGTGACCACCAGTTGCGAGTCATCGACCAGGCCTTGGATCTCGTCGCCGATCGTCCGTTCGAACGTGCGCACCAGACCGGGGCTAGCGGCATTGAACGCGTCGAGCAGCGGCTCCACGGCATCGGGATGCTGGCGGCTACGGCGCTGGTCCAGCGTCATGGCGAACACTCGAGTGCTCCCTCGATCAAACCTCTAGGACTGATTTCTCTCAATCAGTCTCTCAGAACTGATCTAGCGAACTCAACCTTCTAGCGAGGATCAGCTCAGAACGGCGGCACGGACACAGAGCACGTCGGGCAGATGTTCTGCCACGGCCTGCCACGAGTCGCCCTCGTCGCTGCTCGCAAACACCGTGCCGTCGCGGCTTCCGAAGTAGACACCGGCCGGGTCGCCGTTGTCGGCACACATCGCGTCGCGCATCACGCCGGTGTAGTAGCCACTGTCGGGAAGGCCCTTGCCGAGCTCTTCCCACGTCTCCCCGGAGTCGCGCGAGCGCCATACCCGACAGGTGCCGTCGGGTGGGAAACGCCCGTCGGCACCCTCGAGCGGGAAGAGGTAGAGGGTGCCTGGGTTGCGTGGGTGTGCGACAACGGGGAAACCGAAGTCGCTCGGAAGGCCATCGGCGATCGAGGTCCAGGAGTCGGCGCCGTCATCGCTGCGGTAGACACCGCCGTGGTTCTGGGCGAACAGTCGTTCGGGCTGCGCCGCGTCTCGCGTCACCTTGTGCACGCACTGTCCGAACTCCGGGTACTGCGCGTCTTCGGGCATGAATCCTGCCGAGATCCCCTGGTTGGCCGGCTCCCACGACTCACCGCCGTCGGCAGTGCGATAGACGCCGCCCGTCGACATCGCCACCGTCACTCGCTGCGCGTCGTCTGGGTGCGGTAGCAGCGTGTGGATGGCCTGACCGCCAAAGCCGGCACCCCACTCCTCGCGGTGCGGGTGGTCCCAGAGCGGTCGCACCATCGAGAACGACGAACCGTTGTCGGTGGACTTGAACAGTGCCGACGGCTCGGTCCCCGCCCAGACGACATCTTTCTCGGTCGGTGACGGCGCGATGGCCCAGACCGCCTCGAGCGTTCGCCCAGTGTCCTCGGGGAAGCGGATCGCACCTTCGGGACCTCGTTCCCAGGTCTCACCCAGATCGTCGGAGTGCAGGATCTGTGGTCCCCAGTGCCAGTGCTTGCTGGCCATGAACAGCCGTGGCCGGTCGCCGCGGGTGTCGACGGCGACAGCGTGGACCTCGCTGCGCAGTTCGTCGGGACCCTGAAGGCTCCAGGTCTCCCGGTTTCCGTCACTCTTGCCGATCCACAGCCCTTTGCGCGTACCGATCATCATCACGGCTTGGCTCGTCATCGGGGCAACCTCCCTGTCGCGGACGACGTCCGGACTGTCTCGGCTCACGCCACGTTTTCAGTGAACTATTCCTGTCAGGAACAGTACACTTTCAGGACCATGAGTCAAGATCTGCCGACCACGTCCTATGCGCTGCTCGGCCTGTTGACGCTCGGCGACGACCTCACCGGATACGAGCTCAAGCAGCGGGCCGACAACACGCTGCGCTTCTATTGGGTGGCGCCGGCGATGAGCCAGGTCTACAACGAGCTGACTCGGCTGACCGAGCTTGGGTTGGTCAAGGCCCGCGGCGATGAGACAGCACCCGTACGTCGTACGCAGCGCTACCAGATCACCCCCAAAGGTCGGCGAGACCTCCAGCGGTGGCTGCGTCGCGCGAACCCGGACTTCCCCACCCTGAAGCACCCGGTGGCACTGCGGCTGCTGCTCGGGCACCTCGTCGAACCCGAGCAGACGCGCGCCATGCTCGACAGCTACGTGACGGCGCTGGCAGACCGCCGAGCCGAACTACAGGTGGTGCGTGACTCGCTAGGCAACGGAACGGGCAAGCCCGACGACACCTACCGATTCCCGCGGATGGTCGCCGACTGGGGACTGGACTACTACGCCTTCGAGCGCGCGATGGTGTCAGACCTCCGCGCGCGTCTCGACGACCAGGCGTAGTTGGTGAGCCGCGATGCCACCGGGCGCGGCGATGGGTCAGCGCGCTGGGTCTACGGGTGTCACCTGGTTGAGGAGCGGCTCGTCGGCGGCGATTCGTCGTAACTGCTCGCTGACGAGTCGATACGACCGGGGCCACATCGCGCCGGACGCTCCACCCACGTGAGGAGTGATCACGGCCCCTGGGGCTGTCCAGAGCGGATGCCCCGGCGGCAACGGCTCCGGATCGGTGACGTCGAGCGCCGCTCGCAGCCGGCCGGTCTGTAGCTCCGCCACCAAGTCGTCGGTGACGACCACAGGACCGCGCGCCACGTTGACGAGCAGTGCCTCGTCTGGCATCCGCGCCAGGAACTCTTTGTCGACCAGGCCATGCGTCTCATCAGTAATCGGCACGATCAGCACCACGATGTCGGAGTCGGGCAGCAGTGTCGGGAGCTCGCTCATCGCCCGGACATCCTCGCGTGCGGTGCGACCCACGAGAGTGACAGCGCACTCGAAACCTTGCAGCCGTCTCTCGATCGCCCGGCCGATGTTTCCGGCTCCGACGATGAGGACCCGCTGGTCGGCCAGGGAGGACGCCATCTGCTGGTCCCAGATCTGGCGGTCCTGGGCGCGGATGAGATCGGCGAGGCGGCGCTGGGCTCCGATCATCAGCCCGACGGCGAGCTCAGAGGTCGCTGCGTCGTGGACTCCGGCGGCGTTGCACAGCGTCACTCCGTCGGGGAGGTAGGGCATGACGTGATCGACGCCGGCCGTCAACGTCTGGACGACTTGCAGCTTCGGCATCTCCGGGATGACAGACACCACGCGGCGCGCAAAGCGGTACGACGGCACGTAGAACTGGCACTCCTGGGCCGCCTCGGTCCAATGCTCGGTGGCATCGGCGTACTCGATGTCGAACCGCGCTGACACGTCCGGCTCGAGCGTGAGGCGGTCAGCGGGAAACGGGACGAGGACCTTCACGTCTCGACCCTATCGACGCGTCGTGGCTCGGCAGGTCGTACCAACGTCCCGGCGCCCACCATTTGGACCGACGCCGGATCGCGGAGGCAAACCCACAGTCTGCAAGGCAGGTTTGCCTTGTTCACAAGCTCTTTGGCTTGAAAACAAGGCAAACCCGGGCTTGGGGTTGTGCAAAGTCGAGTGAGTTAGTAGAATTTGTGGATCAAGTGACGGTGTCACAGGAAGTTCACTTGGCGGAAATGCCGGGGAAGCATGCGGAACCTAGCGTCGTACCCGGTGGATCAGCGGGATGGATTCGACGCAGCACAAAGGGGAGGAGGAACCCATGTGGAAGCCTTGGTCGTGGCGGCTGACGAGTCAAGCAGTCGCCCTCCGCAACGCACGACACGCAACTGCCGTCCTCGCGCAGCGACGGCTTGAGCGTGAAGAGATCGAAGCCTTTCTCGCCACCCAGCACAGAAATCCCAAGCAGCCGCTGAGCGCCTGAGCAGCTCCGATCGCGCTGCACTCACCACGCGCACCGCGACCACCGCATCGCGAGCAACACAACGTTCGTACGACGATGGTCGTCATCCGAACGTGCACGATTGAGGCCCGCTGCCGGGTTGGGGGCATGCGCTGTTCTCCAACCCGGCACAATCCTCAGCGTGACCTTGAGGTTCTACCCCGTGACCAGCGGCGATGGCACGCGTCTGAACGCGTGGACCAACGACGCCGAAGGCCCGACGGTATTGCTCTGCAACGGCCTCGGAACGAACGCCTACGCTTGGCCGGGCTTCCTTGCCGAAGACTGCGGTGTGCGGGTCATTTCGTGGAACCACCGCGGGGTCGGCGGCTCTGCCCGGCCCGCAGACAAGATGCGGGTCGGAATCGACACGTTCGTCGAAGACGCACTCGCCGTCCTCGACGACGCAGGAGTTGAACGTTGCCCGGTCGCCGGCTGGTCCATCGGCGTCAACACCCAGTTCGAGCTGGCAACACTCTTCCCTGAACGCGTGAGCGGGCTGTTCGCCGTCGCGGGCGTTCCGGGCGGGACGTTTGCGTCGATGCTGGCGCCGTTGATGCTGCCCCGCTTTGCCCGTCGACCGGTCACCTTGAGCATCGCCCACAGTCTTCGCACGGTCGGCAAGGCGGTCTCGCCGGTGTCGACTCGCCTTCCCGTAGGCAACACCGCGGCGCGCCTGCTTCGCCACAGCGGTTTCATGACCCGGCATGCCGACAATGGCGTGGTGCGCCAGGCATTCGGCGAATTCATGACCACGGACGTCGACTGGTACATGCACCTCGCCGTGGCCTCGTCGAAGCACGCCCGCGTATCGCTGTCGAGCATCGACATCCCGACGGCCTTCGTCGCCGGTCGGTACGACGTATTGGCATCGGCCAGGGACATCGCCACCGCCGCCCAGCGGATCGACGGCGCGACGTACTCCGAGATCTCTGGCTCACACTTCGTTCAGATGGAGCACCCCGACCTCGTACACAGCGAGTTATTGCACTTGCTGGGGCGTGTGAGCCGTCGTCGGTGACGAGGTCGGTCGCAACGCAAGCACGTCATGGATGCGCACCGCCCGGCTGAACCCGCGCAGCTGAACCTCGCCCATCGGCGCGGTGTCGACGAGATCACCCGCTGAGGCAAGCACTCGCTCCGTGGCCAGGATCTGCCCGGAGTCGGCTTCGGCGCACAGCCGGGCCGAAAGATTCGTCACGCTTCCGATGGCCGCATAGTCGAATCGGCCATCGAAGCCGATTCGTCCCATCGTTGCGTAGCCCTGCGCGATTCCCACGCCGAACCCGAGCTCATAGCCGAGTCGCGTCCAAGTGTCGTGAGCTCGTGCACCCGCTCTCTCATGGCCACCGCCATCCGAAGCGCTCTCTCGGGACCGTCAGTGCACGGGATGGGATCGTTGAAGAAGACCATCAGCCCATCGCCGGTGAAGCGTTCCAGGGTTCCCTCGAACTCAAAGATCAAGCGGCCCAGCGCCGCGTGATACTGGCCAAGGACGTTCATGACTTCCTCCGGCTCGCTGGTCTCCGCAAACGGCGTGAACGCGCGCAGGTCGCAGAAGACCACCACGATCTCGCGGCGATGGCTCTCGAGGAATGACTCGTCGCCGGAGTCCACCACCAGCTCGGCCAGCTGGGGCGAGAGGAACCGCCGTATCCGACTGAGTCGTTGGATCTCCTGGACGCTCACTTCGACGCGCTCTTCCAGTTCGTGGTTCCACGCGGGTAGTTCTTGCGGGCGTACACCTCAGCGTGTGGGCTCTGTCACGATGATGCTCATGAAGTCCTCCCGCCTCGCCACCGCCCTTGCCCTGACAGCGACGACGGCACTGCTGGTGGCCTGCACGGAGGACGACGATCCCCCGACGCAACAAGATTCCGAGCGGCCAGACGACAAGGGCACGATCACCGCGACGACGGCCAGCCTCAGCCCGACGAAAGAGGGCAAGGTCCGCGTCACCGACACGATCGCGCAAGACCTCGAGGTGCCCTGGGGGTTGGCGTTCCTCCCCGACGGCTCCGCCCTCGTCAGCCAACGCAACAAGGGGACGATCTCGCGCATCGACAACGGCAACGTCACCGAGGTCGGGCAGATCCCGCAGACAGCGCCCACCTCCGAGGGCGGACTACTGGGCCTCGCGGTCTCTCCAGACTTCGCCTCGGACCAGAAAATCTTCGCCTACGTCACCACCAGCGAGGACAACCAGGTGCTCTCGATGACGTACGACGGAAACGAGATCAGTGACGTCACATCCATTCTCACGGGCATCCCGTTCGCAGAGATCCACAACGGCGGCCGGCTCGGCTTCGGACCGGATGGATACCTCTACGTGTCGACGGGTGAGACAGGCGTTGGTGACCTGGCGGCCGACCCAGACTCGCTCGGGGGGAAGATCCTCCGGATCACCGCCGAAGGCGATCCCGCTCCCGGCAACCCCGATCGCTCCTCACCGGTCTGGACCCTCGGACATCGCAACGTGCAGGGGCTTGCGTGGGATGACGACGACAGGCTCTGGGCGTCGGAGTTCGGCTCCGAGGTCTGGGACGAGGTCAACCTCATCGAGCCAGGCAACAACTACGGTTGGCCGGCCGCGGAGGGAGACGCGAACCTCGAAGGCATGACCGACCCACTCGTGCAGTGGCACCCCGAGGACGCTTCCCCCTCGGCCCTCACCTTCGCAGACGGGGCGCTCTGGGTCGCGAGCTTGCGCGGCACACGTCTCTGGGAGATCCCGGTGCAGCAGGGCGGCACTCTTGGGGCTCCCGTGCCGCATTTCGTCGGCGACTACGGGCGACTGCGCACCGTCGTCCCGGCGCCGGACGGGTCTTTGTGGCTGTGCACGAGCAACCAGGACGGGCGCGGAGACCCAGCCGCCAACGATGACCGCATCTTCCGCGTCGCGATCAACTGAGCTTGGCGAGACCCGCTGAACGGCGCGACCCGCTGATCGAGCTTGTCGAGATCACCGGGTCTCGACAAGCTCGACCGCCGGGGAGACCGCTGACCGCCGGGGAGACCGCTGACCGCCGGAGGCGTCGTTAACTGAGCTTGGCGATGATCAGCTCACGAACGCGGCCGGCATCGGCCTGACCACTCATCTCCTTCATCACGGCACCGATCAGCGCGCCAGCGGCCGCGGCCTTCCCGTCACGGATCTTCGCGGCGACGTCGGGGTTCGCCTCGATGGCACGGTCAACTGCCGCGGAGAGTGCACCTTCGTCGGAGACAACCTCGAGACCGCGAGCAGTGACGACCTCGTCCGGCGTTCCTTCTCCAGCGATCACGCCGTCGAGCACCTGACGGGCCAGCTTGTCGTTGACGCGACCGGCGTCGACCAGCGCCTGTACCTCTGCCACCTGGGTTGGAGTGATGTCCAGCTCTTCGAGGCTGATACCGGAGTCGTTGGCGCGGCGGGCCAGCTCTGACAGCCACCACTTCTTCGCCGCAGCAGGACTCGCACCCGCCTCGATCGTTTGCTCGATGAGCCCTACCGCACCCGCGCCAACCACGTCGCGCATCTCGAGCTCGGAGAAGGCCCAGTCGGCCTGCAGCCGCGCCCGTCGTACTGCGGGTGGCTCGGGCAAGGTCGCTTTCAGGTCCTCCACCCAGTCACGGGATGGCGCGATGGGCACGAGGTCAGGCTCGGGGAAGTAGCGGTAGTCCTCTGCCTCCTCCTTGCTGCGTCCCGATGTCGTCACGCCAGTGTCTTCGTGCCAATGCCGGGTCTCCTGGACGACCCGCTTCCCTTCAGACAGCCGGGCTGCCTGACGTGAGATCTCGTATCGCACTGCACGCTCCACCGAGCGCAGCGAGTTCACATTCTTGGTCTCGCTGCGGGTTCCCAACGGTGCCGAGGGATCAGACCGTAGCGAAAGGTTGACGTCGCAGCGCAGTGAGCCTTGGTCCATGCGTACGTCGGAGACGCCCAACCCTCGCACCAGTTCACGAAGGTGAGCGACGTAGGCCTTCGCGACGACGGGTGCGTTCGCACCAGCGCCTTCGATCGGCCTCGTGACGATCTCGATCAGCGGGATACCCGCCCGGTTGTAGTCGACGAGCGAATGATCGGCGCCATGAATACGACCGGTCGCGCCACCGACGTGCAAGGACTTCCCGGTGTCCTCCTCCATGTGTGCTCGCTCGATCTCGACCCGGAACGGTTCGCCGTCAACGTCTACGTCGGTGTAGCCGTCGAACGCGATCGGCTCGTCGTACTGCGACGTCTGGAAGTTCTTCGGCATGTCGGGGTAGAAGTAGTTCTTGCGCGCGAAACGGCACCAATCGGCGATCTCGCAGTTGAGCGCGAGGCCGATCCGCATCGCCGACTCGACGGCCTTCTCGTTGACCACCGGCAGTGCGCCCGGCAGCCCGAGGCAGACCGGACAGGTCTGGGTATTGGGCTCGGCGCCAAACACGGTGGCACAACCACAGAACATCTTCGAGAGCGTGTTGAGCTCGACATGCACCTCCAGACCCATCACCGGGTCGAAGCGGGACATCGCCTCGTCGTACGGCATCAGGGCTGGGCTCGTGCTCTGCGTTGACACGGTCATGCTGACACCTCCAGCTCAGGGGCCCGGTCGAGCAACGGCCCACCCCACTTCTCGTGCAGCAACGACTCGAGCACCGCTCCGACCCGGTAGAGCCGGGCGTCCTCGAGCGCCGGAGCGAGGATCTGGAAGCCCGTCGGAAGCCCGTCCTCTTCGGCGAGGCCGCTCGGCACCGACATGCCCGGCACACCCGAGAGGTTGGCAGGGATCGTCGCAATGTCGTTGAGATACATGGCCAACGGGTCATCGAGCTTCTCGCCGATCTTGAACGCCGTGGTCGGAGCGGTCGGCGAGACCAGGACGTCGGCCTGCTCGAACGCCGCGTGGAAGTCGCGGGCGATCAAGGTGCGGACCTTCTGTGCCTGTCCGTAGTAGGCCTCGTAGTAGCCACTCGACAACGCGTAGGTGCCGAGAATGATGCGTCGCTTGACCTCGTCACCGAACCCCGCCTCCCGGGTAGCCTCCATGACCTGCTCGGCACTGGGCGCCGGCACCCCGTCGGGAGCGACCCGCAGGCCGTAGCGCATGGCGTCGAACTTCGCGAGGTTGCTGCTCGCCTCGGCTGGAAGGATCAGGTAGTAGGTGGCTAACGCGTACTCGAAGTGCGGGCAGGACACCTCGACGACTTCGGCGCCGGCCTGGGTCAGCAGTTCGACACCCTCCTCGAACCGCGTCCGCACCCCAGCCTGGTAGCCCTCGCCACCGAGCTCCTTGACGACGCCGATGCGCAGGCCCTTGACGTCTCCGTGCCGTGCGGCTTCGGCCATCGATGGCCAGTCCGTGTCGATGCTGGTGGAGTCCATCGGGTCATGACCACCGATGACGTCATGGAGCAGCCCGGCATCGAGAACCGTGCGCGTCACCGGGCCAGCCTGGTCAAGGCTGCTCGCCAGCGCGATGAGTCCGTAGCGGGAGACTCCGCCGTACGTCGGTTTGACGCCGACCGTGCCCGTGACCGCTCCCGGCTGGCGAATCGAGCCACCGGTGTCGGTCCCGATCGCGAGTGGCGCCTCGAATGCGGTGACGGCGGCCGACGAGCCACCGCCCGACCCACCCGGGATGCGGTCGAGGTCCCACGGGTTGTGGCTGGTGCCATAGGCCGAGTGTTCGGTCGAGCTGCCCATGGCGAACTCGTCCATGTTGGTCTTGCCGAGGATCGGCAGCCCGGCAGCCCGCACCCGGGCCACCACCGTCGCGTCGTACGGCGGTACCCAACCCTCGAGGATCTTCGACCCGGCCGTGGTCGGAAGGCCTCTCGTCGTGGCGATGTCCTTCACGGCGATCGGGACGCCCAACAAGTCAGGGACGTCACCGCCGGCAGCACGTCGCTCGTCAGCGGCAGCGGCCTGCGAGAGGGCGCCCTCATCATCGATGTGCAGGAAGGCGTGGACCGCTGAGTCGACGGTGTGGATCCGCTCGAGGTGGGCACGCGTCACCTCAACGGACGTGGTCTCACCGGACCGGAGGACCTCCGCGATGTCGGCGGCGTTGAGCCGCGTCAGGTCGCTCACGCCTCCTCCCCCAAGATGCGCGGGACGCTGAATCGCTGTTGCTCAACCGCGGGAGCACCAGCGAGTGCATCCTCCGGAGAAAGGCTCGGCCGGTTCTCATCGGCACGGAACACGTTCTGCAGCGGAAGTGCGTGCGACGAGGGCGGGATGTCATCGGCTGTGACCGCGCTGACGACCGCGACGGACTCCAAGATCACGGCCAATTGAGGCGCCAGGTGATCGAGCTCGGCGTCGGACAGATCAATGCGTGCCAGGTGTGCAAGGCGAGCGACCTCGTCACGACTGATCGTGGGTTCTGCGGGGGAAGAGTCGGGCATGACCGCAATCCTAAAGGTGGCGCGGACGGTCGCTTCCGGGGCGGTCAGGTGAGCTCAGGCGGTGTTGATGACGTCTCCACGGTCTGCCCGCCGCGAGACGGACCCCGTTCGTCGGACTCCTCGGCCAACTGGTGGTAGACGATCCACGACAACGTGAAGATCAGCGCGAGCAGCGCCACTACAGCGGCACCCGTGAGGACGAAGGCGTTGTGTCCGCTCCGCTGGCGAAGTACGCCGAGCGGGTCGACTCCGTCCGGGAGGTCGTCGCTGGCCGACGACTCGTCTGGTCGGTCGAGGTGGCTCACGCCTCCCCCACTTGCGCGACGTCACGGGCGGCGTCAGGTCCATCACCCAGCAGTACGGCGAAGCCGTCCTCGTCGAGCACCGGCACCTTGAGCGAGATGGCCTTGTCGTGTTTGGAGCCGGGCGCTTCACCGACAACGACGAACGCGGTGTTCTTCGACACCGACGAGCTGGCCTTGCCCCCGCGCGCCACGATGTCTTCCTTGGCCTGGTCACGCGACCAGCCGTCGAGCGACCCGGTGACGACAATCGACAGACCCTCGAGCGTGCGGGGAACCGACTCGTCACGTTCGTCGACCATCCGGACTCCGGCATCGCGCCACTTGTCGACGATTTCGCGGTGCCAGTCGACCCCGAACCACTCCACGATCGACTCCGCAATCGTCGGCCCGACGCCGTCGACGGCGGCCAACTGGTCAGCCTGGCCGTCCTCCGCCAGCTCCCTGATCTTCGCCATCGAGCCGAACGAATCGGCCAGCGCCCGGGCAGCAGTCGGACCCACGTGCCGGATCGACAGCCCGACGAGGACGCGCCACATCGGCTGCTCCTTGGCCTTGCCGAGATTGTCGAGCAGCCGCTGGCCGTTGGCAGAGAGCACCGGCGCATCGCCTTCGCCCTTCTTGGGCGCACGCGTGAACAACGGCGCGGTCAACAGCTTGGCTTGGTCGATGGAGAACAGGTCACCTTCGTCATGGATCGCGTCCGCGTCGAGCAGCGCGACAGCGGCCTCGTAACCGAGCACCTCGATGTCAAAAGCTCCTCGCCCGGCGACATGGAACACCCGCTCACGCAGTTGAGCCGCGCAGGATCGGGTGTTGGGACAGCGGATGTCGGCGTCGCCCTCCTTGGCCGGAGCAAGCGGGGTGTCGCACACGGGGCACTCCGTCGGCATCTCGAACTCAGTCTCGTCACCCGTGCGAAGGTCGACGACGGGGCCGACGATCTCGGGGATGACGTCACCCGCCTTGCGCAGGACGACCGTGTCGCCGACCAGCACACCTTTGCGCTTGATCTCAGACGCGTTGTGCAGGGTGGCGAACTCGACGGTCGAGCCCGCGACACGGATCGGCTCCATCCGGCCGAACGGCGTCACCCGGCCGGTGCGACCGACATTGACTCTGATCTCGAGCAGTTTGGTGGTGACTTCTTCGGGCGGGTACTTGAACGCGATCGCCCAACGTGGTGCCCGCGACGTCGAACCGAGCCTTCGCTGCAGCGACACCTGGTCGACCTTGACCACGACGCCATCGATCTCATGCTCGACGTCGTGGCGGTGCTCGCCGTAGTAGTCGATGAACTTCTGCACTCCAGCAAGCTTCTTGACGACTTTGGCCTGCTTGCTCGTCGGTAGTCCCCACGCCTTCAGCGCGGCATACGACTCCGACTGACGGGTCGGCTCGAAGCCGTCGCGTTTGCCCAACCCGTGACAGACCATCCGGAGCGGTCGTGCAGCGGTGGCCTTGGGGTCTTTCTGACGAAGCGAACCGGCGGCGGAGTTGCGCGGGTTGGAGTACGGCGGCTTGCCGGCCTCGACCAGTGAGGCATTGAGCCCTTCGAACGCCTCAACCGGAAAGAACACCTCGCCCCGCACCTCGACGAAGTCGGGGATCGGGTAGTCGTCGCTGGCCGTGAGGCGGCTAGGGATGCCGTGAATGGTGCGCACGTTGGGCGTGACGTCCTCACCGATGCGGCCGTCACCACGGGTGGCACCGCGCACCAGCCGGCCCTTCTCGTAGGTCAGGTTGATCGCCACGCCGTCGACCTTGAGCTCGAGCAGGAACTCGGCACCGGTGGCGCCATCGCGCTCGAGACGGTGTGCCCACGCGGCCAGGTCCTCTTGCGAGAACGCGTTGTCGAGGCTCATCATCCGTTCGGCGTGCTCGACCGGCGTGAACAAGGTGGAGACATCGCCGCCGATCTTCTGAGTGGGCGAGTCGGGCGTGCGTAGCTCTGGATATGACTCTTCGAGCTCCTGCAGCTCGCGGATCAGGGCGTCGTACTCACCGTCGCTGATCGTCGGCGCATCCATCGTGTGATAGCGCAGCCGATGACCCTCGACCACCTCCGCCAGCTCGGCGTGGCGTTCTTTCGCTTCAGCCGTGGCGGCCTCGACCTGGGGAGTTTCGGTGGATGTCTGGGCCTCGGTCATGGGTCTATCTTGCCTTGTTCGGCCGACAGGTTTCGGCTCACCTGGGCTGCGAGCTCGAGCGCCGTACGCGCCCATCGGGGTGAGGCTCCGGCGAGTCCACATGACGGTGTCACGGTTGCTGCTGGCAACCCCTCGACATCGCTGTGCCCCAGGTTGGACCACCAGGTGAGCAGCTTGTGCGTCAGGTCAGCGCCGGTCGGCCAGCGATCAGGTTCGAGCGCAGGTACGACGCCCGGCCACACGTCACGTCCCGCGTCGACCCACGCCGCGAGCTCGTCGATGTCGCCAGATCGCAAGTTGGGCGAGGTCAAAAGAAACCCCGCCCACCTTCGTCTCGCGGAGCACGCTCCACGGGATACCTGGCGCGCAGCAGTGCAGCACGGTGGTCGCGCCAGTGGCTTCGACCGCCTCGACCACCCAGGACAACGCCTGGGACGCATCAGCCGGCGTGACCGAGCGGTGGCGGCTGAACCCTGACGCGGTCGGGATCGTGCCCGCCAGCACGGCAGGGAGTGCCGGTTCGTCGATCTGGACGATCAGCTGGCTCGGGTCGACCCGACGGCGTACGTCGTCGACGTGGCTTGCGGCGCCTTCGGCGAGAGCCTGGGCGAGATCCCGGCGCGCACCATGGTCACCGAGGACCTTGTCGCCGCGAGGACGCTCGACGGTGGCAGCCAACGTCCACGGGCCCGCCAGCTGGACCTTGAGCGCCCCGGTATGCCCCTGCGCGAGCTCCTCGAGGAGGTCGAGGTCCTGCGTGAGCAGCGAGGTCGCGCGTCGGTGGTCGATGCCTGGCGCATCCGTGAGACGCCAGCCGGCCGGCTGAAGGTCAGCTCCGAGTCCGCTGATCACCGCGAGAGTGCGGCCGGTCATCGCGGCTGCTGACTCCCCGGCCTGGAAGCTCGGGGAGGTAGGGCAGGTCACCGACTTCGCCGAGGACGATCTGCAAGCTCTCGGCGAAGCTCTCGCCGGGCATCGATCCGACTCCGGTGGCGCGATTCGTCACGCCCCGACCTTAGGCGTTCCTGTTGGCGCCAACGTCAGCGGACGCAGGGTGTCTGGCCGGGCAACAGGATGCGGACGACGGCGAAGAACTGACCATCGGCGTCGGTCCAGGTCAGGTTGGGGTTGTCTTGGGCGGCCGAGAGGACGGCTGATACCTCATCGCCGGAAAGCCAGGCACACGCCAGGTCTCCAATCTCTCCCTTGAAAAGCTCGAGATGCGGAGGACCTGGCCAGTCCACGGGCGGTGCGTCAGCATCGCCGCTATAGATGGTTTGAAGCCCGTACACCTCGACCTGGCGGGCCGTGAAGGGCTGGTCAGCCTCTTCTCGCGGCGCCAAGTCCATGGAGAGATCCACGAGTGATCGAAGGTGTGACCTGATCTGGTGCTGTTCGTCGGTCAGGCCATCACCCCAGGACTCGTCACCAAGTGCGTACGCGTGCAACGTGACCTGCTCACCATCTGGGCTCAGTCCTCCGGCGGTCGTCGTCCCGGCGTCCGCGACCTGCGGGTTTCCCAGGTCGACGTCCGGCTCGTCGAGGACGCCCGAGCTGGCAATCTCACGACGCAGGCGCTGCAGATCGTCGTCGGAGAGCTGGCCTCCTCGGAATGTCGTCACCTCGCCATCGGGGTAACCGTTCTCGTCGAGGTCTGGGACGAGGTAGTGCCCGTCGCCGTACACCGTGAGGGACGGCCGGTTCGCGAGACTGTGCTCCATCACCGTGAATCCAAGTCCGAACTGGACTTGCCAGACGATGTCATCAGCCCCTGCGGGTGGGATGTCAGCTTCGCTCGTCAGCTCGCCGAGAACGCCACAGCCCATCAGGCCGAGCATGGCGAACGTGACCATGCACCCGGTGACCATCGCCACCAGGGTTCGTCGAGGTGATCGTGCCCGTCGAGTCATGCCGGTGTGACGCGCGGACCATCATCGCGGTTCCCCCACTCGGACCTGTCGGCTCAGACCTTGGTACGACGTCCGGTCTTGGCGATCGTCGCACTGCCGACGACGCGGGTGCCGGCGTAGATGACCGCCGCCTGGCCGGGCGCGATTCCGCTCGCTGGCTCGAGCAACTCGATCTCGACAGTGTGGGAGCGGTCAGCCGGGGCTTCGACGACGCGCGCCACCGATGCAAACTCCTCGCCGTGCGCTCGCAGCTGCACCGTGCAGTCGAGGTCGCCGGGCGGCACGCTTCCGCACCAGCGGGGCTTGATGCCGATGATGTGGTCGATCGACAGTTCGGCCCGGTCGCCGACGGTGACCCGCCCCGAGACTGGCTCGATATCGAGGACGTAGCGCGGCTTGCCGTCGGCTGCCGGGACACCGAGGCGGAGGCCCTTGCGTTGACCGATCGTGAAGCCGAACGTTCCTTCGTGCGCGCCGAGCACATGCCCTGACGTGTCGACGATCTCGCCCGATGATGCGCCGAGCTTGTCGCGCAGCCAGCCGGCAGTGTCCCCGTCGGAGATGAAGCAGATGTCATGGCTGTCGGGCTTCTGGGCGACGGCCAGCCCGCGCCGGTCGGCCTCGGCTCGCACCGATTCCTTGGTCGAGTTGCCCAAGGGGAACATTGAGTGTGCGAGCTGCTCTTGGGTCAGCACGCCGAGCACGTAGGACTGGTCCTTGCCGTGGTCGACGGCGCGGTGCATCTCGATCAGACCGTCGGGTCCGGTCTCGAGCTGCGCGTAGTGACCGGTGGCCACGGCGTCGAAACCCAGCGCCATCGCCCGGTCGAGTACGGCGGCGAACTTGATTTTCTCGTTGCACCGCAAGCACGGGTTGGGAGTGCGGCCCTCGGCGTACTCCGCCATGAAGTCCTCGACGACGTCCTCGTGGAAGCGATCGCTCAAGTCCCAGACGTAGAACGGGATCCCGATCACGTCAGCGGCGCGGCGCGCGTCGTTCGAGTCCTCGATCGTGCAGCAGCCACGTGCACCGCTGCGGTAGGACTTCGGGTTACGTGACAACGCGAGGTGGATGCCCGTGACGTCATGTCCAGCCTCGGCAGCGCGGGCTGCAGCAACGGCAGAGTCGACACCACCGGACATGGCGGCCAGCACCTTCATCGGCGCTCCCCCGGGACGGCCGAGACGCCCGCAGCGCGAGCACGCTCGACGGCCGGACCGATCGCGTCGACGACCAGGTCGATATCGGCGGGAGTAGACGTGTGGCCGAGTGAGAACCTCAACGAACCCCGTGCGATGGCCTCATCGCGGCCCATCGCGAGCAGGACGTGCGAAGCCTGCGGAACACCTGCGGAACATGCCGAGCCGGTCGAGCATTCGATGCCTTGGGCGTCGAGCAGCATGAGCAGCGAGTCACCCTCACAGCCGGGGAACGAGAAATGTGCGTTGCCGGGCAACCGAGCCTCGCCCGGAGCACCGTTGAGCTGCGCATCGGGTACGACGTCGAGCACCCGCCGGATCAGGTCGTCCCGGAGGTCGGCCAACAAGGGCGCCCGCTCAGGCTGACCTTTGACCGCGAGCTCGGTTGCGCGCGCGAACCCGACGATGGCCGGGGCGTCGATCGTGCCGGACCGCACGTCACGCTCTTGGCCGCCACCGTGCAGCAAGCTCACGAGCTCGGCCTCACGCCGCAGCAGCAGGGCGCCGACGCCGAACGGCCCGCCGACCTTGTGACCCGTGACGGTCATCGCGTCGACACCAGATGCGGCGAAGTCGATGGGCACCTGACCCACCGCCTGCACGGCGTCGGTGTGGACCGGGATGCCATGCGGAGCAGCCGCCGCGACGACCTCGTCGATCGGCTGCAGAGTCCCCACTTCGTTGTTGGCCCACATCACGGTAATCAGGGCGATGCTCTCGGGGTCACGCTCGATCGTCGTACGGAGGGCGGCGATGTCGAGCTTGCCCTCATCGTCGACCGGTAGCAGCTCCACCTCTGCGTCTTCGTCAGTCTGCAGCCAGTGCAGCGGGTCGAGCACGGCGTGGTGCTCGATTGACGTCGAGAGGATGCGCACGCGGCGCGGATCGGCCTGGTGACGTGCCCAGAAGAAACCCTTGATCGCCAGGTTGTCGGACTCGGTGCCGCCCGAGGTGAACACCACCTCAGAGGGTCTCGCGCCGAGCGCTGCGGCGATCGTCTCGCGCGACTCCTCGACGACCTTGCGCGCTGCTCGACCCGAACCGTGCAGGGACGAGGCGTTGCCGAGGCGACCCATCTGTTCGGCCATCGCCTCGACGACCTCGGGATAGATGGGGGTGGTGGCCGCATGGTCGAGGTAGGCCGAAAGAGTGGCGGGGGAATGGTTCATCGCCCTCCAAGGATACGGCCCGCTCAGAACCGTTCGCGCCAGGCGTGCTCCGGCTCCTTGCGGGCCAGGTAGTCCGCGAGCCAGGCGCGGGCTCGGCTGTCCAGGAGCGGGAGGGTTGCCTCGAGGTCACGCTGGTCCTTGGGACGGCTGTGCTTCGCCTTGAACGCCAACACGATCTCGGGATTGAGGTAGCGAATACCCTCGTGTTCCCAGGTCACCTCGTCGAGCGGCGCATCGAATTCCCGGTCGCGGCGTGACACCCATCGCCCGTCGCGATCGGGGTTGAGCAAGACGTCGGCACGCCACGGCGACAGAGCGTGTTCCCGGATCCACACCTGGTCGGCGTTCTCAGGCACGTCAAGCCGCTCGTCGTACAGCGGGCACAGGGACCCTTCGGCCGCCGCCCAGACATGGAACCTGCTTCGGAAGACCTCCACCAACGCACGTACGTCGCGGCGCCACATGGAGACGTCGATGTCCTCGTGGTCGCGGGACACTCTGGTGAAGGCTTCTATGGCCCAGCCTCCGGCCACCCACCACGTCAGACCTGTCGCGTCGAAGACGTCCTTGGCCTGCGGCGGTGTGTAGGCCGCCCAGGGACCATAGCGGGCCTGGAAGGCCAGCTCCTCGGGATCGAGGTCGTCTGCGAAACAAGCCCGCGACTCGTTGAGCCCATTGGCGCTTGGTGACTCACTCACCCGCTCAGGCTAGGTGACGGGCGACGTGCTGGGTGGTCAGCCACTGAGGTCAGCCAGCTGACGGAGGAACGTCTCAACGATCTCGTCGGGGGCCGCAGCAATGTCCACGTGGATCGCCAACTCGTCCTCTTCGAGAGGCTCCAACGCCCCGAACTGCGAGTCGAGCAAAGTGCTCGGCATAAACTCGTGGTCGCGATGGGCGATCCGGGAATCGATCAGATCGACGTTCCCCACCAGGTGGAGGAAGCAAACGCCTGGCGCGTGATGCCGTAGCGCATCTCGGTAGTGGCGCTTCAGCGCGGAGCAGGTCGCGACCGCTCCCGTGGCCTTCCGCTCTTCGAGCCACCGGCCGATGGCTTCGAGCCAAGGCCAGCGGTCCCCGTCGTCGAGCGGCGTACCGGCCGCCATCTTCGCAATGTTCGCAGCGTCGTGGAACTCGTCACCGTCGGCAAAGTCCACGTCCAGACGCGCGGCCAGGCACTCTCCTACTGTCGTCTTGCCCGAGCCTGAAACGCCCATCACGACGACGAGCGGTGACGTGCTGACCATTGATTCCCTCGCTGCTGCTGAGACGCCGGCGGGTGAATCCGATTGAATTCCCCCAGAACGTTCGGCACACTAGCGACATCATGAAGAACTGACATCAGCCTCCCGCTCGTCCGCGGCCACGCCCGGAGAGCGCTCCTCCATGATCCTTGGTGCTGCTGATGTCTACCCTGCAATCTCTTCTCGCGTACGACCTGTCGAAGGCGTACGGCGACCGCGTCGTGCTCGACGGCGTCGACCTGGTGTGCACTCCTGGCCAACCTGTGGGGCTTGTCGGCGAAAACGGTGTCGGCAAGTCCACTCTGCTTCGCCTCCTCACCGGCGACGAGCCGAGCGACTCTGGAAGTGTCAGTCGACCAGAAGACCTGGGCTTTCTGACACAGGCCCCGGTCTTCAGTCCGGGCGTCAGCGTGGGTGACGTGTTGGCAGAGGCAGTGGCGCCCCTGAATGACGCGGTACGTCGACTGGAGGCCCTCGCGCATCGCCTCGACGACCCTGGGGCGGCCGAGGAGTACGCCGAGACGCTGGCATGGGCACAGCACCACGGCGCGTGGGACGCAGATCGCCGTGCACAAGTGGCGTCGGCGCGGTTGGGACTGGCTGACGTGAGCTCGAATCGGCTTGTCCGCGAACTGTCCGGCGGTGAACGCATTCGTCTCGCGCTGGCGTCGCTGGTGGCACGACAACCGGACTGCGTCATCCTCGACGAGCCGACCAACCATCTCGACGAGTCAGCGATCGAGTTCCTCGAAAGCTTCTTGCTCGAAGCGCCCGGTGTGGTCATCGTGGCCAGTCACGACCGGGTCTTCCTCGACCGCGTCTGCTCCGTGATCGTCGATCTCGATGACAGCCACTTCGGTGTCGATGGCGACGGCGGCAACCGGTTCGGGGGCGGCTTTACGTCGTACCTCGAACACAAGCAGGCGTCCCGGCGGAGGTGGGAACAGGCGTTCCTCGACCAGCAAGACGAGCTCAACGGCCTGCGCTTGGCGGCGAAGACGAGTGCCCGCCACGTGGCGCACAACCGACCAGCTCGCGACAACGACAAGTTCGTCTACCACTTCAAAGGAGCGAACGTCCAAGCCACGGTCAGCCGTCGCGTGCGCAACGTCGAGCACCGGATCGAGGCGATCGAGCGTGAACGGATCCCCAAGCCCCCGAAGCCGATCAGCTTCGACTCCGCGCTCACCGCGGCCGGCTCGTCGGGCGGCCCTGTGGTGTCCGTCCGCGACCTTGAGGTTACCGGGCGGCTAACGCTGGCGAGGCTCGACCTCACGATGGGCGACCATCTGCTCGTCACCGGCGCCAACGGGTCGGGCAAGTCCACCCTCCTCGCGGTGCTCGGAGGGACGCTCGAACCCGACGCCGGGCACGTCCATGTCACGGCCAGACGAATCGGTCGGCTTCCGCAAGACGTGCACTTCGCGCACCCGGAGCAGACCCCGCACCAGGTCTACGACGCGAGCACTGGGTCACCCACGCCCCTGGGCAACCTGGGGCTGCTGCATCCGCGAGAGCTCGCTCGCCCGGTCGGCGTCCTGAGCGTCGGGCAACAGCGGCGGCTTGCGCTGGCGATCCTGGTCGCTGGGCGCCCGGACCTGCTCCTGCTCGACGAGCCGACGAACCACATCTCGCTCACGTTGGCCAGTGAGCTCGAGGATGCCCTGGGTCGGTCGCCCGGCACCGTCGTCATGGCGAGCCATGACCGATGGCTGCGTAGGCGATGGGAGGGGCAGACTCTGCAACTCGACGCGGTCAGCATCGGCTGACGGATCCCGGTGCCAAACTTGGCCGCATGACGCGCGACGAAGTGATGAGCTGGGTAGCCGCCTACGAACAGGGTTGGCACGACGAAGACCTCGCGAGCGTGGAGCGACTGTTCACGCCGGAGGCACGCTATCGCCCGTCGCCGTACGACGAGTCCTTGGTCGGGCATGACGCGATCAAGTCGTTCTGGCTCGACGACGCAGACAAGGTGTTCACGATGAGCGCCGAGCCGGTGGCCGTCGAGGGCCGTGATGCAGTGGTGCGCGTCAAGGTTCTGTACGGCGACCCGGTGACGCAGGAGTACCTCGACCTCTGGGTGCTGCGCTTCGCCGAAGACGGTCGAGTCGAGGACTACGAAGAGTGGGCCTACTGGCCCGGCAAGTCCTACTCGGCCAACGGATAGGCCGACTGGGAATTAGCCCTTGCGAGCCTTGACCTGCTCGGTGGCCTTGGGGAGTACGGCGTGAAGGTCTCCCACCACACCGAAGTCGACCAGTTCGAAGATCGGCGCTTCGTTGTCCTTGTTGATGGCCACGATGGTCTTCGACGTCTGCATGCCCGCTCGGTGCTGGATAGCCCCGGAGATGCCGGTAGCGACGTACAACTGCGGTGACACGGTCTTGCCGGTCTGGCCGACCTGGTAGGAGTGCGGATACCACCCGGAGTCGACGGCAGCGCGGGAAGCGCCGACGGCTGCGCCGAGGGAGTCGGCGAACTCCTCGACCGGCTCGAAGTTCCCGCCGGTGCCGCGGCCACCCGAGACGACGATGGCCGCTTCGGTCAGCTCGGGTCGTCCGGTGGCCTCGCGTGGCTTGCGCTCCTTGACCTTCGCGGTCTTGGCCGCGTCGCTGATCGTGGCCTCGAAGGCCTCTTCGGCGGCAGCCCCGTCGACAGCCTCAGGCGTGGTGGAGTTGGGCTTCACCGTGATGATCGGCGTGCCCTTCGTGATGCTCGCGGTAACCGTGAAGTTGCCCGCGAACACGGACTGCGTGGTGGTCGGACCACTGTCGCCCGGCTGGACGTCGTTGGCGTCGGTGATGAGGCCGGAGCTCGTCTTGATCGCGAGACGACCGGCGATCTCCTTGCCCTCTGCGCTCGACGGGATCAACACCGCGCCAGGCTGTTTGGCCGCGACGAGCTGCGCAAGCGCCTCCGCCTTCGGTGCGACGAGGTAGTCGGTGAGGTCGGCGCTGTCGAGCACGTAGACCTTCTCAGCGCCGTACTGCTTGAGCGCATCGCGCGCAGAGTCGATGCCGGAGCCGATGAACACTGCAGACGGCTCACCGAGTCGGCGGGCGATCGTCAGCAGCTCTGCGGTGGTCTTGCGAACCGTGCCGTCAGCATGGTCGACGAGGATGAGAATCTCGCTCATGGGGTTCGGGTCTCCTTGTCAGGCTCTGCTCAGGTGGCTCAGATGAATTTCTGGCCGACGAGGAACTCGACCAACTTGTCAGCCCCGCTGCCGTCCTCGTCGTTGACGATGGTGCCGGCGCTGCGCGGTGGACGAGCCTCGAAACCATCGACCTTCGTCCAGGCTGCATCGGCGCCGACCTCTGCGGCATCGACGCCGAGGTCCGCCAGTGAGACGGTCTCGACCGGCTTCTTCTTCGCGGCCATGATCCCTTTGAACGACGGGTAGCGCGGCTCGTTGGCCTGGTCGGTGACACTGAGCAGTAGCGGTGTGGTCGCCTCAATGGTCTCGGTGGCGGCGTCGCCATCACGGCGCACACGGACAGTCGAGCCGTCAACCGTCACTTCCGAGCCGAACGTCACCTGCGGGAGGCTGAGTCGCTCGGCAAGCATGGCTGGGACGACGCTCATCGAGCCGTCGGTCGACGCCATCCCGCAGATCACGATGTCGGCGCCCTGCTTCTCGATCGCCTTTGCCAGCACCAGCGAGGTGGCGATGGCGTCGGAACCGTGGATGGCGTCGTCGAGCACGTGGACGCCGGAGTCGGCGCCCATCTGGAGCGACTTGAGGATGGCAGCCCGGGCATCCTCGGGACCGACCGTCACGATGACCACCTCGGCATCGTCACCGGCTTCGCGGATCTTCAGTGCCTCCTCGACGGCGTACTCGTCCAGTTCGGACAGCATCCCGTCGACGCCAGCGCGATCGACTGTGTTGTCCGAGCTGAACTTCCGCTCGGCGGATGCGTCAGGCACATACTTCACGCAGACAACGATCTTCATGGCCGGGTCGGCCCTCCTGTGTTATTCGGTTCCAGTACGACGGGATCGAGCCGCCGATTCTGCTGATGTTACTCACAAGTAGCAAGCAACGGGACACCGTGGCTGCGTGGTATCTCTCACAAGCCGCGACGCGGTCCCGGATGCCCGCCACATCATTCCGCATGCAGAGCCCGGGCACGAAGCCGCCCTCAACGCCGTTGATCCGGTGGTGTGACCTGCGATTTCGCAAGAGAGTCACGCTCCGGCCGTGTGGCCCCGGCCTTCGTGGGTACTGCTTTGAAGGCCATGGCGATCCGAGGCCAGTTTCTCGACGGCTGAAGCCCGTCGCTCAGGAAGGGAACCATGTCAGACCCACGCACCACCACCGACAGCCGTCACCCCGCATCTGAAACGCGGACCATCCCCTTGACGGATGATGAGGGCAACCATCGAGGCAGCGAGCCCGACACCGTCGAGCACCGCGAGGAAGTCGAGATTGCTCGACACGACGACGCTGAAGCGGCCCGGCAGGACAAGTTCGGCGGCTACAACGTCGGTGCCGACTTCTTCGGGTGGCTGGTGGCAATCGCCCTCGCTGTGCTGTTGGCCAGCATTGTCGGTGCTGTCGCCGCCGCCGTCGGATCGGGGCTCGAGGTCGACCAGACTGACGCAGAGCGCCGCGCCGGCACGATTGGGCTCGCGACGGCGATCACCCTGCTCGTCATCTTGATGATCGGCTACTACGCAGGCGGCTACGTCGCCGGCCGGATGTCACGGTACGACGGTGGACGTCAAGGTGTTGGAGTCTGGGTCATCGGCCTGGTCGTGACCATCATCGCGATCGGCCTCGGCGCCCTGTTCGGTACGCAGTACAACATCATGGACCGGGTCGACCTGCCGTCGATCCCGATCCCCCGTGACACCCTCACCACCGGCGGTGTCGTCTCGGCTGTCGCTGTCCTCGTCGGAACTCTCCTCGCTTCCATGGGCGGCGGCAAGGTCGGACAGCGTTACCACCGCAAGGTCGACCAGACCGGACTCTGAGGCGGGTTGAGCGAACCCTCCGCTGGTGTTTGGCGGAGGGTTCAATCATGCCTGGTCGGAGCCGCCGTGGTTTGGCGCAAACGGCGGGTGGTCAGGGGCGAATGAGGCGGTCGAGGATGCGGCCACCGATGAGATAGGCGACAGCCGCCAGCCCCCAGTTGACCAGATACTCCTTCGTCTGATCGTCAGGATCCACGGGCTTCTTGTTGTCGGTGAAGTCGAAGACCTTCCAGAACGGCCCGTCAATCTTCTTGGCCGTATCCCAGACGAAGTCCACGATCGCGTTGTCCGGATTCGCGTCGAGGGCGTGGAGCAGCGCGCCCACTGACAGCACAATCGCGGCCAGTACGGCGATCAGCCACACGATCGACGCGATCCGGACGCGAATCACGTCTGAGCCGGCCTTGACCTTCTTGCCACCCTTCGCCAGTCGCTCGCGACGGTCAGCCTTCTTCTCTTCCACACTCTTGGCCTGGCGGTCGGGCACCGTCCTCGAGCCCTCTTCGGCTGCCGGGTCAGCGCTGTCGTCAGCTGCCCTCGACGTACCCGATGTCGTCGTGGCGATGGGCTTGCCCTCGGTGGTGGTCGGGGAAGTCTCGTCAGTCGACGCCTCGGTCGAAGCACGCTCGGTCGACGACGGTTCAGAGCCGCTGCTCTTCGAAGCGTCTGTCACGGTGACTTCCTTCATCGTCAGCACTGGCTGTTGGGTGCAGATTATGCCCTACCGGCAGGTAGCCCTCCATATCGACAGGCGCCGCAACGCCCTCGAAATGCGAGTTACTAGGGGGACGTGGCGACCTGCAATTCATGATGCGGATGGCGCTGGCGAAGCGCCCTCGGGCGCATCACCGTCATCGTTGCGTCGGTTCTTGACGACCCGCCCGGGTATCCCGGCAACGACACTGAAGTCAGGTGCCTGACCTCGTACGACGGTGTGGGCCGCCAGCACGCTGCCGCGGCCGATCTCCGAACCCCGCAGCACGCTGACCTTCGTACCCACCCAGCAGTCGGGCCCGATGCGCACCGGCGACTTCACGATGCCCTGGTCCTTGATCGGACGGTCGAGCTCGGTGGTCACGTGGTCGAAGTCGCAGAGATAGACCCAGTCAGACACGATCGTCGACGACCCGATCTCGATGTCGAGATAGCAGTTGACGGTGTTGTCACGGCCGAACACGACCTTGTCGCCGATCCGCAGAGAACCTTCGTGGCAACGCAACCGGGTGGCATCCCCGAGATGCACCCAACGCCCGAGGATCAACCTGCCGTACCCCTTGCGAGCCGTCACACTGACGTCCTTGCCGAGGAACACGAAACCTTCCGTGACGACCTGCGGGTAACGCAGGCGAAAGACCATGAACCGCCAGTACCGAATCAGGTAGTAGGGGGTCCACGCGCGATGCGCGATCACCCATCGAAGACTTGCCAGATTGAGGAACCGCGCCTGGCGTGGGTCACGCCGCCTCCTGACCATCAGCGCATCAAGGCTTGAGAGCAGTCACGGATACGTTGTAGAACAGCGAGTCGGGAACAACCCGGTCGAGCACGGCGTCGACCCGCCCCAGCCGCAGCCAGGTGCGGTAGGCAAACATCCGCCAGCCGAAGCCGAGCTGCTCCGCCGGGACTGCAGCCTCGAACGTCCGCACGGGCCATCCCCACCAAGCTGCGGTGAACTCCTCCGTGACGGTGCGCACTTCAGTCCCACCGGCCCTCCGCACCACCTGCGCCAATTCTTTCGGGTCGAACGTATGAAGGTCGACCACTGCCTCAAGTGCCGCCGCGCGCGAGGATTCGTCAAGCTCCTCTTGAGGTCGGGCCCAACGCTCCCGCAGTCCTGGTAGTGCGGTGATTCGCGTCGTCGCCCACCAGGTCGCGCGTGAGAGCCGTCGCGCAATGTAGTCGCCATACTTCGTGGGTTCGCCGCAGATCACGATCCGCCCGCCCGGCTTGAGGACACGCAACACTTCGCGAAATGCCTGCTCCACGTCGGGGATGTGGTGGATCACCGCGTGCCCGACCACGAGGTCGAACGTCTCGTCGTCGTAAGGCAGCTTCTCCGCATCCGCGGCCTGTCCATCGATGGTGAAGCCCAACGGCTCAGCGTTGTGCTTGGTCGCGTCGACCATGCCGGGTGAGATGTCGGTGACGTGGCACTCTTCGAGCACACCGGCAAGCTTGAGGTTGAGGGTGAAGAAGCCGGTGCCGCAGCCGATCTCCAGCGACGTCGCGTACGGCCATCCGGCAGTGCCGGCGATCGCGGAGAACCGGTCGCGGGCGTAGTCGATGCAGCGTTGGTCGAAGGAGATCGACCACTTCTCGTCGTAGGTCTGCGCTTCCCAGTCGTGGTAGAGCACTTGCGCGAGCTTGGTGTCACTCCAGGCCGCCTCGACCTCGGCCTCACTGGCAGCGGGATGAGGCAACGGGCCTGCGGGTGCTGCCATCAACGTCCCTCGAAGACTGCCTTGCCGGGGCCATTCTCGATGAACGAGCGCATGCCTATGCCGCGGTCCTCCGTGGCGAACAGGGCGGCGAACTGCTGCCGCTCGATCTGCAGCCCCGTCTCGAGGTCGGTTTCGATGCCACGGTCGATCGCTTCCTTGGCCGCGCGCAGGGCGTACGCCGGGCCGGCGGCAAACGCGGCCGCCCAGGCCACCGCTGCGTCGTACACCTCCGCCGCCGGCACCACCTTGTCGACGAAGCCGATCGCGAGAGCCTCTTCGGCACCGACAAATCGGCCGGTGAAGATGATGTCCTTGGCCCTCGATGGCCCAACCAGGCGGGTGAGCCGTTGGGTCCCACCGGCGCCGGGGATGACGCCGAGCAGAATCTCGGGCTGACCCAACTTGGCGTTGTCGGCGGCGATCCGCACGTCTGCACACAGCGCGAGCTCGCAGCCTCCACCGAGCGCATAGCCCGTGACGGCAGCAACAACGGGTTTCGGGATCCGCGCGACAGCGGTGAACGACGACTGCAAAGCACCAGAGCGCTCGACCATGTCGGTGTAGGACATCTCGGCCATCTCTTTGATGTCGGCGCCAGCCGCGAAGACCTTCTCCCCGCCGTAGACGACGACAGCCCGCACGTCATGGCGGGCGGAAGCCTCGGTCGCCGCGGAGCGGATCTCCTCCTGCATCTGCACGTCGAGGGCGTTCATGGGCGGGCGGTCCAAACGCAAGGTCGCCACCCCGTCGGAGACCTCGAGTCGCGCGAATTCAGCCATGGGTCGGAGGCTACCGAACAGCAAACTCGTGCACGTGGCCGGTCGTCGTTGGGCAGGATGGGCAGCATGACTCGCGACGAGGCTGCTCCGGCCCTCTGGCCAGGCCACCATCATCAGCTCGGCGCGACCTACGACGGTGCAGGCACCAACTTCGCGGTCTGGGCTCCTGACGCGACATCGGTTGAGTTGTGCCTGTTCGACGACGAGGGCGTCGAAACGAGGCTGACGCTCCCCCAGCAAACCCTCGGCGTGTGGCATGGCTACGTCCCGGAGGTAGCTCCTGGCCGTCGCTACGGCTTCCGGGTGTCCGGGCCCTTCGAGCCCATACACGGTCATCTCTTCAACGCCGACAAGCTGCTGCTCGACCCCTATGCCCGCGCCATCGAGGGCGAGCTGGTTCCGCACGACAGCCTGAGCATCGTCGACGAGACGCTGGCGCAACATCCAGGCGACACTGCGGCGTACACCCCGCGCAGCGTTGTCGTCGGCGCCGACCACACGGCGTTCGACTGGGGAGACGACGAGCGCCCTGACGTGCCATGGCGCCGTACGGTCATCTACGAGACACACGTCAAAGGACTGACGAAGCTGCATCCCGACATCCCTGAGAATCTGCGAGGGACGTTCGCCGCGATGGGTCACCAGGCGACGATCCACTACCTCAAGACCCTGGGCATCACGACAGTAGAACTGCTGCCGGTGCACCACTTCGTGTCGGAGCCTGACCTGACCAAGCGCGGCCTCGGCAACTACTGGGGTTACAACAGCATCGGCTTCTTCGCGCCGCACGCGTCGTACGCGGCGACCGGCAAGCGAGGCGAGCAGATCGCCGAGTTCAAGCAGATGGTCAAGGCGTTGCACGCGGCTGGCCTCGAGGTGATCCTCGACGTTGTCTACAACCACACTGCCGAAGGCGGCCCGACCGGACCAACCTTGAGCTTCCGCGGGTACGACGACGGGTCCTACTACCGCACTGACGGCTGGGGCCGGTACGCCGACGTGACCGGCTGCGGCAACACCGTGAACGTGTCGGAACCGCAGATCCTGCAGCTCGTGATGGACTCCCTGCGCTACTGGGTCAACGAGATGCACGTCGATGGCTTCCGCTTTGACCTCGCACCGGCCCTGGCCCGCAACGGCCCGCACGTCGACCTCCATGCGCCGTTCCTCACGGCGATCCACCAGGATCCGGTGCTGCGGCAGGTGAAGCTGATCGCCGAGCCGTGGGACGCGACGAGCGAGGGCTACCTGGTCGGCCAGTTTCCGCCTCCGTGGTGCGAGTGGAACGACAAGTACCGCGACGCTGTTCGGGACTTTTGGCGTGGACACGGCGGTGGCGTGCGTGACCTGGCGTCGCGTTTCTCGGGCTCCAGCGACCTGTACGCCGACGACGGCCGGCTGCCGTTCTCGTCAGTCAACTTCGTCACGGCTCACGACGGGTTCACCCTGCGAGACCTGGTGTCGTACAACAGCAAGCACAACGAGATCAACGGCGAGGGCAACCGCGACGGGACCGACAACAACCGGTCCTGGAACTGTGGCGTGGAAGGCGAAACCGATGACCCACTCGTGGTGGCGTTGCGCCGGCGCCAGGCCGCGAACTTGCTGTGCACGTTGTTGCTGTCGACCGGAGTGCCGATGATCACTGCCGGAGACGAGCGGGGTCGGACTCAGGCCGGCAACAACAATGCGTTCTGCCAGGACAACGAGCTCTCGTGGTTTCCGTGGGAAGACCTCGATCCTGACTGGCAACACCTCGACCGACTGACCCGAACCCTGCTGCACCTGCGCAACGAGCATCCCGTTCTGCGGCAGCGGCACTTCTTCGCGGGCACGCTGATCGGCGAAGACCGGCGGAAGGACATCACCTGGTTGCAGGCCAATGGTGAGGAGATGACCGAGGAGGCGTGGCTTGACCCGACGGGTACGACGTTGGGCGTGTTCCTCGCCGGAGACGCCTTGCGGGCAGTCAACCCGGTGGGCGAACGCCGCCACGACACGTCGTACCTCATCTGGATGCATGCCGGTGCCGAGCTGGTCGACGTCACGTTGCCGGTCGATCTCGCGGAGCACTACCGGGAGGTGGTCAGGACCGATCGTGACGAGGTGGTGCGCTCCGACACTGGCGACTCGGACCTTGACCGGGACCAGATCAAGCCCGGAAGCACGATCACCTTGCTCGACCGCACCTTCGCCCTTTACGAAGCCGTCAGCGCCTAATCCGAGTTCTCAGGTTGGTTAGTGGATGAAGTCGGGGTGGGTGTGCTGCACATGCATCGACCGGCAGATGTCGAGCACGAGCCGTTCGTAGACGTCCCAGTCTTCGAGGCATGGAGTCGACAACGTCACCATCGCCGCCTGTTCATGACCTGGCACTGGCACCAGCACCGAGAGCTCGCGCAACGTGGCACCGACCTCGCCCGTGGCGGAATCACCCGGCACCGTCGGACGTTCGGCCACCGCGGTCACGGCCGGGTGTGGCCCGAGTTCGACGATCTCGACACGGGCATATCTCGCCTCGCGGCGCATCGCCTCCGCGGCACCCATCACGGCCAGGCCGCGGTCGCCCGTGTGCGTGGGGTGCAACGCCACCGTCAAGGTCGCGGTCGACGGCCGGCCGTCGAGCTGTACGGCGCAGAACGCGGTTCCGAGCACTTGGCCCTTCGCCAGTCGGATAGCCAGCGCCTCGAGATAGAGCGACAACGCCTCCCGCTGCCCGGAGTCGGAAAGCCCCATCTCCTCTAGCACCTGCAGCTGCAAGGCAGTCCGGGTCTCCGTCTCCGGATCGAGCGGCACCTGGTGGAAGTCCGGAGGGACGTCCAGCACGATGACGGGTGCGGCTTCGGTCCGTGGTCCGATCAACAACGCAAGCCTCACTCACCGCTCCCCGACTGGCCGCCCCGTTTCGCCTCGTCGCCGCCGTCGCTCGAGCGGCTCCGCCCGCCGGCGATGGCGTCGGACAACTGGCCCGAGGTCTGGAATGCGAATGTCGCCGCCGGAAGCGTGGTCGGTGCTACTTCGAGCCATTGTCGACGCAGTGCTCGGATGAGCCGGTGAGAGCCTGGGCTGCGGGCGATGATCTCGCTGACCCCGGCAGCGTCCCCGGGATTGCGCCCCAACGCGGCGATACCGACGAGCTCGGAGATGACCGTCGTCAAGCCCGCAACCTCGCCCAAGGCCATGGCGGTACGGATCAGCTCTGGTGCCTCGGCCGTGATCCAGTCATCGACCGCCGCGCTCAACGCCAGCAGCGCCCGGTCGAGCTCGGCAGCCAGGTCGTCAGGTCGCACGATCTGCTCAACGGTGAGGGACAGTTCCTCGAACACGGCAGCGAGGTCGCCGGCCGCCCGGTCATGTTCGTCACCGAGCTCACGAGCCGTCGCGATGAGTCGGGTACGACGGTCATCCGCGTCAGCGTCGCCAGCCAAGTCAGCCACCGAAGCGACGATCTCGGCGACCTGCGCCTGGCGCTCAGCCGTCTGGTCGATCCAGCTGTCGACGGCCTGCATGCAGTCGACGAGGGACTCCTCCAGCGCCGACATCAGTCGGGTGTAGCGCCGGAGCAGCGTCGCGATCGGGGCTCCAGCGGGTCCGTCCCACACTGAGCCGGCCCGGCCCAAGGTGTCGAACCTCTGCACCCGGGCCTCGACCAGCGCGCGGATGGCAGTGCGGAGCCCATCTCTCAGCGCCGCGAGGGCCTGCGGATCGGCTGGAGCGGGGTCGAAGCCGAGGACGAGGTCGGCTCTCATGTCTGATCGTCACTTGCTGGGTCAGCAGCGGGGCTGGCCGCCTCGCTGAGCACGCCGTGTCGTCCCATCACCCTGACGCAATCGTCGGCGGTCTGCTGGAGACGTGCGAGCGCCGTACGGAGGTCGGCCATCCCGGTGGAAACTGCTGCGTCACACGCAGGCGTGCCGACGGGGGTGGAACCGTCCGTGCCACGTTCGCGCATGCTGGTGAGCGCGTCGCCCAGCCCGGCAGACGCCGCGGTGAACGCCGCGTTGATCCGCTGGACCTCAGCGGCTACGAGCGGCAGCGGTTGCACGAACTGGCTCCGATCACTCGCCGAAAAGTTCGAACGGACCCATCCTGCCTGCTCATCGGGTCACGTCGAGCCCGCAATGACGTCGCGATGCGCACTTTTTCTCCGCGAGGTCAGTTCTCAGCGAGTCAGTTCTCAGAGAACCGTCTCACGCGGATCCGGCGTACAGCGGATCTCACGCCTGCTCGGCAGCGTTGACGTCGACCGGCCACGCGATCAATCCGACTTCGGCGGGTGAGACCAAGAGCTCGTGCTTGGGCAAGATCCGCACGGTGTAGCCAAACGGGCCTGTGTGGTCGAGGGACACCTCGGCCTCGAAGCGATGCCGCCCGGCCTCATAGCCCTCGGCGTGCTCGAGACTCACAACCCGGGGGTCGCGCAGCTGGTCATCGCCTGCAACGCGGCCATGCACCGTCTGTACGTCGACGTCAGAGGGAGCCAGATCGCCCAGGGATGCGTAGACGCGAACCGTGAGGGTGGACCCAAGGGCCGGTGCGTCGCTAACCCCGCTGGACTCGACATGCTCGATTCGAACGCGCGGCCACGCCCCGCGAACCCGAGCCTTCCACGCCGCGAGATCCCGCGCAGCGTCATTGTCGTGCTCCACGCGCCGAGCGCTCGCCGCCGTCGGCGTGTAGAGCTCATTGACGTAGTCCCGCACCATGCGGGACGCCAGCACCTTGGGACCGAGCGACTTCAACGTGTGGCGCACCATCTCGATCCACCGCGCTGGCAGCTTGTCGCCATCCACATCGTAGAAACGCGGCGCCACCTCATTCTCGAGCAGGTCGTAGAGAGCTTCCGCCTCGATGTCATCCCGGCGTTCGGCGTCGTCGACGACATCGGCCGACGGAATGGCCCAGCCGTTGTCGCCGTCGTACCACTCGTCCCACCAGCCGTCGAGGATCGAGAGGTTCAGGCCGCCGTTGAGCGCGGCCTTCATGCCGGACGTACCGCACGCCTCGTAGGGACGCAGCGGGTTGTTGAGCCAGACGTCGCAGCCGGGGTAGAGCGGCTGCGCCATCGCGATGTCGTAGTTGGGCAGGAAGACGATCCGGTGTCGGATCGCCGGGTCGTCGGAGAACCGGACGATCTCCTGGATCAGCTTCTTCCCGGTCTCGTCGGCAGGATGCGCCTTGCCGGCGATGACGAGCTGGATCGGCCGCTCGGGGTCGGTGAGCAATCGCTTGAGCCGGTCTGGGTCACGCAGCATCAACGTCAGCCGCTTGTACGTCGGCACGCGCCGGGCGAAGCCGATCGTCAAGACATCGGGGTCGAACACCGAGTTGACCCAGCCGAGCTCGGCCCTCGCGGCCCCACGGGTCAACCACGACTCGCGAACTCGGCGTCGTACATCGTCGACGAGCTGAGCCCGCAAGTGGCGCTTGGTCTCCCACAACGCGCGAGCCGGCACCTTGTCGACCGCGCTCCAGTCCTGCGAGTCCTCGACGGAGGTCAAGATGGCCTCGCGCTCCGCGAGCTCGAAGACCTCACGGGCCACCCAGGTCGGGGCGTGCACACCGTTGGTGATCGAGGTGATCGGCACGTCGTTCTCGTCGAAGCCCGGCCACAGTCCGTTGAACATCTCCCGCGACACATGTCCGTGCAACTGGCTGACGCCGTTTGCGCGCGCCGCCAGCCGGAACCCCATCACGGCCATGTTGAAGACCGTGGAGTCGCCACCTTCGTAGTCTTCGCTGCCAAGAGCAAGGATGTCCTCGACCGCGAGACCTTCGATCGCGTTCTCCCCACCAAATTGCATCTCGATCAGCTCACGCGGGAACCTGTCGATTCCTGCCGGCACCGGTGTGTGCGTCGTGAAGACCGTGCCCGCACGGGCCTTCTCCAAAGCTCCCGGGAAGTCGAGCCCATCCGCCTGGATGAACTCGCGGATGCGCTCGATGCCGAGAAAACCAGCGTGACCCTCATTCGTGTGGAACACCTCGGGCGCCAACGTGCCCGTGATTCGGCTGTAGGCCCGGATGGCGCGGATGCCGCCGACACCGAGGAGCAGTTCCTGGTGCAGCCGGTGGTCGGAGGCGCCGCCGTACAACTGGTCGGTGACATCGCGAAGGATCGCGGGGTTGTCCTCGATGTCGGAGTCCATGAGCAGGAGTGGCACGCGGCCCACCTGCGCCACCCAGACGTGGGCCAGCAGGTCCTGTCCCCCGGCGAGACTGACGGAGATGCGGGCGGGAGAGTCGTCGGCCTCGCGCAGCAGGGTGAGCGGCAGTTCGTCGGGGTCGATGGTCGGGTAGCGCTCCTGCTGCCATCCCTCGCGGGACAGCGACTGACGGAAGTACCCGTGCCGGTAGAGCAGGCCGACGCCGATGATGGGGACACCGAGATCGCTCGCGGACTTGAGATGGTCACCGGCGAGGATGCCGAGACCGCCGGAGTACTGCGGCAACACGGCGGCGATGCCGAACTCTGGCGAGAAGTACGCGATCGACCGGGGAGCTTCCTCACCGAGCGTCTGATACCAGCGGTCGCCGGTCATGTATTCGTCGAGGTCGGCCTTCGCGAGCTCGAGCCGCTTGGTGAACCGCTTGTCCTGGCTCAGGGTCGTCAGCCGCGCGCTCGGAACTGAGCCCAGGAAGCGCACCGGGTCGCGGTTGCTGAGCGCCCAGGCCTCGGCGTCGACAGCCTCGAAGAGGTCCTGGGTCTCCGCATGCCACGACCACCTCAAGTTGGTGACGAGCTCCTCGAGAGGGCGCAGCGAGTCAGGCAGGACAGGGCGGACGGTGAACCGTCGGATAGCGCGCACCGCAAAACGGTATCCACGTTGAGGCGCCGGAGCGAATCCGGGCAGCTTGCTGGCCCTTTCGGGTGGCTCTGCGCCGATTGAGCACCACCTGAACGGGGGGTTTTCGCAGGTGTGGGTGGCCTCACACGCCCAAGTTGACGATTTGGTTACCGGGCCGCACGGCCTCATGTAACCTAACTCGCGTAATTCACTTAACTTTACTTCTCAAGGAGATACACGTGACCGGTCAAATTTCGGGAACGCGCCTTCGCCGGCTCGCTGCCGTCGTCGCGGCGGGGGTCATCGCGACGTCGCTCGCCGCGTGCAGCTCAGACGACGGTGGCGGCGGTGGCGGCGGCTCGACCGAGGTCAAGCTCGGCTACTTCCCCAACCTCACCCACGCAAGTGCCATCGTCGGCATCGAGAAGGGCTACTTCAAGGACGCCCTCAGCGAGGATGACGCCAGCCTCAGGACGCTGGACTTCAACAGCGGCAGCGACACGATCGATGCCCTGAACAACGGTGACCTCGACGCCACCTACATCGGGCCTAGCCCGGCGATCACCGCCTTCGCGACGTCGCAGAACGTCAGCGTGATCAGCGGAGCCACCTCCGGTGGTGCCTCGTTGGTGGTGAGCGACGACATCACGAGCTCGAAGGACCTGGCCGGCAAGACGCTGGCCACCCCAGGTCCCGCCAACACGCAGGACGTGGCGTTGAAGTACTGGCTGAAGCAAGAGGGGTACGACGTGAGCCCGGACGGGCAAGGCGACCTGACTGTGATCAACCAGGACAACAGCCTGACGGTCCAGGCATTCGGCCAGGGCCAGATCGATGGCGCATGGGTGCCGGAGCCGTACGCGTCGCTGCTCGAGTCGCAAGGCGCGACGACGCTCGTGGACGAGGCTGATCTGTGGCCAGAAGGCAAGTTCGTGACCACGCACCTGATCGTCAACAACGACTTCCTCAAGGATCACGCAGACCTTGTCGACGACTTGCTTGAAGGCCAGATCAAGGCCAACGACTACATCGCCTCGAACTCTGACGAAGCCAAGACGCTGACCGGTGACTACATCGGCAAGCTGACCGGTAGCGAGATCCCGGCGGACGTTCTCGACCAAGCGTGGTCACGACTGACGTTCACCAACGACCCGATCGCGGACTCGTTGCTCGGAAGCGCCGACCACGCGGTCGACGCCGGTCTGATCGAGCCAGTCGACAACCTGGCCGACATCTACAACCTCGACCCGCTGAACAAGCTGCTCTCGGACGCGGGCGAAGAGGAAGTTTCCGGTCCGACTCAGTGACAACAACCCGCAACTCGACCGGTAACACCGTGACGGAGACTGCTCCCCGCCACGCCGGTTCCGGACCGGAGGCGCACGCCTCCGGTCCGGCCATCCGGATCAGTGGAGTGAGCAAGACGTTCGGCCGGGGCACAGACGCGACCACGGCCCTTCAATCAGTCGACCTCGACGTTGTAGAGCGGGAGTTTCTCTGCATCGTCGGAGCCAGCGGCTGTGGCAAGAGCACCCTTCTCAACCTCATCGCAGGCCTCGACAAGCCGAGCGAGGGAACCATCGACGTCGGTGGCCGCAAGGTGGCGTTCATGTTCCAGGAAGCCACCCTTTTCCCGTGGCTGACCGCAGGACAGAACGTCGACCTGGCACTGAAACTGCGTGGCATGCCCAAGGACGAGCGGCCGGCCAAGATCGACGAGCTCTTCGAGCTCGTCCACCTCGGTGGGCGCCAGAAGCGTCGTCCGCACGAGCTGTCGGGCGGCATGCGCCAGCGCACGGCGCTGGCGCGGGTGTTGGCGCAGGACGCGGAGATCGTCTTGATGGACGAACCCTTCGCCGCCCTGGACGCCATGACCCGCGACTCGATGCACGACGAGATCGAGCGCATCCACCGCGAGCTCGGTCTTACGATCGTGTTCGTGACGCACAACGTGCGCGAAGCCGTTCGGCTGTCTGACCGGACCGTGCTCTTCGAGAGCTCACCGGGCCGGGTCAAGGCGGAGTACGTCGTCGATCTGCCGCGACCGCGTCACCTCGACGACATGGCCGTGGCCTCCTTGGCGGGCGAGCTGACGCACGCGCTGAAGGAGGAGGTGTTCCGCCATGTCGCTTGACCTCCGTGGACCGGCCAATCCCGCACTGAGCGTGCCGCAGTACAAGAAGACGGTCGACAGCCCGAACAAGGGTCTGCTTCTTTGGAACTGGCTCTGGCCGAAGGCTGTCGCCGTCGGACTGGTGCTGCTGGTGTGGCAGATCGCGATCTGGACCGAGTGGAAACCTCCCTACGTGCTGCCAAGCCCGAGCACCGTCTTCGACGAGCTCTGGAACGAGCTGACGGGCAACGGACGCACCGACAAGACGATCTACGAGCAGCTGGCACTCACCATGAAGCGCGGTGCCACTGGTTACGCGCTCGCGATCGCGATCGGTACCGTGCTGGGCATTGCCGTGGTTCAGTGGCGAGTGATGCGGATGGGGGTGGGATCGCTCATCGCGGGGCTGCAGACCATGCCGTCGATCGCGTGGTTCCCGCTGGCAATCCTGTTCTTCGGACTGACGGAGCAGGCGATCATGTTCGTCGTCGTACTCGGTGCTGCCCCGTCGATCGCAGCGGGCGTCATCACGGGGATCGACGAGGTTCCACCGCCGCTCCTGAGGGCGGGGCAGATGCTCGGAGCGCGTGGCGTCAATCGCTACCGCTACGTGGTACTCCCGGCGGCCATGCCGTCGTACCTCGCCGGTCTCAAGCAGGGCTGGGCGTTCTCGTGGCGGAGCCTGCTGGCCGGTGAACTGCTGGTACCCATTGGGGGCGCCGCGTCGCTCGGCAGTGCGCTCGCGTACTCCCGGAACGTCGTCAATGGAGCGCCGTGGCTGATCTCACTGATGATCGTCATCCTCGTGATCGGCATGCTCATCGACGGGGTGTTCCAATTCTTCACCCGCAGGATGAGGTTGAAACGCGGCCTCACCGGAACTGTCTCGGCCTGAGTCACCGAGACAACAAAGCGAAAGGGAGCCAGCGGTTCGTCGTGCCCACAGACTCCCTCTGTTCTCGCGGTCTGACTCCCCCGCGAGAGCAGGGGGCGTCCAAACCGAAATTGTGCGTCAGGGACGGGGTTCGCTAGGTTCAAAGCAATGGTTCAGCGCATGCCCATCACCGACGTCAGCCCCGTGGTTGAGCTTGGCCGCTACCAGGTCAAGGCCACTCCTGGGGAGTCGCTGACGGTCTCTGCGACCGTCTTCCGCGAGGGTCACGACGCGCTCGGCGCAGGAGTGGTCCTGACGGATCCGAAGGGCAAGGATCGCGGTCTCACCTTCATGACCGCCACTGACGAGCCCGACCACTACGCCGCGGAGGTGACTCCCGACGCCGAAGGCGCCTGGACCTTCAGGGTGGAGTCGTGGTCCGACCCGTACGCCACCTGGCGGCATGCAGCGGAGATCAAGATTCCCGCCGAGATCGACGTCGAATTGATGTTCGCCGAAGGCGCGCTCGTGCTCGAGCGAGCCGCCAAGGGCATTCCCGCCAAAGCCAAGGCGTTGCGAACGACGCTGACGAATGCCGGGAAGGCGGGCCGTGACACCAACCGCCCCGTCGCCGTGCGGCTTGCCGCGATGACCAGTCCCGAAGTCGTTGATGCGCTTCACCAACACCCGCTGCGCGACCTTGTCTCGGCTGAGGGACCGTTCCCGCTGTACGTCGACCGGGTTCGGGCGCTCTACGGGTCCTGGTACGAGTTCTTCCCGCGCTCGGAAGGGGCGACGTACGACGAGACGACGAAGGCGTGGAAGTCCGGCACGTTCACGACCGCAGCCAAGCGGCTCGACGCGGTTGCTGCCATGGGCTTCGACATCATCTATCTGCCGCCCATCCATCCGATCGGCGAGGTCAACCGCAAAGGCCCCAACAACACGTTGACACCGCGGTCGACCGACCCTGGGTCGACGTGGGCCATCGGGTCAAAGCTCGGCGGCCACGACGCCATCCACCCCGACCTCGGCACGATCGACGACTTCGACGCGTTCGTCGCGAAGGCGCAGTCGCTCGGGCTCGAGGTAGCACTCGACCTCGCGCTCCAGTGTGCGCCCGACCACCCCTGGGTGAAGTCCCACCCAGAGTGGTTCTTCACCCGCGCCGACGGCACGATCGCCTACGCCGAGAACCCGCCGAAGAAGTACCAGGACATCTACCCGCTCAACTTCGACAACGACTTCGAGGGCCTGTCGCGTGAGGTGCTCCGGATCGTGCGCCACTGGATGGACCACGGGGTGCGGGTGTTCCGCGTCGACAACCCGCATACCAAACCGGTGATGTTCTGGGAGTGGCTGCTGGCCGAGATCCGGCGTACCGACCCCGACGTGCTGTTCCTCTCGGAGGCGTTCACCCGTCCGGCGATGATGCGCGCACTCGCCATGGTGGGGTTCCACCAGTCCTACACGTATTTCACGTGGCGCAACACGAAGTGGGAGCTCGAGGCTTACCTCGACGAACTGTCGCACGAGGCCAGCGACGTGATGCGACCCAACCTGTTCGTCAACACCCCAGACATCTTGCACGAGTACCTGCAGTACGGCGGTCCGGCGGCCTTCCGAGTGCGCGCGGCCATCGCGGCGACCGCATCTCCCACCTGGGGCGTGTACGCCGGCTACGAGCTGTTCGAGCATGTGGCGATCCGGCCGGGCTCGGAGGAGTACCTCGACTCGGAGAAGTACCAGTTGCGGCCACGCGACTGGGACGGCGCTGAGCGGGAGGGCCGCACCCTGGCGCCCTACATCACCAAGCTCAACGAGATCCGCCGGAGGCATCCGAGCTTGCAGAAGCTCCGCAACCTCACGGTGCACAGCAGCGACGACGACTCCGTCCTGGTCTTCAGCAAACGCAGCGCCCTCCACAACGGCAAGACCGAGGCTGCCGGCGACGACACGGTGATCGTCGTCGTCAACGTCGATCCGCATGGCACGCGAGAGACCGTGGTGCACCTCAACATGCCGGCACTCGGCTACGACTGGCACGACACGTTCGTGGTCGATGACGAGATCACCGGGGAGCACTGGCGCTGGGGCGAGACGAACTATGTGCGACTCGATCCGTCGTACGAGCCCGCGCACATCCTCTCGATCAGGAGAGCGTGACCGATGAACGACGACCCGATGTGGTTCAAGCGTGCCGTCTTCTATGAGGTGCTGGTCCGCTCCTTCAAGGACTCCGACTCCGACGGCGTCGGAGACTTCCGCGGCCTGCGGGAAAAGCTCGACTACCTCGAGTGGCTCGGCGTCGACTGCCTCTGGATCCCACCGTTCTTCACGTCCCCGCTGCGCGACGGTGGATACGACGTCGCAGACTTCGAAGATGTCCAGCCCGAGGTCGGCACGCTCGACGACTTCAAGGCACTGCTCGACGACGCCCACCGCCGCGGAATCCGAGTCATCATCGACTTCGTGATGAACCACACGAGCGACGCCCACGAGTGGTTCCAGCAGTCGCGCACCGACCCCGAGGGCCCCTACGGCGACTTCTACGTCTGGTCCGACACCGACGATCTCTACCAGGATGCCCGCGTCATCTTCGTCGACACCGAGCCCTCGAACTGGACCTGGGACCCGGTGCGCCAGCAGTACTTCTGGCATCGCTTCTACAGCCACCAACCCGACCTCAACTTCGACAACCCCAAAGTCCATGACGGGATTCTGGATTCGCTGCGCTTCTGGCTCGACATGGGAATCGATGGCTTCCGGCTCGACGCTGTCCCCTATCTCTACGAACGACCCGGCACCAACGGCGAGAACCTGCCCGAGACGCACGACTTCCTCCGCAAGGTCCGCAAGACGATCGACGACGAGTACCCCGACCGGGTCCTGCTGGCCGAGGCCAACCAGTGGCCCGCTGACGTGGTCGACTATTTCGGCGACTTCGACCAGGGGGGCGACGAGTGCCACATGTGCTTCCACTTCCCGGTGATGCCGCGCATCTTCATGGCTGTGCGTCGCGAGTCGCGCTACCCGATCTCGGAGATCCTCGAACAGACGCCCGCGATTCCCGAGCACTGCCAGTGGGGGATCTTCTTACGCAACCACGACGAGCTGACCCTCGAGATGGTGACCGATGAGGACCGCGACTACATGTGGACGGAGTACGCCAAGGACCCACGTATGAAAGCCAATATCGGCATACGTCGTCGGCTGGCTCCGCTCCTCGACAATGACGTCAACCAGATGGAGCTGTTCACGGCCCTGCTGTTGTCACTGCCGGGCTCGCCAGTCCTCTACTACGGCGACGAGATTGGGATGGGAGACAACATCTGGCTTGGTGACCGAGACGGCGTACGCACACCGATGCAGTGGACTCCAGATCGCAACGCGGGATTCTCCACTGCAACGCCTGGTCGGCTGCACCTCCCGACGGTGCAAGACCCGGTCTTCGGCTATCAGGCGGTCAATGTCGAGGCCGAGCTCGAGAACACGTCGTCGCTCCTGCATTGGACGCGTCGAATGATCCATGCTCGGCGACAGCACCCGGCCTTCGGGCTTGGGACGTTCAGCGACCTCGGCGGCAGCAACCCCAGCGTCTTCTCGTTCAGCCGCGACTTCGGCGACGACACCGTGCTGTGTGTGAATAACCTTTCTCGCTTCCCACAGCCGGTCGAGCTCGACCTGCGTCGTTGGGAGGGCAGCGAACCGATCGAGATGTTGGGCCACGTTAGGTTCCCTCGGATCGGGGAACTGCCTTACCTCCTAACCTTGTCGGGACATGGCTTCTACTGGTTCCTGATCTCACGTTCTGAGGAGGCTTCGGCCTCGTGACATCCGCGTTTGATGACCATATTTCGGCCTACATCGCCGGCCGACGTTGGTTTGTCGGCAAAGGGCGAGACTTCCTGATCGCGCACATCCACGCGCTCCCCTGGCTCTCTGACGACCCGCGGGTGAGATTTGAAGTGATCACGGTCGAGTTCGAGGACGGCACGCGCGACAGCTACCAGTTCCCGGCCGCTTACCTCGACGAAGCGGATCCCGAACTCACCCATGCGCTGGTGGGTCCGGTCGACGATCCCCAGTTCGGCCCGGCGTTCGCCTACGACGCCGTCTATCTCAAGGACGCAGCTGAGATCTTCCTGCAGGGGTTCCGTGACCAGCGCGACGAAGGCACGATCTCGTTCCACGTCGTCAGCGGCTCGGAGGTGCCGGCCGCGGAGACGCCCGGCACGGTGATGACCGCCGAGCAGTCGAACACCTCCATCGCGTACGGCGAAGACGCGATCCTCAAGCTGTTCCGGCGCGTCAGTGCCGGCGGAAACCCCGACATCGAGATCCACGAAGCCTTGACGCGGCACGGCGGCGACCATGTCGCGCCTTTGCTGGGGTGGATCGATGGCAGCTGGTCAGATATCGACGGCAAGCGGCAGGACGGCCACCTCGGCATGCTCCAGGAGTTTCTCCGCACCGCAGCCGACGGCTGGGACATGGCCTTGGCCAGCGTGCGTGATCTGCTGACTGAGGAAGACCTCCATCCCGACGAGGTTGGCGGAGACTTCGCCAGTGAGTCCGAACGGCTCGGGATCGCCACCGCCTCGGTCCACCGCGACCTCGCGGAGCTGTTCGAGACCACCACGTCGACGACGCAGCAACTGGGTGACCTCGCAGCCGCGATGGCGACCCGGCTGGAAGCCGCCATCTCCATCGTGCCCGAGCTCAAGGACTTCGAGGACGTGCTCCGCGGCGCCTACGAAGCGCTCGGGGCATACGACAAGCCCGTCGCCGTACAGCGGATCCATGGCGACCTGCATCTCGGGCAAACCCTGCGGACGGTCAAGGGTTGGAAGATCATCGACTTCGAAGGCGAGCCGGCTAAGCCGCTGATCGAGCGGCTGGCGCTTGACTCGCCACTGCGCGACGTCTCAGGGATGCTCCGATCCTTCGACTACGCCGCGGGAGCCACGCTCCAAAGCTTCGGCCACGGTGACCAGCTCCGCTACCGCGCCGAGGAGTGGGCGCAGCGCAACCGGACGGCCTTCCTGGCGGGCTACTCCGAAGAGATCGGTTCCGACATCAGTCAGCATCGGACCCTGCTCCGCGCGTACGAAGCCGACAAGGCCGTGTACGAAGCTGTGTACGAGGCCCGTAACCGGCCGACTTGGCTGTCGATTCCGCTGACCGCTATCGAGCGTTTCGCCACGGAAGAGTGAGATGACCACGCAACCGATTCCTGTCACGGTTCCGGTGCCCGAGCTCGATCGCATCGTCTCGGGGCAGCACCACAGCGCGCATGACGTGTTGGGGCCGCATGTTCACCGGGCCGGCAGCGACAAACGCGTCACCGTGCGCGTTCTCCGTCCGCTTGCCAAGTCGATCACGGTCAAGACGGCCTCCGGTTCGGTGCCGATGACCCACGAGTACGAAGGCATCTGGGTAGCCGTGCTTCCCGATCCCGATGTGACCGACTACCGGCTGGAGGTGGAGTACGACGGTCACGAAACCCAGACCGTCGACGACCCGTATCGGTTCCTTCCCACCCTGGGCGAGATGGACCAGCACCTCATCAACGAGGGCCGACACGAAGAGCTCTGGAACGTCCTTGGCGCGCACCTCCATACCTACGAGACCCCTCTCGGCAACGTGAAGGGCACGTCGTTCGCCGTCTGGGCGCCGAACGCCAAGGGTGTCCGGGTGGCGGGCGAGTTCAACTACTGGGACGGTCGTGCTCACCCGATGCGGGTGCTCGGATCGTCGGGCGTGTGGGAGCTGTTCATTCCCGACGTCGGCAGCGGCACGCTCTACAAGTACGAGGTGTGTGGCGTCGACGGAGTGTGGCGGCAGAAGGCTGACCCGATGGCGCAGCACACCGAAGTCCCGCCCCTGCGAGCCTCGGTCGTGTTCGAGTCGTCATACGAGTGGAGAGACGAAGACTGGCTCGAGCGACGGGCTGAAGAGTCCGGCGTCGACCGACCGATGAGCATCTACGAGGTCCACCTCGGCTCGTGGCGTCGCGGACTCGGCTACCGCGAGCTCGCCGAGGAGCTGGTGGCCTACGTCTCTGAGCTCGGGTTCACCCATGTCGAGCTTCTCCCGGTGATGGAGCATCCGTTCGGGGGTTCGTGGGGCTATCACGTCACGTCGTTCTTCGCGCCGACGGCGCGTTTCGGCAACCCTGACGACTTCCGCTATCTGGTTGACCGGCTGCACGCGGCCGGCATCGGCGTGATCGTCGACTGGGTCCCCGGACACTTCGCCACCGACGACTTTGCGCTAGCGAAGTTCGACGGCACCCCGCTCTACGAGCACGGCGACCCGAGCCGCGGCTGGCACGAGGAGTGGGGTTCCTTCATCTTCAACTTCGGCCGCTCGGAGGTGCGCAACTTCCTGGTAGCCAACGCTCTGTACTGGCTCGAAGAGTTCCACGTCGACGGCCTGCGTGTCGACGGAGTCGCGTCGATGCTCTACCTCGATTACTCCCGCGAGCCTGGCGAGTGGACACCCAACATCCATGGCGGCCGGGAGAACCTCGAGGCGGTCGCCTTCCTGCAAGAGGTCAACGCCACCTGCTACAAGCGAGTGCCCGGCGTCGTCACGATCGCGGAGGAGTCGACGGCCTGGCCGGGCGTGACCAGGCCGACTCACGTGGGTGGTCTGGGCTTCGGTTTTAAATGGAACATGGGCTGGATGCACGACTCCCTCGGGTACGTCGCGAACGACCCGGTGCACCGGCAGTACCACCACCATCAGATGACGTTCTCGATGATGTACGCCTACGCCGAGAACTACGTGCTGCCCATCTCGCACGACGAGGTGGTGCACGGCAAGGGTTCGATGCTGCGCAAGATGCCCGGCGACCGGTGGAAGCAACTCGCCAACCTCCGGGCCTACCTGGCGTTCATGTGGGCGCATCCGGGCAAGCAGCTGATCTTCATGGGCACCGAGTTTGCCCAGGAGTCCGAGTGGGCCGAAGGCCGCGAGCTCGACTGGTGGTTGCTCGAACATGTCGAGCACCGTGGCGTCCACGACCTGGTGGCTGACCTCAACCGCGCCTATGCCAGCAACTCGGCATTGTGGAACCTCGACCAAGACCCGGCGGGATTCAGCTGGATCGACGCGAACGACAACACCAACAACGTGTTCAGCTTCCTTCGTACGTCGGTAGACGGATCACACGTCGCGTGTATCGCCAACTTCGCGGCGGTCCCGCACCACGACTACCGCGTCGGGCTGCCCGAGGAAGGCGCGTGGGACGAGATCCTCAACACCGACGCCCGGGCGTACTACGGCTCCGGCGTCGGCAACCTGGGGTCGGTCGAGGCCGCTGCCCAACCGTGGCACGGTCGACCCGCCTCCGCCGTGGTGCAACTCCCTCCCCTCGGGACCGTCTGGCTTCGCTTCACTCCCCACGCACCTGTCAGGTTGCAATCGGGTGCCAGCACGAGCACACCCTGACAAGTTGGTGGGAACCTGGTCGGGTCGACCACCGTCATAGTGGTGTCAAGCTTTGGCCCATGAACGGAGATCGCCCATGTCGTCGTACCTGATCGGATCAGGCAACGGGAAGCTGCGCGGCGCCGCCGTTTTGATAACGGGAGCGTTCCTGGTGTCGAGTGCGGCCGCCGGGTGCTCGTCGGACCCCGCCGAGGCTGGCACGGAGGAGGACTTTTCGTCCTGCGACACCGCCAACATGGATCCCTCCCTGCCGACCTCTACGGCCCGCGACTGGGTGACCTACGCCGACCATCTCGCCATCGTGCACTGGGTGTCTGAGAAGGAACTCGAGACCATTCCCGACGATGGCGATCCTGAGCAGGGCGAGATCCAGCGTTCGGTCACGATCGGCGTGGACGACGTGCTGTGGTCGCGACCGCAGGCGCCTGCACTGCCGGACGAGATCACCTACTTCGCCTGGGGTTGGACCTACGACGGGGATGAGCGCACCGAGCTAGGCCCGTGGGGCTTCCCGCGCATCGAGGAAGGCCACACGTACGTGATGCCGATCGTCCGCTACACCGATCCCGACGGAGCACACAGCCGGTGGGGGCCGTTCGCGAGCGACGGCACTCTGCCGTACGACGACGGGGTACTCGGGGAAGGCGAGACCACGAACTGTGCGCACCCCCAATGGGCCCCTGTCGCGCAGAAGGTGATCGGTCAGGACGCGCAAGCTCTCGCCGATGTCCTCGACAGCACCAAGCCCGACCCGAAGGCGCTGCCGTACATGAATCTCGACCCCGAGAAGCGGATGCAACACGTCATGCAGGACAACTGACCTCACAGCACTAACCCACTTGTCATGGTAGGAGTCGTGTCCCAGCACAACCACGCCCTGACAAGTCGGTTCTAGGAGCCGGTGGCGGCCACCAGTCCGCCGTACTGGCCGATCACCAACGGCAGTCCTTTGAGGGGAACAACCATCAGCACCTGATGCTGGTAGTGCAGCCGGGCCGAGCGGCGTACCGGCTCAGTGAGGTAGGCCCCGGGCTCGGAACCGCTGAACTGCAGGCTGTGTCCCTTGTCGACCTGGTAGTTGTCCGTGCGGTTGAGCGTCACGAACATCATTGCGCCGCCGTCGACGAGGCGGAGCACGTACTTCACCGGCGCTGCCTCCCACGATTGGTTAAACGTCACGTTGGTCGTGGGCTGAGCAGCGCGGAGGTCTCGCATCTGGGTGATGAAGGAGTCCTCGACGAAGTCGTCGGCGAAGGGCGACTCCGGAGACGAGACCACCGATGCGTAGTGGTTGGCGATCTGCTGTGGTGCGGCAGGCAGCCGCGACGTCTCCCCGTCCGACCAGCCTCCCTCGTCGGCCGTGTCGTAGCGAACGGCGGTGCCGTCGTCACGTAATGCCAGAGACGGAAGTTGGGTGGTGGCCGCGAGCCGAGGTGCCATCGCCGCCCGCCAGACACCCGTGCTCGAAGAACGGATGAAGACGGCAACCGTTTGCTGGTCCTGGCCGGAGGCTCGAGATACGGCGACGAACCAGAGCGGGTAGCTGTCGAACCGGTCGACCAGGATCTCGGCACGCGGATCCAGCTCCAGCTGCTGGCCGGTCACACCGAGTCGCTGCCTGATGCGGAACGCCCCCTGGTCTACCACTAGCAGTGAGCCGGTCTCGATCTCGGTCAGCGCCCCGGCATTGTCAATTTCTGCGAGCGCGCGGTTGTAAGAGCTGAGCACCGACACCGCCGCCGTCAGCGACACGCCAGGCTTGCTGAGGTCGTCGAGGTCCTTGTGATGTGGCAGCGCACAACCGCTCGCCACTCCCGCCGCGACGACCAGCGCGACGATGCGGCTGCCGCGCCCCATCACGCCTTCTCCGGTTTGTGGCTCCGCGCCGCGCGCCGCCGTCCAGGTCTTGGGGGAGCTGTCGCCTTGAGCACCCATCCCGCGACGGCCATGCCCACGCCACCCACAGCGAGTGCGAGACCGCCCACGAAGACGCCCTTCTGCACGAGCTTGAGTGTCAGGTCGGCGTTGAAGTCTGGCGAGAGGTCGGGGTCCATCGCCACCAGGTCGACCGCGCTGTCAGGCAGCGGGAACGTCACCGTCGCCGTGCCCTCCCCCTGCTGGCTGGCCAGCCACCAGTCGAGATCGCCCGGGGCTTCCTGGGGGACCGCGTCGCCGGTGACCTCGTGAGGCTTGGCGGCTTTGCTGTCCCACGGAATGTCGATGCCGTCGAGCCGGGTGTACGACGTCTGGGCGAGATAGTCGCGCACGTCGACGTCGTGCGCGACGCCGAGGAACACGGGTTGGTTGTCATCGGTGTGCACCGTCACCTCGAGCGTGGGACCGCTATAGGTCAACGCACCCGGCGAGGTGGCGATGACAGCACCGGAGGAACTGAAGTCATGCGAGCCACTCGAGATCTTGTTGTCCGGTCCGAACGTGACTGCAGCCACGACGCCGATCAGGCTCGCGGTGACTCCGATGAGGATCAGGAGCCAACCGAGGACCGTTCGCATCGGCGGCAATCTGCTAGAACAACGCAGAGGCGAGTTGTTGGCGAGCGCGGACGACAAGTGGATCGTCGTCACCGATGACGGCGAACATCCCGATCAGGTGTTTGCGCGCAGCGTCCCTGTCGTCGCCGCTACTGCGTCGTACGAGCTCGATCAGGCGGCGGAAAGCGTCGTCAACACGACCGTCGATCAGATCAAGGTCGGCTGCCAGCATCTGCACGTCGATGTCGTTCGGTCGCTGCACGGCTGCTTCGCGGGCTGCCGCGGCGTCAACGCCCTGGGTGCGCTTGAGGAGCTGAGCCTGAGCGAGCCCGAGGGTGGCTTCGTCGTCGCCCGGAGAGGCCTTGAGAGCCTCCTCGTAGCCTGCGATGGCAGTGTCGAGATCACCCGCGAGGAAGGCGGCCTCTGCCTCGGGATGCTTGGCCGGCACCTCTTCGTCTGGTTGCGCTTTTTCGGCCGATGTCGAGCCGGCGACGGGCTGCGCGTTGCCTGTCACGCCGTTGGCAACCGCCGCCTCGAGGATCTGCTCGAGCAGCGTGCGCATCTCAGCCTCGGGAAGCGGCTCCTGGATCAGTGGCGCCAACTGTCCACGCAGGGCCGCCACGACGAGTGGGACCTGCGGAATGCCAAGCGCCTGTGCCAGCTCTGGGTTCGCTCCGACGTCGACCTTCGCGAGCAGGAACCGGCCGGCGAAATCCTCGGCGAGCTTGGTGAGGGTGTTGTTGATGTCGATTGACGTCGGCGCCTCCTGGGACCAGAAGCTCACCAACACCACGACTGACAGGGAACGCTCGAGGACATCTGAGCGCAGTGACTGTTCGCTGGTCACGTCGAACGCGTAGCTGCTTCCGCTCGCGGTCGGAGGGACGGCTCCAGGCGTCGCAGGGCCACTCGTCGGCTTGCGCAACGGTGAGAGGTCGACGGCGCCCGGGCGCGAGAACTGCGGAACGGTCATGCGCACATCCTAGATGGACCGCAACTGGCGACCGAGTCGACCGAGTCGCCGATGGACGATGGACGGACAGAAGCGGCGAAGTCGCGGTCCGGCTCAACAAGCCACGTCAATGATGAAGCCGGCCCCTAGAATCTCGCGGGCTCCCGGTATTCGCCCCATTCGGCGCGCAGCGCATTGCAGATCTCGCCCAGTGACGCCTCGACCCGGACGGCCTGGAGCATCGCGGGGATCATGTTGGAGTCGGTACGCGACACATCGACAAGCTCGGCGAGCGCCTTGTCGACGGCCTGCTGGTCACGCTGCGCGCGGCGCCCGGCCAGCTCGCGCACCTGCTCGACCTCGACTTCATGCGAGACCCGAAGGATCTCGAGCTCGCCACTGATCGTGGAGGTGTGGCAGTTGACGCCGACGACCTTCTTCTCCTCCTTCTCCAACGCAACCTGGTACTGGAAAGCCGCTTCGGCGATCTCCGACATGAACCAGCCATCTTCGATCCCGCGCAAGATGCCCGCGGTCATCGGGCCGATGCCAAACTTCGTACGACGACCGCTCTCGGCGATCTCTGCCGCCAGGGCTTCGGGCTCGCTGGACCGGTGGGTCGAACCGCCGATCTCGAGGATCTTGTCGAAGATGGCGTTGGCTTCGGCTTCGATCTTGTCGGTGAGCGCCTCGACGTACCACGAGCCGCCCAGCGGATCGGCGACATTGACGACGCCGGTCTCCTCCATCAGCACCTGCTGGGTACGCATGGCGATCTCGGCGGACTGCTCCGTCGGCAGCGCGAGCGTCTCGTCAAGGGCGTTGGTGTGCAGCGAGTTGGTGCCACCGAGGATGGCTGACAATGCCTCCACTGCGGTGCGGACGACGTTGTTGTAGGGCTGTTGCGCCGTGAGGGAGACGCCGGCCGTCTGGGTGTGGAACCGGAGCCATTGGGCCTTCTCGGTCTTGGCGCCGTAGACATCGCGCATCCAGCGGGCCCAGATGCGCCTGGCGGCCCGGAACTTCGCGATCTCCTCGAAGAAGTCGAGGTGGGCGTCGAAGAAGAACGACAGGCCGGGCGCGAATGTCTCGATGTCGAGCCCACGAGACAGGCCCAGCTCGACGTACCCGAACCCATCGGCCAGGGTGAACGCGAGCTCCTGGGCAGCTGTGGAGCCGGCCTCACGGATGTGGTAGCCGGAGACCGAGAGTGGCTTGTAGTCCGGGATGTCGTGGGCGCAGTACTCCATCAGGTCGCCGATGAGGCGGAGGTGCGGCTCGGGTGTGAAGAGCCACTCCTTCTGCGCGATGTACTCCTTGAAGATGTCGGTCTGCAACGTTCCGTTGAGCTTGCTGATGTCTGCGCCCTGGCGTTCGGCGGCGACGAGATACATGCAGAAGATCGGGACCGCGGGACCGGAGATGGTCATCGACGTCGTGACGTCCTCGAGGTGGATGCCGTCGAACAGGGTCTCCATGTCGGCTGCGGTGTCGATGGCCACTCCGCAGTGGCCGACTTCACCGAGCGCCTTGGGGTCATCGCTGTCGCGCCCCATCAGGGTGGGCATGTCGAACGCCACCGAGAGGCCACCGCCACCATGGCCGAGGATCATCTTGTAGCGCTCGTTGGTCTGCTGGGCGTTGCCGAAGCCGGCGAACTGACGGATTGTCCAGGTGCGGCCGCGGTAGCCAGTGGAGTAGAGGCCACGAGTGAAGGGGAACTCACCCGGCCAGCCGATGCGCTCGAAGTCCGGGTGGTCAGTGCCCTCGGTCGGGCCGTAGACGGGATCGACCTCGACCTGCGAGAGCGTGGTGAAGTCGGCCTCGCGGATCCGCGAGGCGTCGTACCGCTGCTGCCAGCGGCTGCGGCCTGCCTCGATGTCGCGTGCGTCGGTCATGGGTCCTCCCGCGCGGGTGGAAATTAGTTGGACGTCCAACTAAATGGTACGACGATCCGCCCTCTCGACCAACTCCCGCCGCGTGGACTGGCTGAGTTGATCCGCCTGGAGCTTCTGTCGTCGCTGCAGCCGCTGGCCTCAGAGGCGGTCGAGACGGGCCCTCCCGACCTTCCCGGTGCCGAAGGAGCAGGCGTCATCCCAGCTGGCGACGACTCCGCGTCCACATCCGACGAATCCCGTCTCGTAGCCGCGGCTGGACCCGTTGACCTTGATGCCGTACTCGTCCAGGGTCAAGCCGCTGACCGACCAGATTCCGTCTAGGTCGGTTCTGTCTGACTCGAGCACCTCCAGGGTCACGACATCGCGCACGGTCACGAGCACACCCTGGACCGGGTTGCCGGTGGCGGAGTTGACGACCGTGCCTCTCATGAAGGCTGGGAGGCCGAACGTGGGGCCGAGGCCGGTCCCGGGGTCCCAGAGCTGAGGCTGCTCCCCGAGCCTGACGAACCAGTTGTTCTCATGTCCGAGATAGCCCGACTGGTAGCGGCCGGCGACAAGCTGGATGAAATAACGCGGGCCGGCCGCCGGCGGTGTCAGGGAGTAGTTCCCGGCGCCGTCCGTGGTGTCGGTGTCGACGATCTCATCGGGCACTCCGCCGTCGTTCGACCAGAGCCGAATGGTCTGGCCAGAGACGCTCGTTCCGTTGCTCACGTCCTTGAGTCGACCCGTGATGGCGGTGCCTGCCGACGCCGACGTCGACGAGATAGCCACCAGCAGTGGTGTCAGGACGGCCATCGCGATCAGCGGCAGGACCAGGCGGTTCTGGACGTGGTGGAAGACGGACATGGGAGCTCCTCGAGTTGGGCAGCGGGCCCCTTCCATCCTCCTCGCGGAGGCCAGGCCCGCGCATCGTCCGAATGGCCCGGACGGTCGCACCCTTGAACTAGTCAGTGGAACGTGGCCGAGGCCGTCGTCAGTGGAGCGTGGGCGAGGGCGTCGTACCCTCGGTGGCCTTGAAGTCTCCGGCTGCCACCCGCACGGGGCGAAGGAGTTCGGAGAGGAGGTCGAGTTCTCGCTCTCCGAGGGCCCCGACGCCGAATTCGGCTGCGACGAGGTCGGCTGTGGCTGCTTCGACGAGGGCGCGGCCGGACTCGGTGATCTCAGCGAGCACTGTCCGGCCGTCCGTGGGATGCGGCCTCCGGTGCACGTGTCCGGCGGCCTCGAGACGGTCGACGATCGACGTGACCGAGGTCGGGTGGACCTGGAGTCGCTCGCCCATCTTGCCGAGCGGCAGCGAGCCTCGCCGGGAGAAGGTGAGCAGCACCAACGCCTCGTAGCGGGCGAACGTCAGGCCGTGGGGGCGCAGGATCTCATCGAGCTCGGCCAGCACGAGCTGTTGCACCCGCATCAGGCTGGTGACGGCGCGCATCTCGACGACGGCAGACCACCTGAGTCCCCATTGTCGAGCCGCCTCTTCGATCGGGTCGAAGGCCAGCGGTTGTCTGCGCGCCATGGCCTGACTGTATCCAGGGACCGGCGCACGGTGGCGGTGGCTGGATACAGTCCGGCCATCCGTCGTACGGCAAAAGCGGGACTGCATGCCCACGTCCGACTGGTGAGACAGCAGTCAGACCTGAGACGCAAACCCACAGTCTGCAAGGCAGGTTTGCCTTGTTAACAAGCCGTTTGGCTTGTTAACAAGGCAAACCCCGACCCCCGCAGCTAGCGGACGGATCCGCGAAGTGTGGAGGCGCGGGCGCGTTGGACGGCGAGTGCGGCCACACACGTCGCGACGCCGACCAGCACCAGGAGCACGACACCGACAAAGATCCCGACTCGCTGGGTGTCCAACGTGGCGACGACCCGCGGGGTTCGGATGTCTCCTGCGAACCCGAGGGTCACCGTACGCACCACGATGTACTGCGCCGCCGACCCGGCGATGATCCCAGCGAGTCCCGCAGCGCCGAGCACAGCCGAGATCTCCACGAAGACCGCGCGCAAGATCTGCCGTCGGCGTACCCCCACGACGCGCAGCGAGGCGGCGTCCCGTCGTCGTTCCGGCATCTGCACAGCCATGTTGACGGCCAGCCCTGCCAGCGCGAGCGCGACCGCTGCGAGGGCAGTGACCAGGTAGAGGTTCAGCGACAACGCGTACGCGTCCTGGTCGAGCACGTACTGAGCGGAGCTCAGCTCGGTCCTGTCGAAGACGCCAAGGTCGTTCAGCGCCGCCGTGAGAGTGCTCGGCATGTCTCCCCTGGCCAGCACATAGACGTCGGTCGAGTGCTCGGGAATGTCCTGGTCCCGGCTCAACATCGTGTAGTCGATCGCGAAGCCGCGCGGCCCGACGAATGGCATCGACTCGGTCTCGGCGACGGGTTGGATCGGCAGCCCCTCGAGCGCTTCGGTCTTAGCCACCAAATGGTCGCCTGACCCACCGATGACCTCGGTGTCCTGGCCGCGGCCCATCAACACGGGGCGGTACTCCGGTACGTCGCTGGGGGTGACGCCACCCAGGGCGTTCTGCCCTTGCGAGTCGAGGTTCAGGCTGAGCCCTGTCGACGTCCCCTCGTTTATGCTGGTGGTGTTGGGGGCCAGACCCAGGGGCGATGTCACCGGTCGCCACTCGGTGGCGTCGACCATGCTGTCAACAGGCTGGCCATCCGCCGTGAACCCGGTCACCGTCACCGTCCCGTTGAGCACCACGGACGTCGTCGCAGGACCGCCGATCAACAGGGTTCGGACGACACACCCGGCCTGGCAAAACGCCGCCTCCGTGGTCGACTCAGACTCTCCTCGTTTGAACGGCCCGAAGAACATCGTCCTGAGCTTTCCCTCCGCTGTCATCACCTGCAGGGAGACACCGAGGGTCAAGCCTGGAGAGTCAACCTCGTGGTCCAGGGTCATGCTGAACGAGCCTCCCTGCACCCTCACCCCCGGCGACTGGGGGCCAAGCAGGTCGGCCACCCCCGAGGCATCGATGCCTGGTGTCCACGTGCCCGGCCACACTCCCACCCGGGCGAGCCGCGGTGTGTCGAGCACCAGCTTGTCCCCATACTCGCCCTGCGAGATGACCCCGGCCGCCATCAGCCACCGCCCATCGGGGTCGATGGCATGCGTCGCGCTCACCGTCTCTGCCATCGTCAGCGGCGATCGGTAGGCCTGGTCGGCCCCCACGCGGGTCGCTGCTGTGCTCGCTCGCCAGGTGCTCGCCGCCCCGAAGACACCCGCAGCGAACACCGAGATCGCCAGTGCCGCGGTCAGTGGCAAGATCACCAGGCTTCCCTCACGTCGCCTGCTGACTGCACGGGACGCGACAAAGCCGGTGATGCCACGACGTCGAGACGTACGCCGCGACCACCAACCGGCAACAGCGACGGTGGCCGCAGTGATCAGCAGTCCGGTCGCCCCGGCCAGCAGCAGCGGCAGTACGAGGTCAGACGTGTCGGGGTCGGACCTTCCCTTCGCGGAGAGACTGGCGGCTACCGCGACGACCGCCGCGACGACGAGCACCATCTTCGCGACGAGCGCCCATCGAGTCGACCGCTCCGGACGTCGTACGCCGGCGAGCTGGGTCGACAACGGTTCACTGAGTGCCCGGGAGACCGTGAACACGCTCGCGAGCAGCGCCACCCCGAGGACCAACGCCGCCGCGGCGATGCTCCACCACCCCAGACTGACCTCGATCCCCTCGATCAGCCAGAGCCTCGACAGCCAGACGGCTGCGCCGTATCCGAGCGCAAGACCGATCGGCGCTGCCAGGAGCAGCAACGTCACCGGCTCTGCCAACCCGAAGGCCCACATCTGACGCCCGCTCATGCCCCGCATCGACCCGAGCGCGAGCTCGTTGCGTCGCTGGTCCGCAGCCGCTCCGAGCAGCCGGACGAGCAAGGCAAGCGCCACGAGCACCAGCGAGACAACGGCGGGCGTCACCGTCTTCCGCGCTGTGTCACGGTTCTGGTCAATCTCGGCGATGACGGTCTGCAGGGAGTTGTCCCGCGTCACCCGATAGCTGCCGCCGGGCTCGTCCGCTAGCTGCTTCGGAAGGTCGACCACTGCCTGATGCGCGCGACTGACGTCGTCAGGAGCGATGTCTGAGTTGACGGTCAGGAAGCGGTCGATATTGACCTTCCAGCTTCCCGGGGGCATCGCCTCGAACGTCGACGGGTCGGTGACGAGCGGCGCCGGGTTGAAGGTCAGACCGGTCGGGCCAGGGAACGGAGGCTGCGAGAACAGCCGACTCTCGTCGAACCAGAAGCCCGCCGGGTCGTTGGGCACGCTGTAGAGCCCGACGACGTGGAGTTCACCCGGATAGCTCTTGAACGCCAGTGTGTCGCCGACCTTGACATGCACCGGTGCGGCGTCTGATCCGAGCATGATGACGTCGCCAGGCCGACTCGGACACGAGCCGGTGATCTTGAGATGCTCGCAGGCGCCGTCCTTCGACATGAGCAGAGCAGAGCCGCCGTAGTTGGCGGGCAGCCCGAAGACACGCCCGACGTTGTCACGGCGGGATTCGAGAGAAAGCTTCGCCGCTTCGAACAACCCATCGAGCTGCTGGGCCCCGACCCCGCTCGCGTGCTCGTAGGCCTCGTGATAGCTGGCAGCCAAGGCGCCCGTCGGCTCGTACGTCACGGAGACGCCGGACGAGACCGGCGGGGCCTCGTTGAGCCGCGCCACCAAGAACGACTGCGACGATGCACTCTGGTATGCCGGACCGAGCACGGCCGACGCGATCGCGACTGCCGCGAGCACGATCGACCCAGCCGTCAAGCTGGCCCTCGCCCGCAGCCCTCGCACGACCGCACCCAGCAAGGTGGTGAGGGAGAACTGCGCGCTCATCCGCCGACCTCGTCACGCAACATGCTCGGAGGCGACCGTCGCGCGATATGCCGGTTGGCGAAGAGCGTCACCACGCCGACCAGAGCTCCAGCAGCTGCGGCAACCGCTATCAGCACAGGCAGACTTGGTTCCGCCGTTAGCCGCGCGGAGTACGGCGATTGGGGCACGAGAGCCAGACCCTCAAGAGTGAGCCGCGACGCCAACCAGCCGGTGAGCCCCACGACCACGAAGGCGCAGATCCCCAGCCAACTCGCCTCCTTGCGGTGTGCCGCGCGGATGTGACGAGAACGCACACCCGACACGCGCAGGCTGGCAGCCTCGCGTTGGCGTTCGCCACGCTGTCCGGCGACCGAAGCAGCCAACCCGATCGCAGCGATGGCGGCCGCGAAGATGCTCATCAGGGTGTAGAGGTGGACCCCCTGTGCGTCCGCGCGTTGGCGCGCCGAGTCGAGGCTCGTCGTGAACGAGCGAGATTCACCGACGACTCCGGTGGCCTCGAGGTCGTTGAGCACGGACTCAGGTGTGTCCGACCGGGCCACCACATAGGCATCTGCATCCGGGATCGTGGTCCCGCTGAAAGCTAAGGCTCGCGAGAGGTCGAGGAGCATGCCTTGCCGGCCGACGAACGGAAGACCTGGGGCCGTTCCGACGACCTCGACCGGGTGTTCAGACCCGTCGACGGCGTACGCGATCGGGGCCTTCGCCTGCCGGTCGGGCATGAACCCGACCGTTGTGACTGCAGCGAGGGTCTGGCGGGAACTGGCGGCCTTGACGCTGATCCGGTCGCCGTACTCGCTGAACGCAACGAACAGGGTGCGACCGCGCTGTGTGGCGTCACCGAAGACCCGGTCGTCCCGAGCCACGCCCCACCTGTCGGCGGCAAGCAGGTCGACTCCGCCGAAGTCCAGCCTGGTCACCGCCAGCACGTCCTCGCTCCTGTCCGGACGTGAACCATCGAAGACGAGCTGGGTCGCGACGCACCCTTGGGCGCAGCCTTCCAGCTTCGTGCTCACGCGAGTCGTCCCGTGGCTGGGAGGGTTCTGAGGGGCCTTCAGGAACACCGGCGCGATGGATCCGCTGTCGTTGACATAGAGCAAGGTCAGCTTGACGCGCGAGAGCTCCTGCAGTGAGGCATTGTTCAACTCCACGGTCGCGGTCCCCCCGGTTGCCGCCTGGACTCCGTTGCCGGCGGACAATGCGGTGACTCGCGCGGTCACGCCGGCGGCCCCGGTGCTCGTCAGGAAGTCGCCGACCACGGTGTCCCATCGTTCGGTGTCGGCGAAGACGCGGCGATACGGCAAGGAGTCGTCAGGGGCGCTGACCATCGCCATCAGCCACTCCCCTTCGGGATCCACCCGGTGAGCCGCCTCATAAGCAGCGAGCCCGCCCTTCTCGACGCTGAACTGTCGAGGTCCGCCCAGTGCCAGTCGCGTGGTCTCGTCCTGCCATGACGCGACGGCCGTGGTCGCGCTGGCGGTGACGGCGCCGACAACAGCAGCCGCGATCACGAGCCGCGTACCGAAGACCGTGTCTGAGCGTCGACCCAGCCGTCGTACGGCGAGGAACGTCGCCAACCTGCCGCCCGATCCCGAACGGCGGGCCTGCCAGGACGCGGCGGCCTGGATGCCCCAGACCGCCACCTGCCCCGCGGCAAGTCCGAGCAGGATCGGGCTCAGCAGAGCCGGGTTGGCGAGGCCAGCCACTCCCTCGCGCGAACCCTCGTTGTTGCTGGCCTGATATGCCGCCACGGCGGCCGCGACGATGACGACGGTCTGCCCGAACAGCACAATCGCCGGCGCCTGCTTGGGCCGATGCGAGTCGTCCAGCTGACCGATCAGAGGTTCGCGCACGGTTCGCCAGCTCCCCGCGATCACGGCTGCAAGGCTCGCGGCCGCTGCAACGGCGACGGCGGTCCAGCCCGACCCGCTGATCTTGACCTCCGTATCGGCACCGAGCCAGGCGTCGGCAGCGACCCGAGTCACCCACGTGCCGAGGAGCACACCGAGTCCGGTGGCGATGACGAGGATGGTGATCGGCTCTGCGAGGTAGTAGGTGAACAACCGAGCGCCATGCCTGCCGCGGATCTGCGCCAGTGCGATCTCGTGCCTTCGGGCGCGAGCGGCAGCCGCGGCCTGCACGCTCAGGGCCACGACACCAAGCACCAACAGGATCCCCGCCGAGCCAGGCTCGGTGTCCGTCAGTTCGCTGAAGGTGACAGACACCAGACACCCCGCAATCACGACCGTGCCCAGGGCAAGCAGGGTGAGTGCGTGGGCCCGGCGCCACCAGATCCCGCGAACGAGCTGGCTCATGCGCTCACCAGATCGAGGTGTGTGGGTTGGAACGTCCGACGGGAACGAAGTGATCGGTAATGGCGCCTTCGTCGATCAGGACGTGCCGGTCCGCGGCGTCGACGACCGCGGAGTCGTGCGTGGCCACGACGACGATGGCTCCTCGCCGGGCCTCGGCGCGCAGCTGCGCCATCACATGCTCTCGGTTACCTTCGTCGAGTTCACTCGTCGGCTCATCGGCGAGCAGGATGTCGGCGCCGACGACGAATGCTCGAGCACACGCGACCCGTTGCATCTGACCACCTGACAGCTCTTCCACCTGACGTTCGCCGAGATCGCCGATGTGGAACCGTTCGAGTGCCTCGATGGCGCGTTGGTCGACGGCGGCGATGTCCACGCCGCGCGCACGAAGGGCGACGGAGACATTCTCCCGGGCGCTCAGGATGGGGACGAGCCCGTAGACCTGCAGAACGAACGCGATCTCCGGACGCGGGTCCCCATCGCCTTGCCAGGTTGGCCGTTCGTCGTACGTCGCGGCGCCCTGCGTCGGGGCGAGCAGCCCGCCGGCGACGGACAGCAGCGACGTCTTGCCCGAACCCGAGGGACCTGCCACCGCCGTGACCTCGCCAGGACGGAACTCCATGCTGATGGGCTGGAGGATGCGCTGCCCATGGATGACGAGCTCAATCTGGTCGAGCACGAGCGACCCGGTCATCTGACCTCCCGATTGGCCACTCCGTTGGGTCGGCTGAGCATCAGGGTGTCGAGATCTTCTGGTTCGATCCGCACGAGGGTGCCTGGCGGCCACTCCTGACTGAGGTGGGCGGGCAGGTGGAGGACGCCGTCCTTGCCGATGACGACGTACTCGGCGCCGTCGCGGCCCTCGCCGCCAACGCGCCCACCCTTCATGGTGATCGTTCGCGGGAACGTGTCGGCGACCTCGGGTTGGTGAGTCACGATGACGATGGTGGTGCCGAGCTCATCACCAAGACCGTGGATCAGCTCGAGCATGTGGTCGCGGTCCTCATGGTTGAGCTGGCTGGTCGGCTCGTCGGCGAGCAGCAGCTGCGGTGAGGACGTGACTGCGCAGGCCAGCGCGAGGCGCTGCTGCTCTCCCCCCGACATGGTGCGGACGACCTGGTCGGCCTGGTCGTGGAGACCCACGCGGTGCAGCAGGTCGGAGTCGTCGACCGCCACCCGCGCAGACCGCCCGACCGCAACCCGCGCGAAGGCGAGGTTTTGACGCGCGGTGGCGTAGGGCAGCAGGTTGCGCGACGCTCCCTGCAACATCGTGCTGACGCTTTGCGCGCGTACCTTGGTGAGCTCCCGTTCGCTCATCCGGGAGATCTCCTGCTCACCGACGAAGATCTTGCCCGCGGAGGGGCGTTGGATGCCTCCGAAGAGGGTCAGCAGGGTGGACTTGCCCGATCCTGACGGCCCGAGAAACGCGACCCGTTCGCCAGCGCCGATGTCGAGGTCGACTCCTTGCAGGGCGACCACGTCGTGCCCCTCGAACGTGCGATAGAGGTGCACGACCCCTCGGCAGCGCACGCTGAGGCCTTGTTCGTCGCGTGCGTCATGCGCAGGCTCCTGGTCGGGCTGCGTCTGTGGGTGCGGTTCAATGGGGTCCTGGGTAGCGTGCTGAAAGCTGCCAGCGCCATACCGGTCGGGCTGGTCGTAACTCACCTGCACCCCCATCAATCGCTGCGCGTCCAGTCTCCTGCGGAGCCAACCGTCTTGTCCCAGTTCGAGGCAACGGTCGATGCCGTCTCGTTAGCGGCTTGTGACCTGACAAGCGGCCTGTCTCTGCTCCGAGGGGAACGGTAGCGCGGCCCACATGAACGGGCTCAGCCAGACCCCTAGGGGACGAAGCGACGAAGGCCGGAGCGTTGCACGATGGTCTGGATCGTGAGGTCGCGCTGGTCGGGTGACCCGACGTAGCGGATGTCGCGAAGGCCTTGCTCTTGCGCAGCCGACTCGAACACGAAATGGCCATAGTTGAGAAAACGGCCGAGCAACGGCTTCTCCACGGTGATGTCGAGGATGCGGGAGATCGGCATGGTGGCGAGCTTGCGGGTGAAAACGCCGCGGATTCGGAACACCCTCATGTTCGTGATGACGAAGCGGTCCATGAAGTCGCTCAGGCCGAGCCAGCCGGCATGCAGGCCGAATGCCGTGCCGAGCAGCAGCCAGATCCAGCCGACCTCGACTGAGCTGAAGAGCGAGACGCCGAAAAACACGAGCGCCAGCACCAGCTCAACGATGGGTCGTGTGTAGACGATCCAGTGGTGCCGCACCTCGTCGATGACCTTCTCGCCTTCGCCCGTCAATAGGTGCCGGTGGATCTGCGGGTCGGCGAATGTGCGACGCAGCCACCCGGCCATCGTTTCGACTCAGTCCACGAGTGCGTTGAAGAAGCGGATCACGGCGTCGAAGCCGTCGCCCACTGCGTTGGCGGCGCCGCTGACTGCGTCGGCTGCGCCCTCCGGCTGCGTGAACAGGTAGAAGGCAGCGAAGGCGATGACAAGGATGGTGACCCCCTTCTTGGCGACGTCGGTCACGGTTCCTCCTTGTGCGGGTCGTCGGTCATCTGCTGAGGCTCCACGAACCAGGCAGTCCGGTGGCCGGATGCCAGTTGCCGCGGCAACCGTCGTACATCCGGCCATGATTCCCCTCCTGTGTAGCAAACGTGAAGCCCTGGAACGCCGAGGCGCGCCGCAGGCAGGTCAGAGTGCCTGGATCAATCGGTCGGAAGCGGTGTAGGGATCGAGTCGGCCGGCGACCACCTCGGCACCGAGCGTCTCGAGGTCGGCGTGCCCGTGCAGGTCGCCGAAGCGGGAGCGCAGGGCGGTCAGCGCGATCGCCTCGATCTCGTCTCTGGCCCGACGTTCGCGCCGCGCCTGCATGCCGCCTGTGGACTCGAGCATGGCGCGGTGCTTCTCGATCGCCGCTACCACGTCATCCATGCCCTGGCCGGTGCTGGCCACGGTCTTGACGATGGGAGGCCGCCACTCCCCCTTCTGCGAGCCGAGACTCAGCACCGACCGCAGATCTCGCACTACCTGATCGGCGCCGTCTCGATCGGACTTGTTGACGACATACACGTCGCCGACCTCCAAGATGCCGGCCTTGGCTGCCTGGATCCCGTCACCCATCCCCGGCGCGAGCATCACCAACGTCGTGTCGGCAAGCCCGGCGACCTCGACTTCAGACTGGCCGACGCCGACAGTCTCGATGATCACGACGTCGCAACCCGCTGCGTCGAGAACACGCACGGCCTGCGGGGTGGCCCACGCCAATCCCCCGAGATGGCCGCGACTGGCCATCGAACGGATGTAGACCTCGCGGTCCGTCGCGTGGTCCTGCATACGCACGCGGTCACCGAGGAGAGCACCGCCCGAGAACGGCGATGACGGGTCGACCGCGAGTACTCCCACGCGTTTGCCCTCGCCACGGAGTGCCGTCACCAGTGCCGAAGTGGACGTTGACTTGCCGACGCCGGGCGATCCGGTGATGCCAACGATCTGGGCGTTTCCTGCGTACGGCGCCAGCCCGGCAGCCACCTCGCGCAGCAACGGAGACGCGTCCTCGACGAGCGAGATCAGCCGGGCCACCGCTCGCGCTTCGCCGGCTTGGGCTCGCTCGACAAGCTCGGCGACGCTGCGCTGCCCTCTCGACGTACGACGCCCGACGGTCTCCCGCTTGCCGGCCGGTTCCTGCTCAGCCGTCACGCGGGGACGCGGACGATCAGCGCGTCGCCTTGGCCGCCGCCACCGCACAATGCCGCCGCGCCGACGCCGCCGCCGCGCCGTTTCAGTTCCAGGGCCAGGTGCAGCACGATTCGCGCACCTGACATCCCGATCGGGTGGCCGAGCGCGATCGCTCCACCGTTGACGTTGACCCGGTCCTCGCCGATGCCCAGCTCGCGCGCACTCGCGATCCCGACGGCAGCAAATGCCTCGTTGAGCTCGACCAGGTCGAGGTCAGAGGTGGCGATGCCATCCTTCTCACAGGCCACGGTGATGGCGTTGGCCGGCTGGGACTGAAGGGTGGAGTCAGGGCCGGCTACCTGACCCGACGCGCCGATCTCTGCCAGCCAGGTCAGGCCCAGCTCTTCAGCCTTGGCCTTGCTCATCACGATGACAGCGCAAGCGCCGTCGGAGATCTGGGAGGCCGAACCGGCCGTGATGGTGCCGTCCTTGGAGAACGCCGGACGGAGCTTGCCCAGCGAGTCGGCGGTCGTGTCGCCGCGGATGCCTTCGTCCTCGCTGACCACGAGCGGGTCGCCGCGACGCTGCGGCACCTCGACGGGAACGACCTCGTCGGTGAAGACGCCGTTCTTCCAGGCAGCGGCCGCGCGCTGGTGAGAGCGGGCAGAGAAGGCGTCCTGCTCCTCGCGGGTCAGCTGTTCCGCCTCGACATTGCGCGTCTCGGTGAGCCCGCCCATCGCCTGATCGGTGAACACGTCCCACAGCCCGTCGTAAGCCATGTGGTCGCGCATCGTCACATCGCCGTACTTGTAGCCCTCGCGAGACTTCGTCATCAGGTGTGGGGCATTGGTCATCGACTCCATGCCACCGGCCACCACGATCTCGCACTCGCCGGCGCGGATGAGCTGGTCGGCCAGCGCGATCGCGTTGATGCCTGACAGGCAGACCTTGTTGATCGTGAGCGCGGGCACCGCCATCGAGATGCCGCCCTTGACGGCGGCCTGGCGAGCCGGGATCTGCCCGGCCCCAGCCTGGAGAACCTGGCCCATGATCACGTAGTCGACCTGGTCGGGGCCGACCCCGGCCTTTTCCAGCGCGCCCTTGATGGCGACTCCGCCGAGGTCGGCTGCCGAGAGGTCCTTGAGCCCGCCGAGCAGACGTCCGATCGGCGTACGTGCTCCCGCAACAATCACATTTCCGGCCATCAAAGTCCTCCTGGTCACGTGAGTCTGGCGGGCACACCCAGCGCGGATCGGGGTCCGTCACGCTGCTGTCCCGTCTCCACGCACGATACCCAGCGCCAGCGCATGGGGAAACGTCGTGGCTGGTCAGGCCGATGTCGAACACGTCACACCCACTGGCCGCCCGTCGTGTCGAGCCGCCACCATGAGCCCATGTCCCCTGGGTTCCCGGCACACTTGATCACTGCCATCGACCACGTCGGCATTGCAGTACTGGATCTCGACGAGGGCATCGCGTTCTACACCGAGAACTTCGGCTTCACGCTGGTCCACGAAGAGGTCAACGAGGACCAGGGTGTGCGGGAGGCGATGCTGTCCGTGGGCGGCTCTGACTCATGTCTCCAGCTCCTCGCGCCGTTGTCACCGGAGTCGAAGATCGCGACCTTCCTCGACCGCTCAGGACCTGGCATCCAACAGTTGGCCTACCGGGTGACCAGCATCGACGAAGCGATGGCCGCGGTCACCTCGCAAGGCATGCGGCTGGTGTACGACGCTCCACGCAGAGGGACGGCAGGCAGCCTGATCAATTTCATCCATCCCAAGGACGCGGGTGGCGTGCTCGTGGAGCTCGTCGAACCGGCACACTGATCTCCACCAGAACAGACGTGTCAGCGTGAAGTCGTGCTCCGGCCCGAGCACACCCTGACAGGTCGCGACGGAAGGCGGGTCATGCCCGATCTCAAGCCCATCCTCGACGCCATTTTCTCCGGCGACACGGCCGCCGAGGACTTCGCAACGCTCACTGTGCCGGAGACGTATGAGGGAATCACCGTCCGCAAGGACGAAGAGGGCATGTTCGACGGGCTGGAGTCAGCGGACAAGGACCCCCGCCGGAGCCTGCACCTCGACGAGGTTCCGACTCCCGAGGTCGGGCCAGGTGAGGCGCTCGTCGCCGTGATGGCCTCCGCGATCAACTACAACACCGTGTGGACGAGCATCTTCGAGCCCGTCTCGACGTTCACGTTCCTAGAGCGCTACGGCAAGATGTCGCCGCTGTCAGCCCGCCACGACTTGCCGTATCACGTCGTGGGTTCTGACCTCTCGGGCGTCGTACTCCGGACGGGTGCTGGCGTACACGCCTGGTCGCCCGGCGACGAGGTCGTGGCCCACTGCCTCTCGGTCGAGCTCGAGAGTCCGGACGGCCACAACGACACGATGCTCGACCCTGAGCAACGGATCTGGGGATTTGAGACCAACTTCGGCGGGCTCGCGCAGCTGGCCCTCGTTAAGTCCAACCAGCTGATGCCGAAGTCGCCACACCTCACGTGGGAGGAGGCGGCAGCGCCGGGTCTGGTCAACTCGACCGCGTACCGCCAGCTCGTCTCCCGCAACGGCGCCGACATGAAGCAGGGCGACACGGTCCTCATCTGGGGAGCATCCGGGGGCCTGGGTTCCTACGCGACGCAGTTCGCGCTCAACGGCGGAGCGATCCCGGTGTGCGTGGTCTCCTCTGACGACAAGGCCGCCCTCTGCAGGGCCATGGGCGCCGAACTGATCATCGACCGTCGTGCTGAGGACTACCGGTTCTGGAAGGACGAAACAACCCAGGACCAGAAGGAGTGGCGACGGTTTGGCGCACGGATCCGCGAGCTGACCGGAGGGGATGATCCGGACATCGTTTTCGAGCACCCGGGTCGGGAAACCTTCGGCGCATCCACCTTCGTCGCCCGCAGGGGCGGCACGATCGTGACATGCGCGTCGACGTCGGGATACCTGCATGAATACGACAATCGCTACCTCTGGATGAACCTCAAACGCATCATCGGCTCGCATTTCGCCAACTACCGCGAGGCCTGGGAGGCGAACCGGCTGATTACCAAGGGACTGGTGCACCCGACGCTGAGCCAGACCTACCCGCTCGTCGAGACCGGACAGGCGGCGTACGAGGTCCACCAGAACAAACATCAAGGGAAGGTAGGGGTACTCTGCTTAGCACCGGAAGAGGGCCTTGGAGTGCGCGATCCCCAACTGCGTAACGCGCATCTCGATGCCATCAACCGATTCCGCGGAGCGTAAGTTGAGGTCGCACCCCGTTGGCCCTCGCCGACACCGATGGAGGAATCAGATCACCCATGACCGATAAGCCCGCCAACAGCCAGCGTGGACTATCCATCTTCGAATCCCAGACTGATGCCACCAAGAGCTCATCGGCTGGCGGCGCCGCCGGCGATGAGACGAGGGTGATTCCTCAGGTGGCTGCGCCGTCACGATCAGCCGCCTCGGCGCAGCAAGGATCCCAAGGCGCTGCCCGGCCGGTCCGCCCCAACTTCCCCGTTGCCCGACGTGGGGGCTACGACAAGGACGCCGTCGACGCCTTCCTCGCCCAGCAACAGGCCGGGGAGGCCTCCGCCACCGCCGGCGTTCAAGCAGCGCGCGAGGAGAACGCCAGGCTGACCGCCCGGGTGAAAGAGCTCGAAGAGCTGATCTCCGAGCAGGCCAATCCGACGTACTCGGGACTGGGTGCTCATGCCGCCGCGATGCTCCGGTTAGCCGAGGAGCAGGCCGCGACGGTGAAAGCCGAAGCTCGCCAGGCCGCCGATGAGTCCCGGGCACGCATGCTGCACGAGTCGCAGGCCCTCAAGGCTGACGCCGAGAAGGAAGCCTCCGACATCCGCACGGTGCAACTGCAGGAGATCGAGGAACGCCGCGCGAGCGTGCTCGCAGAGGCCACCCAGGAGCGCGACCTGGCCAAAGCCGAGGCCGAGGACATCTTGGCGTCCGCGAAGCGCGAGGCTGAGCAGCTCCGGCTGGCGGCGCAGCAGGAAACCAACGCCCTGCGTACGACGGCCCAGCGCGAGACAGAGCGCGCGCAGGCGTCTGCAGACCGCGAGGTCACCGAGGCCCGCCGCATCCTGGCGGTCGAGAAAGAGCGGCTGACCAAGGAAGCTGCCGAGCACCACTCGGCGGCCACGGCCGAGACGGCCCGCTTGCTCGACGAGGCACAGGCACGGGCAAAGGCGGCAGAGGACCGGGCCCGCGAAGCGATGGCCACCGCCACCAAGCACCGCGAGCAGGCCAACACCGAGAGCGAGAAGGTGCTCACGCGTTCCCGGCGTGAGGCCGAGCAGATCGTGGTGGCAGCCCGTCGTCAAGCGGAGCAGATCGTCAACAACGCCACTGCCGATGCGCAGCGCCGCAACTCCTCTGCGCACACCGAGGTTGACGCTCTGAGGAAGCAGCGCGACGGCATCGTCGCCCAGCTCGCCCAGTTGCGTGACCTGGTCGCGACGTTCTCGTCCGGTGACGACGAAGACAAGCCGCAGGACTCCCCCGCCCCTACTCAGGCCGCCGACGAGAAGCCACGTCAGGACCGGTCCGACAATGGTTCCGGCACGGCCTCAGCCAAGCCAGCCAGCGGAGCGCGACCAGGGCCCAACGCCCCGCGCCAGTAGCACCGACCGCTGCGAGATCGCCCGGCACAGTTCTTCGATCCTGCTTTTCCGCCTACCTACGGCGATATGGCAGGGTGTGCACATGTCAGATGCCGATGACGCCGACGAGGCAAAGCAGGCCTCCGGAGCGAAGGCCAATAAGTCGGATGCGCAGAGCCAGAAGGCGAACGACGAGTCCCTCGCCAGGCCTGAGGAGTTGCTGATTCATCCCGACGACCATCCCGAACCCGGTCAGCGTGACCCGTTCGGCTCCCCCGGCGCTCCGATATCGCGGCATTCGCCTTTCTACATGGGATTCTTCGGCGGTCTCGGTCTGCTCCTCGCGCTCCTGATCGGGTTCGCGGTGCGGGAAGCCCAGTCGGCGCTCGTGCTCGTGCTCGTCTCGTTCTTCCTGGCCGTCGGGCTGAATCCGATCGTCGAACTGCTCATGCACCGCGGCATTCGCCGCCGTTGGTCTGTGTTCCTTGTCTCGCTCGGCGTCTTGAGCATCATGACGTTGTTCGTCGTCGCACTCGTGCCCGTCCTGCGTGACCAGATCACCGCGCTGATCGACAGCGCGCCCGGGTGGCTTGATGATCTGAGCCGGAACCGCACGGTCCGCGACCTCGACGCCAAGTACGAGATCCTGAGCAAAATCAAGGAGAAGCTGCAGGATCCCGAGCTCGCCCAGCAAGCCTTCGGCAGCATTTTCACCGTCGGACTGGCAGTCCTCAACGCGTTTATCAACGCGTTCTTGATCTTCGTGCTCACGCTGTACTTCTCTCGGCCCTGCCCCAGCTCAAGCGGGCTTGCTACTCGTTGGCGCCGGCGTCACGCCGGGAGCGCGTCACGTCGTTGGGCGACGAGATCCTGCGCCGGGTCGGAGGCTACGTTGCCGGAGCGTTCGTGATCGCGGCGACGGCCGGTGTCACGTCATTCATCTTCCTCGAGATCGCGGGGCTCGGTAAGTACGCCCTCGCACTCGCGCTCGTTGTGGCGATCCTGGACTTCATACCGCTCATCGGAGCCACGATTGGCGCGGTCATCGTGTCCCTCATCGGGTTCGCCACCTCGCCCGCGATCGGGATCGCTTGCGTCATCTTTTACATCGTCTACCAGCAGGTCGAGAACTACTTGATCTACCCACGCGTGATGCGCTCTTCTGTCAATGTGCCGGGGATCGTCACCGTGATCGCCGTGCTGATCGGCGGCAGTCTGTTGGGCGTCGTCGGTGCGTTGTTGGCCATCCCGACCGCGGCCGCAGGGTTGTTGCTGATGCGCGAGGTCTACCTGCGCAAGCAGGAGCTGGCCTAGGAGAACGGCGCTCTAGGAGTCCGTCGTGATCCGCGGCGACTCCTGCTCCATCGGGCCGTCCCAGCTTTCCGGCAGCGGTACGGCGTCAGGGTTGAGGCGTTGCACGATGAGGTCGAGGACCTCTTCTGCCTGACCGACCCAGAGGTGCTTGCCGCCCTCTACAGCGATCACTTCAGCCTGCGAGATCGCGGCAAACCGCTCGCGGGCCTCGGCAGGTCGGAGGTAGTCGTCGTACTCAGGGATGATCGCCACGACGGGCTTGCCTGACTCGTCCCATGCGGCCAAGTGCTCGGAGTGGCAGGAACGCAGCGGCGGCGACAGCAGGATCGCGCCTTCGACGCCAGGGTCGTTGCCGTACATCAGGGCCAGGTCGGTGCCGAAGGACCACCCGACCAGCCAGATGTGTGGCAACTCGGCGAACTCGACGTACTCGATCGCGGCCGCGACGTCGAAGCGCTCGGACTCAGCGTTGTCGAACGTGCCCTGGCTGGTGCCCTGGGCACTGCTCGTGCCGCGAGTGTTGAAACGGAGCACGGCGATCTGCGCCAGCGCAGGCAGCCGGTTGGCGGCCTTACGGAAGATCTGGCTGTCCATCATTCCGCCGTGTGTCGGAAGCGGATGAAGGCAGACCATCGTGGCGACCGGGTCACCTTCGGGCGGCAGCGCCAGCTCCCCGACTAGTTCGAGGCCGTCGGCCGTCGTCAGGGTCAGCGCCTCCCGGCGGGCCGGCAGCACCGAGTTGGGTCGGATGCGTTGTGGCGGAGACACGAGGTCAGTGCGATGAGTAGTCGCGGAAACCTCGTCCGGTCTTGCGCCCGAGGTAGCCGGCCGTGACCAGGTGTTCGAGCAACGGGGCTGGCGCGAAGCCGGGCTCGCGGAACTCCAGGAACAAGGTGCGCTCAATGGCGAGCGAGACGTCGTTCCCGACCACGTCGAGGAGCTCGAACGGTCCCATCGGCAGCGCGCAACCTTCCTTCATCGCGGTGTCGATGTCGTCGGCAGTCGCGTAGTGCGTCTCGAGCATCCGGACCGCGTCGTTGAGATAGGGGAACAACAGCGCGTTGACGATGAAGCCCGCCCGGTCGCCACACGAGACCGGGTGTTTGTCGACGTCGGCGCACAGAGCTCGCACTGTCTCGGCGACATCGGCATCGGTGGCCACGGTGGACACCACCTCGACGAGCTTCATGACCTGCGCGGGGTTGAAGAAGTGCATGCCGATGACGTCACTCGGCCGGTGGGTGACCGTGGCCAGCTCGATGACGGGCAACGACGACGTCGTGGTGGCCAGGATCGCGCCGTCGCGGCAGATCTCGTCGAGGTTCTCGAACAACGCCTTCTTGACCGCCAAGTCTTCGGCGATCGCCTCGACGACGAGGTCAACCTGGGCGAGATCCTCGATGTTGGTCGACCCCGTCAGGTGTCCGAGGGCCGCGTCGCGGTCTCCCGACTCGAGCTTGCCGCGCTGGACTGCCTTCTCCAGGCTGCGGGTCACGACGTCCCTGACGTTGTCGACCTTGTCGCTGCTGCGGGTCACGTAGGTGACGTCGTACGCGGCCTTGGCGAACACTTCGACGATGCCGGTCGCCATCGTGCCCGAGCCCACGACACCGATGCGGCGAATCTCCCGCTTGAACTGCGGGTTGCGGTCGGCGGCCGGGGCGCCTTCGTCGACGACGACCGGGCTGTCGTCGGCCTCGTAGGTGTAGAACCCGCGGCCGGTCTTGCGGCCCAGCAGTCCTGCGGTGACCATCTGCTTGAGAATCGGCGACGGCGCATGCAGGCGGTTGCGGCCCTGGCGGTACATCGTGTCGAGGATCTCGTACGCCGTGTCGAGGCCGATCAGGTCGAGCAGCGCCAACGGGCCCATCGGGTAACCGCAGCCGAGCCGCATCGCGGCGTCGATGTCCTCGCGGCTCGCGTAGTTGTTCTCATACATCGACACCGCGTGGTTGAGATAGCCGAACAGCAGCGCGTTGGCGATGAAGCCTGCCTTGTCACCGACGGACACCGGGTTCTTGCCGAGCTTGCGCGCGAGGTCCTGCACCTCGTCAACCACGTCGGGCTCGGTGACAACCGTGCTGATCACCTCACAGAACTGCTGGACCGGCGCTGGGTTGAAGAAGTGCAGCCCGATGACGCGGCCAGGGTTCGAGGTCGCGGCCGAGATCTCGGTGACCGAGAGGCTCGAGGTGTTGGTGGCGAGCACGGCGTCCGGCCGGACGATCTCGTCGAGCTGCTGGAAGATCGTCCGCTTGAGGTCGAGGTGCTCCACGACAGCCTCGACGACGAGGTCGCAGTCCTTGAGATCGGCCAGCGTGGTGGTCAGGGTCAGTCGCTCGAAGATCGCTCCCTGCTCCTCCTCGCTGAGCTTGCCGCGCTTCTTGGCGCGGTCGGTGGAGTGCTGGATGTGCGCGCGGCCGCGGTCCATCTGCTCATCGGTCTGCTCGACCCCCACCACGGTGAATCCGTTGCGGGCGAAGACCTCGGCGATGCCGGCGCCCATCGTTCCCAGACCGACGACGCCAATGGTGTTGAACTCTCGAGACATGGCCCAAAGTCTCCCATGCACCGAGTTGTCAGAAGCTCAGAGGGCTATAGCCCTACTGGCTTCTGACAACTCGGTTAGGTTTGGCGTTGTGCGTCTCGTCATTGCTCGTTGTCAGGTCGACTATGCCGGCAGACTCACGGCCCACCTACCGATGGCGACCCGGCTCCTCATCGTCAAGGCTGACGGGTCCGTGCTCGTGCACTCCGACGGCGGCTCCTACAAGCCGCTGAACTGGATGTCGCCGCCGTGCTCTCTGGTCGAAGGCGTCAACGACGACGGTGTCGCCGAGTGGACCGTCGAAGCGAAGAGCGGTGACACACTCCGGATCCTCCTCGAGGAGGTCCGCAGTGACACGGCGTACGAACTCGGAATCGACCCGGGCCTGCAGAAGGACGGCGTCGAGAAACACCTTCAGGAACTGCTGGCTGACCACCCGTCGGCGCTGGGTGACGGCCTCACGCTAGTACGGCGCGAGTACCCCACCGCGATCGGACCCGTTGACTTGGTCTGCCGTGATCCCGAGGGAGCCACCGTGGCCATCGAGATCAAGCGGCGCGGTGAGATCGACGGTGTCGAGCAGCTGACTCGCTATCTCGAACTGCTCAACCGTGACCCGCTGTTGTCACCGGTGCGCGGCATCTTCGCCGCCCAGGAGATCAAGCCTCAGGCGCGAGTCTTGGCCGTCGATCGCGGCATCGCCTGCGTCACCGTCGACTACGACACGCTGCGCGGCATGGACGATCCGTCAGTGCGCCTGTTCTGACGATGGGTTGTCAGAAGCCGCCGCCGCCGTCGAAACCGCCACCGTCAAAGCCGCCGCCATCAAAACCGCCGCCATCGAACCCACCCCCGTCGGAGTAAGCGCCGCCCGCGTCGTACGACGTGTCACCGCCACCGTCGCCCGACCCGGAGTCCCCGCCGTCGCCCGAGCCGGAATCTCCTCCATCGCCGCCACTGTCGCCCCCGCCGTCGAACATCCCGAACGACGAGCCGAGCATGGTGCCGATGAACAACCCCTCCATCAGTCCGAAGGCGCCGAAGTACCCCGCCCCGAACCCTGCGTAGGCCGGACCGGCTTGCCAGTAGGGCACCCGCCTCGATCCGACCATCACCTGCCGTGAGGCTGGCTCCGCCCCGGCGGCCACCCGCTCGGCGTCGGCCGCACAGGCCGGGACCTGGCGCGTCGTGCCGCCATCCGGGCTCCACTCCACGTCTTGCACCGACGGCCCGTGTTGTGGGTTGAAGAAGCATGGCGCCCGGCGGGCTGGCAACGGCTCACCCGCGACCTGGGCCCGCACGCACGCGACTGAGTAGCGCCCATCGCCGAGAATCTCCGTGACGTGCTGGATCTCGTCGGGCGTGGTCACGGCTGCGACCGACTCCTTGGCGTCCTCGTAGGCGTCAAGCGCGCGCTGGTAGTCCGCGCGGGTGCCTTCGTCGAGCTCCCGGCCAGCGAGCTCGACGTCGAGCCGTTGCAGCTCCTCGCCAAACTCGGTGACATCCTCGTCCGCGGCCCGCTTCACTCCCGCCAACTCCTCAGCCGTGATGCGTTGCCGCGGCCTTCCAGGCCCGCCCTGACCCGTGTACTGCTCCCGTCGGCGGCTACGCGTAAAGGCCACCACCCCCAGCACGACCAGACCGATCAGCACCCATTCCACGACGGTCCTCCTTCACGCCCCCCGCGCAAGGGGAGACTCAAGACTCGCGACCAGGGTACGTCGGCGCGGCGTGGCCGTGCCCCGGCGAGGTCTGCAATGCCCGCCAGACTCAGCCGGCCTCCACCAGCGCCAGCACCTCGTCCGCGCATCCCCACGACAACGTCACACCCGCTCCGCCATGGCCGTAGCAGTGAATCAGCCGCCCACCGCTGTCGAGGGATCCCGCCTCGAGCCGCACGGTCGGCCGCGCGGGACGCAGACCGACCCGGTGCCCAAGGACGGCAGCCCCTTCGAGCTCGGGCACGAGGGCGATCGCCCGCGCGAGGATTTGCTCGGCGACGTCCGGGTCGGGTCGCCGGTCCCACTCGCCCTCCACGTCCGTGCCACCGACGATGATGTCGTGGGACCGAGGGACGACGTAGGTCACGGCAGACTCGTCGAGCACCCAGCGTTCCAGGCCCACTTGCGCCAACCGCACCACCTGGCCCTGCACCGGGTGCACGTCTGCGTCCGCACCCAGCAGCCGTGAGCCGAGACCGGAACAGTTGACGACGACGTCTGCCTGGTCTGGGAGTGCCGACAAGGCCATCCGCGTCACGGTCGCGCCGGCCGCCTCGAGCCGCTGCTGCAGCCATGTCAGGTAGACCGGCATCTCGATGACCGGCAACGTCGACGTCCAGCCGTCCTGGTAGGGCGCCGGCGGGAAGTCGAGACGCTTCCAGTTCTGGACGGCGGCCGCCCAAGGCGGGGTCTCGCTCGGGTGCCTGAGCAGCTCAACGCCGTCGCGCATGACCACGCCGCATTCCTCAGCGCTGTCAGCCAGCGCGGTGAACTCGCGGAGGCTCCGTTCTGACCAGCCACCCACACGATCGGCCGGGAACGCGAGGTATGGGTACCAAAGAGCGGCCGCGACCGCGGACGTCGTCTCGAGCGGCAACTCCCGGGCGAACAGGTTGACGTCGTACCCCGCTTCGGCCACCCGGACGCCGACCGTCAGTCCGGTGACACCGGCTCCGATGACGATGACGCGCATCAGCCCAGTTTGCCAAGCCTTATGACGCGGCGCAGGTACTCACCGCGAACGGCGAGACCGCCCTCACGCAGCCTGTCGCACGACCAGGACTCAGGAGCCGGCAGCCGGAGGCGCCGTCGGGTCATCTCCCGGCGAACCGAGCTCACGGGCGACGTACTCCTCGATCGCCTCCACATCGTGCTGCGCGCGGGTGACCACGGCGAGCAGGTCAGACGTCGTGGCCACTTCCTCGACCTGCTCCTTGATGAACCACTGCATGAACTGATCGGACGCGAAGTCGTTTTCTGCCCGAGCGAGGGCGGTGAGTTCGTTGACCTGACCGGTGACCCGTCGTTCCTGCTCGAGGGCTAGCTGGACGGGAGCAACGATGTCGTCGAACGTGTTCGTCGGGGCCGCAACGCCGGGGATGTGTACGGCGGCGTCGGCATCGAGGAGGTACTGCACCATCATCATCGCGTGGTCGCGCTCCTCAACAGCCTGCCGATAGAAGAACGCCGCCATCTGAGGCATCGTCAAGGCGTCGTAGTAGATCGCACAGGCGACGTACTGCTGATGCGCGGCGAACTCGTTGCCGATCTGGGCGTTGAGCTGCTCGGCGAACTTCTGCGAAGCCATGAAGGCCCTCCTCGGGATCGGCTGTCTCCTCATGTGCGGTGAAGCAGGTCAAAGCACAGGTGCGGTCATCCTAGGGTGCCCGCTTTCACCGGCACATGGAAGGTTAGGCAACCCTAATCTTTCCTGGTAGAGTCGCCGCGATGTCCAGCACTCTGCAGCAGACCTCGACCGAAGTCCGCGTCCCCAAGACCAAGGTCCGCGTCCCCAAGACCAAGTGCTGCATCAGCAAGCCCAAGTGCGGGCGGTGCCCGCTCCGGATGCTCGCCGAAGGCACGTTGCCCGACGGCTACTCGGTGAAGAAGCGCCGGCTGGTCGACGCCGAGGGCAAACGCGTCAAGAAACTGAAGAAGAGCAAGGCCGCCAAGAAGAAGGACAAGGGGTCACGCCTTCCCGAGGCTGCCTGACGCTCGTGATCACGCCGGGACGATGTGGTCCAGCGGTTGCCCGTTCCACGTCCGCAACACCCAGCCGTCCGCATCCGCGGAGATCTCGCACGGCGCACAGTTGGCGAGGGGTTGCCCTAGTGCGAAGTCGGCTTCGACGTTGTTCACCAGCCGTGGCAGCACGAGGCCCATCGAGCCGCCATGACTGATCACCAGCACCGTCTCGCCGCGGTACAGGTCAACCACCTCTTGTAGTTCCTCACTCATCCGTCGTACGACGTCTGCGCCCGTCTCGGCACCTGGGCAACCATCGGAGAGGTCTCCTGCGACCCACGCCGCGAAGATCGGGTCCAGGTCGGTGATCGGCCGCCCGGCAAAGGTCCCAACCCCGAACTCACGCAGTCCCGCCCGCACGCGGACCGGCACCTCAAGGACGGCAGCAGCGATCTCTGCTGTCTGCACTGCCCGAGCCATGTCACTGCACCAGATCGCTGCGACCCTGCTCTCGCGCAGCGACTGGGCCAACTCACGGGACTGCTCGCGGCCGCGGAGCGTCAATGAGCCGCCGCTGTCTGACGCGAAGCCCGGGTTGTCATACTCCGCCTCGGCATGCCTGGCCACGACCAGCGTCGCCGCGCAGAACAGGTCGCTCATGTCGACTCCACAACCCGAAAACCGATGCCGGCCTGCTGCAGTCGCGGCAACAGCGCATCACCCATTGCCTGGACGGTCGTGACCTGTCCCGCAGTCTCTGGAAGCTCGTCGAAGGCCAGGCACAGCGACGACTCCGCCAGCATGGTCGCGGTCTCGTCGTAGCCCGGATCGCCGCCCCTCACCTCGGTCACCACTCGGTTGTCGCCACCCGTACCGACGAAGCGCACCGAGAACCACGACTTTTCACGTCGTTCGGGAGAGGGGCCTTCTCCGAGCTGGTGCAGCTTGAGTAGCAGATCCCGGCCCAGCGGGAGTTGTGCCACCGCGAGCATCCCACCGAGTACGACGGGGGTGCCGACGGCCATCGGCAGCTTGCGGAACAGGGCGTAGTGCCCGTAGGAGAAGTCCGGTCCGTAGCGCTCGACAGACCGAGCAGACCGGCGTACGACGACCGGGTCGATCGTCGGCAGCGGCAGCGCCCAACCTCGACCGTCCGGCGCCTTGGTCGGCCGCTGCGGCAGGGCGCGCACGCGACGACCGTCCTTGCTGCGCCCTTCGAGGCGACGGCGTTCAGCTGCCGTCGCGGATGACTGCCGTACGCGGGAGAACGCACGCACCGCGGACTGGTAGGTGCCGCCCGAGAACATCGCGCCCGTCCGCACGTAGCCGGAAACGGTCAGCGGAACGCCTTCAGGCAGCTGCTTCACGGTGTACCAGGCGCCAAGATCATGCGGGATGGAGTCGAACCCGCACGCATGCACGATCCGGGCGCCGGTGGCCTGTGCCCGCGCGTGGTGAGCGAGCCACATCCGGTCGACGAACTCCGGCTCACCACTCAGGTCGGTGTAATCCGTGCCAGTGTCGGCGCAGGCGGCCACCAGCGGCTCGCCGTACTCGACGAACGGACCCACGGTCGTCGCGACCACGGAGGTCTGCTCCGCCATGCCCCGCAATGAGGCAGGGTCGTTGGCGTCGGCGATGATCGTCGCCACCTGCGCGCCGGCTTTGCCCAACGAAGCGAGTCGATCGCGGACACCTTCGAGCTTGTGAGCGTCTCGTCCGGCAATCGCCCAACGCAGGTCGCCGGGGCCGTGCGCAGCCAGCCGTTCGGCAGTCAGCCCGCCCGTGAAACCGGTGGCGCCGAACAGGACGACGTCGTACGACGTGTCACCGCGAGTGCCTGACTCAGCCATGGCTTCATGCTTTCACGCAGCCCGCAACGGCGGCACGTGACGTCCCTGCCCGGCGCTACGTGGGGCACCCGATCGGGCGCAGGCGGGCGTCCGCGGTTGCGACGAGGCCCTCGCCGCCGCGACGATGACACGATGAACGATCACTCCTTCGACTATGACCTCCTCGTCGTGGGCAGCGGGCCAGGCGGGCAGCGGGCTGCGGTTGCTGCCGCAAAGCTCGGCGCCAAGGTCGCTCTTGTCGAGAAGCGAGGGATGATCGGCGGTGTCTGCATCAACCTCGGAACCATTCCCAGCAAGACCCTTCGCGAAGCCGTCCTATACCTCACGGGCATGTCCCAGCGCGATATGTACGGCGCCAGCTACCGCGTCAAGGACGACATCACGATCGCTGATCTGACCGCGCGGACACAACACGTCATCGGTCGCGAAGTCGAGGTTGTCCGCAGCCAGTTGCTGCGCAACCACATCCACCTGCTTGACGGAACCGCGCGGTTCGTCGATCCGCATACGCTCACAGTGGAGGGCGCAGACAGGCTGACGGTCTCCGCGGCCAAGATCGTGCTGGCGCCCGGGACCCGTCCGGCGCGACCAGAACACGTGCAGTTCGACGACCGGCGGATCGTGGACTCCGACGGGATCATCGGGATTGATGCCATCCCCGACTCGATGGTGGTGGTCGGGGCCGGAGTGATCGGGATCGAGTACGCCTCGATGTTCGCTGCGTTGGGCACGCGAGTCACCGTCGTCGACCAGCGTCCGTCAATGTTGGAGTTCTGTGACGAAGAGATCGTCGAGTCCCTGCGGTTCCATCTCCGCGACCTCGCAGTGTCGTTCCGGTTCGGAGAGGAAGTCGACAAGGTGGAAACCACCGACAAGGGCACGATCACCACGTTGGCGAGCGGCAAGCGGATTCCTGCTGAGACCGTGATGTACTCCGCCGGACGACAAGGGGCGACCGATGAGCTCGCGCTCGAGAACGCCGGCATCGACGTCAGCTCACGAGGTCGGATCACGGTCGACGAGTCCTATCGCACCGGCGTGTCCCACATCTACGCGGTCGGCGACGTCTTGGGGTTCCCCGCGCTGGCGGCGACCAGCATGGAGCAGGGACGGTTGGCTGCGCTTCACGCCATGGGTGAGCCAGCCCATGGCATGACCGAGTGCCAGCCGATTGGCATCTACACGATCCCGGAGATCTCCTACGTCGGTCGCACGGAGGCGGCGCTCACCGACGACTCGATCCCCTATGAAGTCGGCTTGTCGCGCTATCGAGAGCTCGCCCGCGGTCAGATCGTCGGTGACTCCTACGGCATGCTCAAGCTCATCGTGCACGCGAAAGACCGCACCATTCTTGGTGTCCATGTCTTCGGCACAGGCGCCACCGACATCGTCCACATCGGGCAGGCGGTGATGGGATGCGGTGGCACCGTCGACTACCTGGTCGACACGGTCTTCAACTACCCCACGTTGAGCGAGGCCTACAAGGTCGCTGCACTCGACGCGACGAACAAGCTACGCACGCTCGACCGCCTGCTCGAATAGCGAAGGTCACTCGGTGATGGGGTCGAGGCCTTGCGCCGCCCGGATCACCGCGACGAACCGCACCATGATCTCCGTGAGCCCGAAGTCCTTTGGCGTGAACACCGCAGCGACGCCGGCCTCCTTGAGCGCCTTGGCATCCGCAGCCGGGATGATGCCGCCGACGACCACAGGTACGTCGTCGAGCCCCTTCTCGCGTAAGCCCTCGACGATGGTCGGCACGAGCGCCATGTGCGAGCCCGACAGGATCGAAATGCCGACCAGGTGCACGTCTTCCGCCACGGCCGCCGCGATGATCTCTTCCGGCGTCAGGCGAATGCCTTGGTAGACAACCTCAAAGCCCGCGTCACGCGCCCGCACCGCGATCTGCTCGGCGCCGTTGCTGTGGCCGTCGAGACCCGGCTTCGCGACGAGCAACCGCAGTCGACCGCCTAGCTCCTCGCTCGTGCGCCGAACGGCCTCGCGAACCGCCGTCAGCTCGTTCCCCGCCTCTGCTGTGCCCACGGCGCCGGACACGCCGGTGGGAGCCCGGAAGCCGCCGAACACGTCGCGCAAGGCCTGCGCCCACTCACCTGTCGTCGCCCCAACCCGGGCAGCGGCCAGCGTCGCGGGCATCAGGTTCTCCCCGGACTTCGCCTCCACCCGAAGCCGGTCGAGAGCTTGCTCGACCTCAGCAGAGTCCCGCTGGTCACGCCACGCCTGGGTCGAGACGATGGCTGCCGCCTCCGCTTGCGGGTCTGCGGCCTGGATCGCGGTGTCGAGCTCGGCGGTCAGTGGGGAAGGCTCGGTCTCGACGTACGCATTCACCCCGATCACGACTTCGTCGCCTGACTCGATCCGGGCGCGGCGGCGGGCGTGTGAGGAGACAAGCTCCTGCTTCATGTAGCCCGACTCGATGGCGGCGATCGCACCGCCCATCTCCTGGATGCGGTCGATCTCGGCTCGGGCGCTCTCGACCAGCTCGGCCACTTTGGCCTCGATGACGTGGGATCCCTCGAAGATGTCGTCGTACTCGAGCAGGTCAGACTCGAACGCGAGCACCTGCTGGAGCCGCAGCGACCACTGCTGGTCCCATGGTCGTGGCAGTCCCAGGGCCTCGTTCCAGGCCGGCAGCTGCACCGCTCGAGCGCGGGCGTTCTTTGAGAGCGTGACTCCGAGCATCTCCAGCACGATGCGCTGCACGTTGTTCTCGGGTTGTGCCTCGGTCAGTCCAAGAGAGTTGACCTGGACACCGAAGCGGAACCGCCGCATCTTCTCGTCGTCGATCCCGTAACGGTCACGGGTCAGTTCTCCCCACATCTGGGCGAAGGCCCGCATCTTGCAGGTCTCCTCGACGAACCGAACTCCGGCGTTGACGAAGAACGACATGCGTCCGACGACCTCGGGGAACCGCTCGGGGCTGACCTGGCCGGAGTCGCGCACCGAGTCGAGCACGGCGATCGCCGTACACAGTGCAAACGCAAGCTCCTGGGTCGGCGTCGCCCCGGCCTCCTGAAGGTGGTAGCTGCAGATATTGATCGGGTTCCACTTGGGCATCTCGCTCACCGTGTAGGCGATCACGTCTGTGGTGAGCCGGAGCGAGGCGTCGGGTGGGAACGCGTAGGTACCGCGTGAGAGGTACTCCTTGATGATGTCGTTCTGGGTGGTGCCCTGAAGCAGCTTGGGATCGGCCCCATGTTCCTCGGCGACCACCTGGTACAGCGCGAGCAGCCACATCGCAGTGGCGTTGATCGTCATCGAAGTGTTCATCTCGCCAAGCGGGATGCCCTCGAACAGCTGTCGCATCTCGCCGAGGTGCGGGATCGGCACTCCCACCTTCCCGACCTCGCCCCGAGCGAGTGCGGCGTCGGGGTCATATCCCGTCTGGGTGGGTAGGTCAAAAGCGACCGACAGGCCGGTCTGGCCCTTGTCGAGGTTGCGGCGGTAGAGCGCGTTGGAGTCCTTGGCGGAACTGTGTCCTGCGTAGGTGCGCATCACCCAGGGGCGATCCCGTGGGGTGTGCGCGTCGTCAGTCATGGGTTGAGAGTACGGCGAAGTGACTCTCGGGTAACAGCGATGTCGGCTGTCTCACGCCGCCGACTAGGTCACATCTCTGCGCGCCGAACGTCTGTAAGGGCAGTTGGCTGTGGCGGTGTCCGTGTTGCGATTAGGCGGACAGCTGGTACTGACGACGGTCGAGATGCAGGATGCGGTTGAGTCGTGTCAGCGCGAGCACGCGACGGATCTCCTTGGAGCAGTTGCGAAGTACCAAATGGTGGCCGGCACGCTCAGCCCGCAGGTGAGCCGCAGTCAGCATGCCGAGGCCGGTGGCGTCGATGACCTGGAGGTCAGCCATGTCGATGACGACGTCGCCCCGGTCAGCGGCTGCGGACTCCAGCACGTCGTTGAGCGCTGCGCGCACGCCTGCCACGTTGCGAACATCAAGATGCGCACCGATTTTCACCAAGCTGGTGACGGTCGAGCTGACTACCATGACACCTCCCCGTGGGTGTTCCCGTCCCTGGTCATCCCTGTCACTGTTACGACGTCTTTCGTACCCCAAAGGTTGCCGCGGACCATGGTTTTGTCCATTCATTTCTTGCGTCGCTTCGATAACGATGCAGGGGTGTTACGGCGTTGCCGCCTGTCGTTGTCCTAGGAGTCACAGCGCAGGCGGCTGATACATGCCCAGTAAGGAAGTTTGGGGCGGCTCAGCGGGTCGGGCGGTGCGACCAGTCAGCGAGGTGCCATCCGGAGGGCTCCGTCCATCCGGATGACCTCTCCGTTGAGGTAGTCGTGCTCAGCGATGGCGATCACCAGCTGGGCGTACTCGTCGGGGCGGCCGAGCCGCTTCGGGAACGGGACACCGTCGGCCAGCGCAGCCCGGAACTCGTCGCTCACCCCGGCCAGCATGGGGGTGTCGATGATGCCGGGGGCGATCGTCGTGACCCGGATCCCGAAGCTGGCCAGGTCACGCGCCGCGCTGAGCGTGAGGCCCACGACGCCACCTTTGGAGGCGGCGTAGGCGACTTGGCCCACCTGGCCGTCAAAGGCGGCAATCGACGCGGTGTTGATGATGACGCCGCGCTGGCCCGTCTCATCGGGGTCGGTCAACGTGATGGCTTCAGCACCAAGGCGCAGCACGTTGAACGTGCCCACCAGGTTGACGTCGATGATCTTGCGGAACAGCGCGAGGTCGTGCGGACCGTTCTTCGACAGGATTCGCCCGGCCGTGCCCACGCCGGCGCAGTTCACCACCATGCGCAGTGATGCAGCGGCGGCCGCCTGCGCGACAGCCGCCCTGACTTGATCCTCGTCGGTCACGTCCGCCTCAACCAGCGTTACGCCCTCGACGGGGCTTGCTTCCGCGATCGATCCTGCGAGGTCGAGTCCAAAGACGTGTGCGCCTTTGGCTGCCAGTGCACTCGCTGTTGCTCCGCCCAGCCCGGACGCGCCGCCCGTGACCACGGCGGAGATATCGCTGATCTGCATGGTGGGACTATCCACCACTGCGATCGTGGTCGCCACCCGGGTGCCACAGCACATCGCCCTGATGCCTGTTGGCGTGGCGGGCCAAGATGAACAGCAGGTCGCTCAGCCTGTTGAGGTACTTGATCGCGGTCACATTCATGGTGTCGGCGTACTCGCTGTGAGCAGCCCATGCAGCCCGCTCAGCACGTCGTACGACGGTGCGCGCCACGTGTAGGAGGGCAGCGCCCTTGTCTCCGCCGGGCAAAATGAAGGACCGCAGCTTCTCCAGCGGCTCGTTGTAGTGGTCGCACCAGCCTTCGAGTCGCTCGATGTAGTCGGGCTCCACTCGCAACGGCGGGAACTCCGGCTCGGCGACGATCGGAGTGCAGAAGTCCGCACCGACGTCGAAGAGATCGTTCTGCACCTGGGTCAGCACCTGCACCACGTCGGCTTCGAGCCCGCCCAGCGCGATTGCATACCCGATCTGCGAGTTGGCTTCGTCGACATCGGCATAAGCCGCCAGCCGCGAGTCGGTCTTCGACGTCTCGCTCATGTCGCCGAGGCGCGTGGTGCCGGCGTCTCCGGTGCGCGTGTAGATCTTCGTCAGGTTGACCATGCCGTCAGCCTACGGCGGCGATGTCACGCGAAGTCGGTGGCCTCGTCGAGGTAGTAGTCGAAAGCCAACCGCTCACACTGCCGGGCGTCCAGCCAGGCCACGAGCTCCTGGTGGACCGGGTGCGCGACGTACTCCGCCAGCACCTGCGCGGACGGAAAGACGGTCGAGAGCAGGTAGTGGTACCCGCGAGTCCGCTCGCCGGACAGGTCGCCGCCGAAACGACACTCGCTCATGGTGCCGATCTCCTCAGGCCAGCTCGCCACCATGCTGCGCAGCTCGGCGTCCTCGTGGGCGGTCAGCGGCACGGGGAACTTGAAGAGAACGACATGCTGGAGCCGGCTCTCATCGTGATCGGGCGCCATGGGTTTCCTCACCTTCGCGGGCGAATGTTGCCGGGAGGAGCGGCCTCGGTCCAGGCGAGGAAGCCGGTCAGCGCGCTCTCGCTCATCGCCAGCTCAATAGAGCGCTGCTCGTCAAGGCGCACGGCGACGACGACGTGTCCGGCGTACAGCGAGAACGCCTCGGCGCCATGCGGCGTACGGCGCTTGATCACGGTCAGCGTGCGACTGAAAGAGCGTCGAGGCCGCGGCGAGAACGAGAAGATGCGGAACCACTCGAGCTGGTCACCGCTGTACCGCCCCAGACCGAGCACCCAGCCGCGGGCGGAGGCGGCACCACCGCTCTTCGACGGCGTTCGCATCCGAACACTGCATTCGAACGTGCCCCCGCCTCGGCTGATCCAACGCCGTCGGCCGAACAGGAAGATGAAGGCCAGCACGACCACGAGCGCGACGACGCCGATGCTGTCGAGGATCGCCTCCCACCAAGCCATCGTCACCTCCGAACGCCATCATCGCGATAATTCCCCCGACCAGCCTGACCACATGGTGTCCAGCCATTCCGGCTGAACGGTGAACGACGGGTGCGAGCTCGTCGCTCACACCCGGCGCCTAGGTTACTAGCGGTCCGGCTCGGGATGCTCGTCCATTGTCCAGACGTCCTGACGCCGCGTCGCGCTACTTTGCCTTCTCGGCCACCTTGACCTTGGCTTCCGCGAGCATCAGCTGCGGGTCCTGAGGCGACTCGGCAGCCTGCTTTGCCTCCTCGAGCTCGTGACGCGCCCGCTCGATGTCGATCTCGTCCGACATCTCGGCGTGCTCCGCGAGGATCGACACTCGGTTGTTGGCCACCGACAAGAAGCCACCATCGACCACGGCGTACAGACGATCGTTCTCGAGGGTGACCACCTCGACCGCACTCTGGACGAGCACCGACAGCACCGGGGCGTGGTTCTTGAGCACGCCGACCTCACCGTCGGTGGTGCGGGCGATGACCATGGTGGCCTCGCCCGACCACACGACACGATCTGCGGCGACCAGCTCGACCTTGAGGTCGTCGTCGGCCATCAGAGACCCTTCTGGATCTCGGCCCACTTGCGCTCGACGTCGTCGAGGCCACCACACATGAAGAACGCCTGCTCAGCGACGTGGTCGTAGTCACCGTCACAGATCTTCGTGAACGCCTCGACCGTGTCGTCCAGGGAAACAGTCGAGCCTTCGATGCCGGTGAACTGCTTGGCAACGTAGGTGTTCTGCGAGAGGAAGCGCTGGATGCGTCGGGCTCGGGACACCACGATCTTGTCCTCTTCTGAAAGCTCGTCGACACCGAGGATGGCGATGATGTCCTGTAGCTCCTTGTTGCGCTGGAGGATCTGCTTCACGCGGACCGCTGTGTTGTAGTGGTCCTCGCCGATGTAGCGCGGGTCAAGGATCCGTGACGTCGAGGTCAGCGGGTCGACCGCCGGGTAGATACCCAGCGACGCGATCTCACGGGACAGCTCGGTCGTGGCATCAAGGTGCGCGAACGTGGTCGCGGGAGCCGGGTCTGTGTAGTCGTCGGCCGGCACGTAGATCGCCTGCATCGACGTGATCGAGTGACCACGCGTCGAGGTGATGCGCTCCTGGAGCACGCCCATCTCATCGGCAAGCGTGGGCTGGTAGCCGACCGCAGAGGGCATCCGGCCAAGCAGCGTCGACACCTCGGAGCCCGCTTGGGTGAACCGGAAGATGTTGTCAATGAACAACAGCACGTCCTGGTTCTGCACGTCACGGAAGTACTCCGCCATCGTCAGCGCCGACAGTGCCACGCGCAGACGCGTGCCCGGAGGCTCGTCCATCTGTCCGAAGACGAGAGCCGTCTGCCCGATCACGTCGGACTCGGTCATCTCCTCGATCAGGTCGTTTCCCTCACGGGTGCGCTCGCCAACGCCGGCAAATACCGACACGCCCTCGTGGTCAAGGGCCACCCGGGCGATCATTTCCTGGATGAGCACGGTCTTGCCCACACCCGCACCGCCGAACAGACCGATCTTTCCGCCCAGCACGTAGGGCGTCAGCAGGTCGATGACCTTGATACCGGTGTGGAACATCTCGGTCTTGGACTCGAGCTCGTCGAACGGCGGCGACTTGCGGTGGATCCCCCAACGCTCGTCGATCTCGAGCTTCTCGTCCTCTTTGAGGTTGAGGCAGTCGCCGATCACGTTGAACACGTGGCCCTTGGTGACGTCGCCGACGGGGACGGTGATAGGGCCACCGGTGTCTGTCACCGAGGCACCGCGGACGAGTCCGTCGGTGGACTGCATGGAGATGGCGCGAACCATGCCGTCGCCGATGTGCTGAGCGACCTCGAGCGTCACCGTCCGCTTGATGTCGGCGAGCTGAAGCTCGACCTTCAAGGCGTTGTACATGGCGGGAATGTCGTCGCTCGCGAACTCCACGTCGACGACGGGACCTGTCACACGGGCGATGCGCCCGACCGCACCCGACTTCTTCTCGGTGCTGGTTTCGTTTGCAGTGGCAGTCATTCTTCTCACTCACTCCCGGCGTTCGCATCGGCGAGCGCATTGACGCCACCGACAATCTCGCTGATCTCTTGGGTAATGCCGGCCTGGCGGGCCTGGTTGGCAACTTGGGTGTACTTCTTGATGAGCTCTTCAGCGTTGTCCGTCGCCGACTTCATCGCTCGCTGACGAGCAGCGAGCTCGGAGGCCGACGCCTGCAGCAGGCAGAAGAAGATCCGTGCCTGGACGTAACGCGGCAGCAGAGCGTCGAGCACCTCGACATCAGACGGTTCAAACTCGTAGAGGGGAAGCACCTCGGACTCTTCGGGCTTCTCCTCACCCTCGACGATTTCCAGGGGAAGCAGCCGGATGTCGACTGCCTCTTGGACGAGCATCGTCCTGAACCGCGTGTAGACGATGTGCACCTCGTCGACAGCCGTGTCGCCTTCCTCGGCGACGAACGCGGAGATGACCGCATCGCCCATCTTGCGAGCGTCGTCATAGGTAGGCGTGTCAGAGAACCCGGTCCAGCTCTCCACGACCGGCCGGTTGCGGAAGGCGTAGTAGAGCACGCCCTTGCGCCCGCTGACGTAGAGGTCGGCTTCTTTCCCCTCGGACCGCAGCTTCTCGATCAGCCGCTCCGCCTCGCGGATCACGCTGGACGAGTACGCCCCGGCCAGACCTCGGTCGCTCGTCACGACGAGGACGGCCGCCCGAGTGGGGTTCTCGGGCTCTGAGGTGAGTGGGTGGTCGACGTTGGAGTACGTCGCCACGGCCGACACGGCGCGAGTCAGCTCGCGAGCGTACGGCGCCGCCTGCCTCGCCCGGCTCTGCGCCTTGACGATGCGGGACGCAGCAATCAGCTCCATGGCACGCGTGATCTTCTTAGTGGCCTGGACCGACTTGATCCGGGCTCGTAGCTCACGCAGCGTTGCAGCCATGCCTCAGCCTCGCTTCTGCTTGACGATCTGCTCTTGCTCGACGTCCTCGTCCTCGAGGGCCTCGAACTCTTCGCGGCCGGCTCGCAGCGAGCCACCCTCGCTCGTCTCGAACTGGTCGAGGAACGCCTCGTAACCGTCGTCCAGGGCCTTCGCGCTGTCGTCGGTGAAGTCCAGGCTCTCGCGGATCGCTTGCAGGACGTCGCCGTGCTCACGACGGAGGAACTCCAGGAACTCGCGCTCGAAGCGCAGGATGTCCTCGACCGCGACCTTGTCGAGCTTGCCCGTCGTCGCAGCCCAGATCGATACGGTCTGCTCCTCGACGGGATAGGGCGAGTACTGCGGCTGACGCAGCAGCTCCATCAGTCGGGAACCGCGATCGAGCTGGCTACGCGAGGCAGCATCGAGGTCGGAGGCGAACATGGCGAACGCTTCCATCGCGCGGTACTGCGCGAGCTCGACCTTCAGCGACCCGGTGACCTTGCGCATGGCCTTGACCATCGCGGCACCACCGACACGAGACACGGACTGACCGACGTCGATAGCCGGTCGCTGGTTGGCGTTGAACAGGTCACTCTGCAGGAAGATCTGGCCATCGGTGATCGAGATGACGTTGGTGGGGATGAAGGCCGAGATGTCATTGGCCTTCGTCTCGACGATCGGGAGACCCGTCATCGAACCGGCACCCATGTCATCCGACAACTTGGCGCAACGCTCGAGCAGCCGGCTGTGCAGATAGAACACGTCGCCGGGGTAAGCCTCGCGGCCCGGCGGGCGGCGGAGCAGCAGTGACACGGCTCGATAGGCCTCAGCCTGCTTGGTCAGGTCGTCGAAGATGATGAGGACGTGCTTGCCGTCGTACATCCAGTGCTGTCCGATGGCTGAGCCGGTGTAGGGCGCGAGGTACTTGAACCCCGCGGCATCGGAGGCCGGGGCCGCGACGATCGTCGTGTACTCGAGAGCGCCGGCTTCCTCGAGGGCACCACGCACCGCGGCCACGGTCGAGCCCTTCTGGCCGATGGCGACGTAAACACAGCGCACCTGCTGCTTCGGGTCACCGGAGTCCCAGGCCTGCTTCTGGTTGATGATCGTGTCGATCGCGATCGTCGTCTTGCCGGTCTGGCGGTCGCCGATGATGAGCTGGCGCTGGCCACGACCGATCGGGGTCAGGGAGTCGATGGCCTTCAGGCCGGTCTGCAGCGGTTCGTGCACGCTGCGGCGCTGGACCACCGAGGGAGCCTGCAGCTCGAGCGCCCGGCGGCTGTCGGTCTCCACGTCGCCGAGCCCGTCGAGGGGCTTGCCGAGCGGGTCGACGACGCGGCCGAGGTAGCCGTCTCCGACGGGCACCGAGAGCACTTCACCGGTACGACGGACCGGCTGGCCTTCCTCGATGCCGGCGAAGTCACCGAGCACCACGACACCGATCTCGCGAACGTCGAGGTTCAGTGCGATGCCAAGGGTGCCGTCCTCGAACTCCAACAGCTCGTTGGCCATCGCCGAGGGCAGACCCTCGACGCGGGCGATGCCGTCCATCGCCTCTGCGACGGTTCCGACCTCTTCGCGCGTCGCGTCTTCCGGCTTGTACTCCGTGACAAAGCGCTGGAGCGCCTCCTGGATGTCCTCCGGCCGGATCGTGAGCTCCGTCATGTCCTCTTGCCTCTGCTCTCGTGGACTCTGGTACTGCGGTGTCTTGCGTGTGGTCTGTTCGGTGCGATGCCGGCGTTGCCGCCGCCCTCGCTGTCTAGTTGGCCAACCTTCGGCGTACGTCGGACAGTCTGGTCTGGATGCTGGAGTCGATGACGTCGTCGCCGATCGCCACGCGTACGCCGCCGAGTAGGTCAGCGTCGACAACGACATTGAGGTGGATCTTGCGCGAGTACTGCTCGGCAAGGGCTGCCGTCATGCGCTCTTTGTGCTCTTCCTCGAGCGGCGCTGCCACCCATGCGGTCGCCAGCAGGCGCTCGCGACTGGCCGCGACCAGCTTCTGGTACTCCTCCAGGCCGGCAGTCAGGGTGCGCTGGCGCCCGACCACCAGCTGGTCGAGCACCTGCCTGGTCGCCTTGGTGGCCTTGCGCGACAGGAGTGACTTCAACAGCTCCCGCTTTGCCTGGGCGGAAGTGGCTCGGTCGCTCAATGCCTCGCGCAGCTGCGGCTCGGCTTCGACGATCTTGCCGAACTGGAACAACTCGTCTTCGAGCTGGTCGAGCTTGCCGTCTGCGTCGGCCGAGGTGGCGATCGCGGTGATCGCTCCGCGCTCGATCGCGTTGGGCAGCTCGGAGCCTCGTGACCACCGCCGAGAGACCGCTTGCTCGACCACCTTCAGCGCGCCTTCGCTGACCTTGCCTTCGAGAAGCGCCTGGAGAGTGCCGATCTTTGCCTCGGCCGCGACCGTGGGTTCGGTCAGTGCCCGGCGCAGTGTCGGTTCGGCGTCGAGCAGGGTGACCACGCCAAAGAGGTCGTCGGCCAACTTGCTGCCGTCGGTACCACCCGCGATGGCTTCATCGACGGCCTCGAGGATGGCGGTCAGCGCCCTCGTGGAACCAGCTGCCATCAGCGGACTCCGCTGGCCTTGGACGAATCCTCGTCCTCCAGGCTGGCAATGAAGCGCTCTACGGTGCGGTTGCGCCGCTCATCATCGTCGAGCGTCTCGCCGACGATTCGCTCCGCCAGCGTCGTGGCCATCGTGCCGACCTGCCTCCGCAGCTGCGTGATGACCTGACGACGTTCGGCCTCGATCTGCAGTTGCGCGTGCTCGAGGATCCGCTGGGACTCACCCTGGGCCTGCTCCCTCATCTCAGCGACGATCGCGGCACCCTCTTCACGAGCCTGCTCGCGGATCCGGGCCGCTTCATGCCGCGCCTCGACCAGCTGCTCCCGATACTCGTTCTCTGCCGCCTCAGCCTTGGCTCTCGCCTCCTGCAGCTCTTCGTACTCCCGCTTGATGCCGAGCTGGCGCTCGGTCATCGCCTTGTTGATGGGTGGGAGCACCCACTTGGCGAGCACCCCGAGCATCAGCAGGAAGGCGAACAGCTCGACGATGAACGTGCCGTTCGGGACAAGGAAGTTGCCTTGTGCCAGGTTCGTCGTAGGCATCAGTGTGGTTTCCCTTCGAGGTGAGGGTTACTTGCCGAGCACGAACACGAACAGCGCCATGAAGGCGAGGTTGATGAAGTACATCGCCTCGACCAGCCCGACGGTCAAGAAGAAGATCGTCATCAGTCGACCCTGGGCTTCGGGCTGACGCGCAACCCCTTGAATGGTCGAGCTACCGGCGAGGCCATCACCGATGGCAGCGCCAATGGCGCCGCCACCCAAGGCGAGGCCACCACCGATGAACGCTCCGGCGGTCTTGACCGCGACGTCCATTTCTGTTCCTTCTAGTGCCATGTCTCTCCTTGGCTCCTGGCGGCCGGAGGGTCGTCCGATCGCCTTCGTGATGTGTTGCGTCGTCCACTGACCCGGTCTGGGTCAGTGTGCCCCTTCTGGTTGGAGCTCTTTGGTGCTGGGCTCGGGTGAGCCCGACCGTTTGTCGCGGTCGGCATGAGCTTGTTCTTGTGCGTCGGCATGGGCACCAGCCATCCCGAAGTAGAGAATGGTCAACAGCGCGAAAATGAACGCCTGGATCAGACCGATGAACATGTCGAAGAGTTTCCAGGCCCCGTTAGGACCCCACAGGATGTAGACGGGGAGCAGGCCGATGATCGACAGCATGATCCCGCCGGAGAAAATGTTACCGAAGAGCCGGAGTGCCAACGTGAATGGCTTGACGATCTCCTCGATCAGCAGGATGGGGAACAGCGCTTTGTAGGGCTCGAAGTAGTGGCCGACGTAGCCCTTCCAGCCTCGCTCGCGCACGCTGTGGACGTGAACGCCGACTATCACGAGGAGCGCGAGCGCGTAGGTCAGGTTGACGTCTGCGGTGGGTGAGGGCAGGAGATGAGGATCTTCCCCGCTTGGTATGAGTTCCATCCAGTTCGCCAGCAGAATGAACGCGAACAGGGCAATAGAGAGCTGGACGACGAAGCGATTGACCTTGCCCAAGTTGGACTCGACCTGGGTCGTCACCCAACCGACGAGCACCTCCCAGAGCAACTGCAGCTTGCCCGGGTTCTCCGCACTCGCGCTGCGCGCGACGAGGAAGCCGAGCAGGATAACAGCGGTCCCGGCGACGAACGTTGCCCAGATCGTGTCCGCGTTGAACGTCATACCGAGGAAGGTGAACGTGACGTGGTGGCCGATCTCGATCTCGGTCTCTGCCGCAAGGAACTGGCTGCTCATATCTTCTTGATCTCCTTGATCAGCGGGATTCCCGTGAAGACGAGAGTGATCATGTGGAACAAGGCCAGGCCGATCAAGACGGTGCCTCCGTCCGGCCAGAAGACGGCCGCGACGACGAGAGCGACCAACGAAATGCCCATCAGGCGCACGAGGGACGACATCGCAAACTGCTTGCGGGTGACCTCGTCACCGCCCTCCACCGAACGGAGCAAGGTGTACTCGGTGAGCAGGTGGTTGATCAGGCCAAGCACGAATCCCAGGGCAATGAAGACACCGATCTGCCACTCCCCCATCGGAATGGCGATCCAGAGCGCGGCGATGCTCAAGAACAGGGCAAGCAGCGCGGCACGCCTCTGGTTGCGGGCGGCTCTGGCGAATGCCAGCGACTGAGTCATCGGTCGATCCTCCCTGTGAAATGGGTTGCGCGCGTCATTGCCAACCACGTCGGCTCAACTTCGCAAGAACATTCGGATGCGTAGCCACGATCCCCAGATGCCCACAGCAATGCCGAAAGCGAGGCCGACAAGGGTGAATACGGGGGTCGAGTCGACCCTATCGTCAACAAACCAACCGAGGGCAAGCCCACCCACGAGGCAGCCGACGTTGAAGGCGCCGAGCCCGACGAGATCCCGGATTCGAAGCCCATCGGTGCCGAGGTCACTCGGGTGATGGGGGCTGTCGTCGAGGCCGTCATCGGGGAGCTCATGATCGCTCATCACCCGGGTGGCTCCCGTCGCTTCGGCCGTCGGCAGGCTGCGCTGTCGCAAGTCGGGAGGCTACGTCGCGGGCCCAGCCCAGATCAAGGCCGCAATGGGATGGAAACGGGAGAACCGTGTCGGTCGTCATGATGGCGGCCGTCCTCGAAGTCGGGGTTGTGAGTCCCTGGCTGGGGTTGCTTGTGAAAGATAGCACAAGCGTTTATCGGTCCGCGAACCAGGTCTGGGTAAGGGATTCTCGCCGACATTTCCGGTGCGAGTCCGCCGTACCTTCCTAGGCATCCTCGGGCTTGATGATGCCGCTGTGCCCGGGCAGTCCGAACGTGACGAGCAGTGCCGTCAAGGCCATCGCCGTGAGACCCAGGGCTGACCACCAGCCGGAGAACAAGCTCATCAAGACGACACCAAACGCCACCAACCCGGCCCACAGATACATGACCAGGACGGCACGGCGTTGCGAGTGACCGATCTCGAGAAGGCGGTGGTGCAAGTGCTTCTTGTCGGGTGAGAACGGTGACCGACCAGCACGGGTGCGTCGTACGACGGCCAGCACGAGATCGACGAACGGCACCACCAGCACGGCGAACGGCAAGATCAGCGGCAACAAGGCCGGCAACAGGCTCGCGCTCGCCCCGTTCACGCCACGCTCGATCGTCGTGGTCGAGAACTGACCGGTCAGGCTGATCGCCGAGCAGGCCAGCATGAACCCGATGAGCAGAGCCCCCGAATCACCCATGAACATCCGGGCAGGGAAGAAGTTGTGCGGCAGGAAGCCCAGACAGGCACCGGCCAGAGCAGCCGTGAGGAGCGCTGCCGTGGTCGCACGTTCTGCCTCGTTGACGATGACCAGCGCCACTGAGAACGTGAAGAACGCGACGGCGCCAATGCCGACGACGCCGGCAGCCAGGCCGTCGAGTCCATCGACGAAGTTCACGGCGTTGACCGTGGCCACGATGAGGATGACCGTGATCAGCGCGGCCTGCGACCCTCCCAGTGTGAACACCGACAGCGACCTGTCTCCTGGCAGCGGCAGCCGGTAGAGCTGAACCCCTTGCACCACGACGACGCCCGCGGCGAACACCTCCCCGGCAAGCTTGGTGATGGCGTCGAGCTCGAAGATGTCGTCGATGACACCAACCAGGCAGATCACCGCTCCCCCGATGATGATGGCCCTCGCGTCGTGGAAGATGACGTCGCGCGACGGCGAGTTGCCCAAGAACGGCAGCTGGGTCGCCACGAGGTATGCCGCCAGCAGCCCGGCCAGCATCGCGACACCGCCGAAGTACGGGATCGGGATCTCGTGCACGTCTCGATCCCGAACGCGGGCAAACGCACCCATCCGCATCGCGAGCTCGCGGGCGATGACCGCGAGCAGATACGTCACCGACATGGCGGTGAGGAAGATCAGGACGTATTCGCGCATCCGTCAGTCCGACTCAGGTGCCACGATGTCGGGGACAACTTCCTGCAGCTGCTCGACGTTGATAACGCCCAGCCGGACGATCCGCAACACTTCGTCCGTGGCGTCCACGATCGTGGACGGGGTGGGACCGGCCGTCGGGCCACCGTCGAGATACACATCGACGGAGTCCGTCAGCATCGTGGTCGCCTCGTCGATCGTGGTCGCCGGTGGGTGGCCGCTGAGATTGGCGCTGCTGACCGCTAGCGGCCCGTTGTCGGCCAGCAACTCGAGGGCGTCAGGGTGATCGGGCATGCGCAATGCCACGGTCGACCTGCTGTCGCCAAGGTCCCATTGCAGGCTTGACTGCTGGCGGCAGATCAGGGTGAGACCACCGGGCCAGAATGCCTTGGCGAGGGCGCGCGTCTCGGGCGAGAGGTTGGTGGCCAACGCGCGCAACGTGTCGGCGGAGCCGATCAACACCGGTGTCGGCATCTTGCGACCGCGGCCCTTGGCCCTGAGCAGACGTCGTACGCCAGCGGGATCGAAGGCGTCGGCGGCGATGCCATAGACGGTGTCAGTGGGGAGCACGACGAGCCCACTCTGGCTCAGTGCCATCCTGGCTTCGGCGAAACCCTCGCTGCGCTGGGTCGGGTCGTTAAGCGCGTAGACGTCGGTTGCCGGGGTGGTCACGTCGCTATCGTGCCAGTCCGCCGGCCGGCCGTGGCACCCGCCGGGCAGTGACGAAGCGTGACCGGCCCGCGAGGTCGCGATGGTCACTCACCGCATGCCACCAGCCCGTCTCCGCGAAGATCTGCGGAGCAGACTCCCCCTGGACGTCGGCGTGCTCGCACACCACGAGCCCGCCGTCGACCGTGAGCCGGGCAGCAACGTGCGACACCACGCGGATCACATCGAGGCCGTCGCCTCCGGACCACAGCGCCAGCTCGGGATCGTGGTCACGAGCCTCTTCCTCGACGCCCTCCCAGGCGGTCAGCGGGATGTACGGCGGGTTGGCGGTCACCACGTGGACGCTCTCCGCCAAGTCGTCAACGGAGTCGGCAATGTCACCCGTGCGGATCTCGACACCGTGCGAGGCGGCGTTTCGCTCGGCGTAGCCAGCCGCCTCAGCCGACAGCTCCACTCCAGTCACCACACTTCCGGGCGCCTCCGTCGCCATCGCGATCGCCACGGCTCCTGAACCCGTGCAGAGGTCAACCGCGCGCGGTTCGCTTTGGCCTGCGGAGATCAGGTCGCGCAGCTCGGTGATAGCGACACCGGCCATCACCTCGGTCTCCGGTCGTGGGACGAAGACGCCAGGGCCCACTTCGAGCTCGAGATAGCGAAAGCCGGCGACACCGGTGATGTGTTGCAGTGGCTCGCGTCGGGCTCGTCTGGCGATAGCCGCGTCGAGTTGTTGTTCCTGCTCGGTCGAGACTGACGCCAGTTGATGCAGCTCCCCGCGCCGCGTACCCACGACGTACGCCGCAATCACTTCGGCGTCGTGACGTGGTGAGGCAACCCCGGCTTCGACGAGCCGCTCCGTCGCGTCAGACAACCAGCGCGACAGGTCGAGGCTCACGGGCCTGGGGACTCGACGGCCGCGAGCCTGGCCTCCAGGTCAGCGGAGACGCAGGCATCGATGACTGCCTGCAGGTCGCCGTCGAGCACCTGGTCGAGGTTGTGCGCCTTGAACCCGACTCGGTGGTCTGTGAGTCGGTTCTCCGGGTAGTTGTAGGTGCGGATCCGCTCGGACCGGTCAACGGTGCGCACCTGCGAGCGCCGGGCGTCGGAGTCCTCGGCGTCTCGCTGGTCCTGGGCGAGCTGGAGCAGGCGCGAACGCAAGACGCGCAACGCTTGCTCACGGTTCTGCAATTGGCTCTTCTCGTTCTGGCACGAGACCACGATCCCCGTCGGGAGGTGGGTGATCCGCACGGCTGAGTCGGTGGTGTTGACGCTCTGCCCACCTGGGCCCGAGGAGCGGAACACGTCGATGCGCAGCTCGTTCTCGTCGATCGTGACGTCGACCTGCTCGGCCTCCGGCATGACGAGGACACCTGCGGCAGACGTGTGAATGCGGCCCTGGGACTCCGTGACCGGGACCCGCTGGACTCGGTGCACACCGCCTTCGAACTTCAGCAGTGCGTACGGCGCCTCGCCCAGATCCGACGTACCCCTGGCCTTGACCGCCAACGTGGCCGACTTGACGCCGCCCAGGTCGCTGATGGTCTCGTCGAGCACCTCGGTCTTCCAACCACGTCGCTCGGCGTAGCGCGTGTACATCCGCATCAGGTCGCCGGCGAACAGCGCCGACTCCTCGCCACCCTCGCCTGCTTTGATCTCGAGGATTGCGTCTTTGCTGTCGGTCTCGTCTCTGGGAACGATCAGGTAGCGCAGCCGCTCTTCGAGCTCGAGGCGGTGGATGTCGAGCCGAGCCGCCTCGGCGGTGAACGACTCATCCTCGGCCGCCAGCTCGAGCGCAGCCTCGATGTCGTCGAGAGTGGTCAGCCATTCGGAGTAAGCCCGCACGACAGCAGTCAGGGCCGCGTAGCGCTGGTTGAGCTGTCGCGACAGGTTGAGGTCGTTGAAGACGTCAGGCTCAGCGAGGCGTCGCTCAAGCTCGGCGTGCTCTTCGACAAGACCTGAGACGGCTTCGAACATCGTGACCTCCCTCCGTCGCTGCGAGAACTGTTCCGGTGAAGCTGTGAGACCTGGCCGGCGCAGCTGCGTGGCGTGGTCGGCCTCTGGACAGACAACGACGCCGACCACCGCAGGGCGGAGGTCGGCGTCGAAGGAAGCTACTTGGCTGCTGCTGCCTTCTTGGCGTAGCGGGCCTCAAAGCGGGCGACGCGGCCACCGGTATCGAGAATCTTCTGCTTACCGGTGTAGAAGGGGTGGCAGTTGGAGCAGACGTCGGCGTGCAAGCTCCCGCTCGTCGATGTGCTGCGCGTCGTGAAGGAGTTGCCGCAGGTACAGGTGACCTGAGTCTCGACGTACTCCGGGTGAATGTCCTTCTTCATGGGTTTCCTCACTCTCAAGGCCGCCGGGTCGTCGATGGTGAAAGACGTGAACCGGGACCGGTGAATAGTGTGCCATCTGTTCCGCCTGCGAGGCGAATCACGCAGCACACGGGTGGTAACGCAGGAACGCTAGTGGGCATTCCTGCGTACCGCCTTAGTCGTCGTCGTCTCCGTTGCGTCCACGGAGTCCGGCTGCCGTGGGTGTGGTCTTGTTGACCTGCATGAGGAACTCGACGTTGCTCTTCGTCTGCCTGAGCTTGTCGAGGAGCAGTTCGAGTGCCTGTTGCCCATCGAGCCCAGACAGCACCCGACGCAGCTTCCAGACGATTTGAAGCTCGTCCTTGCTCATCAACAGCTCTTCACGACGCGTACCCGAGGAGTCGACGTCGATGGCCGGGAAGATGCGCTTGTCTGCGTACTCACGGCGTAGCCTCAGCTCGAGGTTTCCGGTGCCCTTGAACTCTTCGAAAATGACCTCGTCCATCTTCGAACCGGTCTCGATGAGTGCAGTGGCGAGGATGGTCAGCGAACCGCCATCTTCGATGTTGCGCGCTGCACCGAAGAACTTCTTCGGCGGGTAGAGCGCAGACGAGTCGACACCACCGGACAAGATGCGTCCGCTGGCGGGTGCGGCCAGGTTGTAGGCACGACCCAGTCGGGTGATCGAGTCGAGCAGTACGACGACGTCGTGGCCGAGCTCGACCAGCCGCTTCGCACGCTCGATCGCCAGTTCGGCGACCGTGGTGTGGTCTTCGGCGGGCCGGTCGAAAGTCGAGGCGATGACCTCGCCCTTCACGGCGCGCTGCATGTCGGTGACTTCTTCAGGCCGCTCGTCGACGAGGACGACCATCAGGTGGCACTCAGGGTTGTTGGTCGTGATGGCGTTGGCGATCGCCTGCATGACGAGTGTCTTACCGGCCTTGGACGGCGACACGATCAGGCCACGCTGGCCCTTGCCGATGGGCGCGACGATGTCGATGAGTCGCGTCGTGAGCAGGCCTGGCTCGGTCTCGAGGCGCAGTCGCTCCGCGGCGTACAACGGCGTCAGCTTGCTGAAGTCCAGGCGGTGCTTCGCACCGTCAGGCTCAGCGCCGTTGACGGTCTCGATGCGCACGATCGGGTTGAACTTCTCCTTGCGCTCCCCCTCGGGGGTCTGCTTCACGGAGCCGGTTATCGCGTCACCCTTGCGAAGCCCGAACTTGCGGACCATCGACAACGAGACGTAGACGTCGTTCGCACCGGGCAGGTATCCGCTCGTGCGGACGAAGGCGTAGTTGTCGAGCAGGTCGAGGATGCCCGCCACCGGGATGAGGACGTCGTCCTCGTTGATCTGCGGCTCGGGCTCGTTGCCGCCGGGGCGACGCTCGCCGCCGCGCTCGCGGTAGTTGCCACGGTCGCGGTTGCGGTTGCGACGACGGCTGTTGCGGCTACCGCCTCGGTCGTCGCCTCGGCCGCCTTGATCACGGTCGCGGTTGCCACCTTGATCGCGGTTGCGGCCCTGGTCATGACCACCCTGATCACGGTCGCGGTGTCCGCTCTGATCGCGGTCGCGGTTGCCACCCTGGTCACGGTCGCGGTTGCCACCCTGGTCACGGTTGCGGCCCTGGTCCTTGTTGTCGCGGCCCTGGTCCTTGTTGTCGCGGCCCTTGCTCTGCTCGTCCTTGCCGGACTTCTGGTCGCCACCCTGGCGCTGCTGGGAGTCACGGTCGCTACCGGAGTCCTGGCGGTCTTCATGGGTGTCAACGGCAGTTGCCGAGTCTGCGCTTCGCGAGCCGTCAGAACGGCTCCCGTCGCGTGCTCCGAAGGGCTTCGACATGGATTCGGTCGCAGGTGGGACCGAGCTGGTGTTGGAGCTGCCGCTCGGTCGAGACGACTGTGCGGCGCTGATGGCCTCGACGAGAGCGCTTTTGCGCATCGCACCGGTGCCTTTGATGCCTAGGCTGCCAGCGAGCTGCTTGAGCTCGGGCAGAAGCATGGAGTTGAGGCCACCTGATTTTTTACGCGTCGTCGGCTTGGCTGATGCCTCGCCGGCTTCGACGGTGGTGGCTTCTGGTGTTTGAGTCACGTGAGGTCCTTCCCACGTCTGGTGCGCAGTCAGATTTGCGCACTGATAAAGGTGATTGCTCGTGCGGCCTAGGGAGCGATGCGTTCAACCGAGCGCCGCCGCGTTGAAAACGCGGGGGGATGCTACGGAGAAAATACTGCGCGATCTCTGAGATCCGCTTGAGAAGCATGGTTCGCTTGGCGAACCCATGCGGTGATGACAGTAGCACTATTGGCCTTCATCTGTCCCCACGACCCGGAGTTTTCAGTGGAGATGGCTCCGGCCGCGTGATGTGTACAACAGCCCTGCAAAGCGGTTTATTCCACCGACTCGCTTGGTGCCTGGCAGCCGCCCTCGTCGATCTCCAGTTCGACGTGCTGCCACCCCTCCGGTGCAAGCCCTTCGACGCGGTGCTGGTCTGCCGACGTGGTCAAGACGAGGACCGTCGGCCCAGCGCCGGAGATGACCGTGGCAAGACCTTGCACGCGCAACACGTCGACGATTGTCAACGACTCAGGCATGGCGGTGGCGCGATAGGCCTGATGCAGCCGGTCTTCCGTGGCGGGCAACAACAACTGGGGGTCTCTCGTGAGTGCTGCGACAAGCAACGCCGACCGGGCCGCGTTCGCCGCAGCGTCGGCGTGCTCGACGGACGCGGGGAGGAGCCCGCGCGCGACCTCTGTCGACAGGGGTGCTGCCGGGATCAAGACCGTCGCACGGACGTCGCTGTGTACGTCGAGTCGAGTCGCTCTGGGTATCGAGCCCTCCATCCACGCCAGGGTGAGACCGCCGAAGAGACAGGCGGCAACATTGTCGGGATGGCCTTCGAGCTGCACCGCAAGCGCAAGCGCCGCGCCGTCGCTCAGAGCTGAGTCAGGAGTGAGCGCGTCGGCAAGCCTGATGCCCGCCACGATGGCAGCGGCCGACGAGCCCAGTCCACGGCCGTGCGGGATCCGGTTGGTGGCGGTCAGCGCAAGCCCAGGTTGACTGACGCCGAGAACGTCGAACGCGGCGCGCATGGCCCGGATCACCAGATGCCGCTCGTCGCGAGGAACGGCGTCGTCACCCCCTGCACCCTCACCGGTCACGTCGACCGTCAACCCGCCGTCAGTAGCGGTGGCCTCCAGATCGTCGTACAGACCAAGACACAGTCCGAAGCAGTCAAACCCAGGACCGAGGTTGGCACTGGTCGCCGGAGCACGGACGATGGCCCGCCGAGCCTCGTTAGCCACGGCCAAGTCCGGCAGCGGCAGCGACTTGGTCGGCGTCCTTGTCGACGGCGAGCTCGGCTGGCATGCCGCGGAACTCCAGCGCAGTGTCGATGTCCTTGAGACCGTGGCCCGTCACGGTGACGGTGATCGTCAGACCTCGATCCACGACGCCGGCCGAGCATCGCTTGAGCAGTCCGGCGACACCCGCGGCCGAAGCCGGCTCGACAAATACCCCGTCCTTGACCGCCAGGTCGCGTTGCGCGGTGAGGATCTCGTGGTCGGTCACCGCTTCGATCACGCCTCCGGACTCGTCGCGTGCGGCTTCTGCGAGCAGCCAGGACGCCGGGTTGCCCACCCTGATGGCCGTCGCGACCGTTTCGGGACTGGTGACGACCTGACCCGAGACGAGAGGTGCTGCTCCCTCGGCTTGAAAGCCCCACATCGCCGGACGCCGGGTGGCTTGACCGTGGTCGGCGTACTCGACGAATCCCTTCCAGTACGCCGCGATGTTCCCGGCGTTGCCCACGGGCAAGACGTGGACGTCCGGGGCATCACCGAGGCGGTCGACGATCTCGAACGAGGCAGTTTTCTGTCCTTCCAGTCTGGCTGGGTTGATGGAGTTGACGAGCGAGACGGGGTAGTTCTTCGCAAGGTCACGCGCGAGGTCGAGGCAGTCGTCGAAGCCACCGCGGACCGAGATGATCGTGGCGCCGTGCATGACCGCCTGGGCCATCTTGCCGCGGGAGATCTTCCCCAACGGAACCAGCACGATCGGCGTGATGCCGGCCCGGCTCGCGTATGCCGCCATCGACGCCGACGTGTTTCCGGTCGAGGCGCAGACGACCGCCTTGGCGCCCTGCTCGGCTGCGTGCGATACGGCCACCGTCATGCCCCGGTCCTTGAAGGAGCCGGTCGGATTGGTGGCCTCGACTTTCAGCCATACGTTGCATCCGCTCAGCTCGGAGAGCCAGGTCGACTCGACGAGTGGCGTCCCACCTTCACACAAGGTCACGACGGGCGTCTGGTCGCTCACCGGCAGCCAGGCTCGATACTCCTCGATGACGCCGCGCCATTGGTGGGCCGGGGCGCTGCTCATTCAGCTGACCCTTCGACGCGCATCACCGACGTCACCTCACGCACAGCTTGCATCGACCGCAGACCGTTCACCGTGGCAGCGAGCGCGGCATCGGGAGCCGTGTGGGTGACGACGACAAGCGTGGCGTCGTCGCCTCTTCCCTCTTGTCGAACGGTCTGGATCGACACGTCGTGCTGAGCAAACAACTCAGCAACTGCAGCAAGCACACCAGGTTTGTCGTCGACGTCGATCGCCACGTGATAGCGCGTGATCGTCTCCCCCATCGGCGAGATCTCGAACTGCGCGTAGGTCGACTCGCCGGCACCCGTCACGGAGTTCAACCGGTTGCGGGCGACGGTGACGACGTCACCAAGGACGGCACTCGCGGTCGGCGCACCGCCAGCCCCCGGTCCGTAGAACATCAGTTGGCCGGCGGCCTCGCTCTCGACGTATACCGCGTTGAAGGCCCCGCGGACGCTGGCGAGCGGATGATCGCGCGGGATCATCGCCGGGTGCACCCGCACCGACACAGTCTCGTGATCGGGTTGTCCGCCTCGGTCGCAGATCGCGAGCAACTTGACGACCGACCCCATTTCTTGAGCCGAGCGGATATCGCTCGAGCTGACATCGGTGATGCCTTCACGGTGTACGTCGGCCGCCGTGACACGGGTGTGGAACGCAAGACTCGCGAGGATCGCCGCTTTGGCCGCCGCGTCGAAACCCTCCACATCGGCGGTGGGATCAGCCTCGGCGTACCCCAGCGACTGCGCCTGCTCCAACGCATCGTCGAAGCTCGCCCCCGAGGTGTCCATCTGATCGAGGATGTAGTTCGTGGTGCCGTTGACGATGCCTAGCACCCGTCGCACCTTGTCACCGGCAAGGGACTCGCGAAGCGGCCGGATGATCGGGATGGCACCGGCTACCGCTGCCTCGAAATAGACGTCTCGGCCGACTTTCGCCGCGGTCTCGAAGAGCGTCGAGCCGTCTTCGGCCAGCAGTGCTTTGTTCGCCGTTACGACTGATGCGCCGGACTCCAGCGCGGCCATGATGAGGGAACGGGCCGGCTCGATCCCGCCGATGACCTCGATGACGACATCGACGTCACCGCGACTGACCAGACCGTGGGCGTCGGTGGTGAAGAGGTCCCGCGGCACGTTGACCTGCCGGACCCGGTCGATCCGGCGGACGGCGATGCCGACGAGCTCAAGGGGTGCTCCGACGCGGGCGACCAGATCGCTCGCCTGCTCCGTCAGGAGTCGCGCGACCTCGCTGCCGACGACTCCACAGCCGAGGAGAGCCACACGCACGGGTTTGCTCATCGGCCCTTCCTCGTTGTGGTGGTCCTACCGGGTTCAGCCAAAGTCTGCCGAGTGCGTACCTATCGTCGCAGCAGAATCCACGATGCAAGAACCCCGCTTCACTCGACTTCCAGCCGCATCAGGTCTTCTTCTGTCTCGCGTCGCACGATGAGGCGCGCTTGCCCATCCTTGACCGCGACGACTGCTGCGCGGGGCAGGTGGTTATACGCGTTGGCGAGTGAGCGACAGTACGCGCCCGTCGCAGGAACGCCGATCAGATCGCCAGGTCGCACATCTGAGGGCAGGAACTCGTCCTTGACGACGATGTCCCCGGCCTCACAATGCTTGCCCACCACCCGAGCCAACGCCGAGGGGGCGTCTGACCCTCGTGAGGCGAGCGTGCACGAGAAGTCGGCGCCGTACAACGCCGTGCGCAGGTTGTCGCTCATGCCGCCGTCGACCGCGACGTAGAGCCGTTGCGCACCCGCGTCGAGAGTGACGGTCTTGACGGTCCCGACTTCGTACAACGTGAACGTCGAGGGACCCGAGATCGCCCGCCCGGGCTCGATCGCGAGGCGCGGTACGTCGATGCCGAGGGTCTGACATTCGCTGGCCACGATCTTCGTCATCCCGGCGGCCAGCTCTGTGGGTGAGGCGGGGTCGTCCTGCGTCGTGTATGCGATGCCGAAACCACCGCCGAGGTCGAGCTCGGTGAGGTCCAACCCGGCCTCGAGACCGCTGGCGAACAACGCGAGGACCCGGCGTGCAGCCACCTCGAAGCCCGACGTGTCGAAGATCTGCGAGCCGATGTGGGAGTGCAGCCCACGGAGCTCAAGCGACCCGTGGCCCGCGATCAGCTGCATGGCTTCGAAGGCATCGCCTCCGGAGATGGAGAAGCCGAACTTCTGGTCTTCGTGGGCGGTGGCGATGTACTCGTGGGTGTGCGCCTCGACGCCGGCGGTCACCCGAAGGAGCACCGGTTGGCGGACTCCGCGGTCGGCGGCGATCTTCGCGAGCCGTTCGATCTCCATCACGGAGTCGACGATCACCCGGCCTACACCGAGCTCGACCGCACGCGTCAGCTCCGCGACGCTCTTGTTGTTGCCGTGGAAGCCGATCCGCGCCGGGTCGAACCCTGCCCTGATGGCCAGCGCAAGCTCACCGCCCGAGCAGACATCGAGGCTGAGTCCCTCCTCGGCGATCCATCGGACACTCGCGACAGACATGAAGGCCTTGCCTGCGTAGTAGACGTCGGCCCCGCTGAAGGCTTCCTTGAAGGCCCGAGCCCGGGCACGGAAGTCGTCCTCGTCGATGACGTAGGTCGGCGTACCGAACTCACGTGCCAGCTCGCTCACCGCGACGCCCGCCACATGCAGTTCGCCTGCATCGGACTTGGTGACGTTCTCCGACCACAACTGCGGGATCAGCAGGTTCGGGTCGCTCGGCGGTGCCAGCCACTCGGGACCACGAACACCTGCCATCGCGTGGAGGGCGCCGGCCTCGTGGGTGGCCATCACATCCGCTCAGGTGCGGATACGCCGAGCAGCCCGAGACCTCGCGCGAACACAGTCTTGGTGGCGAGCACGAGCACGAGTCGTGCCGTGTGGATCGGGGCCGGCTCCTCGTCGCCTTGGGGCAGAACGCGGCACGCGTCGTAGAACTTGTGAAAAGTCGAGGCCGTCGCCTCGAGGTAGCGCGCGATCCGGTGTGGCTCGCGGAGATCGGCGGCAGCTTGCACGACTCTCGGGAAGTCCGCGAGAGCCCGAAGCAGATCGCCTTCCCTGTCGTGCGCAAGCAGCATGGGCTCGAACGACGACGTGGACGCCTCGAGTCCCAGGTCGGCGGCGTTGCGCAGGATGGAGGCGAGCCGAGCATGTGCGTACTGCACGTAGTAGACGGGGTTCTCGCTCGAAGCGCTCGACCACAGGTCGAGGTCGATGTCGACGTTGGAGTCATTGGAGTAGCGCACCAAGGCATACCGGGCCGCGTCGACTCCGACAGCGTCCACCAGGTCGTCCATGGTGATGACCGTCCCGGCACGTTTGCTCATGCGCAACGGCTGGCCGTCTTTCAGCAGGTTGACCATCTGACCGATCACGAGTTCGAGGTTCTTGTCGGGATCGTCGCCAAACGCTGCGGCCAATGCGCGGTAGCGACCGACGTAGCCGTGATGGTCGGCACCCAGGACAATCATCACCCGGTCGAAGCCGCGCCCGCGCTTGTCGAGGTAGTAGGCCGCATCGCTGCAGATGTAGGTCGGACGGCCGTCAGAGCGCACGATCACCCGGTCTTTGTCGTCGCCGTAGTCCGTGGTCCGTAGCCACACCGCGCCGTCGGCCTCATAGGTGAGCCCACCGGCACGCAGCCGAGCCACCGCCTCGTCGACCTCACCCTTGTCATGCAGGGACCGTTCGCTGAAGTAGACGTCGAAGTCGACTCCGAACTCGTGCAGCGACTGCTTGATCTCCGCAAACATCAGCGCGACACCTTCGCGGCGGAAGACCTCCAGGGCCTCGGAGTCTGTCCGATCGAGCACATCGGGGAAGTCGGTCGCAACCGTGGCCGCGAGGTCGGCGACATACGCACCGACGTATCCGTCCTCGGGTGCCTGACGGCCGAGTGCTGCCGCCAGCAGGGATGCAGCAAACCGGTCGATCTGCGCGCCGGCGTCATTGAAGTAGTACTCGCGGGTGACCTTGCCGCCGCTGGCCTCAAGGATTCGACCGAGGGCATCACCCATCGCGGCCCAGCGAGCAGACGCGAGCGTGACGGGACCGGTGGGGTTGGACGAGACGAACTCGAGGTTGATCTTCTCGCCATGCAAGGTTTCGGATGTGCCGTACGACGGCCCGGCCTCGACGATGTCGCGCGCGACCTCGCCTTGGGCGCCGGCTTCGACGGTGATGTTGATGAACCCCGGGCCGGCAATGTCGACGGACCCGATCCCGTCGTACCCCTTGAGCTCGTTGCAGAGCAGTTCGGCGAACTCACGAGGAGGCAGGCCGGCCTTCTTGGCCAGCTGGAGCGCGATATTGGTGGCGTAGTCGCCGTGTTCCTTGCTCTTGGGCCGTTCGATCCGCACCTCAGCCGGCACGCCGTCGGGCAGCGTCAGCACGCCACGCTCTTCCAGCGCGGTCAAGGCGCTGACGATGATCTGCGAAAGCTGCTCCGGGGTCACTCATCCATCGTATCGAGGCCGCCTCGATCATCAGACATCAAGGAGCGCACCGCCTCGATGAGCTCCGACGGCTCGAACGGTTTGGTGACGTAGGCATCGACGCCGAGTTCCGCCCCCCGAGTGAGGTCGGCGCCCTGGGCCCGGGCACTCACGATCACGATCGGGATCGATGCCGTTGCCGGGTTGGCGCGGAGCGCTTCCAAAGTGCTGAAGCCATCGCGTCGCGGCATCGCGACATCGAGGGTGATCAGGTCAGGGGCTACTCGTTCGACCATGTCGAGGCACTCTTGACCGTCGCTGGCTTCGTGGACGTCGAAGCCCTCGAGCTCGAAGTTGAGCACGATCAAGGAGCGGATGACGTCCGAGTCGTCGACGACCAGGACGGTCGGGGCTCGGTCAGGCACGAGAGCGACGCTAACGTCCACGTACGTGCCGCGCGCGGTTAATCGGCCACTATTTGTGACCTGGGCGCCACTGCTAACCTTTTTGCGCCATGAGCCCCCGTAGCTCAGGGGATAGAGCACCGCCCTCCGGAGGCGGGTGCGCAGGTTCGAATCCTGCCGGGGGCGCCCGCTTGCCCACCCTTTTGCCGACCTCATCTGCGGCCGTGCCGTGGTGATGTTTGCTAATGGCGCGTCCAGGGCGCACGCTTGAGCTCCAGATCCTGTGTGACGCGGGAGGCGACCATGAGTTTCAGGCAGCAATTTGACGCCGGGCAGTGGCGGACGCTGCAGTTCGCCCCCTTCCTCATCCTCAGTGGTGTCTCCGGTCGCTATCGCGACTTCGCCCTTGAAGAGATGCACGTCTTCGAACATTGGCTAGATCAGGCGAGTCGTGCTCCGGGCAGTCTCAGCCGCGAAGTGCTGACTCCCGTCAGCGCCGACGTCACCGGGTTCGCGGCCGCGTTCGAGGACTACGAGCTCACGATCGTCAGTGGGCTTACCTCGGCGGGCCGCATCCTGGTTGGCCAGCCGCTAGTCGAGGTCGAGCTTTTCCGCGACGCCTTGGTCAAGGTCCTCGGCGCAGGTCTTGCGCGGGCCCGCGGTCCTTATGGCCAGGAGCCGACCGCCGAAGGCGAGCAGATGCTCACGATGCTCGAGGAGTTTTTGCGCCCGAGGGTCGTGTTCCCCGCGGAGACAGGCGACGCCGCCTGATGAGCAACAACGCTGGGGCTGCCGCTGGCAGCGGCGCCATCTACGGCTTGGGAATTTTCGGGGCACTCATCTACTACTGGCAGCAGGCCGATCAGGCGTGGGAGTACGCCTACGCGGTCTTCCAGGCATTCTTCTGGCCCGCGTACATGGTGTACGAGGCGTTCTCGGCACTTCACGCGTGAAGCCGATCGACGACCAAAGTCGGCGCGCCAGCGCGCTCGTGCTGACCCGAACGTGACCTTCGGACATCTCCGTCGTTAGGTAACAATGAGTAATCATTTCGTTACTCTGTGTTCTCAAATGACCGAGAAGAGCCACCGCCATGAAGCGCACACTGATCGGTACCACCGCCGCCCTCGCCCTCGGCGCGAGCGGCCTTTTGTTTCCCGGCATCGCGACGACCGGCGGCGACGTACAGCGCGAGAGCATGGCGACCGCGAGCCTCGCGGGTGTCGGCCGCGCCGACGGGCTCGCCACGACTGAGTGGGCGCACCAGACCGCCTCCAAGGCCGAGGCGTGGGAGCAAGCCAACATCCAGAAGATTCGCTTCGCCGACGGCAAGCTCCTCATCAGGAGTGTCTAGGGCCGCTCGCATCTCCTCACGAACGGAGAGCGGCTCACGAGGGACATCCGGGGGACCTCGCCGGGCAAGGTGTTCGTCAATGGTGAGCATCGGCAGTACCCCGACAGTGGGTCACTCCTCATCCCGGGCGTTGCCAAGCTGACGCCGAAGGTCGTGACGATCGGACCGCGGAGCATCGAGGTGGTTGCTCTGCATGTGAAGCTCCTCGACGGCGGCGGATCCACGCTCGATCTGGGTCAAGCCCGGGTGCGCCTTGCGCCCAGCGGCCTCTGACAGACACGCGCACCAGGACGTCGGGACCGCATCGGGGTTCCCGACGTCTTGGCGTGCTGGCTAGGCTGACCGTCCCGCCTACCACGGAGGACACGGTATGGCCGGTTACTCCGGAACACCCCTGCTCTCAAAGATCGGCGTCAAGCCGGGACATCGGGTGTACGTCGACAACATTCCTGTCGAGCTCGAACTCCCTTGGCCAGGCGATGTCATCGTCTTGGGTCGGCTCCCCACCACACCTGTCGACATCGTCTGGACGTTCTGTCCTGACCGGGCTCGGCTGGAGAAGCGCTTGCCGACTCTGATCGAACGTACGGTCGTCAATGGATCTGTCTGGGTGTCCTGGCCCAAGAAGTCGAGTGGGCTGGCGAGTGACCTCGACGAAAACGTCGTCCGATCGATCGGCCTTGCTGCTGGCGTCGTCGACGTGAAGGTGGCAGCAGTCGATGACACCTGGTCGGGACTGAAGTTCGTGCGCAGACTCAAAGACCGCTGACTGTGGAGGGTCAGCAGCCGCCCTTGGCCCTCGCGTCGTGGCGGACGTCGCGAGCGAGTGCTTGCGCGGCGCCGACGTTGGGGAACACCACGCTCGCCGAGCCAGCCATTCCGGTGCCTCCTGTCAGGACGCACACCTGTGTGAGCTTGGGGTCGACCTGTAGCACCGTGTGGGCAAGACGGTAGAGCTCAACAGGTCCGACGTTGGTGTCGGTGTACTTCGCGAACAGCCCAAGGGCGCGTTCGAGGAATCCCGGACGACCCAGCTTGGTGAGCACGGTTCCCAGACCACCACGGAGCAGCTGTCCCTGATCGTAGGAACGATCGAAGTCGCCGGCCGGAAGACCGTGCCGGATGCGTGCGAACGCCAGCGCCTCTTGTCCCGTGAGTTCCGTCATCCCGGGACGGAAGACATGACCCTGGTCGTCCATGAAGTGCGTGACCCGGACTCGCACACCGTTGATTCCACCGACCATCCTGACCATTCCGCGGAAGCTGGTGACGAAGACGTAGTCGGGTTGGATCCCGGTCAGGTTGGCCACAGCCCCGGCAGTCGCCTGCGGTCCGCCGTACACCATGGCCGCGTTGATCTTGTCCTGACCATGCCCGGGAATCGACACGTAGGAGTCTCGCGGGATTCCGATCGTCACGGCATGGTGGGTCTTCGCGTTGATACCGACGAGCTGGATCGCGTCGGACCTGCTGCCCAGCACCGACTGTCCGGGTCGGGCGTCAGAGCCGAGTGCCAAGATCCACACCACGTGGTCAGCTGCGTCGACCCCGTGCACGCGGTCGAGCTTGATCAACGCGTACTCCGCCTCTTGCTGCCCGGCATCAGGTACGACGACCCCGAGGGCGGCCAGGAGCACGCCGAACGTAGCCAGCCGCTTCACCTGATGCAGCCACCCGGCCCCGCGCAGTGACATGGAGAAGGACATCAGCGGACCACCGCGCGGTCGAGGTCGTAGCCGAAAATGCGCCACGTGTTCTCCTTACGGGTGAGGTAGAGCTTTCCGCTGATCACGAATTTGGTCAGGTTGCCGTTGGACTTCTCTCCGGTCAGCATCATCCGCACGTTGGCCGTGGTGCCACCGGTCACGCCTCGATCGGCGAAGACGTAGAGCCGGGCGGTGCGCTGATCAGCCACAAGTCCGATGAGGTCCTTGCCCAGGGCAGCGTTTGTCGTCACTCCCTTGTCGCGCATCGCGAACTGTGCCGCCTGGGCCGTCCAACCCGCATAGGCGCCGGGGAACGACGAGTGGGGGTACTTGCCGGCCAGGAACGCCGCTTGCATCCAGCTTTCGATGGGCTTGGCGGCTGCCTTGCGGATCCCATCGCGTCGCTGCTTTTCGACGCCGCCCTTCATGGCCCCGATCGAGACCTCGAGAGGAGCGTTGGGCTTGGTGAGCTTCGTCGATGGTCCGGTCGATGTAGACACCGAGCTTGCGGGAGATGAGCTCGAACCATCGTCGTTGGTGCATGCGACGAGCAACGTCGACAAGGCGACGGCCGCGACGATGGGTCGGAACAGGAGCGCATGCATCCGGTCGAGCATGCACAATCTGTGTCGGATACTCAACCGGCCGCGCCGCCGCCGGGCCGCCGTAGCCCCGTGGAGGTGGGGCTTGAGCTCTCGATGTGGGCACAGCCACATCGGCATCGCGCCGCCTCGCTGCGAAGTTGCGCACCCGAGAGATAGCCTGTGAGGGTCCCCACACAGCGATGCCAGCGGAAGAGGCGAAAGTCAGGCCGTGTCCCAGTCCCCACAAGACAGTGCCATGTCAGGTTTCGGTCCCAATGAATGGCTTGTCGACGAGATGTACGACCGCTACCGCGAAGACCCGTCGTCGGTCGACGAGGCCTGGCAGGAACTCTTCAAGGACCGCGAGAAGGAGTCGGGCTCCAGCCTCGACCACAACGGACAGCGCCCGGCCTCCGCAGCACCTTCCTCGACCGCACCCAAGCACCAAGCCCCCACGAGCACCGAAAAGGAGCCCGCGCGCGACGCCGACTCCATGAGGAGTACGCCGACCAGCGACAGCCCCGCCGGACCTCCGCCCCCCGCCAAGGCGACCGCGCCCAAGCCTTCACCAGCTGCAACGACCGGCTCCCCTGCCGCCTCGGGCGCGACCTCCGCGCCCGTGCAGGACAAGGCCACGCCGGCAGCACCGGCCAGCGCCGAGCCTGAGTCGAGCAAGCCCATCCCCAAGGACCAGCCGTCGACCACCGACGACGGCGAGGCCACCGCAGAGGATGAGCATGTCGTGCTGCGCGGCGCGTCGGCACGGACCGTCTCCAACATGGACACCAGCCTGACGGTCCCGACAGCGACCAGCGTCCGCAGCGTGCCGGTCAAGCTCCTCATCGACAACCGCGTCGTGATCAACAACCACCTGGCCCGCGCCCGCGGCGGCAAGGTGTCCTTCACGCACGTGATCGGCTACGCGTTGGTCAAGGCGCTCCGGACGATGCCGGAGATGAACTACGGCTTCGAGGTCATCGACGGAAAGCCGACGTTGGTCAAGCCGGCGCACATCAACCTCGGGCTCGCGATCGATGTCCAGAAGCCCGACGGCACACGTCAGTTGATGGTGCCGTCGATCAAGGGCGCCGAGGACATGACGTTCGCGGCGTTTTGGTCGGCGTACGAGGACATCGTGCGCCGTACCCGCGACAACAAGCTGACGATCGCCGACTTCCAGGGAACGACGATCACTCTCACCAACCCCGGGACGATCGGCACCAACCACTCGGTTCCTCGGCTGATGAGCGGCCAGGGCTGCATCCTCGGCGTCGGCGCAATGAACTTCCCGCCGGAGTACCAGGGGGCGTCGGAGGAGACGCTAACCCGAAACGCGATCAGCAAGGTCATGACGCTGACGTCCACCTATGACCACCGGGTGATCCAGGGTGCACAGTCAGGCGACTTCCTGCGCCGACTGCACGGGCTGCTGCTCGGTGAAGAAGAGTTCTACGACGACATCTTCCGAGCCCTGCGGATCCCCTACGAGCCCATTCGCTGGGCGGCGGACATCTCCACAAGCCACGAGGACCAGGTCAGTAAGCAGGCTCGCATCCTCGAGATGATCCACGCCTACCGCGTGCGCGGCCACATCATGGCCGACACAGACCCGCTGGAGTACCAGCAGCGCAGCCACCCCGACCTCGACGTGGGCACTCACGGCCTGACTCTCTGGGACCTCGACCGGGAGTTCGCTACCGGCAACTTCGGCGGCCGGCGGTTCATGAAACTGCGCCACATCCTCGGCATCCTGCGTGACTCCTATTGCCGCACCACCGGTATCGAGTACATGCACATCCAAGACCCCGACCAGCGCCGGTGGATTCAAGAACGCGTCGAGCGGCCGCACACCAAGCCGCCTCGCGAGGAGCAGCTCCGCATCCTGCACAAGCTCAACCAGGCAGAGGCATTCGAGACGTTCCTGCAGACGAAGTTCGTGGGACAGAAGCGCTTCAGCCTCGAGGGCGGCGAGACGACGATCCCGCTGATCGACGAGATTTGCGAAGCAGCCGCCGACCACTCGCTCGACGAGGTCACCATCGGAATGGCCCACCGTGGCCGGCTCAACGTGCTGGCCAACATCGTCGGCAAGCGCTACTCACAGATCTTCCGTGAGTTCGAGGGCAACATCGACCCGCGTACGGTGCAGGGCTCCGGTGACGTCAAGTACCACCTCGGTGCCGAAGGCGAGTTCGTCTCAGGCGCCGGCGCGACAATCAAGGTGTCGGTTGCTGCGAATCCGTCCCACCTCGAAGCCGTCGACCCGGTGCTTGAGGGAATCGTCCGGGCGAAGCAGGACCTGCTCAACCAGGGCGCGGCATACCCCGTTCTTCCGCTGCTCGTGCACGGCGATGCAGCGTTTGCCGGTCAGGGCGTGGTGGCGGAGACGCTCAACCTCTCGCAGCTGCGTGGTTACCGCACCGGCGGCACCATCCACGTCGTCGTCAACAACCAGGTCGGCTTCACCACGTCGCCCTCGTCGTCCCGGTCGTCGCTCTACTGCACTGACGTCGCGCGGATGGTGCAGGCGCCGATCTTCCACGTCAACGCCGACGACCCTGAGGCCTGCATCCGTGTTGCCCAGCTGGCGTTCGAGTACCGCCAGGCCTTCAACAAGGACGTCGTGATCGACCTCGTCTGCTACCGCCGTCGCGGCCACAACGAAGGTGACGACCCGTCGTACACGCAGCCGCTGATGTACGACCTCATCGAGCAGAAGCGATCGGTCCGCAAGCTCTACACCGAAGCGTTGATCGGCCGTGGCGACATCACCGTCGAGGAAGCCGAGTCTGCGCTCAAGGACTACCAGCAGCAGCTCGAGCGCGTCTTCGTCGAGGTGCGTGACGCCAAGAACGAGCCCGACGAGTACATCACCGTCCCCGAGTACCCCACCAAGGGCGCCGCGAGTGGCACTGCCGAGACAGCCGTCTCCCGCGAGATCCTCAAGCGGATCGCCGACGCGCACGTCACCGCCCCTGAGGGCTTTACCGTGCACCCGAAGGTGCTGCCTCAGCTGCAGCGGCGGGCAGCGTCGATCACCGACGGTCCGATCGATTGGGGCACCGGCGAGATCCTGGCCTTCGGCTCACTGCTCATGCAGGGCCGGCCAGTCCGGCTCGCCGGACAAGACACCCGGCGCGGCACGTTCGTCAGCCGCTTCGCGACCATCATCGACCGCAAGAACGCAGCCGAGTGGACTCCGCTGCAGAACCTGTCGTCGGACCAGGCACAGTTCTACATCTACGACTCACTGCTGTCGGAGTACGCCGCGATGGGCTTCGAGTACGGCTACTCCGTCGCCCGTCCCGAGGCGCTCACCCTCTGGGAGGCGCAGTTCGGCGACTTCGCCAATGGCGCACAGATCGTCATCGACGAGTTCATCTCGGCTGGTGAGGCGAAGTGGCAGCAGCAGTCCGGCGTCGTACTCCTCCTGCCTCACGGCTATGAAGGCCAGGGGCCTGACCACTCCTCAGCTCGCATCGAGCGGTTCCTCGCGCTCGCCGCGGACGACGCGTTCACGGTCGCGCAACCGTCGACGCCGGCCAGCTACTTCCACCTGCTGCGCCAGCACTCGCTCGGCAGCGCGCACCGGCCGATGATCGTCTTCACGCCGAAGTCGATGCTCAAGCGCAAAGATGCCGCCTCACAACCTGAGGACTTCACGTCGGGCACGTTCCTCCCCGTGATCGGCGACGACAGCGACGACGCGTCGGCGGTCGAGCGCGTGCTGCTCTGCTCAGGCCGCATCACGTGGGACCTGCGGGCCGAGCGCAAGCGCCGCGACGATGCGTCGCGCACCGCGATTGTTCGCCTCGAGCAGCTCTACCCGCGCCCTGTCGAGGAGCTGCAGGCCGAGCTCGCCAAGTACCCCAACCTCAAGGAGATCCGTTGGGTGCAAGACGAGCCGGCCAACATGGGTCCGTGGCCGCACATGAAGCTCAACCTTGCACCTGAGCTGGGCGACATCCCGTTCAACCGAGTCTCCCGGCAAGAGTCCGCGGCTCCGTCGGTCGGTCAGATCTCGGTGCACCAGACCGAGCTCCAGACGCTGCTCGACGAAGCCTTCGGCTAGGCAACCGACGCGGTGTACTTCACCGACCGAGGGATCGAGGAGCTGATCAGCCGCCGTGGCGAGGAAGACGTCTCGCTCGCCTGGATCGCTGAACGACTGCAGGAGTTCGTGGATCTCCATCCGGAGTTCGAGATACCTGTCGAGCGGCTGGCCACGTGGCTCGCTCGTCTCGATGACCCCGACGACGACTAGCGAGATCCGCTGATTGAGCCTGTCGAAATCACCGGGACCCGCTGATTGAGCTTGTCGAAATCACCGGGTCTCGACAAGCTCGACCACCAGAACCCCGCTCGACCGCCAGAACCCCGCTCGACCGCGGGAGACCAGCCGACCGCCGGAACGTCAGACCGTCAGAACGACCTTGCCGAACAGCTCGCCTTCGATCATCGACGCGAAGCCGGCCTCGGCATGGTGCAACGGAAGCACCCGATCGATCAACGGCCGGACCCCCGTCACGTCCATCAGGTTGACCAGCCCCTGCAACTCCTCACGTGTGCCCATCGTCGAGCCCTGGACGCGCAGGGAAAGGAAGAAGATCCGTGTCAGCTCGGCGACCTCAGGCTGGTTGCCCGACGTGGCCCCGGAGATCACCACGGTGCCGCCCGGCCGAAGCGACTTGATCGAGTGACTCCAGGTGGCGGCGCCTACCGTCTCCATGGCGGCGTCCACCCGCTGCGACAGCCGGGCACCGGGCTCCACCACCTCATGGGCACCCAGGTCGAGGGCCCGCTTGCGCTTGGTCTCGTCGCGGCTGGTGGCAAACGTGCGCAGGCCGGCTGCGGAGGCCAGGGAGATCAGCGCCGTTGAAACACCGCCACCAGCCCCTTGGATCAGCACGCTGTCGCCGGGTTTGAGCTGACCCTGCGTGAAGAGCATCCGGTAGGCCGTCAGCCACGCCGTAGGCAGGCACGCAGCCTCCTCGAAGCTCAGCGACGCAGGCTTGGGTACGACGTTGCGCGTGGGCACGGTCACCCGCTCAGCCAACGTGCCCTGATAGCGCTCCGACAGCAACGACCGCTTCGGGTCGTGCGTCTCGTCGCCCATCCAGGAGGGGTCGCTGATCACCGCGTGGACGATCACCTCGTCGCCGTTCGCGTCGATGCCCGCCGCATCGCACCCGAGGATCATCGGTAGCCGATCGGCGGGGAGACCAACGCCGCGCAGCGACCAGACGTCGTGATGGTTCAGCGATGCGGCCTTGACCTCGATCGTCGTCCAGCCGTCGTCGGCTGACGGCTCGGGACGATCGCCGAGGACGAGACCCTTCAACGGGTCGTCGGGATTGATCGATTCGGCGTAGACGGCGAACATCCGGCCACCCTAGTCGGCTAGTGCGGGGCGGCAGCGGCGACCGCGGCGGCAACGGCTGGGGCGACGCGTCGATCGAACGGTGAGGGGATCACAGCCGTCGGGTCGAGATCAGCCGCCACCAGATCGGCGAGGGCGGTTGCGGCGGCGAGCTTCATCTCTTCGGTGATCCGCCGAGCCCCGGCATCGAACGTGCCTCGGAAGATGCCGGGGAACGCAAGCACGTTATTGATCTGGTTGGGGTAGTCAGACCGCCCGGTGGCGACAACTCGTGCATGCCGGTGGGCGACGTCGGGATGGACCTCGGGATTGGGGTTCGCGAGCGCGAAGATGATCGCATCGCTCGCCATCTCGGCGATCACCGTCTCCGGCACCGTGCCGCCGCTGACGCCGATGAAGACGTCAGCACCCACGAGTGCGTGAGCGAGCTGGCCGGTCTCGCCAGCCTTGTTGGTCTCCTCGGCCAGCCGCAGCTTGACGTCGTTGAGATCGGTGCGGTCGCGGCTGATGATTCCGCCCCGGTCGACGACGGCCAGGTTGCGCGCGCCCGCCGCCAGCAGGATGCGGGCCACGGCGACGCCGGCAGCACCCGCTCCAGAGATGACGATGTGGACCTCGGTCAGATCCTTCTCGACGATCCGCAGCGCATTTCGCAGCGCGGCCAGGACGACGATCGCCGTACCGTGCTGGTCGTCGTGGAACACCGGGATGTCGAGCTGTTCCTTGAGGCGACGCTCGACCTCGAAACAGCGCGGGGCCGAGATGTCTTCGAGGTTGATGCCACCGAAGCTCGGCGCCAGCCGCGCGATCGTGTCGACCAGCTCGTCGGTGTCGGTGCAGTCCAGGCAGAGGGGGACCGCGTCGACTCCGCCGAACTCCTTGAACAGCACCGCCTTCCCCTCCATCACGGGCATGGCGGCTGCCGGCCCGATGTCGCCGAGTCCCAGGACCGCTGTCCCGTCAGTGACCACGGCCACGGTCCGGGAGACCCAGGTGTAGTCGCGGACCGCCTCGGGGTGAGCCACGATCTCCGCGCAGACACGGGCCACGCCCGGGGTGTAGGCGAGCGAGAGATCAGCCGTGTCGCGAAGCGGGACGTTCGACTCGATCCGCATCTTGCCGCCACGGTGAAAGGCGAAGACCGGGTCGTCTGCAAGGGGATCGTCGGAGTGATGGTCACCCGGTGCACCGTGGTCGGGATTCGTCATGGACTCTGCTGACATCAGATGCTCCCCTGATTTCAGGTCGGATGGACCAGTCTTCCAGAGTTCACCTATGTCGGCCTGTGAGCCGTGTCATGCACGCCTACGACGCCGACGCCATGGCCAGACACGCATCAGCACGCAGGCCAGCACATCCACTTCGGGGATGGCACCGACCAGCGCCGAGTCGACCCCCTCGAGCGGGTTGTCACGCTCGACCCACCAGCCCTCATGGGTGAGCCGGGTCGCGCGCTTGACGGCAACCGGTCGATCGGGAAGACGGACGACGACCAGCTGTCCGGGCCGCGGGCGGACGCCATACGCGACCAGCAACCTGTCACCTTCTCGGAGGGTGGGTTCCATCGATCGGCCGCGCACAATGGCTAGCCCGAATTGCGGGCGCAACATCGTCGGGGCCCCCTGTTTCAGCGGAGTAGCGTCGGGAACTAGTTTGGCAACATCATGCGTGATCTACCGAAAGGACCAGGCCATGTTGGCACGCTTCATCGCACGAACCATTGACGTCTCGGCGCACTGCGACCTCCCGTGCGGTGTCTATGACCCCGCTCAGGCTCGAATCGAGGCTGAGTCGATCAAGGCCATCATCGGCAAGGTCGCCGACAACGACGACGCCGACTTCCGCACCCGCGCCATCATCATCAAGGAGCAGCGGTCGGAGCTGGTGAAGCATCACCTGTGGGTGTTGTGGACTGACTACTTCAAGCCGCCGCACTTCGAGAAGTACCCGCAGCTGCACACCCTCTTCAACGAGGCGACCAAGCTCGCCGGCGCCTCAGGCACCAAGGACAGCATGGATGCCGCCAAGGCCGACGAACTGCTGGCCAAGATCGACGAGATCGCGAAGATCTTCGCCGAGACCAAGCAGTCCTGACCCTTCACCTACACCGAACAGGCCCGCAGTGCCGCGATCGCGCGGCGGTGCGGGCCTTTCATTGGTGTCAGACAGCGACGCCTGGCGCCCCCGGACGATCACAGCTGGTCGTCGGCGATCCGACGCCCGTACAGCGCCTCGGTCGTTGCCGGCTGGAAGATGATGAAGAGAACCACGACGGCGGGGATCGCCACGATCAGGGCCACCCAGGTGGTGTCGTCACCCTTAAAACTCCAAGCCACGCCGAGCTCGATGAGCTGCGCGAGTACCACCGGGCCACGGCTCCAACTGCGCAGCCTGAACAGACCCCTCGCCGCCAGAGCGAGCCCGGCGGCATAAAGCAGGAAGAAGACCGCGGTTGTCACGCCAACGCTGACCCGGTTGGTGTTGATGCTGGCCAACTCCACGATCGCGAGCGCGACCAGGGCGAGTGCCTCGAGGACCACGATGGCCACGGCCACCCGGATGGCTCGGCTGGGCTCGTCGGAGGTCTCCGCCTGCTGGGGTACGTCGGGCGGTCCGGATGAGTCGCTCACGCGCACACCCTAACCAGGCCCCCAACCGACCTGTCAGGGCAAGTGGCCCCCCCGCACGACCAGAGCCTGACCAGGGGGTGGGACGTGACGGTGCGCACTCCTGGCGGCTGGCCCTCACGGTTGCGGTCATATCGACCTAGACTCGGTCACGTTGAGACCTTCGCGTCCGGCTTCGCCCGCTTGTGACCAAACTGACAAGCGCTGAGGGGTTGTGCGCCGCCAGATCTCTTGCGACGATCGTTGTCGCATGGACGGGATGCAGACAGATCTCGCCCGCCCCCGATCACCTCGCCGTTGCTACGGACCGAGATGAGAAGGATTGTTCGTGAAAACCTTCACGAGCACCCCCGACCGACGTGGTCGCGGTGGCCCAGCCGCCGTACCGCACACAGAACAGGAGTTGCCGCCGTGGATTGGCGCCACCGCTCCGCGTGCCTCGACGAGGACCCGGAGCTGTTCTTCCCTATCGGCAATACCGGTCCAGCAATCCTCCAGATCGAGGAGGCCAAGGCGGTCTGCCGTCGTTGCGATGTTCGCGAGCAGTGCCTGGCCTGGGCGCTCGAGGCCGGACAGGATCACGGGGTGTGGGGCGGCATGTCCGAAGATGAACGTCGGGCCCTGAAGCGCCGCAACGCGCGAGCCAAGATCCGCGCTTAGCCCCAAGGTCCGCGCCAAACCTGCCGCGTTCAACGAGGCACTGGAATGTCCAGATCGACCCGGGTGCCACCCTCAGGGTTTCCGCCCAGTGAGATAACCCCACCGAGTTCGGACTCGACCAAGGTGCGCACGATCGACAGGCCGAGCTTGCCCGACGAGACCGGGTCGAAGTCGAGCGGCAGCCCCTGACCATCGTCATCGATGGCCACCTCGAGGCGGCCGACCAGCCGCAGCACTCGCAGATTGATCCGCCCGGGTCGTCCCTCGAAGCCATGCTCCACGGCGTTCTGGAGAATCTCTGTCAGCACCATCGCCAACGGCGTCGCCGTCTCCGCCGGGAGCTGCCCGAATGAGCCAGTACGCGTGGTCACTATCTCCGCTGGTCCTGAGCCGACCTCCGTCACCATCACGCCCAGGCGATCGGCGACATCGTCGAAGTCGACCTGCTCGTCGAAAGTCTGACTCAGCGTCTCGTGCACGATCGCGATCGAGCCCACGCGTCGTACGGCCTCCTCCAGCGCGAGCCTCGCCTCCGGCACGTCCATCCGTCTCGCCTGCAGCCGCAAGAGGGCGGCAACGGTTTGCAAGTTGTTCTTGACGCGGTGATGGATCTCGCGGATCGTCGCGTCCTTCGTGATCAGCTCCCGCTCGCGGCTACGCAGTTCCGTGACGTCGCGCAGCAGGATCAGCGCGCCCTCTGGGCGATGCTCGGGCACCAGCGGTATCACCCTGGCGACGATGGTGGCGTCGTCGTTGCCGAACTCCGCCTCGCGCGGCACCTCGCCGGACAGTGTCACGCTCAACGCCTCGGCGAGGGGCAGCGCGGAGGGTTCGACGAGAGCCTCGGTCAACTGCGCGAAGTGCTGCCCGATCAGGTCGCCACGCATTCCGAGCCGGCGGTACGTCGACTGGGCGTTCGGACTGGCATAGCTGACGACACTTGCGGCGTCGGTGCGGACGAACCCGTCTCCGACCCGCGGCGAGGTGGTCCAGGCGTGCCGGTCGGCCGGGTACGGGAACCTGCCGAGGCTGATCATCCTGGTGAGATCGCTCGCCGTTTGAAGATAGGAAAGTTCGAGCCGGCTGGGGGTGCGAACCCCGAGCAGATTGGTGTTGCGGGCGATCACCGCGAGCATGCTGCCCTCGCGCATCACAGGGATCGTCTCGACCCGCACAGGGACGTCGTCTCGCCACTCCGGGTCTCCCTCCCGGGCGATCCGTTGCTCGTCGTATGCTGCGTCGAGCAACGGCCTGCGCCCGCGTGGAACAAACGCACCCACAAGGTCATCCACGAAGGCGGTCGGTCCTGTCGTCGGGCGCATCTGGGCACCACCCCAGTAGCCGACGCCTTCCCGGTCTGGCAGCCACAGCACAAGGTCCGCGAAGGACAGGTCGGCGATGATCTGCCAGTCGGAAATCAGCAGGTGGAGCCACTCCACGTCGGTGGTCTCAAGGTCCGTGTGGGCCCTGACCACGTCATTGAGTGAAGGCACGACAGGGACTGTAGGCCACCCCAAAACCGTGTGGAAGGATGGGCATCATGACTCGAGGCTTCTGGCAGCAGGTGCTCGAGTCAGATATGGCGGTCCCCGCCGAACGGTCCCTCAATGAGCTGACGGCCGAGCTCGTCACCATGCTGGGCTCCACCAATCCGGTCGAACGTGACGAGATCGCCTACCCCGTCCTGGCGACCTGGCTCAGTGAAGGTGTGTACGACGACCTGCTGGTCAGCTTCGGCGACTCGATCGCCCATGGACTGGTCGTCGGACTGGGCAAAACCCGCGACGACAGCGTCTTTCGGCGCAGTTTCTCAGCGCTGATCCTGGCCGAGTGCGTCACCCGCGACAACAACGCCCTGCTGCTTCCCGTCGACGTCGTCCTCAACTGGGCCGAACGCGCCATCGGCTGGTTCACCCGGGAGCAGGACCTTCGTGGCTGGGTGCCCGGCAAGGGCTGGGCGCACGCCGTCGCTCACGGAGCCGACCTGATGGGTGCGCTCGCGTCGTCGCGTCATGTGCAGGCAGTGCATCTCGGCGTACTGCTCGAAGTGATCGCCGAGCGGTTGGTCGCCGCGACGCCGACTGTGCTCGTCGACGGCGAGGACGACAGGTTGGCGACAGCCACCCTGACCGTCATGCAACGCAATCTGGTCGACGCCGACCAGCTCGACACCTGGGTCGAGACGATGGGCAAGGCGCTGCAACGGCCGCGAGGACATGCAGCCGACCACACCTGGCCAACGCCGGCCGCTCGCAACACGTCGACGTTCCTTCGTTCGCTGCACGCTCACCTGGCGATCGGGATCTCGCCCGTTGAGGCGACCGTCAGTTTCGCCGAGCCGCCAGAGAGCCGCGGCGACCTGCTGCTGGCTCTGCTTCGCACGATTCCCCGCTTCACGCCACACATGTACTCCTCAGTAGCCTTGCGGGATGACTGACGCACCGAACTCACCTGACGCCCACGAAGGTCATGGCGGTGATTTCGCGGTCTCCGTCGCCGCTGACCACGGTGTCTCCACGATGTTCACGTTGTCGGGCGCCCACGTCTTCCCGATGTATGACGGCGCGGTCAAAGCCACGCCGCCGATGCGGCTGGTCGACGTCCGCCACGAACCCACCGCCGTCTTCGCGGCCGAGGCCACCGGCAAGCTGACTCGCACGCCGGGTCTGGCGGTGCTGACCGCTGGCCCGGGCGTCACGAACGGCGTGAGCGCGATCGCGCAGGCCAACTTCGCAGGTTCGCCTCTGGTCGTCGTGGGCGGTCGTGCGCCCAACACCCGTTGGGGCAGCGGCAGCCTTCAGGAGCTCGACCACCCTCCCATCGTCGCCTCGATCACCAAGCTCGCCGAGACAGTAGAAAACGTGGCGTCGATTCCTGATCGCATGCACGCAGCGTTCACCGTCGCCTCCTCACCTCATCGCGGACCTACCTTTGTCGACGTACCGATGGACGAGTTCTTCTCGCGTGCGGAGCTCAGGCTGCCGAAGGTCATGCCACGCGACCGTGTCGAGCCCGACTCCGAAGCCCTCACCGCCATCGCAGCGCTGCTGGCTGCAGCCGTCGCGCCAGTGCTGGTGCTCGGCACCGATGTCTGGGCTGACGGAGCGGAGGACGCTGCGCTGAGATTCGTCCAGCAAACCGGCATCCCGGTCATCACGAACGGGATGGGCCGCGGAGTGATCCCTCGCGGACATCCGCTGCTGGTGACCAAGGCCCGATCGCTCGCCTACGGCCAGTGCGACCTCGCACTTGTGATCGGTACGCCGCTCGACTTCCGACTTGGCTACGGCTCGTTCGGTGGCAAGGAAGACACGCCCGCCGCGAAGGTGGTTCACCTCGCCGACAGCAAGGAGCAGGTCTCCAGCCACGCCGACCTTGCCGCCTCGGCATTCGGTGACCTGACGGCGACCCTCGACGAGCTAAGCGACGCGCTGCTGCCTGGACGCGGCAAACCCGACTGGTCGAGCTGGACTAGTCGGCTCTCCGACCAGGTGAAAACGGCCACCGCTAAGGACGCCGAGCTGCTCGGATCCGACGCAGACCCGATCCACCCGGCCCGCATCTACGGCGAACTGCTGCCACGACTGGCAGACGACTCGGTCGTGATCGGCGACGGCGGCGACTTCGTGTCGTTCGCCGGCAAGTACGTCGAGCCCAAGCGGCCAGGAGGTTGGCTCGACCCCGGCCCCTACGGATGCCTCGGTGCCGGTCTCGGGGCCGCGATCGGCGCACGCATCGCGCGGCCATCGGCCCAGGTGGTGCTGATGCTCGGAGACGGTGCCGCCGGAATGTCACTCATGGACGTCGACACCCTGGTCCGCCACCAACTTCCCGTCGTGATGGTGGTGGGCAACAACTCCTGCTGGGGACTGGAGAAGCACCCGATGCGTTTCCTCTACGGGTACGACGTGGCGGCAGACCTGGCACCCCAGACGCCGTACGACAACGTCGCGCAGGCTCTGGGCGCCGACGGTGAAACGGTGAGCGACCCCGCCGAGATCGGACCAGCCCTCGACCGCGCCTTCGCCGCAGACGCGCCCTATCTGGTCAACGTGCTGACCGATCCCGAGGCTGCCTACCCCCGAAGCACCACAGGTGTCTGACGTTCTCGAGGTCCGGCTGGCCCGTCCTGACGAGCTCGCTGCGGTGGGTGAGATCACCGTGCAGGGCTACGTCCACGACGGTTTCCTCGAACCTGACGACGGCTACGTCAACCATCTGCGCGACGCTGCGCAGCGAGCCCGAGATGCTGAGCTCTGGGTGGCCCTGCTCGATGGGGTCGTCGTCGGAAGCGTGACGTTCTGCCCGCCAGGTTCGGCGCTGCGCGAGCTCGGTCGTGACGGCGAGGGTGAGTTCCGAATGCTGGCGGTCTCACCTGATGCGCGTCGCCGCGGAGTGGCCAGGGCGCTTGTCGCCGCCTGCTTCGACCGGTGCCGCGATCTCGGCCTCGATGCCATGGTGCTCTGCTCAATGCCGGTGATGACGAAGGCCCATGCGCTCTACACCTCGTTCGGGTTCGTCCGCGATGACAGCCTCGACTGGGAACCGGAACCCGGCATCCTGTTGCTCGGCTTCCGTACCGCTGTTGGCCCGGCGGCTTGAGGGAACTGCGATCCGGGTCAGAGTCGGGCCATGAACCTTTCGCGCTCGACGACCACTCGGGTGACCTCCCCGTGCCCGACGATCGTTCCGTCAGCATGCTCGGCGCTGACTTCGAACCGGAGCAGCCGCCCGTCGACGTACACCAGTTGAGCCGTGACGGTCACGTCGGCGCCGACCGGGCTGGCCTTGAGATGTTCGAGGCTGATCCGGGTGCCGACGGAGGTCTGGCCATCGTCGATGTGGCCGGCGACGACCAGGCACGTCGCGCCCTCCATCCACGCGAGCAGCCGCGGTGTGGCCAGCACGGCGAGGTCGCCCGAGCCGAGGGTCAGGGCAGTGTCGACCTCAGTCACCTGATGAGTCGCAGTGGCCTGCTCTCCAGGCTGCAAACCGGCGCTGGCTGAGGCTGACATTGGCCGCTGTCCTTTCGGGGGTCGATGATCTGCGACAATAGACGCTGCATCTGTACCGCAACCAGGAGGATTTCATGGGCAAGAAGGGCCGTAAGCGTCGCTCGCGCCGTAAGAACAAGGCCAACCACGGCAAGCGCCCCAACGCCTGATCCCCAGATCACGCACGTCAAAGACCCCCGCTCCTTCGAGGAGCGGGGGTCTTGCCGTATCGCGGTCCTGCCGTCAACGATGCGCGTGCTTCACCGGTCCTGCGTTGAACACCTCCATGGCCATCAGCGGCCGAAGCGCATGCTCGAACGACTTGTCGACGAACGCGCGCTTGATCGCGCCGTGGTCGAGGTCGTTGGCGATCGCGCCCAGAACCATGGCCTGGTCGAGCGACAGGTAGCGCGTTGCGATGGTCTTCGAGCCAACAGCAACCGAATCGTAGAACCCACCGGGCCCATACACCCCGAGATCGTCCTCGATGTTGCGCAGGTTGTCGACCGCCGCCCGCTGTGCGTATGGCAGCGCGAGGAATGACGCGTGCGGGGTCACGACGCCGTCGTTGAACGTCGGGTTCGGGTTCGTCGCCTCGCGGCACCCCTCGTATCCCTTGTCGACGTTCGTGCGCGGCTCGTCGGAGGTGTAGCCCTCATGCATCATGCCGATCTCGTCGACGCCGTACTCGCGGTAGCTGCCGAACGGGTCACTCGCGGGGCTGAAGCCCCAGTAGCCGTAGTCCGCCTCGTCCATGCCGTGCTCGATCTGCGCGCGCACGGTCAGCCGGTGGTTGACACCCCAGGACCGCTTGCCCCAGGACGCCTCGGGCACGAACAGGTCGGGCATCAACGCCTCGAACATGTCACCGCCCCAGCTCGGGACGATCTTCATGCCGCGGTACTCGTACGCGCCCTCGAAGACCTTGACCCCCAGATAAGTGCGGTCGGTGCCGACCGGCTTCTTCTCGAACGCGAAGTTGCAGGTGCCGACGGGGAACGTCCGGTGGGGCGAGAAGTAGGCCTTGCGCGGGATCTGCCCGTTGGCGATCCCGAGATAGAGCGCCAGGCGTGGTTCGGTGACAGTGATGTCGTAGTGGTTGCAGGTGTACCAGACGTCCGGTCCCTCGCCTGTGTACGGCGGCTGGTGGACATTGCAGCCACCTGGGTCGGTGTCGAAGAAGCCGCCGCGAAGCAGACCGAGTCCGATGTCAGGGCGCGCTTCGGGGTTGTAGAAGGAGCCAAAGTTCATCGAGTTGTAGAGCGTCATGGCCTGGCCTCGCAGGCGGGGTTCAGCTCCCGCCACCACGCGAAGCGCCGCAGCGAACCAGCCGTTGTCGACGCTCGACAAGAACGGAATGATTGTGTGGCCGTCGGTGGGCCAGATGGTGATGACCTCACCGGTGTGCTCGTCGTACCAGTTGTAGAACATCCCCGACGGCTCGTTGCGATCGAGTCCGGCCATCGTGTCGAGGGTCTGCTTCATCCGCTGGTAGGCCTCGTGCGAGTCGATGATGCCCAGGTCGCGGGCGGCGACGGTGCTCCACAGGTAACCCCCGATGTTCGTGGGAGACGTGTAGCCGGAGCGCGTGCCCGGGTCGAGGTCACCTTCGATGTTGTCGGCGGGAAGCCCGGTGGCTGGGTCGACCATGCTTTCGAAGGAGTGCCAGGTGTCCTTGGCCCAACGGCGCAAGTCGGCTCTGCCGGGATCGCCCTTCTGCACGTCAGCCGCGCTGGCGACCGTGGTGTGCTCTCGTGGAGCGCTCGAAGGAGCCGCCGATGCCGTGCCCGCGATCAGGGTCAGGGCTGATGTGACGACCACCGTCGTCGCGGTGAGGGTGTTGCGCGGTGCGTACATGAACTCTCCTACTTGACGGACTACTGGGTGTCAGGGCTGGTCAAGAACCCCTGCTCGGTGCATGAGTGGTCTCTCTGATGACCAACTCGGTACTGAGCCTGATGTGTTGGGCTGCGGACAGATCTCCGTTGATACGTGCGTCAAGCCGTCGCGCTGCCGTCGCTCCCAGCTCGCGCATCGGCTGGGTGACAGTGGTGAGACCTGCCCAACGCGCGGCCATCAGGTCATCCCAACCGGTGACGACCACGTCTTCGGGAACGCGTACGCCTTCGGCGCGAAGGACGTTGAGTACGCCGAGCGCGAGTTCGTCGTTGGCGCAGACAAGGGCGTCGGGAGCGCCGAAGGCCCCCGCCCCCGAAGCACCTCGGGTCTCGGGCCAGGCGCGACTGGGCAGGAGGGCGCGGGCAACGCGCCGTCCCTCGGGCTCAGAAAGTTCCGCGGGAAGCACCGGCAGTTCGTCGACTCCGCCAGCGCGGAAAGCTTCCGCCAAGGCCGTCCATCGCTCCAAGACGTCGGGCGAGCTGGCCACCGTGCCGACGAACACCGGGTTGGCAATGCCTTGTGCCAGCAGGTGATTCGCGAGGTCGGTTGCAGACGTCGCATTGTCGGTGTTGACGGAGTCGATGGGGATCGCGGCTTCGACCGACTGCCTTGAGCTGGCCTCGCCGGAGGTTGTGCCGCCGTCGTTCTCGCCCGACCCGTGGGTGCGGATCGGCTCTCGGGCGAGAACGACGACGGGCACTCCCCTGCCGACCACTTCGAGGACGACGTGGTCGGAAACCGTCCGGCTAATCAGCACCATCCCGTCGACGCGCCCCGCGAGGTCGAGCACTCGGTCACGCGGTGCTGCACGCCCGTGCGTGGACAGGATGACGACGGAGCGCTCAAGGTCGGAGGCGACTGCTTCGTAGCCCAGGATGACCTCGGCGTAGTAGGGGCCTGACAGGTCCGGAAAGACGATGCCGTTGGCGGCGTGCCGCTGCTCGGCCAGCGAGCGACCCAGCCGGCTCGGAGTGAAGTGCAGCTCGTCGACAGCCCGCTGCACCCGCTCTCGGGTGGCTGGCGTGACGGTGTCGTGGCCGCGCAGGGCGCGGGAGACAGTGGCAATGGAGACGTGTGCGGCGGCGGCAACATCTCGGATCGTCACCTTCGACGCGACCGTTAGCGTCCGGGGTGTCGACTGGATGGGTTCCTTCGCATCGGACATATCCGAGCGATGCCTCCTCGCACTCCGGTTGCGCACCGCGCTGTCACGGTGGATGTAACCGTTTCCTGTAACCGGTTACATCTCAACGTCTCTCAGCAGGTGGCGGGTTGTCAACCCCCGACGTCGGGCGGGAGGGAGCGACGACGCGTACGAGTCACGGAGCCGGATGCCGGTTCCGTCAGTAGCGTGAGGCAGAGAGTCAGTCGAGGTCGAGGTGTGAGTGGGACAGCTCGATCTGCACCTGGCGGATGGAGAACATCACCCGCTGGCGAAGTTCGACCGGAGCCCGCTCCGTGCAAGACCGGGCGACCAGGGCTTTGACGATCCGCTCCAGGTCGACGGCGCGCAGGCACGGCCCGCACTCGTCGAGATGGGCCTGGATCTGCGCGCAGTCTGCGCTTTCGAGCTCGTTGTCGATGAACACGTAGACCCGGTCAAGGATCTCGTCGCAGTCGACGTCATGGTGCTTGCCGCAGCTCATGAGGTCACCTCTGCTTCCCGCTGTTTTGCTGAGCCGAGTCCGCGCCCGCGCGCATAGTCAGCCAACAGGGTGCGCAGTTGGCCACGACCACGGTGCAGCCGTGACATCACGGTCCCGACGGGTGTGCCCATGATCTCGGCGATTTCCTTGTAGGAGAAACCTTCGACGTCGGCGAGGTAGACCGCGAGCCGGAAGTCCTCGGGGATCTGCTGAAGTGCGTCCTTGACGTCGCTGTCAGGCAGGTGTTCGAGGGCTTCGGCCTCAGCCGACTTCAGTCCAGACGAGGTGTGTGTCTCAGCACGAGCAAGCTGCCAGTCCTCGATCTCTTCGTGGGAATCCTGGATCGGCTGACGCTGCTTCTTGCGGTAGGTGTTGATGAAGGCATTGGTCAGGATGCGGTAGAGCCAAGCCTTGAGGTTGGTGCCTTCCTTGAACTGATGGAAGGCCGCAAATGCTTTGGCGTAGGTCTCTTGAACGAGATCCTCGGCATCCTGAGGGTTGCGCGTCATTCGCATCGCTGCGGAGTAGAGCTGGTCGAGGTAAACCATCGCATCGCGCTCAAAACGGGCGGTGCGCTCCTCAACCGTTTCGGTCTCGGGTACTTGAGTCATTGCTGGCAAGAGTACCGGCCACTCCTGACGTTCGAGTTCGGCGAGTCCATCGTGGACAGTTGCGGAGTCGGCGACAGGGTCCAGTACGGCGAGCACAGGATCCGACCTCCCCGATGACGTTGATGGGCTGTGATGGACTGCGGTGGGTGATGGTGTGGGCGCGATCCCTCGACAAGACGCCGAGCCTGCGGCTTCATCTTCAGGGAACACTTAGGGAACACCGCACCGGGATCGATCATTCCCACCTCAGCCCACTCGGGCGGTCACCCACTCGACGACCGCCTCGACGATGAGGGACAACGTGTCCTCCTGCGACAACGCGGCGCGCTTGGGCACCCTGAAGCCGTGGTCTGCGTCGGGGATGACCGTCAGTTCCACGCCTTCAGGAAACTCGTCCGGCGCACCGAACGTGTCCTTCTCCCCCTGGACGACAAACGTCGGAACCCCTGCACCAAGCAACTCGGGCAGCCTCGTCGACTCGGGCTTCCCCGGTGGGCGGAGGGGGAACGCAAGCGCCACGCAGCCCACCGCGCCCAATGCCTGAGCTTGCCGACAGGCCACCCGAGCGCCGGCACTCCGGCCACCCAGCACGATCGGGGTGCGAACGCGGATGGCATTGAGGCAGGCGACCGTGACTTCGTCAAGGATCTCCGGTCGCGCGGCGACTTTCTTCCCGGCGACGTGCCAGGGCTGCTCGATGCGGAACACCGAGATCCCCTGCCGCGGCAACGCCTCGGCCAGTGCCACCAGGTCGCGAGAGTCCTCACCTCGTCCTGCACCGTGGCCGAGTACCACTGTCGCAACTGGTCGACGTGCGCGGTCGATATGCAAACGCGCTTTGCCGTACGACGTCTGGATCGACCGGACCTCGGTCGTCACCGGGAGTCCTCGACCAAATCTGGCGGGACCTCTGCGGGAGGCAGCGCGTCCAGGAGCTCAGCCCCGTTGTTGCGATGATCGTTGACCTGCGTCGATACGGGATAAGCCTCCAACCGTCCAGGTGCGGCTGGGATGAGCAACTCGGACAGGTGCGATGGATCCGTCACCGAGGCGTCGAGCCAGGCGGAGTACCGGTCGGGTTCGACCAGCATCGGCATCCGGTCATGGATCCGGCCCACCGCGTCCTCGGCTTTCGTGGTGATGACGGTGGCCGACCACACGAATGCTCCCGGCTCCTCCTCGACGACCTCCGGGTTACGCCAGATCTCATACAAGCCGGCCATCGCGAGCACGCCACCATCTGCAGGACGGATGAAGAACGGCTGCTTGAGCGGCTTACCTGACTTCCCGAGCTGCTCCGTCGGGTACCACTCGAAGTAGCCATCCGCGGGAAGCAGGCACCGACGCCGGGAGAACGCCCGCTTGAAGGCCGGCTTGTCGGCCAGGGTCTCGACGCGCGCATTGATCATCCGCGAGCCGATCGACATCTCCTTGGCCCACGAGGGGATGAGTCCCCAACGCACGCTCGACAACCGACGCTCCGCCGGACTGCCCTTCGGGGCGTCCCGCGGCACGCGATCGAAGATGGCGTAGACGTCCTTGGTGGGGGCGACGTTGTAGTCCGGCTCGAGAGCCTCGGTGACCATGACGCGGTCGACCTCGAACTCCTCGACGAGGTCTTCGGGCTTGCGACTCGATGCATAGCGCCCACACATGGGCCAAGCCTGTCACAGCGACACAACTGCTCGGTGCGCAGTGACGCCCGGGGGCGGCTCGTGGAGGTCAGCGTGCGAGCTCGTCCAGCAACGTGTCGGAGGATTCCCTGGACGCCGGCAACCCCTCGATCCAGACGCGCGTGTTGAGGCCGCTCTCTTCGGTCCACTCCTCAAGGAGTGCACGCAGGGTCGTCACACTGGCGCCGAGCCGCTCGTCTCGGCGTACGACGGCAACCGCACGCGAAGGGGCCAGCCGGCCGATGGACTCGCCACCGGTGTAGACGCGACGTATGCACTCCGCCACGTCGACCAGGCGAAGGACCTTGTCGAAATGCGACTCCGGACGCCACTCGGGATCGAGCTCGACGACGACGAGAGCATGGCTGGGTACGACGTCACTGCCAGAGCGGTCGCTCTCGCGATAGATCTCCGTCAGCTTGGAGCGCAGATGGGCGAGAGAGGACAACCCCGTCAGCGGGTCTTCACACGACACGGCGTGGAGGTAGCGCAGCGAGGCGTCGGCCCACGATGTCGCGAGGGCGCGCACGACTTCGAAGGGAGGCTCGTCAGGTCCGGGCATCGCCCGATAGGTGAGTGCGACGTCCATCAAGACGTCGTCCAGAGTTGCCCCGTTGGCGGCCGCGTGCCGGCCGATCTCCTGGGTGGCCGCGATCACGGCACCCTGGTAGCGGAGGGCATCAGCCAAGGCCTCGAAACCCACGGGGACCGAGATCCCGTGGGGTCTGGCTGGACCCTTCTTCTGCAGTAGTTCGAACAGCGCCATGTCCTCCCCTGCCTTTCTCGCCTGTCATAGGGGGAGACGCGGGTTTTTCATATCCATGACGCGAAACCATGCGGCGGTTTACCGTGGAGCGTCTATCCGGTTAGGAAAGGGTGACGCTCCGTCACAAATGCCGCATGAGCAGCCAATATGCGACCGAATCAACCGCCCCCAGCGATGGAGAACTCATCGCCGCGGTCCGCGGTGGGGACGGGCACGCCTACGGCGAGCTGTTCGAGAGGCACCGCGAGGCCGCTCTCCGACTGGCCCGCCAACTGGCCGGACCCAGCGACGCCGATGACCTGGTGTCCGATGCCTTCGTCAAAGTGCTGCGTGTTCTCAACACCGGTGGCGGCCCCGATCTGGCGTTCCGCGCCTACCTGCTGACCTCCGTACGACACCTGCACGTCGACCGCATCCGAAGGAACTCCCGCGTCACCCCGACGGACGAGCTCGAGAACTTCGACCCGGGCATCCCGTTCGCCGATCCTGCTGTGGCGGAGTTTGAGAATGCCGCGGCGTCCAAGGCGTTCGCGTCGCTGCCCGAACGTTGGCAGCTCGTCTTGTGGCACGTCGAGGTGGAAGGCCAGAAGCCCGCCGAGGTGGCTCTGCTGCTGGGCATGTCGGCGAACGGTGTCTCGGCGCTGGCCTACCGTGCCCGCGAAGGACTTCGGCAGGCCTATCTCCAGATGCATATGGCCGATACCGCCGCCGAGGAGTGTCGTTGGGTCACCGAGCGGTTAGGCGCCCGGGTGCGCAACGGGTTGTCTCGTCGCGACACCACCAAGGTCGACGAGCATCTCGACGAGTGCCCGCGTTGTGCCGCGGTCTATCTCGAGCTGAGCGAAGTCAACTCCAACCTGGCAGGCCTGCTGGCCCCCTTGCTGCTCGGGACCGCCGCTGCCGGCTACCTCAGCTCGGCGGGAAGCTCGAGCGTCGGCGTGGCTGCGCTGCTGTTCAATGTCCGGCACTTCCTGAAGGCCCACGGCGGGCTCACGGCCGCGTCAACCGCAGCCGGCGTCGTTGCGGTCGGGGTAGCCGCCGCAGTGATCGTCAACGGCGGATCGCCGAAGCAGGACACCGCCGCCGACGGTCCCGGCCTCGCCGCCCCGGCCTCGCAGAGCACGTCGACATCAGCGCCCCCCTCTGATGCAACCGACCCGACGTCAACGGCTCGAGACCCCAACACCTCGCCGAGCAACACACGACCCGACCCATCGGCAGTTGTCCCGCCCGCGATCGCCCCCACCGATCTCACCACCCCCAGCATTCCGATCATCACGACGAGCGTGCCAACCACGGACCCCACCTCCGAGCCGACCAGCACCGAGACGCGTACGACGCCGCCCGTCGAGGTCGACCCTCCGGTCGTGGAGCTCGACATTCCCGTGACCGAAGGGCCAGCTCCCTTGACCGTCACGGTCGACGCGAGCGGTTCCAGCGCTCCGGGCGGAGGACAACTCACCTACGCATTCGACTTCGGCGACCCCCCGGGCGGTGGTGCCTTGTCGCCGCCACCGCTGCTCATGGCGCCGACGTTCTCCGCTTCCCAGGTCGGCACCAGCGAATCGACGGCGAGCCACACTTACCGCACGCCGGGCAGCTACACCCTGCGCGTAAGTGTCACCAACGAGGCCGGTGACACCACGACCAAGTCGCGCGAGATCACCGTGGACAGCCCAGTCGTCAAGGCCCCGATTGCCGATGTCACCGTCACCCCGAACCAGGGGGACGGACCCCTCGAGGTGGGCGCCGACGCCAGCGGCTCATCTGACCCCCAGGATCAGGACCTCACCTACACCTTCGACTGGGGCGACGGCACCGACCCGACCATCGGCGCCAAGCCTGCTGCGTCACACACCTACTTCACGCGGCCGAATGAGATGGAGTCGTCGTACACACTGACGCTGATGGCCACCAACACATCAGGTCTCAGCAGCAGTGTGAAACAAGACATCACTGTGACGGCACCAGCTCCGAAGGCCGTCCTCAGCGTTAAGCCCGGGGAGGGCCCGGGACCCCTGCCGGTGACGGCTGACGCGAGCGGCTCCACTGACCCCCAGGAGCAAGACCTCACTTACACGTTCGACTGGGGCGACGGCGACGCGACCACCGGCGCCGAGCCGACCGCGTCGCACACCTACGTGACACGGCCAAAGGAGAGCAGGTCGTCCTACACGCTGGCGCTCATTGTCACCAATACCTCCGGCCTCAGCACCACGGTGAAGCAAGAAATCACCGTCACCGCGCAGGAGCCTGTCGCGATCCTGGATGTCACGCGCCGGTTTGGGTGGTGGTCGCTGTGGGCCAGGGCAGACATGAGTGGTTCCTTCGATCCGCAAGGCGAGGGCTTGACGTGCTCGCTCAACTGGGGTGACGGCACGGCTGAGAGCCAGGTCGACTGTGAGAGTCGCGCCCTCCACCACTACTCACGCGGTGGGACCTACACCGTCACGCTCACCGTGACCAACACCTCGCAACAAGTCGACACCGCCACCGACACCGTCACGGTGTGGGGTGGCTGCCCTCCATGGTTGTGCGGCGGCAACCAGCAGACACCGAACGGCGTACCGGCTGCCGGATCCGCACCCGCCCCGGGAATCGCGGCCACGTTCCGCGCAGATCACCGGCTGATCTAGAATCGACACAACAGCAACGACAGGACCGAGTAGTCGCGGAACGTCTTTGCCCAGAGAGCCGCCGGTAGCTGCGAAGGCGGACTTCGACCCGCGACGAAGACACCCTCGAGCTGGATCATGTGAGGCCGGTGCTCAGCATCGGCGAAGGTGTGGTGGCACAGCGAAATTGCCCGTCGCCCACACCTCCGGGGCAACCGAGCCCTGGAAGTGATCGCCATGACTTCTGTCCCAGTTACGCAGCGCGGCCCCGCCCGCACGCTCGCGGCCGACCTTGCGTCGTACGTCGACCGACCCGGTGAGTCCATCCGACTCAGCGGGTGGGTCCATCGCAGACGCCGGCTTTCGGGTCTTTCGTTCGTCATCATCCGTGACCGTTCCGGCACCGCCCAGGTGGTCGTAAAGGACGCCGGCACGCTGGCTCTGGTCGAGTCGCTGACCGAGGAAACGACGGTCGACGTGGTTGGCGTCATCAGCCCCAACCCGCAGGCTCCCGGCGGCGTCGAGGTCGTCCAACCCACGTTCACCGCCACGTCGGACGCAGCGATCACACCGCCGATCGAACTCTGGCGACCGAAGATCACGGCTGGCCTGCCGACGATGCTCGACCATGCCCAGGTCACCTGGCGTCACCCACTCCAACAGGCGAAGTGGAAACTCGCGGCCGCCTCGCTCCACGGGTTCCGGAGCGCGCTCGACGCCACGGGGTTCACCGAGGTGCAGAGCCCCAAGCTCGTGGAGTCCGCGACCGAGTCCGGGGCCAACGTGTTCGCGGTGGACTACTTCGGACGCCCGGCATACTTGGCGCAGTCACCGCAGTTCTACAAGCAGGTGCTGGTCGGAGTGTTCGAGCGGGTCTACGAGATCGGCGCGGTGTTCCGGGCTGAGCCTCACGACACGGTCCGCCACCTTGCGGAGTACGTCTCGCTCGATGTCGAACTCGGGTTCATCGACGACCATCGCGAGGTCGTGGCGGTTCTGCGCGACGTGGTGGCCGGGATGGTCGCGAGCATCCACGAGCGCGCCTTCCGCGAAGTCGAACTCCTCGGGGTCAACGTGCCCGTCGTACCCGATGAGTTCCCGCTGCTGCACTTCCGGGAAGCTCTCGAAATCGCCGGCGCACCCGCAGACGAGCCAGATCTCGCTCCGGCCCACGAACGGGCTCTCGGTGAGTGGGCGAAGGAAAACCACAACAGCGACTTCGTGGTCGTCGAGGGATATCCCACCGCCCACCGAGCGTTCTACTCGCACCCCGACCCCGCAGACCCGAAGTGGTCTCGCTCGTTCGACCTGATCTTCCGCGGCATAGAACTCGTCAGCGGTGCACAACGACTCCACCGGTACGACGACTACGTATCGACCTTGAAGGAACGCGGCCTCCCCGTCGAGTCCTACACGTCCTACATCGACGCGTTCAAGCACGGCATCCCGCCTCACGGCGGCTTCGCGATCGGCCTCGAACGCTGGACCGGACGACTCGTGGAAGCCGAGAACATCCGTGAAGTAACCTTGTTCCCCCGCGATCTGCACAGGCTCGCGCCATGAGGTAAGAATGAGACATGCCTCTTGTCAGACGAATCGCGCGCCCGATGTTGTCGTCCATGTTCATCGCCGGCGGCCTCAACTCGCTGAAGAATGCCGACAGCCTCGCAGACCGGGCCGAGCCGGTGACCGACAAGCTCGCTCCGGCGGTCGACAAGGCAACCGAGTCGATGCCGTTCTCACTGGACTCCAAGCAGCTGGTGCAGCTCAACGGCGTCATCCACGTCGTTGGCGGCTTCATGCTGGCGACCGGTCGATTCCCGCGATTGTCGTCACTGGCGTTAGCGGCAACGTTGGTCCCGACGACGCTGGGCGGACACCGATTCTGGGAAGAGGAGGACCCTCAGCAGGCGGCCAACCAGCGCGTCCATTTCTTCAAGAACGTCTCGATCATGGGTGGCGTGTTGCTCGCCAGCGTCGACACCGAGGGCAAGCCGAGCATCGCGTGGAGAGCCCGCCGCCAGGCGCGCAGGCAAGCTGACCGACTCACCCCCAACTGACAGAGCACCAGCAGCCAAAGCGTCAGCCAGGATGCGGGGTCAGGTCATAGCGGGCGAATGGGCTTGACGCAGGTCGCGGCCGGTAGGCTTGGGCGCCGTGGTCGAGTCTCCGAGAAGTCCGTGACGGCGCCAACGGTCGCCCCGTGGGCCGCGCCGTACGCCGCAGGCGCTGTCGTCGGAACAGTTGACGTGCCCGGCTCGAAGTCGATCACCAACCGCGCCCTTGTGCTGGCTTCGCTAGCGGACCAACCGTCGACGATCACCCGGCCCTTGCTGGCCCGCGACACCCGCCTGATGGTCGCGGCCCTGTCGGCGCTCGGTGTCGGGATCGACGAAGAGCCAGGCAGCCTTGTCGTCACTCCCGGCCAGCTGCAGGGACCGGCCGACATCGACTGCGGCCTGGCCGGCACTGTCATGCGATTCATGCCGCCGGTCGCCGCTCTCGCCAACGGCACCGTCTCGTTCGACGGTGACCCACGCGCGCGAGAGCGCCCGATGGGGGTGATTCTCGACGCACTGCGTGCCCTGGGAGTCGACGTCGACCCGCAGGCAGCCGGGCTTCCGTTTAACCTCACCGGCACCGGGGTCGTCGAAGGCGGAGTCGTCACCATCGATGCCTCGGCATCTAGCCAGTTCGTCTCCGCCCTGCTGCTCGCCGCCGCCCGCTACGAACGCGGCATCGACATCCGCCACGATGGCAAGCCCGTGCCGTCCCAGCCTCACATCGCGATGACCGTGGCGATGCTGCGTGAGCGCGGCGTCGAGGTTGACGACGACGAGCCGAACCGGTGGCGTGTGCAACCAGGCCCGATCTCCGCCGTACCCGTGCAGGTCGAACCCGACCTCAGCAACGCCGCGCCTTTCCTCGCCGCCGCGATCGTCACCGGCGGTTCGGTGACCGTCCGAGGATGGCCGGGCAGCACCACGCAGGCCGGCGACCAGCTTCGATGGATCCTCGGGTTGTACGGCGCTGAGGTGAGCCGAACCGACGATGGGCTCACCGTGTCTGGTGGCGACACAGTGAAGGGCGTCGACGTCGACCTGCATGACGTCGGCGAGCTCACACCTGTGCTAGCAGCGTTGTCAGCATTGGCGGAGTCGCCGTCGTACCTGCGCGGCGTCGGCCATCTGCGTGGCCACGAAACTGATCGGTTGGCAGCGCTGGCGGCTGAGCTGCGGGCGCTCGGGGGTGACGTGCAGGAGGGCGCCGACACCCTCGAGATCCGACCGGCCGCGTTGCACAGGGGCGTCTTCAGGACCTATCACGACCACCGGATGGCGCACGCAGGTGTCGTGCTCGGACTGCGAGTGGCGGATCTTGCGATCGACGACATCGACACGACGTCGAAGACCCATGAGGACTTCGCTGCGGACTGGAAGGCACTCGTGTCGTGAGTCCCGGCTTCGACCCCGACGACATGAGCCGTTTCGACCGGCCACGCCGGCACACGCGGCCGCGCACCAAGGACCGTCCGAGTCACGACGACGCCATCGACGGGTTCGTGGTCGGCGTCGACCGTGGGCGATTCACGGTCGTCGTGGGAGCTGGCGATGACGAGCGCATCATCACGGCGATGAAGTCACGCCCCCTTGGTCGAAAAGGGGTCGTCGTCGGCGACCGAGTGCGCCTCGTCGGCGATGTCACCGGCGCTCCCGGCAGTCTCGCCCGCATCGTCGAGGTGTCCGAGCGCCAGACGGTCCTGCGTCGTACGGCGGATGACGACGACCCCGTCGAGCGCATCGTGGTGGCCAACGCCGACCAGCTCGTCATCGTAACTGCCGTGGCCGATCCCGAGCCGAGACCGCGGCTGATCGACCGGGCCCTCGTCGCTGCGTACGACGCCGGGCTCGACCCGCTGCTGTGCTTGACCAAAGTCGACCTCGCCGACCCCGAGGTACTGCTGTCGATCTACCGGCCGCTCGGGGTGCCGTACGTCGTCGCGGTCCGCGGCGGAGACCTCGATCCCGTACGTGCCACGTTGACTGACAAGGTCAGCGTCTTCGTCGGCCACTCCGGCGTCGGCAAGTCGACGCTCGTCAACGCCTTGGTCCCGGGCACCGACCGAGCGGTGGGTCACGTCAACGTGGTGACGGGCCGTGGTCGACACACCTCAACGTCAGCGGTGGCACTCGAACTGCCGTTCGGCGGCTGGGTTGTCGACACCCCTGGCATCAGGTCGTTCGGGCTCGCACACGTCGACCCACGTGACCTGATCGGCGCGTTCGAAGACCTCGACGCGCTTACTGTCGACTGTCCTCGCGGCTGCAAGCATGGCGAGTCCGAACCCGAGTGTGCGCTCGACGATGCGGTGTCGGACGGCCGTGTCGACGCGGAGCGCGTCGAGTCGTTTCGGCGACTACTGGCGAGCCGCGAGAAGTCCGACGACGACTGAGGCGCTGTGCGGGCTACCCCTCGGCGGGCGAGCCTGTCGAGCGATGTACTGAGCCTGTCGAAGTGACCCGGTGATTCGACAAGCTCAATCAGCGACCTGGTCCCCTTCGGCGGCCGAGCATGTGGAGACCCAGTGATTTCGACAAGCTCAATCAGCGACCTGGTCCCCTTCGGCGGTCGAGCATGTGGAGCCCGGTGATTCGACAAGCTCAATCAACGACCTGATCCCCTTCGGCGGTCGAGCTCGTCGAGACCCAGTGATTTCGACAAGCTCAATCAGCGGGATGCAGGGACTGCACCGAGCTGAAGTCTTGTTTCCCGTCTGGGTTCCAGAGGATCTTGCTGCCGAGGTCTCCGACCCGATAGGTCTGGAAGGCAACGAGGGCTGCTCCGGCCACCAAGAGAATCGCCAGCACATTCGTCGCCAGCTGGTGCGGCTCGGCCGCTCTGGTCACGACGTACGCAGCGACTGCGAGCACCGCGAACCCGATCACGAAGATGAACAGCCACTTGGCTCTTTCGGCGTGTTCGTCGACGAGGGCGGCGCGGAAATCGGTGAAGTTGATGTGCTCCTGGAGCGCGGAGCCGCTCTGACGAGCAACGAACACGGCGCCGACGGCCGCAAGCGAGACCAACAAAAGGGGAAGCCGCGCCCAGGCGCGGGTGCGGGGAACCGCGAACAGCACCCCGAGCAGGGCGGCCAACGGTACGAGGACTACCGCGCCATGGACCGCCAGAGGGTGGAGTGGCAGACCGTTGATCTCGTCGAACATCGCTACCTCGTTCTCCTCGACATACCAGTGGCTAAGCCTTGTTGATCAGTACCTCATGACGCCGAGACCGCTTGCCATTGGACTTTCGGGCAAGAGGTCTCAGATGCCCGTTCCCGCTGACGTTCCGTCCCCATTATGCCGGGTTGTCTCCAGCGAGCCGCTCCGACACGGCCGCCTCTGCCGCCGTACGCTGACCTCCATGTCTTCAGCCCATACCGACGACCTGCGCCTCGCGCACGTGCTGGCCGATGACGCCGACTCGCTCACGATGGATCGCTTCAAGGCGCTTGACCTCCATGTGGTCAACAAGCCCGACCTCACCCCGGTCAGCGACGCCGACCAGTCCGTCGAGCAAGCCATTCGGCGCACGCTGGGCCGAGCCCGGCCACGCGACGCGGTGCTGGGTGAGGAGGCCGGGTCATCCGGCTGGGGCCCGCGACGGTGGGTGGTCGACCCGATCGACGGCACGAAGAACTTCGTTCGCGGCGTTCCCGTCTGGGCGACCCTGATCGCGCTGATGGTCGAGGATCAGGTGGTCGCGAGTGTCGTGTCCGCACCCGCTCTCGGCCGACGCTGGTGGGCCTCGATGGGAAGCGGAGCGTGGACCGGCAAGTCGTTGTTCTCGGCCCAGGAGTGCCACGTGTCCGACGTGACCACGCTCGAGGACGCATCGCTGTCGTACTCCTCGCTGCATGGCTGGGAGTCCCGAGGGCGGCAGGAAGACTTCATCGCGCTGACCAGGAATTGCTGGCGCACCCGGGCGTATGGCGACTTCTGGTCCCACATGCTGGTGGCCGAGGGCGGCGTCGACGTGGCGGTCGAGCCGGACCTCGAGCTCTACGACATGGCGGCGCTCACGATCATCGTCGAGGAGGCCGGTGGTCGCTTCACCGCGCTCGACGGGACACCCGGTCCGCACGGCGGCAATGCGTTGTCGACCAACGGGCGCTTGCATGACCAAGTTCTCGCGTTCGTCGGCAGCATGCCCGACGCGGAAGACCGCGCGATGGAGCGGCCACACGGCAGCCTGCACGACCTCAGCGCGCACCGACAGCGGGTCAACCCGACAGATCTGCCCGTCGATCACGAGGACTGACGCGTCGCCAAGCCCTGAGCCGGGCGAGTTGGTCGAGCAAGATCGGCGCCGCCAGCAGGGCGGCGAGGTCGAACCATCCGTAGCCTCCGGCCGCGCCAGACGGCGGATTGCCAATCGTGACGAGACCCGTCGGGTCGTGGGTCTGCCATGTCCAGGTGCCCAGCGCCGTACCCATCAGCTCGAGGTAGGTCACCACGACGAACGCGCCGACGTACAACCCCTGCGACGGGCCCCAGAGGATGAAGCCCACCAGGCAGAGGTACCAGAACGCTCCGAGGACGTCCTGCCGCTCGGCCAGAAACAGCCCGTACGCCGCATAAGCGCCACCGACCACCAACACCGTGGCGGCACAGGCGCGGGAGTGTGCACGGACGAACGCCGTGCGGCCGATCGTCAGGGCTGCGAGGTACACCAGCCCGTGGCCGGGCGGGACGTACATCGGCACGTTGTCGAACCGGTAGAGGTAGACCTCGAGCAGCGGCGAGAAGGTGTACTCGACGGCCGTGGCGAACACCACGACGACGGCGGTCTGCATGCGAACGAGACCCGACTCGCGGCTGAGGATACCGAGCAGGACGACCCAGGTGAGGATGCCCAACATTCGCTGAACGGCCAGGGTCGAGCCGGAGTCGATGATCAGCACGGCATTGATGCAGCCGATGGCGACGGTGACGATGATGGCCGACGACAACGCGGATCGGGACCGGCGCAGCGCCGGCGCGTCCAGTACGGTCGTCACAGCATCATCCTCGCAGGTCAGGTGTGCGAGGCCTATCGCACGCCCACTCGCGGGACTACTGTCGAGTAGGGGCAAGAACTGCTTCATGGAGGTTCCCAATGCACATCAAGGACGTGCTGCACACCAAGGGCGATGACGTCATCACGGTCACGCCCGACACGACCATCCGCGACTTGATCAACCTGCTCGCGGAGCACAACATCGGTGCTGTCGTCGTCAGCACCGACGATGAGCCTGTCGCGGGGATCGTCTCCGAACGCGATGTGGTCCGCGCCCTGATCGAAGGTGTCGAGGTGCTCGACACACCCGTCTCGCGGATCATGACCGTCGAGGTCCGCACGGTTGCCCCCGAGACGTCCGTGCACGACCTGATGAAACTGATGACCGAGCACCGCATCCGCCATGTCCCTGTCGTGGTCGACGGTGGCCTGCATGGCCTGGTCTCGATTGGCGATGTCGTCAAGTCGCGTATCGGGGAGCTGGAGTTCGAACGCGACCAGCTGACGTCCTACGTCTCCAACGCGCAATAACCGCTACTAGGGTGGCTGGCATGACTCCCGACAAGCCAGAGATCGACTTCCCCGACTCCCCTCCGCCGAGTGACCTCGAGGTGACTGACCTCACCGAGGGCGACGGCACGGAGGCCACGTCCGGATCCACCGTCGTCGCACACTACGTCGGAGTTGCCCACTCCACCGGCGAGGAGTTCGACGCGTCGTACGGCCGAGGCGAGCCGCTGTCGTTCCGGCTCGGCGTCGGTCAGGTGATCGCCGGCTGGGACCAGGGGATCGCCGGGATGAAGGTCGGTGGCCGCCGTCGGCTGGTCATCCCACCCCACCTGGCGTACGGCGACCGAGGCGCCGGCTCCGCGATCGCTCCAGGCGAGACGCTGATCTTCGTCGTCGACCTCGTCGACGTGCGCTGAGTCGCGTCCGCTCAAGACTCCTCTCTGTGAGTGGCCATGACGCGGCTGTTCGTGGCTCTGGTGCTGCCACCCGATGTCGAGTCCGATCTCGATGACGCGGTGGACGCCGTACGAACGGCGCACTCAGATCTCCGCTGGGTGAAGCCTTCGCGATGGCACGTCACGTGTGAGTTTCTTGGCGAGTGCGGTCCGCACGAGGTTGAGCGCCAGCTCCGCCGCTGGGAGCGTCGCGCCAATCGCAGCGCACCGATGGAACTGAGGTTGGCCGGCGCAGGCGCCTTCCCGCACACCTGGATGGCGCGAGTGCTGTGGATGGGACTAGGCGGTGAGGTCGTGGCCTGGCGGCGACTCGCGTCCCATGGCCAGGCCCCGCATGTGACGCTGGCAAGGACCCGGCTCCGTGCCGACCTCACCGGACTCGTCGACGAGCTGGGCGGCTATGCCGGTCCAGCCTGGACCGCGACCGAGGTGACCCTCATGGAGTCTCACCTGCGCGGCAGCCGTGACCGCGGCCCGCGCTATGAGCCGTTGGCGTCGTTCCCGCTAGGCGGCGCCTGACCCGGTGCTGTCACGACGTACGACGTCGGGCCCATCGCGACCACATCGCCCGCTGACAGTTGAGCGCCCCGCCGGGTCTCGATCCTGCCGTTGACCAGGACCGTCTCTGTTGCCAGCAGCGCCTTCACGTCGCTCCCCTGGTCGACCGCGTCGGCGAGCTTGAGGAACTGGCCGAGGCGGATTCCTTCGCCACGGATGCCTACTTCGCGTGGAGTGCACATCGCCTCATCGTGCCAGCCCGTTTCGCTGCGCTGTCGCTTGAGCAGGTGTTAGACAGGAGCAACGCCGCCAGAAGGAGGCTTTGTCGTGCTTGCTGTCATCGGGATGGTTTCGACGGTTCTCCTGTCGGGGTTTGTCTTTCCCGGCGACGTGCACGAGGAAGAGCCGACCACCGCCGCGACGAAATTCACGCAGAGTCAGACCCTCCGGCTGCGAGCTGCGATCAGGCAGCTGCCGACCGCCGGCGAGACGAGGACCGGGTACGACCGCGACAAGTTCACGTTGTGGGTCGACGCCGACTCAGACTGCCAAGACACCCGCGACGAGGTGCTCCGCGCTGAGTCGCGGACCACGCCGACTGGGACCTGCGACATCACGCACGGCCGCTGGCTTTCGTACTACGACCAAGAGGTGTGGACCAACTCGTCGGACGTCGACATCGATCACTTGGTGCCCTTGGCCGAAGCGTGGGACTCCGGCGCCCGGCGTTGGAATGCAGCGACTCGCGAGCACTACGCCAACGACCTGGGCGACCGGCGGACGCTCGTCGCGGTCACCGACAACGTCAACCAGTCCAAGGGTGACCAAGACATCCGCGAGTGGAAGCCGCAGCACAAACTCTGCCGCTACCTGACCGAGTGGGCAGCCGTGAAGACACGGTGGTCGCTGCGCGTCGACGTCGCCGAGAAGCGTGCGATGCGGCGCCTGGCCGCGGACTGCCCCAACCCTCGCCTGCGCGTGAACAAGGCGACAGTCCGGCTGCGTCATTCCGACCCGCCGGGAGGCGGAGGCGGCGGCGACCAACTCGGCCGGCGGATCAGCATTAGCAAGGTCGTCTATGACCCGCCTGGCACGGACACCCTGAACGCCGAGACGTTGACACTCACCAATCGAGGCCAAGCCGTGCCGCTGGCCGGATTCAAGCTCCGTGACTCCGCAGGGGCTCTCTACCGCCTACCGTCGTACCGGCTGCGACAAGGACACAGCGTCGTCATGCACTCCGGCGACGGTCGGCAACGTTCAGGCCACCTGTACGCCGACTGGGGCTTCACGTGGAACAACACCGGCGACACCGCACGCCTCAACAACCCGAGTGGCACGCGGATCGACAGCTGTCACTGGGGAGATGGCTCAGGCACCACGACGTGTTGATGTCACGTCTGCAGTGACGCGGCCCGGAGCTCTCTGATCTGGGCAGCGATCTCGGCGACGACAGCACGAGAGAACTCCTCGGGCTCTTCGGCGGCGTCTGGTCGCTCGGGTACGACCCGGTGCACGATTCCCGCGGCCTGCAGGTCAAGCGAACCGATCCCTTGCCTTTCGGCCAGATCTGCTGCGTGCAGCGCATCGCCGTAGACGATGGCGCTGGCACCCTCAGGCGGCAACGGCGACAGCCACCCGTGCTCGGCAGCGATGACGCGCTGGGCCGGCAGCAACGCGAGCGCCCCGCCGCCACAACCCTGGCCCAGGATCACCGACACCGTAGGCACGGTGAGTGTGGAGAAGTCAGCAAGGCAGCGAGCGATCTCGCCGGCCAACCCTCCTTCCTCCGCGTCCCTCGAGAGGTCAGCACCCGGGGTGTCGATCACCGACACGAGCGGCAGGCCCAGCTCTTCAGCCATCCGCATCCCCCGCCTCGCCTCACGCAACGCCGCCGGACCCATCGAGGACTCGGGTGTCTGGTTGCGGCGATCTTGCCCGACGAGGACGCATGGCACCCCGTCCAACCGCGTCAACGCGAGCAGCAGGCCGGCGTCATGCTCGCCATCCCCGGTCCCCCGGAGCGGCACGGTCTCTCCCGCGCCGAATCGCAGCAGCTCCCTCACCCCGGGACGTTCAGCACTGCGGGTGCGCTCGACCGAGTCCCACCGTGTCCAGGGTGGGTCGTTCGCAGACTGAAGCCCCGGTCGTCGCTCGAGCTGCGATGACGGAGTCTCGCCCATCAAAAGGTCAAGGAATCGGCGTGTCAGGCCGGCCAAGTCCTCAACGGGAACTACGGCGTCGAGAATCCCCTTGTCCACAAGGTTTTCAGCCACCTGGACGCCGTCGGGGAACGGCTGGCCGTGCAGAGTCTCATAGACCTTGGGACCCAGGAAACCGATCAGCGCACCGGGCTCACCGACGGTCACGTGACCGAGCGATCCCCACGATGCGAGCACTCCCCCGGTCGTGGGATGGCGAAGATAGACGAGATAGGGAAGTCCTGCGTTGCGATGGGCCACCACTGCACGCGAGATCTCCACCATCTTCACGAACGCCCGGGTGCCTTCCTGCATCCGAGTTCCGCCGGAGGCGGTCGCCGCCAGCAGCGGAAGTCGTTCGCGAGTGGCGCGCTCGACAGCGGCAACGATCCGATCAGCCGTATCCGCACCGATCGAGCCGCCGAGGAATCCGAACTCACTCGCGATGACGGCTGCACGATTGCCGTGCACGTCGCCGCTGCCCGTGAGGACGGCCTCATCGGTCCCCGCGCGATCCCGGGCTTTGCGAAGCTGCTCGGCGTACGACGCTGGCTGCGACGAGATGTCGATCGGTTCGTCCCACGTGACGAACGAACCGGCGTCCACCACGAGGTCGATGAGCTCACGAGCGCTGTGGCGGTGCGCCATCACGGGGTCCGGTGAGGCATCCAACTCATCGCCCTAGATCCAGCCAGGCAAAACCAGGAAGGCCCAGGCGAGGAATGGTCCCACCGCCACCACGATGAAGCTGTAGGTGAGGATCTGCTTGTAGAACTTCTCCTCGGGGATCGAATCTGGGCGGTTCGCGAGCACCAGCGCACCGTTGGTCGAGAACGGGCTGACGTCGACGATCGTCGACGAGACCGCGACGGCCGCCACGATGGCGATGGCACTGATGCTGTGTTCGGTCACCAGCGGAATCGCGAGCGGGATGATGATCGGCAGAAGCGCCGTAGACGACGCGAAGGCGGAGACGACGCCACCCACGTAACACAGGATCAACGCCCCGAGGGCGGCTGCTCCCAACCCCGCGGCCCAGTTTCCGACGTACTCCGGAGAACCCGCGGTTTGGAGGACTGTGGCGTAGGTGGTGACACCAGCGACAAGCAGAACGGTCGGCCAAGCAATCTCATTCACGGCATCCCTTTGCTTGCGAGGCGACAAGATCGCCAGCGCGACCGCAGCGGTGATGGAGACGAAGCCGATGTTCTTGTCGAAGTAGAGCGCCACGACGGCGACCCCAAGGAAGGCGATCAGTGTCAACAGCTGCTCGGTCTGCATACCTGACGTCGGAGCTTCCGTCTTTTCCGCCGTCGCTACGTTTCCGCCCTTGCCGGTGTTGGACGACGCCGGCGCGGAACCCCCGCTAAGGCCTCCCACGGCGACGCCGTCGTCTTCGTCAGTGATGCGTCGCGACATCAGTTCTCGACCGCCAAGCAGCACGAACAAGATGACCGCCAACAGGAAGTTGAACACCAAGCTGGCGATGAAGATGGTGACTTCGCCGGCCGGAAGCCCTTCGTCTTTGACCACTTGGTTGGTGATCGTCCCGTAGATGCTGATCGGGGAGAACCCGCCGGCTTGCGCGCCGTGGACCACGAACATCCCCATCATCAGCGGGTTGATCTGGTAGCGGGCAGCGAATCCCAGGGCGATCGGAGCGATGATGGCCACTGCCGCCGGACTGGCGGCGCCAATGGCAGTAAGAACCCCGGTAACAGCGAACATCACCCACGGGATCAGCACCACGCGCCCGCGGACGGCTGTCACCGCCCCACCGACAATGAGGTCAACCGTCCCGTTCCGCTTGGCGATGGCAAAGAGATAGGTGACCCCGATCAGCGTCAACACCAGGTCGGCGCTGACGCCTGCCAGGATCTCCTTCTCGTCAAGCCCCAAGGACCACACCCCGACGAACCACGCCGCCACGTAGGCGAGTGCCCCCATGTTGATCGGAAGGACCGTGCCGACGACAAAAAGCGCCACCAAGGCCAGGATTGCTACCCATTCCTGCGACATCGTCGCTCCTCTCGGCGTGAGCAGCGGCGAAGGTACGGGGTGCGGCGGCTACCACGCGCGTTGGACTAGAGGACTAGCCAATAGGTATCCTGTCCAACTGTCAATACCCTAGGCAGATGACTCGTTCCCACGACCCGGCTGGTCTCAAACGCATTATGCGGCCGCGTCTGTACGAGCAGGTTGCGCAGCAGATCACGCAGTGGGTGAGCGAAAACGGCCTGCAGGCAGGCGACCGGCTGCCCCCCGAACGCGAGCTCGCCGTACGTCTCGGGGTCAGCCGCGCCACCGTCAGCCAGGCCTTGGTCGCGCTCGAGGTCTTGGGCGTCCTGACCGTCCGACATGGCGACGGAGCTGTTCTCGTGGAGCTCACCCGATCGTCGAAGGTGATCCCGGCGTTGCGGAGCCACGCGTCTCGCGTCCCCGACATCCTCGACGCCAGGGACGCGTTGGAACCCAAGCTCGCCTCACTGGCAGCAGAGCGACGCACAGAGGATGACTTGCAAAAGATCGACGCGGCTATCGCCGCCATGCAAGCCGACATCGAACAAGGCGGTCGAGGCGTCGAGGGCGACGAGCTCTTTCACGCAGCCGTCACGGGAGCCGGTAAGTCCTCGCTCCTCGAAAAGATGATGCACGAGATCAGTGACTTGATCTTGGAGACCAGGATCGAATCGCTGGCTCAGCCGGGCCGCCCGCAAGCGTCACTGGAGGGTCATCGCGCGATCGCCGAGGCAATTCGCAGCAGCGATCCCCAAGGAGCAGCCCGCGCGATGCGTGAGCACATCACGTTGGTCAGCAACGTGGAGTGGCTGCGCGAGGACTAGACGTGCAAGCTGTCAGGGCGGCCGGCGAGTGACCGGCCTCGAGATGCTGACCGTTGTCTTCGCCGGTCTGGGCGCCGGCTTTGTCATCACGGCGATCGGCGCTGGATCCCTGGTGAGCTTCCCGATTCTTCTCGCGGTCGGCATTCCGCCGGTGACCGCCAACGTCTGCAACACGGTCGGCCTCGTGCCGGGCGGCATTACGGGCACTTGGGGATACCGCAGCATGATGCAAGGACGCGCATCGTGGGTGAAGACCGTGTTCGTGACCAGCGCTGGTGGCGCGGTCGTCGGAGCGCTGCTGCTGCTCGTGCTGCCACCCGAAGCCTTCGAGGCGATCGTCCCGCTGCTGGTGATTTTCGGATCCATCCTCGTCGGGGTCCAACCGCTGATTTCGCGCCTCCTGCGACGTCGAGCGGCGGCCGCCGGTACGACACGCAGGACAGCCTCAGATGGGCGACTCCCGACACGCCTGGTCGGAGTCTCCAGCCTGTTGGGCGTGTACGGCGGCTACTTCGGCGCCGGGCAGGGAGTCTTGCTCGTCGCCGGTCTCGCCCTCGGGATCGACGAGGATCTTCAGGTGATCAACAGTCTGAAGAACCTGGCAATCCTGTCGTCGAACATCGCCGCCAGCTTGGTGTTCGTCGTGATTGCAGACCTTGACTGGCAGGTGATCGGACTGATCGCGGCTGGATCAGTTGTCGGCGGTTGGCTCGGTGCTCTGGTGGGCCTTCGCCTGCCGGCGGCGCTCTTCAGATTCCTCGTGGTGACATTTGGGCTGGCCGTGGGCATCCGCCTCCTCATCACCTGAGCGCCGCCGCGTAGAGATCAGCGTTCGGCAGGCACGGGTTCACGGCTCTCTGTTTCGTGGCTGTCTTCACCGTAGACGTCGCCTGCCGCGAAGGCTGCCTCATCGAAGGGCTCATCACCAGCGAAGACCCGCTCGGCCTGTTCTTTCTCGAACTGACCTGTCCAGTGGCCCACCAGGACCGTCGCCACTGCGTTGCCCGCGAAGTTGGTGAGCGCCCTGGCCTCGGACATGAACCGGTCAATGCCCACGATGAGCCCGACGCCCTCGACCAGATCGGGCCGGTGGGACTGCAGTCCGCCTGCCAGCGTGGCCAGCCCTGCGCCAGTGACTCCAGCAGCGCCCTTGGAGGCGATGATCATGAACGTCAGCAGCGAGATCTGCTGGCCGATGCTGAACGGCTGGTCGAGAGCTTCGGCGATGAACAGCGACGCCATGGTCAGGTAGATCGCCGTACCGTCGAGGTTGAAGGAGTAGCCCGTGGGAACGGTGATGCCGACGACCTGTTTCTTGACGCCCAGATGCTCCATCTTGCCGATAAGGCGAGGCAGCGCTGTCTCCGACGAAGACGTGGACACGATCAGCAGGAACTCACGGCCCAGGTAGCGCAACAACTGGAAGATCGAGACGCCTGCGACAACACGCAGGATGGTGCCAAGCACGACAAGCACGAAGATCGCGCAGGTGGCGTAGAAAGCGAGCATGATCTGAGCGAGTGCCTGCAAGGCGTCCCAGCCCGTTTCGCCGACCACCGCTGCAATGGCGCCGAAGGCGCCGATCGGGGCTACCCACATCACCATCGACAAGATCTTGAACACGAGTCGCTGCAGGTGCCCGACTCCGGTGAGCAACGGCTCTCCGCGGACGCCAAGTGCCTGGATTCCGAAGCCGACCAGCAACGCGATGAAGACCACCTCGAGCACGTCGCCAGACGTGAGCGAAGAGAACATCGTCGTCGGGATGATGCCGAGCAGGAACTCCGTTGTCGACCCAGCCCCTTCAGCAGCTTGCTCCTGGGCTGCGGAGCGCCCCGTCTCGCTGAGCTCCAACCCCGAACCGGGCGTCACAAGATTGCCGACTACGAGTCCGATGGCCAGCGCGACCGTCGACATCACGAGGAAGTAGGCCAAGGCGATGCCACCGACCTTGCCGACGCTCGCGGCCTGCCGAACGGAGCCGATGCCAAGGACCAGCGTGCAGAAAATGATGGGACTGATCATCATCTTGATCAGCGCGACGAACCCATCGCCGAGTGGCTTAAGTTCGACCGCGAAGTCGGGAAAGAGGAAGCCGACGGCGATGCCGAGCAGGACAGCGGCTATCACCGCCAGATAGAGGTAATGGGTCCGATCTCTTCGGACTGTGGTGTCGCTTGGGCTGGTTCCTGGGGTGGATGACATGGAGACCTCCTACCCAGCCCGCGTACCCAAATCGTGACGGATCGAACACGCTGCGTGAATTTATGTCTTGGGACCGGCCATGCCGTCCCGCGACAGGTAGCCCATACTGTGCGTAGCGGATCGATGGTGGAGCGTGACAACCTCCAAGAAGGGACCTATATGTCAGACAATTCGCGAACGTTCCGGAGTTGGCAGGTTCTGCTGGCCATTCCCATGCTCACGGTCCTGACGGGTTCGCTCCTCCAAACTCCCAGCGGTCGGGCAACACCAGCCCCCACGTCATCGCCTGAGTCCTCGGCGCAGGCGGCGGCCGGGCAGCGTCCGAAGCCTCTGCTCCCCGACATGACGCCGCTGCGGGCGGCTGACCTGTCCCTCCAACGCACGAGGGGCGAGCGGAAGGTCCGGTTCGACTCGCGGCTCGCGAACATCGGTCGAGGGCCGATGGAAGTTCGTCCGAACAACTTCAAGAACTGCCGCAAGGGCGAGCGGCACGCATCGCAGGTCATTTACCACGACAACGATGACAACAAGTTCTTCAACCGCCGCGTCGACAAGGACGTCTCACGACGGTCCGCCGGCTGCATGGTGTTTCACCCGGCTCACAACCACTGGCACTTCGAGGCCGCGGCCCGCTACACGCTGTCGAGGCCGGACAGCCAGCGAAACATCTTGGTCCGCGCGCGGAAGATGAGCTTCTGTCTGCGCGACACCGAGCGAGTGCCCGAGTCGTTTGGAACGTTTAACCAGCCCCTCTACTACGGTGAATGCGGCCGCAATACTCCGCAAGGCATCTCCCGCGGCTGGCTTGACCTCTACTCCTCAGACCTCGTCGGGCAGGCGCTCAAGCTGCCGGCGCGCGTGAGGACGGGCGTGTTGTGTTTGACCATCGAGGTCGACCCACGAAACGAGCTGAGGGAAAGCAACGAGTCAAACCAGCATTCGGTGAGGTCGTTCAGACTGCACCGGAGCAGTGTTTCTCCCACCAAAGGCCAACCCTGCTCTACTTAGGACCGCAGCACTCCGCGCCATAACCGGCGCTAGCGGTAGACGTAACGCGGCCGTGACGCCCGACTGACAAAGGTGTGACCGCAACACACCCGAGGCAATGGGTAGGAACGGAGTACGCCGATGGTGCAAGAGATCGACGTCCGCGAACCGACCGACCTGGTCCAGGCGGACCGCAGCGCGGCTCTGCGCGAGGCCGCCACCTCGGTCTCCGACAACCTGCTCGCCGGCGAGCACCGAGTGCGAATCGCCAGTTTCGATGCCACCACGGGCAACGCAGCGGTCGTCGTGTCGGACTCAGCGAGCGCTGTCTCCGGCGACTACCCGGCGAGAGCGCTCCAACACCTGCAACGGATCAGCCCCGCACTGGGTCTCGATCCCGCACAGGCGCCGGAGTACGTCGCAGACGCCTCGAGCCATGTCACCTCGGCCGGTGTCGTTGCCGTACACCTACGTCAGCTCTACAAGGGCATTCCGATCTACGACGCTGCCGAGACCGTCCGCTTCGACACCGACGGCCGACTGCTCGAGGTTGCTGGCCGCTCGGTGACCGTCCCGGTGGACACCCCGGTGGCGAACGCGGTGAGTGCGCAGGCAGCTCTACGGACGGCGGCTGCACACGTGGCTGAGGCCGACGACGCCGCAGACGCACCGTTGGACCCGTTCGGGCAGCCACTCGTCGATCCTGCGCTCGACGTCACGGACTTCGCGCCGGTCGAGCGTACGTCGGGGGCTGACCGACCCGACCGGCCGACGACCTTCGACGCACCGCCCTTCCCGCACGTCGTGACGGTCGCGCTCATGTGGTTCCCGCTGGCAGCCGACCTCCGACTGACATGGCACACCAAGCTCGCGGTGCCGGGGGGCGCGGTGTACCGGGTGATGGTCGACGCATCCACCAACGAGATCCTCCTCGCCAAGAGACTGACGCGGCGACTCGGCGGTGTCGCGGACGTCGTCCTCTCTGCCGGCGATGCCCCCCAGCACATCACGATGCCCAGGCCGGCCGATTCCTACGGCGCTCCGTTGGGAGCTCAGCTGCCAGCGGGCTTCCCGGACGACTGGCTGGTCAACCAGTCCACGAGAGGCGCCACGGTTCACGCGGTGTTGGAACCCGGTGCGATCCCGGTGCAGGGGACGACTGCTGGAGGCTCGGTGACGTTTACGCCGCAGTCGGCCCCAGACCGCTACGTGGTGAACCTGTTCGCCCTCTGCAGCAGCATGCACGATCTGCTGTATCTGCTGGGCTTCCGCGAGGCCGAGGGGAACTTCCAGACAGACAACCACTCCCGAGGAGGGCGTGGTCAGGATCCCGTCGTGGCGCATGTGTATCCCGCTGCCGTGTGGGGGACCGCGAACATGGGCACGCCTGCGGACGGCAGCCAACCGACGATGAACATGGGCCTGGTGACCTCGACCGGTCGACACACGGCGCTCGACCCCGATGTCGTCTTCCACGAGTACACCCACGGACTGACGAACCGGCTCGTTGGCGGTCCGCTCGACGACACCTCCCTCGACGCACTGCAGTCGGGTGGCATGGGTGAGGGCTGGAGCGACTTCTTCGCCTGCATCGCCCTCGGAAAGACGGTGGTCGGCGACTGGGTCGTTGACAGTCCCAAGGGGATCCGCGGATTCCCGTACGACGACAACTTCCCCGACAACTACGCATCGCTCGGCACCGGCAGGTACGCCGGTAGCTCCGTGCACAACCTCGGCGAGATCTGGTGCGCCACGCTGATGACGTTGAGCCGGCGGATCGGCGCCTGGGAAACGGCTCAGATTGTCGTCGACGGCCTCAAGCTGACCGCGGCCAACCCGAGCTTCCTGGCTGCACGGGACGCGATTGTGCTGGCCGCCGATCGCTACGCGGCCGCCCGCGGCGACAGCGCGACTGAGCGGTCGGTGTACGTCGACCAGGTGTGGGGCGTCTTCGCCGAGTACGGGATGGGACCGGCCGCACGAACCGGCGGCGCAGGAACCCTCTCCGGGATCAAAGCCGACTTCACGAAACCCCCGCCTCCGACCGACGACACACCGATGACCTCGGTCTCGGGCACGGCAACGCCGGGACTGACTATCCCCGACAACGATCCGCACGGAGTGATGAGCGGGATCGACCTTCCCGATGTCGGGCCCGTTCGGCGCATCGAGGTCTCGGTGGACGTCACTCACACCTACCGCGGAGACCTTGATGTTCGGCTGGTTTCGCCGAGTGGAAAACCTGCGATCCTCCATCATCGCGCGGGCGGCAGTGCCGACGACCTCAAGCAAACCTGGCGCAGTTCCGACCTGGCTGCCCTGACCGCCCTGGTGGGAGTTGAGGCCGGTGGCACGTGGCGGTTGGAGATCTCCGACCTGGCTTCTCGTGACACCGGCATCCTGAACGAGTGGTCGATCCTCGTCGAGGTGGCGGAGGCAAGCTTGGTGGCGGAGGGCGAAGCGGTGCCTGGCCTCTTGATCCCGGACGACTCCCCCGCCGGCGTCCGCAGCGAGCTCACTCTGCAGTCCGATGACGCGATCTTGTCCCTGAGCTTGGACGTCGACATCACCCACACCTACATCGGTGATCTGGAGGTCACGCTCCACGGGCCAGACGCGACGAAGGTGATGGTCCACCGGCGGGCGGGGTCGGGTGCCGACAACCTGATCGGGTCGTACACCTCAGGAGCAGGCGGTCCCCTCGGTCCGTTCGTCGGAAAGCCCGCCGGTGGGACGTGGCAGTTGCAGGTCGCAGACCTCGCTGGCCAGGACGTCGGAAAGCTCAACCGCTGGAAGATCTCGGCCAAGGTGTAGGCCTCGACGGCGCCCTCTCTCGAGCTCGTTCGGCCGTCCGAAAGGCGTCGGAAAATTGGTCTGAACTGGGGCTGGCCGACCGCAATGCGCGGGCCTATCATCACAACGAGCGCGGGGCGGGTGACACGCAGCGACGGTTTCGCGCTCCGCGCACTGGGAGGGGCGGGATGGCTGGCTCACGACTTCAGCTACTGGAGGGATTCGCCTGCGAGTCCTCCGGGGCCGTCGTGGAGATGCCTTTCGGGATCCAACGCCTGCTGGCGTTTCTTGCCCTGCGTGGTTCGAGCCACCGCTGTCAGGTCGCTGGCTCCCTCTGGCCCGACGTCCCCGAGGCCCACGCCCTCGCCAGCCTGCGGAGCTGCGTCTGGCGGGTCAACAAGCTGGTCCCCGAGCTGCTCAAGACCGACGGTGCCGCCCTGTCCATGTCTGACGCGATGACGGTCGACAGCCGTGAGCAGGAAGCATTCGCCACCAGTGTGCTGCGTGACCATGTCGACGACCAGGCCTGGATCCATGCCGGACTCCGCAGCCTGTGGCCGGGAGAGCTGCTCCCCGGCTGGTACGACGACTGGGTGATCTTCGAGCGTGAGCGACTGAGCCAACTGCGCCTGCATGCCCTCGAGAGGAGCGCCCGGATGCTCCTCGAACGCGACGATCTCGACACCGCGCTGCAGCTCGCCCTCGAGGCCGTACGCGCCGAGCGGCTGCGAGAGTCTGCGAACGCTGTGCTCATGAAGGTCTACCTCGCCGAGGGCAACGTCTCAGATGCTGTGCACCAGTTCGAGGCCTACCGGAGTTTGCTGGTCGCCGAGCTCGGTGTGGAGCCATCTCATCGTCTCGCCGAACTGCTACCTACCCAGCGACAACGCAACGGTGCGGCACATTTGACACGACGGTGACGCTGGCAGGGGCATAACGGATGCCGTGAACGTCACGACGAACACATCCGGGGGAATCATGATCCTGCATGCCTGGCGCGAGACCGAGGGCCAGATCCGCGTTCGACTGACGAGCACGGACGCGATCCAAACCAACGACCGCGTCACGACGTACGCATCGAGCACGGCAGAGGTGCAGCGCTTGGTGCGGCTCTGGCTCGAGAGCGTGATGGGAAAGCAGGACCAGAACGCGTCGCCGTGACGCCTTCGTGACGCAGAACGCGCTATTCCAAGCGGAGGTAGGTACTCACGACCGGGAGATGACCACATGCCCTCGACACTCAACGCCCCTGGCATCTACATCGAGGAACTGCCGAGCGGAGTGCATCCCATCGTGGGCGTCAGCACTTCCGACACGGCGTTCGTCGACTGGTTCCCTCGAGGACCGGTAGAGGTGGCCACGCGGGTCACCAGCTTCGACGAGTTCACCCGAAGGTTCGGAGGACTCCATACGCAAAGCACTGCGTCGTACGCCGTCCTGCACTACTTCCTCAACGGAGGTGCTGTCGCCTGGATCGTTCGGATCGCACTGGACGACGACGACGCGTCATCCGGGACCCTGCAGGACTCCGCTGACGCCGCCACCATCGAGGTCACCGCGAACGAGGCGGGCGCCTGGGGTGACAACCTCAGGGTGGCGGTCACGGAGGCACCGGACTCGCTCGTGAACATCGTGGTGTCCGAGGTGAACGACCAGGGCGACATCGTCGTGCGCGAAGTCCACCGCAACCTCGAAACCACAGTCGACGCCATCATGAAGGCCGTCAACGGAGCCTCGAAGCTGATCACCCTCGCGGACGACGCCACCAGCGCCAACGCGCCGGCAGCCGTGGCGGCGACACCGACCGGGGAGCCTGCCGACGAAGATGACTACGTTGCGCTGACCGGAGGTGGCGACGCGACCGTCCTCGATGCGAGCGGCGAGGCTGCAGATGCCAACGAACTCGGTACGGCGCTCGGAGATGCGCTGCCGGCCCTCGCCAGGATCGAGCCCGCGGTCTTCAACCTGCTGTGCACTCCGGCCGCTGCCACGTTGGGCGACAGCCTTGACGACCTCGTCGACGTGGCGACCGCATTCTGCGAGCGACAGCACGCGTTCATGATCGTCGACCCACCGCTCGGTGGAGACAGCGCCACTGCAGAGGACATCGGTGCGTGGTTCGCCGGCACGGACGCGCCGGCCCCGTCGTCGTACGCCGCCATCTACTGGCCGCAGCTGAAGATGCCCGACCCGCTGGCGAACGGTGCGCCACGAGTCGTGGGACCCAGTGGAGCAGTTGCAGGGATCTATGCCCACACGGACGCGACGCGCGGTGTGTGGAAGGCCCCGGCCGGTATCGACGCGACGATCCGCGGTGGCGAGCTCAATGTGACGGTCAACGACGGTGACAGCGGCGCCCTCAACCCGATCGGCCTCAACGCGCTTCGCACCTACCCCGTCGTCGGCAACGTCGTCTGGGGTGCCCGAACCCTCGTAGGCGCCGACAATCGGGCCGACCAGTGGAAGTACGTGCCGGTCCGGCGTACGGCGCTCTACATCGAGCAGAGCCTGGCGGGTGGTCTGAGCTGGGTGGTCTTCGAGCCGAACGACGAGCCGCTGTGGTCACAGATCCGGCTCAACGTCGGCTCGTTCATGCAGGACCTGTTCCGCAAAGGCGCGTTCCAGGGGGCCACCCCACGAGACGCCTACTTCGTCCGCTGCGACAAGGACACCACGACACAAGGCGACATCGACCGTGGCGTGGTCAACATCCTGGTCGGCTTCGCGCCCCTCAAACCAGCGGAGTTCGTCGTGATCCAGATCCAGCAGATCGCTGGCCAGGCAACCGCTTGAGAGGTGTGCTCCAATGGCTGAGTTCAGCGTCAACACGACGCGATTCGACCCCTACAAGAACTTCAAGTTCCGGGTGAAGTGGGACGGCAAGTACGTCGCCGGCATCAGCAAGGTGGGTGCGCTCAAACGAACCACCGAGGTGGTCAAGCACCGCGAGGGCGGTGACCCGAGTACGTCGCGCAAGTCCGCGGGTCGCAACGAGTTCGAGGCGATCTCGCTGGAGCGTGGTGTGACCCACGACCCCGAGTTCGAGCAGTGGGCTGGCCGGGTCTGGAACTTCGGTGCCGGCCTCGGAGCCGAGTCTTCGCTGAAGAACTTCCGCAAGGACCTCATCCTGGAGGTCTACAACGAAGCCGGACAACGGGTCCTGGCGTACAAGATCTACCGCTGCTGGGTTTCGGAGTTCCAGGCGCTGCCTGATCTCGATGCCAATGCAAACGCTGTCGCCATCCAGTCCATCAAGCTCGAGAACGAAGGATGGGAGCGCGACACTGCTGTCGTCGAACCTGTGGAGCCCGCATTGTGACGTTGCTGAGCTCTGAGACCGTCCTCGACCTCTGGGAGGCTGGCCTGCCCATGACGCCGGCCGCCAGAGCTGTGCTGCTCCTGGAGGCGGCGAGCGGCGACACCGCATCCGACCTGCCCGTCGGTGCTCGTGACCACGCCCTGCTCGGCCTGTACGGCGCATCGAACGGCCGGGTCGCGGCCATGTCAGAGTGCCCTCAGTGCGATGCCGACCTCGACGTCGCGGTTAACCTCAGCGAACTTCCAGCCGCGAGCCACGCGGACCGCTTGGTCGATGTGGCGCAGAGCGGCTGCCACGTGATCGCCCGCTTGCCGACGGCCGGGGACCTGGCTGCGTTGGTGCCCAGCACCGATGCCGATGAGCTTCAGTACCTGCTTCTCGAGCGGTGCGTTCTGGAGTCGACTCGGGACGGCGTCGCCATCGACGTCAGGTCATTGTCCGCTGAGGTCATCGAGGCCGTCGACACTGCGATGGACGAGGCCGATCCGAGCGCAGACATCTCCGTCGCGCTGACCTGTGCCGAGTGCGGCGCCGGGTGGTCGGAGCTCCTCGACCCGGTCCGCTTCGTCTGGGCCGAGGTCGAGTCCTCTGCGCGGCGACTGGCAACTGACGTTCACTCCCTGGCGCAGGCCTACGGGTGGAGTGAGCGGGAGATCCTCGACCTCAGCCCGTTCCGACGGCAGCTTTACCTCTCCGCGGTGCAGTAATGACCCCGCCACGGGGCCACCTGACCCGCCTCGCTCTCCGCGCCACCCGAGCGACCGGGGGTCTGCGCCCGCGTCAGCCGTCGCTGTTCGAACCCGCCCTGCCTGAAGCGACCGAACCAGCAACGACGGAGACCGTGCGCGTTCGTCCCGTCAGCCCGCCGGAGGTGGCTGCGACTCCACCGGAAACTCCGATCAGCGAACCTCACGAGAGTCGGTCAACGCCAGCGGCAGCCCCCCACGTTGGACACGAGCTCGAGTCCGTTGCGTCGAGTGCTGCCGACTCGGCGCCGTCGTCAGCTGCCCCGTCGCAACAGCCGGAATGGGCGGTGCCTGCCACGCCGGCCGCATCCAGCGAAGCCGTGCCGCAAAAGTCATTGAGCGGTTCGATTGAACCGACCCACCTCATCGGAAGGCGCAGAACCGACAAGTTCCCGGCCGGACCTCCCGAACGAGAACCTGACCAACCCCTCTCGCGCCGCACGGTTCTTCGGGTTGTCAAGCCGGCTGTCCCCAGGGATCGGCCTCCATCGCCAACCTCCCGTTCGCCGGAGCCGTCGGCGTCCCCGACCAAGGCGCTACCGGCGCAAATCGAGAGAGTGGTTCCCCCTGAGCCGGAGACGCGCACGGTCCCCCGTCTCCACCCGCAGCCGACCAAACCTCTTCAGGCGCCTCCCGACGTCACCGTCACGATCGGCCGGATCGAGGTCGTGCCACCGCCCGCCCCACAGCCGGTTCGCCCCCGCCGACGGCCTGCGAAGCCGTCGACGGCACCGACGCTCGCTGACTACCTGCGTGATGGTCCAGGTGGGAAATGAGCAACTTCCTTGCCGCTGCAACGGTGTCGGCGGCCCTCCAGCTCCACCTCACCGATGCGGTGAAGGCGGCAGTCGGGGGAGCCGAGGTCTGGGTCGACCGGTCTGACGTGAAGCGGCAGAAGGCGGGCGTCAACATCTACCTGTACCGGACGTCGTACGACCCCGTTTGGCGCAACGAGGAGCTGCCTGCCCGTCGGGCTAACGGCTCGCTGATGAAGAAGCCGAAGGTTGCCGTCAGCCTGCACTACCTGCTCACGTTTCATGGAAAGGACGACCTGCTCGAGCCGCAGCGGCTGATGGGGGTGACGCTGGCCGCCCTGCACACCCGACCGCTGATCACTCAAGAGTTGATCGACGAAGTCGTCACGGAGGCGACCGACAACCCGCCGAGCCACCCCTACTTGGCGATGACGGACCTGGCGGACGCCGACGAGATCGTGCGCGTGTCTCCTGATCCGCTCGTCCTCGACGACCTGTCGAAGCTCTGGTCCGTGTTCTTCCAGAGCCCCTACCAGCTGTCGGCGACGTTCGTCGCATCAGCGGTTCTCCTGGAGGAGCAAGCCGGCACAGTCGTTCCGGCACCACCCGTGCTCGAGTCGCAGCTCGCCGTCCGCCCGCTCCGCAAGCCTCGAATCTCCAGCGCGCGCAACGCGGCCAATCCCCGGGCACCCGTCGTCGCCGACAGCCAGCTGCAGATCGTCGGCAGTGGACTGCGCGGTGACGTCACCCTGGTCCGGATCGGGCCAGGCGAACTGACCCCCACGGATCCGGACACCAGCGCGACGTCCGTACGGGTCGGGCTGAACAGCCTTCCACCGGGAACGCTCAGAGCCGGACTGCAACCGGTCGTCGTCGCGCATCGATGGCTGGTCGGCACGCCGGCGCAGCCCCGAGGGGGCGAGCTGAGCAACGCGGTCGGCGTCTCGGTGTCCCCACGGATCACCGCCTCTGTCGCCGCCGACCAGCTCACCGTGACCAGTGACATCGTGATCGGACCACGCCAGCAAGCCGCGATATCGCTGCTCGTCCCGGCTTCGGGGGCAATGCGGCAGTTGATCGACGTACCCGATCGTGCTGCAGAAACCTCGAGCCTCACGGTCTCGCTGGCCGGCGTTCCTGCGGGCTCGTACGGAGTCGCGTTGCATGTCGACGGGGCAGACAGCCCGCTGACCCTGAACGCCGGTGGAGCCATCACGGCACCGCTGGTGGTCGTGCCATGACCAACGCGATCACTGCCGAGGTGGACGATGAGCCCATCGCCGCCGAGGACTGGACGGGTCACAACCAGGACTACTTGGCGAGTGCCCTCGCTGAGGTAGCGACCGCCTTAGGACGGGAACCTTCAGGACCCGCAGCCGGATGGCCCTCCGACCTTGGGCCGCCGGCTGTTGAGGTCGTGTGCGACGCCTTCGGGCTGTCTGACTTCGAGCGCTCCGTCCTCCTCATGTGCGCCGGCCAGGAGCTCGATGCCACGTTCGGGGATCTGTGCGCTGAGGCTGTCGGCGACCCCAGCAGGCCGTGGCCGACATTCTCGCTGGCACTGGCTCGGCTGCCGGGCGCGCACTGGTCGGCTCTTGCACCTCAGGGTCCGCTTCGACGATGGCGGCTGGTCGAAGTGACCGGCCACGGCACGGTCAGCCAGGCAGCCCTCCGGATTGACGAACACGTCCTCCACTTCCTCGCCGGCGTGGTCGCCCTCGACCCCAAGCTCGCTGGAATCGTCACGTTCGCGACGGGGACGGTCGATCCCACACCCGGACAGCTCGAGGCGGCACACGTCCTCACCACGCTGTGGCCGGGACCCGGAAAACCAGTGTCCACCGAGAGCCCGCTGCCTGTCCTGGTCGGGGCCGACCCGCACACTCGTGCAGCCGTCGCCGCCCATGCCGCTGCCGACGCAGGGCAACGGCTTGCCCTGCTCGACGGTCGCGTGATCCCGGTCGAGCCGGCAGCTCGCGAGGAGCTCGCCCGGCTCCTCGAACGAGCCAGCGTCTTGATGTCCACCGCGTTCGTCGCCGACTGCGATGGCGACTCGTCAGGCGTCGACGTCCTCGCTGCCCTGACCCAGGCAACGCTGGCCGTGTCCGCCGACACGGCACCAGCGCTCCGCCGTCGCGGCGCGCGGATCGTCGACGTACCCAAGGCAACCGCACCCGAACAACGCGAGCTGTGGAGTCGTCTCGTCGGACCGGATGCGCCCACTGAGTCACTCGTCGCTGCGTTCGACCTCGACGTCACATCGATCCATCAAGCGGCGACCGCCGGCCCAGACAGCAATTCCCTGTGGGCGGCCTGCCGTGCCATCGACCGGCCTCAGCTCAGCGCCCATGCGCAACGCATCGAGTCCGAGGCCTCCTGGGACGACCTGGTGTTGCCTCCTGCGGCCCTGCAAGCGCTCCACCTCCTCACCGCGCACGCACGGCATCGAGTGACGGTGTATGACGACTGGGGCATGCGCATGGGGCGCAGCACCGGACTCGGCACCACAGCCGTGTTCAGCGGCCCGAGTGGTACGGGCAAGACCTTCGCCGCAGAGGTCATCGCCAACGACCTGCGACTCGACCTCTACCGGGTCGACCTCAGCGCTGTGGTCAGCAAGTACATCGGCGAGACCGAGAAGAACCTGCGGCAGGTCTTCGACGCAGCCGACCACGGGTCTGCCGTGCTGCTCTTCGACGAGGCTGACGCGCTTTTCGGCAAGCGGACGGAGGTGCGCGACAGCCACGACCGCTACGCGAACGTGGAAGTGTCTTACCTGCTCCAACGCATGGAGGCCTACCGCGGGCTGGCCATCCTCACGACCAACATGGCCGAAGCCATCGACACCGCTTTCCTACGCCGCGTCCGCTTCATGGTGGACTTCCCCTTCCCCGACGAAGCGATGCGAAGCGATCTGTGGCGACGAGCCTTCTCGGTCGAGACGCCAACCGACGATCTCGACACGGCTGCGCTCGGCAGACTGGATCTCGCCGGTGGCACGATCCGCAACGTCGCGGTTAATGCCGCCTTCATCGCCGCAGAGATCGGTGAGCCGGTCCGCATGTCCCATGTCATCCAGGCCGTCAGGATCGAGTCGAGCAAGCTGGGACAACCGCTCGCCTCGGGCCGAAGAGAGGTGCTCGATGAATGACGCCGACCCCCGCGTCGTGCTGCACGACGTCACCGTCGATGGCAGCGCGGACATCGAGACCGTAGTCGCCGCCATTTCCAAGGCGGTCGCCGGTGCGACCAGCAGTCAGAGCATCCGTGAGGCTGACCTCGTCCGGGCCATCCGGAAATCAATTTCTCAGCGGCCTACAGAGAAGACGCCGAGCCGCTCGCGTGGGATCGTAGGAGGTGCCGCCGGGAGTGAGGTGCAGAGATGACGTTCGCGTACGCACGACGCCGCCAATCGCCTCGCCATACTGGGCACTGGAGCCCGTCGCTTGGAGCAAGCAACATCCAACACAGCGACGTCCAGGGTCAGCGGGCCCAACCCGCCAAGGGCTCGACCGCCAAGACCACTACACGGGCAGACGTTGTGGAGAACGCGCGACGCACTGCCTTCGCCCGGACGGTGAGCTCGCGCCTCAAGACCGTCGGCGTGACAGCCCCAGGACCGTCGGGCGGGATCGACAGTTCGCAGGTGGCTCAGCTCGAGTCGCGTTTCGTGGCACAGCGAATGTTCGACTGGGAGCAGCCGAACATGGGACAGGTCGGAGACATCCTCGGCACCATGATCACCCACCTCAGTCCCGGCATGAAGTGGGAAGCGAGTGCCCAGGACAAGGTCTGCAAGGAGCGCAAGTTCACGGCGTACGTCGTCGGCCATCGACCGCCGATCCACCTGTGCCCAAGGTTCTTCACGTCCGGTCCGGAGCAGCAGATCCGGACTCTCGTCCATGAGTCGGCCCCACCTCGCAGGCATCGGACAGAGCGAGGGAGAGAGCTACTGCGTCACGTTCGACTGCCAAGGCGGCTGCGGAGGCTTCGAGGCGGCGGACTCGTGGTCGCACTACGTGCACTGCACGAGCCAGCAGCGGCCGGACAAGGCCGATACCTACACCGCGCCGCGCCGCAAGCCGTGATGACGCGGCGGTGACGGCAGATCGGGGAGGTTGGAGCTGAGGAGACAAGTGCCTTGCTGACGACACCCACGGTCGCCAAAGCGACGGACACCGCGTCGACCGCAACTCTGTGGCGATGTGGTGGCCGCACGTGCCCGCCCGGCACCTGCGACCACGATGAAGAACTGCATCGTCATGCCACCGGCGACGGACCGGAGTTCGCGCCGTCAATCGTGAATGACGTGCTCCGTGGTCACGGCGAGCCACTCTCAGGTGGCGTTCGGCGTGATATGGAACGGCGTCTCGGTCACAACTTCTCAGACGTCCGAATTCACCGCGGTCCGGCCGCTGAAGCGTCCGCCCGTGCGGTGGATGCGCTCGCCTACACGGTCGGTCACGACGTCGTGTTCGGTGGCGGGACATTCCAACCAGACACGATCTCCGGCCGCCGCCTGCTCACCCATGAGCTTGCGCATGTCGCAGCACAGCCCTCAGCTACCAGGCCGGCTGGAACCCGGCTGCGGGTCAGTTCTCCCGACGAGGCCGCTGAGCGTCACGCCACCCAGATCTCGGAGTCTTCGTCCATCCGTCCAGTCGCTCATACCCAGTCTGTGAGGCAGCCCAACGCGTTGATGCGGCAGCCCGTTGGCGACGCAAAGCTTGCCGCGGCGAATGCGGATCTCATCGTCAAGACAAAGGCGACCGCGGCGTACAAAGCGCTCTCCCCCGCTGACGTCACGCTCACCCAGGAGATCATCACCGAGATCCAGAAGAAGTCCAAGGTGGACCAGTTCCACTGGTTGAGCAAGCTCAAGCTGCTCTTCGACACGAAGGTGAAGACGGCGGCAGACATCGCCAAGCAAACACAGCAGACGACCGTGGTCGCGGCCAAGCAGGAGAAGCAGCGGGTGCAGGCCGAGGCCGTCAAAGAGAAGGCGGTGCCAGCCGCTGACAAGTCGATCAACATCGAGGAGAAGGCTTCAGCAGACGCCGCTCGGAAGTACGTCAAGATCAAAGGCAAGTTCGGCGGCGGTACGTACGAGGTGGACAAAACATCGGCGACAAACATCGTGGTCAGGATCAAGGTGTTCCTGCAGATGAAGGGCAAGGGCACGAAGGCAGACGTCGACGCGATCAAGGCCATGGAGGACGGCATCGAGAAGGCGGCGTCAACCAAGGGCTATGTGGTCGACCTGAAGTTCGTCAACGCAGCAGATGCCGACACGTTCACCGTCGAGGTGGATCCCGGGAAGTGGGAGGTCGCCACGAACTGGGCTGGGGGAGACGTCACCGGCTACGCCCATGAGCTGCACCACCTGATGACCTTCGAGCTCGATCGCTACGACTACACGTCACATGCCACCAACGACCGCATGGAGGTCCACGACCGCCTCTACTGGTTCCGGCAGGAGCTCAAGAAGCCACCCAACTACAACGACCCGACCTCGATCATGAACTCGGCGGCGCATCCCAACCACGACGACGCATGCCAGGTTGCCGGGCTCGACCCCAAGGTCTGCGTCCCCGCTCGCCAGACGGCGTTCCCCTGAGGTCGCCACAGCCCGCAGCACCTCGCTGACGCCTTTCGTGACGGGGTGGTGACGCCCTTCGCCGAGGCTGAGAGTCGTGACGGGCTTCTCCGGTTCTCCGCGGCTGTTCAAGGGCGCCATCGTGGGCTTGGACCCGCTCAAGCCGCTGGCCAGTGTCGTGGTGTTCCAGTACAACCCGGAGAAGGTCTCTCGGACGCTGTCACCCAAGACCGGCTCAGACGGAGGGGCCGAGGGCGAGGCTCTGCGGCTGTCAGGCCCCCTGAGGAGACGTTTGGCCTCGACATCGAGATCGACGCCGCCGACCAGCTCGAGACCGGTGACCCGGTCGCGACGTCCTTGGGAATCGCGCCGCAGCTGGCGTCGCTGGAGATGTTCTTCTACCCGGCCTCCGGTCTCGTCATCGCGAACGAGGCGCTAGCCCTGACGGGGTTGATCGAGGTCGTCCCACCGGAGGCGCCGTTGGCACTGCTGATCTGGAGCGCCAGCCGGGTGGTCCCCGTGCGGATCACCCAAATCACTGTCAACGAGGAAGCGTACGACCAAGCGCTGAACCCGATCCAGGCCAAGGTGAGCCTGAGTCTTCGGGTGCTGAACTACGACGACCTCGGCCTGCTCAGCGTCGGAGGCGGGCTCTTCATGGTCCATCAGGTCGCCAAAGAGGTCATGGCGAACATCGGGTCTGTCGGATCGTTCTCGGCGACCGCGAACGTGGGGATCGGCTGAGATGTTCTCCGCAACGAGTCGCTACTCCGGTATCCCCACAGCGACGTACACCCTGACGTTCTCTGACGGCAGCGAACGTGAAGTCACCTACGTGCGCCGGCGGCTGCTGCCTCGACCTCAGGACCACACCCTGCTCACCGAGCACACGGTGGCACCTGGAGAGCGCCTCGACCATATTGCCGGGCGGTATCTCGCCGATCCCACTCAGTTCTGGAGGATCTGTGACGCGACCGACGTGCTTCGTCCGGACGAACTGGAGGTGGCCGGGCGTCGGTTGCCGATCGCCATGCCGCCGGCGGGTAGGTGAGTCATGCTGGAGAGCATCCTCGGCGTCCGTCTCCTGCTCTGGGCGGGCAACCCGATCCCAACCCCGCAACCCGGTCTGCTCCCGCCGTTTCGCAGCGCGGAGGTGACCAATGACGCGGACTTCGGAGACGGCTTCCAGCTGACGTTCGCGCTGACCAAGGACACCTTTGGCGGGTACGACGTGCTCGACACGCTTGCTCCGGGCACGCGGGTGTGGATCGGTGCAGTGCTCGGCGTCGTACCGGAGGCGCTCATCGACGGCGTGGTCGAACGGCATGACCTCAGTCCGAGCGACCAGCCTGGCGCCACGACGCTCACGGTCACCGGCACAACTGTCTCCGCCTTGCTCGACCGTGAAGAGAAGAACGCGCCGAGTCCCAACCAGCCTGACTACGTCGTCGTCACGAAGACGCTCGCGCAGTACCCAGAGCTCGGCCTCGTCCCGATGGTCACGCCGACGACCGACGTGCCCATCGAGCTGCAGCGCGTACCTCACCAGCGCGAGACCGATCTGGCGTTGATCCGCCGGCTCGCTGACGACAACGGGTTCGTGTTCTACACCGAGCCGATCACGTTCGGTGTCAACCGTGCGTACTGGGGACCCGTCGTGCGTGCTGGGATCCCGCAACGTGCGTTGACGCGCGGTATGGGCCCGCACGGCAACCTCAAAGACCTTTCCTTCGGCTACAACTCGTTGGCGCCTGAAGGTGCGAGCGGCATCTTCGTCGAACCGTTCACCAAGATGCGAATCCCCATACCGGCGCTGCCAGCACTTCGTATCCCGCCCCTGTCGTCCTCGCCGGCCGCAAGTCTCCGGACCACCCGGCTACGGAACACCGGCAACGCGGGACCGATCCAGGGGGCGCTTGCGTCGCTCGCCGCAGCCACCCGGGCTCCCGAGGCGGTGACCGGACAGGGTTCTCTCGACACAGCGAAGTACGGCGCGATCTTGCGTGCTCGCGGCCTCGTCGGCGTACGCGGGGCAGGCCGTGACTACGACGGGTTTTACTACGTGCGCTCGGTGACCCATGACATCAGCCGTGGCACCTACACGCAGAGGTTCGGGCTCAGCCGCGAAGGCACCGGAACCCTGACACCGGTGGTGATCCCATGACCGACATGGACAAGGGCTTCTGGGGCAAGTACCGCGGAGTCGTCACCGATATCCAAGACCCGATGATGACGTTCCGGATCAAGGCCAGCGTGCCCGACGTGTACGGCGACGACGACAGCGGCTGGGCGATGCCCTGCGCCCCCTTCGGCGGCGACTCGACCGGGTTCTTCGCCCTTCCGAAGGTCGGAGGTGGCGTGTGGATCGAGTTCGAACACGGTGACCCCGACTACCCGATCTGGACTGGAGTGTGGTGGGGCGCGGCGTCCGAGGTGCCGACGAAGCTGCTCGCTCCGCCGTACCAAAAGGTGATGCTGATGACGTCCGGGGGAAACTCCATCACGCTCGACGACACACCGGGAATCGGTGGGATCACGTTGGAGACGTCTCAGGGAGCCAAGGTCTCGATCACCGGGACCGGGATCGAGATCGACAACGGGATGGGTGGGGCGATCAAGATGACCGGACCACAGATCTCGCTCAACAACGGCGCCCTGGACGTGATCTGATGCCCGGCTTCGCCCTCCACTCCGGCGCCACCGTGCTGTGCATGCATGCAGGTCAGGCGACACCGACCGTTCCTCTTCCGCGAGTCAAGGTGGCGGGCCAGCCGGCGGTCGGCCAGAGCGCGCCTTACACGGTCGCGGGCTGTGCCCTCACCGGCACCACGTCGCCTCCCTGCGTGACGGCCAACTGGGTCGTGAGTGCGCTGCGGGTCAAGTCGACTGGGGTCCCGTTGGTGATCTCGACGGGCACCGCGGTGTGCGTGCCGAGCGGCACGGGCTTGATGTCGGTCGTCTTCCAGACCCGGGTGCGGGCATCGTGAGGTCAGCGTGATGGACGTCGACTTCCCGTTCCGCGTGGACTCTCGTGGGCGCATCGGTTTGACCGACCGCGACGACCACATCAGAGACCTGATCGAGCAGGTGCTGTTCACCAGTCCTGGGGAGCGAGTCAATCGTCCACAGTTCGGGTGTGGGCTGTTGCAGCTGGTGTTCCAACCCAACTCCGAGCCCCTCGAGCTGGCTGTGCAGGCGACGGTCCATGCCGCCCTGCACCAGTGGCTCGGCGAACTGATCGAGGTCGAGTCCGTCCAGGTGGTGGCTGAGGAGTCAGTGCTGCAGGTCACCGTGCGCTACACAGTCCGCCGAACCGAGGAGTCACGCGTCGAGCAGTTCCGGAGCGTGGCGTGAGCGGGCCAGTGCCGGGGTACAGCTGCCGAGATGAGCAACGGTCCGAGGCGGTCCGGGATGCGACGACGCTCAACGGCATCGACTACGTCGAGGTACTCGAAGGTCAGACAAAGCTCGAGGTGCATTTTCTGCACCCACTTCCCGGACAGCCTGATGAGGTGCCTGTTGGCGGTACGAAGCTGAACAAGAACCGGGTCGTCGTCGAAGGCGGAGACCGAGTCCGCGGCATCGAGGTGCTCGAGACGTCCACAACGAACGAGGTGCTGACCGTCACGCTCTCCGACCCGGGAGACTTCTCGACGTACACACTCCGGCTGGTCGACCCTGTCACGAAGTCCACCCCCACTGGTTATGACCCTCGACTCAGTGCTGTCGGGTTCACGTTCAAGACTGGCTGCCCGATCCGATTCGACTGCGCGCCGCGGGACGACTGTCCGCCAGAGCAGGATCTGTCCGACGTTCGCAACTACCTCGCCAAGGACTACGACAGCTTCCGCCAGCTCCTCCTTGACCGGCTGACCACGACGATTCCGGACTGGAAAGAACGCAACCCCGCCGATCTGGAGATTGCGCTCGTCGAGCTGCTGGCTTTCGTCGCCGACCGGCTGAGCTACGAACAAGACGCCGTTGCCACCGAGGCCTACCTGGGCACGGCCCGCCAGCGAGTCTCGGTACGACGACACGCGCGGATGCTCGGCTACCGCATGCACGAAGGGGCGGCCGCGCGGGCGTTCGTCTTCGTCGATGTCGACAACGACCTGTTCCTCGACAGAGGGCGGCAGTTCCTCACCGGTCCCGCCGATGACCCGGAGACGCTGGTGTTCGAGTCCCTCCATGCTCTGCAGGCGAGGAAGGACAACACTCGGTTGGAGCTGTACACCTGGACCGACGAACAGTGCTGCCTGCCTCGAGGCTCGACGCGCGCCACGCTCATCGGCACTCCGGTACTCGCACCCGGTGAGTTCCTCCTCTTCGAAGAGACCGTGGGGTCGCTCAGCGGCGACAAGCGAGACGTAGACCGTACACACCGCCATGTCGTCCGGCTCACGGAAGTCACCCCCACCGTTGACCCACTCGACGGCACCGAAGTCACCGAGGTGGTGTGGTCAGCTGAGGACGCGCTCCCCTTCCCGTTCTGCGTCAGTTCTCTCACGACGAACGACGGAGTCCAGCAGATCTCCGTCTGCGGTGTCGCACGGGGAAACGTCGTCCTCGTCGAGCATGGACGCAGCGTCACGGGCAAGACGCTGTCGGACGACGTGGACGTGGCGGGTCGCCTTCTTCCGCGGCTTCCCGACGGTCGGCCCACCTATGCCCTCGCGTATGACGATGACGCCACGGCGTCGCAGCTGCTCGAGGTCGACCCGCGGGAGGCCATGCCGATCGTGAAGGTCACCGACGGCGACCAGGACTACCACCCACGGCTCGACCTGCTGGGGTCGCCTCCCTCTGCCGCCGAGTTCGTCGTCGAGACCCAGGAGGACGGCACGACGTGGCTGCGCTTCGGCGACGACACCTACGCGCAACGACGCGAGCCCGCGAAGCTGGCTGCCTCGTATCGGATCGGACACGGTGAGAAGGGCAATGTCGGTCCGGAGTCGATCACGGTGCTGGTGGGAGAGTCGGCCGCCGTACGCAACCCGTTGCCGGCAAGAGGCGGCACCAATCCGGAGTCGCTCGAGAAGGTGCGCACCGACGCACCCCACGCGTTCCGGGAGCAGGACCGAGCGGTCACCGAAGCCGACTACGGAACGATCGTGACCGACCGGTTCGGCGGCGTGCAACGAGCTGCCGGGCGGATGCGCTGGACGGGGAGCTGGTACACCGCGTTCGTGACCGTCGATCGGGCTGGTGGCCTCGAGGTCGACCCGAAGTTCTCGTCCAAGCTGCGTGGCTTCCTGGACGGCTACCGGATGGCAGGGATCGACGTCGAGGTGTCCCGACCTTCGCCCGTGCCGGTCGAGCTCGACCTTGAGGTGTGTGCGCAACAGGATCGTTTCGCGACTGACGTCGAGCGCGACATCCTCGAAGTTCTTTCGTCACAGGTCTTGCGCGACGGGCGGCGTGGCCTGTTCCATCCCGACAACTTCACGTTCGGCACGCCTGTCTACCTGAGCCGCGTCTACGCCGCGGTACTCGCCGTCCCTGGGGTTAAGACAGCCCGGGCTACCAGGTTCCGGCGGTACGGCGAAGCTGACCGCGGGGAGCTGTCGGCCGGGGTGCTGCGCGTCCAGGATCTCGAGGTCGCCCAGCTCGCGAACGATCCCGACGTCCCCGAACGCGGCGTTTTGACCGTGACCGTGGGAGGTGGCCGATGACTTGTGACCACCTGCTCGATGACTGTGGCTGCTGCGCCGACGATTCGACAGGCACACGTGGCGTCGTGAACAACACGCCTGGCCTGCCCCAGGTACAACGCCGAGTGGGGACGGCGCACACGTTTGCCGGAGCGATGTCGGCCAGGTTGACACAGCAAGACGCACTGGAGGACTTCACCAACCGGCGGTCCGACGATCCGGCCATCGCCCTCGTCGATGCCTGGTCCGTCGTGCTCGACGTCCTCACGTTCTACAACGAGCGCCTGACCAACGAGACATACCTGCGCACCGCGCTCGAGCCTCGATCTCTGACCGAGCTGGCGCACACCGTGGGATACGTTCCCGGCCGCGGGCGGGCGTCCGCGACGCTGCTGTCGTTCACGATGGAGGATGCACCGGGATCACCCAGCGTCGTACCCATCCCTGCCCGAACGAAGGTGGCTAGCCTCCCCGGGCCGGGAGAGGTGCCACAGAACTACGAGACAACGTCCGACCTCCAGGCGCGGCCGGAATGGAACGCGATCCCGGCTCAGACGCGCGTCACGCAAGGACTGGGTGTGGGCGCCACCCAGGCTTATGTCGACGGCATCCGCTTGGATGTCTCCGCAGGCGACGCGCTGCTGCTGGTCGGTCGCGAGCGGGAGAGCGGGGGCGCGAGTGCTTACTGGGCGTTCCGACTGCTGAGCGGGGTACACCCGCTGCCCGAGGTCAACGTCACGCGACTGACCTGGGTGGATCCGCTCGGGTCACCGGCCGTCTTGTCAGGGCGCGTGAGTGATGAGAAGGTCCCTGACCCGCGTGACGCACGGCTTTACGTGCTGCGGCGGAAGGCCGCGATCTTCGGCGCAGCGGCACCGGACTACCGACTGTTCCAGAAGACAGTGGCCGGCACGTTGTCGTCGACGTTCGGCTCGACTGCCACACAGCAGGCTGCCGGGCTGATGAGCACGCAACCCCAAGCTGAGATCCAGGAGCAGGCAAAAACGAAGATCTTCTGGCCGGCCGCCACGGCGAGTCCCGACTGGCCCGACTGGTCGGTGGTGGCAAAGGATCAGCCGGAGAACACCGTCGACCTCGACGCGGTCTACCCCACCGCTGTTCCCCAGTCCTGGGTGGTGATGACCCGGTCCGGGGTGACGGCTTGCTACCGCGTGCTGACTGCCACTGAGGTGTCGCGTACCGACTACGCCCTCAACGCGAAAGTGTCCCGGCTCAGCCTGCAAGGGCCGACGGTGACTCCGCTCTTCAATCAGCATGTGCGCCAGACCTCGGCTTACGTCGGCAGCGAGCTGCTCCCGCTGGCGACCGAGCCGATCCTGCTTCCGGTGCAAGGCGACCTGGTCGACCTTGCTGAGGACGTTCCCACGTTGGAGGCGGGACGAACGATCGTCGTCCGGGGACCACGACCTGTGGTGCGGGTGGCCGAGGGCGTGCGCAACCTCTCCTTGCTGAACGCCGGGTCGTCACCTGTCGCACTCCATCCGGGTGACGTGCTCGAGGTGGTTGGACCGGTCAGCAAGAACGGAGACGGGACGATCACCTGGACGACGACGACAGGCACCGTCACGGCGCCGGCGAAGGCGCTCGAAGTTCTGACGCCGGAACCGGACGCCGTGGTGCACGCCGAGGCCGCCACCATCGCTTCACCGACTCCGTCGACGTCCACCTCTTCTCAGCTGCAGCTGTCGGCCAAGCTGACCGGCTGCTACCACCGCGCGTCGGCACGGATCCTCGCGAACACGGCAACCGCCAGTCATGGTGAGACGAAGTCTCAGGTCCTGGGGAGCGGTGACGCTTCTGCGTCGTACCAGCGGTTCACGCTGATGGAGAAGCCGCTCACGTACGTGGCGGCCGCCTCCGGTGGAGCAGTCGTCTCGACGTTGGAGGTGCGCGTCGACGGAAGGCTGTGGACCGAAGTTCCGCAGCTGTTCGGCGTCGGCCCGACTGAAGAGGTCTACACGACACAGATGCAGGACGACGGAACCATGACCGTGACCTTCGGCGACGGGCTCACCGGCTCACGGGTGCCGACGGGAACGAGCAACGTCACGGCGACCTATCGTGCGGGCACCGGCCTGTCAGGCCGGGTCGCGGCGAACACCTTGACCCTGCCGATGACGCGCCCGCTGGGACTCCGCTCGGTGACGAACCCGCTCGCCACCGGACTGGCCGCCGATCTCGAACCCGCCGACGCGGTCCGCGCGCACGCACCACAGACTGTCCTGACCCTTGGACGAGTGGTGTCCCTCAAGGACTTCGAGGACTTCGCGCGAAGTGTGCCAGGGATCGGCAAAGCCAAAGCCAGTTGGATCTGGGACGGCAAACACCGGCTCGTCCATCTCACCGTCTTCGGTGCGGGTGGTCAGAGCGTGGACGACCAGGCAATCGCTGACCTCGGGTCCGCCTTGCGGTCGTCCGGTGACCCCAGGCTGCCGCTGAGGATCGAGTCTGCCGACGTCATCACCGTGACGATCGCCGCCAGTGTCGTCGTCGATCCGCGCTACGTCGCGGCAGCCGTTCACGACGACACCACGGCGGCCATCACTGCGGCATTGTCGGCAGACGCACGCGAGCTTGCCCAGGCTCTGACAAGCGGCGATGTGATCATGGCCGCGCACGGAGTGCCGGGAGTGGTGGCGATCACCATCACCGCTCCGACGACCGATGTTCCCGCGCTTCCCGCCCGGATCGAAGCGGGGACGGTTAAGCCGGCTCAGCTCGTGGTGCTCGCCGCCGGCGGGCTGGACCTCACGGAGACGACGTCATGACTCGGCTGAGCGAGGACCTCTTCCGGTTGCTTCCCCTGCTGTACCAGCAGCGCGATGCGGCGCGCGGTCCCGATGGTCCGCTCAGCGCTCTGATGGAGGTCCTCGGTGAACAGGGCGACATCGTTGCGGCGGACCTCGGCCAGATGTACGACGACTGGTTCATCGAAACCTGCGCCGACTGGGTCGTCCCTTACCTCGGTGACCTGCTTGGAGTGCGCCTGCTCAACCCCGTCGGACCTGGCGCAGGTCGTTCTCGTGCGCTTGTCGCCAACACGCTGAGCCACCGCCGACGCAAGGGAACGCTGTCCGTGCTGGAACAGCTTGCCTTCGATGTGACCGCCTGGCCGACAGCGGCTGTGGAGTACTTCACCCGACTCGACACCACGCAGTACCTCGCCCACCCGCGCCCCGGCAATCTGCGAACCCCTGACCTCAGGCACGCGGCCGAACTCGAGCTCGTGGGTGGCCCGTTCGACGCCACGGCGCACACAGCCGAGGCCCGCCTACTCCCGAGTGGGCGCTACGGGATCCCCAACATCGGCCTGCACGTCTGGCGTCTCGCACCCCAGCGAGTGACCCGAGCGACGGCACGGCCGGTGGCCGACCACCCGACGGCCGTTACCTGATCGACCCTGCTGGCCTCGAGGTGATGCTGTTCAACCCGGGCGCTACCGAGGACACCCTCACGTCCCTTGCTCAGGAGCACCACGTGCCTGAGCCGCTTCGCCGTCGTGCCTTGTACGACGAGTTGGAGGCACTCCGCACGAGCTCAGACGTCGTCCCGCGGTGGTTCGGTGACGACCCGGTGATCGAGGTTTTCGCGGACCTCGGCAGCGGCCTCAGCGCCGTACCCGTCTCCCAGATGACTGCGGCCGACTTGAGCGACCCGCCCGTCGCGACGGCCACCGGCTGGCCGCGGCCGGCGGCGCCACTTGTCGTCGCCGTCGACCCCGTGCTCGGCCGGATCGCGTTCCGAGGCGACCTCGACCCCAGCGATGTCGAGGTGACGGCCAGCTACGCCTGCTCTGACACCATCGGCGCCGGTCCTTTCGAACGCTCTGAAGCGTCGATCACCGACATGTTGGATCGTGCGACATGGTTCCGAGCGGTCGGGAAGCGCGCAACGCCAGTCGCCGATGCCATCGAGTCGACGGTGGCCGACGCCGTCGACGCGTGGAATGCCGAGCCACCCGGCACCGTGGGCGTGATCGTGATCCTCGACAGCTGCACGTACATCGAGGACCTCACGGGAACGCATGCCCCCGTCGTGCCAGCAGGCAGCGAGCTAATGATCATCGCCGCCGCATGGCCGCAGGCTGAGGCGGGCGCACCTTTGACGTCGTTGGCGGGAGTGAACCCCAGCGACCGCCGTCCGCACCTACTCGGCTCGATTGCCGTGACGGGCACAGCGGGAGTCGCTGACGAGGTGCCTGGCCAGCTCACTCTCGACGGGCTGTACGTCGAAGGGGACATCACCGTGCGCGCGGGTGACTTGGGGAAGCTGCGGCTGCGACACGTCACCGTGCTGCCACCCACCGGACAGGTCATCGTCGAAGCGCCGACGTCCGAGGACACCGACAACGGCAGCCTCGACCTGGTCGTCGAACGCAGCCTCCTCGGACCGATCACCATCCCTGAACGCGGACCCGCCCTCCACGTGAGCAGCAGCGTCGTCGACGCCGCAGGTGCCGACGCCGTCGACGCGACGCAGGTGCCGGTCTCGCTCGACCGCGTCACCGTCCTCGGCACCAGCCGAGCCCAAAGTCTCGACGCCAGCGACAGCATCCTCGACGGTCCAGTCGAGGTCGAGCGGCGCCAGACCGGCTGCCTGCGGTTCAGCTATGTCGCCGAGAACGTAGCCGCACCGCGGAGATATCGATGCCAGCCCGACCTGGCCGTCGACGACGAGACCGACGCCGCACGGATTGCCGCGATCAAGGCTCGGACGACTCCGGTCTTCACCTCGACGACGTACGGAGACCCGACGTATGCGCGCCTCGACGACCGCGCAGACCTGGGACTCCGCACGGGTGCCTCGAACGGCGCCGCCATGGGAACCGGCAGGGATCTCCAAGAACCCCAACGCGAGTCCAACCTCGCGGCGGTGCTGGACGAATACCTGCGACTCGGCCTCGAGGCCGGGGTGATCCATCAAACCTGAGACACATCCGGACGATCTTGTGTCGAGACCGGCCGGATGACCTAGCAAGAGACGGACGGAGGCACCAGCATGAACGGTGGAGATCTGACCCGGTCGACGTTCCGGGCACACCGGCACTACTCCGGCGTGCGCATGCAGCAGGGCCGCGTCCAGCTCGACGCGGACTGGAACGAGCAGCTGGACCTCGAGGCGCACCGCGACTACGACGAGGCCGTCGACGTGATTGGCCCGGCGGGGTTCCCGAAGGTGTCCGGCGGCTTCAGGCTCATCATGTCTCCGGAGGGCGACGACCTGCTGGTGTCGCCAGGAAGGGCCTGGGTCGGCGGACATCTGGTCGAGGCGGACGGCGAGTCGACAGCTGTGGTCGACCTGCCCACCGCAACCTCCGTCACCTTGGCGACCGTGGTGCTCGACGGTTCGGAGATCGGCGCTCTCGAGTGGATCCAGCTCTACTCCGACGACGACCCAGACCCGCAGGTCGCCCGCACCACCGCTGTCGACGTGACACAAAGCACCCTGACGCTCGACCGGGAGGTCACGGCTCCTACGGGTGACGCGCGGCTGCGACGGCTGGCGTCGTACGCCGTACAACCAGACCTGTACGAACCCGAGCTCACCGCGCAGGCCAACCCTTCTGTGGCGCGCGTCCTTGCCTTGCCCGACGGCGACTACCTCGCCTACCTCGACGTGTGGGAGCGAGCGATCACCGCGCTCGACGACCCGAGTCTGATCGAGCCGGCGCTGGGTGGGCCGGACACGACCACGCGCAGTCGGATCGTCTGGCAGGTGCGGCTGCTCGACGTCTCTGACCTCTCTCCCGTCGACTGCGACACGAACCTGTCAGCGGCTCTTGAAAGTCTGGCGCCACCATCCGGACAGATGGCCGCCCGCGCCGAGCCGCCGGCTGGCAGCGCCGACTTGTGCCGACCCACCCCAGCAGGCGGCTACATCGGGCTGGAGAACCAGCTGTACCGCGTCCATGTGCACGACGTCGATGCCGGTCGGCCGGTCATCGTCTGGAGCCGTGAGAACGCGTCGATCGTGACGACGTGGGTCAGCGCCAACAGCAACGTGCTCGAAGTCGCGAGCATCGGCCCCGATGCGGTGTTGGGTTTCAAGCCCGGTGACTGGGTCGAGCTGTTCGACGACACGTCAGTTCTGACCGGGATCCCTGGCACTCTCGTCCGGCTGCTCACAGCCAGTGGGACGCAGCTGAAGGTCGACGCCGCCACGGCGACCGGTCCCCTCGACCTCGCGTCGTACCCGAGGAACCCACGGGTGCGTCGGTGGGACTCCCCCGGCGCCGTCCCCGCGACCACCGACGACTGGATCGAGCTCGAGAACGGTGTCCAGGTGCGGTTCCGCGAGGGCGGGACCTTCCGGCGGCACGACTACTGGCTCGTCCCTGCCCGCAGTACGACGGCGGACGTCGACTGGCCGCAGGACTCATCCGGGCGGGCGCTCGACCAACCGCCTGCAGGAGTCCGGCACAGCGCCGGGCGGCTCGCGGTCATCTCCGTAAGCGGACCGACGATGTCCGTCACAGACTGCCGTGACGAGTTCCCGGCGCTCACGGCGCTCACGGCTGACGACGTCACCGTCGACAACGGCGTGTGCAGCCTGCCCGGAGTCGAAACGGTCCAGGACGCGATCGACGCACTGTGTCGGGCCAACGACCTGCGACGCCACAACCGACTACTCCACGGCTACGGCATCGTGTGCGGCCTGGCCGTCCACTGTGGAGACCGCACGGACGAAGACCTGCGTCGTGACAGGCTGCGCCGGCTCCCCGGCACCAAGCTCGTACCACGCAAGCTAGAGGTCGGACTCGAGGAAGAGGAAGGGGAGCGCCGGTTCGTCACCGTTGAACCCGGCAGTGCCATCGACTCCGAAGGCAACGACATCGACATTTCGGAGCCGGTCGTGGTGGACGTCCTCGAACGTGCGAAGAAACTGCTCGACAACAAGGACGGTGAGGTTTCGCTCGTCCTCCGCACCGACCCTGATGCCGGTCCCCTGATCGATGTCACACCCTTTGAACCCCAAGATGACTTGTCATGGCTCGACGGGACGCTGCTGTGGGACATCTACGACGACTGCATCGCCGATCTCTTGCGCTGGATCAAGACCCGGCTCAACCCGTCGGAGAACGCGACGTTCGAGGAAAGCCAAGATGCGTTCCTCCTCCGCACCGCGTTGACCAACCTTGCGTCGTACGCCGTCAACCCGAAGTCGGGTGGAAACGTCTTCGTCTCGAAACACGAGGACGAACTGCTGCGTGAGTTCTACGAAGGGCTGAAGAAGCGGCTGCGCAGCCAGACGTTCTGCGCGATGTTCGACGATGCCCGCGACTTCCCCAACTACCCCGACTCGCTGCGTGGCATGACCACGATCTCCGGCCTTGGTTGGCACTCGCGAGTGCGGGTTCATCCATCGGGCGAGGAGGCGTTCACCGTTGGCTCTGGCGTCAACCCGACCAAGCCCTCGACGCTGATCAACCGCTACAACCTGGCCAACGAGACCCTGGTATCTCGGATCGACCCGGTCAGCGGCAAGGAGCTCAAGCCTGGTGACAAGGCGGCGTCGACGACAGGCGCCGTGACGGATGTGGCGTTCTCACCTGACGGCAGGCTGATGTACGCGACCGTTCCGACGCGGGACGAAAACGACACGCTGTTCTGCACCGCGGACATCGTGGCCGGGACGATCCGGTGGCGCTCCGCGACGACGATCTGTGGAGTCAAGCTCGTCACGCTCGCGACCACGGCGGCCGACCCCGACAGCGTGTACGCCGTGGCGCTGCGACGTCGTACGAGTGACTCGAAAGGTTGGAGCCCGGCAGAGTACGAAGGCGCCGGCATCTTCAAGATCACCCCCGGCTCGATCCCTGACGATCTGGGCCCGCTTCCCCAGACCGCGGCACTCAACACGGTCGGACACCTGGCCATCACCGATGGCGGTGTAGCCGTGTTCACGTGCGGCACTCCAGGCAGCTCGGCCGCGTCGTACAACGAGCTCGTGTCGATGTCCGTCCCGAACGGTCAGGTCATCAGCTCGGTCAAGATCGACGCCGGTAAGGACGACATCGCACTCGCGACCGAGTCTCGATCAGGTTCGGTGCAGGTCTGGGCGATCGTGGGGACCTCGGACACCCGCTCGATCGTGGGGTTCGAAGCTTCGCAGCTCGGCCAGGTCAGCGACCGGATTCCGCTCGACTTCAACGGTGGCGGGATCGCGCTGCAAGCAGTGGTCAATCGATTGGTGCTCACCGATACGAACATGTCGACAGCGCGCGTCTTCGAACTTGGGAAGGGCTTCGTCGACGGACTGCAGCTGCCGCTACAGGTGAGTCCCGTGTCGGTGTCGGCGAACCGCAGACCCAAGAACGTGGTGGCGCTGAACCTCGTCAGCAACTCGTTGTCTGTCATTGACGCGGAGCTGGTGCGTGGCGGCGCATTCGACCTGCTTCCGCTGCAGACCTACCGGACAGGTGTCGTGGATGCGTTTGCCGATCTGCTCTACGGCTTCATCCAGTACCTCAAGGACTGCATCTGCGACCACCTTCTCGTGGACTGCCCGACGATCCCCGAAAACAAGGACCTTGACCTCGCTGCGGTGAGCATCCGGAAAGGTTCCGTCTATAAGGTGTGCAACTTCTCGCGTCGTCGATACGTGAAGTCTTTCCCGACGGTGGGCTATTGGTTGTCACTCGTTCCGATCATCCCGGCACTCAGACAGGTCGTCACCCAGGTGTGTTGTGCCGTCCTCCAGGACACTGGGCTGGGCGTCTACAAGGCGGCCGACCATGCCGACGATGACGACCGGCTCTCGGGCCAGGCCATCCTCAAGCTCCTCGAGGTTGCGCAGGCCGAGGACCCGATCTCGCAACTGCGCAACGGACAGAAGACGCTGCGCACGGTCAGCAAGCTGGCTGCCGACGGACTGTGGGGCGATGCGTCCGACAAGGTGCGGGAAACCTTCCAGTCGCCGTCGTCAGGCAAGGCAACCGCCGCCAGCGATGATCTGGCCGAGTTGCGCAAACGGCTGGACTCCGTGGAGAAGGAGCTGGCCTCCCTCAAGTCGACCAAGCGTGGTACGACCACCAAGAAGACCTAACCATGAAGAGGCGCGAACAGGGTCCTTACCCGCCTGACTCCTGAGGCACTTCCTCCTGCTCCACATCGAGACCGCTAACCAGGACCATCCGAACGAAGTCCTCGATGTCGATCCGGTCATCTGGTCCCAGCGTGGCTTGCTTGTCCTCTTCGAGCTCATGAATGGCAGCTTCAACGGTGTCCTTGATGAGTTGCTCGCGCCTCTCGTCCTCACGGTCTCTTTCGATCATGGCGCCTTCGCCTGAGTTGAGCTCGCCGCCCCAGATATCGCCAATGATCGGCACCCACTCCCACCAACTGCTGTTGTCCGCGTGGGCCGCCTTATCGAGTGCATGGTCTTTCTCGATGCTCGTATGCACCGATTCAGCAGCCTCGGCGGTGCGGGCAGAAAAGGCCTCGATGCCAGCAGCGGTAATTCCAATGGCGATTAACCTGTCGGCCGGGAACGCAGTCACGATACGTCCGCTCTGGTCGATGACGATGCGCAGGACACGCTGCCCCCCAGTCCCGATGGCCTCGACGAAAGTTTTCTGGACAACCCACCGAAATTTGCCGGGAGTTCTCGTCGCCTGACGGACGACCCTGATCGCACCTTCCTCAACGGTGTCAGTGGCCAGTTTGGCGGCGTTTCTGCCGACGACTTCGGTCGCCTCTTTCACTGCATTCGTGACGATGTATTTCACGCGCCGCGGATTCTTGAAGACCGAGTGGATTGCTCGGGTCGCGATCGTTCGGGTGTGCCGCGCGATGTGCTTGCTGATCTGCTTGGCCGTCCGCTTGGACAGCCATTTCACCGTCCACTTGAGAACCTTCTCGGCCGGGTGGCGTTGCACCGCGTCGCCGCCAATCAAGGGCGCTGGCTGACTGTTGGGCCATTGTCGGGCTTGTCGCTCACCGACCTCGGAGTCGATCATTGTGAGCCGATGTCCGGGCTTCCGGCCGCCCGCCTGGATCACGTGGCCTAGCTCGTGACGTATCAGTTTCCGGCCGTAGCTGCTCGCCGGGTCATATTGGCCGGGGCCAAAGACGATGTGCGGTCCAACCGCGAAGGCCCGAGCGTTGAGCATCATCGCTGCCTCATTCGCGGCCTTGTCGGCATGAACGCGCACCTGCGAAAAGTTATGGCCCCGACCGATGTCGTGACCCATCGCGGGCAGCGGTTGCCCTGGGGACTTCAGGACCTGAGTGACCGGGAGGGGAGCTACCTGCCCGGGTGACCACATGTCTATTCGTGACAGGGCCTGATGCGAGCGACGAAGACCACGCGTGCCCGAACCGGAAGCCTTCGGCGCCAGCATCGTCCGCATGTGAGATCACTCAATCGTCCAGGTCGGTCTGCTGCTAAGAGTCCCAGAAGCACGTCACCGAGACGTCACTGGCCGCCCGGTGTCTGTCGGTTGCTTCGTCGGGCACGGTGACGCACCATGCTGGGATGCGTTTCTCGATCAACATCCCGAACTTCGGAGATTTCGCCGATGCCAAGGCCGTGGCCGCAGTGGCCGAGGCGGCGGAGCAGGCGGGATGGGATGCGCTGTTCATCTGGGACCACGTGGTGCACAGCAAGCGCGAGCGGCAAGGCCAGCCCTTCGGTGATCCGTGGATGCTGCTGACCGCAGCGGCGTTGGCCACGTCCCGACTCAGGCTGGGCACGCTCGTCACGCCGGTAGCCCGGCGGCGGCCGGAACAGCTCGCTCGCCAGGTGGCCACCTTGGACTCGCTCAGTGGCGGCAGGGTCATCTTCGGTGCGGGTCTGGGTGGGCCGGTGGAGGACGAGTTCGGCAGCTTCGGTGAGCCCACCGACCCGGTTGTGCTGGCGGAGCGACTCGACGAGGGCCTGGATCTCTTGCAGCGCTACTGGTCAGGCGAGCCGGTGAACCATCACGGACCGCACTACGAGGTTCGCGACGTCACATTGCTGCCGCCCTCCGTACAACAACCCCGTCCGCCGGTCTGGATCGGCGGATACTGGCCACATCGCCGGCCGATACGTCGAGCCGCCCACTGGGACGGCGTGGTCCCCTTGTTCACCACCGCCAAGCACGGACACGCCCCGGCTCTCGACGAGGTCCGCGATCTGGTCGCCTACGTCCACCAACAGCGCGAGGTCCAGCTGGACGGCCCGTTCGACATCGTCCTCGGCGGCGCCAGCCCGGGCGATCCAGCCCAAGCCCGGGATCTGATTGCGCCATTCGCCGAGGCAGGTGCCACCTGGTGGGACGAACGCCAGGTCCAAACCGAGGACGATCTCCACAGGCTCGCCCCTGTTCTCCGGCGGATCAACGAAGGCCCGCCGACCCTGTAGAGCAAGACTCCAGGTCAGCCGACGTACGCCGCGAGGTGCTCGCCGGTCAGCGTTGACTTCGCCTTGACGAGGTCGGCGGGTGTGCCCTCGAAGACGATCCGGCCGCCGTCGTGACCGGCGCCAGGTCCGAGGTCGATGATCCAGTCGGCATGCGCCATCACGGCTTGGTGGTGCTCGATGACGATGACTGACTTCCCGGAGTTGACGAGCCGGTCGAGCAGGCCGAGCAGTTGCTCGACGTCGGCGAGGTGTAGGCCGCTGGTCGGCTCGTCGAGGACATAGACGTCGCCCTTCTCGGCCATCTGCGCGGCCAGCTTGAGCCGCTGCCGCTCACCGCCCGACAGTGTGGTGAGCGGCTGGCCGAGAGTGAGGTAGCCGAGCCCGACGTCAGCGAGCCGGACGAGGACCTTGTGCGCAGCCGGAGTGCCCGCGTCACCGTCGCCGAAGAACTCCCCGGCCTCGTTGACGGACATGGCGAGCACTTCGGCAATGCTGCGGCCGCCGAACGTGTACTCGAGCACCGACGCTTGGAACCGCCTGCCCTCGCACTCCTCACAAGTCGATTCGACAGTGGCCATGACGCCCAGCTCGGTGTAGATGACGCCGGCGCCGTTGCAGGTGGGGCAAGCGCCCTCGGAGTTGGAGCTGAAGAGCGCCGGCTTCACGCCGTTGGCCTTCGCGAAGGCTTTGCGGATCGGGTCGAGCAGGCCCGTGTACGTCGCCGGGTTACTCCGGCGCGAGCCTCGGATCGCGCCCTGGTCGACTACGACCACGCCGTCGCGGCCGGTGACCGAGCCGTGGATCAGCGAGCTCTTGCCAGAACCGGCGACACCGGTGAGCAAGCAGAGCATGCCGAGTGGGATGTCGACGTCCACGTCCTGGAGGTTGTGCGTCGTCGCCCCGCGCACCTCAAGTGCGCCGGAAGCCGACCGCACTGATTCCTTCAGGGCGGCTCGGTCGCCGAGATGGCGACCGGTGATGGTGTCACTCCCCCGCAGCCCCTCAACGCTGCCCTCGAAGCAAACGGTGCCGCCCTCGGTGCCGGCGCCGGGACCGAGGTCGACAACGTGGTCGGCGATCGTGATCGTCTCCGGCTTGTGCTCGACGACGAGCACAGTGTTGCCCTTGTCGCGGAGCTGCAACAGCAGCTGGTTCATCCGCTCGATGTCATGGGGGTGCATGCCGATCGTGGGCTCGTCGAAGACGTAGGTGACATCGGTGAGCGAAGAGCCAAGGTGCCGGATCATCTTGGTGCGCTGCGCCTCTCCCCCTGACAACGTCCCCGACGGCCGGTCGAGTGAGAGGTAGCCCAACCCGATCTCCGCGAACGAGTCGAGCAGGTGCTGCAGTCCGGCGAGCAGCGGCGCCACCGACGGTTCCTTGACACCCCGAACCCAATCAGCCAGGTCGCTGATCTGCATGGAGCAGACCTGCGCGATGTTCTTGTCCTTGATCTTCGAGGACAGGACTTCTTTGGTGAGCCGGGTGCCGTCGCACTCGGGACAGGTCTGGAAGGTGACCGCGCGCTCCACGAAGGCGCGGATGTGAGGCTGCATCGCGTCGATGTCCTTCGACAGCATCGACTTCTGCATCTTCGGGATCACGCCCTCGTACGTGAGGTTGATGCCCTCGACCTTGATCTTCGTCGGCTTCCCGTAGAGCAGCTTGTCGAGATCCTTCTTGGAGTATTTGCCGATCGGCTTGTCCATAGGCAGACCGGCTCCGCCGAAGATCCGGCCGTACCAGCCGTCCATGCTGTAGCCGGGGATCGTGAGCGCGCCTTCGCTGAGGGATTTGGTCTCGTCGAACAGCGCCGTGAGGTCGAAGTCGCTGACAGCGCTCATGCCTTCGCAGCGCGGACACATGCCGCCCAGGTACACGGCGTCGCGCACAACGTTCTTCTCCACCCGGCCGCCGGCCTTCTCGGTGCTCATGGCCCCACTCGCGGTCCGAGTCGGGACGTTGAACGAGTAGGCGGTCGGCGGTCCGATGTGTGGCTTGCCGAGTCTGCTGAAAAGGATGCGCAGCATCGCGTTTGCGTCGGTCACCGTGCCGACTGTGGAGCGCGGGTTAGAGCCCATCCGCTCCTGGTCGACGATGATCGCGGTCGTCAGCCCGTCCAGGAAATCCACCTCTGGCCGCGCCAACGTGGGCATGAAGCCCTGGACGAAAGCGCTGTAGGTCTCGTTGATCATCCGCTGCGACTCCGCGGCGATCGTGTCGAACACCAGTGAGCTCTTGCCCGAGCCGGAGACGCCGGTGAACGCCGTCAGCCGGCGCTTGGGGATCTCGACGCTGACGTCCTTGAGGTTGTTCTCGCGCGCGCCCTGTACGCGGATCAGGTCGTGGCTATCCGCATCGTGCAACACCGATGGCTCCGTGCGCTTCTTGGTGGCCATGATTCTCGGTGCTCCTTCGTGGGCGCTGTCAGGCAACTGGCGCTGAGGTCAGGCTATCCGCGGCCCGGTGACCGTCGCCGAGGTGCGAGACCGCGAAGCCGGCGATCAGCCGCCGGCACGCGTTGACGGCTCAAGACAGCTGCTGGATGCGGACCAGATTGCCGGCAGGATCGCGCACGGCGCAGTCGCGCAGGCCGTACGGCTGATCGGTCGGTTCCTGGACGACATCGGCGTCGCTGGCCTGCAGCTTCTCGAAGGTGGCGTCGAGGTCTTTGCTGGCCAGCAGAATCCAGCCGTAGGTGCCTTTAGCCATCATCTCGGCGATGGTGCGGCGCTCGTCGTCGGTGATCCCAGGGTCGGTGGCCGGCGGCGCCAGGAGGATGGACGTGCCGGGCTGGTCGGCAGGTCCGACCGTGATCCAGCGCATCGTGCCGTTTCCGACGTCGTTACGGACCTCGAAGCCGAGGGTGTCGCGATAGAAGGCCAGGGAGGCCTCAGGGTCGTCGTGCGGGAGGAAGCTTGCGTGAATAGTGATGTCCATGGCGGTCAGGCTAGTTGCGACGCCGTGACTCGCGCTTCTCGATTCCTGATCGGTCTGCTCGCTCCGAGGTCGTTGGCGATCAGCTCCGCGTGTAATTCAGCAGAACGACTCCAGAACGGAATGAGCGGCTCTCGGTGAGGCTCAGATGCCTCATGCTCATGCCGTCGGGGACGAGGTTGCGACCACGGCTGGTCAGTACCGGATAGACAAACAACCGGTACTCGTCCACCAGGTCGGCCCGCATCAGTGCATGCACCACGCTGATGCTGCCGGTCACGCCAATGTCACCGCCCGGCTGATCCTTCAACGCCTGAACCTGCTCGTCGACGGGTCCACGAAGTACGGCGGTGTTCTCCCAGCCCGGGTCGCCCATCGTGGCGGAGAACACGTACTTCTGGATCTGGTTGAGGTGAGTGGTGAAGCCTGTCGTGTCGTCGGTCTGCAACGGCCAGTAGCCACGGAAGTCCTCGAAGGTCTGCCGGCCCAGGACGAGCGCGTCCTCGGCCTCCATGTGACCGTGCACTACCGCAAGCTGATCGCTATCGTCCTGGTCTCCGGGATCGAACCACGGATCCTGGAACTCGATCACACCGTTGCTGCTGATGTTCTCGGCGACGACGAGCTTGCGACTGTCCGTCATACCCGAGGCTCCTTCCGGGCTTCGCTGGGGGTACTCCCTTTGCCTGCTAACCGACGAGTTTCGACTCCGTGACCGGCGCTTCTCGATGCCTGATCGGTCTGGTCACCCTTTTCACCACGCACGGCGGCATGCCCGCCGTCGCGCGTGCCGACTGGCGACGGTAGACGCTGGGCGGCACACCAACCAATTCGTTGAAGCGCGTACTGAAGGTGCCCAACGACGAGCAGCCGACCGCGAAACAGATTTCGGTGACGCTGAGGTCGCCACCACGCAGCAGCGCCATCGCACGCTCGATACGTCGCGTCATCAGGTAGCTGTACGGCGACTCACCGTATGCCGCCCGGAACTGGCGGCTGAGGTGCCCGGCAGACATGTGCACACCGCGTGCAAGCGCCTCGACGTCCAGCGGCTGGGCGTAGTCCCGGTCGATCCGATCGCGAACGCGGCGCAGCCGCGCGAGGTCGCGCAGGTGCTGCTCCCCGGCGGGACTGCTGGTCACCTGCCAGATCGTGCCACGTCGCACCGGAGTTGCCCAACGCCCCTGGCGTCCTTATCTCATCCCGGTGGTCGGGGGAGGGATGCGCCATGAACCCTCGTTCTCGGCTACTGCGACGTCCTGTACGCCGCAGTAGCGAAGTCGAGATCGGTGCCGAGGCCAAGGCTGTAGCCAGCCACGAAGACAGCGGAGCCGTCAGCACTCACCGCCAACGCCTGCGCAACATCGGTGCCATTGGCAGGCCCGTTGAGCCGCGCGGTCTTGAGCTGACTGCCGTCGGAGCTGTCATACGTCACCGTGGCGTAGTCGAGACCCGTGCCCGCGCCGGTACTTTGACCCGTGACGAAAACGCGGGAGCCGTCTGGGCTCACTCCGACCCCCCACGCAACGTCGAAGCCGTTGACTGGGTTGTAGGTGCTGACCCATTGCTGGCTGCCGTCAGACGTGTCATAGGCGATGGTCGCGAAGTCAGGGCCGGCGGTGTCGGCTCCCTGGCTCTGGCCCGTCACCACGACTTGTGAACCATCGGGGCTCATCGCCAGGGCCTCGGCTGCGTCGCCGCCATTGCCGGGTCCGTTTCGCCGAGCCACCCAGATCTCTTCACCGGTCGAGGCGTCATAGGCCACCGTTGCGTAGTCAGACACCGTCCCACCAGACGCCGCCGAACCACCGAAGTCTTCGCCGGTGACGATTACCCGAGAGCCGTCCGCAGTCACGCCCAAGGCTGTCGCGAAGTCCGCACCGTTGGTTGGACCGTTGTGCCGAGCAACCCACTGCTGTTGGCCGGTCCCGGCGTCGTACGCCACCGTGGCATAGTCGAATTGCCCACTTACGCCAGGGCTATGGCCAGTGATGAGGACACGCGAGGCGTCCGGGCTCACGACCAGCGCTTGAGCAAAGTCAGGGCCGCTGCCGGGACCGTCGTAGCGCGCTGCCCAGAGTTGCTCTCCCGTAGCCGCGTTGTAGGCCACTGTGGAGTAGTCGTTGCTACTGCCTACACCCGGTCCACTGCCGGTCACCACCACCCGGGAGCCGTCCTGACTCACCTCAATTGCTTGCGCGCTGTCACTGCCACTGACTGGGCCATCGTGACGGGCGACCCATTGCTGTTCGCCCGTCGCGGCGTCGTACGCCACCGTTGCGTAGTCAAAGCTCGTACCTTGACCTTGGCTACCGCCGGTCGCAAAGACGCGTGAACCGTCAGGGCTCACGGCGAGCGACAGAGAGAAGTCGATGCCGTTGCTCGGGCCGTTGTAACGGGCACTCCAGAGCTGCTCCCCGGTGAAAGCGTCGTACGCAACCGTGGCGTAGTCATTGTTTCCGCCGGAGCCAAGACTCCGGCCGGTGACAAAGACGCGCGTGCCGTTGGGTGACACACGGACCACCTCCGCGAGGTCAGTTCCGTTGCCACCTCCGTTGTATCGAGCGACCCACTTCTCTGCAGGCGGCTCAACAGGTGGCACAGTTCCGAAGCTGAAGTAGGCGCGGTGTTGGACACCGTCCTTCCGGGTGAGGACGAACTCGCGGCACGTTCCCGACCAGGCCTGGTCTGTCTTCCAGTCGTAGGTGTACTTGTCCTTGTGTCGGTCGTAGCGGAGCTTGTGGTGGCCTGGACTCACCGTCGGGACCGGAATCGGTCGCGGCGTGATGAACGAGGACGTCGGATCCAAGGTCCGGCGTGTCGCGCAGTCGACCTGCCGGGTGTACGGCGAGTTGCTCGCGAGGATGTCCAAGCCGCGGTTCCCGCCGAGTGTGAACTCGATCGGCACCGGTGGACCCCCAGGATTCTTGATGTTGTTGAGGTCCGGCGGGGAAGAGACGTTGCCGAGGAAGCCCTGCTGGCAATCAGGGTGGGTGTCGAATGACTCGAAGTTGTCGTTGCGGGCGGTGGTGCCCTGAATCGCGCTGAAGCCAAGTCCCCGCCGAGCGAAGGCCGCCCACAGCGTGCACGTATTCTCACCGCCGGTGAGTGCCTCGTCCGCGGCGATGATCGCGTCGCGACCGGCAACGAAACCGGGATCGCACCCTTGGAACTTCAGGCCATCCATGACCAGCTGGATCGCGAGGTTATTGCCTCCGGTGTTCCACGGTTTGTAGATGTTCGGGTTGAAGCCGTGCTTCTCCACAAGATCCCAGGTCATGTCCCACAACACGGCGGCCCACACATGTCCGGTTCCGTGCGGGTTGCTCAGAGTGGCGCCGTTCAGCCATCCCTGGGTCTTGATGCTGTCATAGGTTGCGGGCTGGATCGCCATGTTGCGGGAGTACGGCCGCGGGCGGATACCGGCGTCCCGGCGCCCGTTCCCGAACGAGGAGTACGTCGCCATCCCCCGAGCCTTCTCCGGGTTATCCGACTTGGTATCCATCAGCATCGCCATCGCGAAGAAGTCGCTCCAGCCCTCACCCATCTGTTCTTCGCCCGTCAGACAGTTGACGTTGGGTCCGCCCGTCAGGCGCAGGGAGACACCGTGGCCGTACTCGTGGAGGACGATGCCCGCATCAAGGTCGCCGTCGCGTGCCTGAGGATGGTTGGGGTCACGGTGGACACTCCCAGTTGCCGGCAAGCCCGACTTGATGACGTTTCCATTTGCCTGCGAGACCATGACCGCAGGGATCCCGACCGCTGGGTCAACCGACCCCGTCATGACGGGGGGTTGGGCTGGGGAGTTGTTCACCACCACGACAGCGCTAGCGCCAGCACTCTCTGCATTGACGACCTGCGCATAGAACGTGCAGGCTCCTGCGGTCGGGCGGTCAACTACTGCGATCGCGCCAGCGGGCACGCTGTGGGGCTGGCAGCCATCGCTGGGGTTGCCGAGGGCGTCGTTGACCAAGACCATGCCGCGTTGGGGTGTTGCCGTCCTCGGTGCGGGTGTGAACATCGCGTACTGAGCAGCGTAGGTTCCCGACGCGGTGCCCGAGTTCACGGTGACCTGGTTGGGAAGCCCGAACTGCTGGCCCGACCACAGGTACATCTGCATGCGCGGAACACCAGTACCGTCTTCCAAAGGCGTCTCGAAGTTGGCGTTGCTGTCTCCCGAGCCGTCTATGGCCTCGGCACGAACCTGATCACCGCCTGCCCCACCGCGCCTGTAGTTGTTGGCCTGGAAGTTGCCAGCCGCCTCGTCGAACCCGTAGCGGTACGTGACGTCGTGCATGACGTTGTTCCAGTAGAAGAGATTGGTGGTCGCGGCATCGGTGTAGGTCGAGGGGTGCTCGTTGAGATTTACGGGAAAGTCGAAGTTCAGGCGCCGGCCACCGTCCGGGCTGCTGTTCGGATCGGCGATGTTGTTGGCGTCTCGATCGGTGTAGGCGTGGACGTTGTTGCCCTGAGTGGTGGTGTGCTCGGGACCGGCAGCGCCATCGGTGTCGTGCCACCCAAACGGTGAACCCGTCGCGTCCGCTGGGTTTTTCGCGAAGGTGCGTCCGCCGTCGTTGGGGCTCTCGTTGGGATGCTTGAAGACTCGGTAACGTGACCCGTCCCCGATCGGGTGGGGCGGCGCCCACGCAGAGGGTGCTGAGGCCGGCGCCGGACGCCGGGAAAGCGTCGTAGCGAGCTCCTGTCGTGAGTGCGAGGCGGTCCAGTCGTCGACCTCGAGCAGCTCCCCTGAAGTCGCGTCGACGGTCGCGTTCCACAGATGGGACTCCTCGGTCGCGTCGATGACCAGCTGCCACGCGAGTCGCAGCGCCCCCGACTTGGCCGAGTGCCATCCCAGGCGTGCAGGTATCGGAGATGACGAGATGCCCGCTCTGGACAGAACGGTCTCCTGAGCTCGACCTGAGGGCGCGTCAATCACCCTCAAAGCGGTGGGGTCGTCGAGGTCGAGCTCGTCCGCCGCAGCCCCCACCGCAGCGAGGGCGTCGACATCCGGGGCAGCCGCGCCACGTGCCGACAAGCCCTTGACGAGACTGTCGCCGACGAACAGCACTTCGCCGTCGGCGATGTTGACGGTCGCATACGCACCAAAGACCTCACGACCCTGGTAGCGCTGGTTCACATTGACGTGCGTAACGCCGTTGTGCGAACTGCGGTAGACACTGCTGACCACGAGATCTGTCAGGTCGGCGGCAGTGACCCCCAGTTGGGCGGGACTCTGCTCGAGGTACTTCATCGCGATCGCCACGGGGTCTGCTGGTTTTGAGAACACCTGTCCCTGGTCGACAGTCTTGGCGCCCACGACGGATGGGGGCGAAACCAAGGTCAAAGCAATCAAGGAAGCGCTCAGCGCTCCGGCCATGCGGAATTTGGGGTGCGACATCCCACGCCTCCGTTGTGTACCTCGAACAGGTGACGAACCTCGTAGGCTCACGTCGACATTCGAGTCAGCGCGGATCAATTCAGGCCGTCCTTGCGCAAAATCCTGGGCCGTCGGTACTCTTCCGTCAATACGTCCACCGGGGCGGATGCCCGACATGTCGGCTACCCGCCTTCGATCGTTGGAGATCAGATGTGGGAGCAGCGCACCAACTTCCCGACGGGTGAGCGTGTCCTGCAACATGTCGGGGTGTCCGCGGACGCGGAACAGGTGTACGTCACCCTGCTGGAGCGCCCGGGAGCCACCCTCGCCGAACTGGCCGCCCTGGTGGATCTCCCCCGTCGACGGCTGCAGACGGGCCTCGACAACCTCGAGCATCACGGTCTGATCAGCCGGTCACCAGAGCGGGTGCATCGCTACCTGCCCTCACCTCCTACCGTCGCCGTGGAGGCGCTGATCGCGCAACAGCAGGATGCGATGCAGCACACCCGCCTTGCCGCGGCCCAGCTCGAGGACCGGCTGCGCGGCGTGATCGAGCCCGACACCGCAGCTTCCGAGATCGTAGAGTTCGTCAACGGACGGGAGGCGGCGGCACGCCGCTACACACAGATCGAACATGCCGCCCGCGAGGAGGTTCTCGTCTTCGACCGGCCGCCGTACTACACGACGAACCAGATCGATGCGATCAACGATACGGAGGAAAGTTCTCTCGCCCGAGGGGTGCGCTGGCGGGCTGTCTACGCGCAAGAGTCGCTCACACTCCCCGGCGGGTACGACCACGTTCGCAAGTCGATCGCGATGGGTGAGCAAGCCCGCGTCATGGCCGAGCTGCCGCTCAAGCTCACGCTCGCCGACCGTGTCATTGGGGCCGTGCCGCTCGACCTCAAGCACCCCGATCTTGGCGGTGGGACGCTCATCGTCCGCACCTCTTCCCTCCTTGACGCTCTCCATGAGCTCTTCGACTTTGTCTGGGAACGAGCGTGTCCTCTTCGCCTTACCCCCAGCGGCGAACTCGCCGACCATCCGGCTGAACCGCCGGCCCCGCAAGACTCACGGGATCTGGTGCGGCTGCTTGCCGCAGGTTTGAAGGACGAAACCGTCGCCCGCCAACTCTCAGTCGCGACGCGAACCGTAGAGCGACGCGTGCAGACGCTGATGAGAGACCTCGACGCGTCCACCCGATTCCAGGCAGGCTGGCTCGCCGCCCAGCGCGAGATGAACACCTAGCCGGTACCTCGTCAGCACGAGAGATTCAGCACCCTCGTGAGCGAGACATGCGAACGCCACCGGAGAGTCACTCTCCGAGGGCGTCGTGCGTGGTAGCGGGGCAGGAGTGAGAGCCTGCGACTTCTGGGCGCCATCGGGGGCGTCGCGACAACTACAGCCTCCAGAGGCCTGTCCCTGCTCAACACGCCCCAGTTCACGGCGATGCGAGGTCGAAGTCGGGCCCAGGGATCTGCCCGCTCGAGGATTGCCTTGAGGTTGGCCAAGTCCTTGCGGTTCGCACGGCGTATCGCCATCGACATGACGGGCGCGGCAACGGTGGAGAATCCGGCAGGTTCGCCGGCGTTGCGCAGAGTCATCCGGGTGGTGGTTGGGACTCCTCGGCCCAGGTGTACGTCGTCCTCATCGGGAACGGGCCTTCCTGGGTGCGCATCACCAGCCGCTGGCCGGAAGTGTGGATGGCGATCTCGTAGGTGTAGGCGAGCCGTTTGCCGAGGAACTCGGCCACGAACGCGACCAGGCTCCCCAGCTGGACCGGCGGCGCGGTCTTCCACTCGACAGACCTGATGTTGGCGTACCACGTGGGGCGTTGTCGGGGTCGCCAGCGTAGGCCGACACCTCGCCGACAGGCCGGTCGATGACTCTCGGTGGTCACGTCGACCTTCACGATGCTGCTCCTTTGTCGGTGGTGACCGTCAGCCGAGGGCCGGTGGCCCGGAGTTCTGGCCCTCGGCATAGAACTTGATGGTCGGCTTCCGGTTGGGGCCCCGAGTCACTCAGCGCAACTGGTCGGCCAACTCGATCAGGGACCGTGGTGCGAGGTCCGGAGCCCTGAAGTACTCCGGGTAGAGACCATTGTTCCGGTCGATCCAGGCAGTCGCGAGACCCGCGCGTGCGGCGCCGTCGATGTCCCACGGGTGGACCGCGACCAACATGGCGTCCATGTCACCCACTCCACACTGCTCGAGCGCGTAGGCGTACGCGCCCGGGGCGGGTTTCCACGTGCCGGCTTGCTCGACCGAGAGGAGCGCCTCGAAGTGGTCGCGGATCCCGGCCCGCTCGAACAGTTCGTCGGCGACCGACGATGGGCCGTTGCTCAAGGTGACCAGCCGGATCCCCAGGTCGCGCAGCGCGCCTATTCCTTCGGCGACATCGGCATGCACCACGAGACCCGCGAAGCCGTCCATGATGTGCTCGACCGCCTCCTCGGCCCCGCGATTCAGTGAGATTCCGTGCAGGCTGACCCGGAGGCCCCCGGCCGCCAGCCGCGCGAACGGCTCGGTGGCGTCGACGGCGGTCAGAGCGAAGCCGTCCCGGAGCAGTCCCGCGAACCACGTCTTCGCCAGGTGCGCGGGCGCGCCGACCTCCTCGAAGCGCTGACCCATCGGGGACATGTCAGAGAGCGTCTCGTTGACGTCGAAGACCAGGAGGGTTGGTCGGCGTGGTCCGTCCGGACTCTCCGGATGATCCGAGCTCGGGAGCGAATCGTGGGCGCGCTGGTTCATCATCACCTCACCGTACCCACGGGTTCGCGGCCGTTCGAGCGATCAGTGTCCTCCGCGGCCTCCGGTGCCGCGATACATCTGTGCGGCTACGACCGGCTGCACCCAGTGACAGCGTCCAGGAGCGGCAGGGAGCGCTCTCGCGGCGGCCGAGTCCGGATACCCCGACCTCAGTGGACACATGATCAAGTCTCTCAATGCCTTCAGGCTCGGAATCCGTAGATTCCGAGCCTGAAATGCGTAGCGGGGGCAGGATTTGAACCTGCGACCTCTGGGTTATGAGCCCAGCGAGCTACCGAACTGCTCCACCCCGCGTCGGGTGTCGTGCGACTGACAACCTTACGGCGAGCGTCACCGTGAATCAAATCGCCGCGGAGTGACGTGTCGACCCTTCTGCGTGTGGTGGAACGTGCCGGCGAGCGAGCTAAACCTCCCTGCGGGCAGACCTCGCGTTCCACGCGGCAGCGGCTGAGCCGCTAGTTGCCACCGGAAGGACTGGAATCGCCGCCGGTGGTCGACCCCGAGCCGTTATTGCCGGCACCCGGCGGAGACGAGCCAGTGTCACCGTCGCGCAGAGCGATCGCCTTCGCGAGGGCGGCTACGCCCTTGTTGTTGAGCGTTTGGTAGTCGCCGAGCCGATTGTCCTGCAGCGCCTGCTGGGCACGCGTGAAGTATGACTGAGCCTGGTCAAGCAACTCTGTCAGCCTCTCCTTGTCCGTCTGTGACCCACCGCCATCGTTCGGTGGTGGATTCCCGTCACCACCAGTCGGCGGTGGGGGTTCGCTTACCTCACTCAGACCGAGGGCATTCGCGAAGGCTTCGTCGAACGACGTACCGATGCCCACCCGATCACCAATCGAGAGCACCACGAACTGCAAAATCGGGTAGGTGCCGGTGCCGCTGTCGCCACGGAAGGTGTAGACGGGCTGCACGTACAACAGTTCATCGCCGACGGGCAACGTCAACAAGTTGCCGGTCTGCACTTTGGTTCCGGTCTGCGTGTACTTCAGCAGCTGGTTCCGGACCTTCGAGTCGTTCGACATGGCGTTGGCCACTTGGCCTGGCCCGCTCACGGCACTGTCGCTCGGCAGCTCCAACACGGTGAACTTCCCGTAGTCCTCACTTGTGGCGTCGGCGTTCACCGCCATGAAGCTGGAAAGGTTCTGCCGAGCTCGCGGAACGTAGACGCTCGTCAGCGAGAACTCTGGGGGCGCGTCGGGCACCTTCACTGTCAGGTAGAACGGCGGCTGTTTCAGGTCTGAGCTCCCTGACGTCGGATCCTCCGGCACCTGCCAGTTCTCGGAGCCACCGTAGAACGTCGTGGGGTTGGTGACGTGGTACGTCGACAACAACTCACGCTGCACCTTGAAGAGGTCCTCCGGGTAGCGGAGATGTGCGAGCAGGTCCTCGGAAATCTCCTCGTACGGTTGAACGACGCCGGGGAACGCGCCCATCCAGGCCTGCAGGATCGGGTCGGTCTCGCCGCCCGGTCTGTCGTCCCACTCGTACAACGTCACGGTGCCGTCGTACGCATCGACGGTGGCTTTCACCGAGTTGCGGATGTAGTTGATGTCGTCGGACTGCTGGTTGGCCACGGACTCTTCGGCCGTCAGAGAATCACCCGTTGCTTCGCTGAGGTCGACGCGTTGCGACATCGGATAGGTCGACGTCGAGGTGTAGCCGTCGATGATCCACACCAGCCGCTCGTCCACGACAGCTGGATACGCATCGGAGTCGACCGTCAGCCAGGGTGCGACCTTCTCGACCATGTCCCGTGGGCTCCGGTCGTAGATGATGCTCGACTCTGAGTTCACCCGACCTGACAGGAGGATCGAGGAATCCCAGAACTTCGCGGCATACAGCAGCTGGTTGAACGTCGAGCCGATGGGCACCCCCCCGTCGCCGTCGTACGTCGACGTCTGGTCCGCCCCTCCCGACTCCCCGATCGCGGGGATGTTCAGCTCGACAGGATTAGCCCCTTCGGGTGCGCCCACGATGGAGTAGGTCGGCTCGCTCTCGCCGTAGTAGACCCGTTGTTCGAACTCGCCAAGCTGTCCCACCGACGGTAGGTTCTGCTGCACCCACTCAGGTTCGCCGGCCGAGCCACGCCGGTCACCATAGGCGGCCACCACGCCGTAGCCATGCGTGTAGACAGTGTGGTCGTTGGTCCAGTTGCGCTGGTCGGAGTTCAGGCCGGAGAGGTTGAGCTCGCGCGCAGCGAGGACGACATCTTGTGGCTGCGTTTCGCCTTCGAACGTGTAGCGATCGACGTCGAGCACGTCGGGCATCCGGTAGAACCCACGCTGCTGCTGCAACTGCTCGAACGCTTGGGAAACCAGCTTGGGGTCGATCAACCGCACGCCGGGCAGGTCCTTCGACAACGCCTGAAGCTCCTCTGCACTGTCCTGCGTGACGCCGGGGTAGCTGACCGGCTCGATGTCGTTGAGGTCGTACGCCGATCTGGTGGCGTCGATGTTCTTCTGGATATAGACCGCTTCCTTGTCGGCCTCCGAGGGCTTCACCTGGAAACGCTGCACGATGGCCGGCCAGATCCCGCCGATGAGAATCGCGGACAGCACGAGCAGCCCGAAGCCGAGCACAGGAAGCATCCACCCAGGCCTGATCACGTTGCCGAAGAACAGCAGTGCGCAGATGACCGCGATGATCGCCAGGATGTTCTTTGCAGGCAGCACAGCATGGGCGTCGGCATACGAGACACCGGTGAACAGGTTGCCGTCAGCGATCGCGAGTCCGTAGCGGTCCAGCCAGTACGACACCGCCTTGATGAGCATGAAGAGACCGAGCAACACGGAGAGCTGGATCTGGGCGCCGGAGGAGAACTTGTCGCGCTTGGCCGCGAGCCGGATCCCGCCGTACAGATAGTGCGTCCCGGCGGTGATGAGCAGCGCGAGCACGAGCGTCGTGAAGCCGAAGCTGATGAGGAACCTGTACCACGGGTAGTCGAAGACGTAGAAACCGATGTCGCGGTTGAAGTAGACGTCGTCCTGCCCGAAGGGGACGCCGTTGCGCCAGAGCATGTAGGTCTTCCAATGACCGGACGCGCTGGCCCCGCCGAAGAGGAACATCACCACGCCGATGGCAATCAGTACCCAGTGCCGAATCGGGTCGATGGTGTCTTGGTAACGCTCCACCGTGGGATTGCGGTAGCCGTCACTGAACAGGATGGGGCGCATCCGAAACGCGAGCAACGCATTGCCCACGGTGGCGCCGGCCAGCACCAACCCGAAGATGATGAAGAGCAACGTGCGTGTCCACAACACCTTGGTGAAGACCTCGCCGTAGCCCAGCGAGTTGAACCACAAGCGTCCGGTCCACACCTCGACGAACACCGAGAACAGCACCACCAAGGCGACGACGATGCCGAGCGTGGGTATCAGCGCGCGCGGGCGTTGAGAAGGTGTACGACGTGGGGGCCGTTCGGGGCGGCCCTCCTCCTCGTCAAAGATGTCGCTCACGTGGCTCCTTCAACTCTCCTTCAAACCTTCGCGGCACGAGAGTTCGGTGGGTGCTAGGGCTCAAGCGTCTCACGCAGCGCTCTCACAAGACCTGGCACGAGGTCGGGACCGTGAAGAAGGGCGTCGTCGCTGTCATGGGACCGCATCCGCAGGACGACGTGGGCCTCTCCCGTGCGAAGCACTCCTGCGGCGATTCTGACCTCCTCGCGCGCGTCGTGGTGGGCCGCGAAATGAGCGGCAGCCTGTGGGTCATCTGGTACCTCCTCTTCCGCTTCGGGCGGCAGGACCACCCGCTCCACGACGACCATGGCGCCGTCGACCGTCTCCGGCCAAGCGATGCGCCCTAGCAAGTCTTCCAACGACCCAGCCCGCTCGTCGAGTTCCTGCTCCACGGGCGTGAAGAGCACCTCAGCCGCGGTCGTGATGCCCAGTTCGGCCGCAAGTTCAGGCTCAGCAATCGCCAAGTCGGCGGTAGGGACCATCGCGAACAAGCGTGCCGCCTGGTCCCACCCGGACTCACTGGCGTGCCGTTCGACCTCCACGACCGCCATCCTGAGACCGAGGGCACGCTCCGACATCTCTTCGGACACGTGAGGGGATTCCTGACCCATCTCCTGGGTTTCGTAGCTCATCTCCGGACTCACCTCGTGAGCCAGCTCGTCCGAGGGGTCATCCGGCTTTCTGCCCGTCACCGCGTCACGCCTCACAGCCCGGAATCTCGGTGCCTTCGCCAGACTCCAGGTCGTTCAGTGCGGTCACGGCGTCGTCGAGCGTCGCCACCCTGACGAGCTGGATGTCGTCGACAAGGTCTGACTTCGCGGCCTCGGCGCAGTCGCCGTCGGGCACCAGGAACACAGTCGCACCCGACTGATAGGCGCCCGCAATCTTCTGCTGGATGCCACCTATCACACCGACGTTGCCATCGGCAGTGATCGTCCCAGTGCCGGCGATGAAGCGACCTCCGGTCAATTCACCTGGTGTGATCAAGTCATAGATCGCCAACGAGAACATCAGACCTGCGCTGGGGCCGCCGATCTCCTGCCCGAGCTTGATGTTGACGTCGAAGGGCGGGTCGACGGTTTCGCCGAGCGTGACGCCGATCTGCGACTTCGATTCGTCGTCTGGAGATGCCTCTGTGGTCATGTTGACGGTCTCGCTCTTGCCGTCGCGCACGATGCCGACACTGACCTCGGACCCGGGAGGCAGGGACGAGGTGGCGGCGATCACGGCGTCACGACCACCGGTCTCTTCGCCGTTGACGGAAACGATCTGGTCACCTTTCTGCAGTACGCCGTGGGCCGGCGCACCTTCGAGCACGCTGTCGACGGTGACCGAGACTGACGCGATGCCGGCCTGGCCGAGACCCGCAGCAATGGCGTCGTCCTGGGAGTCACGCATGTCTGTCTCGTTTTGCTGTTCGACATCTTTGGCCGACTGGTCGGGCGGGTAGACCACGTCTCGGGGTAGCACGATCTGCTTGGGTGACCACCAGGCCGACAAGATGTCGGACAGCCGCGGGTTGTAGTCAGGGGAGGTGACCGACACGGTGGTGAGGTCAAGGTGTCCTGAGGTCGGGTAAGTCTTGTGGCCGCTGATCTTGATGACCTTCGACCCGTTGAAGGTCCCGAGGGTGTTTTCGGTGACACCGGGAGACATCACGACGTACGGCATCGGAACCATGAACGCCACCGCAAGCAACGCGACCAGCGCGATTCCCGACACGATAAGCGACTGGGTCCGACGACTCATGCCGTCGATGATGTCACCGCGCGTCCTTGCCGACGGACATGGGGCGACGCGCTGAACCCCTTACGGCGACACCGTGACTGGGTTCGATCGGAGTGGACACCACCGGCGTGCCCTTGCGGGGGGTCGGTTTGCTGAGCGCCTTGTGCATGCGACGGAGGGCTGCGTCTGAGTCATCACGGCGTACGTCGTCGCGCTCGCGGCCCAACCATCCGGCCCAGACCATCGCCACGCACGTTGCGACCAACGGCGGCACCAGCCACCACAACACCGTCATCGCGACCTCCGCCGTCCCAATCCTGCACCGTGCATTTCGCGTGACATCAGCGTACGTGGAGATTTGGGGATTCCCAGGCTGGCGCTACGGCGTGCCCACCCATTCCTCGCTGCCGTCAGCAAACACCTGATGCTTCCAGATCGGCACCCGTGTCTTGAGTTCGTCGATGAGTTCGCGACAGGCCACGAATGCGTCGCCTCGATGGGCGCATGACACTGCGACGATGACGGCGATATCGCCGACAGCCAGCTCGCCCGTGCGGTGCACGGCGGCGACCGACAACACGTCATGCGTCGAAACGACCTCGTCGACGACCTCACGCAATGTTGCAAGGGCGGTCGGGTGCGCGCTGTAGCCCAGACCCCTGACGTCCTTACCGGCGTCGCGATCACGCACAGTTCCGACGAACAGAGCGATTCCCCCCACCTCTGAGCCGATCACGGCGTCGTACACCTTGGACACGTCGAGGGGCTCGTCGGTGATCTCAAGCAGGCGGATCGGGTCGGTCACGTGTCGATGTTAGTGACGCGCCGTGCGGGCGTCGCCTCGGCCGTTGCGCTGGGAGCGGAAGCGACTTCGGGATCATTGATCGGCCAAGTACGTTTGATGCATGGCAGATCTTCCTCCCGACCGTCCCTCCGACGACGGCGACGACCGGCCCGACGAGACCGGCGCGAGCCGCGAGCCCGACGGCCCCAACCCGTTCGCCGGTACGCCGTTCGAGCAGATCTTCGCTGGGCTCGCAGGCGGAGACACCGCCGGCCTGCAGGCGATGTTCGGCCAGCTGCAGCGGATGTTTGCGCCGCATGAGGGGGCAGTCAACTGGGACTTCTCTCGTGACCTCGCACGCCAGCTCGTGGCTCAGTCTCCTGACCGCTCTCCTGATGCCGGCGACGTCGCACGACTCCAGGACGTGGCGCGACTTGCCGACCATTGGCTCGACGGCGTGACCGACCTGCCCGCAACGAGTAGCAGCGTCGTGGCCTGGAGCCGCGCCGAATGGGTCGAGGCGAGCATGCCGGTCTGGCGTCGGCTGGTCGAACCGATCGCTGAAAGCGTGGTGACTGCAATCGGTGAGGCACTTCCCGCCGAGGCGAAGGCGATGGCCGGCCCGATGCTAGGAATGCTCAACCAGATCGGTGGTGCGATGTTCAGCCAACAGGTTGGACAAGCCGTCGGAGCGTTGTCGCAGGAGGTGATCTCCGCGACCGACATCGGCATCCCCATCGGTGAAGAAGGTCGTCCCGCCATCGTCTTGAGCAATGCGACAGAGTTCGCCTCCGGCCTTGGCATCGAGGAGTCAGACGTCCTGCTCTACCTTGTGTTGCGCGAGTGCGCCCACCAGCGGCTGTTCCTCAACGCACCATGGCTTCGCGAGCACCTGTTCGCAGCGATCGAGGAGTACGGCCGAGGGATCACGGTCGACACCGACAAGATCGAGAACAGTATCCAGGGGCTCGACCCCAGCAACATGGAGGCGATCCAAGAAGCTCTCACCGGTGGGCTCTTCGACGTCGAGCACACCTCCGCACAGCAGGCCGCGTTGACACGACTCGAGACCGCTCTCGCTCTCGTCGAGGGCTGGGTCGACGAGGTGGTGGGTCAAGCGACGGAGAAAGCCATGCCGCAAGCACAAGCGCTTCGCGAGGCTGTCCGTCGCCGGCGAGCCTCCGGCGGTCCGGCGGAGGCCACCTTCGCCGCACTGGTCGGGCTCGAGCTGCGGCCTCGGAGACTCCGCGACGCGTCTGCGTTGTGGGGAGCACTCCGATCTGCCGAAGGCGCCGCCGCTCGCGATGCCGTGTGGGCACATCCTGATCTGCTCCCCACTGCGGCCGACCTCGACGACCCGCTGGCTTTCGCCCAGCGCACCAAGGAGGCAGACGATGTCGACATCTCCTCTGAGGAGTTCGACGCGGCGCTGACTGCTTTGCTCGACGAGGAAACGGATACCCAAAGCAAGGCAGACGAGGATGCTGGCCACGGCGAGGGCGATGAGGGTTCTCCGGAGCCCGACGCGTCAGACGGGTCTCCCGGTGACGAGCCACGGTGATGCGCGTTAGCGTTCACCGGTGAGGACATCGCGGTGACGCTGTACGACGACGCGTTAAACGTCCTGACGCGGTTGCATCCGCGCAACGACGAGCAGCGTGAGCTTCAGACGTCGTACATCGATCATCTCCAGCGCAACCCCGACGGGCTGACCCGCGACTGCCACCCCGACCACATCACCGCCAGCGCCTTGGTTGTCAGCGAAGATCGCAAACGGGTGCTGCTCAACCTGCACCGCAAGTACGAGATCTGGGTGCAGTTCGGCGGCCACTGCGACCCGCACGACACCACGCTGGCGGGTGCGGCGCTGCGCGAGGCGGTAGAGGAGTCGGGGATCGGTGAGCTCCGCCTCGTCGGCTCGGTTCCTGTGCAGCTGAGCACCCACGAGGTGAGTTGCGGACCGTTGCGCCCGTCGCATCATCTCGATGTGCGGTATGTCGCCGTTGCCCCCGCGGGAGCATCGGCAACGGTGAGCGACGAGTCGCTCGATGTCGCCTGGTTCGACCGGGGTGCGCTGCCCGATGGCCTCGACCAGGCGCTGCACGAACTCATCGGCTGGTCCCGCTGGCTCTGACAAGTCGGCCATTTCGGCTGACGTTGCGCTGAACTTCGGCGTCAAACGCCGCGACCGCGAGGCGCCCGTTCCTCTGGTCAATCTGGCTGGAACCGAGGAGACCCCCGGGGCGCGGAACACGTTCGCCTTCCCCTTGCGAACGCCTCCGTTTTCCCGGGGGCCTCATCGATAGTCCCGACGCTAGGTCCGCGCGCCACCCCGCGTCAACGACTCGCCGTCCACCCCTGTGGATAACTCTGTGGACAAGATGTGGGCGCCGGTCCGCAGCCTGTGGATTACCGGTGGATAACCTCTCTGGCCTTGTGCATCCGGTGCGAACTCAGCGTGAGCACCCACCCCTGACCTGGCAGTTTGCTGTCCACGCAGTGTGGACAAGAAAAACTTTGCAGGTTTCCTGCCGGTGGATAGCCCTCGAAGCGTGGGTCTCAGCAGTTAAGTTGGTCGCGTGGAGAAGCCCCCGCCCTCGCTGCCCGTGGAGGTACGCCGGTCCCGACGGCGTAAACGCACGGTCTCGGCGTATCGCGACGGCGACACGATTGTGGTGATGATCCCCGCTCGGATGTCACGGGCCGAAGAGCAGGAGTGGGTCGCCACGATGATCGAGCGAGTGACCCGCGCGGAGCGCCGGCGCCGGCCGAGTGACGATGATCTCGGAACCCGGGCCGCCGCGCTGTCCCGCCGCTACCTCGATGACCTCGCGATCCCCACCTCGGTGCGGTGGGTCTCCAACCAGCGCGCCCGGTGGGGGTCCTGCACTCCCGCCGATGGCACGATCCGGCTGTCCCAACGGCTGCAGGGGATGCCGCCCTACGTCATCGACTACGTCTTGCTCCACGAGCTGGCGCATCTGCTGGTGCACGGGCACGACGAGTCCTTCTGGGCCTGGGTCTATCGGTACGACCTGACGGAGCGTGCACGGGGCTTCCTCGAAGGCGTCTCGGCCACCGCGGGTCTCGACGACCAGCCTGAGCCTGACGAGCCTGACGACGACGTCATCGAAGCAAAAGACTGAAAAGTTGCCCGTTATAGGGTGGAATATCCCTTGCGCTGAGCGTAAACACGGCGCGTCGCGTCGTGGCGAATACCGCACGGCTCCCGCCTGACGTAGTGTGGCGCGAGGCCGAGGTGCACGCTGCCAGAAGCCCGGCGGGATTTCCGACGAATCCCCCGTCGTGACGTTGGAGTTACATAGCGGTCGAGGGATCCTCCCTTCCACCGCCCGTAAACGAAGAGGAGGCCGTCATGGCGGAGACCTGGAGCGGCGAGTTCTATTGCGTGAAGTGCAAGGCCAAGCGCGAGGCAAGTGGCGAAGTGCGTGTCAACGATAAGGGCACGCGCATGGCAAAGGCCGTGTGCCCCGTTTGCGGCACCAACCTGAACCGCATCCTCGGCAAAGCCTGAACGACGCCGAACACGAGTGAGAGGCAGGATCCCAGTCGGGATCCTGCCTCTCGTGCGTCTCGGGGCTGACCTCAGCAGCTGAATTCGTCCGCCCGCTGTGGATGAATGCCCCGCGCCCAGACCAGGATTTGGCACGCTGAAGGCACCCACGAGAACGGAGCGCCTGTGCGTCCCATCCTTCGTCCCGGACTGCAGGTGCTGCGCCGAGACATTCGCACCCTGCAGTTCGGACTGGAGTGGCCAGGTGTCGCCACGATTGCGGACTCCCCTGCACTGCGAGCAGTTCTCGACGCCATCGACGGCTTCCGGGATCCGACGGGCGTCGTCCTTGCTGCCGCCGATACCGGACCGAGCGTCGACGACTGCCTGGCTGCCCTTGACGTTCTCGTCGACGCCGGCGCGGTCATCGACCAGGCGGCCACGGCTCGCACCGACCTTGACGAGTCGGCGTGGGCCGCACTGTGGCTGCTCGCGGGGCCAGACCGCGATGCACGAGAGGTCGCCGAGGCTCGGGCGACCTGCGTCGTCCATGTACGTGGAGCTGGTCGTCTGGGCGATGGCGTACGCCGTTTGCTGAGCGACGTACCCCTCGCTGTCACCAACGACGCGGCCAGGGCCGACGTGGTGATCCTTGCGGCCGACCACGAGCCCGACCGTGACCTGGCCGACCGCGCCCTGAGCGAAGGGCTCCCCCATCTTTGGGTGGTCGTTCGCGAGCTGGTCGGGGTCTTGGGTCCGTTCGTCGTCCCCGGTCGGACTGCATGCCTTCGCTGCGTCGACGCCGCCCGCACCGATATCGACCCCGCCTGGCCAACGTTGGTCGAATCGGTATCGAGGCGGCCGGGGCACGTGCATGCCTGCGACCCGTTGCTGGCCGCGCTGATGGCTACCTGGGCGGTGCACGAGGTCTGCGTGTGGGCGAGCGGGCTGCGTCCGCAGAGCTGGGACCGCACGATCGAGATGCCACACGGCGTCGGGCTCGTGCATAGCGAGAGATACCACCCACATCCTGCATGTGGCTGTGGTTGGTCGGTGTGGCACGACACAATGGGGGCATGACCGACCTTCCCCGCAGAACTGTGGCGCGGACGGCCAAGTTGGCTTCCCTCCCATTGGGCTACGCAGGTCGTGCCACGATCGGGCTCGGCAAGCGCATCGGTGGGGCACCCGCGGAGGCGGTGGCGACGTCGGTCCAACAACGCACGGCTGAGCAGCTCTTCAAGGTGTTGGGCGAGCTCAAGGGCGGTGCGATGAAGTTCGGGCAGGCCATGTCCATCTTCGAGTCGGCGCTGCCGGAGGCACTGGTGGCGCCCTACCGAGCCACCCTGACCCAGCTGCAAGACGCGGCGCCGCCGATGCCCGCTTCGGTCGTCCACCAGGTGCTGGCCCGGGAGTTCGGTACGTCCTGGCGTTCAGAGTTCACCTCGTTCGAGGACAATCCCGCCGCGGCTGCTTCCATCGGCCAAGTTCACAAGGCCGTCTGGTCCGATGGCCGTGACGTGGCGGTCAAGATCCAATACCCCGGCGCCGGAGAGGCGCTGCTCAGCGACCTCAAGCAGATCGGCCGCGCTGCACGACTGTTCGCCGGGTGGATCCCCGGTATCGACATCAAGCCGCTGGTCTCCGAACTGCAAGCGCGGGTCTCAGAAGAGCTGGACTACGCGCTGGAGGCCGACGCCCAAATCCGCTTCGCCGAGGCGTTCGCCGGCGACCCCGACATCTTGGTCCCACCAGTGGTCACTCACACCGACACGGTGCTGGTCACCGAATGGCTCGATTCCGATCGCTCGCTCGCCCGGCTCATTGCCGAAGGCACCCAGGAAGAGCGCGACCACTACGGCGAGGTCTACGTCAGGTTCCTGTTCTCCGGACCGACTCGCGCCGGCATGCTGCACGCCGATCCTCATCCCGGCAACTTCCGGCTGCTCCATGACGGTCGTGTTGGCGTGGTCGACTACGGAGCCGTCGCACGTCTGCCCGAAGGACTCCCGCCGGTCATCGGGGCACTGTTGGGCCGTGCCGTCGCAGACGACTACGACGCGGTGCTCTCAGGTCTCCGTGATGCCGGGTTCATCAAGGAGTCGGTCAACATCGACGTCGACGAGCTGCGGTCCTACCTCGCACCGTTCGTCGAGCCGGCGACAACCGAGACGTTCCAGTTCTCCAGAAGCTGGATGCGCGCGCAGTTCGCGCGCATCAACGATCCCCGGTCGCCGAGCTATACGACGGTGCTGAAGATCAACTTGCCGCCGGAATTTTTGCTCATCCACCGCGTCTGGCTCGGTGGGATCGGCGTGCTCTCACAACTCGGCGCCGAGGCGCCGTTCGCTCAGATCCTTGCTGAGTCGCTGCCTGGCTTCGCTGACGCGTAGCGCCGCCGGCCGGGCTCACCGCCATTCAGAGTCAAGCTTGGACTCGCCCCGCATCGACCCCTCGCCATGTTGGTGTAGAGCCACGTGAGGCTCTGTGGACGTTAGGCGGCCGGCCCGGCTCGAGCAAAGGTTCGGGATCGTTTCGCCTCGGCGGAAGCCTCGCACCTGAGAGAATGCGGCACATGACGACGTCGACGCCCGGCAAGCGCAAGTCACCAGCGAAGCCGGGTCTCGGCCCGTATCTCGCCGCTGTCCTGCTGGGATTCCTGGCAGTGACAGCGTGCCGTCTGGGCGACATTTGGGTTGGCGTGATCCTCGCCCTTCTCGTGATCTGGTGCGTGCGTCAAGGTGTCAAGGACGTCAACTCCGCCCGTGCGAAACACAATGTCACCAGCGTGAACGCCGACACGACCACCGTTGGCGGCCGAGGAGGTTAGCCCTCCGGCCCAGGGCCGCGCCAGCGCGGTCTACTACCACCATTCAGAGTCAAGCTTGGATTCAATGCTCCGCAGGTGTTCGCGGGCGCAACGGTCGCAATAGACGCGTTGCCTTCCGTTCTCGACCGACGTGACCCAGGTGAGGGGGATGTCGTCGTGGTCGTCCGGGGGGCTGGCAGGTTCAGCCGGTTGACCGGCGGGCGTCGTACCGCAGAAGTCGCACACCACCATGGCTCCACGATGACACATCGCTGGCGCTGGGGGTGGTGGCAATGGCCGGCTCGATTACCCTTCTGCATTAACGCGACGATGCCCGGACTCTCCGTCAGTTACGGAGAGATCCGGGCATCATCGATGTTCGTTCACAAAGAACGAGCCAGAAGCAGGCGAGCCTGCTGACTCGCGCGCTCGGCCTTACGGGCCAAACGCCGGGCGCGGTTGAGTTGGTTTCCACGTCGCATCTCGCGCGCCTCGCGAAGGCGCGCGTCCATATGGGCGCGAGCCAAGTCTTCATGCATGAGATTCATCTCAGTACTCCTGTTCACTCTGGTGGTCTTGGTCATCGAAATGGGTTCTCTCTTTTGCTTGGGCGAGGCCCGTGTGGTCTCGCTTGCCAGGTGCTACACGGTTGCGCTAGGCGGCAACCTCGGACTTGCGAGGCCTACCCCTAGGCCGCTTGCGGGCGACAACTGCTCCAGCTATGAGCAGTTCTCCTCCCCACACTCCCCATGGTTCGTGGCGATCGATTGCCCCTGAGAGGCATTCGGCCCGAACGGGGCAGGTACGGCACAGCGCCTTGGCCAGCTCGACATCGGTCGGGGACTCTGCGAAGAAGAGCTCCGGGTCGTTCAACCGGCACGGCAACTCGCTCGCATCTGTCTCCTCACTCGCCATGAGTGCGTCGAGGACGCTGAGTGTCATGTGATTCACCTCCCTGGTGACCTTCGTCGATCGGACGGGGTAAAGAAAAAAGCCGCGGATCCCTTGATGGGGTCCGCGGCTTGGAGGTGCCGGTCAAGAAAAAACACTTCTAGACCGGTGGGCTCCAAGCACGGACACCCGGAAAGGCGCCCTTCTGGATTGCCGGCACGCGAACGAACGTGTAGGACGTCGTACCGACGGCCATGCGACGACCCTGAACAGGTGCACCGATGACGCACTCCAGGAGGGCAGGCATGACGATGCGCGTCGACGGGGACGTCGCGATGGTGATGGTGTGAGTGATCATGTTCAGCGCCTCCTTTCGAGAGCTCGGTCTGTATGTCAGGGCGCAGAAAGGTTCTTCTGCGGTTGTTGAAGAGTACGCGTCAGCAGAACTGGGGTGCAAACTATTTACGGGGAATTTTCCAAAAAACTTTGAGATTGGTCTTCAGACCCCTCGCGGACGAGAGATTGACCGGCGCAGAGCTGCAGGATCTCGCTGCCGTACTTGTCCAGCTTGCCCTGCCCGATGCCCGGCACACGCACCAACGCTGCCACGTCTCGCGGCTGCATCTCGGCCAGGGCCGTCATCGTCGCATCGGTGAAGACGCAGTAGGCCGGCACCTTCTCTTCGCTCGCTCGTTGCCGACGCCACTCGCGCAACGCGTTGTAGACGTTCTCGTCGTACGCGCTCGGGCAGTCGTGGCACCGCCCCAGCTTCCGCTCACGTGGGTCTGTCAGCGGCCGTGAGCAGACCCGGCAGGCCGCCAGCTTGACCGCCCCGGCGCGGCGCCTGCTCCTGCCCTGCCCCGGCGCGGCCGACCCTCGGGCGGTGTCTCCGACGACTGCATCGAGGAACCGGCTGTGGCCACGAGACCCGCGGCCCCCAGGTGTGCGGGCCGCGGACCACGAGATGTGGAGCTCGTCGCGTGCTCTCGTGATCCCGACGTAGAGCAGCCGACGTTCCTCGTCGAGCGCGGCGGCTGTGTCGGCATAGACGATCGGCATCGTGCCTTCATGCATGCCGACACAGAAGACGACCGGCCACTCCAAGCCCTTGGCGGCGTGCAGCGTGGTCAGCGTGACGCCGTCAGCGATCGGCGCGTGTTGGACGTCGGCACGCCGTTTCAGCTCGCCCACGAAGCCCGCGAGATCGAGCTCCTTGTCTTGAGCAGCGAGTTCCTCGGCGACGGAGACGAGCGCCCGTAACGACTCCCACCTGTCACGCACATTTCCGCGGCCGGTCGGCGCATCGGTCGACCAGCCCATCGACGCCAAGATGTCGGACACGACCCGCGGTAGGTCACCAGTCGCCGCTTCGCCGCCGCGGGCTGCGCCGCGCAGCAACGTGACCGCCTGCCGCACCTCGGGTCGGTCGAAGAATCGCTCGACCCCCCGGACGACAAACGGCACCGACCGCTCGGCGAGTGCCTCCTCGAAATTCTCCGACTGGGCATTGATACGGAATAGGACGGCGACGTCGCTCGCGGCAACGCCCCCGGCGACAGTCGCCGCGATGGCCGTTGCAACCGACGCCGCTTCGGCCACCTCGTCTGCGTGACCTGAGTAGGTCACCGGCGCGCCCGTCTCGCGGGTGGACCGCAGCTCGACCGCGCCGCGACCGGTCTGCGCGGCCATGACGGAGTTCGCAGTCGCGATGACCTCCGGCGAGGACCGGTAGTTGCGCATCAAGGTGATGGACGTCGTATGAGGAAACTTCTTCGGGAAGTCGAGCAGGTGGTCAACGGACGCCCCCGCGAATGAGTAGATCGTCTGCGCCGGGTCGCCGACGACACACAGCGCGCTGCGATCGCCGAGCCAGAGATCGAGCAGCGCCGATTGGATCGGGCTGACGTCCTGGAACTCGTCGACGACGAACCACTGGTACTGGCGGCGCACTGCCGCGGCCACCCGCTCGTCGTCACTCAGCACCGCGGCGGCGCACAAGAGGACGTCTTCCATGTCGATGCGCTGCCGAGATCGCTTGACCTCTTCGTATGAGGAGTAGATGGCGCCCACGGTGGCTGGGTCGTAGCCGTCGAGCGTGCGCCGGGCTGCGGTGGCGAGCCGGGGGTAGTCGTCGGGCCGGACATTGGACACCTTGGCCCATTCGATCTCACCGGCAAGGTCGCGTAGGTCAGCCTGGTTGGCCTTGAGCCGATTACGCGACACGGCCTCGCCCAGCAAGCCGAGCTTGGACGCGACCAGGGCCGGTAGCTCGGAGCCGTAGATCTGAGGCCAGAAATAGCGGGCTTGCCGAAGGGCCGCTGAATGGAATGTGCGGGCCTGGACGCCGACAGCACCGAGCCGCGCCAGCCTGACTCGGAGTTCGCCGGCTGCCCTGGTGGTGAACGTGACCGCGAGCCCTTCGGTTGCCTCAAACGTGCCGTTGGCGACGCCGTAGGCGATCCGGTGAGTGATGGCGCGGGTCTTGCCGGTGCCTGCGCCCGCAAGGACACGCACCGGCCCCTCGAGGGCAGTAGCGACCTCGCGCTGCTCAGGATCGAGCTCCTCGAGCAGGAGCTCTGTGTCACTCACCACATATCTCCTCAGAATGGAAGGTTGGTAACGCTTCAGGCGTTGCAACCCACGGCAAAGCCTAAGCACCGAAAGGGACAGTCTCATATGACAGCTCTGTTCACGATGTATTCCACGCCGTGGTGTGGATACTGCCACCGATTGAAGGGACAGCTCGACCGCGAGGGCATTGCCTTCCACTACGTCGACATCGAGGAGCAGCCAGAGGCAGCCGCCGTGGTCGAGAGTGCGAACCGCGGTAACCAGACCGTCCCGACCGTGGTTTTCGCCGATGGTTCGGCGATGACCAACCCGAGTCTCGCCCAGGTGAAGGCCAAGCTCGCCGCCTGACCTGCGGGATGCGTCCTCAGCCCGCCAGCAGGCCAAGGCAGGGCACGAGGGGGGCGACCCGAAGGGCCGTCAAAGAGCGAAGCGAAGGCCCGAGGGCGCCTCCGGAGTGCCCAGCCCACACGACTGCGGATCCCAGTTGCGGACGCAACCCGCAGGGCAGTCACATCTTCAGCACATTGGGCGGAAGCTCCTCCCCGTACCAGCGGGTGATGAGCGACCCGGCGATCGAGATCGTCGTGGGCAGCCCTACCTCTCCGGCGTTGACGGCGCGCGCAAGCTCCTCTCGCGTGAACCAGCGCGCCTCGGTGATCTCGTCCCCGTCAACGCTGATGTCGGTGCTGCTGGCGTGGGCCTCAAAACCGAGCATCAGGCTCGAGGGGAACGGCCAGGGCTGACTGCCGAGATAAGCCACCCGGTCGATCTGCACACCGACCTCCTCCTCGACTTCACGGATGACGGCTCTTTCGGGCGACTCCCCCGGTTCGACAAAGCCGGCCAGTGTGGAGTACCAGCCCTCGGCCCTCGCGACGTTATGGCCCAGTAGGCACCGACCTTCGTCGTCGATCACCGTCATGATGACCGCGGGGTCCGTACGGGGAAAGTGTGTGGCCGAGCAGTTGGGACACGTCCGCATCTCTCCAGCGATTGAGATCACGGTGTCCGCGCCGCAGACAGAGCACCGAGGATGGCGAAGGTGCCACCCTGCGAGTGCCACAGCGTGGACGGCGAACGACGCGTCGAGCGGAGACACCCGCATCGCCAGCCGTCGCAAGGGCGCGAAGAGCAACGTTGTCGGCCCCTCGCCTGCGTGCACCGAAACTTGGATGTCGTCGAAGTCTTCGACCGGCTCGAGCTTCACCGGCGATGCCATCAGCGCGAAGTGGACGACGCCGCCAGCTTCTCCAAGCAGCAACCGCTCGCCGGCCGGAGCGTCGGTCGGGCTGATCCAGGTCAGCGTCGTACCGTCTTCCGACGCCGCGAGGTCGGTGCCTTGGAGTACGACGACCCGAGAGTCGGCGTCAGACCACGCCTTGTCGAGAAACGCCTCGTCCGTACGTCTCTCGGCGAGCCGATCGTGGAGGGAATGACGGAACGGGAAGTCGGGGAGCACGTCCGAGGTCACACGAGCGACCCTACGCCCGACGCGGTCTGGCAAGATCGCGGGTCATGAGCATCCACATCGGCGCCGAGCCAGGCCAGATTGCGCCTCGCGTCATGCTGCCGGGAGACCCCCTGCGCGCCCAGTGGATCGCCGAGAACTTCCTTGACGACGCCACCTGCTACTCGTCGGTGCGCAACATGCTCGGCTACACCGGGACCTACCAAGGCGAGCGGATCTCGGTGCAAGGCACGGGCATGGGACTGCCTTCGCTCTCGATCTATGTCAACGAGCTGATCTCCGAGTACGACGCTCAGCAGTTGGTCCGGGTCGGGTCGTGCGGCTCCCTATCGCCGAGCCTCGATGTGCGCGAGGTCGTGCTCGCCATGAGCGCCGCAACTGACTCGGCGATGAACAAGATCCGGTTTGAAGGCCTCGACTATGCCGCCACCGCGGACTTCGACCTGCTCCACGCGGCGTACACCGCCGCCGGCGCGCACGACATGAACGTCACGGTGGGACAGATCTTCTCTGCCGACTCGTTCTATGCGGACAGGCCCGAGTTGTTGATGCGGATGGTGGAGTACGGCGTCGTGGCGGTCGAGATGGAATGCAACGGCCTCTACACGTTGGCGGCCAAGCATGGTCGTCGAGCGCTCACGATCTGCACCGTCTCGGACAACGTCGTGACCGGAACGCACACGTCGTCGCAAGAGCGCGAGCAGACGTTCGGACCGATGGTGACGCTCGCCCTCGACGCCATGCTCGCTACGCCGCTGCCCTAGCTGCGCCTAGGCGCCAGCTCACGCACGGGTTACGACTCCGCCCCAGCGACCAGCCGCTCGAGCTCGGCCCGGTCAGGCAGGTCGTCGTAAGGCACGATGTCGCCCGACCGAACGTAGTAGAACGCTGCGTCGACCTGCTCGAGCGGAACGCCCATCAGCTCCGCCCAGGCGAGTCGGTAGAGGGCGAGCTGCAACGGATCGGCGTCGTGACGCTTGTTGGTCTTCCAGTCCACCACCTGGAAGCCGGTGGCCGTCTCGTAGACCGCGTCGATACGGCCGCGGATCACTTGGGTGCCGAGCACCAACGCAAACGGTGCCTCGACCTGGTAGGGCGGGCGGTCACCGAACGGTCCAGCCGCAAAGGCTTCCATCAACTCCCGAAGCTCGGCGTCACCCTCGATGTCCACGTCGGCGCGGCCGGGCAGGTCATCGGGTTCGAGCAGTTGCTGCTGGCGGCCGACGTGGGTCTCGACCCACGCGTGGAATCGCGTACCGAACCGCGCCGACGCTGATGGCCTCCGCGGCATCGGCCTGGCCAGGTCACGCGCCAGCCCGGTCGGGTTGTCCCTGAGCCGCGAGACAGTCGTCGCCGACAGCGATGGTGGCAGCGTCACGACAACCTCGTCGGAACGGCTGGCGCGCGCCTCGTCAACCAGCCGGGCGATTTCGGTGTCCCACTGTTGGACGCGAGCAACCTCATCGAGCATCAACTGGTCATCGGCCTCGTCCCGAGCCAGTTCCGGCCCACGCAGACGCGCGGTGGCAACAAGCACCGCCGCTTCCTGCCTGCGCCCGACCTCGTCCAGCCCGGCCTCGACCGGCCAGGTGTAGCGAAGCTCAGTGCGGTTGGACGGGTTGAGGGCGTCGTCAGCTGGCTCATCGACGACCAGCTCGGGCCGGACACCCGAGGCTTCCATCGCCGCGACGACCTGCAGGAAGAAGTCGGACGGGCCACGGCGCAGCTTCTGCTCCGGGCCCCACCAGTGGCACGAGACGACGAGCTGATGGCGGGGCCTGGTCACCGCGACGTACCCGAGACGCCGCTCCTCTAGAAGCTCATAGTCTTTGCAGTCTTCGACATACATGCGAAGGCCCTTGCTGCTGACCTCTGTCACCTTCGGCAGGTCGGCATAGTCACCACGCAGTGGCCCGGGCAGCTCCGAGGCCGACGACGGCCACCGGGAACGCCCGAGCGTTGAAGGGAAAACCTTCGCGCACATCCCAGGAATGAAGACGACGTCCCACTCCAGCCCTTTGGCCCGGTGGACTGTCAGCAACTTGACGGAGTTTGCTTCGCTGGGGACGGCGAGGGCAAGACCCTGGCCGTACTCTTCCTCAGCCGCGAGGTAGGCCAGCAGCCCCGGCAGTGACGCGTCGCCATCGATACCGGCGAACGACGAGACAGCGTCGAGGAACGTCGAGACGTTGTCGCGTCGCGCCGAAGCCACGGGCGAGGCCGACGACGCGAGCTCGATGTCGAGCCCGGTCACGTCGATGACCCGGCGGACAAGGTCGAGCAGCGGTTCACCAACGAACCGGCGGAGGGCGCGAAGTTCGCGTGACAGCTGACCAAACCGCTCTCGCGCCTCGTCGGAGTAGGGCGCGCGGCCGGGGTCATCGAGCGCTTCCACCAGCGAGACGATGTCGGCCGGGTCAGTCCCGGCCACTGCCTCCTCGAGCTTCCCGGCGACGTCGGCGACATCGGGGCGGATCCCCTGCGCCAACCGTTTCGCCCTTTGACCAAGCAGGGCAAAGTCGCGCGGACCGATTGCCCATCGCGGACCCGCGAGCAAGGTGAGCAGGGACGAGTTTGCGGTCACGTCGTGGATCACCTGGAGCGTCGAGACGACCTCGACAACCTCCGGCATGCGCAACAGGCCATTGAGGCCGACGACCTCGACCGGGACTCCGGCAGAGGTGAGCGCGTCGTGGACGTCGTTCGCAGTCTTGTTGTCACGAACCAGGACGCCGATGTTGCTCCATGTCGGAACTGGCATGGCTGCATGCGTCTTCGGGACCTCAGACGCGAGGAACGCGAGCTCCTCGGCATACGTCTCGAGGGTCGCGGCGCGGACGATGCCGTCGGGAGCGTCGCTCGCCGCCTCCAGTGGCCGACTGCCGACGTGGTTGGCGTAGAGCGGCTCGGCGAGCACGTTGGCAGTCTGCAGGATACGACCGTCTGACCTTCGGTTCACGCTGAGCGGGAAACGGCGTACGACGCCAGGGCCGGCCTTGGGGAAGTCCTGATCGAACTGCTCGATGTTGCTCACCGACGCGCCGCGCCAGCCATAGATCGCCTGGCATGGGTCGCCGACCGCTGTCACGGGATGACCTCGTCCGCTCGACGCGTCTGGTCCGGAGAACAGCGCCATCAACAGCCGAGCCTGTGCGACCGAGGTGTCCTGGTACTCGTCGAGGAGTACGACACGGAAGGCCTCTCGCTCGGATTCGCCGACCTCCGGGCGCTCCTCGGCGAGCTGTGCGCCGAGCGCCATCTGGTCGGAGAAGTCCATCACGCCGAGCCTTCGCTTGAGGGCGTCGTAGTCGTCGACCAGGGCCAGCAGTTCTTGGCGCTGCTGGATCGAGCTCACGACCTTGCGGGTCGCGTCGACCTGTTTGACGCAGTCGAGCCACCGCTGCACTTCGGCTGCGTGGAAGCGGCGTACGTCGTCGGTGGTCACCAGGTGCTCGGCCAGCTGCGCGTCGAGCTGCAGCAATGCGGTGACGTTGGTCGGCAGCCAAGTGTTGAGATGCTCAATCGGCTGCTCGTGCTCGCGCAGGACCCGGGCAGCGAGCTGGAACCGCGACGCGTCGGCGATCAACGTCGTATCAGGCTCGTGCCCGATGCGAAGTCCATGCTCGGTCAGCAGCCGAGCCGCGTAAGCGTGGTAGGTGAGCACCGTGGGCTCGGCGATCTCGGGCTCGGAGTCGTCCTCATCGGGCCGGGACACTGCGCGTCGCAGCAGTCCGGTTTCAGAGAGCGCCTTGCGGATGCGTTGGCCGAGCTCGGCGGTCGCTTTGTTGGTGAACGTCAAACCCAGGATCTGGTCGGCGGCGACAGCGCCCGTGCCGACAAGCCACACCACACGGGCAGCCATCACCGTGGTCTTGCCAGAGCCCGCGCCGGCCACGATGACTCCAGGCTCGAGCGGGGCCGTGATGGCTTCGAGCTGCTGGTCGCTGAACGGGACACCCATCAGACCGGCTAGCTCGGCAGGCGTGGTGAGGACGACCGCTGGCCGCGCGTCGGTGCGAGTCGATGACGGTGTCATGACAGCACCGTCCCGGTGCGTTGCTGGGTCGGGCAAAGGCTGGCGAACTCACAGCGGTTGCAGTAGGTGTTCACTCGCGCGACGAAGTCTTCGCGGCGTACGACGCTGCTGCCCTCGGCCAGCTGCACCTCGATGGTCTTGCGGCCATCGGAGTCGGGCGCCTGCGGTGGTTGCTGCTGAACTTTCGGCATCCCGTCCTTGTCGACCCGAAGCTGAACGAGCTCAGCTCCTCCCGATCGGGCGTCCTTCCCGCACAGCTCGGCGAACCCGCCCTCGTCGACGGCGAGCTGGTAGAGACCGAGCTGAGCGTTCTCCCTGACCGAGACGTCGGGAGGGGCTTTCTTGCTCGTCTTGAAGTCGACGACGACGATGCGACCCTCGGAGTCACGCTCGACTCGGTCAACGCGCCCGGCCAACGAGATTCGCTCACCGTCGTCGAGGCTGATCTCGACGGCGAACTCTTCCTCGGCGCCGACGTAGCTGCGTCCGGGACGCCCGTTGTGCCAGCGAACGAACCGGGTGAGCGCGTCGACCGCAGAGTCGTGCTCGCGGGCCGCGATCCACGGGCTGTCGAACTGAAGCTGGTCCCACACCGAGTCGAGCAGGGCCACCAGTCCCTCCTCGTCGACCGTGCCTGTCGTCATGTGCTCGGCCAGCGCGTGGATGACCGAGCCGAACCCGAGCGAGCTCGAGCGCGCCGCCTCACCGGCCGCCTCGCGCGACAGGAACCAACGCAACGGACACGTGAGCAGGCCCTCAAGGGCGCTCGCGGAGAGCCGGAGCGGTTTGTCGTCGGGCCGGACGGGAGTGTCGTTCGTCGTACGACGTCGGAGTCCCCACCACGTGGAGGGGTCCGCGGCTGTGACGAGCGGTTCACCTTCTCCCACCGTCTCGGCGGCGAGCGCGGCCAGCCGGGCGGCTGCAGCCTCTCGCATCGGGCTGGTCTCAGCGGGGTCTGATGCCACCCGGCGCAGTTCGGAGACGACACCACCCAGGGACATCAGGCGGGCCGGCCGGCCGGGCAGGGACGTCGGCTCGAGGGAGAGCTCCTCGATCAGCCGTGACGGCTGGTCACCGTCAGCCTCAGGCGAAGCCACGGCCGTGACGATGAGTCGCTGCCGCGCACGAGTGACGGCGACGTAGAACAACCGTCGCTCCTCGGCCAGCATGGCGGTGGTCGACGGCGCTTCGACGAGCCCGGCTGTCCCGAGTCGATCGGCTTGCAGCAGCGAGCCCCGACGGCGCAGATCGGGCCACGCGCCCTCTTGGACGCCGGCCACGACGACGATGCGCCACTCCAAACCCTTGGACCGGTGAGCAGTCAGGAGGCGGATCGAGTCTCCACGCACGCCGCGCTCGGCCAAGGTGTCTGCCGGAATTTGCTGTGCCTCGACCTCGGCAAGGAAGTTCTCCGCGCTGGTGTGGTGACGCTTCTCCTCGGTGCGGGCGGCGACCTCGAACAGCGCACAGATGGCATCGAGGTCGCGATGGGCTGCGCGCGCGGCCGCACCTCCCCGCTCGACGGCACCGCGCAGGCGACGCGGCCAGCGCGTGCCTGACCAGAGCACCCACAAGGCCTCTTCGGCCGGGCCACCCTCGCCGAGAAGTGTGTGGGCATCGTTGATGAGCCCGGCGAGCTTGCGTGGCCCTGTTGCCAGCCGGTCGTCCATGTCAGCCAGGAACGACGGGTCGACGACGGACTGGCGAAGCAGGGCACCGGAGGATCGAGCCAGCCGCTCCGGATGCTCCTCGCGGTCACGGTTTCGAAGCAGCCGACCGAGCTTGCGGACTGCGGCGGCGTCAAGCTCGGCGAGTGGAGACATCAGCAGCATCCGAGCCGTGTCGGCCGTCAGCGTCTCGGGGTGGACGGCGACACGCAACGCAGTCAGCAACGGGAGCACTGCTGGCTCACGCTGAAGCGGTACCTCGTCACCGGCCACCTCGACGGGTACGCCGGCTGCAACCAGTGCTCGCCGCAGGCCTGGGATCGCGGTGACGCCCGACCTGACGAGGACTGCCATCTCGGACCACGGCACGTCATCCTCGAGGTGGGCCCGACGCAGCAGGTCAGCGATGTGGTCAGACTCGGCGCCACTGGAGCTGAACGTGAAGATGTCGACCTTGCCACGGCCGTACAGACTCTCTGATGCGACCGGTTCGCGGAACGTGCGGAACGTCTCGAGGTCGATCGAACCCTTCATACCGATCCGCGCGGCGATCCGCCGTGATGCGGTGAGCAGTCGTTCACCGAAGCGCCGCGTGGTCGACAAGGCGATGACGTCGGCGTTGCTGCCATCGGACCTCGGGAACTCGGTAGGGAAGTCGAGGATGCCACGCACCTCGGCGCCGCGGAATGCGTAGATGCTCTGGTCGGGGTCACCGACGACGGTCAGGTCACGTCCGTCGCCGGCAATCGCGTGCAGCAGTCGCACTTGACTCGGGTCGGTGTCTTGGTACTCGTCGACGAAGACGGCCTTGAACTGCGTGCGCAGCTCGGCCTGGACGTCGTCGGCCTCAGCGAGCAGCACGGCTCGATGAATCAGCTCGGAGTAGTCGAGCACGCCCTCGAAGTCGAGCACCTTGAGGTATTCGTCCATGAACGCACCGGCCGCCACCCACTCGGGCCGTTCGGACTCGATGCCGATGCGCGTGAGTGCTTCGGGCTCCAGCCCCTTCTCGCGAGCCCGGGACAGGACCGCGTGGATCTCCCGTGCGAAACCTCGCGTCTTGAGGGCAGCCGACAGTCCCTCGGGCCATGTGATGGCACTCCCCGCAAGAGAGTCTTCGAGGAGAGTCTTGATCCGGACGTCCTGCTCGGGCGCGCTCAGCAGCCGCAACGGAGTGAGATAGAGGTCAGCAGGCTGCCACCGGCGCAGCAGGCCGTAACAGAACGAGTGGAACGTCGAGCTCATCGGCATCGCTGACGTGCGGCCGAGCCGGGATGTGATCTTGGTGCGCAGCTCGTCGGCCGCCTTGCGGCTGAACGTCAGGACCAGCACCTCGTCTGGTGACAAGCCGTGGTTCTCCACGCGTTGCACCACGGCCTCGACCAGGGTTGTGGTCTTGCCCGTGCCGGGGCCGGCCAGCACCAGGAGCGGGCCACTTTCGTGGTCGACCACCCGGCGTTGCGACGCGTCGAGCTCGATCCCCGCGTCGCGTGGACGCGTGGCTCGTTCGAGGCGATAAGTGACCGACATAACGGCTATTGCATCAGACGGTGCCGACACGACGACGAGGCCGGCTGACGCCAAGACACCGGCTCACTCATCAGGAACCCACAGCGCTCTTGCGATGTCGACGCGAACGGTGGCGGCATCTGCGATCGAACCGCGCAGCGGCGTCGACTCCTCGCGATAGTGCGGGATCGCCTCGCGTCGATGGGACTCCGGCAGGCTGCCGTCGGCGCGGACCACGCGCCACCACGGAACCCCTCCGCCGTACATCGCCATCGTCCGTCCGACCTGCCGAGGCCCGCCTCTGCCGACCGCCTCGGCAAGCACGCCGTACGTCGACACTCGTCCCTCGGGAATCTGCTCGACCAACGAGAGCACCGCCTCGACATAGGCCTCGCGCCCGGCCCCATCCTCGTCGTCCAGCACGTAGCCAGAGTGCCAGACCAGCTCAGCCTCAACGTCGCATGCGTCCCCACCCTGACCTGAACGGATCAGCGACGCGACAGTCGTCGGCACACGCACCCCGAGCGGTCCATTCAGACAGCCCGCACCCGCCCACCCTGAGGCGAAAGGGGCCGGGAGGAACCTCCCGACCCCTTCTCGTGGGTGCTGAGCTCTCAGTGCTCGATCAGATGATCGGGCTGAAAGGCTCGGTGCCCGGGACCAGCGCAAGACCGCTGATGCCGGAGTTCGCCTTGGCGTAGTTGAGCTCGTGGTTCAGGTCGCCAATGTTGTTCGACAGCGGGAGGGGCGCGAGTCCGAGCGTCGAGAGCACGCCGACCGCCTTGCCGTTCGCATCGAGGAAGGCACTGCCCGAGTCGCCGGGGATGCCGGGGCCAACGCTGTAGAGCGCGTGGGTCCAGCCGTTGCCTTCGGTCCCGAGGCTGACACCGATATGCGGTGAGAGCTCAGCGACGCCGCCACGAAGCGAGGAGTTTCCGTACGTGTAGAGCTTGTCACCGGCTGCAGTGCCGCCGGTGTTGATGCCAACCGGGCCGCCCCAGAACGGGATGGAGGGGTTGACGTCGCCGACAGATGCAGCGTCGACCTTGACCAGGGCCAAGTCGTTGTACGCGCAAGCGTCGGCGTTGTTCTCGTTGTTCTGCTGCATGGTCAGCCACGAGCTGTAGACCAGCTTGCCGGTGCCGACCACGGTGCCCTCGTCAACCAGGCTGCCGCCTTCGTTGAACGTGACAGGGGTGTTGAGCGGCAGGGAGGTGGCGTCGCAACCGTTGGTGTCGGTGGCGGCTCCGGTTCCGGCGCAGTGCGCGGCGTAGCCGACGTAGGTGCTGCCGGCGGCGTCAGTGAAGACGAAGTTGGCGGTGCATTGGGCACCTTGGGTGTACATCATCACGCCAGGGTGAATCTTGGCCGTGGCGGCAGGCGCATAGGCCGAGGCCACCGACTTCGTGATGGTGCTCGGCTGAACTGCGGCCGCGTTGGACGTGTTGGCCATGACCAACGCGGCGCCAGCGGTGAGTACTCCCACAGCTAATGCGGACCGGGTGCGGATGAGCATTGCTGCTCCCTCCTCGTTTGACGATCGGACACCGGACCCAACGACGCCTCCCGTGGCCGGTCACGATTCGTCTTACGATGTGAGACAAACAGGCGGACATAGTGGCCTGTTCCGGACATCGCTGGGTGTCCTCGGTCTGACTCGCGTGCTCGGCTACGCTCGCGTCGTCGCCCGCCTGAGAGTGAGGTCCCGCCGTGAGTTCGTCCGCTGCCTCCTTCATCGTCGATGCCGCGCGTACGCCGTTCGGCCGCCATGGAGGAGCTCTCGCCGGCGTACGACCTGACGACCTCGCCGCCACCGTGCTGCGGGCGCTGATCGGGCGGCAAAGTCGTCTTGACCCGGCCAGCATCGACGATGTCTGGTTCGGTGACGCCAACGCTGCGGGAGAGGACAACCGCAACGTCGCACGGATGGCGATCCTGCTGGCGGGCATCCCCACATCGGTGCCGGGCAGCACGGTGAACCGGCTGTGCGGCTCAGGACTCGAGGCCGTTTTCGCTGCCTCCCGTGCAGTTGCCGTCGGCGACGCGTCGATCACGGTGGCGGGTGGGGTCGAGTCGATGAGCCGCGCTCCATGGGTGGTGCCCAAACCCGAGACGCCGTACGCCCGAGGTCACGAGACGATGCACTCGACCACGATCGGCTGGCGGATGGTGAACCCGGCGATGCCGAAGCAGTGGACGGTTGCGCTCGGCGAAGGTGCCGAGATCCTCGCCGACCGCTACGACATCTCGCGAGAACAGCAGGATGCTTTTGCGGTCCGCTCGCACCACAACGCCGCACGGGCCTGGGATGCCGGGGTGTACGACGGCGAGCTGGTCCTCGTCGAAGGCATCGACCTCGACCGCGACGAGAGCATCCGTGCTGACTCGTCGATGGAGAAGTTGGCCAAGCTCCAGCCTGTGTTCCGCCCCGATGGCACGGTCACTGCTGGAAACGCCTCCCCTCTCAATGACGGAGCCGCCGCTTTGCTCATCGCGGACGAGGCCGGAGTCGACGCGATCGGAGGCGAGCCGCTGGCGCGAATCGTGGCGCGAGCGTCGAGTGGTGTCGACCCGGACGTCTTCGGGATCGGACCGGTCCAAGCCGCTCGTGACGCCCTGAAACGCGCGGGCATCGGGTGGCCCGATCTGGTGGCGGTCGAGCTCAATGAAGCGTTCGCGTCGCAGTCCTTGGCGTGCCTGGCCGAATGGCCTGACCTCGACCCCGACATCGTCAACGTGAACGGCGGCGCCATCGCGATCGGCCATCCGCTCGGAGCGTCGGGGGCGCGCATCGTCGGCTCGCTCGCTCATGAGCTGCGTCGCCGAGGCGGAGGCTACGGTCTCGCTGCGATCTGCATAGGCGTCGGCCAAGGTCTCGCCGTCGTACTCCAAGCCTGATCCTCCCGACCCTCCCCCCGCAATTGCGGGAGGTCAGGTGGGGCTGAGGCGGTCGAGGACGAGGGAGATCACGGGTTCGCTTGCCATTGCGTGGTCGGCCGACGAGAGCGACATCGTGCCCTCCATCTGTCTGACGCCTGCGGTAGCGATCCGGTAGACGAGTGCCCGGGCAAGCAGTTGGTACCAGTCGTCGACGTCGTGCCAGGCGTCCACGAACGAGAGCGGCACTCCCTCCCACCTGACGGCATCGCCGACAGCGACGGCGAGTGCGAAGCCGACCGGCCGGAAGTAGGGCGGCCACGCTCGCTCCTGGCCACCGGGCATCCGGTGAACCCGCGTGGGGTCGGCGCCGAACGCGGCGAGGACTGCCGCGGGCGGAACGATCACGACGAGAACCTGCGATAAATCACGTGGACACCCTAGGCAGGGGTATGCGTACGCTCGCAGCCTCAACCCTCCACGAAAGGCAACTTCCGCATGGTTTCAGCCCTGAAACAAGTCACGATCGACTGCTCCGACGCGTACGAGCTTGGATCATTCTGGAGCAAGATTCTCGAACGGCCCTTGCATGACGAGGACCATCCCGGCGACCCGGCCGCCCTGATCGAGATGCCCGAGGGACCGGGCGTGCTGTTCATCGCCGTACCCGAGGGCAAGTCGGTGAAGAACCGGATGCACTTCGATGTCATCCCGACCGATCGGACCCGCGACGAAGAAGTCGAGCGACTGCTCGCGCTTGGCGCTACCACCTACGAGGACCACCGCAAACCCGATGGCACGGGCTGGGTCACGATGCGCGACATCGAAGGCAACGAGTTCTGCGTCGAGCGCAGCGCCGCCGAGCGCTAAACCCCAACAGGGTAAGAGTTTTGGCTTAGTACGACGGCTGTGACGGATCGATCTGGTTGACCCACGCCACGACCCCGCCGCCGACGTGCACGGAGTCGGAGAAGCCGGCTCCCTTGAGGACCGCCAGCGCCTCGGCCGAGCGCGCGCCGGTCTTGCAATGCAGCACAACCTGCTTCTCTGACGGCAGCTGCTCGAGGGCGTTGCCGTTGAGGAACTCACCCTTCGGGATCAGCACGGAGCCGGGGATCTGGTTGATCTCGTACTCGTTGGGCTCGCGTACGTCGACCAGCACGAAGTCGCGCTCACCGTTGTCACGCTCCTTGAGCCAGTGCTCGAGCGTTGTCACGTTGATCGTCGAGCCGGCTGCAGCCTCGGCGGCCTCGTCACTGATCGCACCGCAAAACGCGTCGTAGTCGATCAGCTCGGTGACCGTGGGGTTGTCGCCGCAGATCGCGCAGTTGGGGTCCTTGCGGACCGCGAGCTTGCGGTACTCCATCTCGAGTGCGTCGTAGATCATCAGCTTGCCGAGGAGCGGGTCGCCGATGCCGGTCAATAGCTTGATGGCTTCGTTGACCTGGATGGCGCCGATGCTCGCGCAGAGGACGCCGAGAACGCCACCTTCGGCGCAGGACGGCACCATGCCCGGCGGAGGCGGTTCGGGGTAGAGGCATCGGTAACACGGGCCGTGCTCGGCCCAGAAGACTGACGCCTGGCCATCGAAGCGGTAGATCGAACCCCAGACGTAGGGCTTGCCGAGCAAGACGGCGGCGTCGTTGACGAGGTAGCGGGTGGCGAAGTTGTCAGTGCCGTCAACGATCAGGTCGTACTGCTCGAAGATCTCCATCACGTTGTCGTTGTCGAGGCGCTCGTTGTGAACCACCACGTTGACGAGTGGGTTGACCTCGGCGATGGACTCCTGGGCCGAGATCGCCTTCGACTTGCCCACGTCGCTCTGCCCGTGGATCACCTGGCGTTGCAGGTTGGACTCGTCGACCTCGTCGAACTCGACGATGCCGAGCGTCCCCACTCCAGCCGCCGCGAGGTAGAGCAGAGCCGGGCTGCCGAGGCCGCCCGCACCGATGACCAGGACGCGCGAGTTCTTGAGGCGTTTCTGCCCGCTCATACCGACATCGGGGATGATCAGGTGGCGGCTGTAGCGACGTACTTCGTCGATGGTCAGCTCAGCGGCCGGTTCGACCAGGGGCGGCAACGACACGAAAACTCCTCGTAGGGGAAGACCGTTTCTTCTGGGTACAACCTTGACCAGCCCTTCCATGTTCCCCGACGACGCAAGCGCACGGGACGACGATCCGCCATCCGGACACCCCGACTCGGGGTGCCCGGACACTCGCGGCGTGACACGCTTGGCTCCATGGCTGAGAAGGTCACCGTCGACATAGCCGGACAGAAGCTTGCCCTGTCGAACCTCGACAAGGTGCTCTATCCCGAGGCGGGCTTCACCAAAGGCGAGGTGATCGACTACTACGTCTCGGTCGCCGACGCACTCATCCCGCACCTCGCGGACCGGCTGTTGACCCGCAAACGCTGGCCCGACGGCACCGGCAAGCAGCCGTTCTTCGAGAAGAACGCCCCGCGCGGTACGCCGGACTGGGTGCGCACCGTCTTCATGGAGGAGCACGGCGACGATGGCGTGACGTACGTCGTCTGCGATGACCTGCCGACCCTGGTCTGGCTTGCCAATCTGGCCGCGCTCGAACTGCACGTGCCGCAATGGAAGGTCGGACCACGAGGTGGCCCGCAGGACGCCGACCTGCTCGTTTTCGACCTCGACCCTGGCCCGCCCGCCGACATCATCGACTGCTGCAACGTCGCGTTTGCGCTGCGCGACTTGCTGGAGTCAGACGGCCTGACCGCCTACCCGAAGACGTCAGGAAACAAAGGGGCGCAGCTCTACGTCCCGATCAAACCCGCGACTTCGAAACGCACGTCGGAGTACGCAAAGAAGCTCGCCGACCAACTGGCTGCGGCTGTCCCCGACTTGGTCGTCTCCATGATGGAGAAGCAGGTCCGCAAGGGCAAGGTGTTCATCGACTGGAGTCAGAACAACGGCGCCAAGACCACGATCGCGCCCTACTCGCTCCGCGGCGTCGACCGCCCGACGGTCTCGACGCCGCTCACCTGGGACGAAGTCGGCGATGCGACCAAAGCTTCCGACCTCCGTTTCGAGGCGCCCGACGTCATACAGCGGGTCGAGGAGCACGGCGACCTGCTGGGTGACATGACCAAACACGCAGCCCCTCTGCCGTAGGTGCCCAGCCGTCCGACTCCGCCGTCACAGTCGCCAAGTGACTCGGCGGTAGTATGCGCGAGTGCCCATCGATACCGGAGAACGCGCCCGCACTGGCCGGATGCCCCGCAGCGCCCGTCGTGCCCAGTTGCTCGACTCCGCACTCGACGTTTTCGTCGCGCAGGGCTACCACGCCGCGGCCATGGATGACATCGCCGAGCGCGCTGGTGTCTCCAAGCCAGTGCTCTACCAGCACTTCCCCAGCAAACTCGAGCTCTACCTGGCTCTGCTCGACAACGCGTGTGACCAGGTGGTCGAGGGAGTGCGGGCAGCCCTTGAGAGCACGACCGACAACAACGAACGGGTCGAGGCCACGACCGAGGCGTTTTACGCGTACGTCGCCGACCCGAACGGCGCCTTCCGCCTCGTCTTCGAGTCCGACCTCACCAGCGAACCGGCCGTCCGAGAACGCGTCGACCGCGTCACCCTGCTGTGTGCGGACGCCATCGCCGAGGTGATCGCCGACGACACCGGCTTCCCACCTGAAGCATCACGCCTCCTCGCCGTCGCGCTCGTCGGTATGAGCCAGGTCTCGGCACGTTTCTGGCTCGACACCGACGGAGCGCTCCCCCAGCAAGACGCGACCCAGCTCATCTCGAGCCTCGCGTGGCGGGGCATTCGCGGCTTCCCGCGGACGGAGTAGCCTCACGTCGCCGTCCTGCGGCGGCCACCGTCAACGCGCCGACCAACATCGACACTTTCACCGCCTACTAGGCTGGTGACGCCCTGGCTCTGGGGCCAACGACAGACTTGAGAGGACTCCACGTGGAGGTCAAGATCGGCGTCACCCACGCAAACCGTGAGCTGACACTCGAATCGAGCCAGTCAGCCGACGATGTGCAGAAGGCCGTCTCGGAGGCCCTTTCGGAAGAACACGGCATCCTGTCCCTCACCGATGACAAGGGCCGCACGGTGTTCGTTCCCGCCACCAAGCTTGCCTACATCGAGATCGTCGGCGAAACCGGCCGAAGAGTCGGCTTCGGCGGAGGCTGAGGCCGAGCCCCACGACAGCAAGCCCTGGGAGGGAGCCTGGTGCTGTACGCCGCCATGCGGTTTGTCGTTGCACCTCTCGCGCGGCTCATCTACCGCCCGATCATCGAGGGGCGCGACAACGTCCCGCGCCACGGTGCAGTCATCGTGGCGTCCAACCACCTGTCGTTCATCGACAGTGTCGTGCTGCCGATCGTGGCGCCGCGGCCGGTGATCTTCCTCGCGAAGCAGGAGTACTGGACGGGATCCGGGATCAGAGGCGCCCTGGTGCGGGCCTGGTTCACGGCCATCGGATCGATTCCGGTCGAACGCGGCACCCACCGGGCTGCTCAGGCGTCCCTCGACGCGGCCCTGCAGGTGCTCAAGGACGGTCAGGCGTTTGGCATCTACCCCGAGGGCACCCGCTCACGTGATGGCCGCCTCTACCGTGGACGCACCGGTGTTGGCTGGCTCGCCCTGACCGCCCAAGTCCCGGTGGTTCCGGCCGCGGTCATCGGCACCGAGCAGATCCAGCCGGTGGGGGCGCGGCTCCCGCGCATCCGGCGGATCACCGTGCGTTTCGGGGAACCGCTGACGTTTCCGCCACCGAGCGCAGGGACCAGAGCTGCCCAGGCGCGTCGCGAGGCCACCGACCAGATCATGGCCGCCATCGCCGAGCTCTCGCCTCAAGAGCTGGCCGGGGTCTACAACGAGTCGGCTCCGACCGATTGAGACGAGCCGACAGCCCTCGACAGTCACCGTCGGCGAATGACGAGAACGGCCGAGTCGACGCGCGGTGGCGGCCGGAACGCCGTACGCGGCACGGTCAGACCGCGCTCCAACACGAACTCGCATCGGGACCGCCTGGTGGCTGCGTGGCGACCATCGACGATCTGGCGCACCAGTCGCCGCTGCAGCACCAGATCGGCCGAGATCAGCTTGTTGTGAGGCGACGTCAGTTGGCGTAGTAAGGCGCTCGTCGCGTCGTACGGCGGATTGGCCACCACGCGAAAGGGCTGCCGTGGCCAGCGCATGCGGGTGACATCGGCATTCACGACCGTCACTGGATCGCCAGCGAACCGGGTCCGCAAAGTCTCGAGCCGCGCGGAATGACGTTCGACGGCGATGACCCGCGCTCCCGCGGCGACCAAGTGGACAGCCAGGGCGCCATCCCCGGCACCTACGTCAACGACCAGATCGCCCGGCTGGATGCCAGCCGCCTCGACGACGCTGATCGCCCAGTCGTCACTCAGCCGATGCCAACCCCACCGAGGCTGTTGTGGTCGTGCTGTTGGCTGTTGACGCGCCGGCCTCCGGGCGCGATCGGACACGACGCACCATGACCATGACGACTCCCATGGGGGTCACGGTAGGTAGCCCAGGGCGCAACAGCAACCGAGTATCAAGCCCGCAGGCCTAGTGCCGCCATCCGCTCAGTGTGGGTCTCCGACAGCCGGGTGAACATGCGACCGACCGCGGCCAGGTCCATGCCGGGGCGGTCGACGCCACCGACGAGAAGGGCGGTGAGGGCATCGCGTTCGGCGGCGACCCGCTGGGCCTGGCTCAGCGCCTCGCCCATCAGCCGGCGCGCCCAGAGCGCCAACCGGCCCGCGATCTTGGGGTTCTCCTCGATGGCCCGGCGGACGTGCTCGACGACGAAGTCGGCCTGTCCGGTGTCGGCCAAGGTGGTCAGGATCAGCTCACGGGTGGACACATCGACGTACGCCGCGATCTCGCGATAGAAGTCCGCGGCGAGTCCATCGCCGACGTAGGCCTTGATGAGGCTCTCGAGCCAGTTCGAGGGGGCGGTGTGCTCGTGGAACGCGTCGACAGGGGCATGGAACGGCTCCATCGCCTCGAACGGGTCGGCGTCAAGCTCGACCAGCCGGTTGCGGAGGCGTTCGAAGTGGCCGAACTCAGCCGTCGCCATCGCCGCCAGCGCGACCTTGTCCTCCAGCGTCGGAGCGGTGGTCGCGTCCTCGGTGAGGCGCTCGAAGGCGCTGAGCTCTGAGTACGCGAGGCCGCCCAACAAGTCGATGATCGCGACTCGGTAGGCGGGGTCGGCAAACGCGCCGCTAGGCACCTCGTCGGGGGTCGACCCTGGTCGTTCCTGGGCCGCGTTGTCGGTCATGCCAAGCAGCGTAGCGAGGGAATTCAGCGTCGTACCGATAGCATGGAGGTCGACGACGCCTCGTTGCGACATCCGCCGAGGCGCATCTGAACCATAAGAATCGAGTTTCGTCCTGTCTAAGTTCCATGACCTCGGGGTCCTTCCCGAGATTGTCGATGCGCTGTCTGCAGTCGGCATCACTGACGCTTTTCCCATCCAAGAGATGACCCTGCCGATCGCCCTGATGGGCACCGACCTGATTGGCCAGGCGCGCACCGGCACCGGCAAGACGCTCGCGTTCTCCATCCCCGTGCTCCAGCGGGTCATCGCTCCGCACGACGCCGACTTCGAGGAGCTCGCCGCACCGGGCAAGCCACAGGCCTTGGTGATCGCGCCGACCCGTGAGCTCGCGCTCCAGGTCGCCGGCGACCTGAGCCTGGCCGGAGCCAAGCGCGGCACGCGCACGATCACGGTGTACGGCGGTGTGCCCTACGAACCACAGCTCGACGCCCTCGTGACCGGCGTCGACATCGTCGTCGGTACCCCCGGCCGGCTGCTCGACCTGGCCGCTCGCGGCTCCCTCGATCTCTCTCACGTCAAAGTGCTTGTGCTCGACGAGGCCGACGAGATGCTCGACCTCGGCTTCCTGCCCGATGTCGAGCGACTCATCGCGAAGACCCCCGAGCTGCGTCAGACGATGCTGTTCTCAGCCACGATGCGCGGTGAGGTGATCAACCTGGCCCGCACCCACATGCGCCACCCGGTAAATATCCGGGCCGAGGCGAGCACCGAGGCCGAGACCGTTCCGGCGACCGCGCAGTTCGTCTATCTGGTGCATGACCTCGACAAGACCGAGATCATCGCCCGGATCATGCAGGCCGAGAACCGTGGCCTCTCCCTGATCTTCACCCGGACCAAGCGGCAGGCACAGCGGATCGCCGAGGAGCTCATCGACCGCGGCTTCCCGGCCGCACCACTGCACGGCGACATGGCGCAGATCGCCCGCGAACGCGCACTCAAGCGTTTCCGCGACGGCACGGTCGAGATCTTGGTGGCCACCGACGTGGCCGCGCGCGGTATCGACGTCGTCGGGATTACCCACGTCATCAACTTCACCTGCCCCGAGGACGAGAAGAACTATGTCCACCGCATCGGGCGCACCGGACGGGCTGGAGCCACTGGAGTGGCGATCACGTTCGTCGACTGGGCAGACGTCACGCGCTGGAAGGTGATCAACAAGGCCCTCGACCTGCCGTATGAAGACCTGGTTGAGACCTACTCCACCAGCGAGCACCTGTTCCACGAGCAAGGCATCCCGCATGACGCCAAGGGCCGGATCGGCGCGCCCAAGGAGAAGCCGCCCGCGAGTGACCTCAAGGAGCAGCGCGGCAGCGACCGCGATGGCCGCGCGGGGAGCGGACGTTCCAGTGGTGGTCACTCTGGCGGCGGCAGCGGTGGTGGTCGTACCGGTACGGATCGCAGCCGTCAACGCACGCGCACACGTGGTACCGCATCCGCCGATGGAGGCAAGCAGCCAGACGCCGCGAAGGCGACCGACAGTGGTTCAGGCGAAGGTCAGAGCGGTCAACGCCGCCGTCGCTCGCGCAACCGCAACCGCACTCGCTCCGGCCAGCCCGCCGCCAAGTCGTCTGACTGATCCGAAGGCGCTAAGCCTGCCGAGGTATGGGGAAGTCCTGCCGGGTGCTGACCCGGATGGACTTCCCCAAACTTCGTACTGGCGCAATGTCTGCTGCTGTTTAGCGACCCGCGACGGCTCAGGCTTTGACGACGACGAGGGTGTCGATGCGCGTGAAGTCCCACATCGCGCGTGCGTCGCTGATCCACTGTCGGATGCAGCCTGCCGAGAGCGGCGTACCCAACTCGTCACGCGACTGCGCCAACCGTCCGTCCTTGAACGCCGGTACGTCGTGGAAGCCGATCGGCAAGCGCTCGCCGGCCGCGAACCGCACCATGTAGTTCATCGTCTCTTTGTGGTTGTAGCTCACGGCATGACGGGACTTGGAGTACACGTGGTACTCGCCCGGGTCCAGGAGGTCCTCCTGCTTGGCACCCGACACGGGGTAAGTGCGCGCAACGCTGTTGTCGGACTTCACCAACCAGACGCGCTGGTCGCTGATGTCGTAGACCACGCGCTTGCCCGACCCTGAACCGGCAGGGAGCTTCGTCGAAGCCACGACGAGAGGGTCATTCAGTCTGCCCTGCGACGTCGATGTGGGATCGTCTTCGATCGTCAACCAGTCGTCGGACGACGTCTGTTTCGAGCCGCCGCTCGCTCCCTGATCGCGGTCCTCGACGTGCTGAGCAGCTGGAGAGTTTGCCATCGCGGCACCGGGTCCAAAGCCCATCGCCCCAGCCAGCGTGAGGAAAGTGACCGTCGCCGCACCGCCCACGGCCAGCCAGCGGCGCGCGGGAACAGGCGAACGGTGAAGCGGTTCCCGGTAAGGAGACACGCTCGCCAGTCTAATGAAGAGCGGTCAGATTCTTGGCTAACTCGCGGTACGCCAGCGCGCCGCGGGATGTCCGCGCGGTGCGGAAAATGGACCGTCCCGCGGCCGGCGCCTCCGCGAAGCGGATCGATCGCGGGATCGCCGGTTCAAGGACATCAACGTCGTACGCCGACGAGATCGTCTCCAAAACTGCGCGTGCATGTTTCGTGCGACCGTCGTACAACGTCGGCAACACACCAAGCACTTTGAGCCGTCTGTTCGTGTAGCGGCGTACGTCGTGAACGGTGTCGAGCAGTTGACCCACGCCACGGTGTGACAGCGTCTCGCACTGCAAGGGAATCAATACCGAGTCGGCCGCTGATAACGCAGCCACCGTGAGGATTCCCAACGTTGGCGGGCAGTCGAGCAGGATCCAGTCGTAGTCATCAGCCACGTCTTCGAGCGCCACACGCACGGCATGTTCGCGTCCGGTGCGCGTCAGCAAGGCCGCCTCCGCGCCGGCCAGCTCGATGGTGGCGGGCATCAGGTCGGGACCGTCTTCGGTCGGGATGATCACGTCTCGCGCCGCCGCCTTGCCGAGCAGCACCTGGTGGACCGATGTGTCGAGCTGCTCGGGATCGATACCGAGCGAGAACGTCAGGCATGACTGGGGATCAAGGTCGACCAGCAGCACCCGCAGACCCTCGTCGACGAACGCCGTGCCGACGGATGCGACGGTGGTCGTCTTGGCGACGCCGCCCTTTTGGTTGGCGATCGCAAGGGTGGTGGTCATCGCCGCAATCCTGTCACAACGAATCGGACCATTCAGAGGCCCGTTTCCCTGTCTCAGAGAGCGGGCCTCTCACCGTCCCAAGGTCTCAAGTCATCCGTACGGGTCAGTGGAGGGTGGGTCGGTAGATGAGCTCTTGGATGTGTCCGTCGAGCGTCCGGTTCTCGACCAGCTCCAGGTCGAAGTCGGCCGCACCCTGGAAGATCGGATCCAGCCCGGTGTCACCTGTGATCACAGGGAAAAGCGTCACCTGTACGCGGTCGACCAGTCCAGCGGCCATCAGTGCCCGGTTCATCGAGAGGCTGCCGTGCGAGCGCATCGGCACCTCGGACTCCTCCTTGAGCCGGGAGACGACGTCGACGGCGTCACCGCTCACGACGGTCGCGTTTGGCCAGTCGAGTGGTCCTTCTAACGTGGTCGAGACCACCGTTGCCGGGAGGTTCGTCATCCGAGTGACCCATGGGTCACGCACTTCGGACTCCTCGGTGCTTGAGGCAAGCATCTCCACGAACGCCCGAAAGGTGTTGGCCCCGAAGACCATCCGCTGCTCTTCCTCGTACAAGGCGAGGCGATGGTTGAGCAACTCGGGGCCTTGCTTACCCCAGTAGCCGGTCCAGTTGCCGCCGGCGGCGCCGTAGCCGTCGAGACTGGAAAAGACGTCGAAGGTGTAGGTAGCGGTCATGTCGACCGACCCTAATTCGAGGTCGAACTATCTGCAAGAGTGGCTCTGCGTTGTCAGCGTGTGAGTTGATCGATGCGGCGCGCGACCGCTCCGGCGCCGTCGTCTTCGCTGACGAGGCGCGCAAGTTCTGTCGCCCGGTCGCGATGACGCGGATCGTCGAGCGCCTGACGGATCGCCCCCGCGAGCCGCGTGGGAGTCAGGTCTTCGAACGGGATGGGTTGTGGCCCAACCCCGAGGTTGTGGATGCGCTCGGACCAGAAGGGTTGATCAACCATCACCGGGACGGTGACGGTCGGTAGACCGGCCCGGAGTGCGGCACCGGTGGTGCCTGCTCCGGCATGGTGCACGGCGGCAGCTACCCGAGGAAACAGCCATTCGTGTGGGGTGTCGCCAATTTGGAGGACGTCGTCATCTTCGACAGATAGCTCGGCCCATCCGGCTTGCACGATGGCCCGGACGCGCGCTGCACGAATCGCCTCCAGTATCACGGGGCTTAGCTGTTCACCTCTCCCCACGGCCAGGCTGCCGAATCCGACGAAGATCGGCGGCGGTCCTGCGGCGAGGAAGTCGGTCAGTTGCGCGCTGGGCTGCCAGCCCGGAGACGTTGGGGGCCACCAGTAGCCGACCACCTCGACGTTGTCCGGCCAGTCTGCGGGCCGGGGTACGACGGCCGGGCTGTAGCCGTGACAGATGGGCGACTCCGAGGTGGCCAGCTGTTTCCACACCCCCTCGTGTGCTTCCGGCGGCAGCCCGAGCCGGCGACCCAGACGAGGCAGAACGTCGGCGTAGATCGCACGCGCGCGCTGCAACAGCTGCTCGTTGGCGGCACGGAGATCCAGGGCGTTGTCGTCATCCGGTTGCGCCAACCCTGGGAGCGGGAACTCCGCCGTCGGCACCGAGGGCGCCAGGTAAGCGCCGATGGTCGGAATGCCGAATGCCCTAGCCACCAGAGCGCACATCGGCGCCTGGCCCAATGGAGTGAGGATGACGTCGGCGCCCAACTGAGCGGCGGCGACGATGTCGTCACTCATCTCGGCCGTGAAGTCAGCGAGGGCCTGTTTCCAGGCCGCGTCGGAGTCGTGCTGCATCCGCAAGCGGATCAGTGACTCGGTGTCGCCGGACACCCTGCGCCACTCCAAGCCCATCTCGCGCACCATCGCCGCGAACCTGTCGTGCGTGGCGATCGCGACCCGACATCCACTCTCCTGCAAGCAGTGGCCCAGGCCGACATACGGGGCGACATCGCCGCGAGACCCCACACCCACGATCAGGACACGCACTCGCACAAGCCTAGCCACCCGCCCGAACGCGTGTGCCGATCGCGCCAGCTTGAAATGGCAGCCAGACCTGTGAATGCTGGCGCGGTGCCCCTAGCTCTGATCACCGGACCCACTTCCGGCATCGGCCATGCCTTTGCACATGCACTCGCCGCCGAAGGCCATGACCTGGCGCTGGTCTCCCGAGACGAGATCCGGCTGAAGCAGGTCGCCAACGATCTGAGCAACGCCTACCAGGTCGCATGCGAGGTAATCGCGGCCGACCTCTCCGACCTCGATCAGACCAAGAAGGTGGAGGCCTGGCTGCAGGACCACCCGGTCGACGTACTCGTCAACAACGCCGGGTTTGGCATGAAGAAGCCGTTCGACGCCAACGACATCGAGGATGAGCAGGCCAGCTTCGACGTGCTCGTGCGGGCAGTCATGCGGTTGACCCACGCGGCTCTGCGGCCGATGTTGCAACGCGGCCACGGTGACATCATCAACGTCTCCAGCGTCGCCAGTTTTCTCCCCCGTGGCACCTACGCGGCCCACAAGGCTTGGGTGACGAACTTCAGCGCATGGGCGAACGTGCGCTACAAGTCTCAGGGCGTCAGGGTGACGGCCTTGTGCGCGGGATTCGTCCGGACCGAGTTCCATCAGCGGATGTCGGCCAACCTCGACGGAATCCCCGGGTTTATGTGGTTGCAAGCCGATGCGCTCGTGGCTGAGGCGCTCGCCGATCTTCGTGCGGGTAAGGCGATCTCTGTGCCGAGCAAGCGCTACAAGGTGGTCGTCGCTGTCACCAAGGTGCTGCCGCGAGGGCTGGTCGAGAAGGTCGCCAGGCGCGGCCGATGAGCGCGCCGACAGACGTGCATGAGTCCGTACGACGTGCCGACACCTCAACCGACCGAGGCACCTTCGCGACCTGGTTGTGCTCACCGCACGACACGTCCCTTCCGCGCGGCAACGTGATCTTCGTACCAGGCTTCACTGGCTCGAAGGAGGATTTCGCGCTCCTGCTGCCATTGCTCGCCGAATCTGGCTGGAACGTCGCGACGTACGATCAGCGCGGCCAGTTCGAATCCCAGGCGGAGCCTGATGACGACTTCTCGTTGGATGGCCTAGCAACCGACCTTGTCGCCGTGGCCGCGGCGCTCTTCGGCGGCGATGAACGGGTCCACGTCGTCGGCCACTCGCTCGGAGGGCTCGTTGCTGCGGCTGCAGCGATCGAGCACCCCAACCGGTGGGCCAGCCTGACCTTGATGTGCAGCGGCCCGGGCGCGAACCACGGCCCCAGAGCCAAGCAGGCGATCGAAGAGGCCGACCTGATCGAAAGCGAGGGACTCGAGGCTCTCTGGCTGGCGAGGTCGCGAGCCGACGAGGAAAGGGGCGACCAGGGAACCCCGGAGGTCGAGGACCTCATGCACCGACGCTTCATGGCCAACTCACCGGAGTCACTCGCCGCGATGTCACGTCACATCGCCAACGCGCCCGACCGCACCAGCGATCTGGCCGCCCTCGATCTGCCTGTCGTGGTGCTGCGCGGCGAGGACGACCCGGCCTGGCCCCACGACGTCCAGGACCGGCTCGCTGAAGCGCTGGACACCAGCGTTGTCGTGATTCCGGAGGCGGCACACTCCCCGGCCGCCGAGCAGCCGTCGAAGACCCGCGACGCCCTGGTCCGCGGCTGGCTCGGCTGACCATCCCTACGTCCTGCACCTCGGCCACCATCGCGACCCGGGTGCAGGACGCAAGCGGTGAGTTAGTCGTCGAGGCCGGCCCACGGTTCGCGGGGCGACACGGCAGCCGATCCGGCGGGGCAGACTCGGTTGTAGTCACACCAACCGCACAACGCACTCACGTTCGTCGGATACATCGCATCCGCTTCGGCTTCACTCACGCCGGCGCGAAATCTCACGTCACGCTCGGCGATCTCAGCAGCGATCGAATCCGCGCGACCGATGTGACGGGTGAGCGCCTCGTCGGTGTGTTCCCAGCTGAGCACCTCACCCGTAGGGAGGTGGTGCAGCTCGACGCGGCGGCATCGGCGATGAAGGGTACGCTCTGCGCCCGCTGCATAGATCGCCATGGCCAGCGACGTCCGCGCATCGTCGACCGTGAGCAGGTGCCGGCCGGTCTTGTAGTCGACGACGACAAGACCCTCACTCCCTCGCTCGTCGATCCGGTCCACGCGTCCGAAGAGGGCCGCATGGTCAGTCTTGAGCGCGACGGTCCTCTCTACGCCGATCGGCTCGTCTGCAGGGTCGATGTCGGCGACGTACGCCTCGACCATCGCCCGTGCCCGGAGCCGAGTGGCTTCGAGCTGTGGTTCGTCGCGAAACCCATCACGTAGCCAGGCCTCATCGAGCAGGTCCCCGACGCGGGCGACCGTGCGCTGTTGGATCGGCAGCTTCCACCAGTTCGCCAGTGACGTGTGTACGGCGGCCCCGAGCGAGTTGTGGGCCCACGGCGGACCCTTCTGTGGTGTCGGGCGATCGAGGTAGTTGAAGCGGTAACGCCGTGGGCAGTCGAGATAGGTCATCAACCGCGACGGCGCCGCCTGCAACAGCCGCTTCGGCATACCCTCGAAGCCGAGCTGAGAGTCGGTCACGGGCGTGCTCGCGGGTTGGTCACGGCCGGCACGTCACGGGTTGACGCGCGAGCGTTGGCCGCTGCCCGGGCGAGCAGTTCCGCGTACTGATCCGGCGCGGTGACGTTCACGCCGAGCTCGTGGTCGACCTTGCCCGCTCCGTGGAAGTCACTCGAGCCGGTACGCACCAGCCCGAGGTCATCAGCGTGCTGGCGGAGTGCAGCCCGGTCGTCGGCGGAGTGGTCCTGGTGATCGACCTCCAAACCGACCAGGCCGGCAGACACCAGGTCGGCCAGCGTCTCCTGGTCGAGGACCAGACGGCTCCCACGCCCCCAGGGGTGGGCGATCACAGCGGCGCCTCCTGCGGCAGTGACGATCTCGACCATGTCGCGCGTCGGTGTGGCGTATCGGACGACGTACCCCGGCCGGCCCCAGCTCAGCCAGTTGGCGAAAGCCTCCGAACGGTCCGCGACGATGCCCTTGGCCACCAGCACGTCGGCGATGTGAGGCCTCCCGATCGCAGCTCCCTCGCCCACCTGCTGGAGCACCTCGTGCTCGGTGACGTCGAGGCCCGCCTGCTGAAGCTGGCTCAGCATCGCGGTCAACCGACCAGTCCGCCCCTCCAGGATCTTCGCCAGCTCGTCGGCGAGCGGCGGGTAGGAAGGATCGGGCAGGTATGCCAGCAGATGTACGCCGGCACCGTCGAGCTTGGTCGAGATCTCCATGCCGGGAACCATCGTGATGCCGATGGTTAGCGCCGCCTCGGCAGCCTCGTCCCAGCCGGCCGCGGTGTCATGGTCGGTCAGCCCGATGACGTCGAGGCCCGCCTCAGCCGCAAGCGCCATCACCTCTGCCGGGGGTTGAGTCCCGTCAGACGCGCGCGAATGGGTGTGGAGGTCGATCTGCACCAGCCACACTCTATGGCGTGGGTGGTGGGGTGCTGTCGTCGCGAGAGTTGGCCAGCTCCGGAGGTACGTCGCCCTGACGAACAGACCGCCGCCGGCTGGCAAAAAGGTCAGAGAATCCCAACGCCACCGCAGCCAGGACGAAGATCAACGTGACCAGCACGGCCTGCCCGAGTGCGTGGCCGTACGCGTCGCTTCGCGCCGAGCCGCTGAGCTCGGCCACTCCCGCGGGCAGCGCGGCGAAGAACGCTGCCCCGATCACCGCCTGACCGATCGACGATCCGATCCGCTGCGCGGTCTGGAGAACACCGCCGGCCGTGCTGCCCGTCACGGGATCGACGTCCGCCAGCGTCAAAGTCTGGTTGGGGGTGATGACGGCACCCGACCCGAGACCGGTAATGAACAACGGCACGGCAAAGGCCAGCGCTGCCATGCGTTCCGGGTTCCTGACGCGCGACCAGGTCCAGCGACAGCGCCCCCAGCCCGAACGTCATACAGGCACCGACAACGAGGGGACGACCGATGCGCGTGACCACGCGCCCGGCCAGTGGTGCCGCCACGGCCGTTCCGAGCGCGAACGCGGTCACCCCAAGTCCGGACTGGAGCGCGGTGTAGCCCAGGCCCTGCTGGTAGTACAGCGCCAAGACGAGCGGCAACCCGGTCATCCCGCAGAAGAACACCAACGCCAGGAGCACGCCGACCGTGTACGACGGCTGACGGAACAGGCGCAGGTCGATGAGCGGGTCAGACCGCTCGCGGGTGAGCCGCGCCTCCCGACGGAAGAACGTGACCAGCAGGACCACCGCTGGCACGGCAAGCCAGGCCAGCGAGAGGTCGTGCACGACGTCGTACTCAACGGCCGCGAACAGCACACAGAACGTCGCGAGTCCCAGCATCACGGCACCAGCAATGTCCAGGCGGTGACGCCTCGACGACGAAGCCCCCGCAGTCTCGGGATGGCCGGGCAGCCAGCGTCGGGCGAGCGCGATAACGACCAGTCCGATCGGCACATTGACGAAGAAGACGAGGCGCCATCCGAGGTCGGGACCTCCGAGCGCGATCAGCGCACCACCGACGAGCGGCCCCAACGCCGTACCCACTCCGACGACCGCTCCAATCACGCCAAACGCCCTGCCCCGTTCGCCGCCGCGGAACATCTGCTGCACCAAGCCCGAGACCTGCGGGTTGATGAGACCACCTGACAGTCCCTGCAGGACTCGTGCGGCGACGAGCACACCAGCTCCTGGCGCGAGACCAGACAACGCACTGGTGACGACGAACCCGGTCACCCCGATCAGGAACAGCCGCCGTCGCCCGTGGTCGTCGCCCAGCCTCCCGGCGAGCACGGGGACGAGTCCGAACGACAGCGTGTAGCCGCTAACGATCCACTGCAGCGTCGCCGGTCCGGCCCCCGTCGACTCACCGATCGCGGGCAGCGCGACGTTGGTGATACTCACGTCGAGCAGGGTCATGAAGAGGGCGCTGCAGCACACCGCCAAAGCGATCCAGCGTCGCGGATCCGTGTCGGGATCGGGCGTCGTGGTCACCAAAGCAGGCTACCGAGGGGCTGGCAGCGCGCCGCGCCAAGGACTGTGGTCGTCCACGAAAGGTGGTCAGTCGAGGATGAGCCGCGGCGAGAGTTCGCCTACGGGCAACACAGACAACTCAGCGCCGAGCTGCCGAGCATCAACGAGCTGCATGGGTTGTACGACGATCGCGCTCGACTCGGCCGGGTGCACGATCACCCACAGCCAACGACCCGCGGCCTCGCCGACGAAGACCGAGCGGTCTTCGGGCGCCTCAACCCCCCAGAGCGGCATCGGACGACCATCGACCTGGAACTTCGCGTGCGGCGGCCCTTCGCCGACACCTTTGCTCGGGTAGCTGAGCGACAGGCCACCGAAGTGACTGCCGACTCCGGAGCCCGCCTCTTCGCAGACGAGAATGAGCTCCACCGGATCCCCGAAAGGGTCCGTACCGCTCCAGCTCGCTGCGGTCGCCTTGGCGTCGTGTCCCGACGTGTCACCACGACCCGTATGGGCGTGGCCTCCAAACGTCCAGCCCATCGGCACCGGCCAGGGGGTCCACAAGGGCACCGGCAACGAGTTGATCTCCCCGCCGATCACCGCGGCGAAGGGATCCACCACGGTAAGCCGGGCCTTCATGCACCAACCGTGGTGGGCAGCACACCCTGCGGTCAAGGTTGGCAGGCTCTCCTCGGCCTGTCCCATCAACGAGGCGGCGGTTAACGTCGGGTTCGTGAGGGTTCCGTGTGTGGGCGTGCTGATCCGCGACGACGACGGCCGGATCGTCGTCGTCCAACGTGGTCATGACCCCGGTCGCGGTTTGTGGTCTATCCCGGGCGGACGTGTCGAGCCCGGTGAGTCGCTGGAAGTGGCCGCTCGCCGAGAGGCCCGAGAGGAGATCGGGCTCGACGTCGTACTCGGGCGCATCGTCGGAAGGGCTGATCTTCCCGCAGGCGATGGAGCGGTGTACGACGTGACCGACTTCGAGGCCACGATCGCTGGTGAGCTGACGGAGCTCGTGGCTGGCGATGACGCTGACGACGCGCGCTGGGTCACGCGCGAGGAGTTCGAGGCGCTGCCCACGTCGCCCGGACTCACCGAAACCCTTGAGGCGTGGGCCATCTGGTAATCGCAGGCCGCCGCCGATCAGCACTGGTACGACGCCCCAGTCGCAGGTCGTCCACCGCCGCTGCGCGGTATGTGCACTTAGCCGGCATCACAGAAGTGTGCGCGAACGACTTGGGCCAGGTCATCGGGTTCGTTGACTCCGGTGTCGACCACCAGGTCGTACGTGATCCCGCGGTGTACGGACTCCGCCTGCCTCGCCGCCATACCGGCGATCCGGTCTCCCCGAGCTGCCTCGCGAGCGGCCACGATGTCGGGCTCACAGCGGACGCCAACCCAGCCGACTGCGAGGCCGCGCAATGCTTCGTTCCAGCGCTGCTGCGCTGTCGGGCCGCTCACGAAGTTGTCCTCAACCAAGATGTGGGCACCGGCTGCCGCCATCGCGGCAACGCCGGCCATCCACTGACTCTCCACTTCGACGAAGTCCGTCCCCACACCCACGCTCCCGTCGTCGGCCAGGTCGAGGCCCTCGGCACCGAGAAGCTTGCGGGGTGCGGCATCGATCAGCGCGTCGACTCCGAGCCGCAGCCAGTACCCGTCGAGCACATCTTGCAGGCTCCGCGCCAGTGTGGACTTCCCTGAGCTGGACCCGCCGTTGAGCAGGAGAACCTGGGGACAGCTGTCGTTCATACCTTCACTCCTTGGCGATCATTGGTCATGCACGCTCGATTGGCTCGCTGATTGAGCCGAGCCCTCGCTGATTGAGCCTGTCGAAATCACCGAGGGGTCTCGACAGGCTCGACCGCCGAAACGCTCGCTGATTGAGCCTGTCGAAATCCCTCAGGGGTCTCGTCGTTGCCTCGTGCGTACGATGCCAGCGTGCGGGCCCGCATGTCGCTACTGCTCCTGACCCGAAGGTCGCGCGACCGGATTCATCGGATCGCTTCTTCCCGCGGACGCGTGGTCGGGTGAGCTTCTCGCGCCTCCTGAGGGGGCCTGCCCCGGTCTTGGTCCTGGTCGTCGCCGCGGGCGTCGCGGCTGCAGTCCGCGGCGACTTCAAGGATCTCTTGGTCTACCAGTACGCGGGACAGGCAGTGCTCGACGGTCTGTCCCGCCTCGAGGGCGACCCTGTCAGCGGGCTGCCGTTCACCTATCCCCCATTCGCGGCAGTCTTGATGGTGCCCCTGGCGCCACTGCCGGCGTCGCTCGCAGCCGCGCTGTGGACCGGGGCGTCGGTGGGCGCGCTCGCGGCGGCCGTCGTGCTGGTACGCCGCGCGCTCAACCAGCCCGCGCCCGGGTGGCTGGTCGCGCTCGTGACCGGCGGCGCGCTCGCCCTGGAGCCGGTGTGGCAGAACCTCACGTTCGGACAGGTCAACCTCTTCGTGATGTTGGCGCTGCTGGTCGACCTGCTGTGGCCCGAACGGCGCTGGTCCGGCGTGCTGGTCGGCATCGCAGCTGGCGTGAAGCTGACTCCTCTCGTGTTCGTCGTGCTGCTGGTGATGGTCGGACGTCGTACGGCTGCAGGACGGGCGCTGCTCGCCTTCGCGGGCACCGTCGCGCTGGGGTTCGTGGCCATGCCCAGCGCGTCGAGGTCCTACTGGACTGACGGCCTTCTCGACGCAGACCGGGTCGGCCCGCCAGCGCTGGCGCATAACCAGTCGATCTACGGCGCGCTCACCCGGCTGCTCGACGGTCCGCCGTCGACCCTGCTGTGGCTCGCGATCGCCGGGCCGCTCGCATTCGCGGTCCTGGTCGTCGGCGCGGGCTGGTGGCGCCGCGGCGACCGGGTGCTGGGGACCTGTCTGGGCGCAGTGTCCATGCTGCTCGCCTCGCCGGTCTCGTGGTCGCACCACTGGGTGTGGGCGGTCCCGATCGGCCTGGTGTTGTGGGAACGGAGCCGGTGGGCGGCCGCCGCGTGGACCGCGGTGTTCGTGGCTCGCCCCGTGTTGTGGCCGCCATACAGTCAGAATCGCGAGTACGGGTGGAGCCCGCTCGAGCACCTCGTTGGCAACGCGTACCTGCTCGCGGCCCTTGCTTTCTCCATCTGGGCAGCGGCCGCCCTCAACCGCCGAGTCGGATCAGCTGGCGCCGTACCGACATCGAGTCGGCGTGTCACCAACCGCCGACTTCAGGCGTAGCGGGGCGACTCTCGCTCACACCTGGTCGAGCAGCCACGCCGGGCCTTTGGTGCGGGCGCCAGCCGCCTCGACGCGGTCCCGCAACAGCCGGTCGGCGGTCACCACGACCACATCACGCCCATCGGCGATACCAACCTGCTTCTTCACCTGCTCGACGATTTCGTCGTCCCCTGAACCTTGAGCGTTAACCGTACGCACGCGCCCCTCCTGATCGGCCAGATGACCACGCTTTGCGGCGCCCTCGAGAACCAGGACGACCTCGTCTGCAGCCAAGTCGGCACTCGACAGTTGTTCATGCAGTCGGCGGGCCGCACCTGCCCGGTCATTCCACCAGCCGTCGGGACGACTGCCCACGACGTTCGCGCCGTCGATGATCAGCACCAGCATCTCTCCAGCGTAGGAGCGGTACGACGATCAGGAGCGGTTGATCTCGGCGTTCCAACGATCGAGAGTCGGGGTCCCCCGGTCATAGCTCAAGACGCTTAGCTTCGCGGTATCAAGGGGAAGGTGTGCGCCAACTGTGATGGGTTGCTCGATCCAACGTGCAGCCAGGCTGCGCAGGACATGCCCATGGGCGAACAACAGAACTCGGCCGTTCACCGCGCGAGACTTGGCAATCACGCGATCCACCCGGTCACTGACCTGCTCCGGGGTCTCGCCGTTCGGAGCCCCGTCAGTCCAGATCGACCAACCGGGCCGTTCCTCATGGATGTCGACCCGTGTGCGGCCTTCGTAGTCGCCGTAGTCCCACTCGACGAGGTCTTCTTCAATGTGCAGGTCGATAACCCCCGCGAGCTCGGCGGTGTCTCGGGCTCGGCGTCGAGGGCTGCACAGCACCAGCCCGAACGTCGTACGTGACAGCAGCGGCCGCAACAACCGAGCCGCCTCTTCGCCGTTTGGTGTCATCGCCAGGTCTGTGGTGCCCGTATGCCGTCCCGACTTGCTCCACTCGGTCTCGCCATGACGGATCAGCCAGACCTCGGGCTCGGGTTCTTCGACGGACACGCGGGGAGCCTAGCCGTCTTCGCTGCGGGTGGCGCGGAACGACAGATGGCCCATGATCCACGGGCTGCCGATCGCGTACGCCATCTTGGTGTACGCCGTTGCGAAGCCACGAGTGCGGAGCGGCAGGTACCAGGCGTAGCGAGCGGTCTCGTCAAAGCAACGGAACTCGACCGATGCGAAGCCGGCCGCGGCGAGGTGGCGGGTGATGCAGCTGATCGAGTTCAGCCGGTACTGCGTCGTGAAGTGGTACTGACGGACCAACTCCTCCTCCTTGACCCGGCGCAGCAACCACTCGGACAACCCGACTCGCGTCGCCGCCCAGGTGGCGAAGCCGAAGTACTGGTACATGTTCAACGTCAATCCGAACAACGATCCGCCCGGCCTCAACACGCGGGCCGCCGCGCTTACGAACGCCTCCGGCTCCTCGACGTGTTCGAGAACGTAGACAGACAAGGCGACGTCGAATGGCTTCGGGTCGGTTGCCGCAAACTGCTCCAAGGATTGCTGGTGACGCTCATCCAACGTCGCGTTGGCGTGGATCGAGAGGTGCGGGTCAATTCCGACGAGGTAGGGCCGTTGCCGGAGAACGGGTTTCAGCGCCCCCGAGAGCCCCGATCCAGCACCGATGTTGAGGACGCGATCGCCTGGGCTGCAGGCCCGAGCCACCCAGCGCGCGTAGCGGTTCACGCCACGCTTAGGCGGCGGGACAACAGCCACGGTTCGCTGGATCATCGCGTCCCCAGTATTACGTCGTTTCGTGCGATTCAGGGATGGGCCGGCCCGGCTGTTCGCCGCCACGAGCCTCGAGGTAGTTGTTCTTCGGGACCATCACCTTGCGCCGGAAGGTGCACACGATCGTGCCGCGCTGGTTGTAGCCGATCGTCTCGACGTGCACGATGCCGCGGTCGTCCTTCGACTTGCTCTCCACCTTGTCGAGGACTGTCGTCTCGCCGTAGATCGTGTCGCCGTGGAACGTCGGCGCGACGTGGCGAAGCGACTCGACCTCGAGGTTGGCGATCGCCTTGCCAGAGACGTCGGGGACGCTCATGCCTAACAGGAGGGAGTAGATGTAGTTGCCGACCACCACGTTCTTCGCGAACTGCGTCGTGTTCTCCGCGTAATTGGCGTCGAGGTGAAGCGGGTGGTGGTTCATCGTCAGCAGACAGAACAGGTGGTCGTCGTACTCCGTCACGGTCTTGCCAGGCCAGTGCTTGTACGTCGCGCCGACCTCGAACTCCTCGTAGCTGCGACCAAACTGCATTGCTGACTCCTTCTGGCGCTCCGATGGGCTGGTCCATCGTGGCAAAGCCACGTGCGCAGCGCACCACCGCCCTAGTCACACCTGCTGCCCTCCGGGAAAGCATCAACACCCGGCGCGTAGACCCAGGGGCCACTATCGTGAGGCGATGCGCACCCTCCGCCTGGCGTTGACCGCCGCCGTCACCCTCACCGCGTTGGTGGGCTGCAGCTCCGCCTCCGACACGAAGGACGAGTCGGAGACGACCTCGGGCTCGGAGACGTTGAGCCCTACAGAGTCGGCCACCAGCGCGACCACTCCGACAGAGGCGCCCACGTCGGACGACACCGGTGGCTCCATGAGCGGGATCGGCTTCATCGTGTCGATGCCCTCAGGGTGGCAAGACGCGACAGACATCGCCAAGCAGCAGAGCCCTCAAGTCGACATTGCCATGGCCGAGTCTGGCGCTAGCGAATTCAGGACCAACTTCAACACGGTTCAGCCCAGTCCGGTCCCTTCCGGTCTCACCGATAAGCAGCTGGCGGCCCAGTCGGCCGCACAGCTCAAGAGCATCACCCACAACGAAGTGACTCCGGTCGACGGGCCGGACCTCGACGGCACCAGCTCGCTCGGTCAAACCTCGAAAGCGACGGTCGGAGACTCCGAAGTGACGTTGATTCAATACCTCGCGGTTCACGACGACCAGCTCTACGCCACCACGATGACGTTCGAGACCTCACGTGCCGACGAGGCAGAGGCGACTCTCGACGAGATCATCGCCAGCTGGACCTGGACGACCTAACCGACTTGTCAGAAGTACATCGCGCTATAGCCCTACCTACTTCTGACAACTCTGTCGAGGATTGTGTCACCCGTCGCGGAGCGCAAGCCTCCCGAGCAGGTTTCGGGCGTCCTCGGACACCTTGGCAGCACAGATGAGCTCGTACGACGTGGCGACAACTCCGCTGCTGGACGTGAAGTCACGTTTACCACCCGTCGCGTTGTACGCGAGCATCCCTGACAGCGCGCCGAAGGCGGCGCCGATGATCCCCGTCACGACTAGGACGAGGATGGACACGTCGTCGCCGCCGAACAGCACGACCAGGCTCCCCATGAAGAGACCCCAGAGTGCACCCGTGACGGCAGCGGCTTTGATCACGCGGCCGCGAGTCAACCGGCCCGTGACTTGTTCGACGAGTCGGAGGTCGGTGCCGATGATCGCGACGTTCTCGACCGGGAACTCGTTGTCAGACAGGTAGTCGACTGCTTCCTGCGCCTTGGCATACGTCGGATACGTGCCGATCGGAACGCCTCGCGGCACCTCGTGCAGTGGCAGCGGCATGGCAGATTCTCCTGGATCAGTGACCGGCACCGGGGCCGGATGGGTGTCCCTCTATCGTGCCACGCGTCGTTCCGTGGTCAGGAGAGCTTGTAGTCCTCGAGCAGGCGTCGTCCGATGATCATCCGCTGGATGTCGGCGGTGCCCTCGCCGATGAGGAGCATGGGAGCCTCGCGGTAGAGGCGCTCGATCTCGTACTCCTTGGAGAACCCATAGCCACCGTGGATGCGGAACGAGTCCTCCACGACCTGTGAGCAATACTCCGCGGCGAGATACTTCGCCATCCCGGCCTCGAGGTCGTTGCGCTCGCCGGAGTCCTTCTTGCGTGCCGCCCTGACCATCAGTTGGTGAGCGGCCTCGACCTTGGTGCCCATCTCGGCGAGTCTGAACAACACGGCCTGGTGTTCGGCGATCTTCTTGCCGAACGTCTCGCGCTGCTGGGAGTAGGCGATCCCGAGTTCGAAAGCCCTCCAAGCGACACCACAGCCTCGCGCGGCCACGTTGACGCGGCCGACCTCGACGCCGTCCATCATCTGGTAGAAGCCCTGGCCCACCTCGCCACCGAGCACCTGGTCGGCGGCGATCTCGAATCCCTCGAGGATCAGCTCGGTGGAGTCGACCCCCTTGTAGCCCATCTTCTCGATCTTGCCGGGGATCGTCAGCCCGGGCATGACCTCGCCGAACCCTTCCGGCTTCTCGACGAGAAAGGTCGTCATGTTCTTGTAGACCGAGTCAGCACCGGTGTCGGTCTTGACGAGTACGGCGATCAGGTTGGACGTGCCACCGTTGGTGAGCCACATCTTCTGGCCGTTGATCACGTAGGTGTCGCTAGAGTCGTCGCTGGCCTTCTTGGTGGCCTTCGTGGTGATCGCCGCGACGTCCGAACCGCAGTTCGGCTCCGACATCGAGAACGCGCCGCGAATCTCCCCGGTTGCCATCTTCGGCAGGTAGTACTGCTTCTGCTCATCGGTGCCGTGCTGCATGAGCATGTAGGCGACGATGAAATGGGTGTTGACGATGCCCGAGACGCTCATCCAGCCCCGTGCGATCTCTTCCACCACGAGGGCGTAGGTCAGCAGTGACTCGCCCAGACCGCCGTACTCCTCGGGGATCGTGAGACCGAAGAGACCAAGCTCCTTCATGCCCTCGACGATCTTGGTGGGGTACTCGTCCTTGTGCTCCAACTCGGTCGCGACCGGCAAGATCTCGTTGTTGACGAAGTCCCTGATGGTCTTGAGGATCTCGACCTGGACGTCAGTCAGACCTTCGGTTTCGCAGAGGCGACCCATGGTTGATGCCTTCCCACACTCGGACACGCGACGACAGCCACGTACCCGTGAGTATCCAAGCCAGTGGGTAATTGCGCCATGAGACGAGTCACAGCAGGCAGACCCCTCGGTGATTTCGACAGACTCAATCAACGGGGTTGCGGCGGTCGAGCTTGTCGAGACCCCTCGGTGATTTCGACAGGCTCAATCAACGGGGTTGCGGCGGTCGAGATTGTCGAGACCCCAACTCGGCGGTTTTATTCGTCGGCGGGCTTCCACACGTCGGTGCGCGACATGCCGGCAGCACGGCCCTTGGCCGAGATGACCAGCGCCATCTTGCGTGACGCCTCGTCGATCATCTCGTCGCCGAGCATCACCGCCCCCGTCGCGCCACCACGCTCGGACGTGTAGTGCTCGTAGGCGTCGAGAATGTTCTCGGCGTGGTCGTAGTCGCTCTGCAATGGTGAATAGACCTCGTTCGCCGCTGCGATCTGGTCAGGGTGGAGCACCCACTTGCCGTCGAAGCCGAGCGCTGCACTGCGGCCGGCGACGCGCTCGAACCCTTCGACGTCGCGAATCTGGAGGTAGGGCCCGTCGATGGCTTGCTTGTCGTGAGCACGAGCCGCCATCAGGATCCGCATCAGGATGTAGTGGTAGGCATCGCCGACGTCGTACCCCGGCGGCTGCTCTCCGACGACAAGCGACTTCATGTTGATCGATGCCATGAAGTCGGCAGGTCCGAAGATGATCGTCTCGACTCGGGGGCTTGCGGTGGCGATGGCATCGACGTTGATGAGACCCATCGCGTCCTCGATCTGCGTCTCGATCCCGATCCGGCCGACATCAAGGCCGACGACCTTCTCGATCTGCGTGAGCAGGAAATCGAGCGCAACCACCTGCTCAGGCGACTGCACCTTCGGCAGCATGATGCAGTCGAGGTTGGCACCAGCGCCTTCGACCACTTCGATCACGTCGCGGTAGGTCCATTCGGTGGTCCAGTCGTTGACCCGGACCACGCGCACCTTCTCGCCCCAGCCGCCGGAGTTCAGCGCCTCGACGATGGTTCCGCGGGCGTCGGGCTTGGCCAGCGGTGCGACAGAGTCTTCGAGGTCGAGGAAGACCTGGTCGGCGTCCAGCCCCTTGGCCTTCTCGAGAAAGCGTGGGTTGGAGCCAGGCACGGCAAGACACGAACGACGCGATCGCAGACCCTCAGGCATTCATACTCCTTGGTGCAGTGCCGGCCACTGGACTCCGATGAGCCTAGACCCGGCGGGTCGGTCAAGTGACACGTGGCTTTTCGTGGGTCAGTCGAGGGGGGCTTCCCGCGGGATCGCGCTGCCCGCGCGAGCACGTACGACGATCGCGAGGCCAGCGCAGATCAAGACCAGTCCGGCGTACACGGCAACCGGCGGCGCCTGGCCGAGGAAGACCGCTGCAAGCAGCGCTGCGCCGGGTACCTCGAGCAACAACGTCATCGACACCACTGTCGGGACTGATGGTCGCGAGCAGGTGGTTGAAGACCGAGTGACCGAGAAGCTGCGCGGCAAGGGTGACCGACACGATCAACGTCCAGCTCTTCGCGTCGAAGCCGATCATCTGCGACGCGCGGCAATGCAGGCGACGAGCAGCACCAGCGCGCTGGTCGCATAGCAGACGAAGGTGTACGACGCTGTGCTCACGTCTTCGCGCACCCGCCCTCCGACCATCGTGTAGACCGCTGCGAAGAAGCCACCGAGCAGGGCCAACAGGTCGCCGCCGAGCGCCTCGGCCGAGACGGAGAAGTCGACACCGGAGACGACGAGGACGCCCACCAGCGCAAGGCCGAGTCCGAGCCAGACGCCGCGATGCGACGCTCGCACCCGTGAGCCGCGTGAGCACCACTACCCACGCGACCTGCAGACTGACGAGCGCCGTGGCGGAGGCGACCGAGGTGAGATGCAGGGACGTCGTCCACGTGGCGAAGTGAGCGGCCAGCATCACGCCTGCGAAGCAACTGAGCTGCAGCTCGCGAGCACTCATCGAAAACAACTGCGCACGGCCACCGGTCAACGCGATCGGAGCGATCGCCAGCGCTCCGAGGCCGGTGCGCCACAGCGACATCGCCAGTGCAGGCACGGCTGTGGCTGCCGCCATCAGCGGGCCGGACATCGAGACCCCGACCACGCCGATCGCGAGCAAGACGATCGTGTTCGTCGACAACGCCGCCGTCGGTGTTGTGGGGGTCGTCGAGCCTGGCTCACGCTGCCATCTAAGCGCCGGTTGTGGCACGCTTCGACACGTGGGTGAATCAGCGGACGACAAACCCTTCCTCGAAGCCGTGATGGAGACGGCAGCGGCTGACCGAGCCGCTGGAGTCCGACGAACTCGTCGAGGAGCCTGTCCCTGAGCCGTCGATCGAGACGCGTGCACTGGTCGACGAGGCGTTGAAGAAGGCCGGGTTGATCTGGCTCACGACGCCGAGTGCTCCTCGTGGCCACGCGTTCTGGCATGTCTGGGTCGACGGCGTCGCCTACATCCTGACCGGACCCGGCGAGCAGCCTGACCCCCGACTTGCTGACGGCGATGAGGTGTTAGTCGTCGTACGCAGCAAAGACACTTGGCATCGACTGCTCACATTGACGGCACGCGCTAGCCGGCTACGCCTCCAGGATGCTGACTGGGAATCTGCCACGAGCGCGTTGGCAGCGTCGAGGCTCAACCTGCGCGACCCTGAACATGCGCCGGAGCGCTGGGCGGATGACCACTTCGTGCTCTACCGGCTCGAACTGACCGGAATGATCACCGAGGAGCCCGGCAGCTACTCCGACGTGAGTCACAGAGCCGCACCGGTCCCGAGCCCGGCCACGACCGCAGGGCCGAAGCCACCGTGGATCCTGCACGCGCGGCCACAGCGGCCGCCCCCTTTCCTAACCCACTTGGGGATGGCGATCGTGCCCGACGCCACCGAGACCACTTGACCGGCGACGTGCACAGCGTCGCGACTCCACCTTCGGCCTCGACGCGACCCTCTACCAGCGAGGGACGGCCGCCCATCTCCACCCCTGGGAGATCCGGTACGGCGTCTCGCCTTCTCCCGACAGCCAGGCCGGCCGCCACGAGCACCAGCCCGAGACCCGGCTGCCGCCGACCCGGTCGCTGGGTCTTCGGGGATGCCGATAACCCGGGACGAAGACCCGCGACCGCACACTCAGGCCGGCTTCTTGCGCGTCGGGCTCGACCGAGAACACGTCGACCCCGTCGCAACGGATCCAAGAACTCAGTCAGATCGATCGACGTCTCACTCACCTTGCGTGGGCTCGGCCGCGAACGCGAGACCGCGTCCGGTGTGACCTGCAGGTAGAGCCAGGTGAGACCGCAGCCGGCGGCATAGGCGGGGCCGACCACATCGCTCGTCTCGAGGCCCACGAGCGACCTGAGATCGGCCGCTTCATCGCCCGTCAGGGCACGAGCATGGTCGCGCGGGCTTGGCGCTCAGCTCAACCGGACCGCTGCTCGTCGGCTGGGAGGTGGACGCCGATCAGGCCCGCGCCGCAGGCCTGCACCCGCTCACCCGGCTCGAGCAATCCGGCCTGGCGCAGGACCCAGGCCGTGCCGAGCGTCGGATGCCCGGCGAACGGGATCTCCCCTCCGGCGGGTGAAGATGCGCACGCGGTAGTCGGCCCCGGCGGCGCGATCGTCGTCAGTAGGCCGCACTGGGAACGTCGTCTCCGAGAGGTTGAACTCCATGGCGATGGCGCCGCAGCTGCTCTGTCGAGAGGCTCGTCCGCGCCGTACACAACGGCCAGCGGGTTGCCGGCGAAGGCGCGGACGGTGAACACGTCGACCACGTCGTAGCGCAAGCGGTCTCGGTGAATGGCCTGTTTACGGTGGGCATGGCGTGCAGCCTAGACAGGCGTCTTCACCGGTAGCCTTCCGGCGTGAGTGTGGCCCCGACCCGAGTCTTCATCGCCCGACTCGCCGGCCTGCTCGTCTACGACCCCAACGGGGACCAGGTGGGCAAGGTCCGCGACGTCGTGGCCGCGGTGCGCACCGACAACCGCCCTCCGCGCGTGCTGGGCCTCGTCGTCGAGGTGCTGGGACGACGCCGGATCTTCGTGCCGATGACCCGCGTCACGAGCGTCGACTCAGGCCAGGTGATCACGACCGGGCTGGTCAACATGCGGCGGTTCGAGCAGCGCAGCACCGAGACGCTGGTGCTCGGCGAGCTGCTCGACCGCACCGTCACGCATCGTCGAGAGCGGACACTCCAGCGAGTCGTCTTCGACATCGCGATGGAGGAGTCCCGCACCCGCGACTGGTTGCTGACCCGGGTCGCGGTCCAGCACGGCGCCAAGCGGTTCGGCCGCAAGGGCCAGACCCAGGTCGTCGAGTGGTACGAGGTCAACGGGCTCGCCGACGCCCGAGGTCGGACAGGGCGCGACCCACCTGCTCGCCGCACTCGACACGATGCGCGCCGGCCGACCTCGCCAGCGTCATCCACGACCTGTCGCCCAAGCGTCGCGGTGAGATCGCGGCGGCTCTCGACGACGAGCGGCTGGCTGACGTGCTCGAGGAGCTGCCCGAGGACGACCAGGTCGAGATCCTCGGCGCAGCTCGAGTCGGAGCGCGCCGCCGACATCCTCGAGGAGATGTCGCCCGACGACGCCGCCGACCTGATCGCCGAGCTGCCGCCCGAGACGGCCGAGACGCTGCTGGCGCTAATGGAGCCCGACGAGGCCGAGGACGTACGCCGCCTGCTCACCTACGAGGAGCACACGGCCGGCGGCCTGATGACGACCGACCCGGTCATCCTGCCTCCCGATGCGACTGTCGCGGAGGCGCTGGCCCGGATCCGCGACGCCGAGCTCAGCCCGTCGCTGGCGGCGATGGTCTACGTCTGCCGGCCGCCGCTGGAGACGCCCACGGGACGCTTCCTCGGCGTCGGCGCACTTCCAGCGGCTGCTGCGCGAGCCGCCGTCGAGCCTGGTGTCCGGGGTCATCGACAAGCGACATCGAGCCGCTGCGCGCCGACGCGCCGCTCGAGGAGGTCACCCGGCTGCTCGCCCACTACAACCTGGTCGCGAGCCCGGTCATCGACGACGCACGGTCATCTGCTGGGCGTCGTCACGGTCGACGACGTGATCGACCACCTGCTGCCCGACGACTGGCGCGAACGCCGGGACGAGACAACCGTGGCGGTGACCGATGGCCCGTGAGGAGGGCCGCGAGGAGGACCGCCGGGAGCTCCGAGCGTCGTACGAGGCGTCGCACGTCCCCGCCTCGACGTCCCCCGCGACACCCGCCGCTCGCTCGTCCGGCGACCCAACTACGACCCGGAGACGTTCGGCCGGTTCGCTGAGCGCTTCGCCCGGTTCATGGGGACGGCGACGTTCCTCTTCTACATGACGGTATTCGTCATCGTCTGGATCACGATCAACGTCGTCGGCGTCTGGGGGCTCGAGTGGGACGCCGTACCCGTTCATCCTGCTCAACCTGATCTTCTCGACCCAGGCGTCGTACGCTGCGCCGCTGATCCTGCTCGCGCAGAACCGCCAGGAGGCTCGCGACCGGGTCGATCGCGGAGCAGGACCGCGATGCCAACGCGCGAGCCCACGCCGACATGGAGTACCTGGCTCGCGAGGTCGCGTCCCTGCGGATGGCGGTCGGCGAGGTGGCCACCCGCGACTTCGTCCGGTCTGAGCTGCGCGCGCTGCTGGCCGAGCTCGACGAGCGCGCGCAGTCGGCGTCAGACCAGGATGTGGACGAAACCGGGTCTCCACGTAGCCTGGAGGCATGACCTCGCCGCTGCTGGAGCCGATCAACGCCGCGCTGGCGACCGTCAACGACCCCGAGATCCACCGCCCCATCACCGAGCTCGGCATGGTCGAGCGACGTCGAGATCGGCGCTGACGGCGCCGTCGACGTGACCGTGCTGCTGACGGTCTCGGGGTGCCCGATGAAGGAGACCCTCACACGCGACGTCACGGCCGCCGTGTCGAAGGTCGCAGGCGTGAGCTCGGTCCACGTCACCCTCGACGTGATGAGCGAGGAGCAGCGGCAGCGATCTGCAGACCACGCTTCGCGGTGGACAAGCCGCCAAGGAGATCCCGTTCGCGCAGCCCCGACTCGCTCACCAAGGTGATCGCGGTGGCGTCGGGCAAGGGCGGCGTCGGCAAGTCGTCCGTCACGGTCAACCTGGCGGTGGCGATGGCGCAAGTCCGGACGCAAGGTCGGGATCTTGGACGCCGACATCTACGGCCACTCGGTCCCCGCCATGCTCGGTGTCGCCGACGAGCGCCCCACTCAGGTCGAAGAGATGATCATGCCGGTCCCGGTGCTCGACATGAGCGTGATCAGCATCGGCATGCTCAAGCCCCGTCGCGACCAGGTCGTGGCCTGGCGCGGCCCGATGCTCGACCGCGCGCTCGTGCAGATGCTCACCGACGTCTACTGGGGCGATCTCGACGTACTGCTCCTCGACCTGCCGCCCGGCACCGGTGACATGGCGATCTCCGTCGGCCAGCACCTGCCGAACTCCGAAGTCATCGTGGTGACGACGCCGCAGGCTGCCGCCTCCGAGGTCGCCGAGCGGGCCGGGACGATGGCCTCGATGATGAACCAGCGGGTGTCCGGCGTCATCGAGAACATGAGCTACCTGGTCTGCCCGCACTGCGGACCCGAGCACCGCATCGAGGTCTTCGGCACGCGGCGGCGGCGAGACCGTCGCGGCGACGCTGACGGAACGGTTCGGGTACGACGTACCGGTGCTCGGCCAGATCCCGCTCGACATTCCGATGCGCGAAGGTGGCGACGTCGGCCGGCCGATCGTCCTCGACGCGCCAGAGACTCCCGCGGCACTCGCCCTGACGGCCGTCGCCGACGTACTGACAGCCAAGGGGCGCGGGCTGGCCGGAATGCAACTCGGCCTCACTCCCGCAGGCCGCTGAGCGACGACCATCATGTGTCAGGCTTGAGTCATGTTCGACGTCGGTCTCCCGGAGTTCCTGGTGCTGGCGCTCGTGGCCATCTTCGTCTTCGGCCCCGACAAGCTGCCCGACGTCGCACGGCAGGCCGCCAAGATGCTGAAGTCGGCTCGCGGCATGTTGACGAACGCCAAGACCCAGCTGTCCGACGAGCTGGGACCGGAGTTCGCCAACCTCGATCTGGCTGACCTCAACCCGCGCTCGCTCGTACAGAAGCACCTGCTCGACGACCTCGACGACGAGACACCGCAGCGACCCGGACATCGGCCCCTGGAGAAGGGCGAAGTCGCTCCCTACGACACCGACGCGACCTGATCCGGGCCCTCCTCAGAAGATCCGGGCCCTCCTCAGAATGGGTGGGCAACTTCTCCGCGATGGGTCGACACCAGTGACGACGCTTTAGGCACTTGACGATTGATCAGCCTGGACGGGCAGCGGTAGCCTCGGTGTGCGTGCGATCGAGGGAGATGGCGATGGGCGACAACGCCGAGACTGCGGTTCTTGCTGGAGGCTGCGCCTGGATCATGCAGCAACTGCTGCGCCACCCCGATGGAGTCATCTCCACGCGTACGGGATTCATGGGTGGCAAGAACGACAACCCGACCGAGGAAGACGACGGCGGTCATGCCGAAGTCGTTGAAGTCATCTTCGATCCCGAGCGGCTCTCGTACCGAGGACTACTGGAGGTGTTCTTCCAGGTGCACCGAGCGGACCTTGATGAAAGCGTCGTTGGGTCTCTCTATCGCTCTGAAATCTTCTGCACCAGCCCGGAACAGCGGACAGTGGCCGAGGAGATGATCCGCGACGTTGACGCGTCAGGCCACTGGCCCGGTAAGACGGTGACCACCATCAGCAAGGCCGCGGTGTTTTGGGAGATGGAACCAGAGGATCAGGACTACTTGATGCGGTTCCCGCACGACTGCAAACCCCCATTCCCTCAGCAGAATGAAAAGCCCGAGAACGTCACGGCGTCTGCGTAGTCACTGAAGGGCGGTCAGCTGGCCTCCCACAGCTCGACCCGGTTGCCCTCAGGATCGGTGACCCAGCCGAATCGACCGATACCTTCCATGTCCTGCGTCTCTTCAGCCACGTCCGCCCCCTTGGAGCGCAACTGGGCGAGCATCCCGTCCAGGTTGCCAACCCGGAAGTTGAGCATGCTCTGCTGGGCGTGGTCCCCGAAGTAGTCGGTCTCGGACTCGAACGTCGCGAACACGGTCGGCCCGGCTCCTTGTTGCCACAGGCCGTTCTCGTCGATGTCCATGCCCAGGCAATCGCGATACCACGCACTCAGGGCTGCCGGGTCCGCAGCCCGCATGAAGTATCCACCGATTCCCAGCACGCGTTCCATGCCGGTTAGCGTGCCACGTTTGGCCGCCGGTGGTGCTGGTGACGATGCAACGTCGCGTGAAGCCGTAGTGCCCGGGGGGGTGGCTCGGCCCGAGTACGGCGTCAGGTGATCGGCATCTTCTCGTAGACGGGAGTGAGCTCGGTCCAGCGCGCCTTCCACACGGACGGCTCCCCCACCAGAGAGCGGCTGAGGTCTTCGAGGTGCGCCTGCCAGCCGGAGCCGTGGAAGTGAATGCTGTCGAGCGGCAGCCCGCGCTCCTCGACGGTCAGCCGCGTTCGGTCGCCCTCCGCAGTCAGCCAGGCCTCGATCTCGGCCTCGTCGTCGGTGTCGGGGTCCATGGTCAGCAGCAGGTGGTGCGGCTGGTCACAGATCTCGATGCGTCCGGACCCGGTCCAGCTGCTGGTGAACGTGGTGTGGATCGTGCCACCGACGCGCAGGTCGCCAGAGAGCTCCGCGATCCAGCGAGCGAGCCGCTCGGGCGTCGTACACGCCCCCCAGAGGTCGTCGATGTTGGTGTCGTAGACGTCCTCCACGCGGACCGCGCCGCGCTTCTCGTCGATGGCTCGCATGCTGCCGATGGTCTTCATGTGCGGGTCCTCTTTCCTCGGGCGATTTCGGTGTGCAGGGCGTCGAGCCGGCTCTGCCACAGGGCGCGGTAGTCGCCCAACCAGGCGTCCACCTCGGCCAGCGGCTCCGGGCGCAGGCTATAGATCCGGCGCTGCGCTTCTCGGCGTACGTCGACCAGTCCGGCCTCGCGGAGCACCCGCAGATGGCGCGAGACGCCCGGCCGGGCTATCGGAAGCGCATCCGCGAGCTCCCCGGCTGTGGCCGGATGGTCCCGCAGGATCTCGAGCACCGTACGTCGGCTTCCGTCCGCCAACGCTTGCAACACCGTGTCCATGAAATTTGAATGTACCCGAGTCGTTACGTATCAGCAAGGGTACAGACGAAAATTCTGTCACGTGTCCAGGCGGTCTTTGGCAGACTCTTCCGTCATGGTGACTGTCGACGAGGTACGACGAGTGGCCCTCGCATTGCCGAGGACCACGGAGCACCTCATCCGCGATCGCGTGAAGTTCCGGGTCAAACAGATTGTCTACGTTGCGTTCTCCCGCGACGAGACGGTGATGGGCTTCGCTTATCCCAAGGAGCAACGTCCAGCCTTGGTCGAGAGCCAACCGGAAAAATTCATGCTCCCGTCTACCGCGGACATGCGATACCACTGGGTCGACGTGAGAGTGGCGATGCTCGCAATCGACGAAATGACCGAGCTGGTGACGGACGCCTGGACGATGGTCGTCCCGAAATATGTCGTCCAGGAGTACTTCGACACTCTCGGCTCCTGACGCTGTTCGTCAACGACCGTCCCCTCATCTACCCCGGCCAGGACCGTCGGGGCACTAGCCCAGCTGGTCGCGGCGGCGTGTCAGGTAGGCCGTCTCAGCAGTGTTGCCCGCCAGCGCGATGGCTCGGTCGTACGCCGCCCGCGACTCCTCGCTGCGGCCTAGCCGGCGCAGGAAGTCGGCGCGGGTCACGTGGTAGGCGTGATAGTCGACCAACTCCTGCTGGAGACCGTCGACGATCGCCAGCGCGACGTCCGGGCCATCGAGCTCCGCGATCGCAACAGCTCGATTGAGGGCGACGATCGGCGACGGGTCGAGACGAACAAGCTGGTCGTAGAGGGCCACGACCTGCGACCAGTCGGTGTCGCGCGCATCGGGGGCCGCGGTGTGCACCGCGTTGATGGCGGCCAGGATCTGGTAGCGGCCCGGGGCTTGGCCCATGGCCAGTCGCTCGCGCACCAACTGATGACCCTCGGCGACCAGCGCGGCGTCCCAGGCCCCACGGTCCTGCTCATCAAGAGTGACCAGTTCGCCGCTCGCCGAGACCCGGGCGGTGCGGCGGGCCTCGGTGAGAAGCATCAGCGCCAACAACCCCGCCACCTCACCGTCCTCAGGCATGAGGTCACGTACCAGTCGCGCGAGACGGATGGCCTCGGCGGTCAGTTCGTGTCGCACAGGGTCAGTGTCGGGGCCAGTCGCGAGGTAGCCCTCGTTGAAGACGAGGAAGAGGACGGCGAGCACGCCGGAGACTCGTCGCGGCAGGTCAGCCGCGGACGGCACCTGGTAGGGGATGTGGGCCGCCTTGATCTTCGCCTTCGCACGGGTGATCCGTTGTCCCATGGTGCTTTCCTGCACCAGGAAGGCACGGGCGATTTCCGGCACGGTCAGACCGCCGACCATGCGGAGCGTCAGCGCGACGCGGGCCTCCGGGGCGAGCGCCGGGTGACAGCAGGTGAAGATCAGCCGAAGCCGCTCGTCATGGACGGCGCCCAAGGGGGCGCGGGGGACGTCGTCGTACAACATCTGAGCCTCCTTGTGCTTGTCGTCGCGTTTGTTCTCGCGCCGGATGCGGTCGATGGCCTTGCGGTTGGCGGTGGTGGTCAGCCAGCCGCCCGGATTGGGGGGTACGCCGTCAGTCGGCCACCGCTCGACGGCGGTCGCGAACGCCTCGGCTGCCGCCTCCTCGGCGATGTCGAGGTCACCGAAACGCCTGGTCAACGCGGCAACCACCTGGGCCCACTCCTCGCGGTGGACCCGGGTGATCGCCTCGGCGACGACCGTCACTAGCCGGCCAAGGGGCGCACTTCGACTTTGCCCTGGCAGGCCTTCGAGCCCTCGGCTGCCAGCTTCAGGGCCACGTCGAGGTCGGGAGCCTCGATGATCCAGAAACCGCCGATGTACTCCTTCGACTCCAAGTAGGGCCCGTCGGTGAATACCGGCTCGGCACCCTGCCCGTCGACGACGGTCGCGGTCGTGGCCGGCTCCAGACCGTTGGCGTAGACCCAGTAGCCCTCCTCCTGCAGGCGCTCGTTGAAGACCCCCGTCTCCTTCATCGCCTCGTTCATCGCCTCCTCGGAGGGGTAGCCTCCGTACTCGTTCGTCTCGGCCGGCCCGTGGACCGACAGCAGGTACTGCGTCATCTCTGTCTCCTTAGGTTTCGTGGAGCCTGTCTGGCCCACCTCTCACCCCTACTACGAACACCCCTGCCCGATTCGACAGCGCCTCGCGATTTCCCAACGCACTTCTGGCACACAGATCTCCCCGCTACTGGCGGCCGACGCGCAAGCCCACCTCCAACACCTGGTCAAGCTCGACCCCCGTGCGCTTGCGCACCGCGTCCTTCACGGGGATGAGGTAGCGGCCGTCCTTGGGAAACAGCGCGGTCGTGAACTCGACCTCGCCGATCCGCACCACCACCGGCACCTGGCCCCAGTACTCCAACCCTTTGGCGGCGAACTTGATGTCCTCGCTTTCGTCCTCCGGGATCGCCACGAAGTAGAACGGCGCAGGGCCTCGCCACTCGATCACCGGACCTTGGAACTCGAAGTCCATGAAGCTCATGCGCCGAGTATCGCCCAACAAGGATGCCCTTGGCCGTTGCGGGGGCGGCTCACTCCGGGCTGCGTCCGAGCAACTGCTCACATGCCGCCGAAGCGAGCCACTTCTCATATCGCTCGGCGGTCCAGTCTCGCTCCACCACGAGCAGTTGCCAGGTGTTCGGGTGGTTGAGGGTCCAGAGAATGTCGGTCGCAGCGGCAATCGAGAGACCGTCCTTGAGAGCGTTCTTCTGCTCCAACGTCTCGACGATCACCCGCTGGTTGTCGTGAAACTCCTTCTGGATGGTCTGCCACAGGGCACCCACAGCGGGGTCCAACTGAGCGGCATTGCGGATCACGTCCAGGATCGACGCGATCCGCTCCTTGACGACTCTGGAGTTGTGCGCGTTCCGCTGCAACTGCCGCACCGGGTCCGGCTCATCGAGTACCTCTCGATACCACTCCCTGGCGGCCACCGGCGTCTGGCTGTCGTCCCCACCGAGCGCCAGATCCCACACGGCGTGGAGGACACCGCTCTTGGTCCCGAAGCCGGAGTACACGGTCTTGGGTGCGACTCCCGTCTGTGCAGCGATGGCCGGCATCGTGGTCGCGGCGTAGCCCTGCTCCACGAACAAGGCTCGGGCCGTCTCCAAGACGTCGCGCCTGGTGGCCGCAGCTTGGGCACGTCTGCGGGTCGAGTCGTATCTGCGGGTCTTGACAGGCTCAGACATTTGAGTAGTGTCATCCTCACTTCAATACTTGCCCTCGGTAACCAATACCGTACCGGACGGCACACCAGAGTCGGAAGGACACTCGATGAATACCCAGCAACAGCTCACCGGCACCGACCGTGACCCGGCGATGCGCAACCAATCGCATGCCCTGTGGGCGTCCGTCGCTCCGGCTTGGGCGGAGCACACCAGTTATGTGGATGAGCGGGGAGCCGAGGTGACGCAGCGCATGTTGCAGGTCGTGAGCATCAAGCCAGGTGACCGTGTGCTCGAGCTTGCTTGCGGACCTGGCAGCGTGGGGCTCGCGGCTGCCCCGCTGGTCATGCCCGCTGGGGAGGTGGTGATGTCTGACGTCGTCCCCGAGATGACGGCGATCGCTGCTGCACGGGCGGCCGACGCCGGGTTCTCGAATGTCACGACGCGAGATCTCGACATCGAAGCCATCGATGAGGCCGATGCGTCGTACGACATCGTTCTGTGCCGCGAGGGGCTCATGTTCGCGGCAGACCCAGGGCGAGCGATCCAGGAGATCGACCGGGTGCTGCGACCGGGAGGACGGGTCTGCCTGGCGGTTTGGGGTCCCCCCGAGAGCAACCCTTGGCTGTCACTCGTGTTTGATGCCGTCGCGGAGGCGACCGGATCGCCCGTCCCTCCGCCCGGCGTTCGCGGACCCTTCTCCTTGGGTGATCGCGAGCAGCTCACCACGCTGATGTCGCAGCACTTGGACGACGTACACATCACCGAGATCGCTGTTCCACTCCGCGCCGAGTCGTTCAACGAGTGGTGGCAGCGCACGCTGGCACTCGCAGGTCCGCTGGCTGCCCGGTTGGCGTCCCTGCCGGAGACGGCAAGGCGTGCGGTGACGGATCGTTTGCAGGCAGCCGTAGCGCCGTTCGAGACCCCCACCGGGATCGAGATTCCCGGCCTGGCCATGCTCGCCTCCGCGGCGGCTGGGTCGCGCTTGGGGCCTGCGGGTTTGGGCCATCGTGCCAGGCATTGACCCTGACGAACGTCCCCAACCTCGACCGTCAGCCGACCTGCTTGCCGAGCACCACGTCGACTGACGATGTCGACCCTCCGTGCAGCACCTTGAACGTGACCGTGTCGCCCGGTTCGAACGAACGGATCTTGACGATCAGCTCGATGCCGTCGTTGACCACCTGACCGTTGACCTCTTTGATGAGGTCGCCCGACTCGATCCCCGCCCTTTCCGCGGGGCTGTCGTCGTCGATGGTCTGCACCTTGGCGCCGCCAACGCCGGTGGTGGTGCTCACGTGAGCTCCGATGACGGGGTACTCAGCGTGGCCGGTCTGGATGATCTGCTCGACGGTGTGGACGACCTGGTCGATGGGGATCGAGAACCCCACGCCGATGTTCCCCGACTGCTGCGCCGTCGCTCCGTCAACCGTGGCGATCGCAGAGTTGACGCCGATGACGGAACCGTCGAGGTCGACGAGTGGGCCGCCGGAGTTGCCGGGGTTGATAGCGGCGTCGGTCTGCAAGGCGTTGATGTACGACGTCTCGCCTTCACCACCCGCGGTTACCGGACGCTGGGTCGCACTGATGATGCCGGCGGTCACGGTGGAGTTGAGGCCAAGAGGTGAGCCGATGGCGACCACGCTTTGACCGACAGCCACGCCCTCCGACCGACCCAGGGTCGCCGGAGTCAGGTCGGGACTCTCCTCCAGCTTGATCACCGCCAAGTCGTACGACGGACTCCGACCCACGAGCGTCGCTGAGACACGGTCACCGTCCGGGAGTGACACCACGATCTCGCCTGATTCGGCAGCCGGCTCGATGACATGGTTGTTCGTGACGACGTGACCTGCGCGGTCGTAGACGAAGCCGGACCCGCTGACCTCGAGCTCCGAGCCGCGTACCTCGATCGAAACCACGCTCGGCAGCAACTTTGCGGCAACGTCGACGACGGAACTCGCATCACCGCCACCGCCGTTGCCAGCAGATGGGCCGCTGGATGTGATCTGAGGGCCGTCAGGCCGCTGGGTGAGGGGTGTACCGCTCACGTCGTTCTGCGGATCGGAGGTCTCGTTGACGAGCCAGGCCGCCGCTGCTCCGCCGCCGAGACCGAGCAACACCGCAAGCACCGCCACGGGCAGCAGCGGCACCTTCGGGCGTCGTGGCGGACCGGGAGGTTGGGAGTGCGGTGCTGGCCAGCCGGATCCTGGTTGCTGAGGCGGTCCAGGCCACCCTGATGTGGGACGAGGAGGAGGTGGTTGGCCCGGCGGTGACGGGCCGAGGTAGGGAGGCGGAGCCTGTGGCGGTCCTGACGCGTGAGGTGCGGCGCCGGGCCATTCGCCTGCAGGCGGTTGAGCCGGACCGGCCGGCCGGTGCTGACCCGGCCCGCCAGCCGCAGGCGCAGGAGGTCCGGATGGAGGCGAGGGACGCTCGGGGATGGCGGCGGGCTGCTCCGCCGTCAGCTCCTCATCGTTCTCGGGCCGCCCTGGGCCCGGAGCGTCAGGACCGCGATCGTGCTCGGACACTCACTACTCCTTGGTGGTGGGTATCCAAGCATGCCTTACGGCGTCAGTTCGTGGGAGCCCGACTCTGGCGGACTCAGCCGGCGAGGTGGAGGAACGAGCCGACCCGAGACAGTCCCCGTCCGAGCCTGCTCACAGACGACGACTCGGGTGGCGCCGTATGGGGCAGCGCCGCGACCAGGTCGGCCGTCGTACTCGGTGGTGCATCGGTGAGCACGGTGTAGATCGTGCTGCCGGACTGCCACACGGCCATCGTGGGCAGCCCCTCCTTCACCCAGATCGAGCCGCCGTCTGACGTGATGCGGTCGAAGCCTGGCAACGCCGCGTCATCGAGCTGACCGTGCTCCTCGAACACCGAGACCGTGGAGAGTCCGTCGGAGTACGCCGCATGCATGACGTCGCGCTTGCCGTCGAGCCGGTGCAGCAGGGTGAGGTGGAAATCGCTGGGCAGTGTTTGCGGACACGCCCAACCTTTGTCGGTCAACGTCGCAGCGAACTCAGTGGAGACCGGTGTCGCGGAGGGGGCCTCGAACTCAGGGGGCAGGTGCGGGATGAAACCTTTGCGGGTGGTCTGCAACGACGTCAGGTCGCTCGACCTGACCAGGGCCCCACCGTCGTACAGCTCGCGGCGAAGCAGCATGCCGCTGGCATCGTCGATCCAGAAATTCGCCGTGACGTCTCCGTCGCGGGACGCCGAGATCACGGTGGCTTGCCGACCGGCAAGGTTGTCATGACCGACGACGGCGACATCGTAGGAGTCGATCAGCAGGTCAACCGGTTGTCCGCCGAGGCCACTGGCGCCCGAGGACTCGCGGGCGGCGACAAAAGTCGCCGTTGGGCTATCGGGGTCGCTCGTCGCGAAGCTGGTGCCCTGACGCGGGGAGTGCTCGACCTCGAGCGTGACACTTGACTCGCCTTGCGGTCCAAACCAGCTCACTCGTCGGGTCCCGGAGTAGGCCACCCGGGCTGGGGCGGTCGCGGCTTGGTGAAGCAGGCGTACGGCGCGTCGGTCGTCGCCAGTGGCGCCGTGCGAACCTGTCGCCGTCAGGGACCTGCCGACCTGTGCCGCGAACGGCGGGCCCGACCGGCTGGAGTTGCGGGTCGTGGTCACCTTGGTCGCTATCGCCTCGACGGCGGGGTCTGACAGTCCGGCAGCTCCGGTACTGCCCGCGAACTCCGCGGAGAACTCCTCGATCGGTGGGGCCACCTGGTGCTCCGGCTCCTGAGGTGCGCCGACCGCGTACGCGAGCGTGAGAACCGCAAGGGACACCGATCCGGCACCGACCAGGGCTCGCCGGGCGGCAACCGTGGTCCAGGGTGAGGACGTGACACCACCACTGGTGGGTGCCGGCCGGACAGCTCCCAGCGTGGCGAACAGGTCAGCGGGTGGCTCAGCGGCGGCCAGGCCGAGCAGCCGCTGTTTGAGCGCGTAAGTCTGTTCGAGCTCTTGCTGGCAAACCGCGCAAGCCCGGGCGTGGGCGATTGCTCGCTTGCGCGCCCGACCCTGGAGCTCGCCGTCGATGAGGGCTGACACCTTGTGGTGGAGGTGGCTCATCGCGTGCCCCCGACATGGCTCGGGTCGACGGCACCCCCGAATCGAGTACGTGATGCAGTGGGCGCCCGATGGGCGAGCGCTTTACGAAGCATGGAGCGGCCGCGGTGGATGCGTGAGCGCACCGTGCCGATCTTGACGTCGAGGACGGCGGCGATCTCGTCGTAGGTCAACCCCTCGACGTCGCACAGGACCACGGCGACACGGAAGTCCGGTTGCAGCTCAGCGAGGGCGACTTCGATGTCACCGTCGAACGACTGGTCGTCGAATCCGGCCGCAGGCGAGGGCAGAAAACCTGCCAGCTTGTCGCCGACGTCGTCAGGCAGTGAGTCGAATCGGATGCGCTGGCGGCGACGGGCCTGGTCGAGGAAGAGGTTGGTGGTGATCCGGTGCAGCCAGCCCTCGAACGTGCCTGGCTGGTAGGACGACAGTGAGCGGAAGACCCGCACGAAGACCTCTTGGGTCAAGTCCTCGGCGTCGTAGCGGTTGCCGGTGAGGCGGTACGCGAGGCGATAGACGCGTGCCGAGTGCAGCCGGCGAGTAGGGCGCGCTGCTCGCGCCGGGGCCGCCCCATCTGTATCCGTAGTTGCGGTTGGGATCTACGCCGAGCTGGAGCTCGCACGGCACGACGGAAGGGAACGGGTAGTTGCAGTTCTTGCGGCGGTAGGAACCCGTCCGGGAGTCGGCGCGAGGCCCGTGAGCGTCCAGACCGTCCCGGTCCCCTCCTCGGGGTCGGGATTGATGGGTGCGCTCCTCGAGTTGTTGAACCCATCTGCGTTCGTGAGCGGCATGACGATCACGCGCACCCGCTTGAGCAGGTCGGTGATGCGGGCGTCGCGCCCGTAGTTGGTCGCGAGGTCGATCGCGAACTCCATCGGCGTCTCGAGCAGCCGGCCATTCGCGTGCGTGGTGCATCGCGTTCAGGAAGAAGTACCGGCCCCCGGCGGGCGCAGCAACGTTCGCCGCGATCTCGACGGCCTGCAGGTCGCGGCCCTCCGACGTCTTGCCCTTCAGCGCGAAAGGCCGGGCGCGGTCCGGGTAGCGCTCCACGAGGCGCTTCATGTCGAGCTGGTAGTCCTCATAGGTGCGGTAGTCGGTGCGTCCCGAGGGCAGCGGAGAGCCGCGCGTTCCAACCGCGCGCGCATACGCGCGCTCGGCGGCCCGCTCACGGCGCTCCTGGGCGGCGAGGTCGGCGACGAGCGTCACGAAGCGAAATCCCGCGCGGCCCAGCACCCGCGCCTCGGCCGGGGAGTAGAGGATCACGTTGGCGTGTTGGGCGTGGGTGTCGTGGGTCACGTCTAGGCCGAGCGACTCCAGGCGCCCGACGTCCTGCCGCCCGGCGATGGTCACCCTGACGAGGGACATGCGCGGGCCGGGGACGGGCTTGCCGACCGGCAGCGCGACGAACGTGGTTGCCAAGGGCATCCGTTCCGTGCGGCCGGTGCGGCGGCAGGCCTGCAGGACGACGCGGTCCCCGCGGCGCAGCCGGACCTGCACGAGCTCGTTGCGTAGAAGCCGGCCGAACCCGCGAGACGGCGCCCGTCGGGTGCGTACGCCGCGAGATCCCAGTCGTTCCCCGTGCCGGTCCCGCGCAGGTGGGCAGTCAGGGCGCCATCCGATGGCGCGGTGTAGCTCGAGCGGGCGATCGACGGTCCCGTTCGCTGACCGGCGAGGCAGCTCACGCGCTGCGCCCCACTCGCCAGCATCGTCGTGGTCACCGTCGAGAGAACCCTCGGCTGGACCCCTGCACTCGCGGTCGCCGCGCCGGGCAACGCGCCGAACGCCGCGGCAAGAACCATGGGTATGACAAGGTGGCGACCCCGACCTCTCATCGCATGCTCAAACGCATGCGGCCGACAAAGCTTGTGGCGAAGTCAGGCCGGAACCGCGCGCGAGTCGAGGTGCGTGCCGACCTTGCGCTTCACCCGTTGGAGCGCGTTGTCGACCGTCTTGCAGTCGCACCCGATCCGCTCGCCGATCTCCTCGTAGGAGCGGCCGTCCAGGTAGAGCGACAGCACCCGCGACTCGAGCTCGGAGAGAGCGTCGGCGAGGCAGGTGACCAGCGACCGAAGCTCCTCGGAGGAGATCGCCTGGTTCACCGGGTCGTGTGCGGTGGGGCCGGGGATCAGCTCCTCGAGCGTCGCGTCGGAGTCGCCGTTCGCCGCGGGCGACATCGAGAACGAGACGTACTGGTTCAGCGGCACGTGCTTGTTGCGCGTTGCCGTCTTCACGGCGGTGATGATCTGCCGCGTTATGCAGAGCTCGGCGAAGTTCCGGAAACTCGACTCGCGGTCGGTCCGGAAGTCGCGGACCGCCTTGAACAGGCCGACGAGCCCCTCCTGGAGCAGGTCGTCGCTGTCGCCGCCGGCCAGGAAGTACGAGGACGCCTTCAGCCGGACGAAGCCGTAGTAGCGCTTGACGATCTGGTCGTAAGCGGCCGGGTCGCCCTGCTTGGCCATGGCGATGAGGAAGCCGTCATCGACCTTGACCTGCGCTTGAGGCTTGAGGGAGATATGTGCCACGAGCGGTCCTTTCTTGGCCTTTTGCAGGCCAAAATAAGCTCAGTGGCGCGCTCCTCCCCAGGGCGCCAACCCTTTGCGATGACCCGAGGTCTGAACCTCAGGTTGAAGGTGATGCCGGGCGGACGGTCCCACAGTTATGGAGCGTTGTCAAGCCTCTCCTGCCCCTGCAAGATCCCGTACACCAGCGCAGCGGCCGCCGCCGACACGTTCAACGAGCCCACCCTGCCCCGCATCGGCAGCGCGATGAGGGCGTCGCACGAGTCGGCCACGCGCGGGCGCAGCCCCTTGCCCTCGGCGCCCAGGACCAGCACCACTCCTCCAGCGTAGTCCGGCTCGTCGTAGCGCAGCGCCGCCTTGCCGTCCGCGCCGTAGACCCAGCAGTCGCGCTCCTTTGCGTCGGCAAGGAAGTCGGCCAGGTTGCGTACGCACGCGACCTTCAGGTGCTCCACCGCGCCCGCAGACGCGCGGCAGACGGCGGGGGTCACCGCGGCCGCGCGCCGCTCCGGGATCACGACGCCCGCGACGCCCGCTGCCTCCGCGGTGCGGCAGATCGCGCCGAGGTTCTGCGGGTCCTGGATCTCGTCGAGGGCAAGGATCAGCGGGGCGGGCTGCGCGAGGATCTCGTCGGGCTCGGCGTAGACGTAGGGCCCGACCGACGCACCGAAGCCCTGGTGGTCCGGAGATCCGCACAGCTCGCCCAGCTCCTCCTCCCCGACCCGACGGACCTTCCGGTCGGACAGCCAGCCCGCGAGCGCCGCGCGCTCGGTCGCCCAGATCTCGTAGATCGTGCGCGGACCGCGCAGCGCCTCCCGGACGGCGTTACGCCCGTAGACGACGGTCCGCTCGCCTTGGGGCGTCACGACGCGCGCACCAGCTCCGGGCCGGCGGCGCCGTCGCGAACCTGCCAGCCCGCGACGAGCAGCTCGTCGCGCAGGCGGTCGGCCTCGTCGTAGTCACCCCCGGCACGGGCGGCCTCGCGTCGCTGCAGGAGCGCAAGCGCGGCGGCGTCCGGGCCGCCGGCCGAGTCGTCCTCGAGCAGGTTCTCGAGTGCGAGGACCGCGAGCATCTCGCGCAGGTGGGAATCGCCCACCGTCTCCCGCGCGTCCGCCCGCCGGTTTGCGTCGCGCACCCATTCGAACAATGCCGTCAGCGCGCCGTGGGTGTTGAAGTCATCGGCGAGCTCGGCGAAGAAGCGGTCGCGCATCGGCTCGAGCTCGCCCGGCGACTCTCCGGCCTGCAGGCGCCGCGCCGCCTCTCGGACGCGGCCCACGCTCGCGCGGGCCTGCTCGATCGCATCCTCGCTGTAGGCCATCGGCTGCCGGTAGTGGGCGTTGGCGAACAGCATGAGGAGGGCGTCGCGACCGACCTCCTCCACCGCCTGGTGCAGCGAGGCGATGTTGCCGACGGACTTGGCCATCTTCTCGCCCTTCATCTGGAGCATCCCGTTGTGCATCCAGATCCGGGTGAGTTCTCGCCCGCGCCCGGCACGCGTCTGCGCCGCCTCGTTCTCGTGGTGGGGGAAGAGGAGGTCGGAGCCGCCGCCGTGAACGTCGAACTCGAGCCCGAGCAGGTCCTCCGCCATCGCGGAGCACTCGATGTGCCAGCCGGGCCGCCCCGCCCCCCACGGCGCCTCCCAGGCAGTGTCCTCGTCGGGCTTCTGGCCCTTCCACAGGGCGAAGTCGAGCGGATCCTCCTTGCGCTCGGCGCCTTCGACGCCCTCTCCCTGGTCCATGTCCTCGACCGACCGGTGGGACAGCGTGCCGTACCGGTCGTCGGTCCGGACGCGGAAGAAGACGTCACCGTCGCTCGCGTACGCATGACCACGGTCGATGAGCGCCGAGATGAGGTCCTTGATGGGCTCGATCGTCTCGCTGGCGAGCGGCTCGTGATCCGGACGGCCGAGCCCGAGGGCGTCGGTGTCCGCGAAGTAGTGGGCGGTCATCTCGCGCGCGAGCTCGTCGCTCGGGCGACCCGCGGCCCGCGCGGCGTCGTAGATCTTGTCGTTGACGTCGGTGACGTTGATGGCGAGCGTGGTCTCGAGCCCCTCGTGCTCCAGGAAGCGCTTCAGCCAGGAGAAGACGACATACGGCCGGGCGTTACCGACGTGGATCCGCGCGTACACCGTGGGCCCGCACGCATAGACCGACACCCGCCCCGGGTCCCGAGGCTCGAGCGCCCGCAGCTCGCCGGCCCGCGTGTCGTGGAGGTGGATCTCGCGCACCAGGGCACGGTATCGCGCCGAGTATTGGTGTGAGAAAGCCCAAATTGCGGGTATGCCGACGCGGTGCTACGGAGCGCCCGGTAGAGCGTGTAGGGTGAGCAACGAGGTGTCTGGGGAGCCCAGGAACGGGCCACCGCCGAGGGCGCGGCGGCTGGCACTCGTAGAGGAAGCGTTCTCGACGCTGCCAGAGCGGTATCTGGGCGCCGAGCCGGATTTCCACGCCACCATCCATGTCTGCCTCGGAGATCTCGGGCACACCTGGAGGTCCGCCTGCACGGGGACCGAGCGCGGGCGGGCCGGGGCATCACCAGCGCCGAGCCCGACGTGACGATCGGCACCGACTCGGCCACCTGGCTGCGGCTGCGCGAGGGCGCGCTGTCGGGGATCGAGGCGTTCTGGCAGCGCAAGCTCTACGCCCGTGGCGACCTCGACCTCGCCGTCGGCTTCGAGGGCCTCTTCCGTCTCCCGAACGGCCGCGAGCCTCTGCTGCGCATGCACGAGGTAGCCCTGCCGGGCCGACGAGTCTCGACCCTGACGATGGGCAGCGGGCCGGACGTCCTGCTCCTCCACGGGCTCGGCGGGACCAAGACCTCCTTCTTCGACACCGCGGGCGCCCTGAGCAGCCACTACCGCGTCCACGCCCTCGACTTCCCCGGCTTCGGCTCCTCGTCGAAGCCCGCCCACGCCCCCTACAACGCCCGCTGGTTCGCCGAGACGGTGATCGCGGTGATGGACGAGCTCGGCATCGAGCGCGCTCACCTCGTCGGCAACTCGATGGGCGGCCGGGTCGCCGTCGAGGTCGGCCTGCGCCACCCCGAGCGCGTTGGCGCGCTCGCGCTTCTCTGTCCCGCCGTCGCATTCGTCAGGCGCGACTTCCACCACGTCGTGCGGCTGCTCCGCCCCGAGTTCGGCGCTCCTCCCCCACCGCTTCCGCCGCGCCACGGTCGCCGCCCAGTTCTGGGGCCTCTTCGCCGACCCGGACCTGATCGACCCGAGCATGACCGACATCGTCGTCGACGAGTTCCAGCGCATCTACGGCTCGGCCGGCGCGCGCTACGCCTTCCTCTCGTCGGCTCGCAACATCTACCTCGAGCCTCCGTTCGGCCGCAACGGCTTCTATCCGCGACTGGCCGGGCCTCGAGCCGCCGGCGCTGTTCGTGTGGGGCTCCCACGACAAGCTCATCCCGGCGGGCTTCAAGCGGCACGTCACCGAGTGGCTCCCGAGCGCCGAGCAGAACGTGCTCGCGGGCTGCGGCCACGTGCCGCAGGTCGAGCGCCCGGAGCAGACGATCGGGCTCCTGCGGCGCTTCCTCGGCGCGGCGCCGCTCGCGGTGCCGCGCAAGCGCCCGGCGCGCGTCGCCGCCGAGCGCAAGGCCGCCTAGTCCGTCCAACTCGCGGTTAGGGCCCTCGCCCAACCCGGGAATAGACTCCCATGACCGTGGAAGCACGCACGACCACCGGCGCATCGCGCAACGGCGCGTCCGGCGAAGCCGAGACCGAGGCCGAGAGCAGCCGCACCGCCAACGGCGGCAACCGCGCGCATGGCCGAGCGCCTCGTGCGAGCGGTCGCCGGGCAGGTGCAGACCCGCATCCCGCCCGCCGACCTCGACGAGCGCGACCCTGACTACATCCGCGAGAACCTCCCGCGGCTCTGGCTGCTCTCCAGCCTGTGGTTCCGGGGCGAGGTGCGCGGCCTCGGGAACATCCCGGAGGACGGCGCAGTCCTCATGGTCGGCAACCACTCGGGCGGGAACATGACCCCCGACACCAACGTCTTCACACTCGCGTTCACGGCCTACTTCGGCGTCGAGCGAGCGTTCCACCAGCTCGCCCACAACCTCGTCCTGTCGATGCCCGGGCTCGGCTTCCTGCGCAAGTTCGGCACCGTCGCGGCGTCGCACGAGAACGCCGAGAAGGCGCTGAAGGCCGGGGCCGCGCTCCTCGTCTACCCCGGCGGCGACTACGAGGTGCACCGCCCGAGCTGGGAGAGCAACAAGGTCGACTTCGGCGGGCGCAAGGGATTCATCCGCCTCGCGCTCGCGCACGACGTGCCGATCGTCCCGATCGTGTCGATCGGCGGCCAGGAGACGGCGCTCTTCCTCTCCCGCGGCGAGGGGCTCGCCAAGATGCTCATGCTCGACCGCTTCTTCCGCCTCAAGGTGCTGCCGATCTCGCTGGCGTTGCCCTGGGGCCTGAACATGGGCGACATGCTGGGCCACATCCCGCTCCCCGCGAAGATCACGGTTGAGGCGCTGCCGCCGATCCACCTGCGTGAGGAGTTCGGCGACGAGCCGGACGTCGACGAGGTCTACGAGCACGTGATGCGGCTGATGCAGGAGACCCTCGACGCGCTCTCCGCCGAGCGCACGCTTCCGGTGCTCGGATGAGGATCGCCGAGCAGATCGAGATCTCGGCTCCCCGGCCGCCATATCGGAGATGATCACCGACCCCGGCGGGGTACCTGCACTTGATGTCCCGGATGAGCGCGGTGAGGTCGCCGGCGACGGCAAGGTCACGGGGATGGGGGGGGAACCGCACACTGATGCGGGTCGGTTCAGCGGAGGTCGGCGGCGCGTCGAGATCGTCGAGTGGAACCCCGGTGCGATACTGGCATGGACGTCGATCATCGGAATCGACCAGCCCGGCCGCTGGCGGCTGCGCGACCGGCCACACGGCCGGACGCGGGTCGAATTTCGGCCTGTCCTACGGCGTGGCCGGATCCGGCATCGGCGGCGGCTGGCGGAGATCGTCGCCGCGCCAACGGTGCGCGGCCATCTGAAGCGGTCGCTCCAGCAGCTCAAGCGCCAGGTCGAGCAGGAGCAGCTCCGCAAGGCCGCCGCAGCCCGCCGCGCCGCGCGCACGGCGAGCGGTACCTGGGCCGCGCACAGCGCCTGACGACGTGGCGGGCGTCCACCTCGACAATTCGGCCGTGGAGGGCCTCCGGCGCAGCTTCGCCGGCGAGATCGTCGCGCCGACCGATGCCGGCTATGCCGAGCACCGCAAGGTGTGGAACGGGTCGATCGATCGCCACCCGGCACTGATCGCCCGCTGCGCCACCCCGGCCGACATGGCGGCGACGATCGGGTTCGCGACGGAGACCGGGGTTCCCCTCGCCGTCCGCGGCGGCGGACACAGCTTCCCGGGGCTCTCGGTCTGCGACGACGGGCTCGTGCT
>CAVVAE010000003.1:0-88476 GCA_963746185.1 uncultured Actinomycetota bacterium
TTAAGCCGGCGGCGGCAGGGTGACGAAGTAGAGCACCAAGCCGATCACCGTATTGTATACTGCATGGCAGAATATAGGCGCCCACAGGCTCCCGGTGCGCACCAGCAGCCAGGAGAAATAGAGGCCGATGGCGAACACCTCGATCAACCCGAAGATCGAGTAGCCGACGTGCAGCATGGTCCAAAAGAACGCCGTCAGGATGCCGGTGCCGACGAGGCCGAGCCGCGATTTGGCGAGGCCGGAAAACAGGAATCCGCGGAACAGCAGCTCTTCCGATAGCGGCGCGCCGATGCCGATGGCGATGAGCGCAAAGATCGCCATTTCGCCCTGCAGGAGGTCGGAAAACAGGCGCAGGTCGCCGATCACCACGTCGGGGCGCAGCCACATCAGCAGTGCCGTCCACAGGCCGGTGAGGCCGAACATGGGGATGAGGGAGAGGACGAGCACGCCCCATCCGCCGCGGGGAGCCCGCAACGCCAGCGTCTCGGCGCGATTGGAGGCGAAGAAGCCGGCAAACAGGATCGTAAATACGATCATGGCGATCTGCTGGGCAAAGAGCCCGGCCATGACGACGCTATGCGGTAGTCGACCGGCGCCGTGGCCATGTCGATCGACAAGATTAGGGCCATTACGAAGGAGCCGGCCGCGCCGAGTGCCGCCGTAAGGGCGAAGATCAGCAGCCCTGCGGGCAGCATCGCCCAGGCCGGCCAGTTGGTGCGCGGCACGTAAGCGGGCTCAGGTACGGACGCGACCGTGTCGATCGATGGGACTGTCAGCTTGCCGTTCCCCAATTGACGCCGTTCTCTAATCCCCGCGGCGCCTGCGCTGTCGTTGCCGCCCTATAGCACAGCCGTTATCGCGGCCGGCTTCCCTTATTATCCCCGCTCGCGCGCAGCGTCTCGAAGGCACGTTTACCCGATGCTTGCCACGCACCTCCCGGTATCCGTACATGCCGCGGACGAGACAGGCTTTTTTTCTGTCGCGTCTGCCTCTATATTCACCGTGCCGGATTTGTCCGGCTATGGCGATAAACGCGGTCGTAATAAGCCGTTCGGACCCGGGGGCAGTACCCGGCGCCTCCACCACATGCCCGTGCAAGCACCAACGTGCACCTTTCGCGGCGCGGGCATCTGATGGGGGCGAACTAGGATCGACGAAGGTGTAAAGGGCTTAGCTTTTGCTCGGCATGGTTCCGCCGTTATCGGGCCGTTCAGAATAGTTGCCAATGACAACTATGCTGAGGCTGCTCTCGCTGCGTAATGCGGCGCGATTAGCCTGAACTTGAAGTCCTTATCCTTAGCCGGATAAGGCGCGGTTCGGAGGGCACCGGGCAACAGAAGCCCTCCACTTTACCTCGAGCCGGGGGAACGTCAGCGGCACGAGACGACCCGGGGACCAATAAGCGAGACCGATGGCGGCCGAGCCGACGATTGACTACGAAGCATTAGCCCAGGATGCCATGCGTGGCGTCGTGCGCACGGTGCTCACGCAGGCGGCCAAGCAGGGCTTGCCGGGCGATCACCATTTCTATGTCTCCTTCGATACGAGCGCTTCCGGCGTCGTGCTGTCGAAACGGCTGAAGGACAAGTACCCGGCCGAGATGACCATCGTGCTGCAGCACCGCTTCTGGGATCTGTCGGTCTCCGACGACGGCTTCGAGGTAAAACTCACATTCGACGGCATCCCCGAGCGCCTCGTTGTTCCGTTCGCCGCCATCCGCGTCTTCTTCGATCCGAGCGTGCGCTACGGCCTGCAGTTCGAGGATCCGAACATGGAGCCGGAGGCTGGCGAAAGCATGAGCCAGCGGTTCGCCGGGCGGACACCCGAGCGTGCCAACGGCGAACGCGCCACGCTGCGCTCGACGGCGCCGAAAAAGCCGCGCGTGCCGCGCAAGGCCAAGAGCGAGACTGCCGCACCGCCGCCGGTCGCTGCGGCGCCGGTTCAGCCGGCGCCACCAGCGCCGACGCAACTGAAGCAGCCGCCGGCAGCGTGCCGTCCGCGGCCAAGGACGGCGACGACAAGCCCAAGCAGGACAACGGCGGCGCGCAGATCGTGCGCCTCGACGCCTTCCGCAAGAAGTAAGCCGCACGCCTCACCCTCATATTCGTGTCGGCGCCCGGCGCGGCAATTCTGCGCGCGTGTGCCTCGCCGTGTTCCGCGGGAAACGGCGGGCGAGCGCTGCGCGTGATAGCTGGCGCGGTTACGGAAGTTGGAGCGAGCCACGGAACTGCACATGCGCCCCGAGCTGCATGCCGTCGTCGAGGACGCTTACGAGATCTTCGGCGACGTATCGCTTCGCCACTCGCTCAGTGTCTGCCACTGCAATTCATGCATGAGCGTTGAGCACGAGCGCGAGCTGCTGAAGACCCCGCTGCGCGAAATTCCTGCCGGCCTTTTGGCTGAGTACACCGGCTCGGCGCATAGCTGGGACGATGGTCCGGTGGCGCGCGAGATGCGCTATTTCCTGCCGCGCTACTTCGATCTCATCGCGCAGAACGATCCTCCCGACAACGGCGGCATCGACATCTGCCTGAGACGTCTTGCCCAGGCGGATCGGCGCGCCAAGTGGCCCGAACGCGAGTGCGCGATCATCGACCGCTTTTTCGCAGAGCTGATGCGCGACGGTTTGGAGCGCACCGACCTGGTGCGCTGGCCGGTCGGTTGGCGCCTAGCGTTCGATCTCGCCGACGTCCTGACCCTCGTCGTCACCGCTCACGGCGATATCGACAACGTGCTCGCGGTCTGGGACGCTGCGCCCGATCCAGGGGCAGCGATTCACATTGCGGCGCTGCGCGATGACGTCCTTCACCACACGGCGCGTACGCACTTCCACTCGCCGTATCTCGAAGAGTTCCCGGAAGCCGCCGACAAGATCGGCGCATTCCTCATGCGGCCGCAGACGATCCCGCGCATCGAGGCCGCGTTTTTCATGGTTACCGATCCGCGGCTGCAACAGCTCTTGTCGGATGCCATCTATCCCCAGTGATTTGTTACGGCCCCGGGCAAAAATAAAGCGGGTAACGCCCGCGATCGGCCTGCCGAAGACCTCTGCGTGAACGAAACCCCACGGAGAGGAACCCCAATGAACAAGATCATCTTGAGCACGCTCGCCCTCGTCGCCACCGCTTCGATCGCGTTTGCCGCTGAGGACGGCAGCCTTACCACCAAGGCCATGAAGGATCAGCCGGGCACGTCGGGCGGTTGGACCGCCAATCCGACCGCCGTACCGGAAACCGGCGCCGCTACGCAAAAGGCGATGAAGGATCAGCCCGGCACCATGGGCGGCAGCACCGACATGCCGAACGCGAAGCCCGACAGCGGCAGCCTTTCCGAGAAGGCGATGAAGGACCAGCCCGGCACCAAGTAAGCAGTCCGCACGCGGAGTTAATGCCGGCGGTGCCAAGCGCGCCGCCGGCGTGATCTGCCGAACTCCTAGTCCTCGACGAACATTTGAGGCGATTGAGCGCGTCGTCCCACTGCTGGGCGATGCGGTCGAGGTAGGCGCGCGCATCATCGATCGGTCGCGGCTGCAGCTCGAACAACGCCTGCCGGCCGACACGCTTGCTGCGCACGACGCCGGCGTCTTCCAGCACACGCAGGTGCTTGGTCACCGCCTGCCGCGTGAGGTGCGTGCCCTCGGTGAGCCGGCCGATCGACTGCGGCTCGCCGCTGAGCAGCTTGCCCAGCACCGTCAGCCGCGTCTCGTCGCCGAGCGCAGCGAACACCGTGGCGCGCGTTTTGAGGGCGGCGAGCTGGCTAGGCCGCTTGTCGGACATGGCGCGCAATATTCCCATCTGCTCTCCCCAACCCCCGTCGTTCATGCGGAAGGCCTCGTCGCGACGGTATGCCGGGATCTTGTCGAAGCCGCTCTCGACGACGCGTAGCAGCGTGCCGTTCGCGGACGGCTCGAGCGTAAACTCGACGAGCGTCGGCGTTTCCTTGGAGTAGTCGACACCCAGCTCGACCGCATAGGGATGCCAAGTGAAGGAGAACAGCCGCTCCGGCTGCATCTTCTGCACCACGACCTCCATCCTCACGTGCTCGAAGCCCGGATGGGTGATCTGGCCGCCCGCCGACTTTCCCGGCACGAATGGGCCCTCGAGGCGCACGCGAAACCACGTGCCAAACTCGCGATAGTCGGTGAGCGCCTTCCATACCCGCGATACCGGCGCTTTGATCTCGATGGTCTTTTCAATGCGATCTGTTCATACGCAACCTCCTGGTTGCGCATAGATGTAGCTCCGCCTGACGCATTACGCAACCATTTTGTTGCTCTTTGTCAGTCGCGGTCCGGCGCGCCGGGCGGAAAGAACGAACGATACGGCCTCCCCTCGTCGACGGCGCGCGCAAACGACGGCCGCGCCAGCAGACGGGCGCGATAGGTGCGCAGGTTGCCGACCGCTCAGGGATCGGATGCACCCAATCGGCATAGAACAGCGACGGTGCGGCGGCGCAGTCTGCCAGGCTGAAATGGTCGCCCGCCGCCCATGTGCGCGCCGCCATCAAGCCATCGAGCCAGGCATAGGCCGTGTCGAGCATCGTGCGCGCCCGTGCGACGCCGTGTGCATCGCGCAGCTCCGGCGGCCGGATGAAGTCGAACACGAACGTCTGCATCGGCGTCATGATGTAGTTGTCGAACACGCGGTCCATTTTGCGAACCTCGAGCGCAGCATCGCCGTCCTGCGGAATGAGCCGTACCGGACCCGGGTGATAGAGTCGAGATACTCGATCACGACGCTGCTCTCGAATACGCTGCGGCCCTTGTCGATGAGGAGCGGCATCCGCTGCATCGGCGACAGCTTGGCGAATTCGGCACCGTTCTCGTCCTTCCCAGCCCCAGCATGCGGAACGTGAAGGGCGTATCGTTCTCATAGAGCGCGGTGAGCACCTTCTGGCAGTAGGACGAACGGATGCGCGAAGAGTTGCAGCGTCATGTGGCGCGTTCCTCCAGAACGATCCGAGCGCCAGTTGGCCAAACGCGCCGTTCGCCAGCTCAAAACCATCAGCGTTCTGACTAATGTCAACACATTTAACCAATCCTTTTCACACGCCCTTATAAGCGTCCGTGCAACGAATGACGGTCTTCGTCCCAATTCCGTTGCCATATGCGCATATTCAACCGGATCGCAGCATCTCTCGGCATCAAGCAGCGCCTGCTCATCCTGGTGCTGCTGGCTGTTGCGCCGTTGACCGCACTCATCGTCTGGGACGCAGCCGACGATCGCCGCGCTACTATCGAACAGGCCGGCACCACAGCGCTACAATCGGCCCGCATGGCCGCGCTGCGCCAGTCAGGCATCCTTAGCGAGGCCATCACCCTCACCGAGAACATGCGCTCGATCCCGACGATCACCGTTGCCGGCGGCGACGCATGTCGCGCCCAGCTCGACGCCTCGAGGCCATGCACCCGAGCCTCGATACAATCGGTGTGCTGCGCGCCGACGGCGTCATCGTCTGCCATACCCTGCTCAACGAGCCGAAGAAGGTCTGTTTCCGGAAGTTCTCGACGAGGCGTTGCGCGAGGGTGCACCCGATATGTACGTCAGTCACTTCCTGCACGGTCCCGTCACCGGCCGTCCGGCAATTTTCGTCGCGCGCCCGCTGCGGTCCGTGCGGGGGCCAAGACTCGGCATCGTCTACGTGGGCATCGACCTCGAAGCGTTCTCGCAACTCGCCGACCGGATCACCGGCCAGGACGATCGCATCATGGTGGTGATCGAGCGCGAAACCGGCATCGTGCTGGCCCGATCGGCGACGAGCGGCGTGCAACTCGGGTCGGTCTTTCCCGACGCGGCCTCTTCAGCGCCATGCGCGCCCATCCCGGCGGCGGCAACATCGTCGGCAGCCTGGACGGCGCGCGCGAGATATTCGGCTTCGCGCCGCTTCCCGGTGCCGAAAGCTCCGGCGCCATGGTTGCCGTCGGCGTTCCACGTTACGCCGTCCTCTCCACCGTCAACCGGCAGACCCTCGTCAGCTTCGCCCTCGCGCTCGCCGCCATCGCCTTGGCCGTCTGCAGCGCCTGGCTGCTCGGCTATTTCAGTCAGGTGCGGCCCGCCAAACAGCTCGCCAACGTCGCCGAGCGCATCGGCGAAGGCGATCTGAACGCCCGCGCCGCGCTCGAGACATGGCAGGCGCCGGAGTTCCGCCGGCTCGGCGACACGCTCGACGAGATGGCCGAACGCGTGCAGCTCACCAACCAAGCATTCAAGGCGAGCGAGGCGCGCTACAAGCTGCTCGCCGAGAATACCGCCGACCTCGTGACCCACATCGATGCCGGCGGCCGGCGCACCTACGCCTCGCCGGCCAGTCAGGCCTTCCTTGGGTATGCGCCGCAGGAGCTCATCGGCGGCGATCCGCTCGATCTTGCCCACCCGCACGATCGCCCGCAGCTCGCCATGATGCTCGAAACACTGCAGCTCGGCGCCGAGTTCCCGGCGCTGCAATATCGGGCCGCGCAAGCGCGACGGAACGTACGTATGGGTCGAGATCATGGGACGCGCGCTCGGCGGCAACCTCGGCGTGATGCTGTCGTTGCGCGACGTGTCGCGACGCAAGTCGGCCGAAGACCGCCTCGAGGAAGCCAACCGCAACTTCCTCATGCTCGCCTCGACCGACGGCCTCACCGGCCTCGCCAACCGTCGCTCGTTTGACAAGGCGTTAACGCGTGAGCTCGCACGCTGCAGCCGTGACGGACTGCCGGTCGCGCTGCTACTAGTCGACGTCGACCATTTCAAGCGGTACAACGACAGCTACGGCCACCAGGAGGGCGATGAATGCCTCAAGCGGCTGAGCCACCTTCTCCGCGGTATGGCGCGCCGTCCCGGCGACGTCGCCGCGCGCTACGGGGGAGAAGAGTTCGCCGTCATCCTGCCGAATACCGCGGCAGACGGCGGGTTGCATTTTGCCGAGAGCCTGCGCATGGCGGTGGAGCAGCTCAACATCCCCCACTGCCGCAGCAGTTACGGTATCGTCACCGTCAGCGTCGGGATCGCCTGCGAAACCCCGTCTCGGGATCCGACAGCATCATTCTGCTACATGCCGACGCCGCGCTGTATTCGGCCAAAGCCGGTGGACGCAACGGGTCGAGACATATACCGGCTCGACCCCGGCCATGACTCAGAGTTACGGCGCCTGATCATAGCCGGCGCGCGCTTCTGCGCCCCGTGCATCGTCCAAGGACGCTTCCTGTGGATGCCCCGGTCCGAAATATGGCGCTCCGCAGTATCGCACGCACCCATGCTTCGCGCCTGAAAGCCCGCAGCAGTCGCCCACGCCGCCGCTCTCGCTCAGCGTCTAGGCGGCGCCATTAGATTCCGTCAGGACTGAGGTGTCGCACGAAAAAGCGGAGCAGCGACTGGCCCACCCCCGCCGGCTGTTCCTCGCAAACGAAATGCCCGCCGGCCACCGCATGCCCCTCCACACGCTCGGCCCATTCGCCCCACTGTTTGCAGCGGCTGGGTCCTGGCGACGCCGAACTCCTCGGACCAGATGACGAACAGCGGCGCCTTGATCAGCTGCTTGCCGCGGCCCGCTTCATCGTGCACGCGATCGACCGCCCAGCCGGCGCGGTAGTCTTCGCAGCTGGCGTGAATGCTGTCGGGTCGCAAAAACACCGCGACGTAGTCGGCCATGTTCGCAGCATCGAACGCAAAGCCGCTCCCCGCCCAGCTGCCGAGCGTATAGCGGAGGTAGAAGGCCGGATCCCCGCCGATCAGCGTTTCCGGCAGCGGCCGCGGCGGCGCAGAAATACCAGTGGTACATGCGCATGGCACCCTCGGCGCCGGCACCGGCCGACACATCCGCCGTCGGCAGGATGTCGAGGACCGCGAGCGCGCTCACCGCCCCAGGATGATCGAGCGCCAGGCGATAGCCGACGCGCCCACCGCGGTCGTGACCGGCCACGGCAAATCGCTCGAACCCCAGCGCGCGCATCTGGTGTAATTTCTCGCCGCGCGCGGCGCGTTCGGCCACCGCCATGTCGAACAGATGCTTGCTCCAGCCGTACAGATTCATCGGCCGAAGTTTTTTCAGGTTTTCCACGGACTGGTCATCGCGAAAGCCTCGCTCGCCATCGCCATAGGTGGCCGCAGAGGACGCATAGATCAGCGGCGTCGCATTCGCGGTGCACCAGTCGAGCAGCCGCATCGACAGCCGGAAATTGGTTTCGATGACGAGATCGCCGTCGGTCGCGGTCGTCTCGGAAATGGCCCCGAGATGGATCACGGCGTCGAGCCGCCGGCCCTTCAGCCAGTCCATCAGTTCCGCCGGCGGGACGAAGTCGGCGAGCTGGCGCTTGGCCAGATTATGCCATTTGCCGTCATGGCCGAGGATGTCGCACACGGCCACGTCGGTGCGGCCCGCGTCGTTCAACGCGGCCACGACGTTCGATCCGATAAAACCGGCGCCACCGGTCACCAGTAACATGCCATCCCCTGCCTGATTGTGCGGCGCCAGCTTTGCCCCAGTCCTGCCCGGCAGGCAACTTGGGTTGTGGGCCGTGGTGAAGACCGCGGGGCACGACTTTACCTGCCGGTGCGGAGCGGTTACCGACGGAGCCGGAAAAGACCGGACGTCAGACACCTAAGATATGAATAATGATTCAATAGATGGGATTGCGATGGAGGATGCGGCCGACACCCGGCCGATCCTGATCATCCCCTATATGTGGATCGGCGACTTCGTCCGCGGCCATACGGTGGTGCGGGTCCTGAAGGCAGCGCTGGCCGAACCGGCCGGTCGACCTGCTGGTGACCTCCCTGTGCGCGCCCCTGGTCGATTACATGCCGGGCGTCCGCGCCGGGATCGTCTGGGACCTGCCGCGCAGCCGGCTGGCGGTGGCCAGGCAGCAGGGTCTGGCCAGGGAATTGCGGTCGCGGGGCTACGCGACCGCCCTGGTCCTGCCCCGGACCTGGAAGGCGGCGATTGCCCCGACGCTGGCCGGTATTCCGGAACGGGTGGGCTTCTTCGGCGAGGCCCGGTTCGGGCTGATCAACCGGATGCGCTGGGGTGAGAAGGCGCTGCCCCGCTTTATCGACAAGAACGCCGCACTGGCACTGCCCGACGGTGCAACCCTGCCGCCGGAATGGCCGGTGCCGCAATTGGCCGTGCCGCCGGAGGATGCCAGCCGTTGGCGGCAGGCCAACGGGCTGGGTACCGGGCCTGCGGTGGCGTTGGGGCCCGGTTCGGTCGGTGCCTCCAAGCGCTGGACCTATTTCCCGGAAGCGGCGCGGCTGCTGGCCGAACGCGGTTTGAGGTCTGGGTGGTCGGCGGTCCCGGCGAAAAGGCGCTGGCGCAAGAGATCGTCGCCGCCGGGGGCCCCCGGGTCCCCGACCTCAGCGGATAGGATCTGCGCAACGGAATCCTGGCGATGGCCGCGGCCAGCGTCGCCATCTCAAACGATTTCGGCCTGATGCACATTGCGGCCGCGATCGGCACGCCGACCATGGGCATTTTCGGGCCGACCAGCCCCTATCTCTGGGCGCCCTAACGGCCTTGCGGCAACCGTCCTGCAAACCAGATCGCAGCTTGCCTGCCAGCCCTGCCAGCGCACGGTCTGCACCATGAACGACCATCGCTGCATGCGGGACATCCCGGCATCCGACGTGGTCGAGATCGTGCAGCGCGTGCTCGGCGAAGCCCGCGCGCGTGCACATCAACCCTCGTGAGCTTGCGCGTGAGCCGCGCGATCAGTACCAAGACGTTCCAAAAGACTTCCAAGGTAGAACTCGCGCGTGGCAACCCTGACGGTGCATTTTGAACCAGAATTCGAAAGACCTGATCGCCGCCCATCTGAAAGAGTCGCTCGTCGCGCTGGAGCGCGCCAACAACGATCCAGCACTGCACGCCGTCGCGCACGCGATCGCAGCGGCCATCGGCGGCGCTGCGCGCCGGCAACAAGGTTCTGATCGTCGGCAATGGCGGCAGCGCCGGCGACGCCCAGCACATCGCCGCCGAGATCGTCGGCCGCTACAAGAAGGAGCGGCCCGGCTACGCGGCGATCGCGCTGACGACAGACACGTCGGCGCTGACATCGATCGGCAATGATTACGGCTATGAGCAGATTTTCGCCCGCCAGGTCGAAGGCCTCGGCGTGCGCGGCGACGTGCTGCTCGCGCTCACCACGTCGGGGCGCTCGCCGAACATTCTGGCGGCGTTGCGCAAGGCGCGCGAGCGCGGTCTTGTCACGGTCGGCTTCACCGGGGGCAAGGGCGCGGCCATGGGCGCAGATTGCGATCATTTGCTGGTGGCGCCGACCGACGACACGCCGGTGGTGCAGCAGATCCATCTCGCGATCGGCCACGGCATCTGCGACGAGATCGAGCAGGCCATGATGCGCGAGGCCTCTCCGAAATGAGCGGCGCCGACCTCGCCCGCGCGATTCAAAGCCCGCCGCCTTCCTCGACCGCGACGGCGTCGTCAACCATGACGACGGCTATGTCGGGACGCGGGAGCGGATTCGCTGGATGCCGAATGCGGCAAAGGCGATCCGGCGGCTGAACGACGCCGGCTACTTCGTGTTCTTCTTCACCAACCAGGCCGGCGTCGCGCGCGGTTACTTCACCGAGGCCGAACTCAACACGCTGCATGACTGGATGCGCGCCGAGCTCGCGGCGCAAGGCGCCGTCATCGACGACATCAGGTACTGCCCGCACCATCCGGAGGGCACCGTCGCCGGCTATCTCGAAAATCATCATTGGCGCAAGCCAAGCCCCGGCATGATCCATGATCTGATGCAGCACTGGCCGGTGCGTCACGCCGGCAGTTTTGTCATCGGCGACCGCCCGACCGATATCGAGGCCGGGCAAGCCGTTGGCCTGCCGGGCTTCCTGTTCGCGGGCGGCGACCTCGATGCATTTGTGGCAGATATTTTGCAGCAAACACACAGCTCCTGACATGGCCGATAAACCACGCGACGTTGGACTGGAAGAAGCGCGATCGAAGGGCGTCTCGATCGAACATAACCAGATGCCAAACGGTGAATTTCGATTTCGCCTGAAGCACGAGGATGGAACGGCCTATATCCGGACCGAGGTGACCGATAGCGGTGGCTGGCAAAAGAGCCATTATCACCGCGGCGTTCGCGAAACCTATATCGTCCAACGGGCAGAATGGCGCTTGCCGAACTGGTCGAAGGCGCTCTGAAGATCCGCATATTCGGACCGAACGAGATTTGCACCACCGAGCCGAACGTTTCGCACAACGTTTACATGTATCGCAATTCGGTCATTCACACCGTCAAGCACGGCGAGGCCGGCGATAGCGCCGGTTGGCATGAAATCCTCTTCTTGATGAGAAAACAGCTCATCTGGATGAATTGGACATCACGCGTTTGGCGACGAAATAGAAAGGCCGCGATAAACCTCGGCGATCGCATTCGCCTCCGCGTCGAGACTGAACTTCTCCAGCACGCGCGCTCCGCGCCCGCATCCCCATCGCTGCTGCGGGAAGTGGGATCGCGCATCAGCGGCGCCAGTGCCGCGACCAGCGCATCGGCGTCGCCGGGTGGCGTCAGCACGCCGGTGACGCCGTCCTCGACCACGAATTCGGCCGCCCCCGCCCGCGACGCCACCAAAGCCGCGCCTGATGACATCGCCTCGATCAGCGTACGGCGTCAGTTCGTGGGAGCCCGACTCTGGCGGACTCAGCCGGCGAGGTGGAGGAACGAGCCGACCCGAGACAGTCCCCGTCCGAGCCTGCTCACAGACGACGACTCGGGTGGCGCCGTATGGGGCAGCGCCGCGACCAGGTCGGCCGTCGTACTCGGTGGTGCATCGGTGAGCACGGTGTAGATCGTGCTGCCGGACTGCCACACGGCCATCGTGGGCAGCCCCTCCTTCACCCAGATCGAGCCGCCGTCTGACGTGATGCGGTCGAAGCCTGGCAACGCCGCGTCATCGAGCTGACCGTGCTCCTCGAACACCGAGACCGTGGAGAGTCCGTCGGAGTACGCCGCATGCATGACGTCGCGCTTGCCGTCGAGCCGGTGCAGCAGGGTGAGGTGGAAATCGCTGGGCAGTGTTTGCGGACACGCCCAACCTTTGTCGGTCAACGTCGCAGCGAACTCAGTGGAGACCGGTGTCGCGGAGGGGGCCTCGAACTCAGGGGGCAGGTGCGGGATGAAACCTTTGCGGGTGGTCTGCAACGACGTCAGGTCGCTCGACCTGACCAGGGCCCCACCGTCGTACAGCTCGCGGCGAAGCAGCATGCCGCTGGCATCGTCGATCCAGAAATTCGCCGTGACGTCTCCGTCGCGGGACGCCGAGATCACGGTGGCTTGCCGACCGGCAAGGTTGTCATGACCGACGACGGCGACATCGTAGGAGTCGATCAGCAGGTCAACCGGTTGTCCGCCGAGGCCACTGGCGCCCGAGGACTCGCGGGCGGCGACAAAAGTCGCCGTTGGGCTATCGGGGTCGCTCGTCGCGAAGCTGGTGCCCTGACGCGGGGAGTGCTCGACCTCGAGCGTGACACTTGACTCGCCTTGCGGTCCAAACCAGCTCACTCGTCGGGTCCCGGAGTAGGCCACCCGGGCTGGGGCGGTCGCGGCTTGGTGAAGCAGGCGTACGGCGCGTCGGTCGTCGCCAGTGGCGCCGTGCGAACCTGTCGCCGTCAGGGACCTGCCGACCTGTGCAGCGAACGGCGGGCCCGACCGGCTGGAGTTGCGGGTCGTGGTCACCTTGGTCGCTATCGCCTCGACGGCGGGGTCTGACAGTCCGGCAGCTCCGGTACTGCCCGCGAACTCCGCGGAGAACTCCTCGATCGGTGGGGCCACCTGGTGCTCCGGCTCCTGAGGTGCGCCGACCGCGTACGCGAGCGTGAGAACCGCAAGGGACACCGATCCGGCACCGACCAGGGCTCGCCGGGCGGCAACCGTGGTCCAGGGTGAGGACGTGACACCACCACTGGTGGGTGCCGGCCGGACAGCTCCCAGCGTGGCGAACAGGTCAGCGGGGGGCTCAGCGGCGGCCAGGCCGAGCAGCCGCTGTTTGAGCGCGTAAGTCTGTTCGAGCTCTTGCTGGCAAACCGCGCAAGCCCGGGCGTGGGCGATTGCTCGCTTGCGCGCCCGACCCTGGAGCTCGCCGTCGATGAGGGCTGACACCTTGTGGTGGAGGTGGCTCATCGCGTGCCCCCGACATGGCTCGGGTCGACGGCACCCCCGAATCGAGTACGTGATGCAGTGGGCGCCCGATGGGCGAGCGCTTTACGAAGCATGGAGCGGCCGCGGTGGATGCGTGAGCGCACCGTGCCGATCTTGACGTCGAGGACGGCGGCGATCTCGTCGTAGGTCAACCCCTCGACGTCGCACAGGACCACGGCGACACGGAAGTCCGGTTGCAGCTCAGCGAGGGCGACTTCGATGTCACCGTCGAACGACTGGTCGTCGAATCCGGCCGCAGGCGAGGGCAGAAAACCTGCCAGCTTGTCGCCGACGTCGTCAGGCAGTGAGTCGAATCGGATGCGCTGGCGGCGACGGGCCTGGTCGAGGAAGAGGTTGGTGGTGATCCGGTGCAGCCAGCCTTCGAACGTGCCTGGCTGGTAGGACGACAGTGAGCGGAAGACCCGCACGAAGACCTCTTGGGTCAAGTCCTCGGCGTCGTAGCGGTTGCCGGTGAGGCGGTAGGCGAGGCGATAGACGCGTGCCGAGTGCAGCCGGACGATTTCGTCCCAGCTGGGGGGGTCCCACTCCTCGGCAGACCGGTCCATGCCGGTGCCACCTCCTCGGCCTCGTTGCACGACGTTCGCGATGAAGACCGTGCTGGCCTGGCTGCTCGTGGCGTCCCTCCCTGAAGTTGGTGGCGCCTCGAGCTCAATCGCTTGTCCTCTAGAGTACGTGACCCGCATACCGAGCCAAGTCGCCGAAGTGTCCAACGGTCACCGGCTTACGTATGTTCCCCCAGCCATCACTGAATGAGCTGCTTGCGTACGACGACGCGGCATGTCGGCGCCCGCACGTGTGCAGACCCGGGCACGAAACGGATAGGCTCAGGCAGCGGCGCACCACGGCCCCCTCCAGGGCCAAAACGGTGTTCCATCGGAGCCGGATCGAGGAGGCCACCATCGCCACGGGGTTGAAGCCTGCGTCTTGGGCGTATGCCGAAGGATTCGTCACCGAGGACGAAGTGTTGACCAATGCGCGGTCTCGGGCCGCCGAGGTCAACGCCGTCCCGATCGGCGCCGGTGGAGGCGCCGCCCTGCGACTCGTCGCTGCCCTCCTTGACGCCAAGAACGTTGTCGAGATCGGCACCGGTTGCGGCATCTCCGGAGTGTGGATGATGCGCGGGATGCGAGACGACGGCGTCCTCACGAGTGTCGACCTCGAGGCCGAGCACCAACGGATGGCCAAGCAGGCGTTCACCGAGGCAGGCATCGCGTCCCAGCGGGTGCGGCTGATCCCCGGTGCCGCGCTCGAGGTGCTCCCCCGCCTCACCGACGAGCACTACGACCTGGTCTTCTGCGACGGCGACAAGCAGGAGTATCCGCAGTACCTCGAACAGGCTCTGCGTCTGCTCCGCCCCGGCGGCGTGGTGGCCTTCGACAACTCGCTCTGGCACGACCGGGTGGCCGACTCCTCAGTCCGCGACCCTGAGACGGTCGCGATCCGCGAGACGCTCAAGCAGGCGGCCGAGCACGAGGGGCTGCTGTCCGCCCTGCTCCCCGTCGGCGACGGCCTGCTCCTCGCCCAAAAACGCTGACCGTCTTGGGGTTTGCCTTGTTGACAAGCCAAAAGGATTGTTAACAAGGCAAATCTGCCTTGCAGACTGTGGGTTTGCCTTGCAGACTCTCGCCCTGGCCCAGTCCCGTCCTCGCTCAGACTTGCAGTGACTCACACGCGCCCTGACTCAGACTCGCCCTCGCTCGGACTCTCGCGGCCGCGGTTCGTCTCCGCTGCCGGACGCTGGAACCGTGCTGGTCGGCACCCAGAACCGGAGCTTGTCCTCACGATGGTCCTCGTAAACGCCACCGGCAGCCTCGATCACCTTGCGCGAAGGTTCGTTGGTGTCGTCACAGGTCACCAGAACCGGGTCGATCCCCAGCTCGTGGCAAAACGGCAGCGCCGCGATCAGCATCGCGGTGGCGTTGCCCATCCGGCGGGCAGACGGTCGTACGACGTACCCGATGTGACCGCCTAGCTCGAGCAGCCACGGCGTGAGCGAGTGTCTGATCGAGAGCCGACCGAGGTACTCCTCACCGTCGACCCACCAAAGCGTCGTGGACGGCACGATGCCTTCGGGCAGCCAGGTGGTCGTCAGCTCCAGCTCACGCAGCCGCCGACAAAACTCGGTGAATGTGTCGAGGTCATGCAACGACTCGAACGGGAAGAACTCGCCCTCGAAGTCTCCGACTTGGCCGATGATCGTGAGCCCGGCGTAGCGCTCGTCCTCTTCGAGGAACCTGATCTCGCGTACGGCGTCGAGGAACGACCGCTGGTAACGCGGGTCGGGTCGCACAAGCTCGGCCATGGACCCAGGGTACGGAGCGCGGCAACAGCCAGCGACCGCAAGAGCCGAACGCTCAGGCTTCGACGTTGCCGATCCAGCGCAGCAGCAAGCGGGCGCCGAACCCGGTCGCACCCAGCGAGTACTCGAACGCGTCCTTCGGGGAGTCGCCAACACTCGCGATGTCGAGGTGCGCCCACGGAGTGGAGCCGGCGAAGTGCTGCAGGAACAGTGCCGCCGTGATCGACCCAGGCTGGCCGGCCATGTTGGTGGAGTCGGCGACCGCGTTATCGAGCAGCGACTCGTACTCGTCGCTGAGCGGCAGACGCCACAACGGTTCACCGGCGGCCGTCCCAGCAGCGTCCAGCTCAGCGGCGAGACTCTCGTCGTTCGCAAAGAGCGCACCGAGCGTCATCCCCAGCGCCACCTTCCCGGCGCCGGTCAGCGTGGCGATGTCGACCACTGCGCTGGCATCGATGTTGGCATCGGCATACGCGAGCGCATCGGCCAGCACGAGCCGTCCTTCTGCGTCGGTATTGCCGACTTCGCTCGTGCGCCCGCCGAAGTGCGTGACCACGTCACCAGGCCGCATCGCAGCGCCGCCGAAAGCGTTCTCCGCGGCCGCCACCAGCCCGGTCACCTTGACGCGCACTCCGAGATCTCGCAGCGCGCCCATCACCGCGATGACGACGCCAGCGCCGGTCATGTCCCGCTTCATGTTCATCATCGAGTCGCGCGGCTTGATCGAGATTCCGCCGGAGTCGAACGTGATGCCCTTGCCGATGATCACTAGATGTGGCGTACGACGGTTGGACTTCTTCGGCTTGTAGTCCAGCCGAACGAACCGCGACGGATAAGCCGACGCCGAACCTACGGCGATGATGCCGCCGAAGCCGTCGGCCGCCAATCGCTTGTCGTCCCACACCGTCACGTCGAGGTCGGCGGCCTTCGCAGCCTCACGCGCCCACTCCTCGAGCCGCTCGGGACTTTTCTCATTGGAGGGAGTCAGCGCGAAGGCACGCGCCCGCCAAGAGGCCTTCGCGCGGATCGTGGCGCGTTCGACCACGTCGGCACGGGACGGACCAGCCAGGTCGGTGAGTACGACGACGGGGGCGTGCGGTGGCTTGGGCTCTTCAGACTTGCGGTGAAACCCGAAGGCGCCGAGCACGAGACCTTCGGCGAACGCTCCCAGCTGGTCATCGTCGGCGAGCGCGCCGATCGAGGCGGCAGCAGGTCCTCTGGTGCGCGCTGCCCGCGCGACTGCGGCGCCGGCCCGTCGGTAATCGCGCGAGCGCTCCTCGCCCAGTCCGACGAGCATGACCTGTTCAACGGCGCCGGCGTCAAACACCTCAAGCGAGACGACTTCGCCGGCTTCACCTTTGGCCTTCGCTCGGTCGAGCAGGGCGAACGCGTCGACGCCGAGGTTCGTCAGTGCCTGTTCGCCTCCGAGGCCGACGGTGTAGTTGTCGTCGGAGTTGGTGAACCCGATCGCGATCAGCTTCGCATCGGTGGAGGCGACGTGCGACGTACTCAGCTCGATGACGGTGGGCAGGGGCTGGCTGGCGTGGGTCGACACCCGGGAAACACTAGCGCTGCTGGTAGACGACATGGACCCCGGCGGTGCGTGTGCACCACCGGGGTCGGGGTCTGTGTGGGTGAGTGACGGGGCCGTCAGCTGGTCACCAGGCTCAGCGCCTTCTCGAGAGCCTTGGCTTCGTCAGCATTGAGCTCGACAACGAGCCGTCCGCCGCCCTCAAGCGGGACTCGCATCACCAAGCCGCGTCCCTCTTTCGTGACTTCAAGCGGACCGTCGCCCGTCCGCGGCTTCATCGCCGCCATGCGCACCTACCCTTCATCGTGAGCGCCGGGAATCTACCCCTTCGCGGGTCGAGACGCCGGTGGCGCATCAGTATCTCGAACCATTATCGCACCGGTGCCCGATACGTGCGGCAGACTGCTCGATGTGAATGCCCGGTCGGCCCTTTTTGACGTGTACGGCGACCACCTCCGGCCGCGAGGCGGAGCCGCTCCCGTGGCTGCGCTGGTCCGCATGCTCGCGCCCCTCGACATCGCCGCACCCGCTGTGCGGACCGCGATCTCCCGCATGGTGCAGCAGCAGTGGTTGGCAGCGGTCCGGCTCGATCAGGGGCCGGGCTACCGGCTCACCCCACGGGCCGAGCGCCGTCTCACCGACGCTGCCAACCGCATCTACCGCAGCGGCATCGCGCCGTGGGACCACCACTGGCACATCCTCGTCATCGACCGCATGCCCAAGCGGGCATCGCGCGAGCGAGTACGCACCGGGCTCGGCTATCTCGGGTATGCCGTCTTGCGTGACGACACCTGGATCAGCCCCCGGGCGTCCGGCGAGGTCGACGCCCTGTTGGAGCACGACGGGGTCCGGGCGCAACGGTTCTGGTCAGAGCACGACGGCGACGACGCCGCGCTCGCCGCCCAGGCCTGGGACCTCGACGGCCTCGGCCGTGCCTACGCCAGATGGCTCGACGAGGCCCGCGACCTGGTCCCAACCGTCCCGAGCGGCGATCCTCCCGAGACTTCCCGTGCTGCCGGGCCTCTCGACGGGCTCAGCGACCAGGACGCGTTCGTCGTACGCAGCCGACTGGTTCACGAGTGGCGCAAATTCCTGTTCCGCGACCCTGGACTGCCCCGAGAGCTGTTGCCGGATCAGTGGCCTGGCGACGATGCCGCCGCGTTCTTCGACACCGAGGCGGCTCGCCTGCTGCCAGCGGCCGGACGGTACGTTGATGCATGTCTGCGTCCGAACGGGACCACCCGAAACGGGTCTGCCTAGTCGACGCCCCGGCCGACGGAGTCCGATGCCGAGAGGGAGTGACCGATGGGTGAACCGGTGAGGTACGACGTCGCCGACCACGTCGCGACGATCACGCTCGACCGCCCCGAGTCGATGAACAGCCTCGACACCGCGACGAAGGACGCCCTCCTTGCCGCCATCGAGCGCGCCGGGTCCGATGACGAGGTCCGCTGCGTCGTCATCACCGGGACCGGCCGAGCATTCTGCGTCGGGCAGGATCTGCGCGAGCACATCACCAACATGACGACCCAGTCGCTCGAAGAGGTGTGGGCCACAGTCGACAAGCACTACTCGCCGATCGCGATGGGGATCGCGGGCATGCCGAAGCCGGTGATCGCGGCGATCAACGGCGTCGCGGCTGGCGCCGGACTATCGATCGCGATGGCCTGCGACCTGCGGATCAGCGCCGACTCAGCCGGTTTCAACACCGCCTTCACCGGAGTTGCTCTCTCGTGTGACACCGGCGCCTCGTGGACGCTGCCGCGGCTCGTCGGTCCGACCAAAGCGATGGAGCTCATGCTCGTGCCGCGAACGCTCGACAGCCAGGAGGCCCTCGCACTCGGGCTGCTCAACCGCGTCGTACCGGCCGACGACCTGGCGAAGGAGGCCGCCACGCTGGCAGCCGAGTTGGCCGCCGGGCCGACGCTCGCCTACGCATCCGTGAAGCAGTCGGTCGCGTACGCCGCGATACATTCACTGGAGGACTCCCTGGCCTTCGAGAGTCAGATGATGGCTCGCACCGGCGGGTCCGAAGACCACCAGAATGCTGTGAAGTCGTTCGTCGCCAAGGAAAAGCCGACATTTGAAGGTCGATGAGATGAAGCAACGCACCCTTGGAACCTCCACGAAGTACGCCGCAACCACATCAGCTGTCGCTCTCGTCCTGAGTCTCGCAGCGGAGCCGACATCGGTCGGGGCACCTGCGCTGGACGATGAGGGTACGACGTCGGGGTCAACCGCGACCGCCGCGTCGGTCACGGCGAAGGCGGGTCGCTCTCTGGCCAGCAGGGTTGGAGCACCCCGGCGGGTACATCAACTCATCACGGTCAGTGCGAGCAGCTGGTCGTCGACGCATGCCACGCTCAAAGCCTGGCGCCGCGCGGCAAGCGGCCGCTGGACTCTTGCGCATCGGCCGATCTCGGTGATCGTCGGCTACAACGGCTGGGTCAAGGCTCGCGACCGTCGCCAGTCGACAGGGACGACTCCGGCAGGACGCTTCGAGCTGCCCTACGCGTTCGGGCGGTTGTCCGACCCGGGTGCTCACCTGCGCTACCGCGACTTCGACCGGAGCGAGTGGTGGCCCTATGAGCCGCGAGACAAGGCGACGTACAACGTCTGGCAGTGGCACAAGGCGCCCCGGACGCATTGGCGCAGCGACTACTCCGAACATCTCTGGGACTACGCCGGCCAGTACGCCTATGGCCTGGTCGTCGGGTTCAACCTGCCGAAGGGCGTCCACTACTCGTCGCAGCGGCGTCAGTGGGTGGCGCGTAATACGGCCGACACTTCGCGGGGTGGGGGGATCTTCCTTCACGTGCGGGGTGATGGGCTAACGGCCGGCTGTGTCGCGATGGATCGCCGCCAGGTGCGCTGGTTGATCCGCTGGCTGCGTCCCAAGGCCAATCCGCAGGTTGTCATGGGACCCTACCGCTACATCTCGCGCTGATCCACGACGTCGTCGAAGGGCCTCGGTCGGTCGCTCTCGACGGGCTCTTGCGCCTGCGCTTCGCGCTTTGACGGCGCTCCGAGTCCCGCCCTCCGGCGCCCATCCGGCTCGTCCTCTCCCTGGTCGGCTAGCGCTGTTGATGGGGGTTGGGCTAGAAGTGGCCGCCGATGGCGCGGACGAGGCCACGAGCGGCTCGGCCCTGCAGGTAGTGCTGGCTCGGATGCGGGCCGAACTCGACGGTGACGCAAGCCCCGTCGTGCCGCCGGTTGAACCACTGCGTCAGGGTCCCGTGGCAGGCACCCGAGCAGTCGAACTCCCTGGTCGGCAGACGCAGATACCGCGCCAGCCGCTGAGCGAACGGCCGGTCCTTCGCGCCGTACACATCGATGCCGCGCAGCGGGGAGTGCATCGTCACGACGTAATCGGGATCGACCCGGTCGAGGAAGTGCTTGAGTCTGCGGGTCTCGGGCTCAGAGTTCGGCCGCGGCCCAGACTCGACCGTGCCGTTGAGCCGCTTCCATTTCACCGGGAAGTTGCGGTTGAGGTCGACGCCATGCGCATTCTTGCGCTGATGACGCAGTACGCCGTCCACGTTGTCGCGCGGGATCGCCCACAGGTGCACGCCCTTGATCGGCCGACCGTGGATCAGCGTGCTGAGCACGATCGAGCCTTCGGTCTCATCGCCATGCATCGCCCCGATCGCGACGACAGTCTTGCTGGCGCCGCGACTGCCCAGTTCGAACGCGCGGATCGGATGACGCTTGACCGAGTACCCGATGATGCGGCGGGAGATGACCGCGTCGGATCGAGCCTGCGCCATGGAGCCGGCCGCCGTCTGTATCGGGTCGGCCGTCTGCGCAGGGCGAGGCGATACGGCGTACAACGGTCCTGTCGCCGCTAGCCCACCGATGATCAGGGCGGTGAGCCCGACTCGGCCGAGCCGACGCAGAGCAGGTGGTGCGGTCATGTGCGGATCCTTTCCCGTGCCCAACAGTCAGCCAGGTGGTCGTTGACGAGTCCGGCGGCCTGCATCAGGGCGTATGCGGTGGTCGGCCCCACGAAGGTGAAGCCGCGACGTTTGAGTTCCTTGGCGAGTGCTTTCGACTCCGGCGTCTGGCTCGGTACGTCGGCGAGTGTCTTCGGCGCCGGCGCGGGCGGCGGGGCGAATGCCCAGATGAGCTCGGTGAGTGACTCGTCGAGGGCGGCGGCAGCGCGCGCATTGGTGAGAGCGGCGTCGATCTTGCCGCGGTGACGAACGATTCCCGCGTCCGCGAGCAACCTCTCCCGGTCGGTTTCGTCGAAGCCCGCCACTGTCGAGACATCGAAGTCCGCGAACGCAGCTCGGAAGTTGTCTCGCTTACGCAAGATCGTCAGCCACGACAGGCCCGACTGGAATCCCTCGAGGGTGAGCCGCTCGTAGAGCCCGTTGTCGTCACGAATCGGCTGGCCCCACTCCGCGTCGTGGTACGTGAGGTAGTCAGGCGTGGACAAGCCCCACGGGCATCGCAGTTCGCCGTCGGGGCCGAGCTGCGCATCGGACGTCATCGGACGTCGTCGCTGGTGGAGGCTGGCTGCTCCTCCACAGGTGGCGGTGTCTGGTCTCGGTCCACGACCACCGGGCGTTCGTCGTCGACCGCGTCAGCCGGGGAATCGACCGGCCGGTCAGCGACAGCGTCTGCGTCTGCGGCCGCGACCTCACCGTCTGTGGGCTGGTCGCCCTGATGGCTGGACTCCTCGTGCCGCTCCCGGGCCATCAGGTCGGCTCGCATCCGGTCGATCAGCGCATCGACCTCGTCCATCCGGTAGCCGCGCAGTCCTGTGTTGAGGCGGACGGCGTCCAGGTCATCGGAGGTCAGCGGCCGCCCGGTGGGGATCCCACGGTCAGCACGGTCTTCATAGACCTCGCCCATCGCGTCGTCACGCCCGGCGGCGAGGATGGCCACCACTCCGAGCACCACGACGAGAACGACGACCCACAACCAGATCACGAGACAGATCGTGCCACGCTTGGACCGAAACGGTGGTAATCGGGTGAGGAGCGGACGTGTCGATGGTGCTGGGACGACGTGACTTCGGCGATGCCGAGGTCGCCGTCATGGCGATCGTCAACCGCACGCCCGACTCGTTCTACGACAAGGGCGCGACCTACGCCGAAGGTGCCGCGCTCGACCGGGTGGCCGAGGTCGTCGCCGAGGGCGCTGACGTCGTCGACATCGGTGGCGTGAAGGCCGGCTACGGCGACGACGTCGATGTGGCGGAGGAGCTACGCCGGACGGCGTCCTTCGTCGACGCGGTCAAAGCGTCGTACCCCGACCTGGTGATCAGCGTCGACACCTGGCGCGCCGAGGTCGCGCGGGAGTTGGCCCAGCGCGGCGCCGACATCCTCAACGACACCTGGGCGGGAGCCGATCCAGAGGTGGCGGAGGTGGCGGCCGAGTTCGGCGTCGGGCTCGTGTGCAGCCACACCGGCGGGCTCGGGCCACGCACCGACCCACACCGCGTCGAGTACGACGACGTGGTGGCCGACGTGATCACCACCGTGACGGGACTGGCGGAGCGGGCAGTGAGCCTGGGCGTCGACCGGCGGCACATCCTCGTCGACCCGACTCACGACTTCGGGAAGAACACCCGGCATTCGCTCGAGCTGACCCGACGTCTCGACGAACTGGTGGCCACCGGCTGGCCCGTGCTCGTCGCGCTGTCGAACAAGGACTTCGTTGGGGAGACACTCGATGTGTCGACCGAGTTGCGGCTCACCGGGACGCTGGCCGCCACCGCCATCTCGGCGTGGCACGGGGCACGGGTGTTCCGCGCGCACCAGGTGGCTGAGACGCGGCAGGTACTCGACATGGTGGCCTCGATCGCCGGGCGACGCCCTCCAGCGCGAGCTACCCGCGGCCTCGCCTAGCCGTTGACCCGTCACTTGTGGTTGCGCGAGCCGTCACTTGTGGTTGCGCGAGCCGTCACCTGTGGTTGCGCGAGCCGTCATCGGGCGATCGACGCTGTCGTCCCGTTCGTGACGCGAAGCAACTCACCGGGTGAAAGCTCGACGTCGACGCCGCGTTTGCCAGCTGACACCAGGATCGTGTCGTACGACGTCGCGGACTCGTCGAGCACCACCGGCAACGGCGTACGTCCACCCAGTGGCGAGATGCCACCGACCACGGATCCGCTGACGCGTTCGGCAACTTCGGGAGGTGCCATCGCGACCTGCTTCTCGCCCAAGACCTGCGCCGCCGCCTTCAGGTCGAGCTGACCGGACACGGGTACGACGCAGAGCACATACCGCCGCCCCGCCTCGACCATCAGAGTCTTGAAGACACGCTCGGGTTCGACCCCGAGCGCTAGCGCTGCCTCGGCTCCATACCCGACGGCACTGCTGACGGCATCGCCGTGTTCATAGGTGCGCACGGTGTGCTCCACGTCGGCCTCGACGAGGCGAGTGAGCCCGCGGCGTAGCCGCTGACCGCTTCTTCTTCGCCACCTAGCCATCCTGGCACTGCGCGCGTCATCACTGCCGGGTCGCGCAACCACAAATGACGGGTCGCGCAACCACAAACTGACGGGTCGCGCAACCACAACTGACGGGTGAAGTTTATTCGGAGCGGTGGGGTTCGACGTGAGGTTGGCCGCCCGGGCCTATCGTCGCTTCGCGTTCGTGCCGCGCTGCCACCATGATCGCGACCGCTTCGTCGATGTCGTCAGTCAGCCGCAGCAGGTCGAGGTCCTTCTCGCTCACCTTGCCGCCCTCGAGGACGACGGCACGGATCCATTCAACGAGCCCGCCCCAGTACTTCGTACCGAGCAACACGATCGGGAACGACGTCACCTTCTGGGTCTGCACAAGCGTGACGGCCTCGAAGATTTCGTCGAACGTGCCGAACCCACCGGGCAGGGCGATGAAGCCTTGCGCGTACTTCACGAACATCGTCTTGCGAGCGAAGAAGTAGCGGAAGTTGATGCCGATGTTGACCCACTCGTTGATGCCAGACTCGAAGGGCAGCTCGATCCCGAGCCCGACCGACAGCCCACCTGACTGCGAGGCGCCGCGGTTCGCGGCCTCCATCGCTCCGGGTCCACCTCCGGTGATGACCGCGAATCCCGAGCCCACCAAGGCGGCACCGAGTGCGATCGCCTGTTCGTAGTCAGCATCGCCGGGCTTGCTCCGTGCGGAACCGAAGACCGAGATGGCCGGACCGAGCTCGGCCAGCGCGCCGAATCCCTCGACGAACTCCGCCTGGATCCGCAGCACCCGCCAGGGATCGGTGTGCACCCAGTCGGTCGGTCCGCGCGAGTCGAGCAAGCGTTGGTCGGTCGTCGAGCTCTGCACCTGCTCACGACGCATGACAACAGGGCCACGCCGCTGCTCCCGTTGCCTCGATGGCTGCTGATCAGTCATGCGTCCAACCTATCGGGAGGAACGACCCGGAACTCCCGTGTGCACATATCTGCACCGACTGTCACCGTGGCGCTGGTCCGTTCGTTCAACCTGACGAGGAGAGCCAAGCCGTCATTTGCTCGAGACAGGTGTGCAAGTGGGCCAGCGGCACGTGCTCTCCCTGGGTGTGCGCCAGCTCAGGATTTCCTGGTCCGAAGTTGACCGCCGGGATACCCATCGCGCTGAACCGCGCCACATCTGTCCAGCCGAACTTCGGGTTCGCCGCACCACCCACGACCGCGAGGAAGGCTGCGGCGGCGGGCAGCGTCAGACCCGGCAGTGCTCCGGGCGCGGAGTCGCGCACCACCACGTCGAACCCCTCGAACACTTCCCGCAGATGCGCTTCGGCCTCGTCGACTCCACGGTCGGGTGCGAACCGGTGGTTGATCGTCACCGTGCACGAGTCTGGCAAGACGTTGCCCGCGACCCCTCCACTGATGCCGACGGCGTTGAGTCCCTCGTGGTACTTGAGGCCGTCGATCACCGGACGCCGAGGCTCGTACGACGTGAGACGAGCCAGCACCTCCCCGGCGGCGTGGATCGCGTTGACCCCGTTCCACCAGCGGGCGGAGTGTGCGCGAACGCCGCGCGTCGTGACATCGATCCGCATCGTGCCTTGGCAGCCCGCCTCGATGACAGCGTTGGACGGTTCCATCACCACAGCGAAGTCACCAGCCAGCATCTCCTCGCGCACAGCAGCGATCAACGTGAGTCCGTTGCGCTCCGCCTCGACCTCCTCCGCTTCGTAGAACACGTAGGTCAGGTCTCGGTTGGGCTGGTCCAGCGTCGCGGCCAACTTCAGCGCCACCGCGACACCGCCCTTCATGTCGCACGACCCAAGTCCGTGCAGCGCGTCACCCTCGACCCGAGCCGGCAGGTTGTCGTTGACTGGGACGGTGTCGACATGACCAGCCACCACGACACGCTCAGGACGTCCGAGCGTCGTACGCGCGACCAACGAGTTCTGATGGCGCCACAGCTCCAACCACGGCACGTCGGCCAGCACGCTTTCGATCTCGTCACTGATGGTCTTCTCGTTGCCGCTGACGGACTCGATGTCGACCAGTGCGGCAGTCAGATCGACGATGTCGGCATGCGGATCCAGAGACGTCATGGCCGCCATTGTGTCGAAGCCAGCCGCGGCCCCGTCACGCGTTCGACGTAAAGGCGCAGAACTCGTTGCCTTCGGGGTCGGCCATGATGTGCCAGCGATCCTCCGGAGTCGGTTCGCGCAGCACGGTCGCACCGGCCGAGACGAGGTCGTCCACCGAGTCGACCGTGACGTCCCAGTGGATGCGGTTTTTTACCGTCTTCGGTTCGGGCACGGGCACGAAGTCCCACCCGTTGTAGGGCAGACCAGGCATGTCCTCGAGCCACCACCAGTCCTTGTCGGCCCGACCGTCGAGCTTCGCCCCCAGCACCTCAGCCCACCAACTCGCGACAGGCTTGGGATCGACGCAGTCGATCACCAGCTCGTGCAGCCGGTACGCCGGCAGGTCGTCAGGCGCGCGCACGAACGCACAGAACTCACCGCCCTCAGGGTCGGCCATCACGGTCCAGGGACGGCCGTACTCCTCGGCAGGTTCGAGCACCTGGGCTCCCAGCTGGACGAGCTCGTCGATCGACCCGGCATGCACGTCGATATGCACCCGATGCTTCACGCTCTGAGCTTCGGGTACGACGTTCATCCAGACCTGTTGCTCGGGTTTGTCACCGACAAGCGCGCCAGCCTCACCGTCAGGCTCGAAGCGCAGCCCGAGCGCGGCCGCCCAGAAGCGGCCGAGTTGCTCGGAGTCACTGGAGTCGATGCAGAGGTCCTTGTAATGCGCGATCGCCATCCGGCGAACCTAGCGACCCACGCCGACAGGCGCATTCGTATTTCTCGGGCGCAAACGCGAGGGGGAACGAGGGAGGTCTTTTCGCACTGGGTAGCGTTGTGGGGTGACCGCCACCGACACGTCAGCCTGGGGCTTCGGCCTGGCCACTCACGACGTCGCTGGCAACGTTCTCGACGTCTGGTACCCCGAGCCTGCCCTCGGCCAGGCGCCCGATGACTACCACTCACCGAGCGGCCTGGCCTCACTGGAAGGTCACGACCCGGTGCGCGAAGTCTCCCGCTCCGTCGTCCACGTCGCCATCGACGACCTGGCAGCGCCGCCGCGTGAGACCGTCGACGTCTGGCTTCGGCTGCACCTGTTGAGCCACCGGCTGGTCCAGCCGCACGGTCAAAACCTCGACGGAATCTTCGGCCTGCTCACCAACGTCGTCTGGACGACGCTCGGACCCTGCGCCGTCGACGGTTTCGAGCAGACCAGGCTCCGAGCCTTCGAGGCCGACAAGAGCATCCAGGTGTTCGGCGTCGACAAGTTCCCGCGGATGGTCGACTACGTCGTCCCGAGCGGGGTGCGGATCGGGGATGCCGACCGGGTGCGCCTGGGCGCGCATCTCGCGGTGGGCACCACCGTGATGCACGAAGGTTTCGTGAACTTCAACGCCGGCACCCTGGGCAGCTCAATGATCGAAGGGCGCATCTCAGCCGGTGTGGTCGTCGGTGACCATTCGGACGTGGGTGGCGGCGCGTCGGTCATGGGCACGCTGTCAGGCGGCGGCACCGAGGTCATCTCCATCGGGCAGCGTTGCCTGCTCGGCGCCAACGCCGGCGTGGGGATCTCGCTCGGCGACGACTGTGTCGTTGCCGCCGGGTGCTACGTCACCGCTGGCACCAAGCTGACGCTGCCGGACGGCTCCATCGTCAAGGCGCGCACACTCTCCGGCGAGTCAGGCTGGCAGTTCTGGCAGAACAGCCTGACCGGGGCTGTCGAGGCGGTGCGGCGCGACGGTTCGGGTGTGGAGCTCAACGCTGCGCTGCATACGAACTCATAGGCGATCGACTGATGCCGCGTAAACGCACGGTGATCTTAGGCGTCGTTGCCCTCGGACTGGTGGCAGGCGGCGGCTACATCGCCGTACAGAAGGGGATCGGTCCCCTTCCTGACCCCGAGCGCTGTGTTGCCACGGTGGATGGCCACAGCGTCGGCATGTCCACCGAACAGGCCGAGAACGCCTCGATCATCGCCGCCGTCGCCGCGCGTCGGGAACTCCCCGCACGGGCCGTCTCCATCGCGATCGCGACCGCCTTCCAGGAGTCGAAGCTGGAGAACATCAGCGGCGGCGACCGCGACTCGCTCGGGCTCTTCCAACAACGTCCGAGTCAGGGTTGGGGCACCGAGAAGCAGATCATGGATCCGTACTACGCCAGCAACGCGTTCTACGACGCGCTCGTCAAGGTCGACGGCTACCAGGACATGGAGATCACCAAGGCAGCGCAGGCGGTGCAGCACTCGGCGTTTCCCGACGCCTACGCCGACCACGAGCAGGACGGCCGGACCATCGCGAGCGCCATGTCGGGCTATAGCGAAGCAGCCTTCACCTGTACGACGGAACAGCCAAACGGAGGGGCCCAGGACATCACCGAGTCGGGGCTTACACCCAGGGCCGAAGAAGTCCGCGAGGACATCAAGACGTCGTTCGGTGAGTTGCCGCTCGGCGGCTTCGCACCGGGAGGTGTCACGAGTGGACACATGAAGGGCTCGAGCCACTACGAGGGCCGGGCGATCGACGTCTTCTTCCGGCCGGTCAGTGCCGACAACAGCCGTCGGGGATGGGTGCTCGCGCACTACCTCGTCGCCAACGCCGAACGTCTGGACATCAACCACGTCATCTTCGACGACCGCATCTGGACCGCGGGCGACGAGTCGGAGGACGGCTGGCGCAACTTCGACCCGCCTGATGTCTCCAGCGGTACGAGCGCTGGGACCAGGGAGGTGCTCGAACATCGCGACCACGTCCACGTCGACGTGGTGTGACCGTCGTCAGAAGAGGCGCTGGGCTGCAGACTCCACGCGCTCATCGGTAGCGGTCAGCGCAACGCGAACGTGATCGGCGCCGGCCGCACCGTAGAAGTCTCCCGCCGCCACCAGGATGCCGTGTTGGGCGAACCAGCGGACGGTATCCATGCAGGCCTCGCCGCGCGTGACCCAGAGGTAGAGCGAGCCCTCGGAGTGGTCGATCCGGAACCCGGCCCTCTTCAACGCATAGCTCAGCATGATCCGGCGCTCCATATAGAGCTGCCGCTGCTCCTCGATGTGCCCGTCCTCGTTGAGTGCCGCCCGCATCGCGACCTGAACCGGGCCAGGCACCATCAATCCACTGTGGCGCCGCACCTCTCGCAGGCCGGCGACGATGGCGGGATCACCCGCGACGAAGGCGGCCCGATAGCCAGCCAGGTTGGAACGCTTCGACAATGAGTGGACAGCCAGGACGCCGTCGAGCGAACCGCCGTTGACGTTTACGTCGAGGACCGACACCGGCTCGACGTCCCAGGCGCACTCGAAGTAGCACTCGTCCGAAGCCACCACCGCTCCTCGCTCGCGAGCCCACGTGATGACCTTGCGGACGTGGTCGGCGGGGAGCACTCGGCCGGTCGGATTCGACGGAGAGTTGATCCACACCAGCGGGACCTTGCGCGGGCCAACGGAGAGCGTGCTGTCGCTGGCCAGGAAGTCGGCGCCGGCGAGGATGGCCCCGACGGCGTACGTCGGATAGGCCACCTCTGGGATGAGAACCGTGTCGCCGGGTCCGACACCCAGTTGAGACGGCAGTGACGCCACCAGCTCCTTGGAGCCGATGGTCGGGAGCACGGACTCCTCGTCGAGGTGCATCGAGCCGCAACGCCGCCGGAGGTAGCGGATGATCGCGTCCCGGAGCTCGGTGGTCCCCCACACCGTGGGGTAGCCGGGTGAGTCTGATGCCGCTTGCAACGCCCTCTGAACGACGAGGGGCGTGGGGTCGACCGGGGTACCGACCGAGAGGTCGACGAGCCCTTCAGGATGTGCTGCGGCCTGCTTCTTGACCTCGATGAGCCGGTCCCACGGAAAGTCCGGCAGCGGCCGAGAAACAGACCGCGCCGCCAACCCCGACGGGGCAGACGGCGCGGACGTGGACGCCGCGTCCACGGGTCTAGGGCCTAGCCTTCTTGGGCTTGAGGCGGCAGCGCGGCGATCAGCGGGTGGTCCTTGTCGATCACACCGAGCTTGGCGGCGCCACCGGGCGAGCCGAGGTCATCGAAGAACTCGACGTTCGCGGCGTAGTAGTCCTTCCACTTCTCAGGAGTGTCGTCTTCGTAGAAGATCGCCTCCACGGGACAGACCGGTTCACAGGCGCCGCAATCCACACATTCATCGGGGTGGATGTAGAGCATCCGCTGGCCTTCGTAGATGCAGTCGACGGGGCATTCGTCGACGCAGGCCAGGTCCTTCAGATCCACGCACGGCTGCGCGATGACGTACGTCATCTTGGTCCTCCTCGATCATGGTCCTCTGCCCCGCCTGGGCGCAGTAGGGCTACAACACAACTAGTATCTACGCCGCACCCATACCTGCGAAATCCAGGTCCACTCATTGGAGTGTCGTTGCCCCTGCATCCCGGCCTCGTCGGTCACCGCGTGGTCGTACGACGCCGGCTTCCAGGTGAGACAGGTCCCAGCGGTGGACCCGCCATGACCGACGTGCTCGGGATCCTCGAGGTGTGGGGCGACACCACGATCAGCGTGCGACGAGAGGACGGCGACCTCGTCACATTTGCCATCGCCGACATCGTGACGGGCAAGCCCGTCCCCCCGCGAGGCTCGACTCGACTCCGGATCAGCGCGGAGGCGTTGCAGGGGATCTGTGCGGCCGGCTGGCGAGGCGTCTCGGAGGAACGTCTCGGTGACTGGCTGCTGCGCTCCAGCGGCGGCTTCACCGGGCGGGCCAACTCCGCCCTGATCGCCGGCGACCCAGGCATGGCCCTGCCGGACGCTCTCTCAGCTGTGCGCCACTTCTACGCCCGCCACGGATGTCCTCCGCTGGCCCAGGTCATCGTCGGAACAGACTGGTTGCATCGGCTCGAGGCAGAAGGCTGGCACCCTGCCCGTCCTCACGAACCAGACGCGATCGTGCAGGTCGCCTCGGTGGCACAGGCCCGCAGGGGGGCCAACCCCCCGACTTCCGACGTGGCCTTGTCTGCCACGTGCTCCGACAGCTGGCTGCGCCTCTACGGCCGGACCGCGGGACACGATGCCGCGATGGCCATGCGCGTGCTCGCGTCAGGGGGCGAAGTCTGCTTCGCCCAGATCGGTGACCCCGTCGTTGCGATCGGACGCGGTGTCGTGACCGGCGACTGGCTCGGACTCTCTGCCGTCGAGGTCGTCCCCGAACAACGGGGACAGGGTCTGGCCAAAGCAGTCGTGCAGGGTCTGCTGGCGTGGGGCGCTTCGCTGGGTGCCCTGTCGTCGTACCTGCAAACACTGCCCAACAATGCTGCGGCACTGGGGTTGTACGCCCGATACGGCTTTACGACGCACCATGCCTACCGCTATCTGGCCCCAGTGGAATGACGGGCCGGCTGGATGCGAAAGAGAGCGCCAAGAAGGCGTCTCGGTCAGGCCTCGCCCACGAGAAGACCGCTCGGTTCGCCGGAGCGTGACGGCAGGCTGTCGTCAGAGACTCTGCCGGGTATCGCGTGCACGGTGTTGTGATGGCACGTGCCGCATACCCAGCCTTCCACCGACATCGGGACCTCATTGGCTTGTGACTCGGTGTAGAAGGCGTGGCCCATCTTCAACGCCACGAGGACGTCGGCAACCTTCATCAGCGTCGGCGGGCCGACGCCGACCTCGATCGCTACCTCACCGATGTGGTCTTGATCCGTGCACGAGAGCGATCTCATCGTGCAGACAACCTTGTACCGACTCACCCAAAGCCCCTCTGTCCCAGTTTCCATCAGGATAGAAACGACGACGCCCCACGGGAGCCCAGTTGTGGCGCTAGTCGTCCGTTCGGAGGCAGCAAATGAGCCGAACGATTGACCCGCCATTCAAGGTTGCACCCGCGGACCCACCTGGGCTGAGGGCTCGCGGGCCTAGCGGCAGACCACGGTGTCCAAGGGCGCGTAGCGCGAGTGCGTCGTCTCGGCGCGCTGGTGACCTTCGGACTTCAAGGTGCGGATGACGTTGACCTCGAAGCCAGCAACACCCTTTCGCGGCACACAATTGCGGGACCGATCGCGAATCACCTTCGGCTTGACGATGTTGGAGCGCGGCGAGGTCTCTGTCGTGATCTTCCAGTAGGGGGTGCTCCACATCTGGACGTGAACCACGCCCGAACCGCCCTTCGCCGCATCGACAAAGGCCCGCACGTAGACGCCGTAGGGAGACTCGTTGATGAGCACGAGATCGGTGGCCGGCGGCTCGATATGGGCATCGCGACCGATGGGGAATTCGGGTGAGTAGATCCGGTTCGCGCTGCGCTCGGGGGCTGAGAGCCCGGCGTTGAACGCGGCGTCGTACGTCACGGAGGCCACGAAGGATGCCGTCGCCGGCGAAGACGCGGTGTCGACGTGACTGATGAAGCTGAAAGTGGCATCTGGCTTCAACAGAGTCCCGTCGAGCTGACGGACCATCGTGGTGGGGTTGCCCCCCATGGTGTTGTCGGAGTAGCGAATTGCCTTGCCTGACACGCGTTCGTTGACGCGCAGCATCCGCATCTCCTGGGTGGTGGTGTTGGGGTTGTCGGCAACGATGTCGACGCTGCCATGACGGTCGTCGCCCTGACGCGGCACCACGCGGAGGACAGCTGCGGCCAACGCCTCCTTGCTCACCGTCACGCCGCTCCGTCCCGGTATGACGACGGGGTGGCCGTTCCTGAACAAGATCCGCGCGTTGACCGGGTGATGCGGCAACCTTTGCAGCACTGGCCGTGCTCGTTGGATCAGGACGTCCGCGTCGATGTCGAGCTGAAGGCCGGCGTCGCCGACGACTGCGCGCAACGCCCGCCCGAAGTGGCCACGGGTGAGCGTCATGGTGGCGTCAGCAGCCCGCAGCCGAATCGGCCCACTCAGCGCGCGCCGGGCCGTCGTATCCATGAACTGGGTCGCCTCGATCGCGGTGATCGCTGGTTGGACAGCCTCGATCGGCAGGGTGACGGTGTCATCGCCCGCGATCAGGGCTTCTTCCAACCGTTCGCCGCTGTTCTGGAAGTTCAGCGCCCGCCCGGCCTGGCCGAACGTCGCCTTGGGCTCACCGGACGCAAACGAGACCTTCGAGTCGATGGGCTCGCGCTCCACGTGGCGAGCAATCTTGGCCAGGCTTGCCGACAGCTCGGACTCGTCGGTGTCGACGACGGGCTGGAGTGACTCACCGCCCATGAGCACATGCAGCATGTGGCGGGGATCCCACGGGCTACCGCCGAGCCCTTCCTCGAGAGTGGCGTCGATGTCGAACGTCAGTCCCGCCACTTGCGGATCGAGACTGAACTCTTGTCCTGCTGCGGACACTTTCAGCGGTTGCAGCAGCCGTGGCGCCAACTCCTCTTGCAAGACAATGCGCGCCTCGTCCTGATCCATGCCACCCACGTCGATGCCCGCCACCTCCGTGCCCGCAGGCAGCTTGTCGCCCGCTACGAAGTACCCGACGGCGTACAGCGCGCCGCACAGCAGCGTGAAGCCGATGATGAAGACCGTCGCGAACCGCAGGTCATGGGTCTTGGGCAAGTCGTCGAGGTAGACCTTGCGTCGCGGCCACAGCCTCATGACGGGCGTCCCGCCGATGCCGCACTCACGATCACGCAAACAGGCGCGATGAGAAGGAAGCTGAGGCCAAGCCAGTCCTGAGCCAACAGGTAGTCACCCTCGGGACGACCCCCCAGGACCAGACCGGCACCGATGATCCAACCTCCAGCCGCAGCGAAACCGTACGGACGCCCGATCGCGCGGGCCAGGAGGACGACGCCGACCGAAGCAGCGATGCTCAAGATCAGTCCCCACGGCAAAGCGATGCCGCCGGGACGCCAGGCCATCCGCGACACCAGCGCGGCTAGCGCGGCCACACAGAAGGACGCGGCGCCGATCGCCACCGCCAAGGTCATCATGACAGCACGACTGCGGACCAGATCAGCGGTGGGCACCGACTTAGGCCACTCCGGCGAAGAGGTCAGACTCGAACCCGTCGACGACGTCAGCCGCTGAGCCCTTGACGAGGCGGTAGAACTCGGTGCCCCAGACTTCATTCCCGATGTTGTTGGAGAGGGCGAAGAACGGGCCATCGACGGTGATCTGGGTGCTATGCGCACGCATGGCGGCAAGCTTTTGCTCGACGCGCTCACCTCCTTCGATCTTGGCGGAGATCAGCTCGTCGGGCGTGACGAACGGTGGCAACGGGCCATCAGGATCCATCCCCTCGAACGTCGTCACGTCACCCATGGCGCGCAGGTCGCGAAGGCCTTGACGCATCCGGCTCTCCGACATCGCCGTCCAGTAGATCTTCGGCACCTCCCAGGCCGGCCCGAGATCACGGCGATAGGGGTCGGCTCCGGCGAGCAGGCTGCCGTACATCGCCACTCGGTGGGCCTGAATGTGGTCAGGGTGACCGTAGCCACCGAACTCGTCGTACGTCACGAGCACCTGGGGTTTGACCTCACGGATGATCTCGACCAGGTGGTTGGACGCCTCGACGAGGTCGGCGGCCCAGAACGTGTCGGGGCGGATTTCGTCGGGAGGCTTAGCACCCCACTCCCCCTCGGCCATTCCGGTGTCGCGGTATCGGCCCGGGCCGCCCAAGAAGCGGTAGTCGGTGACGCCGAGTTCGCGCATCGCGTCGTCGAGTTCTCCGATGCGGTGCTGACCAAGCTTGTCGTCCCGGTGTGAAGCCAGGTGCTCCAGCGTAGGGACGAGCACTTCACCTTCTTCGCCGAGCGTGCACGTGACGAGCGTGACGAGCGCACCTTCGGCGACGTACTTGGCCATCGATGCGCCATTGTTGATCGACTCGTCGTCAGGATGGGCGTGGACCAGGAGCATGCGCCGGTCAGGCAAGGTGTCGGCTGTCATGGCGCCCAGCCTACGACCCGCCTTCTGCCATCGCGGTCAGCGACTCTGGCCGCCGGCCGCCGGCTCTGGCCTACGAGCGACGGTTGATTTGCCGGATGGGAAGATGAGGAATGCGCAAAGTCGTGCTCTACCAACTGCTGTCATTGGACGGGGTCGCCGAGGAACCCAGCGATTGGATGTTCGATGTCGACAGAACGATTTTCGACAACCTCGGCAACATCATCGCGACGCAGGACACCGTCCTCTTTGGCCGCAAGACCTACGACTATTGGGTCGACTTCTGGCCGACCTCCGATGTGGAGCCGTTCGCAAGCTTCATCAACAACACACACAAGTACGTGTTCACCTCGAGCACCCCGACCCAGGAATGGGCGAACTCGACCATCGTCAACGACCCGCCCACCGAGTTCGTCGCCGACCTGAAGCAGCAGTCCGGAGGCGACGTGGGCGTGCATGGAAGCATCGCGCTGGCCCAATCGCTGCTTCGCGCCAACCTCATCGATGAGCTCCGACTGGTCGTGGCGCCGACGATCGCCAACAGCGGTCGACGACTGTTCGACAGTGACGACGCCCTTCGCAAGCTCGAGCTGCTCGAGAGCCGCACCACCGATGGTGGGTCGTTGCTGCTGACCTACCGAGTGAAACTGCCATGACCGTCGCACCCAGTTTCCGGCTCGACGACGAACAGTCGATTCGCGACCGGATGAGCGAGTTCTCCGTGCCCGGCCTGAGCATCGCGGTGATCGAGGCCGGCCAGGTTGTCGACCAACGCTCGTACGGCGTCCGCACCACAGGTGATGACTCGCCCGTGACACCGACGACCCGGTTCCAGGCCTGCTCGATCAGCAAACCGGTGACCGTATTGGCGATGCTGCGGCTCGTCGAGCAGGGTCGGCTCGATCTCGACGCGGACGTCAACGACAGGCTCAAGTCCTGGCGGGTCCCAGCGAACGGTGGTTGGCAGCCACGAGTGACGCTCCGCCATCTCGCCAGCCACTCGGCCGGGCTGACGGCGCACGGTTTCCCCGGCTACCCGCGCGGCACCACAGTCCCCAACCTTGTGGAGGTGCTGTCCGGCATCTCGCCGGCGAACACAGAAGGCGTCCGGGTGGACATCGTCCCCGGCGTGCAGTTCCGTTACTCCGGCGGCGGAACGACCGTGATGCAGTTGCTGCTGGAGGATTCCACCGGTATGCCGATCGCCGACCTCCTGCGCGAGCTGGTCCTCGAGCCGCTCGCGATGGAACACAGCGGCTACGAGCAGCCGCTCCCTCAGGCGTGGCACGACGACGCCGCCACAGCGCATGACATCGACGGTCGCCCGATCGAGGGAGAATGGCACGTCTATCCCGAGCAGGGTGCTGCGGGCCTCTGGACCACGCCGTCCGACCTGGCAAGCTTCGCCATGGCGATCCAGGACGCCGCCGCGGGGAACGACGGTGCACTCATCTCGGCCGGGATGGCGGAGCAGATGCTGACGCCGCAGACGCCGCCGGCACCCGGGGCAGAGCGGATCGGCGGCCTCAACGCGGTGGGGCTCGGGCCGTTTGTGCGCTGGGTTGACGGCCGAACGACGTACTTCGGCCACAGCGGAAGCAACGAAGGCTTCCGCTGCCACCTGATGGCTCACCGCGACGAGGGGATCGGTGCCGCCGTCATGACGAATGGCGACGGAGCAGCCCCGTTGATCATCGAGGCGTTCGACGCCATCGCGGCAGCGCAGGGCTGGGACGGCTACAGCACCGAGCCGATGGATGCGCTGCCACCCAAGGGGAACGCCCTCGACCAGTTCACCGGCAGCTACTCACTGCCAACGGGTACGCCGGTCGACGTGCACCGTAGTGGCGACCACCTCAACGTCGTGATCGGCGACCAACCCGCGTTGGCGTTCTTTCCGCGTGATGCGACCACGATCGCAGCGCAGCTGGCCGATGCCACGTTGACCAAGTCCGACGACGGCTTCGTGTTGCACCAGAGCGGCACGGACACGCCTTGTCGACGGGTGTGAACGCGTCAAGAGTGGTGGCAGACTAGTTCGCGATCGAACTAGCCGAGGCTGGAGGTAGAGACATGACGGCCGCAGCCCACCCTGATCCCAGCCACCTCGTAGTGGATCAGCCGGGTGCCAACGTCGCGCTCGACCTATTCGTGCTCCACCAGCATCTCGGCGCCCTCCTGGACGTGGCCTTCGCCGACACAGGGGTCACGCCGTCGCAGTACCCCGTCTACTCCCAGCTCGGGCGAGGCACGTCGACTCCCGGCCAGATCGGTACCACGCTGGGTCTGCGTCCCGGCACGCTCTCCGGATACCTCTCGGCGATGGAAACTCGCGGCCACGTTGCCAGAGTCCGCAACGAGCACGATGGTCGGTCGCACATGATCGCCCTTACGGAAACCGGAAAAGAGCAGTTGCGGGTGTGCCGACTGCGGATGCGACGCGCGTTGAAGGCCCTCAACACCCGCCTCGGATCCGCAGAGCAGGTCGACGCTGTTCGCCTGACCCTGGGCCAGCTCGACCAGGCGATCCTGGCCGCCACGACGGGACTGCAGGAGCGATCACGGTCGAGTGAGACGTGACCTGCGGCGCCTGGAGCCGATCCTCCCCCACGGTTTGAAGACGCCAAGCACGGTGGCGAACGACAAGGCGATCAGCGACACGGCGGGCGGGAAGAACAGCGTGGACATGTCCCGCGTTGACGTCTCGCCGGCCAGCAGGTCGCTGCCGTGCTCTCCCACGTCGCCCATCCCGGGGCGCAGCACGACGACAATCAGTGTGCAGAGCACGAGATTGAGGACCAGCTTCACCGCGACCCACCAGTACCGCAGCAGACCCCACTTGCTGCCCCAGCCGAGGACGACACCGGTCGCCAGGCAGACCAGTCCGGCAGCCAGCATCGGCCAGACCACAAAGAGGGATAGCGCCCGGTAGGCGACCCCCTTGACCGCTGGGTCGTCGCTGAACCAGCCGGTGAACACGAGGACGGCGACGATGACATCGACCCCGATCCAGATGCCGCCGGACAAGATGTGCAGCGCGAGGGTCGTCTTGCGTAGCCGAGCGCCCAACCGGCGTTCCCGCCGAACGGGAACATCGACGGTGGACCGGGTTGGCGTGGCGATGGTCTTTGAGCTCATGGCTCCCACCTCTCCCTTGGTGACGACGGCGATGGCGTCGTGGTGCGCTCCCATGGGTGTGCCCTGCTCTGTCAGGGTCTCACTCAATCTATTTCGTGATCAAACTAAAACTCAAGGTCCGGAATCGCAGGTTCCGATGTTGGCCAGTGCTTTACTGACGGCATGACGCAAGACGCAGCACCGGCGCCACCGTCATTGACGGGGAAGGTCGCACTCGTGGCTGGCGCCACTCGCGGCGCAGGACGTGCGATTGCCGTGGAACTCGCACGCGCAGGCGCCTATGTCTACGCCACCGGACGGAGCTCAAGAGCGACCGGCCCTTCGGACATGGAACGCCCGGAAGTCATCGAAGAGACCGGCGAACTGATGATCGCTGCAGGCGGCGATGGCGCTGCGATCCGAGTGGACCATCTCGAGGAGTCCGAAGTTGTCGGGCTCCGCGAGCGCATCACTTCCGAACACGGACGGCTCGACGTACTCGTCAACGACATCTTCGGGGGCGGAAAGTTCACCCAGTGGGAGCGGAAGGTGTGGGAGCACGACATCGATGCGGGCTTCTACATGCTGCGGATGGGTCTGCATACGCACCTGATCAACATTCGGCACCTGGTGCCTCTCATGCTCGAGCATCCTGACGGCCTGGTCATCGAGGTGACTGACGGAACCTCGGAGTACAACGCTGACTTCAGGCGAGACGTGGGCTTCTACTACGACCTCGTCAAAGCCGGCGTCGAACGCATCACCGCGGGACTTGCCACCGAGTTCGACATTGCCGGCGAGCAATGCACCGCGGTGGCCGTGACACCCGGGTGGATGCGGTCGGAGTCGATGCTTGAGCAGTTTGGTGTTACCGAGGACAACTGGCGCGATGCGTGCGCGAAAGTGCCTGGGTTCGACATCTCGGAGTCCCCCGCGTTCGTCGGCCGTGGCATCGCAGCCCTCGCCGCAGACCCCGACCGGCACGCCTTCGCCGGCCAGGTGGTGTCTTCGGCACTGCTCGCGCGAATCTACGGGCATACGGACTTGGATGGTTCTCGACCCGACGTGTGGCTGCAGCACGCCGAACAGGTGCGACTCGGCAAGGACAGAAACGCCCTCGGGTACCGCTGAGCGGGCCGGGGAGACTCCCGCGACCCGCCCAACGTGAACTCTCACGACCGCGCTTTCCCGTCAGCAGGCAAGACATACCTCGCGCCCAGGGCGCGGGCACCGACCACCAAGCCGGCGGCGGCGAGCACGATGTCCTTGAGCACGTACTGCGCCTCGAGCGTGGGCAGGTACCCAGGGAAGAGGTCGCCGAAGAACAACACGACCGGCGACATGATTCCGACCAGAGATCCGGCGAGGACGACTAACCCTGCTCGCAGTCCGATCCCCGTGAGCAGCGTCAGCCCGATGAAGCACTCGAGCAGAGCGGTCATCAGGACTGCTGCCGTCCCGGAGATCACGCCAAGTGTCAACGTGTCGATCGTCCGCATGACGAGAGCCTCCGCCGGAGAGGCACCTGGAAAGAACTTGAGAATTCCGAAGCCCAGGAAGACCAAGCCAAGGCTGACCCGAAGCGCCGTGACGCTGTGGGCGGCCAGCCATTTCGCCGTGATGTCCATGAGGTTGGCGGCGATGCGCCGCTCGGCAGGTTGATGCGCTTGGTTCTGCCGGCGAACCGTGGTGGTGACACTCATGATGAACTCCTTGCGTCCGGGGTCCCCCTTGAACCCTTCGGACTCCGACAATTCCGAGGTATGGAGTTCAAAACGTCCGCCGACCAACGTCATCCTCCCTGCGCGAGCTGCCGCAGCTCGGGCTGCGCGCTACGCCGCTCGACGTACGTCCATCTGCGATGGCGCGCGCGAAGACTGGGCGAACCGAGGGCCTTCGTAAGCCTGGCTGCCGTCAGTCCTTGCGTCGCGGGGCGTTGGGCAGATCTGGTGGCGGCACGTCGGCGTCCGGATCCGTGACCGCGGCATTGCTCGTCAACGGATCCACCTCTTCGACCCAGGCATCGATGTCTTCGACCAGCTCTCGCACGTCAGCAGCCGGAGCGTCGGTGTGCACGACGTACACGATCGCCTCGCCGTCGTCGTCACCAGCGAACCGCTCCCGACTTGCACCAGCGGCGAACCCGGCGATCAGCAACGTGTCGACGAGACTGTCGGCGTCGTCCGACTCGTGAAACGTCACGCGGAGTGGCATCGCTCCTCCTCAGCTGAGTGATCGCGGGAACTTCACCCGCGAGACTAGCGGCGGAAGCCCGCGCTACAGCAAGGCCCTGATGGCAGGCACCCGACCACGCAGCGCGTCGAGGGACTTCGCGGTGTACAAGGGTGCGCCGATCTTCTCGAGGTTGACCATCCCGGGGTCTCCGGCGGCTGCCCCGTCCACCATCACCCGGATCGAGCGCTCGATCCGAGCCACGACGGCGTCGAGGATCTCTCTCGCCGAGACATTTCCGCCGTAGGCGACCGTCATCACCTCGAGCCGATGGGCGCTCACGTCTGCCGGAAGGTCATCGTGCAGGGCCACCCAGTTCCACGCGGCGAAAGCCAGGTCGTCGAGTGGCTTGCCTGGCCCAGCCAGGTCCCAGTCGTACACACCGACCACCCGTTCGCCGTCTGCGGAGGTGCTCACGGCCACGTTGTACGGCGCGAAGTCGTGGTGGCAGATGATCTCGTCCTCCGCGAGAGGTCGGTGGACACTACGCCACGGTCCCTCGCCCCGAAAACTGACGACGGCATCGTGGTAGCGGCGCAGCCAACGCATCGCGTCGATGAGAAGTGGTTCAGGCTGAACGGTATGCATCTCGGGAACACTGCCCGGCAGATAGGTCAGGACTTCTCGTCCTTCGCTGTCGATTCCGAGCACTCGGGGCACCTCAGCCAGGCCCGCCGCGTCGAGATGGGCGAGCAAGGCGTGGACGGAGTCGCTCCAAGGTCCGATCGCGCGACGTACGGTTCGGCCGATTCGCATGGCACCGCCGACGTTGCCGCCAGGCAGCCGGTGCCCATCGAGCAGGAGAGTCCGCAGCTCGCCGAGAAACGGCCGGTCTGCCGGCAGCCAGTCCACGTCCCCGATGTCCTCTGGCCCGAGCCAGCGCAGCGCGTCGTGTTCCGTAGGAGTCGGTTCGCCGTCAATCAGCCGGGCCACGTGGACGGTCAGCTCATAGCCAGGCTTGATCAGTGCCCGCCCAGCCAACGAGCCCACGACTTCGACCGTGCACGACAACTCCTCGCGGATCTCGCGCACGACCGCCTCGGCAGCGGTCTCTCCGGTGTCGATCTTGCCGCCCGGAAGCTCCCAGCCACCTGACACGTCTGACGGGTAGACGCGCCGCGCGGCGAGCACCCGGCCTGCGTGCACGACCGCAGCCGCGGCCACCTCTACGTTCGGTTCAGCCACGACACGCAGCCTCGCACACCAGGATTCCAAGGATTCGCGCGAAGCTGACGAGGCAACTGCTACTGATCGCGGGTGGCGATGCCGGGGTAGTTGGTGACAAGGCCAGCGAGGTCGTAGGTCAGCTCACATTCGAAGTTGAACGTCGGAGATTCGTAGTGAAAGACGAGATTTTGCTCGCTCGTGTCGGTGAGTGTGTATCGCTGGTCAAGCCGCTCTACGCGAAGATCGTCGGCCCGGACGAATACGGCCGGGACTTCTACTGTCTCGTCTGCGACGAACGGGATGCGGTGAACGGGGAGGGTGTTAGTGACGGCCGATGACTCGAAGTCAACGTCCTCACATCCGTCAAGCTCGGGTCTGCGGACGCCATCAACGATCCATCGATGACCGTCAACGCGCTCAAGCGACAGGATCCGCACTCCCTTGGCGGTGGAGTTCATGGCCTGCACGGTCTGGGTGCGCCATTGAACGTCAACCTCGACCTCGTAACCGACTGTCCACAGTGACTGGTCTTCTCGGGCTGTCGTGTGACCACGGAGACAGTGCCGCTCGCCGTGGACCTCGACGAAGAGCACTTCAAATCCTGTGCGCACTCCGATGTGATTCCAGGCGGCCCTCGCCGGCATTGGCGCAAGCTGCAGCATCTTTCTGACCATAAAGGATCGATCCATCCGTCGTCGTGTCATCTGCAACCAGCTCTTGGTGCGCCTCGCGGATCCCGCAGCCTCGCACACGCTCCAAGAAAGAAGTCAGCGAATTCCGGGAACTCATGATGGGCTCCGGACATAGGTAGGTGTGAAGCCACTCGAGGGGATGCACATGGCGACGCAGGATCTCGACCACTCGGACTCCTTGCTCGTCGACGAGATGAGACGCGGGAGCAGCGCGGCGCTAGCTGCGTTGTTCGACCGTCACGCCGATGCCGTCTACACCTTCTGCTTCAGACGCACCGCGTCGTGGCACGCCGCCGAGGACGCCACCTCGACGGTGTTCCTCGAACTGTGGCGCGGCCGAACGAAGGCGACGGCGTACGACGACTCGGCCCTGCCCTGGCTGTACGGCATAGCGCGAAACGTGTGCCGGACAACCGACAGGTCGGCCCGCCGGCTGACCAGGGCGTTGCGTCGGGTGCCGCATGAGGGGGCGGCATCCGGTGACGACATGGCCGATCGCGTCGTACGACGTGTGGACAGCGAGCGCCAGATGGCCGCCGTCCTCGCAGCCATCGCCGAACTGCCCGAACGAGAGCGCGACGTCTTCGAACTCGTCGTGTGGGCCGGCGAGAGCTACGAGGCGGCAGCCGCTGCGCTCGAGGTCCCGATCGGCACGGTCCGCTCCCGACTCTCACGCGCTCGACGGCGGTTGTCCCTGGCAGTCGACGACAGCGATGAGCCTGCGCCGTGATCACCGTGATCAGCCGTGACCCGGCCCGCCAGCCATCCACCACGAGACGAAGGATCTGCCATGTCTGAACGCAATGACCTCACCCCGCCGCCAGAGGAGCCACTTCCCGGCGAGAGCAAGCAAGCTATCCGAGCCCGGTTGCTCGCGTCTGCCGACCAGCCGTCGATGTCGCCGGCCCGACGCTGGCTGATGCCCGCCCTGGCGGCCGCGGCCGTACTCATGATCGTGGCTGCGGGCGCCTTCGCTGTGAGCCGCGACGACAACTCAGGCGGCCCGGGCTCGCCGCAACCGCTGGCTCCGGCTGGTTCAGACTCCCCTGTGCCGGACGACATCACGTTCTCTGAGCCGGGTTGGACGTATTCTCCCGAACCAGAGCCGGACTATCCCAAGCCCCATTCGACGAACTACCCGACCGTCACGATCGATCCGACGATGACTCCCGACCCTGGTGCGGTGACCGCGACCAGTTGCGACGACGAGATCGACAGTCTCCACGAACCCAGTCTGCGCGGGGCCTCCGTCACCGCCGAGCGGGATGCCGGCCGCGGTACGACCTACCTCTACGAGACCAAGTCGGCATGGGTCGTGTGCGACGACACGACGGCAGCCCCTGGGGGACCGCAGTCAGAGATGGGCTTCAGCCCCACTCTGGTGTCGTTCCATCAGAAGTCGGAGACCTACCAGCCTGACACCGGCACCCTCGGGATCAGCGAAAACTACATCTCCGACATCAACGGTGCCATCGGGTCCGCGTACTTCTTTGCGGCTGGACGCGACTTCGACGGCGTCCAGGCGATCTCCTACAAGTTCCCGGACGGTCACACCGAGGACGCGGTCGTCGGACAGAACGGGCTCTGGTCGATGAATTACCTCGTGACTGACCCCTCGACGGTCCGTCTCTACGCGGGTGGCCGCCAACTCGACCCGATCGAGGTCACCGTCCACTACTCGCCAGGGGGCGGTGGTGGCACCGACACCTTCACCCTGCAGTGGGGCCTCAACACCTGCGCCCAGGTCAACCATGGTTGTTGATTTGACGGAGTGAGAGGACGGCGAAGCCGTCGGCTCATTCCGCCAAATCAAAGGGGGCCTGGCGCGGCGCAGCCGTGACAGGCCCTCAAGCCACGTGCGGCCGATGCCGTACTCCTCTCCATCAGCCGTGAGGTGTCTACAAACTCACATGACCTGGGCGTACGTGTCAGCGAGCGCAGCGGTAAAGTCCGAGCCAGCCGAGGATGGGACTGCGACCACCGCATCGTGACGAGCTGAAGGAAGCCAACGCATGTCGACAGGAGTCATGGGGCCGGGCCGCGCCCGCATACCAGCGAAGACGTTCCGTCAGGACCGCTGGTGGATCGTGCCCTTGGCAACCTTCGTGGTGTTCACGGCGTTCGTCATCTACGCAACGTGGCGGGCCTTCGCGGGAGAGCACTACTACTCGGCTCCCTACATCTCCCCGCTCTACTCCCCTTGCCTCACCGACAGTTGCGTCGAGGGCTCTTCGGACTTCGGACAGCCCTTCTCTTGGTGGAACCTCTCCCCCGCGTTGCTCATCCTGATCTTCCCACTCGGGTTCCGGCTGACCTGTTACTACTACCGGAAGGCCTACTACCGGTCGTTCTGGCTCTCCCCACCCGCGTGTGCCGTCGCCGAGCCGCACCGCAACTACACCGGTGAGACACGGCTCCCGCTGATCCTGCAGAACATCCACCGCTACTTCTGGTACGCCGCCATCGTGGTCTCGCTGATCCTGACCTACGACGTCGTACTCGCCTTCCGCGACGAGCACGAGGAGTGGGGGCACATGGGCCTCGGCACGGTGATCTTCGTGATCAACATCGTGCTGATCTGGCTCTACACCTTGTCGTGTCACTCCTGTCGACATGCGGTCGGTGGGCGCCTCCGGCACTTCTCCAAGCATCCGTTGCGCTACAAGCTGTGGACCGGCGTCTCGAAGCTCAACCTGAGCCACGCCAAGTATGCGTGGCTGTCCCTCTTCTCGGTCGCGTTTGCTGACCTCTATGTCTACCTGTTGTCCACCGGCGCCTTCGACGACCCGAGGTTCTTCTGAACATGAGCACGCCATCCGAACAGAACCCGGCACGCCACCCGATGACGGGCAACGTGCTGAGCAGCGACTCCCCGTCTGAGCCGCACGGCTTTGAAGAGCACACGTACGACGTCGTGGTCATCGGCGCCGGCGGGGCCGGGCTGCGCGCCGCGATCGCCGCCAACGACGCCGGCGCACGCACGGCCATCGTCTGCAAGTCACTGTTGGGCAAGGCGCACACCGTGATGGCCGAAGGCGGCATCGCAGCCTCGATGGGCAACGTCTACCCCGAGGACAATTGGAAGGTTCACTTCCGCGACACCATGCGCGGCGGCAAGATGCTCAACAACTGGCGGATGGCTCAGTTGCACGCCCAAGAAGCACCCGAGCGAGTGATGGAGCTCGAGGACTGGGGAGCACTGTTCGACCGGACCCCTGACGGTCTGATCTCCCAGCGCGACTTCGGCGGCCACCGCTACGCTCGCCTCGCCCACGTCGGGGACCGCACCGGGCTCGAGATGATCCGCACTCTGCAACAGCGCGCTGTCGCTGTCGGGATCGACGTGTTCATGGAGTGCACGGTCACCGAGATCTTCAAGGATGGCGACCGGGTCTCCGGAGCCTTCGCCTACTGGCGCGAGTCCGGTCGGTTCATCGTCTTCAAGACTCCGAACGTGGTGCTCGCCACCGGCGGCATCGGCAAGTCCTACCAGGTCACCAGCAACTCCTGGGAGTACACCGGCGACGGCCACTCGTTGGCGCTGCGCACCGGTGCCTCGCTCATCAACATGGAGTTCGTGCAGTTCCACCCCACCGGCATGGTCTGGCCACCGTCGGTCCGCGGTCTCCTCGTCACCGAGTCCGTTCGCGGAGATGGCGGGGTGCTGCGCAACTCCGAAGGCAAGCGCTTCATGTTCGACTACATCCCGGAGTTCTTCAAAGCCGAGACCGCCGACAGTGAAGAAGAAGGCGACCGCTGGTACGACGACAAGACCAACAACCGGCGGCCACCCGAGCTGCTCCCTCGTGACGAGGTCGCGCGAGCGATCAACTCCGAGATCAAGGCGGGTCGCGGATCCCCGCATGGCGGCGTCTTCCTCGACATCGCCTCACGTCGTACGCCGGAGTTCATCAAGCGCCGGCTGCCGTCGATGTACCACCAGTTCAAAGAGCTCGCTGACGTCGACATCACCGCCGAACCGATGGAGATCGGCCCGACCTGCCACTACGTCATGGGCGGCGTCGAGGTCGACGCCGACACCGGGCAGAGCATCGTCGAGGGGCTGTACGCCGCTGGCGAGGTGGCTGGCGGGATGCACGGGTCGAACCGGCTAGGCGGAAACTCGCTGTCTGACCTGCTCGTTTTCGGTCGCCGAGCTGGGCTCAACGCGGCGTACGCTGCCGAACGGACATCCGCGAACCGGCCCGTCGTGACCGACGACGAGGTGAAGGACGCAGCCGAGCGAGCGCTTGCTCCGTTCACTGTCGAAGGGGGCGAGAACCCCTACACGATCCAGAACGACCTGCAAGACATCATGCAGCGACTGGTCGGAATCATCCGGGACGCCGATGAGCTCTCGGAGTCGCTCCAGGAGATCGACGCGCTCCGCGAACGAGCCTCGCGCCTCTCCGTGGAGGGCAACCGCCAGTACAACCCTGGCTGGCACCTTGCGCTCGACCTCAGCAACATGCTCATCGTGTCGGAGTGCATCGCCAAGGCCGCGCTCGAGCGCAAGGAGTCACGAGGTGGCCACACCCGCGACGACTACCCCGGCCCTGACCGGTCCTGGGGCACCGTGAACCTCGTGGAAACACTCGGCGAGGATGGCCACGTCGAGATCAAGCACCAACCACTGCCCGTCATGCCTGACGAGCTCAAGTCCATGTTCGAGCAGTGAGGGAGACGCACTGATGGGATACGACCTCAAGCTTCGCATCTGGCGCGGCGACAAGTCGGGCGGCGAGCTCGGCGACTACACCGTCGCGGTAGAGGAAGGGGAGGTAGTGCTCGACGCGATCCACCGGCTGCAGGCGACTCAGGCCGGGGACCTCGCGGTGCGATGGAACTGCAAGGCAGGCAAGTGCGGCTCGTGCAGTGCCGAGATCAACGGCAAGCCACGGCTGATGTGCATGACACGGCTGACCGACTTCGATGCGTCCGAGACCATTACCGTCACGCCGTTGCGCACGTTCCCGATCATCCGCGACCTGGTCTGCGACGTCTCGTTCAATTACGAGAAAGCCAAGCAGGTACCAGCGTTCGCGCCCATCCCCCGCGACGCTGACGGCAAACGCCGAATGCAACAAGTCGAGGTCGAGCGCGGCCAAGAGTTCCGCAAGTGCATCGAGTGCTTCTTGTGCCAGGACGTCTGCCACGTCATCCGCGACCACGACGACAACAAGGAGTCGTTCGCGGGCCCACGGTTCTTCCTGCGGTACGCCGAGCTCGACATGCACCCGCTCGACACCAACGACCGCCGCCAGCTGGCGCAGGATGCCGCAGGTATCGGGATGTGCAACATCACCAAGTGCTGCACCGAGGTGTGCCCCGAAGGGATCAAGATCACAGACAACGCGATCATCCCGATGAAGGAACGTGTCGCTGACCGCAAGTACGACCCGCTCGTCTGGCTTGGCTCGAAGATCTTCACCCGCGGCGACCGCGCCGGCCGCTCGGAGGTCTGAGCTTTCAGCACTCGTTCGATTTTGTATGCAGTTCGAAGTCTCAGGTGAGCGTGCATGGTCGAAACCGCGAGAGCGCAACGTCTCACCGACGGCACGCGACCTCCGAGCGTGCAAACTCCTCCAGCGCAGGCAGAGACCTACCGACACCTTTAGGCTCGGCTTCGTGTCGAGACTGTGGAAGGTCTACTCCGGATTGCGCCGCTGGACGCGGTTGCGTGCGACGGGTGACGGGATCCGGCTCTTCGAAGGCGCTGACCTCGGGCGCAGCGTCGATCGGCTTGCGGAGTCTCTCGGCGGCCGGGCCGGGATCGACGAAGTACTGGCAGACCTCGATCGCAACGCCGTGGTGGTCGACATACCCGCGACTGCTGCCACCTACGGGTTTCGCTGGGACGATGCCGATTCCGGTGATGCGGAGTGGTGGCCTCAGGGCATCACCACGTCGGCCGACGCAAGCGACGCCGAGGACATCAGGGGACGCAAGCTCGTGGTGGTGGCGTGGTACGCCAAGCGGCTCAAAGGACTGACCAAGGGTGTGCGCCTGAGCTTCGCCGATGTCACGGACGAGAGTGCGCCGCGCTACCGACATGTGCTGCTCGTCGAACCATCGAGGAACTGGCTGACACGCAAGGTGTCGATGCGTCCAGTGCCGGTGCACGCCGGCGGGATCCTCTGGTACGGACCGTCGATTCTCGTGGCGGACACCAGCGGCGGCTTCCGCACGTTCCAGGTGGACGACATCCTGCGCGTCGACGGCGACGGCTGGCGCGGCTACCAGTACGTGATGCCCCAGCGGACGTCGTACAAGGCCGTGAACGACCGCGGCTTCTCGCCCTTCAGGTTTTCGTTCGTCTCGCTGGACCGCAGCGGACCTGACCACCAGCTGATCGCCGGCGAGTACGGCGGCACCGGCACCAAGAACCGGCTGATCCGTTTCCGCTTCGACGCAGCGAAGACGGCGCTCGCGATGGACGACGGTGTGTCACGGCCCGAGGAGATCGTGCTCGACGGGCTGACCCACATGCAGGGTGCGACCGTCGTTCGCGGCACGTACTACCTCTCGACGAGCCGCGGCGGCAAGACACCGGGCACGTTGTGGGTTCGGCCGCCTGGTGAAGAAGTTCGCGAGTACCGCGGCGTGCTGGCGATCGGACCCGAGGACCTCACGTACTGGCCGCAGCGTGATGAGCTGTGGAACTGCTCGGAGTACGTCCAGAAGCGCTACGTCTACTCGATGCCCCTCGCCACCTTCTCCGAATCGCCTGACTGAGCGCGGACCGATTGAGCACGGGCTGGTCGGACGAATCGGGGCCAGCGGCGTACGGTGAAGTCATGGCAAGTGTGCTGACGCAGGACCAGATCTCCGAGGCCCTCGACTCACTGAGTGGCTGGACGCTCGAGGGTGGCGACACGATCCGGCGAGATGTCACGGCAGACTCTTTCGCGGGTGGGATCTCGCTCGTCGACCAGGTCGCCGTCATCGCTGACGCGATGGACCACCACCCCGACATCGACATCCGCTGGACGACGATCACGTTTCGGCTGTCCACGCACTCCGCGGGCGGGTTGACTCACAACGACTTCCGGCTGGCTGCCGAGATCGACCGACTCGCTCCCTGAGCCCGCCTCTGGACCCCCAGCCCCCGCGGGGTAATACTGGAGAAGATCCCCGCGGAGACTCCGCGCCGGATCTGGAGGTCTCCAGATGAAGATCAACCGCGTGACCGTCGTCCTCGTCAGTACTTTCCTCGCACTCATCGCGGCAACCGGAGTCGCCGCCGCATCGGGCGGCAACGATGCTCACAGCCAGAACGGCAAGAACAGTCCGGTGCAGGTCGGCAACTTCACGCCGTGGCACAGCAAGCCGACGCCGGTTCACGTGCAATACCGGCCACACGTGATGTGTGACGAGCTCAATCACGGCGCCATGTACGACCAGCGCTCCTAGTCCACACGGCCAGGCTGTCTGCGTCTTCCTGACACGGTAGGGCTCGCGCGACCCTCATACCTTGGGTTGAGATGATCGCGGCATGGATGCTGACGTGATCGTGGTGGGTGCTGGGCTCGCCGGCTTGGTCGCCACCGCCGAACTGGCAGACGCCGGGCGCAAGGTCCTTCTTCTCGACCAGGAGCCCGAGACAAACTTCGGTGGCCAAGCGCACTGGTCGTTCGGTGGGTTGTTCCTCGTCGACTCCCCAGAGCAACGCCGGATGGGCATCCATGACTCGCACGACCTGGCGCTCCAGGACTGGATGGGGTCCGCGGGCTTCGACCGCCCCGAGGACCACTGGCCGCGCAAGTGGGCCGATGCCTACATCGACTTCGCTGCCGGTGAGAAGCGCGCCTGGCTGCACGCGCAGGGCATGCGTTTCTTCCCCGTCGTCGGATGGGCGGAGCGCGGCGGCTATCTGGCCACCGGCCACGGCAACTCGGTCCCTCGCTTCCACGTGACGTGGGGCACCGGACCCGGCGTGGTGGCGCCGTTCGAACGACGCGTCCGCGAGGCGGTGAGCCGCGGCCAAGTGCACCTGAGGTTCCGCCACCGCGTCGACGAGCTTGTCACCCATTCCGGAGAAGGCCGCGGCGTGCGAGGCACGCTGCTGGAAACCAGCGCGCAGGCACGTGGCGCCGCGAGCTCGCGTACGCCGGTAGGCGAGTTCGAGCTCAACGCCCAGGCGGTCATCGTCACGTCGGGAGGGATCGGCGGCGACCACGACCTGGTCCGTCGCTGCTGGCCGGCTCGCCTCGGAACCCCTCCCCAGCACATGATCACCGGCGTCCCAAGGCACGTCGATGGCCGGATGCTCGGCATCACGGCGGACGCGGGCGGCAGGATCATCAACCCCGACAGGATGTGGCACTACGTCGAAGGCGTGCGCAACTGGAACCCGATCTGGGATGGCCACGGCATCAGGATCCTGCCTGGCCCGTCCTCAATGTGGTTCGACGCGACAGGTCATCGGCTACCTGCGCCGTTGTTCCCTGGCTTCGACACGTTGGGGACCCTGGGGCACCTGCGCTCGACCGGACACGACCACAGCTGGTTCGTACTGACTCAGAAGATCATCGAGAAGGAGTTCGCACTCTCGGGCTCTGAGCAAAACCCCGACCTCACCGGCAAGAGCGTCCGCCAGGTACTGGGACGTGTCAGGTCAGGGGCGCCTGGCCCGGTCGAGGCCTTCAAACAACGAGGGGACGACTTCGTCGTGGCCGACACTCTCGACGAGCTCGTACGTGGGATGAATGCGCTGACCGACGTACCCCTCCTCGAGTACGACGATCTGCGACGTGAAATCGAAGCTCGCGACCGTGAGCTGGCCAACGGTTTCGGCAAGGACGCCCAGATCATGGCGATCCGCAGCGCTCGCGCGTATCGCGGCGACAAGCTCGTGCGCGTCGCGTCGCCACACGGCATCCTCGACCCCAAGGCCGGGCCGCTGATCGCGGTGAAGCTGCACATCATCACCCGCAAGACACTCGGCGGGCTCGAGACGGATCTTGACGGTCGCGTCCTCACGGCTGAGGGCAACCCGCTGCCCGGGGTGTATGCAGCTGGTGAGGTCAGTGGCTTCGGAGGTGGCGGCATGCACGGCTACCGCGCATTGGAGGGCACGTTCCTCGGAGGTTGCATCTTCTCGGGTCGAGCAGCTGGGCGCGCCGCAGCAGCCGCAACGGCCTGAGGTCAGAGAAACCACGTCCCCGCGACGACACTCGGGATGACGCCGACCACCACCCACGGGGTCTTCCACGAGATCTCGTTGATGAGGCGAACCCCGAGGATGCCGCCCACGTTGAGGATGGCCGCGATCGTGAGCAGGCCGTACATCGCACTGGGACGGTCATCCTCGATGGTGAAGATCGCTGCGAGGATCAGCCCGGTCGAGTGGGCGAAGATCAGTGTCAGGACCAGCGCGCTGAGAACCCAACGTTGAACCCGGGTGATGTGCACGAAGACTCCTGGTGGCGCTGCGTGGAACGCTGCGTCGTCCTTAGGTCAATCGCCGCGCGAAACGTGGTCGCAGTCTACCGACGGCTGTCCCGGAATTCTTCGTGCCAGCCAGACGGCGTACGACGGTTCGCCGCCTTGTGCTGGCGGCTACGCGGCCGGGGCGGTGTGCAGCGCAGTGTTGGTCACGACCGTCTGCTGCCGGTGTTCGACGGCGAGGCACTCGGCCTGACGATGCGGGAGGAATCCCGAATCGGCTGCGCAGTCATGACACACAGCAAGGGCGAGCCCTCCCAGGTGAATCACCTCGATGATGTGCGGGTGGCAGGGTTCCTCGCTGAGTGCGTGCTGGTGATCCCGGCGATGCGCGGCCGCGGCCGTGCTCGCTGCCACCTCGGTCACTGCCATGGCTAGCTTGTGCTGCTCCATTGCCTACGCACCTCCTCGCGCTGTGTTCAACGTCTCTACGACGCCGCGGAGACCCTGGACGTTCCCTTGTGTTCATGTAAACGCGAAGGACCGACGTTTTTGGTCAAGACACGCATGAACCTGACTCGTCGTACTCGTGCGGCTACCCCCCGACTTCTCCCAGGAGGCACGAGCGGATGCCCTGATACGCCAACGCCGAGTGGGAGGATCCGGCGCGCCACACTGTGGCTTGGGCGCCGCAACCTCCCACTCGGGATTCGCGTCAGCTACGAGACAGCCACCTTCCTGTCGTCCGCGTCGACATAGGCATCTTCTTGTGCTGACTCGAGCTCGGCCTTCTTGCCCGGGATCGCGACGATGAAGATGACGAGTGCGGCGACCAGGGCCGCGGACGACGTGATGAGCGCGACCCCCATGCCGTCGACAAACGCGTGACGCGCGCCGTCGGCCAGGCTCGTCCCCCGGTCACCCAGACGACCGGCGATCCCAAGTGCTGATGCCAGCGACTCTCGTGCACCGTCAACCAACGCGGCTGGAGCGTTTGCCGGCGCTGCCTCGGTGACTCCTGAGCGGTACTGCTGGTTCAGGATGCTGCCAAGGATGGCAATGCCCAACGTTCCGCCGACTTCCCGAGCGGCGTCGTTCACCGCAGAGGCGACCCCCTGCTTGCTCGCCGGCACGGCGGAGACGATGTCGGTCGTCGCGGGAGCCGTGGCGAACGCCATCCCGGCGCCGACGGGAATGATGCCAGCGAGCAGCAGCCAGTACGACGAGTCCGTGCCGAGCTGGCTCAGCACCAGCATTCCGACCGCCATCAAGCCCAATCCGGCGACAGCCAACGGTCGACGGCTCACGCGGGCCGCTAGATGCGGGACCACCTTGCGGGACAACCCGCCAATCACCATGGCCATCGGGATCAGGGCCAAGCCCGCTTGGAGTGCCGAGTAGCCGAGCACGAGCTGGACGTACTGGATGACCAGGAAGACGAAGCCGAAGAAGACGAAGAACTGCAGCGTGATCGAGAAGACCCCGGTGCTGAAGTCGCGACGGGCGAACAGCCGTGGGTCCAGAAGCGGATCCTTCGCCAGCAGGCCCCAGGCCACCCAGGCCACCAGGCTTACGCCGCCGACAGCGAACGCGGTAAGAGTCAGACTGTCGCCCCACCCGCGCTCGGGTCCTTCAATGGCACCAAAGACGATGCCGGCAAGCACCAAGACGGAGAGCAGTCCGCCGACGTAGTCGACCCGCGGAGGGTTCTCGTCGCGTGAGTTCGGGATCAGGCGAATGGCGAGGATCCCGACGACGAGACCTAGCGCAGCGCTGAACCAGAACACCGACTGCCAGTCCCAGACCTCGAGCAGCATTCCCGAAGTCAGCAGGCCGAGGACTGCTCCCGCGCCGGCGACGCCGATCCAAGCGCCGACTGCCTTGGCCCGTTGTTCCTTGGGAAAGGACGTCGTGATGATCGACAGCGTGGTGGGCATGACCAGGGCGGCGCCAACGCCCATCACCCCACGCAAAGTAATCAGTAGTCCTGGTGACATGGCGAGAGCTGCCAGGCCAGAGCCGGCGGCAAACACCAGCAGGCCGGCGACGAGCACCGGCTTGCGTCCGTAACGATCACCAAGCGCGCCAGCGGGCAACAGCAGACCGGCGAAGACCAGCGCATACGCGTCGACGATCCACTGCAACTGGCTCATGGTGGCGTCTGTCGACTCGGCCAGGTTGGGCAACGCGACGTTCAGCGCTGGGACGGCGGCCACGACCAGGGCCAGGGATAGCAGGACAACGGGCAGCAGGGCAGTTCTCTGGGTTCCATGCGTGGACATGGCCTCCTCCTTCTTGAATCAAGCGGGAAAACCAACACGTGTTGGCTTTCGTTGAAAGCCAACATACGTTGACTTCTGTCGAATGTCAACACTCGTTGACTTTTACTTGGCCGCCTGACACAGTGATCCGCACCCGCCCCGCATCGCAGCCGCACCAACACCCGCAGAGGAGAGGAGCCAATGGCCACGTCAGACGCTGTTCAGATCGCCGAAATGACGAAGTCGCAGCGCACCAGGGCCGCCATCCTCGCCGCGGCGCGCGAGCAGTTCGGGCTGCACGGTTACGACCGCGCCAGCATCCGGGCGATCGCCACCCAGGCGTCGATTGACCCGTCGATGGTCATCCGCTACTTCACCAGCAAGGAGGCACTGTTCGCGGCAGCAGTCAATGTCGACCTGATGCTGCCCGACCTGAGCCAGACGCCGCCCATGGACCGGCCCCGGGCCCTGACCGAGCATTTCCTCGAGCGTTGGGAAGGGTCGCTGAGCGACGACGTGCTGGTGATCTTGCTGCGTTCAGCGGTGACCAACGCACAGGTCGCAGATCGCCTGCGGGAGGTGTTCGTCGAGCAGGTCGCAGCGGGGCTGCGCCCCTTGCTGCCGGAGGGTGAGGTCGAGCGCCGTGCGGCCCTGGTCGCGAGCCAGCTGCTCGGAGTCGCCCTCACGCGCTACATCCTGCAACTACCCGGGATGGCAGAGCGGTCACGCGATGAGGTGGTCGAAGACATCGCGCCGACGGTGCAGCGCTATCTCATCGGAAAGCTGCCGTAGTGCAGGTCACCACCGAAAGCCCTGGGTTCATCGCCGACAGAGCCCTCGCACTTGAGGTAGCGGGTTCGCGTCCACCTGTCATCGGCATCTCGGGGTTCGGAGGCGCAGGAAAGTCGACACTCGCCAGCCAGCTGCAACAACAGCTACCGGGATCAGTGGTCGTGCCCGGAGACGAATTCCTGTTGGCACATCCACCTGCTGAACGTTCGGATGACTGGGGCGACGTCGATCGCGATCGACTCTCTCGTCAGGTGCTGGAACCCGCTCACGAAGGGATGTCGGTCAAGTACCAGGTATGGGACTGGGACGCCCGAGCACCCGGACCATGGGTGGCCATCGACTCGGCCACGGCCATCATCGTCGAAGGGTTGGCGCTGTACGTCCCTGAGCTCGTCAGTCTGTTCGACCTACGAGTGTGGATAGACATCGACCTCGACTCGGCGACTGCTCAGGGCATGTGGCGTGACGAGCATGAGTATGGCAACGCTCAGGCTGCGCTCTGGGTCGAGGTATGGAAGCCGAACGACGCTGACTTCTTCCGCAAGTTCCGCCCGGACACAGCCGCGGACATTCTGTTCAAGCCGCCGAACTCCCGGTCTCCTTCCGGAACGGCTCGCTAGCTGCGGCCGGACCGGCACGTCAACGCGACGTACGTGCTCCAGTCGGGTCAGGTTGCTGGCGTGTCCGCGCGCCAAGCAGCCCGCCACTCAGGGGCATCCCAGCCCTCCATCACGTAGATGCGTTCGAGCACGACTTTGTCGTCTCGGAACTCGAGCATCTGTACGCCGTACTGCCAGGGGCCGCCGTTGTAGCTGACCGAACACTCGACGACGACCACATTGTCCCGTGCTGTGATCCGTCGGATCTTGTAGCTCACGTCGGCCGGGTACTGGCTGCGCCACTCCTTGAAGTTGGCAACGCCTTCGAACCGCTCCCCCGATTGCGGAAACTCCAACACCGCGTCGTCGTGGTACATCTCATGGGAGCGGTCGGGATCGGTGCCGATGTACTCCCAGTGCCGCCGCACCTGGTCGAGCAAAACCGACTGATCGACCGTCGAATCTCCCGGACTCATCGCACGATGGTAGGTGTTGCCATGGCGATCCAGCCAGCGGTTTGTCGGACCGCCATGGGAGCCTGAACTATGGCGTACGACGAAGACCTGGCCGACCGCATCCGCTCTGCGATCCAGGCTCAGGACGGCGTGACCGAGAAGCGGATGTTCGGCGGACTCGCGTTCCTGATCAACGGGAACATGGCCGTCAGTGCGAGCGGAAAAGGCGGGCTCCTTCTTCGAGTCGATCCCGCCGAGACAGATTCGCTGGTGCGCGAGGACGGAGTGACCCGTTTCGAGATGCGCGGACGCGCGATGGACGGCTGGCTGCGCGTTGACCCGTCCGCCACCACCTCTGACCAGGAGCTCAAGCGGTGGGTCCAGGTCGGCGTGGCCTACGCCGGCTCCCTGCCGCCGAAATAGTGCGAACGAGCGGAGCTGATTTCCATGACGAGGTAGGTCATCGGACCGGATCGGGTGGTCTGACACGTTCGATGCCGAGTACGTCGCTCTGACCCATCTTCAGCCGACGCCTTCATCACACTCGACGAACAACTCGCCCACGCAGTAAAGGATCTGGTGAGTGTCGCGCCCATGGATACGCTGTACTAGCGGCTGTCCACGAGTCGGACACAGTGGTTGAAGGCTATCTTCGATGGCATGACGGATGCTGCCGCGAGCCGCGTGGTTGCCCTCCCGGGCAATCGGATGCTCCACGCATGGGAGGGCGGAGATGCGGATGGGGTCCCCGTCGTGTTTCAACACGGAACACCCTCGGGGCGGTTGCAGGCGGTGCTCGGTGCAGACAGCGCTCGCCGGCTGGGTATCCGCCTCATCTCGTTCAACCGGCCTGGATACGGACGTTCGACCGACACCCCACCCAGCCTCGCCTCCGTCGGTCTCGACACACTTCGGGTCGCCGACGAGCTGGGCGTCGACCGATTCGCTGTACTTGGTGCATCTGGGGGCGGTCCGTACGCCATCGCTACGGGCATTGCTGACCCGGGAAGGGTGCTGGCTGTCGGCCTCGCCGCCGGCATCGGCCCGTGGCGGCTGATCGAGCCGCCAGACTTCGGGGATCCCGACCGCCCACTCCTTGCGCTCGCGGATGCCGGAGACGTGACTGGAGCGTTGAAAGGCTTCCGCGCGCAAGGCGCCGTCGCCTACAGCCGGATGCTCCAGCTCGCTGACAAGGCCGCGGTCGAGGAGTTCTTCAGCGACGCACCTGAGGACCTCGGCTGGCTCGACGCGCAGGCCAAGAAGCTCTGGGCGGCGGACCTTCGTGATGCACTGCAGACGTACGACGGCTATGCCCGCGACAACGTCGCCTGGGGCGGCGATTGGGATGTCGACCCATCTCGCCTCGGTGTTCCAAGCTGGCTCTGGTACGGAGAATTGGACCGCGTGGTGGCGCCATCGCACGGGCATTGGCTGGCAGAGCGGATCCCTCACGCAACGCTCGTCATCCGGCCCGGCAAGGGCCATGGCGGCACCATCTTCGAGTTCTGGGACGACATGCTTTCCACTCTGCGAGACCAGGTTCTCCGTCGCGCTGCACGCGGTTCTACCCCGCCAGATCAGGACGCCTAGTCGAGGTCCAACCCAACCGCGTTGAGGCCGGGCAAGTATCTACGGTGGGGTGTGCGCACTCATCCGCTGTGGTACCCGTTCGCGCCGCCATCAATGGAGGACATCAAGGCTGCGCGTGCGCGTCAGCGCGCGAGGATTCACACGTTGAAGCGAAACTCGACCACGTCACCGTCCCAGCCTCTACCCACGACGAATCACCCGATAGATCGTCTCGGACTCCGGAGCTGGGCGGGGCTCGTCGTGCCAGCCGATCTCCTGACCCCTTGCTGAGATGGCCGCCTTCACTGCGCTGACGTCCACGTCGTCCTCGAAGAAGGCGATCGACAGACCGTTCCCCGTCTCCGGGTCAACCAGATGGTACGCATCGAGGACGCCCGGCACGGACTTCGCAGCGTCGATGACCCACTGACGATCGTCCTCGGGCATCGGATTCCACACGGCGACGCGAGCAAACATGGGCAGCACTCTCCAGTTCTAGGGCTTCCTCGATGTAGATGTTGATCCAAAGCGGAACTCGACCACGTCGCCGTCGGCCATCACGTAGTCCTTGCCCTCGATGCGCACCTTGCCGGCGGCCTTCGCGGCATTCATCGAACCGGCCGCCACCAAGTCGTCGTACGACACGATCTCCGCCTTGATGAAGCCACGTTGGAAGTCGGTGTGGATGACACCGGCGGCTTCGGGAGCGGTCGCACCCTGCTTGATGGTCCATGCCCGAGACTCCTTCGGACCAGCCGTGAGGTAAGTCTGCAAGCCAAGGGTGTCGAAACCGACACGGGCGAGTACGTCGAGCCCCGGCTCGTCGACGCCCATCTCCTCGAGCATCGCGCGAGCCTCGTCGTCATCGCCGAGCTCAACCAACTCAGCCTCGAACTTCGCGTCGAGGAAGATCGCCTCCGACGGCGCGACGATCTCCCGCATGCGGGCCTTGAGCTCCTCGTCGCCCAGCTCGTCGGCGTCACAGTTGAACACGTAGATGAACGGCTTGGCCGTCATCAACATCAGCTCGCGGACCAGTGTCTTGTCGATCGAGGTGGCGAGGATCGGCGTACCCGCTTCCAACGCGGACTTCACCTCGCGGACCGCCTCCAGCAGAACCGCGTTCTCTTTCTTGAGTCGCGCCTCTTTCTCCAACCGCGGCAACGCCTTCTCGACGGTCTGCAGGTCAGCGAGAATCAGCTCGGTCTGGATCGTGGAGATGTCGTCGGCCGGATTGACCTTGCCCTCGACGTGCGTGACGTCGTCGTCCTCGAAGACCCGCGTCACCTGGCAGATCGCGTCGGACTCGCGGATGTGCGACAGGAACTTGTTGCCCAGCCCCTCCCCCTCGGAAGCACCCCGAACGATGCCAGCGATGTCGACGAACTGGACCGTCGCGGGCAGCGTCTTGGCCGACTCGAAGAGCTTGGCGAGTACGCCGAGTCGCGCGTCTGGGACGCCGACCACGCCGATGTTGGGCTCGATCGTCGCGAACGGGTAGTTCGCCGCGAGCACATTGTTCTTGGTGAGCGCGTTGAAGAGGGTCGATTTGCCGGCGTTGGGGAGTCCGACGATTCCGATGGTGAGTGCCACGGGCGACAACAGTACGGCGAACGGGCCGCCACCCGGAAATCCAGCACCGAGCCGTCGACAGATGGCCGTACCTGCGCCCGGAGGGTTACACCCTGAGCTGGCAGGGTTCCGCAGTGTCTTGTGCGCTGCCCACCCCGCGTCTACCGTCGGAACATGGGGAACGGCCTCCTCGGTGCGTTCATCGCCATCGCCTTCGTCACGCTGATGCTCGGCGTGACAGTCGGTGGCGTGCTCTACCAGCACGAGATCGCGGCGTTCTTCCGGCGGTTCGCCGGCCGATTCTCGACGCCGCCTGAACCTCCAGCGGGTCTGCCCATTGAACGTATCGCCCGGGACGCCCGCCGCCTCAGGACCGAGCTGCTCGTCCCCGCTCCCGGAACCCCGATGGCCCGCCGGATAGCCGTGCAGCGGGCGTACGACGACCTGCTGGCTGACGCGTGCGAAGCGCTTGATGTCCCCGACACCCTGAGTGATCTTCCCCCGGGCACGGAGCGGGATGCCGAGCGGCTGCACGTGGAGCATGAGCTTGATGAGGCCGGCCTGCGCCTCACCGCGTGACCCGCGAAGAACGCAGGTCCTGAAGCTCCGGTCAGTTACGGGACTCGCATTGGAAGTCTCTGTCGCCCTCGCCCGAGTTGGCTGACACCTTGTCGCGGCCACTGCCGCACAGGAGGAAGTCCGCACCCGCATCGCCCCAGAGCTGGTCATCACCGTCGCCGGCCCAGATCCGGTCTTCACCGCTTCCACCGTGCAGAGTGTCACGACCATCGACGGCGACGATGTCGTCGTTGCCCGCACCGCTGTGCACGAGGTCGTTGCCAATCCCGGACCTGATCCAGTCGTTGCCGCCGCCGCCCCAGACAACGTCACGACTGGAGAAGCCGTTGAAGAAGTCGGGACCCGCCCCGAAGCGGGCGACGTCGTGGCCCTTGTCGCCCAACACGGTCACGGCGAATGTGGCGGGCAGGGAAGAGGCGTCGGTGTAGTCGTTGCCGAGCCTCGGCCAGATCTCGACCAGCATCGGCCGGTTAACGGTTCTGCCTTCGCGTAGCCGACAGATAGCAGCGACGCCCACCCGCACCTTCTGCCGGTGGCAGGCGCGCGTCAGCTTCCTGAACGATTCTGTGCCGGTGTCGGCGAAGCGGAGCCGGCCGTCCACGAGAGTGACCACGAGGTGGCTGTTCTGCTGGCCGCTTTGGTAGCGATATCCGTGCTCGGTCTTGATGAGCCAGCCCTTGTCCTTCAGGCCGACGCCGACGCTGCCGGCACCCTTCAGCTCCGTCTCGAACTTGTACGGAGGCCCGGCATTGGTACCGGGGGGCGGGTTGTTCGTGCCATCAGCAGTTCCGACGCTCACGGCAGACATCACCGCTGCAACGAAAAATACAAGGGCCGAGACTACGGTGCGACGAAGCAAAACATCCTCCTGGAGTCGGCCCCTCGACTGCCGGGCGGCAAGGGTGGCCAGCAACGGTCTCGACACGAGTTCTGCGCGGTCAGCCCGTCCAGACCGAAAACGCTACCCGAGCAGCCGCCTCTCCGAGGCCGGTTTGCTGATTCTCAGTGATCTCACACTCACTGAGCGTTATCGTCATACCGCCACGTCAGGGCGCAGGTTCGAGCTCCGGGAAGGTCCAGGTGCCGTCGAGGATCTCGGGGCGTGGCCGGTACATGCGGATGGCGTAGTTCCATCCCTCTTGCAGTGGTAGCGGGTTCGGGTCGCTGTCGCCGCCGCCGAGGGTGACAGTGATGGAGCCGTCGGGATTCCTGGTTCCGGAGACGCTGTTGACGCTGTAGGCATCCAGGTCGTTCTTGTGGAGGAAGCCATCCGCGCCGTAGACGGTGATGGACCAGAACGCGTCGACGGGGACGTCCTTGACCGTGATGGTGTACCGGCCGATCGGGAGGTGCGGCTCGACGCTGGCGTAGAACGCCTCACGCTCGGGCAGGCCGCCCCATCCGCTAGCGGTGCCGACCTGGTGCCGGTGCGGGTCAACCTCCTCCTTGGTCCCGAACATGCCGTGGGTATCCAAGCCCTGTGCCGATTCAGCCAGCAGACCCTGGCGGATCGCGGTGAAGGACTCCTCGTCGTAGTCCGGCAGATCCAGCGGCTCGCTGGACACGGCGGTCAGTGAGAAGCCGTCTTGAATGACATGCACTAGCGCGACGTCATCGGGGTCGGTCGCGTCGACCAGGATCCGGGCGGCCAAGAGAACGTAGGGGGTGTCGAACTCCTCCATGGTCAGCGTGTAGTCACCTGGCTCGGTGAAGATTCGGTTGATGTAGTGGTCCTGGTTGACCACCATCACCGTCAGATACCGGCCTCCAGCGTCCGGGACCGTCACCGTCGCGGGCATGGAGATGTTGACCACGGCGACGCTGTACAGAGTGTCTCTGTTCGACCGGATCACGGTCTGGTTGTCGATCGACACAGGTTCCCGGTTGTGCTGCCACCGGTTCACCCCGCCCGCCTGCGCCTGGATCCCCACCAGCATCCGGTTCGTCTCGGCCCGCACGAAGTTGTCGCTCGTAACAGTGATCATGAGTGGCTGCCTCCCGGCGTTCGCAGAAACGTACTCGGCTCGCATCGTATCCAGGCTCGAAGCGCAGCCTCGGCCAAGGAGCCCTCAAGCCAGGGGCGGGTCGATGACTTTCGTGACAAACGTCAGTGAAGAGCTGCCCACGCGACCCGTCACCTCCCAGCAGCCTGAAGTCGGAAACATGACTGCCGTGGATTGAAAGCCGGCGCGGCCGTAGCCGCCGGGGACCCATGACCGGAGAGCCGCCGCGTCCGCGTCCAGTCGTCGACCGGTAACTCTGAGGTCGCCATTGACGCCTCGTGTCCACGGGAACTTGACCGCGATAGTGCCGTTCGGCCGGGCTCGCCCGTAGTAGGCCGGGCGGACGATGCCCCGTGGGTACAACTCGACCCAGAGCCGCCCGTTGCCATGGCTCAACGGACTCGTCTGGCCAGGCGGGTTGTTGCCATTCGACAGGGTGACGGGACAGTCGGTTGACGGTGTAGACGGTGATGGCGCACGCGGACTCGGTGACCCATCCACACCGGTCGGACGCAGCGACGATCAGCTCGTGGCAGGGTCGGGCGTCGTCTCTCGGACCGGTTCAGCCGTGCATGAGGCGAGAAGCAAGGCGACGAACACACGACTCCGCGCATGCTTCCAGTACAGCGCGCCAGGGGTCGTGAATCCAGACCCACACCGGTACGTACATCAGCAATCCAGCTCTCGGGCTCAGAATCCCTTACCCACAAGGGAAAACAGAGAAAACTGACGGCCCGACGGGAGAATGGAATCCCGCCGAGCCGCCAGCCCCACCACTTAGGCGGGCCTCACGGAGAGCGCACTCATCTCGGCGACTGGGCGAACCCGACCGCGTTGAGGAAGAGCCGCTCGCCCGACGTCGTCCAGCCCATGTCGGGGCCGACAGCGCCAGTGACCGCCATCGATGCGAGCAGCACCTCGACATCGTTGTGGGTGACCCATCTGAACGTGGCGCCGTTGCCGACGCTCGATCCTCCGTTGTTCAAGGTCACGCGCTGAGTCGCAAGCCGCGGACCCTTGTAGGACTCGATCGTGGAGTAGTAGCTGCCCTCAGTCAGGATCGTCGCCGGGTTGGAGATGCCCGCGAACAGCGCGTGCCGCCGGTCCTGCTCGGTCAGCCGCACCGAGCCATCGCCGTACCCGTCGCTCCCGACCTTGACTCGATCGGTGAACTTCTCCAGCAGCCGGATGCCACCTTCGCTGCCCCACGTGCCGGTCCAGACCACGCCGGTATGGCTGGCGCGGGTGGCTGCTTCGAGAGAGTTGAACTCCGCCTGAGACACGGTGCCGCCGCCGCTCCCGTTGACCACCACGGCGTCGTACGCCGACAGGTCCATCTTGGTCGACCATGGCACCTTGCCGGCAGCGACGTCGTGCTCCCGAAGGAAGTCGACGACCTGTCCGTCGACGTCACCCACAACACCGACGTCGATCGACGTCAGTTCGACGTTGTGTGTCGTCTCCGGGCCGACGTAGTCGATCGTCGACTCGTCGGTCAGGTAGCCCTCAGCTGCCACCGCGATGGTGTACTCGCCGTCGAGCAGACCAGACTGCGAGTAGTGACCACCCGCGTCAGTCATGGTGCGGAAGCCCTCGACACCTGAGCCGATCACCGTCGCCCCTTCGACTGGCTGCCCCCCGTCATCGACAACCGTGCCGCTCAGCACGCCGCGCGCCAGTGGCTCGAGCGCGATGTCGGCCGTCACCTGTTCGGAGTCGGTCACGGTGACCTGCTGACTCGAGGGTTGGTAGCCCGTCGCTTCCACCGTGACCGTGTAGGTGCCGTCGGGTACGCCGATGGCGTAGCCGCCTGCTTCATCCGTGACGTCAGACGCACCCAGCTCGGTGATTCTCACGTCAGCGCCGACCACGGGATCGCCGCCCGACGTCACAGTGCCGTTGATCTCACCCCGGGTTGCAGTCGCGGCAAACGACACCGCATTGAGGTAGATCCTTTCGGCTGCGGCAGTCCACTCATCGCCGGGACGACCGTAGGTGCCGGCCGTGAGGCTTCCGAGCAGCACCTCGACGCTGTCGGTGGAGGTGTAGGCAACGCCCACCCCGCCTCCGAGCTTGCTGCCATCAGCGTCGTTGTGCAGGTCGGCAATCGTGGTACCGCTGTAACCACCGAAGGTGAGGTATTGCTGGTTGCCACCCTCTGGATCGTTGATGATCGTCACCGGCTCGCCCGCGTCGAAGCCGGCGAAGATCGGGTGTCCACTGACGGGGACATAAGAAACCGGACTCGGTACGAAGTCATAGTCGACCGATGCCGGGTCGCCTCTGAGGTCATGGAGACTTCCGATTGCGTCGCCGCCCCACTGGCCGCCGAACAGCACGGATACGCCGTTGTCGGCCGCCGCGTTGAGCGTCGCGTTGAACTCGCCAAGGAAGGCGGAGCTGACCCCACGGTTGAAGACCACCACGTCGTACTCGTCGATCTGCTCCCGCAGCGTTGACAGCTCGGTGGGGGTGTAGTCGGTCACGGTGTAGCCGTCAGTCGCGAGCAGGCCTCGAACGCTGCCGAGGTAGTCACCGACGAGTGCCACCGGCACCGAGGGATCGAGCTCGAGATCAGCCGTCGCGGCTTCTCCCGCCACGATCGTGACCGGCACGCGGCCTGTCTGTAGCCCAGTCGCCGATGCGGAAACCCGGTAGTCCCCGGCAGGCACACCCTCGATCAGGAACGAGCCGTCGGCGGACGTGGTCGCCGCGAAGGCAGTTCCGTCGACCCGTACCGTCGCGCCCGAGACCGGAGCCGCGGACTCGTCGGTCACGGTGCCCGAGACGTCGCCCGCAGGCAGTAGCGCAAGCGCGATGTCGCGACTCACCGACTCGCCGACTCCGACGGTCACTGAGACCTCGGACGACGCATGGTTGGTCGCCTCCCCACGCAAGGTCCAGGTCCCGGCCGGAAGTCCGACGACATAGTCGCCATCTGCCGCGACGTCGTAGCGGCGGCCGGTCTCGACCACCGTCACGGTGCCGGCGACTGGCCCGGCCGCGCTGGTCAGCGCACCCTCGACCTGTCCACCTGCGGGCGGCGCATCGAGTGCGTAGCGGACGGCGTTGCGCAACAGCAGTTCAGCCTGCGGACTCCAGGCGTCGCCGACAACGTCGTCGTAGCCAGCGAAGCCGTACGTCGACATCGACAGCGTGCCGAGGAGCACGTCGACGCCTGCAGCGCCACGCGGCCGCTCACCGACGAGCCCGCCTCCGTCGAGCACGTCCGACGACACGGTCGCGAGAGTGTCGCCACTGAAGCCGTCGAACCATGAGTACTCCGAGCCGTCGTCGATCAGCTTGAACGTCGACGGAAGCCCAGCCATGATCGGGTGATCTGAGTCCTCGACCTGGACCGTGACGGCTCCGTCGGAGCGGTCCTCGTTGTTGCCAGTTGGGTCGCCGGTGTAGTCGGTCAGGTAGCGGAACGAGCCGCGCCCGAACTGGTCGAGCCACACCACCGAGATGCCGGCACGAAGCGCCGCCGAGTCAAAGGCCTGCAACCCTGCCCTGCCGGGGTCGAAGCCCGCGTTGTTCGCGTTGTTCGCAATGACGAGGTCCAGGTCAGCGATCGCTGCTGTGTCGGACCAGCTCAACGCCTGCGGCGTGTAGCCCCAGTGCGTCAGCCAGGCGGCGACCTTGCCCTGGTAGTCGTCAATCACGCCGACGCGTGCGGTGACTCGAAGGTTGACGTCGTACGACGTGGGAGCCCCAGCCGTCACGTTGACCGCGTCACGATCGCGTAGATAACCATCGTGGGTGACATCGACCTGGTAGTTACTCGGCTCGACCCGAGGCAGCACGTAGGAGCCGTCGGACGCCGTCGTAGCCAGCCTCGGTGCACCAAGCAGGCGCACGGTGACACCGGCGACCGGCTGACCGTCAGACGTCACGACTCCGCTGAGGCTTCCATCGTCGGCCTTCGGGGTCAGTGCGACATCGGACGTGACTGCACCACCGTCGTCGATCGACACCTCGCGGGTCGTCTCGTCATAGCCGAAGCCTGCGTAACGAATGGTGTAGTCGCCTGGGGGCAGGCTGAGCGTGTAACTGCCGTCTGCCGCCGTAGGTGTGCGCTGCTCCGTGCCGTCGACCGACACAGTGCCACTGACTGGGGCACCCGCCTCGTCTGACACCGTGCCGGAGACCGAGCCCAGTGCTGGATCGGCTGCGAAGAGCACCGAGTTGGCGTAGAGCCTGCGACCCTGCGCCGTCCAGTCCTCTGACGCTTTCAGCAAGATGTCCGATGTCATGCCGCCGAGGAGCAGATGGATGCTCGACGGCGTACGTGGTTGATACGTGATGCCGACACCATGGGAGCCGCCGAGCTCGGAGACCACATCGGCGACCGGGAAGCCGGTGTAGCCAGGGATGGCCGTCGAGTAGTTGTTGGCGGTGAGCACTGGCGGGTTGGCGGGGAGACCGTCGAAGATGGGATGGGACGCATCAGCTGCAGAGAAGCTGACCTCGCCCTCGTCGTCGAACTGCGCCCGTGGCTGGGACGGGTTGCCGTTGAACTGCCGGAGCAACCGCACTCCCCCGTCACTGGAGAAGTAGCCGTCACCGAAAACGCCGCTGACGCCGTTGGCGTCCATCGCCGACTGCCAGCTGGCGAACTGCGCCACTGTCGGCGTAGTCGGGTCGTTGAACACCACCACGTCGAGGTCGGGGATGCGCGCCGTGGATGTCCACGTCAACTGTTCAGTCGTGAGGCCCCTGACCTGGAGCACGGTCGCGATCGTGTTCTGGTAGTCGCCCATGATGCCGACGTGCGGCGCTGTATCAAGGGTGACATCGGCCGTAATTGTCTGGCCTCCGACGATGGTGACGTCCTGGCTGTAGGGCAGGAAGCCGGTGGCCGCGACACTCAACGTGTAGTCCTCGGCAGGTAGGCCGCTGACTGTGTAGGTGCCGTCGGACGCCGTGGTGGCGTTGAACGTCGTCCCGTCGATCGTGACGGTTGCACCCGCCACCGGTTCGCCGTCCCCATCGCTCACTGTGCCGGTCACCGAGCCGAGCTCAGCCGGCGTCATCGTGACGTCGACGGTTTGCGTCTCGCCTCCCGTCACGGTGACGTCGCGCTCAACAGCGGCCGCTCCGGTCGCGCGGAATCGCAACGTGTAGGTGCCGGGGTCGAGGACCAGCTTGTAGCTGCCGTCGGACGCAGTACTGGTGTGATAGCCGGTGCCGACGGCGGTGACGGTGGCCGCCGCCGGAGCGCCACCTTCGCCAGTCACGGTGCCGTGTACGACACCGTAGTCGGCATCGATCGCGTAGTCGACCGCGTTACCGATGAGCTGTTCGGTGATGGGAAGCCACTCAACGTCCGGCCGGCCCCAAGGGGCAGCCGCGAACGATGACAACAGCACATGCACGCTGTCGGTCGAGCGCGGTTTGTAGGCGATGCCGGACCCGACCTCGCCCTTACCGTCCGTATGCAGGCTGGCCAGATTGACTCCGGAGTAGCCGTTGAACGCTGCCCACTCATTGTTCGCCGCCAGCACCGGTACGCGGCTGCCCACGGTCAACCCTTCGGTGAGTGGGTGCTCCTGGCCGGCGATCAGGGAGACTCGGCCGCTGCCCGTGGAGTCGGTAACGACACTCGCTGGGTCACCGGTCTGGTCGGAGAGGTTGAGGATGCTGCCGTAGCCGATGCTCCACTGATCGAGCCAGATCACGCTGGTCCCAGCCGCGTCGGTGGCGTCGATGAACGGCTGGATCACTCCGGCCGCGGGTCGGTCCTCGGCCCCATTGGCGAGCACCACGTCGTAGTAGTCGGGGTGCGCGGTGACTTCGGCGTACGACGTCGTGTCAGCCGGGTAGCCGAGGTCTTCGAGAACTCCGACCATGCGGCCCTGGTAGTCACCCATGACTGCGACCTGATAGCGGTCGAGCGTCACGGGCTGGTCAGTGGTCTGACCCGCCGTGACCGAGACTTCGGTGGTGTAAGGAACGAAGGCGTCCTTGTCGACGCGGAGCTGGTAACTTCCGGCCGCGATGGTTGCGAACGAGAAGGTGCCGTTCGCAGCTGTGGTGGCTGGGTCGAGCGGCGTACCTTCGAGCACTACCTCGGCACCTTCGATGGGATTGCCGTCGCCATCGAGCACGGTGCCAGTGACGGAACCGGTGCCAACGGGCGTGAGGGCGAAGTCGGCCGACGTGATTTGCCCGGCCGCGATCGTCACCTGCTGGCTCTCGTCAGAGAACCCGTAGGCGCTGGCCTGCAGCTGGTAACTGCCCGGTCGGTGGTCGAGCTGGTAGTCCCCAGTTGCGGGGTCCGTGGTCGTCAACGCACCTGTGTCGGTGATCGTGACGGTGGCGTCGAGAGGTCCGTCCGGACCCGTGACCGTGCCGGTAACTCCGCCCGTGGTGCGGTAGGCGTAGAGCATGCCGCTGGTGTCGCCGGTGACAAACGTGCCGTCGTCGTACGCACCGCTGCTCGTGACATTGGCGTCGACGTCGTCGACCCACACGCGCTTGCCGGTCACCGCGTCGAGCGCAAAGAGCACACTGTCGATCTGTGAGCCACCGATGACGTAGCCATCTCCGGTCGTCATCAACGAGGACGAGACCGGGCCAGTGTCCTGGTGGCGCCAGGCCACCGTGCCGGTGATCCGGTCATAGGCCACGACAGCGCCGTTGGCGTGCGTGCCGCTGATGACCAAGTCGCCGTAGATGGCTGGGCTGCTGCCTTGCGCGTCGCCATGCGTGCTGTTCTGCCACGCGATGGTGCCGTCGTCGGCGTTGACTGCGAGGAACGTGCCGTCCCAGGCCGCATCACTGGTCGTGGTGACGTAAACGAGCCCATCGGAAACGGTCGGGGCGCTGTAGAACGTGTCGTCGTCACGTTGGAGGGTCCAGGCGACTTCGCCGGTGGAGGTGTCGAGTGCCACGAGACGGCCCTCGTCAGCGCTGGTGACGTAGAGCTGGCCGCCGTCGACGGCCGGGCCGTTGAAGATTCCGGCAGCGACTGGTGTGCTCCACAAGACCTCGCCGGTCATCAGGTCGATCGCGTAGACCGAGTCGGCGACTTCCGAGGGTCCGGTGTTGGCGTAGACGACGCCGTCCACCACAGCGGGCTGGGTGTACACGGCCAGCTGGCCCGGAGTCGCGACGTGCCACAGCACGTCGCCCGTGGCGGCGTCGAGAGCGGTGAACCCGCCGGCCAGACCACCGCCGATGACCACGACTCCGTCAGAGACTGCTGGGCTGCCTCGAAGCTGGTCACCGACGTCGTAGCGCCACATGAGTTCGCCCGTGTCGAGGTTTCGTGCCTGCAGCTCGCCCGAGATCGTGCCGACATAGACGATGCCGTCGGCGATGACTGGCGAGGCGAAGGTGATGCCGGTGCCGGTGTCGACCGACCACTCACGCCGGAGCGTGTCGGGGGCCACGGCCTTGCTCGTGTATCCGCTGTGCGCACTGTTGTTCTGGTACTGCGTCCAGCCATTGTCGGTGGCGCTGGCGAGTGGTGCGAGGGTCGGGTTCAGCATCTTGGTCTTCGGGATCGACACCGTCGAAGACCAGGGCTTGAAGCCGGTGGCTCGTACTCGTACGACGTACTCGCCAGCAGGGATGCTCGTCGAGAACTTGCCGTTGCTGCCGGTGAAGACGGGGTCGACACCAGAACCGTCGAAGCTCACCTCTGCACCGGCGACTTGGCCGGCGGGCCCGGGCGCCGACCTCACGGTGCCGGAAACGGCGTGGTTCTTTGCGGACTTGAGGTCGATTGTCCGCGTCAAGGCTGAACCGGGCGTGATCTTGACCGGAACGTTGGCGGTCTGAAAACCAGGTGCTGTCACGCGGATGGTCTGGTTGCCTGCGGGGACCGTGAGCTGGAACTGGCCGGCGTCGTTGCTGGTGGTGTTCCATCTGGTGCCGGAAACGACGAGCTTGGCGCCGGCAACCGGCCCGGCTTTGCTTGTCACGGTGCCGCTCACGGTGCCGGAGTTGATGGCCTTGGTAACAGCGGCGTACGCGTCGACGATGCCGTTGCCGTAGTCGTTGTCGGGCAGGCTGCTGCCCATGTGCGACTCCTGCCGGGCGGTGCTGGTCAGCATCGTCTCGACGTCGTCCACGGTGAGGTTGGGGTTGGCGGCCAGGAGCAGCGCAGCCACTCCGGACACGTGCGGCGTTGCCATCGACGTACCGCTCAGTTCGACGTACTCGCCTTCGCCGAGCGACGTCGGGAACGACGAGTAGATGTGGTGCCCGGGGGCGGCGATTTCTGGCTTGGTGTAGTCGACGCCCTCCCAGCTGACGGGTCCGCGGCTGGAGAATCCTGCGACGACATCGTTGAAGTCCGTGGCACCGACCGCAAAGGAGTTCGGGAAGCTGCCTGGCGAACCGACGGTTGTAGGACCAGGTCCGTCGTTGCCATTGGCGAAGATCGGCACGATGCCAGCCGCCCTCCACGCTTCAACGTCGCCCCAGTACTGCGTGTTGTAGGTGTCTGCTGAGCCCCAGGAGTTGCTCACGAGGTCGGGCGCCGCGGTGGGGTCGCCACCTGGCGCGAGCATCCACTCGAAACCGCGGTGGATGCCGCTGGTGCTGGCGCCGCCGCCGTCGCTGAAGATCTTGGCGGCGATCCAGGTGGCCTTCGGCGCGACGCCGACGACCTCGCCGGGGGCGCCGCCGACAATGCTGCCGGCGACGTGGGTGCCGTGCCCGAAGCCATCGCCCGGGGCCGGGTAGTCCTCTGACGTAGCGACGAACCAGCTCTTCTCGAGGTCACCGGTGTTGCCGCGCCACGAGCCGGCGAGCGCGGGGTGGCTACCGTCGACGCCGCTGTCCATGATGCCGACGACGGTGCCTTGACCACGGTCATCGAACTCGCTCCACACCTGCGGAGCATGCACGCGCTCCAGTCCCCAGGTAGGCAGCTTGGGTCCGCCCTCGAGAGGCTCGGGGGTGGGCTCCTGGATCATGCCGTCGACGGTGACACTGGCGACGTCGGGGTGACGGGTGAGCCGGTTCAGCGCTTCGCTGTCGACGGTTGCGGAGAAGCCGTTGAAGATCCAGTACGGCTGGACTTTGGTCGCATGTCCGTCTGTGCGAAGTTGCTGGAACAGCGACGCCACTGAGGATCGTTCGTCACCGGCGAAGGATCGGAGTGCGTCGACGACAAGTGTGGACTTGGCATCTTGGCCGGCATCGGCGACGCGACGGTTCTCGGTCGCCTGCGAGAGGTCGCGGCTGTTGAGCTGCGTACGCCGCGTCAGTGCCGCGTCGAGTGCAGCCGCATCGGCGTCAGTCGCGAGCGCAGTCATATCGACCTGCTCACGAAGCCGGACGATGACCGCCACGTCGTCGCCGTCCGCTGCCTCACGAGTGACCTTGGGGGCGACGCCGGTGTCGGGCAGCAACACCGACTCGACGGCATCGTCATCTGCGTCGGTGCGGGCGGAATCGATCGACGTGACCGGAAGTCCGTCGGTGATGTCGGTGGCGCGGCCGTAGTCGGCCTTGGTCTTCGCGGCGGGACGCGAAGGCGCTGCGGTCGCCGCAGCGGTGGTGTCCGAGGTCGAGGCAGCGGCCTCGATTGCCGCTCCGAGCGAGGATGCTGGCTGTGCCGACGACGGCTGGTTGGACGCGTGCGCCGGCGAGCCGGGCAACAGCGTGACGGTGAGAAGAGCGGACGCGAGAGCAGGCAGCAAACGGCTGCCAAGGCGTGCGGACAAGGGATCCCCCCAGGGTGCGTGAAAGGTGTGCGTGCCTTGTGACGCGGCTCACAGTAGTGACCCTTAGTGAGTGTGGCAATACCCAGCGTCGGGCAACATCGTCCAGGACGCCCCATTTCTGGTCGTTCCCACCAGTGCCCAGCTCGTCGTGCCGTCACAGCGAGTTACAACGAGCGGTGCGTGAGCTCACGGCGTGATGCGGAACAGCTCGAGTTCGGTCTGGTAGTACCGCGTCGTCCGTCCGAGTTCTTCCATGCCGAGCCGGCGGCACACCGCGATCGAGGGCGCGTTGTCCGGGCGAACGACCGCGAAGATCTCGTCGAGGCCGTGCTCGAAGCCCCAACTGAGAGCGCCTTTCGCCGACTCCGACGCCAACCCTTGCCCCCAGGAGTCGGGGTGGAAGTGCCAACCGACCTCGAACTCGCCGTCTCCATCGGGCAGCGGCACCAAGATGACCGTGCCGACGAGAAGGCCGTCGCTCTTACGCTCCACCGCCCAGCGACCAGCGACCGGCTCCTCGCGGTTGATCTCACCCCACCTGTCGACCAGGCCTTGCGCCTGCTCGAGTGTCTCCATCGCCTTGGGCTGTGCGCCGAGCCACCGCGCCACCTCCCAACGCGAGTAGAGGTCGAGCACTCGGTCGACGTCACTGTCACGCCAATTGCGCAACCGACAACGGTCGGTCTCGAAGGCCACATCGCTGGGACCAGTCGCCTCGGCGTTCTCACTCACGCCGCGACCCTACCCACTCCTCAGCCACTGGGTATGGCGGCGAAGGCGCGGACCGGAAACGTCCCGAAGTTTGCGACCTTCGGCGGTACGGCGAAGAAGCGGGCACCGCGCGGCGGCACCGCCTCGAGGCCCGTGAGGTGTTCCGCGATCGGGATGCCGGCGTCGAGCAGAATCGTGTGCGCTGGCCGGGTCTGGTCGGTCATGTCGTCGATGTTGGCGGCGTCGATTCCCACCAGTGCTGCACCTTGCTCGACCAGCCAACCGGCCCCGTCCCGCGTCAGGAAGGAGGCGTCTTCGACGTACGCCGGCGTCCCGAATCGCTCGCAGTCACCCGTCTCGAGCAGCACGGCCATGCCACGTACGTCGTACGCCGCCAGGGCTTCGACTCCGATGCCTCCCGCAGGGGCGTCGCGCAGCTTCACGACGACTGCTGGTACGTCGGCGAGACTGTCGAGACTGAGTCCGGACAGGTCGACACCGCCCGCGAATCGATGATGCGGCGAATCGACGTACGTCCCCGTGTTGGCCACCATCGAGATCCGCCCGATCTCGAACGTCGTCCCCGGCGCGTAGACCTTCACTGCGGCTTCGCGCGAGAGGTGTGGGGTGATCTCCGGACCAGGCAGACCAGGCAGTGTCACCATGCCAGCGGTGATCACGTGGCTCAAGTCGACGAGTTGGGTCGCCGAATCGCCGGCGGCCATCGCCTGCGGCTGCCTCGGGCCGCCGCGGGTTCCCTTGTGAGCCTCTTCGACCATGACGACAGAGTCGAGACGTACGTCGGTGGCAGCGATCAGTCCGAGCGCGGCGACCAAGAGCGACTCGATCTCCTGATGCGCGACGTCAGTACCAGGGACGTCAAGGCGGAACCCCTGCACCTGGATCCCGCCACCGTTGGAGAAGGAGATGGCTGCATCCACAATCGCTCGGTGATCGGTCATGGCGCCATGATGGCGGCTGCGCCATGCACACCGTGAGAGGGAAGCCTGCCGTCAACCCGCGAATTCCCGCCCCACTTCTTCAGCCGACTGCCTCAGTGGGCTGCCTCAGAGGGTTTCGGCGGAGATGCCGTACCGAAGGGCGTCCTCGTAGCACTGGCTGCCCAATGAGCTACCAGCACACGACAGCACGCTTACCTACCGTGTTTTGTCGGCACTGCCTGTCATCGTCGTTCCTATGAGCGCAACAACTTTCGTCATCGCCCTCCTGACCCTGGTAGCCGGTCTCGCCATCGGCGTGGTCATCGGTCAGCGATCAGCCACTCGCTCGCGCGATGACCTGCGCGCCGAACTTCGGATGCTCTCGGCTCAGGCCGTGACGGAGTCGAGCGACCGGGTATACGCCATGGCCGGTTCGGGTCTACGAGCGACCGAGCAGGTCGTCAAGCCGGTGCGTGAAAGCCTTGACCGGCTCAACGACCGGATCAACACGTTGCAGAGTGAGGGTGCGTCGTGGCAGTCGCAGCTCAAGCAGCAGGTCGATTCCGTGCACCTCAGTGGCGTTGAACTGCGCCAGCAGACCCAAGCCCTGGCTGAGGCGCTGCGCCGACCGCAAGTCCGCGGCATGTGGGGCGAGATGCAGCTCCGTCGTAGCCTCGAGCTGTCCGGGTTGACGGGACGCTGCACCTTCGACGAGCAGGTCACCCGCCAGACCGACGACGGATTGCTCCGTCCTGATGTGGTCGTCAACCTGACGGGCGGCAAGCATGTCGTCATCGACTCGAAGGTGCCGCTCGATGCCTTCCTGTCAGCCACCCACGCGACCGGTGATCAACGCGATGCCGCTCTGGTGCGGCATGCGAAACAGGTTCGCGGCCACGTCGATGCGCTGTCGTCCAAGTCGTACTGGGCGCAGTTCTCGCCAGCTCCGGAGTTCGTGGTGATGTTCATGCCCGGAGAGGCGATCTTTGCTCAGGTGATGCCCTGGCTGTTGAGGGCGCGGATGACGTCGAAGATGCGCTTGACGACCAGCGGCGCGAGGCCGAGCGAGGGCTCGTCGAGCAGCAGCAGTTGCGGCCGGCCCATCAGCGCGCGGGCGATGGCGAGCATCTGCTGCTCGCCGCCCGAGAGCGTGCCGCCGCGCTGGTCGAGGCGCTGCTTGAGCAGCGGGAAGAGCGTGGACACCCGCTCCAGGTCTTCCTCGAAATGCGCGGCCGCCGTCGATCTGGGCGCCCATCTGCAGGTTCTCGCGCACGGTCATGCGCGGGAAGATGCGCCGGCCCTCGGGCGACTGCGCGATCCTCAGCCGCGCGATCTCGTGCGTCGGCAGATGCGTGATGTCGCGGCCGCGAAGGCGATGCTGCCCTCGCGCGCCCGCGGGTTGCCGAAGACCGTCATCATCAGGGTGGACTTGCCGGCGCCGTTGGCCCCGATCAGGGTGACGATCTCGCCCTCGTGCACGTCGAGGTCGATGCCCTTGAGGGCCATGATGTGGCCGTAGAAGCTCTTCACGCCGCGCACGGCCAGCAGCGGCTCGCTCATCGCGGCGATCTCCGCTTCGACCTGCTCGACTTCTTCGTCCTCCACGCCGAGGTAGGCGGCGATGACTTTGGGGTCGTTGCGCACGTGCGTCGGGCGGGCCGTCGGAGATCTTCTGGCCGTAGTCGAGCACGACGACGTGATCGGAAATCTCCATCACCACCGACATGTCGTGCTCGATGAGCAGGATGGAGGTGGCATGCTCGGTCTTGATGGCGTCAGCAGAGCTCTTGAGGTCCGCCGATTCGCGCGGGTTGAGGCCGGCCGCCGGCTCGTCGAGGCACAGCAGCTGGGGCTCGGTGCACATGGCGCGCGCGATTTCCAGCCGCCGCTGCGCGCCGTAGGGCAGATCGCCGGCCGGATCGTCGGCGCGGTCGATCAGGGCGACCCTGTCGAGCCAGTATTTGGCGCGCTCGACGGCGGCGGTCTCGGCCTTGCGGTAGCTCGGCGCGCCGATGAGGCCGAGCACGGTCCAGCCCGAGGCGTGCATCAGGGCGTTGTGCTGGGCGACGATCAGGTTTTCCAGCACCGTCATGCCGGGGAACAGGCGGATGTTCTGGAAGGTGCGGGCAACCTTGGCGCGGTGCGGCGATCTGGAAGTCGCGCATGCGCTCCAGCAGAAACAGGCCGCCGGCCGGCGTCGTGCGCCAGCCTCGCCCGAGGCGGTGAGCGCGTCGATGTCGCGTGCTCGGATGGCGTCGCCGAGGCTCAGCGCCATGCGCCCGCTGGTGGGCTTGTAGAACCCGTGACGCAGTTGAAGACCGTGGTCTTGCCGGCGCCGTTGGGGCCGATGACGGCGGTGATCTCGCCGCGCCTGGCCGAGAACGACAGATCGTCGATGGCAACGAGGCCGCCGAAGCGCATGGTGAGATGCTCGACCGTGAGCAGCGGGGCCGTCGGCGCGACCATCAGCCGTGGCCCTCCCCGACGAGATCGGCCCGTACGGCGCGCCGCTGCTTCAGGAAGATCGACGGCATGCGCGTGGAGATCACGCCGCGCGGCTTCCAGATCATCACCAGCACCATGGCCAGCCCGAAAATCAGCATGCGGTAGTGCGTCGGCTCGAAATCGCGGCCCGAAGATCTGCTTCATCCATTCGAGCTCGCGCAGCAACTCGGTGCCGCCGATCAGGACGACGGCGGCGATGGCGACGCCGACCTGGCTGCCCATGCCGCCCAGCACGACGATGGCCAGGATCAGCGCGCTCTCCATGAACGTGAAGATCTCCGGCGTGACGAAGCCCTGGCCGCGCGGCGAAGAACGCGCCGGCAAACCCGCCGAACATGGCGCCGAGCGCGAACGCGGTGAGCTTGGTGTTGGTGGTGTTGATGCCGAGCGAGCGGCAGGCGGTCTCGTCCTCGCGCAGCGCTTCCCAGGCGCGGCCTACGGGCAGGCGGCGCAGGCGCAGCGTCACCCAGTTGGTCAGCGCGGCGAGGCCGAGGATCACGTAGAAGAGAAAGATCGTGCGGTGGACGGGGCGAACTCGAGGCCGAAGAAGGCGGCGAAGCCCTCGTCGCTGTCGTCGAACGGCAGGCCGAAGAAGCGTCGCGCGCGGCACGCCGGAAATGCCGGCATAGCCGCGGGTGAGGTCGACCCAGTTGATCAGCACGAGGCGGATGATCTCGCCGAATGCCAGCGTGACGATGGCCAGATAGTCGCCGCGCAGCCGCAGCACCGGAAAGCCGAGCAGGACGCCCCAGAAGGCCGCCAGGATGCCGGCCAGCGGCAGGCAGACCCAGAAGCCGAGGCTCGTAGTGCTGCGCCAGCAGCGCGAAGGCGTAGGCGCCGACGGCGTAGAAGGCGACGTAGCCGAGATCGAGCAGTCCGGCGAGGCCGACCACGATGTTGAGGCCCCAGCCGAGCATGACGTAGATCAGGATCTGGATGCCGAAATTGTCGATCCACTTGATGGCGCCGGCTCGGCCCGGCGAGCGGCCAGCGACCAGGAACGGATAGAGCAGCAGAACGACGACGCCGGCGATCGATGGCGACGCGCACGTAGCGGAGCCGGCGGTCTGCGTCGCGGCGCGCGCGATCCGTCGGCGCGGCGGCGCTGCGCGAAGCCCAGCCGAAGGAGATAGAGCAGCCGCGCCAGCGAAGGCGAGCGCGCACCGCGACGGCGACATAGCCCCAGCGCGGCTGCAGCACGAGCTGGTTGGCCATGTTCTGCTCGGTGCGCAGCGCCAGGATCGGAAACGACAGGCCGAGCGCCAGCAGGGCGGTGCCCGAGCGCATCCTTCGAGCGCCGCGGCGATGGTGCCAGCGCGTCGCCGGGCGGAGCTCGGCTTGGCGTCCAGGGCCATCGGCGCTCAGACCTTCTCGACCTCGGGCCGGCCGAGCAGGCCCGACGGCAGGAACATCAGCGTGATCGGCCAGGATCGAGAAGGTCGCGACATCCTTGTAGTCGATCGAGAAGTAGGCCGACCACAGCGTCTCGATGAGGCCGATCAGCAGGCCGCCGAGCACGGCGCCCGGCAGCGAGCCGATGCCGCCCAGCACGGCGGCGGTGAACGCCTTCACGCCCGGCACGAAGCCGTCGTTGAAGTTGACGACGCCGTAGTAGATCATGAACAGCAGCCCGGCGACGGCGGCCAGCGCGGCGCCCATGACGAAGGTGAGCGAGATCGTGCGGTCGACGTCGACGCCGAGCAGCGCCGCCATGCGGCGGTCCTGCTCGCAGGCGCGCTGGGCCCGGCCGAGCGAGGTCTTCTGCACCAGGTACCAGAAGGCCGCCAGCAGCACGGCGGTGACGACCACGATCAGGATCTGCTTGTAGGACAGCGTCACCGCGTAGCCGGCGCCCTCGCCGACAGCGTGATCACGCCGGTCAGGATCGACGGCACCGGCTTGTTGCGCGGGCCCTGCGTCACCTGCACCAGGTTCGACAGGAAGATCGACATGCCGATGGCCGAGATCAGCGGCGCCAGGCGGAAGGAGCCGCGCAGCGGCCGGTAGGCCAGCCGCTCGATCGCCCAGGCCCACAGCGACGTGAGCACCATGGCCAGGATCAGCACGATGAACAGCGCCACCGCCAGCGAGCCGATGCCCGAGGATCTGCGGTGAGCGCCAGCAGGAAGATCAGCGCGATGAAGGTGGACAGCATGAACACGTCGCCATGGGCGAAGTTCACCATGCCGATGATGCCGAACACCATCGTGTAGCCGATGGCGATCAGGCCGTAGATGGAGCCCAGCGTGACGCCGTTGATGAGCTGCTGCACGAAGATATTCCATGCGGCCGCCCGCCCCTGCGCTCCGAGTCGCGCGGCTCAAGCTAGCAGAGGCAGCGGGGGCGCTACAACGCAAGAGGCCTGCCGCGGCTCGGGCCATTTCGGCATGGCGAAAATGTTAGGGCAATGTCGACCGGCAGCCGGCCTAGAGCATGTTGTGCGTGCCGTCGCAGAACGGCCGGTCGTCCGTGCTCTTGCATCCGCACAGGTTGAAGGTGCCGGAGGCTTCCGCGACGAAGCGGTGGGGCTGGAAGCTGGTGGTCTTGTGGGCGCCGTCGCAAAAGGGCTGCCTGGCCGAGCGGCCGCAGGAGCACCAGAAGTAGGCCCTGCCGGCCTCGAGCGTCACCTGGTAGGGGCCTTTTTGGGGGCAGACGGGCTCGTCCGACATGCGCAGACCTCGGCCAACTGTCTGACGTCGGGCAATGGCAGTGGCCGCGCTCGGCGCTCCAGCAGCCTGGCTGGGCCACGCGGTCCGTCGGCTCAGACGACGTTCAGCTTCTGCTTCTCGACGATCTTCACGCCGGCGTCGTCGACCCAGGTGAACTCGAATTCGCCGGGACCGGGCACCCTCATGTGGAACGCAATGTAGGGATTGGCGGAGATGCCGGGATGCAACTCGGCCGTGAAAACCTCTGCGCCGGCAAACTTTGCGCTGAACGAATTGATGATGCTGCGCGGTATCGGTCTTGCCGTCCGCTTCCTTGCGCTGGCCCGTCTCCATGACGTGCGAGATCAGCGTCTTGATCTCGATGACCTCGCCGACCTTGGCCTGTTCGGGAAGCCTGATGCGCGGCTTTGACATGGTCTGCCTCTCTTCGTCCTTAGCCGCCGCAGCCGCCGATCGTGACCTTCACGGACCGCTTGTCATGCAGGAACTTGCCGTCGCTGAGTTCGGCCAAGGCGATGACGTCCTGGGTCCTGGCAAGACGCATGCGGCTTGCCGACCGCCGCCTTGCCCGACTGGGGGGTGAAGTGGAAAGTTGCCACGCCGGGCTGCGGGTTGCCGGTCGCAGATCACATGGATGGCCTTGACGTAGTCCTTGTCGGTCATCGGACTGTCGACGTGATGGTGAACGGGACGGTATTGCCGTTCTCGGCGATCTCCGGCAGGTCCATCGTCAGCTTGCCGTCGGTCGCCTTGGCGTCGCCGAGCATCTTCTTCACGGCTTCTTCCCAGCCCTGGGCTGCGGCCTGCGCCAGGGCTGATCGCCGAACGCCAGCGCCGCGACGGTCACGGCCGCAGCGCCGAGGACAAATTCGCGTCGATCCAGCGTCCTCATCGCTTGCTTCATTCCCATAATATATGGCGCTGGCGCACATCCATTCCAGGACGCTGCGACGCATCCGTACCTGTCCCGGCATTCGAGGCCAGGGCGCCCGGCTGGGCGCATCTTACATTGCCAACGGCCCCTAACATCATAGAATGCGCCCTCGCAACACACAACGCGGCGATCATGTATCGCAGCGGGTCTGGTGTGTCGCATCACATTGGGGAGGACGAGATGAGGGGCATTTCCAGGCGCGATTTCGGCAAGCTGGCGGGCGCCGCCGGCGCGGGCGCGCTGACCTCGGCGGCCTGGGGCACTTTTGCGATCGCGCAGGGTGCCGCAAAGGTGGTGATCGTGGGGGGCGGCGCCGGCGGGGCGACGGTGGCCCACTTCGTCAAGAAGGAGGCCCCCAATCTCGATGTGACGCTGATCGAGGCCAACCCGATCTACAGCTCGTCGTTTTTCTCCAACCTTTACATCGGCGGGTTCCGGACGCTGGAGTTCGCTCAATCATGGTTACGCCGGGCTTGCGCCGGCTCGGCATCAAGGTGGTGCACGATTTCGCAACCGACGTCGATACGCGCCAAGAAGACCGTGCAAGACGCGGGGCGGCCGCACCTATGCCTACGATCGGCTGGTGCTGTCGCCGGGCATCGACATCAAGTACGACTCGATCAAGGGCTATTCGCGCGACGTCGTCGCGCACCATGCCGCATGCCTACACCACCGACGCGACACAGAAAGCGCCTGCTCAAGCAGCAGCTGCAGAATATGCGGGACGGCGGCACGGTGGCGATGGTGATGCCCAACAATCCGTTTCGCTGCCCGCCCGGGCCCTACGAGCGCGCCTGCATGATCGCTCACTACCTCAAGACCCGGAAGCCGAAGTCGAAGCTCGTCATCCTGGATCCCAAGCGGGCGTTCTCCAAGCAGCCGGTTTTCGTCGAGGCGTTCGACAAGTACTACAAGGGCATCATCGAGCTCAATCTCTCCACCGAGATCGACGACTTCGCGGTGGTGAGCGTCGATCCCAAGACCAAGGAGATCGTGACGAAGGCCGGCAAGAAGGTGCGTGCCGACGTCGCCAACATCATTCCGCAGCAGCGCGCGGGCGAGATCGCAGCCAAGGCTGGCATCAACGAAGGCGACTGGTGCCCGGTCAATCCTGAGAACTTCTCCTCCAAGAAGGTGCAGGACATCTATGTGCTGGGCGATGCGGCGATCGCGGCCGAGATGCCCAAGTCGGCGTTTTCGGCCAACAGCCAAGCCAAGGTGGTGGCGGCCGACATCGCTGGCGGCGCTGGCCAAGAAGGAGTAAGTTCGCGGCCCGCTATCGCAATACCTGCTGGTCGCTGCTGGCGCCCGACGACAACGTGAAAGATCGGCGCCAACTACGCGCCGAAGGACGGCAAGCTCGATCCGTCCGGCTCGTTCGTGTCGCAGCGAGGCGAGGCGGCGGACGTGCGCAAGCAGAACTATCAGGAGAGCATCGCCTGGTACGACAACATCACTGCCGAGATGTTCGCCAAGTCAGCCACCGCTCCGGCAGGAGAAGCGAAGAAGGGCTAGTGGGCCGTGGGCAATAGCCGCCGGGCGGGTGGAGCTGGCGGTCACGGCAACTTGTAGTTTTCGCGGCGCCGCCAATCTCGCTATACTAAAAAAACAGCGATAAGACGCATAGCTTTAGCTCGTGGGCGAACGCACTGCTCGGGTACGGCATCGGTGTTTCAGGCGGAAGGTGGTGCGGAAATTGCCATTCTCCACCAATTGCGATTCCGTATGCTTTTTTTCTTCTTTAATGCCTTTCATGCTCGACAAAGAAGCGATAAAGTCGAATTCGACACTGGAATTGGATGGAATGGGTTCTGCAATGCCGGTTACTTTGAAATCATATTCATTGTTGTAGCGGATAATTTTTCCCGACCGGGTTTTCATCACCAAAATATTTCCGGGCAGCTTTTTGCGACATCACAACTGTAAAAGGATCATTCAATACTTTTTCAGAATTACCTGCAAACAACGGAAATGAAAAGAAGCTAAAGAAGTTACTATCTGCAAACAGGAACTTTTCCTCTGCAAACTTCCTGTCAGGAACGGCAGGATTGGCAATTACCGTATTGGCCGCTTTGCTGTTTGTACCGCATAAAGCTTTCCACCGCAGGTTCTTCCTGTTTTACCAACGGCCCCGTGGCATAGCTCATGGAACCGATGAAAACGGAATCACTGCCCAACTTTATTTTCCCCTGTATCCAGAAAATGTTTTCCGCATCGCGGTGAAAACGGTCGTAATTCGATTCATGTCCCACATACAACATGATGAGCATGCACACGGCCAGTCCAATGGCGAGACCGGTTATATTGATAGCCGAGTACACCTTGTTTTGCGCGAGGTTGCGCCAGGCGCATTTTTATATGGTTTTTTTCATGATTGAGTTTATTTATGTTCGAGGTTTAAGGTTCTTGATTCGATCGGCGATCTAAAGCGCGGAAATTTATTCGGTTCGTAAACTTTTTACCGGGTTGGCCATTGCCGCTTTAATGGCCTGGAAACTGATGGTCACCAAAGCGATCAGAGCGCCAGTACAGCCGCCAGTGCAAATACCCACCAGCTGATAGTGGTGCGGTAAGCAAAATCCTGCAGCCAGCTGTCGAGGAACAATATGCCAACGGAATGGCGATGATGGCGGCAATGATCACGGGTTTCAGAAAATCTTTCGACAGCAAATGCACGATGCTGGAAACGTTCGCGCCTAAAACTTTGCGGATGCCGATCTCTTTGGTCCTCCTGTTACACTCAGCGTTACCAATCCAAACAATCCCATACAGGCAATGAAAACAGACAATGCGGAAGCAATTTTAACGATGGTGCTGGTGCGTTTTTCCTGCTCGTATTGTGCTTCTATGGCTTCGTCGAGGAAGCGATAGGCAAAATCCTGCGTGGGCGCCACTTTTTTCCAGGTGCTTTCCAGGATGGCCATGTTGGATGCCAGAGATTGCCGGGTTTCAATCGCACCGATATCCGCGGTTGCGGCGAAGATTCGAAACTGATATTCTCGGTCCGGACCAATATAGAATCGGCCTGGATGGTCATCAGCAAGGGCCGCACTTTATTATGCAACGATTCGTAAGTTGAAATCTTTTACCACGCCAATGATCTGCTGATCGAAGGGGCCGGGGAGTTTTTTCCGATAGGGTCCTTCAGGCCGAATTCGTTGATGAAGGCTTCATTCACGATGGCCGCAGTGGTCACATCTGCCGCATTGCCGGGAGCAAACAGCCGGCCCTGGGCTACCTGCACATTCATGGCCGACAGAAAATGCGGGTCTACTGAATTGTATTGAAAACTATGATAAGATGCGCTTATCATCTGTAAAACCGATCTCGGCCCAGCCTGATTGCGCAAAACTGAAAACAGAAACGGCAGCATCTTTTACCTGCGAGTGTTTTACCAGTTCATTTCGATATAGGTCCGCCAGCGGCGTGCCTTTTGCACGCGACATATTGGTGGCCACCACCACGATCTGTTCCTTTGAATATCCCAGGTCTTTATTGCGCATGTAATTCATTTGTTTGCTGATCATGATCGTGCAAATGATCATGCAAATGGAGGCTACAAATTGTCCCACTACCAGGCTCTGCCGCAGCCAGCCGGTATTGCCTTTCATTTTCAATTTTCCTTTCAGCACCTGTATGGGGTTGAAGCCCGACAAAATAATGGAAGGGTAGAAGCCGGCCACCACCGCTATCAATGCGATCATGGCAAATGCAAAAAGGAAAAACAATCCATCGAATTGCATTACCAGCTCACGGCCTGCCACCTCGTTGAATGGTTTCAGGAGAAGCACTGAAAGACCAAAGCCTATCAATATGGATACAAGCGTAAGCAGGAAAGCTTCGCTCCAGAATTGCATGATCAGTTGCCGCCTCTCTGCGCCCAGCACTTTGCGTACGCCCACTTCCATGGCCCTTGTAGTAGAGCGGCCAATGGAAAGCGTTATAAAATTGATGCAGGCTATCAGCAGTATCAATATGCCTATGGAACCAAGAATATATGAATATTTAGGATTGCTGCTGGCTGTCGACACCTTTCGGCAATGTCTCACCAAAATAAATATCCGTCATCGGTTGCAGGTGAAACAGGAAGCTGCCTTCCACAAATCTTTCACCCAGATACTGTTTGATCATTGCTGGAAATTTGTTCTCGAGCGAAGCGGCTGTAACGCCGGGACGCAATTGGATAAAAGACTCGACGGCTTACATTGAACCAGTTGGCAATTCTTCTCGGGGAAAACAGTTTCAATTCATTCGAAAAAGGTATCAGCACACCATAACGAATCGTGCTGGCCAGGGGTGCTTCTTTCGCGATACCAGCCACGGTAAACAGTATTTTTTCAGTGCCCAATCTGTATTTCTACATTTTTCCCACTGCATTGGCCGGCGCCAAAATATTTCTTTGCCATTTCCGGGGTCAATATCACCGAGTTGGAAGAAGGGAAAGGATTTTTCGGATCGCCTTGCAGCAACTTGAAATCGAAACATCGGAAAAAAGTGGAATCGACCATGCGCACCGTCTCTGAAAAAGTATTGTCGGTAATGCGCACCATGGGACTAAAGGAATATATGCGGCAAATGGCCTCTACTTCGGGATAGGTAGACTGGATCACCTTTGCTGCCGATATAGGCGTGGCAGTGTTCTGGAATTTTTGATCTTCTATTTTTCATCCTGCCATAACCGGTAAGTGCGATCAGCCCTGGCGTGAAATTTGTTATAGCTGAATTCATTTCTTACAAACAACATGATCAGTATACAGCAGGCTATACCAACTGCCAGTCCCAGCACATTGATGATAGTGTATTCTTTGTACCTGGCGAGGTAGCGAATAGCTACTTTGAAATAATTTTTTAACATAGCTAGATAGTTTTTATTCTGAACGTAATGCTTTTACAGGGTTTGTCATAGCTGCTTTGATAGCCTGGAAACTTACCGTGAGCAGCGCGATCGTCAATACAGTAACACCGGCCAGCACAAATACCGTCCAGCCAATGGATATGCGATAAGCGAAATCCTGCAGCCAGCTATTCATCAGCCACCAGCTTACCGGTATGGCAATTACAACCGACAACAGCACCAGCCTGATGAAATTGCCGGAGAGCAGCATTACGATATTGGGTATGGAGGCGCCCAATACTTTGCGGATGCCGATCTCTTTTGTTTTTTGTTCTGCTATGAATGCAGCCAGTCCGAACAAACCGAGACAGGCAATGAATATGGCCAGTCCCGAAAAGATGAACACGATCTTTGCCGTGCGCTGATCGGAGGTATATAAGGTTTGGTAAAAACTGGTCGAGGAAGGTAAATTCGAAAGCGCCATTGGGAATATTCTTGCGGTATAAACTCTCCAGTTTGTCCATATTGGCTTTCACATTGCCGCCGCCGAATTTTACCAGTATGAAATTTCTTCCTTCGGTAGATGCATTGTGAAATGCATAGGCCTCGAGCGGCTGGTATAAATTTTTTGAATGAAAATCATCCACTACGCCCACTACATACGCATTATTGCCCAGGTCAACATCCACTTTTTTGACCGATTGCAGTTGCGGTGTAAAACCCAAATATTCAATTGCCTTTTTGTTCAGTATTACCTGCACGATGGAATCTTTCGGATCTTTTGTTGCGGGAAGACTGCCGCCGGCCAGCAATTTCAGGTTCAGCGTTTCTAATATACCGTCAGTAGCGCGACAGGTGGTCACGGTGAGGTCGACGCTGAGCACGCGGTCCCACTCTTCTCGGGGGGATTCGCGATCGTCACTCGCCGATTCCCCGGCGTGTTGACCCCCGCATTGTTGAACAGGATGTCTAGCCTGCCGAACTCGGAATGGATCCGGCGATCGCCTCTGCTATCTGGTGGTCGGGCTTGGAGACGTCGAGGGCCAGGGCGAGCGACCCAGGCGACCGGTCGGCCGCGGCGGCCGTCTCGGCCAGGTTGATGTCGGTGTAAACCACGATTCCCGTTGGCCGCCAGGCGTTCTGCATTGCCTGGCCGATCCCGGCGCCGATCCGGTCACCAGGCTCACCTTGCCGGTCAGGTCGCACCGCATGCTTCGATACTCCCGGAAATCAGGCGAGCAGCCAGGGGCTCGGATTCTCGATCATCGCGGCGAGATTTTGCAAGAAGCGTGCGGCCGGTGGCCCGGCGCCGTCGACGATCCGATGGTCGAGGTCAGGCTCAACGTCATCTGGTCCTGCGAAGACGAAACGATCGCCGACAGGCACCACCTGGCCCTGGATCCTCCCGAGGCCGAGGATCTCGCGCATTCCGGCGGTATCGATGACCGGCGTGAAGGCGTCGATGCCGAACGCCCCCAGGTTGGTCACGGTGAATGTCGAACCCTGGGAATCGGCGATCGGCAAATTCCCCTTGCGGGCACGATCGATCAGTTCGCTGAGACTTCGCCGCGACCTGTGCAGCGTCAGGCTCGGCACGTCGTGGATCACAGGGACCATGAGCCCGGCATCGGTGTCGACGGCGATGCCGATATGGATCCCCGCGAGACCAAAATGCGATCGGCCTCCCACCGGGAGTTGAGCTGCGGATGCTTGCCGATGCCAACGCCGTCAGGGTGACGATGATGTCGGCATAGCCGATCGCCGGCGCGTTTCAGTCTACCGCATCAACATGCAACTCGGCTGGATTCCCGGCGTCAACCAGATCGGCGAAGTGACCGCCAAGCGCCTGGGCTTCAACGGAGCAGGAAGGCATCGATTTCGCCATCCAAACGCGTGATCACAAACATCGTACTGGCCAACTGGCCATCGTGGCCTCCGGCCGCTACGAGGGGGTAGGCTTCCTCGAAGCCCGTCGGTGATGCTGGCGGTCTCGCAAGGCCTGCCGATCAAGCGCTTCGCCGCCGGCGCGCAGAAGCACCCCTTCACCTTTTACTCGCTGGCCAAGAACCCGGTGGCGCCAAGCCCGCCGACCTGGTCGGCAAAGAGGTCCCCATTCCCTCGACTGCCGCCATCCTGCTGCGCGCCCTGCTGGCCAAGAACAACATTGCCGAGAAGGACGTCACCGTCGTCACCATCGGTTCCGACATGGCGCCGCTGCTGGACGGGCCAGGTCGACGTGGTCACCGGCTGGCTCACCAGCACGACCGCGTCAAGACCTAAGCCCGGGCCGGGTCGACCTGACGCTGTGGATGTGCAGGCGTCCAGCTCTACGCGCTGCCGTACTACGCGTCGACCAAGACCCTCGAGACCCAGCCAAAGGTCATCGAGGCCTTCCTGCGTGCCACCTCCCGCGGTTGGCACCATGTGAAGGCCAACCGCGACGAGGCGGTCGACCTGCTGGTCAAGGAGTACCCCAATCTCAAGCGTGAGCGTCAAACGTGCTGCGGCTCTACGTTGACGAACGAGTACGCCCTCGGCGGCCTGGCGCAGACGCAGGGCTATGGCGCCAATGGCACCTGGCCGTCGGGCAGGGGCAGATCAGCATGTATTCGGAGCTGGGCCAGTTCACGGCGCGCACGCCGAAGGTGGAAGACGACTGGCCTCGACGCGCTCAAGTCCACCGCCGCGGTACGGCATGAAGGCTGGAACGCCATGGCCGGCCTCGCCGTCTACAGCGCCTTGGCCATATTTTGCCGCGACATCGGCATGCGCTTCTTCACCGAGCGCCGCGATGTCACCGCGATCAAGAGCCTCGACCTCGAAGTCGCCCAGGGCGAAGTCCCTGACGCTGCTGGGACCCTCGGGCTGCGGCAAATCGACCTTCCCGTGCGTCGTGGCCGACCTGCTGGAACCGCAGCCGCGGCACGATCGATGTGCTCTCGACCACGCCCTCAGTTCGCGCGCAAGAACCGCGACATCGGCTTTGCGTCCAGGAGCCGCCTCTGCTGCCCTGGCGCACGGCACTGCAGAACGTCCGAACTGCCGCTCCCAGGTGGGCGGCGGTTGCCGGCCGCAAGGGGCGCCGCTCGCCGCAGGAACTGCTCGAACTGGTGGGCCTGGAAGGACCGCGTCGAACGCCTGGCCCACTCGACAATTCGGGCGGCCAGCGCCAGCGCGTATCGATTGCGCGCGCCCTGCGGCCAGCGACCCGAAGTATCCTGCTCATGGACGAGCCCTTCGGCGCGCTGGACGAGATCACGCGCGACCGGCTCAACGAGGAAATCCGGCGGGGTCTGGGCAAGACCACCGGCGTGACGATCCTGTTCGTGACGCACAGCAATCCGCACGAGGCGGCCTTTCTCGGCCAGGCGCGTGCTCATGTTGGCCGCTGCCAACCCCGGCCGCGTGCGCGAGATCGTGCCGGTCGAGCTGCCGCAAAGACCGCACGCTCGACATCCGCGAAACACCCGAATTCGTGCAGCCTCACCGCGTATCTGCGGCGCCTGCTGGAAACCTGCTCATATGAAACCCACCCCCGTTACTCGCTCACTTCGTGTAACTCGCTTCCCCCCTCACGGGGGCAGCACCGGCGGCCCGGCAAAGCCGGTTCCGCGGCGTTTCCCGAACGGGCCTCGCTTTGCGGGCCTGCATTTCATGCGTCGTGTGTCGCGCGATGCGCAGTGGAGCAATTCGAAATTACTACCAGTTCCATCCATACGCCGGCGGCCCGGTATGTCCATCGCGGCCGATCCCGAATACCTGGCGTGGGCAGCCGCGCGGCAACGGCGGGCTGTGGCGGCGCCCGGATTCCGCCCGCGCTCGGCATCGGCGGCCTCATCCTGATGTGGTGGGCCGTCATCGTGATCTTCGATCATCGAACAACCCGATCGCGCCCACGCCATGGGCCGTTGTCGAGACCCTGTACGCCAAGCGCGCGGTCCTGCTCGACAACCTGATCCCCACGGCGATGGAAGTGGCCTGTGGCTTTCTGCTCGGCAACCTGGCCGCGATCGCCATTGCAACGGTGTTCGTCCACAACAAGACCCTGGCAGGACATCTTCTTCCCGGCGGCGCTGGATGTTCAACGCCGTGCCGCTGGTTGCCAAGGCCCCGGTGCTGGTGCTGATCATGGGCAACGGCATGGAGCCGGAAGATCACCATCGCGGCGCTGGTCTGCTTCTTTCCTATGCTGGTGAACATGGGCGCGCGGCCTCGAAGTCGGTCAGAATTCCTGCAGGCCATGGAGCTGATGCGCGTGCTGTCGGCCAGCAAGACCGAAGAATCCTCTACCGTCTGGCTGGTTGCTGAACGCCCTGCCCTATCTGTTCTCGGCGCTGCGCATCGCGGCATCGATGTGCGTGATCGGCGCGGTGGTCGGCGAATGGGTGGGTGCCACGGTCGGCATCGGCGCCATGATCCTGCAGGCCACCTTCAACTTCGACTCGCCGCTGCTGTATGCCGCAATCGTCATGAGCGCCACCCTGTCCGGCCTGTTCTTCCTGCTCGTGACGCTGGCCGAGCGCTGGATCATCCGGTGACATTTCGAGAGCGCCCACTTGAACAACAACGCAGCGCGGGCTTGCGGCGCAAGCCCCGCCTCACCTCACCTCGATATTTGAAACAGGAGAAAAGCATGAGCCGGTATTGGGCGAGCTGGATGCAGGAGCCTGCGCACGACATCCGTGTGGCAGCCGAATCGGATGTGGTTGTCGTGGGTGGCGGCCCGGCCGGCCAGGCCGCCGCCGTGGCCGCCGCACGCAACGGTGCGAGCGTGACGCTGCTGGAGCGCTACAACCACCGTGGGCGGCCTCGCCTCGGGCGGCATGGTGCTGGTGTTGGGACTCAGATGTGGGGATACAGCCACCAGAAGGAAATCTCGGTGCGCGGCATCTGCCTCGAGATGATCGAGCGCATGGCCGAGCGCGGCCTGGCCGAGTACCCCAGGCAGAAGGACTGGGGCACGCTCCCCCAATCCGTGCGCCGCTGGAAGCGCTGGGGCACCTTCGACTTCCACAGCAAGGAGAAGCCGCACCCGATCTGCTTTGCCGCCGCCTTCGACCCGGACGCCTTCAAGCGCGCCTTTCGCTCGAGATGGTGCACAGCGCCGGCATCAACCTGCGCCTGCACTTCCTGGTTCTTCGCGCATCGCTGGTGCTAAGACGGGCTCAGGTCAAGGGCGTGGTGGTCGAGTCCGAAGAGTCGGACGCGAAGCCATCCTGGGCAAGGTGGTGATCGACGCCACCGGCGACCTGGACGTGGCGGCCTCGGCCGCGCGCCGCAATAATCAAAGCGGCGCCTACATCGTGACCACGGTGTTCCGCCTGGGCGGCGTCGACACCGAGGAAGCCGAGCGCTTCAAGAGCCAGGAGCCCGAGGCCTTTGCAATCGTCGACCGCGAGGTCAAGCACATCCTGGCGGTGGCGCCTGGGATTCGTGGTGGCTCGAGACCCCGCTGCCCGGCGTGGTGTGGTGCAACTGC